>CAVRXW010000038.1:0-30562 GCA_963725125.1 uncultured Actinomycetes bacterium
TCTTTAACCCGCTCGGCTGTGACCTTGGGACTTTCGTGCGCCTTGTGCCAGGTGGTCCCGGCGTGCTGGCAGTTGCGTGGGTCCGGCCTCCGCATGATCATGTGTTCTCGCTGAAGATCCCATGATCACTGCGAAGGCCGTGATGAACAGATTGCCAGAGAACACCGGGGCCGGGCCACTTGCACGCAACGTTCTGGCGCGGTTCCGGCGCGACTTCCATGCCACCTGACCGCCCGCGCCGATGAGCTGTCGGAACTGGCCGATGCGGTGCTGTGCGCGGACCGCCGGTGCGGATACTGGCGGGCCTGTCGCTGGTGGCGGGGCACCGCCGTGGCCACGGCGCCCTCTACGACGCGGTGAACTGCGGCCGGATCGACATTGCCCGGCTACGCCGGTGCCTGGCCGGGCTGCCGTTACCCCGGGCGGCGGACGGGCGGCTGATGCTCGCGGTGGATGTGAGTAACTGGCTGCGGCCCGGCGCGGCCACCAGCGCGGACAGGTTGTTCTGCCATGTCTACGGGCGGGGCAAGGGGCAGGCGCAGATGATCCCGGGATGGCCGATGCTCCATTCGTCGCGGCGCTGGAGCCGGGCCGCACCTCCTGGACCGCGGTGCTGGACGCCATCCGGCTGGGCCCTGATGATGACGAGGCCGAGGTGACCGCCGCCCAGGTCCGGGAGGTGATCACCCGGCTGATCGAGGCGGGGCACTGGCGCGACGGTAACCCGCCGGTCCTGGTGATCTTCGACGCGGGGTATGACCCGATGCGGCTGGCTTATCAGCTCGCGGACCTGCCCGTGGAGATCCTGGGCCGGTTGGCCGTGACCGGGTGCTGCACTTCCCCGTCCCGGCCCGCCAGCCCGGCACCAACGGCCGGCCGCCCCGCCACGGCCGGGAGTTCCCGCTTCGGACCCGCCGCGTGGCCAGAACCGGCCGTGACCACGACCACGGCGACCACCCGCTACAGCGCCGCCGTGGCGCAAGCCTGGGACCGGCTGCACCCCCGGCTGACGCACCGCTCCGCCTGGATCGGGCACGGCGGCCCGCTGCCCGTCATCGAGGGCACCCTGATCCGGCTGCGGGTCGATCAGGGTGCCCTCGATGACGGGCAGCGGGCCGCCGTGCCCGATCCAGGCGGAGCGGTGCGTCAGCCGGGGGTGCAGCCGGTCCCAGGCTTGCGCCACGGCGGCGCCGTAGCGGGTGGTCGCCGTGGTCGTGGTCACGGCCGGTTCTGGCCACGCGGCGGGGTCAGAAAGCGGGAACTCCCGGCCGTGGCGGGGCCGCGGCCGTTGGTGCCGGGCTGGCGGGCCGGGACGGGGAAGTGCAGCACCCGGTCACTGCGCAACCGGCCCGGATCTCCACGGGCAGGTCCGCGAGCTGATAAGCCAGCCGCATCGGGTCATACCCCGCGTCGAAGATCACCAGGACCGGCGGGTCACCGTCGCGCCAGTGCCCCGCCTCGATCAGCCGGGTGATCACCTCCCGGACCTGGGCGGCGGTCACCTCGGCCTCGTCATCATCAGGGCCCAGCCGGATGGCGTCCAGCACCGCGGTCCAGGAGGTGCGGCCCGGCTCCAGCGCCGCGACGACGGAGTACGGCCGTCCCCGGGATCATCTGCGCCTGCCCCTTGCCCCGCCCGTAGACATGGCAGAACAACCTGTCCGCGCTGGTGGCCGCGCCGGGCCGCAGCCAGTTACTCACATCCACCGCGAGCATCAGCCGCCCGTCCGCCGCCCGGGGTAACGGCAGCCCGGCCAGGCACCGGCGCAGCCGGGCAATGTCGATCCGGCCGCAGTTCACCGCGTCGTAGAGGGCGCCGTGGCCACGGCGGTGCCCCGCCACCAGCGACAGGCCCGCCAGATTCCGCACCGGGCCGTCCGCGCACAGCACCGCATCGGCCAGTTCCGACAGCTCATCGGCGCGGGCGGTCAGGCAGGCATGGAAGTCGCGCCGGAACCGCGCCAGAACGTTGCGTGCAAGTGGCCCGGCCCCGGTGTTCTCTGGCAATCTGTCCATCACGGCCTTCGCAGTGATCATGGGATCTTCAGCGAGAACACATGATCATGCGGAGGCCGTACTCACGCACCGCGACACGCCGGGACCACCTGGCACAAGGCGCACGAAAAACCCAGGTCACAGCCGAGCGGGTTAAAGAACAAGATTAGAAGCGGCGAGAGGGAGAGAAGAAGCTGAGTTCGAGAGTGGGAAATCTCTAGAACAGGATTTTGCTTTCTATCGTTCACATGTAGCATTACGTCGTCCAGGCAGCGACCGGCACGATGGAGGGGCGGCATGAGCAGCATGACGGCGGGCCAGGCGCCCGGTGGGCCTGACCCCGACACCGCGCTCACCGCGCGGCAGCGGAAGATCGTCGTCTTCATCAGCGTCTGGGTGCAGGAGCACGGGTACTCCCCGTCCATACGCGAGATCGGCCGGGCCGTCGGCCTGAACAGCACCTCCAGCGTCGAGCATCAGCTCGCCGCGCTGCAGGCCAAGGGCTACCTGCACCGCGAGGCCGGGTGCCCGCGCACCATGGAGGTCCGGCTGCCCGGGCAGCCCCCGGTCCCGCCGGGCACCGCGCCCGGCCCGGCGCCCGCGCCGCGCCGCAGGACCCCGGCGGCCAGATCCCCGAAGCCGGCGGCCCGGGTGCCGCTGGTGGGACGGATCGCTGCGGGCATCCCGGTCCCCGCCGAGGAGTCGGCCGAGGACATCTTCCCGCTGCCCAAGGAACTGGTCGGCGAGGGAGAGCTGTTCATGCTCAGGGTCACCGGGGATTCCATGATCGGTGCAGCCATCGCTGACGGCGACTGGGTGGTCATCCGCCAGCAGTCCGATGCCGAAAGCGGCGAGATCGTCGCGGCGATGATCGACGGCGAGGCCACCGTCAAGACGCTCAAGCGGTCCGACAACCACGTCTGGCTCATGCCGCACAACCCCGTCTATACGCCGATCCCCGGCGAGAAGGCGACGATTCTGGGCCGGGTCGTCAGCGTCCTGCGCCGGGTCTGAGGGCACGGCCGGGCGCGTGGCCATGGCGGGCCGCGCCCGATTGCGCTACCGCTGGCCGTCCAGCGGCGGCACGGCTAAGGTCAGCCGAGGACGCCCGCGCACCGCGGGACCGGAGCTGGGGAGAGCCGTGGATCTCGGGCTGCAGGGCAAGGTCGCGCTGGTCGCCGCGGCGAGCAAGGGCCTGGGGAAGGCATCGGCACTGGCTCTGGCCAGGGAGGGCGCGCGGGTGACCATCTGTGCGCGGACCGAGGCGGACCTGCACGCCACGGCCGAGCAGATCCGCGGTGAGACCGGCGCCGAGGTGCTCGCCGTACCGGCCGACCTGGCTAGCGCGGACGGTGTCCACACCGTCGTCGCCGCCACGGCTGAGCGGTTCGGCGGGGTGGACATCCTGGTCAACAACTCCGGCGGCCCGGCGCGGGGCCGGTTCGCCGACTTCACCGACGCGGACTGGCTGCGGGCGTTCGAGGTGGTCACGCTGAACTTCGTCCGCTTCGTCCGCGACGTGGTGCCCTACATGCGCGCCCAGGGGTGGGGCCGCATCATCGGGATCCAGTCGATGTCGGTGAAGCAGCCGGTGGACGGCATCGACATGTCGAACGGGATCCGCCCCGGGGTGGCTGGGCTGATGAAGGCGATCATGCCGGACCTGGCCAAGGACGGCATCACGATCAACCTGGTGCTGCCGGGCATGTTCCTCACCTCGCGCATCATCGCGGGCGCGGGCCGCAGCCCCGAGGAGGACCAGGCGCTGCAGGCACAGCTCGCGCCCGTTGCGGCGACGATCCCGGTCGGCCGTCTGGGGGATCCGCTCGAACTCGGCAACCTCGTCGCGTTCCTCGCCTCGCAGCAGGCCTCCTACATCACCGGTGCCGTCTACCAGGTCGACGGCGGCTTCATCAGGTCCAACATCTGAGATCCCGGCGCCGGCCGGTACCGGACCGGCATGGCGGCGCGGGTGCGATGAGCGCCCGGTGGCCGGAGCACGCAGGAATGAAAGCCTCTGCCGTGGGCAATGTGCCGGTCATGTCTGTCACCCCCCTGCGTGGCCACCGCGGCCTCGCCCCGCTCGCCACGGTCACCATCGCGGCGGCGGTCTTCGCGGTCCTGCTCATCCTGGTACGGCTGCGGTGGGCACCGCTGGAGTCGGTGGACCACGGCGCCGCGGCCAGGATCAACAGCCTGGTCGCGGGGAACAGCACGCTGATCACCGTGGTCAAGGCGGTGACCTGGCTGGGCAGCGACGGCGTGCTCTGGGCGGTAGTGGGGGTCGCGGCGCTCGTCCTGGCGATCAGGAAACGCTGGCGGCTGGCGGTCTACCTGCTCGTCACCGCCGCGGGCGCCCTGGTGCTGGACCCGGTCCTCAAATCGCTGGTGGGCCGGCTGCGCCCGGTGGTCGCGCATCCGATCGCGCACGGCACCGGGAACAGCTTCCCGAGCGGGCACTCGCTCGGCTCGATCGTCTGCTACGGGGCGATACTGCTGGTCTTCCTGCCCGCGGCCCGCGGCCGGTGGCGGGTCGCATTCGTCACGGTGACCGTCTCCCTGATCGCGCTGATCGGGGTCAGCCGCATCCTGCTCGGCGTGCACTACCTGTCCGACGTCATCGGCGGCTGGGCGATCGGGATCACCTGGCTCGGCATCACCGCATTCGCCTTCGAGACGGTCCGGCATGCCTCGGGCCAGCGGGTGACCGACCCGGTCACCGAGGGCCTGGAACCGGAGGCCAGGACCGACCTCCGCCCCGCCCAGCCCGAGCCGGCCGGCGGCCGGGCCCGCCCTCGCGGCCGGATCGCCGCCGGGATCCTGGTGGCCTGGGTCCTGATCGTGGGCATCGTGATCGGCCTCGGAGAGCTGATCATCAAGCGCGGCAACGGCAACGTGCTCGGTGACGAGACGATCCCGCACTGGTTCGCCGCGCACCGCACGCCCGGCCTGAACCGCTGGAGCGAGGTCTTCAGCACCCTCGGCGCGACCCAGGCGATCCTCATCGTCTCGGTGGCCACCTGCGTGGTCTTCCTCGCCGTCACCAGGCGCTGGCGGCCGGTCGTGTTCATCGCCACGCTGATGTTCGGGGAACTCGCCGCGTTCCTCGTCGCCAGCACCGTGGTCAAGCGGCCCAGGCCGGACGTCCCGCACCTGGACCACCACCTGCCGACCTCGGCGTACCCGTCCGGGCACACCGCCGCGACCACCTGCCTCTACGTGGCCCTGGCCATCCTGGTCATCGGCCACGCCCGCGGCTGGTGGCGGTGGCTGTTCCTGATTCCCGCGATCGGCATGCCCGCGCTCGTGGCGCTGTCCCGCATGTACCGGGGGGAGCACCACCCGACCGACGTGCTCGGCAGCCTGCTGTTCGCGGCGCTGTGGATCACCACGCTCACGCTCCTGATCAAACCCAATGAGCACGACCGCGGCGGCAGCCGCACGGCACCGGCAGGCCCGCCGGGCGCGGGCACCAGGCACCGGACCGCCCGCCGGGCCCGGGCCCGCCAGACGGTACCGCAGGGCTGACCCCGGCGGGGCGCTTCCTACCCGGCCGGGGCTGTGCCCGGCTGCCGGACGGGCGCCCGCTCGCCGCGCTGTGATGGGCGGCCTGGCCGGCCCCGCGGCTGCAACGTGCCCGGGGTCACGGCTTCCGGGCGCGCACCTGGAGGAAGTGCGGGATGATCCGGGTGTCGGCGACCTCAGGGTGGTCGGCCGCGGTCCGCTCGTCGGCACATGGCTCGGTGACCGCCTCGACGGCAAGACCGGCGGCCAGCACGGCGCCCAGCCACCCGGAGAAGGTCCGGCGCGCGTAGGTGATCGTGAACGGCTCGTACCGGTCGCGGATCTGGGGCGGCAGCGCGCCGAAGGCCCAGGTCTCGGTGAATGGGCCCTGGTAGAAATACTCGCCGATGGCCCGCGCCCGGCGCGCCCCGGCCTCGTCCGTCACCCAGTGGCCCACCGGCGCCGACATGATTGGGTGCAGGACCGAGAACTGCACGAACCCGCCGGGCCGCAGCACCCGGGCCACCTCGCGAAGCGTCCGCTCGGGGTCGGCCACGTCCATCAGGCTCATGAACGCGGTCACGGCGTCGAAGCTCGCGGCGCGGAACGGCAGCAGGGCCCCATCGCCGAGGAGGTACCTGATGCCCTGGTGGCCGATTCCCGCGGCGGCCGCGATGAACGACTCGGCGATGTCGACCGCGGCGACGCGGGCACCCCGGCCGGCCAGCAGCCTGGTGTTATGGCCCTCACCGCAGCCCAGATCCAGGCAGGTCAGCCCGTCGACCGGCGGGAGCAGATCGAAGAACGCCGGAGTGTTGACCAGGTCCCGGTACCGGTCGAACCCGGCACGTGACATTTCCGTCCAGGCCGCGGCGTTCGCGTTCCACTGCGCGCGGATGTCTGGCGGTTCCACCGCGCCATGCTCGCATGCCCAGGGGGAAGCGCTGTCGCACACCCGCCGGGAACCGCTCGCAGCGCGCCCGCCGCGCCCGCCGGCCGGGCGGAATCCAGTTGCGGCGGCCGCCGGGGCGCCTTTACGGTCGCGTGCGTGACCTACCGGTACTGGCCGCTGTTCGACCTCAGGCTCAGCACGCCCGATCTGCGCCTGCGCCCGATGACCGAGGCGGATCTGGAGCCGATCGCCGACCTGCTGCCCGACGACGTGGAACAGGACCAGGACGAGGCGGGCTACGACATCGGCGAGCCCCGCATCGGCCGGGGCATCGTCTCGCACCAGGCGTACTGGCGGGCCTATGGAGCCTGGCGTCCCCGGTCCTGGCGCCTGCCCTTCGTGGTCCGGTCCACTGCCGGTGAGATCCTCGGCGTTCAGGAGCTTGAGGCCAGCGACTTCCTCACGCTGCGCACCGTCGACTCCTCCTCCTTCCTGGTGACGGCGGCACGGGGGCGCGGCTTCGGCAAGCAGATGCGCATCGCGGTGCTGGCGCTGGCCTTCGGGCCGCTGGAGGCGGAGGCGGCCATCACCTCGGCGTGGCATGACAACCACGCGTCCCTGGGCGTGTCCCGCGCCGCCGGGTACCGGCCCAACGGCGAGTCGCTGCACGCGCACCCGGGCCGGGTGGACGTGCTCGTGCACCTGCGGCTGCTGCGGGCGGACTGGCTGGCCAGCGGCATCGGCGACCAGGTCGGGATCACCGGCTTCGACGCCTGCCGGCCGCTGTTCGGGCTGCCCGGGCGATGACTTCCCGCCCGGCGGGCGGTCGTACCGTGGGTCCCGCGATCACCGCCGAGTACGGAGGTCAGCCATGGAACCGGAGCACGCCGGCCGCGGCGCCGCGCTGCAGCGCCTGGAGGCGCTCGTCGGCGAATGGGTCATGGAGGCGAGTTTCCCGGGCGGCCAAGGCGGCACCGGGCGCGCGGTGTTCGAGTGGGCGCTGGGCCGGCAGTACCTGATCTGCCGGACCGAAGTGCCCGGCGGCCCGCCGGACGGCCTCATGATCATGGGCTACGGCCCGGGCCGCCTGCCGTATCGCCAGCATTACTTCGACTCACGGGGCGTCGCCCGCATCTATGCGATGGACCTCAGCGACGGCGTGTGGACACTGCTGCGTGATTCAGCCGACTTCACCCCGCTGGACTTCGCCCAGCGGTACACCGGCACGTTCGCCGCGGACGGCCGCCGCATCGACGGCCGCTGGGAGTCGGCACAGGACGGCACGACCTGGGAGCTTGACTTCCACCTCAGCTACACGAAGGCCTAGCGGCGCCCGGCACGGGTCCGGCCCGCCGCGGGCGCAGCCGCGGCGAGCCGGATCGGCTGGCTGGTCAGCCTTGCGGGACCTGGAAGACGCGCGTCCCCCAGTTCTGCGCGCCGTCCGTGGTCTGGCTCGACTTGGGCGGGATGTACTCGGTGGCCAGCCACGCGGTGTCCGATGGGCCCGGGACCGCGAAGGAGTAGTCGCCCCACCGGCTCGAAGCCTGCGAGTACGGCCCGGTTCCCTTGGCCGCCACGACCGGTGGCCCGAAGCTGGCCGCACCTGCCGTCAGTTTGGCGTAGGCGGCACTCGGGAACTCGGCCGAGTTGGACTCGGTGAAGACGGCCGCGGCGTCCCCCGCGGCGTCCGGCTGAACCGCCGGATAGATCAGGTACTGGCCTGGCGCGTCGAGGTAACCCTGGCGGACGATCTTCGCCCCTGTGACCACACCGCCGCTGAGCCTCGGCTTCACCTGGAACCAGGCACCGCCGGAGCGCACCGCGGTGTCCCCCGCAGGTGTCACCGCGGTGGTCAGCTCACCCCAGATCGAGTTGTCGGCGAACTCGGTCTGCTGCATCCGGTCGTCGTCCGGGTTCAGCTTGGTCGGGGAGCCCTTCTGCGGCGGCGCCGGCGGGTTCGCGTACTGCTCGGAGTTGACGACGATGCTGGACACCGTCGGCAGCCCGCCCGAGGCGACCGCGGCCCGGTCGGTGATGGCCCAGACGCCGATGCGGTTGTCGCCCTGGCCGCTGAAGTCCAGCGAGCTGAGCATGAACTCGGCGTGCGGCTTCACGGTGGACAGCGCGGCCTGCGGCGCCAGCGTGGTCTGCCCGTCGATCTTCAGGCTGCCGAAGTGCGCGAACTTGACGGTCGGGTCGCCGGCCACCAGCCCGGCCTTGTTGATCACCCACAGTTCCCCGCCGTCGAACTGCGGGCCCTGGATGGAGAACTGGTCCGCGGTGATGTACAGGTTCTGCTGGTCGATGCCGATCCTGGGCTGGTCACCGAAGCACGGGCAGCCGCGGCCGCCCGTATCGGTCGCGTCGATCGAGTACTCGTTCCACAGCCCGAGCGGGTCCTTGGCGTGCCGGACGGCGATCAGTTCCGTGCCCTGGGTGCCGGTGTCGTTCAGGAACAGGATGGTCGCGAACCAGGTCTGGCTCCCCGGGTCGTACCAGCAGCGCGGGTCGCTGGTGAACTCCTTGCCGCCCACGTTGAACAGGTCGTTGATGTTGAACGGCCCGCGGATCGACTTCCCGTTGGTCAGGTAGACGCGGTATGCGGAGTTGACCGGTTCGAGGACGAACCCGTTGGCCTCACACAGCCCCTGGTCCGGCGGCTCGAACTCCAGGTTGTAGTTGGTGAACTGGCTGTCCCTGCTGCTGACGCCGTTGAAGTTGGACAGCGTCGTGGCCGTGGCCGCGGCTGCCCGCGGCGCCGCGGCGGCGGGGGCATGGGGCACCCGTTCCGTCGCGGAGAAGGTGTGCGCCGGGAGCAGGCGGACGCCCCGCAGGGTCATCCGTGCCGCCCCGGCGGCGTGGCGCGCGGTCCTGGGCACCAGCCGGGCCACGCCCGTGGTACCGGTGTAGTGCGTCACCGCGGGAGCCGCACTGGCCCGCGGTGTCACGTGCGCGGCTGCTGCTGGTGCCAGCCCCGCTGCAATCAATGCCAGGCCCGAGGCCGCTGCCACGGCCAGGCCACCCGTGCGAGTCAGGTTCACCTGATGCCCCTTCAACGAAGATCGTTTCCAGCCGCTGCCGTACTCCGGGCATTCTCCACTGAATAGGTGATCATGTACATCACGGACTTATTCCGATAAGCCCCGCATCAGCAGGTCCGCCGCTTTCCGGTGGGATGGCGCACACGCGTTGTTCGCCGGAAGGCCCTGGTCCAGGCCGGTCCTGGGCGCTAGGGTTGACTGAACAATCAGGCAGTTTCTGGTGCCTCGCGGCGTCCGGCCGAATGGGAGGGTGCGGCAAATGACGAGACTGTCCGGGCGCTCCGTGACCGCCGGGGCCGCCGCGCTGGTGAGCTGCACGGCGATGCTGGCCGCGCTGCCCGCGGGACCGGCCTGGGCCCGCCCGGCCCTGGCCGGAAGCGCCGCGGGCGGGGCCGGCGCCGCGCGCACCGGAGCCACCGCCGGAACCGTCACCCGGGCTGTTGCCCGGCACACCGGAGGCGTCGCCGGAACTCCCGGCCGCGCGGGCCAAGCGGCCGCCCGGCCGGGTACCAACCTGCTGCTGAACCCGGGCGCGCAGACCGGCGCGGCATCCGCGCACGGCTGGGACAGCGTCACGATCCCGGGCTGGCAGGTGGTCAGCGGCCTGCCGACCGTGGTGCGGTACGGCACGCCAGGCTTCCCGCCAGCCTCCGGGCGGTGGCCGGCGGTCCCCGGCGGGCAGCTGTTCGCCGGCGGCGCGGGCGGCACCGCGCGGCTGCGCCAGCTGGTTTCGCTGCGCCGGGTGCCCGGCTCAGCCACGGGTCCCGGCCTGGCGGCCGATTCCGGCTCAGCCACGGATCCCGGCCTGCCCACGGATCCCGGCCTGCGGGGCACCGCGATGCCCGGGCCCGGCATGCGGTACGACCTGTCGGCCTGGCTGGGCGGCACCGCGCACAGCAGCGCCGCCGTGACGGTCGCGTTCCTGGCCGCCACGGGCCAGGTCCTGCGCCGGGCCACGATCGGCCCGGTCGGCAAGGGCACCAGGATGTCCCGCCACGCGGCCACCGGCACCGTCCCGCCGCGGGCGGCCACCGCGCGGGTCACGCTGGTCCTGGCTACGACGCTGACCAACATCGACGGGCCCTACGCGCCCAAGGCCGGCTACGACTGGGCGGTCGCCGACGGGCTGCGGTTCAGCGTCTCCGCCCCGGTCCGCCGCCCGCCGCCGCTGGTCCCCCCGGCCGCGCACGTGCCCCGGTACCAGCACGTGTTCCTGTTCTATTTCGAGAACGAGGACTTCGGCTCGGTCATCGGCAACACCCGGCAGGCCCCGTACCTGAACAGCCTGCTGCCCCACGGCAGTCTGCTCGCGGACTTCTTCGCCGAGGAGCATCCCAGCGACGGCAACTACCTCGCCCTGGCCGGCGGGAGCACGTTCGGCGTGCCGCTCACCGACCCGCTGGAGATCAACCCCAGGTACACCATCCCCGCCCGCAACATCGGCGATCTCCTCGGTGCCGCGCACGAGACCTGGAAGGAGTACCTGCAGAGCGCCAACGGCCCCTGCGACGACACGGTGCACGGGTACTACTGGGACGACGACCTGCCGATGACCTACTTCGCGGACGTCCGGAACCGGCCCGCGTACTGCTCGGCACACCTGGTCCCGCTGCAGTCGCTGCGCACCGACCTGGCCGCCGTGGCGACCACCCCGGACTTCGCCTGGCTGGGCGCCAACGACTGTGCCGACATGGAGGGATGCGGGATCCGCGCGGGCGATGAGTTCCTCGCCACCGAACTCGGCGCCATCGAGCGGTCACCGGCCTGGCGGACCCAGCGCTCGCTGGCCATCATCACCTTCGACGAGGACGGCTACGACCACGAGCACCCGGCCCAGCGGGTGGCCAGCCTGATCCTCGGGTCGGCCGGGGTGCGGCAGGGGTACGTGTCCCATGCCCGGTACACCCATTACAGCCTGCTCCGCACGATCGAAGCCGCGCTCGGGCTTGGCACGCTGACCCCGAATGATCGTTACGCAGCGCCGGTCAATGACGTGTTCGGGCACCAGCCTGCGCGGCCTGCCCCAGCCGGCGCCCTGCGTGCCGCGCGGCCCGCGGCAGCACCGGCCCCAGCCGCCGTCGCCCGGACGGCGGCCGGCCACGGCGCCGGAGCGGCGCCGGCCGGGGCGCGGCAGCCGACGGCGTTCGTGGTGAACTCCGGCTCGGGCACCGTCACGCCGGTCGACCTGGCCACCCGGCGCGCGGGCCCGGCGATCCCGGTGGGCGCCAGCCCGCAGGCCATCGCGATCACCCCCGGCGGGCGCACCGCCTACGTCGCCAACACCGGATCCGGCACCGTGACCCCGATCGACACCGCCACCCGCCGCGCGGGCACCCCGATCCGGGTGGGCAGCGCGCCGGGCGCCATCGCGATCACCCCGGACGGGCGCACCGCCTACGTCGCCAACACCGGATCCGGCACCGTGACCCCGATCGACACCGCCACCGGCCGCGCGGGCACCCCCATCCGGGCCGGCGCCAGTCCCCGCGCTATCGCGATCACCCCGGACGGCCGCACCGCGTACGTGCTCGACTGGGGCGGCGCGGCGGTCACGCCGATCGACACCGCCACCGGCCGGGCCGGGCCGCCGATCCACGTGGGCAGCTACCCGTTCGCGATGGCGTTCGCCCCGGGCGGCCGCACCGCCTATGTCGCCGGTTACGGCAGCAACACGGTCACACCGGTCAACGTGGCCACCGGCCTGGCCGGACCTGCCATCCCGGCCGGCCAGGCGCCCGACGCCCTCGCCGTCAGCCCGGACGGCCGCACCGTCTACGCCGTGGGCGGCGACTCCGACACCGTGATCCCGATCGGCACGGGCACCGGGCGGGCGCGGCGCGCCATCCCGGTCGGGTACTCCCCCGCGGCGATCGCCATCTCCGGCACGACGGCGTTCGTGGTGAACACGATCTCCGGCACGGTGACCCCGGTCAGCACCCGCACCGGGCGGCCGGGGCCGCCGATTCCCGCCGGGGTGTACAACTACCCGACCGCCATCACGCTCGCGCCGTCCGGCGGCACCGCGGTGGTCGTCGGCACGTACGCGGGCAAGGTCACCCTGATCGACACGCGGACCCGGCACGCCATCGCCCAGGTCAAGGTCGGCGCCTACCCGGTCGCCGCCGCGGTGGCCGGCTGAGCAGCGGCCTGGTCAGGGCTTGCGCGCCACGCCGCCGGCGAAGCTGTAGTGGGTGGCGTTCCGCTTGATGGCGCCCTGTACCACGGGCCGCCATTCGGGCAGCGGCACGAGGCCGGGTTCGAGCACGTCCCAGTCGCCGAACCAGGCGAGGATCTCCTCGTGGTCGCGCCAGCGCCCGGTTCCCAGCTTCTCGTTGAACAGCTTCTCCTGGGCGACCTTGTGCACGTTGCCCTGGGTGGGCAGGCCGGAACCGATGTCCACCAGCTGGCGGATGCCGGCCGCACCCGGATTGGTAGGTTGAGGCGGTGGAATTCCAGGATGTCATCCGGCACCGGCGGATGGTGCGCCGTTACGACACGTCGCGCCCGGTTCCGCCCGAGGTGGCCGACCGCATCGTCCGCAACGGGCTGCGCGCGCCGTCAGCGGGGTTCTCTCAGGGCTGGGGCTTCCTGGTGCTCAGTGACGCCGCGGACATCGCCAGGTTCCGCGACGCGGCGCGCCCGGAGCAGGACGCCGACGGCTGGTTCGCCGCCCAGGTGGACGCCCCTCTGCTGGTCATCCCGCACTCGAACAAGGACGCTTACCTGGACCGCTACGCGATGCCGGACAAGGGCTTCACCGAGCGATCGGACGCCTGGTGGCCCGCGCCGTACTGGGACATCGACACCGGGATGGCCTCCCTGCTGATGCTGCTGACCGCCGTGGACGCCGGGCTGGGAGCCTGCTTCTTCGGCATCCCCGTGGAGCGGATCCCCGTGTACCGCGAGGCCTTCGGGGTGCCGGACAAGTTCACCCCGATCGGCGGCATCTCCATCGGCTACAGCACCGACCCGCCGCGGAACTTCAGTCACCAGCGCAAGCCCATGTCGCAGACCGTGTACCGGGGCCGCTGGGGGAAACCGGCCGGATAACCCGCGGGCTACCCGGGGCCGGGCCCCGGCAGCGCGGCGGCGATCCGGCTCGCGATCTCGCCCGGTGCCAGTGCGGCGGTGTCCACCACCAGGTCCGCCGCCTCGGTCAGCCACGGGCGGGCGGCCCGCCGCGACCAGCGGACGCCACGGCGCAGGTCTCGCGCGCCCCGGGCCGTTAGGCTGGCCGTCATGGTGCCGGACGATCTGCCCGTCGCGGAGTTCGCCTTCCCCGGGCCGTTGCGCGACCAGCTTGTCGCCGCGATCCTCACCGGCACGAAGACCACGACGACCGCGCTGGCCGCGGACTTCGAGCACGAGGGCGCACCGCTCCCCCGGCCCGGCCTGCGCCAGGCGGTGATCGACTCGGCGGGCAACCGTGTCGCGGTGATCGAGCTCACCGCGGTGCGGGTGGTCCGCCTCGCCGACGTGGACCTGGCGCACGCGGTGGGCGAGGGCGAGGGCTACACCTCGGTCGCCGAATGGCGCGCCGGGCACGAGCGGTTCTGGCACTCGGCGGAGTCGCGCGCGGACCTGGGCGACCCCGGGTTCACGGTCGACGACGACACGCTGCTGGTGGCCGAGGCGTTCCGGCTGGTGTGACGGCCCGGGGCCGGCCTGGCGCTCGTCCCCGCCAGCGTGGCACCGGCCGGCCGGTACTCACACCGAACTCACACACGTTCCATGCGGTCCCGTGATCCGCGGCGACGACAATCTGCGGCATGACCAACAGCGGACGGCGTGGTGCGAGGCTTCGGTCCCGGCTCTGCCGCGCGGCGCCCGGTGCCGCCGCGGCCGTGGTAACCGGGGCGTTCGTGGCGGCGTGCGGCGGCGCGGCGAACGGCGGCAAACACCACCAGACCGAGGCCCAGGTGCTGCTCGCGTTCAGCGCGTGCATCCGGGCGCACGGAATATCGAACTTCCCAGATCCGCAGGCCGGCGGCGGCTTCGCCCGCGCCGCGCTGAACGCCGTCGATGAGAACTCACCGCAGTTCCTGTCGGCCGACAAGTCGTGCCGGTCGCTCGGGATCGCCGGCGGGTTCGATCACTCCGTGGGTTATCTGCAGAAGCACGTGCAGCAGGAGATCGCTCAATCCGAGTGCATACGCAAGCACGGGGTGCCGAACATGCCACTCCCGGACGCGCAGGGCCAGATCGTCTTCCCGCCCGGCCTCAGCCCGCGGTCCCCGGCATTGCAGGCGGCCGGCAAGATCTGTAACCACCTCAACCCCTGACCATACCCAGCCGTCCTCGAACGGATGGCACCTTGGCCTGGCCATCTCGCTATGGGCGGCAATCTTGGCGCGTATTTGGGGCGCCAGGAGACTGCGCTGGTGAAGTCCCTGTTCCGCCTGTGGATTCTTATGCAGTGGTCAGCATTTCCAGTCGCGATTACCAATACAGTGAGAGGTACGTAGCTGAGCGCCGACATCGGCCATTTCTGGCGCTGTCTCGTCCGGAGCTGTACAGCATGCTGGGTTGCCGGGATGATCGCTGGGCGGAACGGACATGCCTATGCTGTTGTTCAGCCGGGGCCGCCGGGGTAGATCGCGGGTACCCCTCCGCCTGGGGGCATCACGTGCTCGCATTCGTAGATCTTGTTCTGGATCTGCGGCGAATTCCAGTCGGTGCCGTGTATCGGGACGAGATTGAAACCAGGGCGCCCCTGGGAATCGACGGTGGGGTCGGGCCAGTTCAGCACCCCATGGGCGCGCATGCACCGGGAAAACGCCAGCATGCTGTTCATCGCCCGGTGCACCATGGCCTGTGGGCAGTTGCCGGTTTCCTCGCACTGCCGCAGCGAGGCGCCGAGCGCCCCGCCGTTGCCCGGGTACAGGTGCCGGCAGGATCTCTGGGCCGCCTGGAGCTGGGCGCTGCTGACCCCCAGTTGCTGCGGGTCGGCCTTCGGGACTTGCCCGCCGCCGGGGGGGTCGGGGTAGTTCGGCACCCCGTGGGAGCGCATGCAGTGGGAATAGGCGACCGCTGAGGGGGCGGCCGCTGATCCTCCCGCAGCCGCTGAGCCGCCGGAACCGGCCGGCGGCGGGCCGCTGCCGCCGCTGCATGCCACCGCAGCCAGCAGTACCAGGGCGGGGATCGCGGCCGCGATGAGCACGCCGGGCAGCCATGCCCGCCGTGGCCCGCGCGGGACACGGGTGCTGGCGTTCAACATGCCGTCCTCAGGAGCAGAGTCCGCGGCCGCGCCAGGCCATCGATGCGCATGAGGATGAGTGGCATTCGCTGCATGGGCGGCTCCGTTCAAGTTGGTCCGCAGCGCCGCGGTCTTTCCACTGTTAGCAGGCAGCCGATGACACGAGCCGAACAGTGACTGTTAGGCGAATGTCATCCGCGCGGGCGCACCATGCGCAGGTGCGGGGGGACCGGCCGTGGAGGACCCACGCGGCTCTGGCCAACCGGATCGGTGAGGGCCCGCGCGACGCAGGTACCCCCGCCGGCGTGGTCTACGACCGCGCGGCCGCCTGGAGAGCACGACCAGCACCGACTACGACGTGATCGTGCTCGACCGCGACCAGCCGGCCATCCACGGCCACTGGGGTCTGCCGCCGGCTAGCGCGCCGCCACGCCAGAACAGGTCATTCTGCGTCTCCCTTTCGTCGGCGTGTCCGGCGAATCGACGGTCTACGGCCTACGCGCGGGCTGGTTGGCGCCTTGGGATCTGCGGGGCTGAGCCGCTGGTTCCGGCGTGCAGGTGGGGATGCCGGTTGTTGTTCGTTTCCGAGGCGCCCCAGACTCAGCGGCGCAGCGTCGTCTCCTGCTTCATGTGCGACAGCTTCTCGGGGTTGCGTACGGCGTACAGCCCGGTGATAAGGCCGTCGTCGATGCGCACCGCCAGGACGGTGTCGATCTCGCCGTTGAGCCGGAGGATCAGCGCCGGGTAGCCGTTGACCTGTGCCGGCTGCAGCGACCCTGCGGTGGCGAGGCGGCCCAGCCCGATGGCGAGCACGCGGGCCACCTTGCCGGACCCCACGATGGGACGCGGGACGGCCTGCACGACTCCGCCACCGTCGCCCAGCAGGACGACGTCCGGCGCGAGGATGTCGAGCAGGCTCTGCAGATCGCCCGTTTCGGCCGCCCGCTGGAACGCCCCGAGCGCGTCTCGGGTCTCGGCCGGGGTGACGGCCCCGCGCGGGCGGCGGGCCGCGACGTGTGCGCGCGCCCGGTGCGCGATCTGGCGGACCGCGGCCGGGCTCTTGCCGACGGCTTCGGCGATCTCGTCGTAGGCCAGATCGAACACCTCGCGCAGCACGAACACCGCGCGTTCGGCCGGCGTGAGGGTCTCCAGCACCAGCAGCATCGCCATCGAGACGCTGTCAGCCAGCTCGACGTCCTCGGCCACGTCGGGCGCGGTGAGCAGCGGCTCGGGCAGCCAGGGGCCGAGGTAGGACTCCTTGCGGCGGCCGAGCGTACGCATCCGGGCGAGTGCCTGGCGGGTGGTGATCCGGACCAGATACGCACGCTGATTCTCGACAGTGCCGAGGTCGACGCCCGCCCACCGCAGCCAGGTCTCCTGCAGGACGTCTTCGGCGTCGGCGGCCGAGCCGAGCATCTCGTAGGCGATGGTGAACAGCAGGTTGCGGTGGGCGAGGAACGCCTCGGTGGCGGGATCCGGGCGGTCGCCGCGGCTGGTGCCGCTGCCGCGGTCGCCGGGTGCGGTCTGCGACGTGCCGGACATGGGGGCTCCTGTTCGCTCTCGGCTGTGTCACCCACCAGATGCCGGGCCCTGCCGTTGTGTGACACCGAGACGGTAGCCAATCCTTGCTGCCCGGCGCCGAAGCACGTGACGGCGAGGCAGCGCCGTGACCAGCGGTGCGCCGTATGTCAACGATGTGGCTACCCGATTGTGGCGCGCGTCACGTAACCGCGCTGTCACAAGGACCGGGCCGGCGGCATCTCGTGTTTGTTCCGTGCAACACCACAAGTGAGGACGAGGTCATGGACGCCCGATTCAACATGTTCGGCAACGAGATCGCCGTCAAGTTCGCCAAAAGGTTCGCCAACGCCAGTCTGGTGATCGCCCAGTCGCCACTACCGAAGTCCACGCAGGAGCTGGTGGCACTGCGTGCCAGCCAGATCAACGGCTGCGGTTGGTGCATCGACATACACACCAAGGAGGCCGCGGCCGCCGGTGAATCCGCGGTCCGGCTCAACCTGGTCGCCGCCTGGCGCGAGGCCACCGTTTTCAGCGAGGCCGAGCGGGCCGCACTGGCGCTCGCCGAAGAGGGCACCCGGCTCGCCGACGCCCACCGCGGCGTGTCCGACGAGACCTGGGCCCAGGTACGCAAGCACTACGACGACGACCAAGTCGCCGCGCTGGTCTCCCTGGTCGCCATGATCAACGCGGCCAACCGGCTCGCCGTGATCGTGCACCAGCAGGGAGGCTCCTACGAGCCCGGCATGTTCGCCAGCTGGGCGAGCTGACCGGCAGGCGAATCCCGGCCCGGCCCAGGACCATTCGATCCAGGCCGGGCCCGCACATGCCTGGGCGGCTACGGCAACCCTGAACCCGTGGCTGAAACTGGCGACCAGGCTGGCCGGGCAATAACCACCGGCCGGGTAGCCGATTATGGCGGCCCGCGCCTGATGCACGAACGGCGTTCCAGGTGCAGGAAGGGGACGGCGGCATACAACGATCTACCTGCGCGGGTCCAGACCCCAGCAGAGTTCACGCTCGCCCGGCACCTCGCCGGCTCCGTGGACGATCTGCTGACGGTCGCACCTATTGAGCCCAGCACGCCCACCCCAGGCAATGGCAGGCCACCACGATCTGCCCAACCAGTTCCCACGCCGGTGGCCGGGCAAACTTGCCATTCAGTAGCGCCGACAGCTGCGCCGGGCTAATATTTACCCCGCTGGCCGAGCGCCTTTTAGGTCAGCCCGGAACCGCCATTTAGCTGTTTGAGCTGCGCGCAAATCCGCGACAGGCCCATCGGATAGCGCACCGGCCACCGTGTGCCCCCGTCGGTGTTCGTCGTGATTCGGGATCCAGAACCATGGTCTATGGCCCGGCCAGCGCTTTCGCGGTTCTCGTTCGGCCTGGTTCGGACCTTGGGGTGCGGGCAGGCCAGCCGTCACCGGCTGGTAACGCCCCCAGCGGCATTCCCGGCTGGTAGCTGGCCGGCCGGTCCGCAATTGGTGGAAGGAGGCCGCGCGTTACCGGCGCGGGGCGCGCCGCACGCTGGCAGGCCAGGCAGTGCGGGGGCCTGCGGGCCGTGAGGGAACCATGAGACCGGAAGGATCCACAGTTAATGAACCCGTTCTACGTATGCCAGCTACAAACGGCGAAACCAGCAGCTCGCCGGGCACGGCCGGGCCGGCTCTTCATTGCGGCGCCGGTCGCAGCCACCGTTCTTGCTATCTTCTTTGCCGCCACCGGGGCAATCCCGGCCAGTGCAGCCACTAGTGTCACGGCAACCGCAGCGCCAGCGAAGCTAGCGGTGAACAGCCAGCGTGCCATCACCCCGCGCGCAGTGGTCAACCTCGGCCTGAGCATCACACAAGCCAAGGCCGTCCAGGTCTGGCTCGACTACTACGGGTACAACGCCGGCACGGCCGACGGGCAGCTGGGTCCCAACAGCTGGATGGCCTTCCAGCGCGAACTCAAGCAGTACTGGGGCTACAGCGGCAACATCGACGGCATCGTCGGGTCCCTCACAGTGGAAGCGCTGCAGCGCCTTCTGGTGCAGTGGGGCTACCCCAGCAACGAGATCGACGGCATCCCCGGACCGAAGACCCAGGCGGCGTTCGCACGCTTCGCCAACTACCTCATCAGCACTGGTTACTAGCCAGTCCTAGCACCAGAATCCCTCCCGGGTCCCACCCCCGGGAGGGATTTCCCGTCTAACGCCGGGCCTGACCCAGCACCCCCGATAGATGTTGGCGCACCCGCAGCACCCGCGATCTCCGCCTCGCCCCCATCCTCGACCCTTGCGGCAGGATGAACGGCCACGACCCTACAGCCTCGTTCAACGCGTACAGAAGCGCCCGCGAGGAAATCGGCGCCCTCACGAGGCGCGCCGCCACTTCAACCTGGGCACACATTCCAGCCGAACCGCGGAGCAGCGGATCAAGCGGCCTACAGGAATGACGCACGACGGCTGATGTGTCCATATTCAGGTTTTGTTGCGACGCTGAGCGCGCCGGCGACGACTTCACCCTCGATCTTCTCGGAGATCGAGCCGGGCGTCTCCTGACCCGTGGTAACCCGCCCCCGGCCGGCGCAGCCAGGTGCTGCCCGGCAAATGCCCGGGCTGGCAGCCCCGTTTGCCACCTACACAAGCGCCATCTGCCCGCAGTCGTCGACTCGGTGGGTGCTTTTCCGCTGACAACCTCTAGGCCGTGGTCTGCGCGCAATAGACCAGTCCCGTGCTTTCTGACGCCGATCAGCGCATCAGGGCGTGCGGCTAGCGGATCGGTGGCGGGAAGGACAGGGATTCGCAACCCCGCCGTCCTGGCACGGGGTGTCAGTACTCCGGTGGATACTGCCCGGCATGGCGAGATTTGCGGACCAGGACCTGACCGATGCCGAATTTCGTGAGTGCGACTTGACCCGCGCCCGTCTGATCGGGGTGGTGATGCAGGACGCTGTGATCGACGGGCTGGTCACGAACCTGGTGGTTAACGGAGTCGAGGTGACGTCGTACGTGGAGGCCGAGCTTGACCGGCGGCATCCAGTGCGGCTGCTGATCCGCTCGGCCGATCCGGCCGGCCTGCGGGAAGCCTTCCGGCAGCTTCGGGCGGACTGGGCTGCGACGCTCGGGCGGCTCCGGGGGATGCCCAAGGGTTCGGAGAACCAGCGTGCCGGCGGCGAGTGGTCGGCGGTGGAGACCCTGCGCCATCTGGTGTTCGTGCACGACTCGTGGTTCCGCCGCTGCTGCCTGGGGTCGGCCGAGCCGTTCACCGCGATCGGCTTGGCGTCCGAGTTCGTCCCCGACCAAGAGGAGCAGGGCCTGGATCCAGCGGCGGCCCCGAGCCTCGACGAGGTGCTGGCCGCGCGCGGCCAGCAGGGCGCTGAGCTAGAGCGCTGGCTGTCGACCGTTACGCCCGATGAGCTGTCGGCGCCCGCGCCAGTGCCAGCGGGCCCAGGCTGGCCGCCGTACGCCAGGGGCAAGTCGGTGCTCGAGTGCGTGCACGTGGTGCTGAACGAGGAGTGGGCGCACCACGGCTTCTGCGTGCGCGACCTCGATCTGCTCGGGTGCCCCCCGCCAAGTGCTGTGTCGAAGCAGGAACCCTCAGCCGAACGTTAGGCACCAGGGAGTACCCGCAGAGGCGGCACCCCGCCGTACGGCTGGCTCAAAGAGCGAAGCTTCCTCAACCCTGACAACCCGCCCCTGCGGCCCTGAACCGTAACCCCGCTGGGACGATCATGGTGCACGCAGACCTAATCTGCGTGCCGCAACTGATGAGCGGCGAACAAGCGCTGGCCGCGTAGATCGGCGGTTAAGTTGAAAAAACTTGACCCATAGAGGGGAAACGGTCTTATGCCCTAGGTGCAATGGATCGGTCAGTCCATCGGGCCAACGTGGGTACCCGATCTGTAGAAGATGCCGTAGAATGGCCATGCATCTGTACAGTTTCATACTCTCACCAGGTAGGGGCAATGATTGCACGCTTTCAAGTATTGCTTCCATTTCTTATTTACGTTCAAGCTGATTTGCGGGCACGTGTCTCCCGAGGAGATTACGGTAGGCGACATAAGGGCACTCATCTATCCGCCCCATCGTAGCAAGCTAGAATTGGGTGACGTAACCGGCGAATCCGGTATCGCGGCCAGTGATATTCCACGGCGATTGGACCCCCTGGATCCTCAAGCACTTGCCCCGGGGGTCCAAATTGGTGATGGTCCAGCAATAGTCGGGGACGTGTTCAGAATAGACTTCCTGAGGGAAAGTTTTGATCGTCGTCACGGTTCGGAAGATCCGCCTATCGAATTGGCTTTCAATCTCACAAATAGCTGGATACGACGGTTTCGGGTTCTCAGCAGAGCCGGTTGGATCAAGCCGCTATCCCAGCATAGCTTGCCATGGAAGCTGGAGATACTGAACGATGACGAAGTTATAGTCGAGCCAGCAGAAGGGCAATGGAGGAGGAGGCTTGGAGCAGTTCGTCACTTCCAGTACGCCGCTCTCGATAGTTACGGTTGGGATGCTGTTGCCACTCTTCCTGAAAATTACCAGGCTCAGCCGTCAGATGAACTGCTACTCGACGCGTATGCTCTGCTGCCCCAAATTGGGCCAGCTATCGTACTGGCGTACTCTGCCGTCGAAACACGTATCGCTCAGGCACTCGACCGTCTCGCCGAGCTTACGGGCGTAAATCCAGCACTTTGGTCATGGTTGATAAACAGGGGTGACTTTACGAAAGATCCTTCGACCGCAGAGCAGCTTGATGTACTTGCAAGAACCCTGGGTCGAAGGTCACTCAAGGATGATGCACGCCTATGGGAGGGATTCCAGAACCTCAGGTCGGCAAGGAATAGATTCGTTCACGAGGGTAAGGCGTCCATCGGTCGAGAAAGAGTAGAGGTCAATAGCGAGCAGGCTGGACAGCTAGTTAATAGCGCGGAACTAATTATCGACTGGATCGAGAATCTCCTTCCACAAGCCGAACGACGCCCGCGTGTACAATCGCCCAATAAAATTAGTGTCGCTGACCTCATATGGACGCCGCCTAATGATGTCGTCACCCAGAACGATATAAGCGCACAGCCGAATGATGAGGAAAAACAAAGGGCTAGCGGAAAAGATGCCGCCAGCCCGCAGGATGACGACGGGAAAGCCAGTCCAGCCTGATACAGATCGAGCCAGCCCCAGAAGAGGGCTGGCTCGATCTGTGCGATGAAGTTGTCAGCTGGGCTGCGGCCCTTCCAACTTCCGCGATCATCGCGCCCAGGCCCCGCGAGCTGCCCGTCACCAACGCAACACGCGCCTGTGCCGCCGGCATGAGGCGATCATCCCACCCCGCTGGTTACCGCCGCAGCGGCGTCCAGCAGGGACGCGAACACCGCTGGCGAGTCGAACCGCGCAGCATCAGTCGATCGTTCCGTCGGTGGCCACCAGCGCCACCGTGTGCAAGTCGCCGATGACACCGTGATCCTCGATGGCTGGGTAACGGTCAGCCACGACGCCTCGCTGGAGGCCAGGCTCCCGCGGCGAGCCGGCGCTGTCTGCGAGCGGGCGTCTAGCCGCGCATGGCCTCGACCGTAACAGCGCGAACAGTACTGACGCCGGGCCCTCACGCCACGATCGTGTCAAACGGCGAAGCAACGGAAGGAGGCTGCCCGGGGGGGTACGCATGGGGCCCAGGCGGCGCGATGCTGGTGGGACCCGTCACCTAGCAATCACTGGCAAAGGGGGAGACCGATGGCTGGGACGCACGAGCCGGTTGCGGTGCTCGGCATTGGAGCGATGGGCCACGGGATGGCGGCCAGTGCGTTGCGTGCTGGCATCCCGACGATCGTCTGGAACCGCAGGATGGACGCGGTCCGGGATCTGGCTGAGCTCGGCGCGGAGGTCGCCGGGACTGCTGCGGACGCGGCGCGGCGAGCGGCGGTGGTGGTCACGATGGTGACCGACGCCGACGCGATCATCTCGGTCGCCCGGGACCAGGGCATGCTCGCCGCCTTGGCGCCGGGCGCGGTCTGGGCTCAGATGAGCACGATCGGCGTGGCGGGGATCGACCGCGTCGCGGCCATGGCCGGTAGTGAGCGTCCGGACGTGATGCTCCTCGACGCGCCGGTGTCGGGAAGCAAGGATCCGGCAGAACGCGGCCAGCTGACGATCTTCGCGTCAGGGCCCGCCGAGGCGCGTGAGCGTGGTCTCGGTGAGCAGGACCTGACCGTCGTGGCGCGCGCTCTCGAACAGCAGGGAGGAACGCCATGACCCTGATCGGCCACACGATGATGTGCGAGCAGGCGGGCCCGAAGTAGCTGGCGCCAAGGTGCGGACCATGCCGCTGCTATCCGATGGCTGGTTCACCTGGCCTGGGCGCAGGGGAGAATCTCAACGAACACATGGCCGGCGGGCAATGGCCGCACGTAGGCCGCTCCGGGGAGATGCGGGCTTCAAGAAAACCTCACCACCGGGTCACGACTCGGACCGGTCCAGATCGATGAGTGCGATCCCGAGATCTGAGCGCATCACCTTGCGCACCTCCGCCGAGGTCTCGGTCACCACGACCTCCGGCGTGGGGAACACCAGTCCCTCGAGGAGGCGGCCTCCGCGCGTCGTCCCGTCCGGCAGCGCCAGGACGACATGCGCGTGCGGGATGGGGCTGTCCTGGCTCTCGGCGACGTCACCGACCAGCGACAGCACCTCGCACTGCTCGTCGGCCGGGATGTGCCGGTATTGCCTAGCCGCACGGTCGAACCAGCCGACGGCCGAGGCCGCCGGGGAGACCACGCCACGCCCCCGTGACACTCGGCAGATATGAACCTTCCCCGGTGGCTGGGCACCGCTACTTCGTCAAACGCTGCCTCCCGCATGGCATAGGTGAGTTGTTGCCTGCGCGGAAGCTCTGCCATCTTGGGAGCTTCGGGGTAGCCCCGGGGCAGCGTGGGGTATTTAGGGCAGGAGCGTTCGGAGGCTTGACGGAGGACTGATGGAATACCGCCTGCTGGGCAGCAGCGGCTGTGCGGTGTCGGCGCTCGCGCTCGGTACGCTCACCTTCGGCAACGAGACCGACCAGGCAGCGTCGTTCAGCCAGCTCGACCGGTTCTCCGAGGCCGGGGGAACCCTGGTGGACAGCGCCGACGTGTACGCGGACGGCCGCGCCGAGGAGATCATCGGGCGCTGGCTGGCCGCCCGGCCGGGGCGACGTGAGCTTGTCGTGCTGGCCACTAAGGGCCGGTTCCCCACCGATGAGAGCCCGAACGGGCACGGGCTGTCCCGCCGGCATCTGTCGCTGGCTCTGGACGCGTCGCTGCGCCGGCTGAACGTGGAAACCATCGACCTGTACCAAGTCCACGGCTGGGACCCGCTGACCCGCCTTGAGGAGACGCTGCGGTTCCTGGACGATGCGGTGCGCGCCGGGAAGATCAACTACGTCGGGCTGTCTAACTTCACCGGATGGCAGCTGCAGAAGGCAGTGGATATCGCGGAGTTCCGCGGGCTTTCCGCCCCGGTGTCGATGCAGCCGCAGTACAACCTGCTGGCCCGCGCGGTCGAATGGGAGATCGTGCCCGCCTGCCAGGCTGCCGGGCTCGGCATGCTCGCGTGGTCCCCGCTGGCCAGCGGGTGGCTGACCGGCAAGTACCGGCGGGGCGAGCCGCCCCCGGCGGGCACCCGGGTGGTGGAGAACGCCGACGAGGGGATGCGGATCTGGAACCAGCGCGGCCAGCCCGAGCAGACCTGGCAGGTGCTCGACGCGGTGCGCAAGGTGGCCGAGGGCCGCGGCGCGTCCCTCGCTCAGGTGGCCATCGCCTGGCTGATGGCCCGCCCGGCCGTATCGTCGGTGATCCTGGGCGCCCGGAGCATGGACCAGCTGACCGGCAACATGGCCGCGGCCGAGCTGACGCTGGCGCCCGAGGAGACCCAGCTGCTGGACGAGGCGAGCGAGCCGCCCACCCCGGACTACCCCTACGGTGAGCCCGGCCAGTCCCAGCGCAGCCGCCGCATCCGGGGAGGGAGATTCTGAGCGCCGGGCCAGGGCGCAGCGCCAACTGATGTAGGCGTGGCTGTGTTGCACCCAAGGCATGCGAGGTACCGCATCACGGAGCTCCTTCCAGGGGTGCGAGGTTTGGACGTTTCTGTGTCCGGGAACTGGGGAACCCCGGACCGAGTGCGAGGAGGGCAGTCGTGGATGTGGCTGAGACTTCTGGCTGGTACGACCCGGCGATCTACCCCGAACTGCGCAGCGCTGCCCCCTGGGTCATGGAAGACATGATCGAAGCGCAGATGATGCTGCCGGAGGCACTGCGTGACTCCCTTGCCAGCTCAGCACCGCGGCTGGTGGAGATGCTGCACGCGGCCGCCGGCGCCGGTGAGCCAATCGTGGTGTCGGCGGTGGGTACGTCGGGACATAGTGCGCGCGCGGTGGCGCTGATCCTCAACGGCGCCATGGGAGAGTCGGCTGTCGCGGCGGGCCCGGCCGAGTCACGCGAGTCCGCCGACCAGGCGCTAGCACCTCGCAGAAGGGGCCTGTGCATCGCAATCTCCCACGGCGGGCTGTCCACCTCGACGATGCGGGCACTGGCTGCCGCCCGCGAGACAGGCGCCAAGACCGCCTTGATCACAGCGGCCAGCAACACGCCTGCCCGCGACATCGCCGACGTCGTGCTGCTGACCCCGCTGCGCGACAAGTCCTACTGCCACACCGTCGGTTACACCTCACCGATGCTGACCGGGTTCTACCTCGCCTCGGCCTACCGCCAGGAAGAGTTCCCGGCAGCTGGCCTCGCCGGATACATGCGTGAGCTGCTGACGATGCGCACCCGTGCGCTGGAGATCGGCGGCGCGCTGGGCAAGGCTGAGCGGCTCGTCTCGGCGGGAAGCCTCATCGACGTTCCCACGGCGCGGGAACTGGCCCTGAAAGTCGCCGAAGGCGCATGGATCCCCACCACCATGCTCGGGGTGGAGGACACGCTGCACGGCCACCTGGTCGCACACGACGCGAACAGCGCGCTGGTCGTTGTAGTCACCGGGGGCCCGGGCGCCGATCGCGCGGCTGAGGGGGCGCACGAGCTGCTGATGGCGGCCGGGCGGATCGGGCTGCAGACAGCAGCGATCCTCAGCCCGGACCTGGAAGGCGCGATCCTGGGCGAGGACGTCACCGCAGGCAAGCTCGTGATCCCGCATGAGGAGCTGCCCGAACTCGTGACCTCTCTGCTCGGCGGCGCCGTCGCCTTGCAGCTGCTGACCGTCGGCCTGGTCCGCGCGCGAAAGACCAACCCCGACCTCCTGCGAAGAGAGCAAGCGCCCTATCGCGAGGCAGTCGCGGTGGGCGGCGCAAAGCAGCCACGACGCTAAGCCGTCATGCTGGCGCCAGCCCAGGTGAGCCCTCGCCACCCGGCCCCAACGCCCGGGCCCGAGGAAACCAGGCGAGTAACCGCCCGGCTCATCCCGCAGCGGCGCAAGAGCTGTCGCCGTGGTGACCGCACGAGCCGGGCGATCGCACACGCGAAGGCATTACGCCGGGCGCCGGGCCGCGACATCCAGGACCGCGACCTGTACGGGCTCGGCCCGGCCCTTGACCTGCAGAACGTCCGCCCGGGCACCCGGATGTGCCGGTGCTATGAGGTCGTAAAGGTCCGACGACAAGACGACTTGCCGTGGTGAGGCGTAGGACTGGAGACGGGCTCCGACGTTGACGGCGTCGCCTAGGGCGGTGAAGTCCAGCACCGTTCCCGAACCGACATTGCCGACAAACGCCACACCGGCGTGGCTGCGACCCCGACCGGCAGCTCGCTCGCGGCGGCGGCGAGGTCGATGGCCGCGCGGGCTGTCTTCCGGCGGTAATCAGGGCCGGCCAGACCGGCCAGGAACAGCCCCATCACCTCGTCCCCGATCAGTTTGTCGATGAGCCCGTCATGCCGGATAAGGACCTCGGCGGCTACGGCGTAGAACCGGTTGAGTTGCTTGGCAAAGTCCGAAGCAGTGGATGTCTCGCCCATGGCCGTAGAGTTGCGGACATCGGCGAACAGCACCCCGACGTCGATTTCGATTCCCCCCGGGGGCAGGTGGTCGAAGCAGTACTGGCAGAGATTCGGGTTCTTGCGGGACGGCTTGCGGCCGATCACACCGAAGAGCTTGCCGCCGACACCTCCGAAGGGGTTCTGACACAGCTTGCAGCGGGGATCACTCGGCAGGCGACGGAAGACCCGCTGCCCCCTCTTTAGCGGCTCGTAACCGTCGATAAGCAGTCGATGCCAATCGACGGGCTTAGCCATCCGGCCAGTATCACACGATCCACATCCCTGCAATCAGTGGCGTCATGGTGACCATGTATGGGTTGCTGATGCTGTTCCTTATCCTGTGCGGCCGGTTGCGTCGGACGGGCACCCGATGTCAAGTCAGTTCACTCACTTAGCTCGCGGCTGCCGCCGAACTGCGGGTCCGGGGCGAGGAGCGCGGCCCCGGACCCGAACACCTGACCGCGCTCACCGGACGACGGGCAGGTCCACCCAGGAGGAGACCGCGCCGCCGTGGCCGATCCGGTAGCTGGCCTTGCCGTTGGCGGGCAGCATCTGGAACGCGTCCGGGTCGGCGGCCGCGATCGTGACCCGGATCCGGTCCCCGGCATGGAACAGCACGGAGGTGGGCAGCAGGTCGAACGTGACCCGCTGCGGCTCGCCCAGGGGGAACGGCGCAGCGTCGGTGCTGGCGTAGCTGCGCGGGGTGCGCAGCCTGCGCCACGGCGGGTTGTCCCGCTTCGGGAGTTCCGCCCGGTCGGCCAGGCTCAGCTCGCCCTCGGTGACATAGACCACGCGGCCATCCGGCTGGACGTCCTCCAGGTAGGCGTAGAGGGCACCGTTCCTGGCACCGCGGACCCCGGTCACGGTCAGGGTTACCCGGCCCAGGCCGGTGACCCTGGCCGGGCGGCGCAGCGGCGCGCTGGTGTAGCTGAGCAGCTTGCGGTCCACGGCCGCCCGGTCGGGGTAGACGACCGGCCCACCGGTGAGGTTGGTGTTCCACCGGTTCAGCGTGCCCGACCCGGCCGCCGGGTCCAGGCGCAGCAGGTCGCTGGCGGGGTGCGCGGCTGGGTGCCAGGCGAGCGCCTGCCCGGCCGCGAGGTAGAGCCTGGCGCGTCCGGGACCCGGGCACCGGGAAGCGGGCGGTGGTGCGCCAGGTGCCCTCGTTCAGCGTGTAGTAGTGCAGCAGGCGGCTGCCGTCCGGCCGGTCGCCGTTCTTGACGTAACGGTCGAAGAACGCATACACCCGGTCCGCGAGCTGCCGGTGCTCCGCGGCGGTCAGCGGCCGGTGGGCTCGAACGGGTCGGCGATGTAGCCCTGGCCGTGGCTCCACGGCCCGATCCAGTCCTCCTGCATGTTGGACATGCTGGTGAACTCGGATAGCACGCCGTCGGGGGTGCCGGCGTCGAGCCACCCGGCGAAGGTCAGGATCGGGACGCCTCCTGCCTCAATGGCCGCGATCTTGTCGCCGACGCCGGCCACCGTCCAGCTCTGCGGTCCGCTGGTGTCGTTGCGGTACACGCCGGCGATGGCGAAGTCGACCAGGTTGACGTTGTGGACGTGCTGGGCGCGCGCCTGCGCGAGCAGTTCCTCGCCGTGCGGCCCGCCCACCGGCTCCGGCGAGGCACCGGTCAGCCCGACCTCCTTGCAGACCTGCTCGGTCTCGGCGCTGGTGGCGCAGGTCGTGCCGCCGCCTGGCCGTTGAGGATCGCAGCAGCAGCGCGTACGGGTCGAGCAGCGGCTGGATGAGGATCCCGCCCTGGGCGGGCCAGGTCCTCGTACACATTGAAGTCGTAGGAGATCGGCGCGGCGGCGGTGATGTGCGGGTTGCGCAGTGCCAGCGACAGCATCGCGGTGTCGCCCGAATAGGACACGCCGGTCACCCCGACTCGCCCGTTCGACCAGGGCTGCGCGGCGATCCAGTCGGCCAGCGAGCCCACATCCTTGATCAGCGCGCTGCCCAGCTCGGCGGTGAGCGTGCCGAACGAGGCGCCCGTGCCGCGCAGGTCGGCGAACACGTACGCGTAGCCGCGCTGGTTCCACGGCAGCGCGATCTGGTAGTTGGGGTTGTTGCTGATGCTCGCCGGTGTAGGCCCGCGCGCGCCAGTACCGGTCGGTCTCCAGCACCGTCGGCAGCCGGTCGCCGATGGTGGTACCGGCCGGCAGCCACACGTTGACGGCGAGGCGCACCCCGTCCGGCATCGGCACGTACAGCGACCGCAGCCGCGGGAATGCCGAAGCGGCGCGGCGGCCGGGCGGCGCCGGCGAAATGGCCGCGGCCATCATCGTGACCGCAGCGGTCGCTGCGGTGATTGCCAGCAAAGTCCGGGCCGTTCGGCACATCATGACCTCCAGGCGGCAGGGCGTTCGGCGGCATGCGCGCCGCGCTCTCCCTTAGCCTGCGGGCGGCGGCCATGGCGGCACCATCGGGAAGATCCCTCACTGGGCCCTGATACCCCACGCCGGGCGGTGGGGGGAAACCCGGGGGCCGGCCGCGGCCGTCGGGCGCCCGTCCGAGCTGACTGCTCCGGTCCACGGGCGGCATCCTAACCAGCGCCGCCGTCGCCGGGCGACTACGATTTCGCACCGCAAGCGGATCGTGAGGAGCTGGAGATGCCCGGGCAACCGCGCACGCGCTGACGCACCAGGCTCACGAACCTGGCGTACCGCGATCAGCGCGCGCTCAGCCGGGGCGGGAGACGCGGCCCAGGCCACGGCGCGGGCGGCGCTAGCCGGACCGGCACCAGCGGCGTCCACCGGATCGCCCGGCTCGTGCCGTGCCCCGCCCGCATCTGGGTATGAGCAGCCTGGCGTGACCGAGGAGGCAACGGTTACCCTGGCCGCACCTGCCGGGAGGGGGCTCCCATGACCGACGTGGGAAACATTCAGAGGCGGGCACGAGCCACGCGGTGCAGGCACCGGCGCGGCCCCTGGTTCAGGTGGTACCGCTGCGGGGCCTGCCGATCGTGGCGGCCGTGGTCGTGTTCGTCATTGCCGCCATCGCGGGCAACTGGCTGTGGGCGCTCACGTTCTGCCATGTGGTGGGCGGCGGCCTGTGGACGGCGATCGACCTGTTCGTCGGGCTCATCGTCGGGCCCATCCTCGGCCGCCTGTCGCTGCCCGCGCGGGCCGAGTTCACCGCGCGGTTCATGCCGAAGATGGTCCTGCTGATGCCCACGCTCGTGCTGATGACGCTCGCCGCAGGGTTCCAGCTCGCACTGAAGCTCGGCAACCTGTCCCCCGCCAGCCCGAACCACGGCTGGCTGGTGGTGTCGTACTGCGTCGTGGGCGTGATGGCGGTGATCGCGCTCGGCGTACTGGAACCGGCCAACATCGCGGTCCTGTTCGAGATGCGCAAGCCGGAGCCGGACGGGGACGGTGATCTCCTCGCTGATGCGGCGCTTCGTCGTGACCGCGGGCATTACCGGGGTGATGCAGGTG
>CAVRXW010000039.1:0-211798 GCA_963725125.1 uncultured Actinomycetes bacterium
GCGCGCCGATGGTGCCTGCCTCCCTGGCACGCTTGCGCTCCAGTGCCTCGCGGAATTTGGGCTGCACCTCATCCTTGGATGTGGCCGTGTCCCGCTGCCCCGCACTGTTACCGGACTTTGCCTGTCCGGCGGCGGTTGCGTGATCCGGGGAATCCAGTTCCTTCCCTGCGTTCACCTTGTCTCCGGGACTGTCCGGTTTCGCCGCCTTGTCAGCCATGGCGGCCTCCTCCCTTGGGACGGGCACTTTCACAGCTGCGCGAGGACGGCACCACAGCCATCGCAGTGCCCAGCGCCGCTGCCTGCGGTCCGGCAGAACAGTCATGCCCGCCCGGCACGGCGAACCAAACTCCTCGCGCTGCCGGCGGCCGGGCGCCCGGAACCGGCGGCACGCGGGGGTTCAGCCTTCCGCCGCGCTGTACGCGGCGGAAGGCTGAACCGTCCGGCTACATGTCCACCAGGTTAGGTGTCGTTGCCAGCGCGCGCAGCGCTGGCGAACGACACATTCCCTTGGGTGGCCATCGAAGGCCGCGTCATCCCCTGCTCTACCTAACGTCTTCCGCTGATAGACAGTGCCGCGGCTGGATACTGGGCCGGGCCACGATAGTCCGCCCCAGGTGTATAGGGCCTGGTGCCGGTGGGTCAGCCGATGACTTTGACGTTTTCCGCTTGGGGGCCCTTCTGGCCCTGGGTGATGTCGAACTCGACCTGCTGCCCTTCCTCCAGATTGCGGTAGCCGTCACCGGCGATCGCGCTGAAGTGCACGAACACGTCCTGGCCACCATCGACAGCGATGAAGCCGTAGCCCTTGTCGCCGTTGAACCACTTCACAGTGCCCTGCGCCATCTTGACCTTCTTGCTGTTGTATGCGGCGCAGTGCCCGTCATGTCGTGCGGGCCCCGCGCGCTTGCTAGATCGCTTGCGATCAGCTTGCCATGGAATACGCGGCGCTGGTGAATCAATCGCCGGCGCCCGGGTGGGATGCACCGTTACGCCCGGCTGGAGTGCACTGTCCTGCTGGCGCGGTCGCGCTCATCCTGGGCATAAGCTGGACGGTGAGGGCGAACGCTGGCAAGAGCGTCCCCGCCTGGGGTTTTCACCGGAGGGCACCGTGCCGCTCTCGGAGCACGAGCGGCGCCAGTTCGAGCAGATCGAGGCGGCGCTCCGTACTGGTGACCCACGATTTGCCAGCGCCGCACGCGCGGCCGACCCGCGGGTGCATTACCGGCGCCGGGTCATCGCGGCGGCGCTCGGATTCGTGGTCGGCGTCGGGCTGCTGCTCGCCGGGGTCGTGGTCAATGTCATCTGGATCGCGGTGGCGGGCTTTGTGGTCATGTTCGCCTGCGTCCTGTGGGCAGTGACCAGCTACCGGCGCATGACCGGCAGCGCCGCCGGGCGCACCCCCGCCAAAGACAGGGGCTCTGGCAGCGAGCGGCGTGCCGCCAAGGGCCGGCGGGCTGGCACCCATGCGGAACCGGGGTTCATGGGACGGCTGGAGGAGCGCTGGCGGCGGCGCGCTCAGCCGCCAGATGGTGGCTGAGCTGGTCATAGGCCAGCTGCCCGCTCGACGACCAGGCGGGAAGCCTGGCCCGGCGGGATCGGGGTGTTCGGCGCTGGGGGCGCGGATGGGGCGAGCGGGAAGCCGGCCCGCACCCCAAGCCCGCCGCCGGGCAGCGCATGCGCCTGCAGCCACGCGCCGTGGGCTTCGGCTATCGCGGCGACGATCGACAGCCCCAGGCCGAGCCCGTCGCGGCTGGCGGTACGGTCCCGGGGAACGCCGCGGTGAAACGGCTGGAACAGCCGGTCGACCTGGTCCGGCTCGATCGCCGGGCCCGTGCTGAACACCGAAACCACCGCATGCCCGGCCCAGACCGCAGTGCCGATCTCCACGGCGCCGTACGGCACGTTGTGCCGGATGGCGTTGTCCACGAGGTTGGCCATCAGGCGCTCGGCGAGCGGGGCGTCGCCCAGGGCAACGGCGGGCTGCAGCCCGGTGGTGACGGTCAGGCCGCGCACCTGCGCCTCGGGCCAGCGGGCCTGCATCACCCCGTCCGCGATGGCCGCCAGGTCCACGGGCCCGCGCCGATCCAGGCCGCGCTGGCTGCGGGCCAGCATGAGCAGCGCCTCGATCAGCCGCTCCTGCTGCTCCCCGGTCACGAGCACCCGCTTGCAGACATCCTGCAGCGAGGCAACCGACCGCTGCGGGTCGGCCAGGGCGACCTCGAGCAGGGTCCGCTGCCGTGCCAGTGGCGTGCGCAGTTCGTGCGAGGCGTTCGCGACGAACTGGCGCTGGGCACCGAACGCCGCCTCCAGCCGCGCCAGCAGCCCGTCGAAGGTGTCCCCGAGTTCCCTGAGCTCGTCGTCCGGACCGCCGAGATCCAGCCGGGCATGCAGGCTGCTGGCGGACACCGACCTGGCGGCCGCGGTGATCGTGCGCAGCTTGCCCAGCATCCGGCCGGCGACCAGCCAGCCGAGCCCGGTGGAGACCACGGTCATCAGCGCCAGCGCGACCCCGGACTTGGTCAGGAGCTGGTTCAGCTCGACGGCACGCTGCTCGGACAGGCACTGGGCCGCCTGGGACTGAAGCTGGGCCGGCGCCGCGGCCGGCGAGGTGCTGAGCTGGCAGGAGCCCGCACCGGTCTGGACGAAGACCGCGGAACCGGCGGAACCGGCGGGCCCCGGCGTGGACGTCTCGGCCCGGATGGGCTCGTTCGGCAGCTGCCTGGACACCAGCAGGTAGGTGATGCCCAGCAGCGCCGCGCCCAGCAGCAGGAACGTGCCGCCGTACAGCACGGTGAGCCGCAGCCGCACGGTCCGGCGCGGCAGCCGGAGCCAGCGGTCCGGTACCCGGAACCACCGCCGCGGCACCCGGCCACGGCGCACCTGGCCTGCTGCAGGCCCGGGAGACGCTGTCCCGGTCATGTGCCGATCCGGTAGCCGGCCTGGGCGACGGTCTCGATCACGGGCGGGTCGCCGAGCTTGCGGCGCAACCGGCTGATCGTGACCTTGACCGAACTGGTGAAGGGGTCGGCCACTTCGTCCCAGACCCGCTCCAGCAGTTCCTCGGCCGGAACCACCCGGCCCTGCGCGGCGAGCAGCAGTTCCAGCGCGCCGAACTCCTTCGGCCCGAGGTCCAGCGGCCGGCCGCCGCGGCTGGCGGTCCGCTGGGCCGGGTCCAGCCGCAGGCCGGCCCGCTCCAGGATCGGGGGCAGTGCGGGCTGAGCGCGCCGGAACAGCGCCCGGATCCGGGCCGTCAGTTCGGTGAACGCGAACGGCTTGGGCAGGTAGTCGTCGGCGCCCAGGCCCAGGCCGTCCACCCGGTCCTCGATCGTCGCGGCGGCGGTCAGCATCAGCACCCGGCTGCGGCACCGCTCCCGGACCAGGTGCGCGCACACCTCGTCACCGCCCATCCTGGGCAGGTCCCGGTCCAGGACGATCACGTCGTAGTCGTGGACGAGCGCCCGCTCCAGCCCGGCATCGCCGTCGAAGGCCAGGTCCACGGCCATCTGCTCGCGCCGCAGGCCCACGCCGAGGGCCTGGGCGAGCTCACGGTCGTCGTCAATCACGAGCACGCGCATGCGGCCGCCTCCCCGGTGCGGGCCGTCGCCGGAACCTCGATCGTGCACCGCCTTGCTGCGGGCAAGCTGAAGGACCGCAGCGGCCCGGCTGAAAGCGGCCCGGCGTCACGGCACGCTGCCCCCGCCGGGGGCCTGCGCGGGGTCGGCGATCGTGACCGCGGTGACCCGGCCGGCGGCCTGGGTGAGCTGAGCCGACACCTGGTCGCCGACCTTGATCCCGCCGACGCCGGCCACGTCGTCGTCGGCGGGCCAGAGGTCGTCCGGCCAGTCCCCGCCGGCGGGCGAGGCCGGCCCTGAAGATCGCTGCGACATCGGTGTGCGTCCCTGCTCTCGTGGCTCGTCTGGCGTGCGATCCCAGGCTGCTGCGCTCCCGGTTGCACCGCGGTTACACCGGCGCCGCGGCTACACCCGCGCCGCGCCGCCCGGTGTAACCCCCGTGCAACCACCGGCCGCATAGACCTGGCTGCACCACGCCGCGGCGGGACGGGGACGGCTGGCACATCGCGGACAGGAGCCCAGATCATGTTCTTCATCACCTACCTGCGGCGGGAACTGCGCCGCCGGATGCGGCAGGCCGTCCTCATCGCGCTGGGCCTCGCGCTGGGGATCGGCCTGGTCGTCACCGTGACCGCCGCCTCGGCGGGCGTCAAGAAGGCCCAGGCGGACGTGCTGAAGTCGCTGTACGGCGTCGGCACCGACGTCACGGTCACCGGCAAGCCGCCCAGGGCACCCGCCCCCGGCAGCGGCCCCCCGCCGAAAGGGGCGACGACCTTCCAGGTCGGCCCGGGCGGCGCCCAGGTCTGCCAGAACGGGAAGTGCGAGAACGCGGCGGGCAAGACGATCGAGCACCTGACGCCCGGGAACTACGGGCCGATCAAAGCGTCGAAGGTCGCGGAGGTCGCCGGGCTCAAGGATGTCGCGGCCGCCGCAGGCGGGCTCGTGCTCACCGACATGGGGGTCAAGATCCCGAAGAACTTCGGCGGGACAGGCGGCGGCAGCGCACCTCCGGCGCCGACCTCGTTCAACGTGGACGGGGTGGACACCAGCCACCTGTCGCTGGGCCCGCTCAGCGCCGGGAAGGTCACCGCGGGCCGGTCGCTGACCAGCGCCGACGCGAAGGCGGACGTGGCAGTGGTGGACTCCGGCTATGCGACCACGCACAAGCTCGAGGCCGGTTCGAAGGTCAGCGTCGCCGGGCACAGCTTCAAGGTCATCGGGCTCGTCTCCCAGCCGCAGGGCGGCAGCCCACCGGACGTGTACATCCCGCTGGCCCGGGCCCAGGCCCTGAGCACCGGCGGGCCCAGCGGCAAGAGCCTGAAGAACGACGTGAACACCATCTACGTGACCGCGGCCAGCGCCGCCGACATCTCCGCCGTGCAGTCGGAGATCAAGCACCTGCTTCCCGCCGACACGGTCACCACCGCCGCGAGCCTGGCCAGCCAGGTGACCGGGTCGGTGGCGAGCACCGCGAAGCTGGCCAACGACCTCGGCAAGTGGCTGTCGATCCTGGTGCTGATCGCGGCGTTCGCCGTGGCGAGCCTGCTGACCATGGCCGCCGTGGCCCGGCGGGTGCGCGAGTTCGGCACGCTCAAGGCGCTCGGCTGGCGGTCCCGCCGGATCATCGCCCAGGTGATCGGCGAGTCGCTGGCCGTCGGCATCGTGGGCGGCGCCGCCGGGGTGGGCCTCGGCTTCGCGGGGGCGGCCATCATCACCTCGGTCGCACCGACGCTGACCGCTGCGATCGCGACGGCGACCGGCCAGCACATCGTGACGGCCGGTGGCGCGGGCGGCCCGGTCAGCTTCAGCCCCACCGTGCCCCACACGGTTGCCGTGCCGATGTCCGCCTCGGTCAGCACGGGCGCGATCGTCGTGGCGGTGCTGCTCGCATTGGCCGGCGGGCTGCTCGCGGGGTCGTTCGGCAGCTGGCGGATCGCCCGGCTGCGGCCGGCCGACGCCCTGACCCGGGTGGCATGAAAACTCACGCGGCACGGACCGACAGGAGAACACGCTCATGTACCAGCTCACCGACGTGACCAAGCTCTACACCAAGGGCCGCCGCACCGTTCCCGCGGTCAGGGACCTCAGCCTGGTGATCCGGGACGGGGAATGGCTCGCCATCCAGGGCCGTACCGGGCACGGCAAGTCCACTCTGCTCAACCTGCTGGGCGTGCTGGACCGGCCCACCTCGGGACGGATCGAGCTGGACGGCAAGGACCTGACCCGGCTGCCCGGGACGCAGGCGAGCCGGCTGCGCGCAAAATCGATCGGGTTCATCTTCCAGACCTTCAACCTGGTGCCCACCCTGTCCGCGGCGGAGAACGTCGAGGCCGCGCTGATCCCGCTCGGCGTGCGGGCGGCGGAGCGCCGCCGCCGCGTGGCCGGCGCGCTGGACTCGGTGGCGCTCGGCGACCGGGCCAGGCACCTGCCGGGCGAGATGTCCGGCGGCCAGCAGCAGCGGGTGGCGGTCGCCCGGGCACTGGTCAAGGAGCCCACGGTGCTGCTGGCCGACGAGCCCACCGGCAACCTGGACGAGGACACCAGGGACGAGATCATCAGCCTGCTGGAGAGGCTCTGGCGGGAACGCGGGCTCACCCTGGTCCTGGTCACCCACGACACCGCGATCGCCCGCCGCGCCCAGCGGGTCGGCGTGATGAGCAAGGGCCTGCTCACGATCCAGGCAGGCGCCCGGCCGGACCCCGCCGCCGAACCGGTGACCAGCTAGCTCGCTGGCTTCACCGGTTCGGGATCCACCCTGGCTGGCTCCGGGCCGGCTTCGGCCGATGCGGGCTCGGCCGGGGGCGGCCCGGCCGGGAGGGCCAGCATGCCCCCTGGCGCGGTGTCGCGCCACAACTCGCTCATGATCACCTGGCCCGCTCCCGCGGTCGGGATGGCCAGCAGCGCCGCGACGAAGCCGCCGAACAACCCGCCGATCCAGTCGCCGATGGACGCCGCGACCAGGATCGATACCAGCACGAGCAACGGGTTGATGCGCACCGTCTTGCTCATGATCACCGGGTTGAGTACGTGGTTCTCGATCTGGGTGTAGGCGAGGAAGACGGCCAGGGTCACCAGGCCCGCGGTAAGCGAATGTGCCGTGGCGAACAGCACGGTGGGTATCCCGGCGAGGGCCCCGCCGATCATCGGGAGGAAGTCGACAAGCGCGACCCACAGCGCCCACAGCAACGGAAACGGGACGCCGAGCACGAACAGGGTGACGAACACCACGATCCCGGCGATCAGGGAGGTGAGCAGGTTGCCGGCCATGTAGCCGGTGACCGCCCGGTTGACCTGGGCGGCCACCCGGGTCACCGTCGCCGAGCGCTGCTGGGTCATGTTGCCCAGGATCCAGGCGCGCATCTTCGGGCCCTCGAGGAGCAGCAGCACTACCAGGAAGAAGATCGTGGTCAGTGCGATGAGCAGCGAAACGGCGCCCTTGCCGAGGGCGAGCGCGGGCTTGCCGAGGCTCTGCGCGAAGTTAGCGATCTTCGATGCGTTGTGCTGCACCCAGGTATTCACGTGGTAGTGGCGGGTCACCCGGCCGATCCAGCCCTTCCCGAGCTGGGCCTGATCCACGTAGGAGGGCAGCCGGTCGGCCAGATGGGTGACGGCATTGACGAGCGGGTAGCCGAACGCCACCGCCAGGCCAGCGAAGACCAGCACCGCCCAGAAGATGACGATGGCGACGGCATAGCCGCGGCGGGGCACCTTCCACTGCTGCAGGTACACCACCAGCGGGTTGAGCAGCAGGGCGAGGAACCCAGACACCGCCATGAGCAGGAGCACGTCCCGCAGCCGGTAGAGCAGCTTGCCAGCCATATAGGCCGCCACCACGACGCCCACCGTGGCGAAGATCGCCCGCAGCGGGATGCCCCGCGACTCGGAGGAGCGCCACAGGCGCTCCCGCCGTGTCTCCGGTGGCGTTCTATCGGCCATTAACCAAGCATTGCAGGTTCATGACCGTTGTGCGCACCCGCACCGTCAAGGCAGAAACGCCGAGGGCGCGCAGCCGTGATCACTTCAGGAGCTGCCTTGCCATCACCACGCGCTGGATCTGGTTGGTGCCCTCGTAGATCTGGGTGATCTTGGCGTCCCGCATCATCCGCTCGACCGGATAGTCCTTGACGTACCCGTAGCCGCCGAGCAACTGGACCGCGTCGGTGGTGACCTCCATCGCCACGTCCGACGCGAAGCACTTGCAGGCCGAGGAGAAGAACGTCAGGTCATCGACCTTTTCGCCGGTCATGGCGCGCTCGGACCTGGCCGCGGCCGCGTAGGTGAGCTGCCGGGCGGCGGTCACCTTCATCGCCGCGTCCGCGAGGATGAACTGCACGCCCTGCAGGTCGGCGACGGGCCTGCCGAACTGGCGGCGCTCCTTCACGTAACCGGTGGCGTAGTCCAGTGCCCCCTGGGCGATCCCAAGCGCCTGCGCGGCGATCGTGATCCGGGTGTGGTCGAGCGTCGCCAGCGCGATGCGGAAGCCCGCGCCCTCCTCCCCGATCAGCCGGTCCGCGGGGATCACGCAGTTGTCGAAGTACAGCTCGCGGGTGGGCGAGCCCTTGATGCCGAGCTTGCGCTCGGGCGCGCCGAACGAGAACCCCGCGTCGTCCTTCGCCACCACGAACGCGGAGATCCCCGATGGCCCGGCGCCCGGGTCGGTGACCGCCATCACCGTGTAGTACGCCGACACCCCGGCGTTGCTGATCCACCGCTTGGTCCCGTTCAGCACGAACGTGTCCCCGTCCCGGACCGCCCGCGCCTTCATGTTCGCCGCGTCGGACCCTGCCTCGGGCTCGGAGAGCGCGTAGCAGAACATCGCCTCACCGCGGGCGACCGGCGGCAGGTACCGCTGCTTCAGCTCCTCGGTCCCGGCCAGCAGGAGCGGCACCGTGCCGAGCTTGTTCACCGCGGGGATCAAGGAGGATGCCGCGCACGCCCGGGCCACCTCCTCGATCACGATGGCGGTCGCGATCGCGTCCGCACCGGATCCGCCGTAGGCCTCCGGGATGTGCACCGCGGTCAGCCCGGCCCGGGCCAGCGCGTCGTGCACGTCCCAGGGAAACTCGCCCGACTCGTCGACCTCCGCCGCACGCGGCGCGATCTTGTCATCGGCGAGGGCACGCACCACGGCCCGCAGTTCCTGATGCTCCTCGGGCAGGTCGAACGCCGGAAAGTCAAGGCTCATAGGTCTAGATGGTAAGCGGGGCCCGGTGCCGCGCCTACGGGCCGGTAACGGCCCCGCTAGCTGCGCAATATTGCTGCGATACGCACCCCGTGGCCAGCCCGGCCGCCAGGGACGCCGGCCGCCCCGTGGCGGGTCAGCCGTCCTGGCCGCCGGCCCGCTCACGCAATGCGGCGCCCTTGGCCATCGCCTGGGCGCGCAGCTCCGCCTGGAAGGCGACCATCCGCGCGCGCAGCGCGTCGTCGCTGGCCGCGAGGATCCGGACCGCGAGCAGGCCCGCGTTGCGGGCGCCGCCCACCGCCACGGTGGCGACCGGCACGCCGGCCGGCATCGACACGATGGACAGCAGCGAGTCCAGCCCGTCCAGGTGCGCCAGCGGCACCGGCACCCCGATCACCGGCAGCGGCGTCACCGCGGCGAGCATGCCGGGCAGGTGCGCCGCGCCGCCCGCGCCCGCGATGAGCACCCGCAGGCCACGGCCCGCGGCATCGGCGCCGTAGCGGATCATCTCGTGCGGCATCCGGTGCGCCGACACCACGTCGGCCTCGTAGGGCACGCCGAACTCGGCCAGCGCCAGCGCCGCGGCCTGCATCACCGGCCAGTCCGAGTCGCTGCCCATCACCACCCCGACCACGGGGGATGCGCTGGTGCCGCGTCATTCGCCCTCCTCGTTCCCGGTCGCGAGGTAGGCCGCGGCGCGGACGGCCCGGTCCCGCAGGCTCCGGCCATGTCGCCGCCGAGGACGGTGACATGCCCGATCTTGCGGCCCGGCCGGGCCTGCTTGCCGTACAGGTGCACCTTCACCCCCGGGTCCGCCGCCATCACGTGCACATACCGCGCGAAGATGTCCGCAGTGCCAGCCCGGGGGACACCTCGGCCCGCTGGGCCGCCGAACACGTTGGCCATCACGACGTGCGGCGCGGCCAGCCGCGGGTCGCCGAGCGGCAGGTCAAGCACCGCGCGCAGGTGCTGCTCGAACTGCGAGGTCCTGGCTCCCTCGATGGTCCAGTGGCCGCTGTTGTGCGGGCGCATGGCCAGCTCGTTGACCAGCAGGCCCCCGCCGTCCAGGAACAACTCCACCGCGAGCAGGCCGGTGACGTCCAGTTCCGCGGCCAGTGCCAGCGCCATCCGCTGCGCTTCGGCGGCCAGGCCGGGCGGCAGGCCCGGCGCGGGTGCCAGCACCTCGTGGCAGACCCCGCCGCGCTGCACGGTCTGCACCACCGGGTACGCGGCGGCCTGGCCGTGCGGCGAGCGGGCCACCAGCGCGGCAAGTTCGGCGTCGAACGCGACATGCTCCTCGGCGAACACCGCGACCGGGTGGGCCAGCACCGCTTCGGCCTCGGCGGGCGTGCCGGCAGACCCAGACACCGCGCCCGTCGTAGCCGCCGCTGACCGCCTTGAGCACGACCGGCCAGCCCCATCCGCGCCGCGCATGCCTGCACCCCGTCCAGGCCGGTCGACCGGCGCGTACCGGGGGCAGGGCACGCCCAGCGCGCGCAGCCGCTCGCGCATCGCCAGCTTGTCCTGGGTGTACCGGAGCGCGGCACGGCCGGGCCTGACCGCGGGCCCGGACCCGGCCGCGGCGGCCTTCTCCAGCTCGGCCAGCGTGCCCGCCGGGAACGTGCTCGTGGTCGAAGGTCACCACGTCACAGCCGCGGGCGAACGCGAGCAGGTCGGCCGGGTCGGTGTAGTCCCCGGTCACCGTATCCGCGCAGATCAGCGCCGCGCTGTCGGCAGCCGAGGCCGCCAGCACCCGGAACCCGATCCCCAGGCCGATCGAGGCCTGGCAGGTCATCCGCGCGAGCTGGCCCGCCCCCACCATGCCCACCACCGGGGGCCGCGGGCCGGGACCGTCATCGGTCACCCGCGTAGCCTACGAGGCCCGCGCCCCCGCCCGGCCCGCACACCCGTCTTGAACTGGGCCTTGCGCGGGCCTGGCATCACACTGAACACTCAGGTAACTGGCCGCCAGGGAGCCAGCCCTAAGGAGCACAGGCGATGGCAGGATCGGACCAGGAAATCCCGACGCTCGCCCCCGACGACGCGCCCGCCGGCGTGCTGGTGCGCGAGGGCGACTACGGCGAACGGGTCTGCACGGTCGAGCCCGGTGGCGCCGAGTTCATCCCGTTGCACGAGCGGCATGGGCGGCCGCTGCAGCTGTTCTGGACGTGGACCTCGCCGAACCTGGAGTTCGCCACGGTCTTCGTCGGCGTGCTCGCGGTGCCGTTCGTTCGGCCTGAGCTTCTGGCAGGCCGTGCTGGCCATCCTGATCGGCACGGCGGCCGGCGCGGCCGCGCAGGCCGTGCTGTCCGCCCGCGGCCCCGAGCACGGCGTGCCGCAGATGGTGCTGTCCCGGCTCGGCTTCGGCTACTGGGGCAACGTGCTGCCGGCCGGGCTGAACTCGATCACCGCGGGCATCGGCTGGTTCGCGGTGAACAGCGTCAGCGGGACGTTCGCGCTGAACACGCTCACTCACCTGGCCCAAGATCCTCTGCCTGATCATCATCGTGGCGGCGCAGATCGCGATCGCGTTCTTCGGCCACAACCTGGTGCACGCCTTCGAGCGGTACGCCTTCCCGGTGCTCGCGGTCATCTTCGTGATCGCGACCATCGTCATCCTGGCCAAGTCCCACCCCGGCGCCGCCCGCACCACGCCATCCCGCGGCGGGTTCCTGCTCACCACCGGCGCGGTGTTCGGCTACGCGCCGGGTGGAACCCCTACGCGGCCGACTACACCCGCTACTTTCCGGCCGACACCAGCAAGACGGCGATCGGCTGGTGGTCGGCGGCTCGGGCGTGTTCATCTCCTGCGTGGTGCTGGAGATCGCGGGCGCCGCGTCGGCCACCGCCGCCAGCGCCGCGCCTCGCTCGGCGACCCCACCGGCACGTTCACCGGGCACCTGCCCACCGCGCTGGCCGACGCCACCCTGCTGGCGATCGCGCTCGGCGCGGTCTGCGCGAACGTGCTCAACATCTACTCGGGCGCGATGTCGTTCGTGGCCATGGGCATCCGGCTGCCGCTGGCGCTGCGCCGGGCGATCGTCGCGCTGGTGTTCGGCCTGATCGGCTTCATCGTGGCGCTCACCGGCCTGCACGACGCGGGCGCAGAAGTACACGAACTTCCTGCTGATCATCGCCTACTGGATCGCGCCCTGGCTGGCCGTGGTGTTCTGCGACCAGTTCCTGTACCGCCGCCGCGAGCCTGGCCGAGGAGGAAGGCCTGCTGTTCAACCAGACAGTACACCAACTGGGCCGGGCCGGTGGCGATGCTCGTCGGCGTGTGGCCTGTCGATCTGGCTGTTCTCCAACCAGACCGAGTACGTCGGCGCCGGTGCCCGACGCATGTCCCAGCAGTCGGCGACATCACCTTCGAGGTCGGGTTCGTCCTCACCGCCGTGATCTACCTGACCTGGCACGCGATCACCGGGCGCGCGGGCAGCCGCGCCACGGCCAAGGCCCCGTGACGAAGGAACGGGGCGTTGAGCCAGCGGGGGTTCCAGGGGGTCGCCCCCCCGGGCTAGCTAGCACGGCGCAGGTCACGCCGGGCCGCTGACCACCGGCGGCTCGTCCTCGGTCACCGGCAGGGTCCGCGGCAGGAAGATCGCGAACACCGCGGGGCGGGGCCGGACCAGCACCACCTGGCCGCCCTCGGCGGCGGCGATGCTGCGGGCCAGGGCGAGGCCGAGCCCGGTGCCGCCCGGCTTGCTGCTGACGTTGCGCTCGAAGATCTGCGGCACCAGGTCGGCCGGCACCCCCCGGCCGTCGTCCCGGACCTCGATCACCACCGACTTGGGGGTGAGCGAGGTGCGGATCCCCACGGTTCCGGCGCCGTGCACGAGCGCGTTGTCCAGCAGCGTGGCGATCAGCTGGGACAGCGTGCCCGGGGTGACGTGGGCGGTGAGGTTCTTCTCCCCGGTCACCTCCAGCTTGCGGTTCCTCCGCCGGAACGCCGGCTCCCACTCGACCACCTGCTGGGCCACGACGTCGTCGATGGACACCCGGGCCGGCCGGCGCGCCGCGGACGCGGTGGGTGCGCCCGAGCAGCTGGCTGACCACGTCGGCGAGCCGTTCGGTCTGCAGCAGCGCCGCCGCGCCCTCCTCCCGCACCACCTCGGGCTCGTCGGCGGCGGCGAGCATCTCCTCCAGCCGCATGGACAGCGCGGTCAGCGGGGTGCGGAGCTGATGGGAGGCGTCCGCGGCGAACTCGCGCTCGGCGGCGAGCAGTTCGCTGATCCGCTGCGCCGATCCGTCCAGGCCCTCGGCCACCCGGTCCAGTTCCGGTACGCCGTAGCTGCTGCCCGAGCGGGCTGGCGTCACCGGAGCCGAGCCGGTCGGCCGCGCCGGCGAGTTCCTGGAGCGGCCGGGTCAGCCGCCTGGCCTGGAACATCGCCAGCGCGACGGCGACCGCCACCGCGAGCCCGGCCAGCGAGGCGACGAGGGCCAGCTTCCCGTCCGCGTCCTCGATCGACTTGTTCGCTTCCACGGTGACCCGGAAGTTGCTGGTCGCCGCGCGGGCGATGATCGCGCTGTCGCGCGGGGGCAGCACGCCGGTCTGATATGGCGGTGCTCCCGTTCCTGGTGATGCTGACGTAGCGGTCCGGCAGCGATCTGGCCGCGTCCTCTGCGTCGTGCGAGGCCGACGTGTCACCCCCGAGCGGACGCCGGTTCTGCAGGATCCTGGCGACCGTGGTCGCGTCCCGCTGCACCTGATCCTGAGCGCGTGGTGACCTGAAGCTGGCGCAGCACGAAGGCCAGCGGCACGCCGAACAGCAGCGACCGCGGTGATCGCCACCGCCAGGGTCGAGAACAGCAGCCGACGCCGCATGTCAGCCCGCCCGGCGCCGGCCTCGTGTCACACCCGGCCCCGGCTGGGTGTCACGCACGCCGGGCATCGAGCGCGCTGCCTAGTCGCCCCGCTCGAAGCGGAACCCGACCCCGCGCACCGTGGTGATGTAGCGCGGGCTCTGGGCGTCGTCGCCGAGCTTGCGGCGCAGCCACGAGATGTGCATGTCGAGGGTCTTGGTGGACCCCCACCACTTGCTGTCCCACACCTCGCGCATGATCTGTTCCCGGGTGACGACCTTGCCGGCCTCGTTCACCAGGACCGACAGCAGGTCGAACTCCTTGGTGGTCAGGTCAAGCTCGGTGTCGCCGAGCCACGCCCGGCGGGCCTCGGTGTCCACCCGGACGCCCTGGGCCATGCTGGTCTCGGTGCTGCCACGGCGCAGCAGCGCCCGGACCCGCGCGAGGAACTCCGCGAGGCGGAACGGCTTGGTGACATAGTCGTCCGCGCCGGCGTCCAGGCCGATCACCGTGTCCACCTCGTCGGCCCGCGCCGTGAGGATCAGGACCGGCACCGACTGGCCTTCCGAGCGCAGCCGGCGGCAGACTTCCAGACCGTCCAGGCGGGGCAGGCCGAGATCGAGCACGATCAGGTCGATCCCGCCGGCCAGGGCGGCGTCCAGGGTGCTGGGGCCGTCCGCCGATACGTTCACGTCGTAACCCTCGCGCCGGAGCGCACGTGCCAGAGGGTCGGAGATGGAGGCGTCATCCTCGGCAAGCAGAACGCTGGTCATACCCAGATGTTATTGCCCCGCGGCGCCACAATGGTAAAAAGCCCTGCTGGCCCGGGGGGGGCGACCCCCCGGAACCCCCCGCTGGCTCAAGGCCCCGTTCCTCCGTCACGGGGCCTTCGCCCTGCTGGCCCCGGGGGGCGCCCCCCCCTCACACAGGCGTGACGCCGTGGCGGCGGCGGGAGAACGAGCGGTCCTTGCCCGCGGCCGCGGCGAACCGGCGGATCAGCTCGCCGCGCAGCCCGGCCGGTTCCACCACGTCATCGACGACCAGTTCGCTGGCCAGCCGGAGCACGTCGATGTCGCTCTCGTAGTCCTCGCGCAGCCGGCGCGTCTCCTCGTCCCGGGCGGCCGGGTCGTCGATGGCGGCCAGCTTGTTGAAGTACACCGCGTTGACCGCCGCCTCGGCCCCCATCACCGCGATCTTGGCGGTGGGCAGCGCGATCGTCGCGTCCGGCTCGAAGCCGGGCCCCGCCATGGCGTACAGGCCGGCCCCGTAGGCCTTGCGCACCACGACGCAGATCTTCGGCACCGTGGCCTCGGACACCGCGCTGATCATCTTGGCGCCGTGCCGGATGATGCCCTGCCTCTCCACGGCGGTGCCGACCATGAAACCGGGCACGTCCGCGAGGAACAGCAGCGGCACGTTGAACGCGTCGCAGAGCTGGATGAACCGGGTGGCCTTGTCGGCGGAGTCCACGAACAGCACGCCGCCCTTGAACAGGGGGTTGTTCGCGACCACCCCGGTGACCTGGCCGGCCAGCCGGGCGAACCCGATGGTCAGCTCCCTGGCCCACAGTTCGTGGATCTCGAAGAACGACCCGGCGTCCACCAGCCCGCGCACATAGCGCCGCATGTCGTAGGCCTGCCGCTCGCTGTCCGGGACCAGCCCGGCCAGGTCGATGTCCTCCGGCTCGGCCTCCGCGTGCGCCGCGGGCTGCTGCTGCCAGTTGGCGGGAAGGTAGGACAGGTACCGGCGGACCGCGGCGAGCGCGTCGGCCTCCGTGGCCGCGAGGTGGTGGCCGCAGCCCGACACGGTGCAGTGCATCCGGGCCCCGCCCATCTCCTCCAGCGTGGTCTTCTCCCTGACCACCATCTCGACCATCCGCGGGCTGCCCAGGTACATGGACGCGTTGCCGTCCACCATCGCCACGTAGTCGCAGAACGCGGGGATGTAGGCGCCACCGGCCGCCGAGGGCCCGAACAGCGCGCAGACCTGCGGGATCGCCCCGGACGCGCGCACCTGGGTGTGGAATATCTTCCCGGCCCCGCGGCGGCCGGGAAACATCTCGACCTGGTCGGTGATCCGCGCACCGGCCGAATCGACCAGGTAGATCATGGGGATGCCGGTCCGGTAGGCCTTCTCGATGATCCGGATGATCTTCTCGACGGTGCGCGCGCCCCACGAGCCCGCCTTGACCGTCGAGTCGTTGGCCATCAGCGCCACCAGCCTGCCGTCGATCGTGGCCGTCCCGGTGACCACGCCGTCGGCGGGCAGCCCGTCCGCCAGGACGTTGGCGTAACGGCCGTCCTCAGTGAAGCTGCCGTCGTCGGTGAGCAGGGCGATCCGCTCCCGGGCGAACAGCTTGCCCGCCGCCGCGGCGGACTCGTGGTACTTGCGCGCGCCGCCCCGCTCGACACCGGCGCGCACTTCGGCCAAATCAGAATGCTCAGCCACGAGGGGACTGTACCTCGGGCCCGCCGCGGGCCGGCCAGGCCGGCCGGGTCAGCCCGCCGGGTCAGCCGCCCGGAGCCGCGCCGCGATGGCCTCCTGCCAGCCTGGCCGCGTGTGCACGCTCTCGATCCACCAGGTTGCGCCGGCCGCCGCGTAGCCCGGCAGCCGGGCGGCCAGCGTGCCGTCGTCCAGGGTGCCCCAGACCGCGATGTCGAAGCCCTCGGCGCTGCCGCGCAGCACACCGATCCGGTCCCGGGCGGCCGCGATGTCGTCGGCCGTGGCGACGCCGTCCGGCCGCTCCCGGTGGATCGGGATGAACCCGTCCCAGCGCGCCGCGCGGGTGAGTGGCCCGCCGCCGGGCAGATGGCCGCCCACCCAGATGGGGATCCGGGGCCGCTGCACCGGGCGGGGCGAGAACCGGACCGGCCCGACCGTGAAGTGCTTGCCGGTGTAGGAGAACGGGCGGCCGGTCTGCAGGCCCGCCAGGATGGCCAGCCCCTCGTCCAGCAGTTCCGCCCGGACCCGGGGCTCGGGCGGCTCGCCGAACAGGCGGAACTCGCCGTGCGCGGGCGCGCCGAGACCCACGCCGAGGATCACCCGCCCGCCGCTGAGCAGATCCAGCGTGGTCGCCTCCTTGGCGAGCTTCCACGGCCGCCGGCGTGGCAGCGGGGTGATCATCGTGCCCACCCTGATGCGCGAGGTGCCCACCGCCACCAGGGCCAGAACCTGCCACGGATCCACGATCGGCGGCCCCTGCCCGGTGTCGGAGTGGACCAGGTGATCCCAGAGGAAGAACCCGTCGAAACCGGCCCGCTCCGCGGCGGTCCCCAGCCGGACCAGTTCGGCGGGGTCCTCCGCGAAGCAGGGCACCGCCAGCCCGCGCTTCACCGGCGCGGCCCCGGTCACGCCGGGATGGTCCTGGTCCGCGGGCCGGCCCGCAGCACCTGGGACGGCAGTTCCCGGCCGACGATGCGCTCCGCCTCGGCCGCGGCGTCGATCATGGCCTCGAGGTCCACGCCGGTGGCCACCCCCATGTCCTCCACCATGTGCACGAGTTCCTCGGTGGCGATGTTGCCGGTGGCCCCGGGGGCGTATGGGCAGCCGCCCAGCCCGCCCACGGAGGCGTCGAAGTCGTCCACGCCCAGTTCCAGCGCCGCGAGCACGTTGGCCAGGCCGGTGCCGCGGGTGTTGTGGAAGTGCAGGTTCAGCGGCGTGCCGCCGAACCGGGACCGGAACCCGCCGACCAGGTCCCGCACCCGCCGCGGCGTGGCCATCCCGGTCGTGTCGCCGAACGAGACCGAGTCGGCCCCGTCGGCCACGGCCCGGCCCGCGGCCCACAGCACCCGGCCGGTCGGCACGTCCCCCTCGTACGGGCAGCCCCACGCGGTGGACACGATCACCTGGCAGGCCGCGCCGCGCTGGTGCGCCTCGTCGATGATCACCGCGATCTCGTCCAGCGACTGCTCGGTGCTCCGGTTCACGTTCTTGCGGTTGTGCGTGTCGGAGGCGGACACCACGACCTCGACCTCGGTGAACCCGGCGTCCAGCGCGCGCCGGGCGCCGCGCAGGTTCGGCGCCAGCGCAGAGTACCTGACCGTGGGGACCCTGGCCACCCCGGCCCACACCTCGTCCGCGTCGGCCATCTGCGGAATCGCCTCGGCCCGCACGAAGGAGACCGCCTCGATCCGGCTCACCCCGGTGTGGCCGAGCCGGTCGATCAGCGCGATCTTCGCGGGCGTGGGCACCGGGTCCTCGTTCTGCAGCCCGTCCCTCGGCCCCACCTCGCGCAGTGAAATCCGCCCAGGCAAGTCGCTCATGCTGCGTTCACTCCCCCGGCCACTGCGGCTGGCGCTTCTCGTTGAAGGCGGCGATGCCCTCGCGGCGGTCCGCGGACAGCGCGGCGGTGCGCCAGGCCGCGTCCTCCACCTCCAGCGCCGCCGCGAGCCCGGTGCCCGCGCCCTGGCGGATGGCCGTCTTCGCCGCCCGGACGGCCGTCGGCGAGTTGGCCGCCATCCGCCCGGCGATCTCGATCGCCTGCGGGCATGCCGTCCCGGCCGGCACGACGCGGTCGGCGAGCCCGATCCGCGCGGCCTCCCCGGCGTCCACCCGGCGGCCGGAGAAGATCAGGTCGGCGGCCCGGCCCGGCCCCAGCCGGCGCAGCGCAAGCTGGGTGCCGCCGCCCCCAGGCACCAGGCCCACCGTGGTCTCCGGCAGGCCGAACACGGCGGTCTCGTCGGCCACGATCACGTCGCAGGACAGCGCCAGTTCGCAGCCGCCGCCCAGCGCGTAGCCGTGCACCGCGGCGACCACCGGCTGGGGCAGCGCCAGCAGCCCGCCGAACGCGGCCCGGAAGACCGGGCGCTGCCGCAGGAAGTCCGCATCCGACATCCGGTTGCGTTCCTTGAGGTCGGCGCCCACGCAGAAGGCACGCGCCCCGGTGCCGTAGAGTACGATCGCCCGCACCTGCCGGTCGGTGGCCAGTTCGGCACATGCCTGGGCCAGCCGGAGCGCCATCGCGGTGTTGATCGCGTTCATGGCCTCCGCGCGGTCGAGCATGATCTCCGCGACGCCGGGATGCCCGGCGATCCGCTCCCGCACTATCACGCCGTCCATAGCCGGAGGTTAACCCCTCGGCGCCGGTGTCTCGCCTAGCGGTCCTCCCGCGCCAGCCTGGCCTGCTCGTCCTCGACCAGCTGGAACAGCGTGGCCTGCACCTTCTCCACGTCGGGGATCTCGTTGAGCACCAGTTGCCCGTGCTCGCCGGCCGACTCGACGACCAGCCGGCCGCAGCCGAGCATCCGGTCGATCAGGCCGTGCGAGAACGACACGTCGCTGATCCGGATCAGCGGGAAGTCACGGCCGGTCCGGGACAGGACGCCGTACCGCAGCCGGAACCGCCGGGTGGTCAGCTCGTAGGTGGTGGTCTTCCAGCGCAGGATCGGCACCCCGACCCAGATGGCGGCGATCACGATCGCCACGGCGCCGACCGCGATCCGCTCCGCCCCCTGCAGCCGGTTGTGCGGGATCACGATGAGCAGCACGGCCGCCGCGACAGCGACGACCACCAGGAGCACGAACGGCCACAGCACCGTCTTCCAGTGCGGGTTGAGGACCAGGACGGTCCGTTCGCCCTCGGACAGGTCAGCATCGGCCATGTGCACATGGTGGCACGGAATGTCCTAGTCGCCCGGCTCATTCGCCGGGCGGACGTGGGTCACGTCACCGGCGGTGACCGGGACCAGGCCAGCGGCGGTGCGCACCTCAAGCCTGCCGGTCTGGTCGACCCCGGCCGCGGTCCCGGTGACCGGCCCGGCGCCCGGCATCGTCACGGTCACCGGCCGGCCCAGCGTGGCGCACCGGCGCAGGTACTCCCGGCGCAGCCCGCACGCGTCCGCGTCCCCAGGGCTGGCCTGGTCCCGCCAGGCCAGGTACCAGCGCGACAGCCCGTCCAGCAGGTCCGTCAGCAGCCGCTCGCGCAGGCCCGGGCCGCCGGCCCCGGCCAGGCCGGCGCCACCCGCGGCGGCCGCCAGCGCCAGGGAGGTGGCGGCCGCGTCCGGCGGCAGGTCCGCCTGCCCCTGCCAGACGTTGATCCCGATCCCGACCACGACCGCGGTCCCGGTTCGCTCGGCGAGGATGCCGCCCAGCTTCGCGTCGCCGGCGAGCACGTCGTTCGGCCATTTCAGGACCGCAGCCACGGTCGTCACCCGGTGTACCGCGGCCGCCGCGGCGACCCCGGCCAGCAGCGGCAGCCAGCCGAGCAGCGCGGCCGGGACGCCGCCGGGGCGCAGCAGCACCGAGAACGTGAGCGCCGCCCGTGGCGGGCTGGCCCAGCGGCGGTCCAGCCGGCCCCGCCCGGCGGTCTGCGCCTCGGCCACCAGGACCGTGCCCTCACCCGCGCCGGCCCCGGCCGCGGCGAGCAGGTCGGCGTTGGTGGACCCGGTCTCCGCGACGACCCGCACCTCGCGCCACAGGCTTCCCGGGTGCACGAGCGCAGCCGTGATCTCCGTCGCGTCCAGTGACAGGAGCACCCTCGTATCATCACTCATTGTTTTCAATTCATAACGAAGAGTCGCCGCCGCTCGCTACCGTGAGGCAGACACCATCGTGCCAAAGGAGGCCGAGTGACCTGGTTCCGCCTGCGCCGCCACGCCGTGGCCCTATGGCGGAGCCAGCCGGCAACACTGTGGCGGGACCACCGGCTCATCACGGTAGCGGTGGCGCTGTCGCTGGTCCCCCGGATCCTGGCCATGCTGGCCTTCCGCCCGGCGCTGTTCACCCCGGACTCGTTCGCCTACCTGGCGGAGGGGGCGCACCCGAACCTGTCGCAGTGGCACCCGTCCGGCTACCCGGTGTTCCTCTGGCTGCTGTCGCCGTTCCACACCCTGGCCCTGGTCACCGCGGTCCAGCACCTGATCGGCGTGGCCACCGCCATCGTCGTCTACGCGCTGCTCCGGCACTGGGGGCTGCCGGCCTGGGGCGCCACGCTCGCCGCCTGCCCGACGCTGATCGACTCCCGCCAGGTGGCGCTGGAGTCGTCCATCCTGCCCGATACCGGTTACGCGCTGCTGCTCACGGCGGCGGTCGCGATCGTGCTGATCCGCCGGGCGCCGGGCCGACCGCGGCCCGCCCCGGCCCAGTGCGCCGCGGCCGGGGCGCTGCTGTTCGGCGCGGCGATCCTGCGCGGCAACGGCGCGCCCGAGATGCTGGCGCTGCTGGCCGTGCTCGTGGCCTGGCGGGCCGGCCTGCGGGCGATGGCCGCCGCGACGATCGCGTTCACCCTGCCACTGCTGGCCTACATGGGCCTGTTCGCCGCCAAGTACGGGAACTTCGCGCTGACCAACAGCGACGGCATGTTCCTGTGGTCGCGGACCATGTCGTTCGCCGACTGCCCGGCCATCCGGCCGCCGGCGGACCTGCGGGCGCTGTGCCCGGACCGGCAGCCGGATCCGCCGCGCCCGGCGGGCCCGTGGTCGGTGCCCGCCCTGCTGGGGTCGCCGGCCCCGGCGGCGTACCTGTGGGCGCCGGGCGCCTGGTGGCGGCATGACGCGCACCCGGGCTTCAACGCCGCCAACAACGCCCTGGCGCTGCACTTCGCGCTCGACGCGATCCGTGCCCAGCCGGCCAGTTACGTCCGCACGGTCGCCAGCGGGGTCATGCTCACGTTCATCGCGACCGACCGGACGCTGAACGTACGGCAACTGCACTTCACCGCGACGCCCGACGTGGCCCGGCTGGACCGCTCGCAGCGGCGGCACCTGGAGGCGTACGGGCATGTCGGCAGCGACACCCATCCGGTCGAGCCGTGGGCGTACTTCCTGTACCTCTACCAGCAGCCGGTGTACTTCCCTGGGGTCGTGTTCGGCCTGGTGCTCGCCGCCGGGCTGGCCGGGGCGATCCGGCAGTGGCGCCGTGGCGGCGGGCCGCCCGCCCTGCCGTGGGCGGTCGCCGCGCTGGGCATCGTGGTCCCGGTCGCGGTGCACGAGTACCACTACCGGTACGCGATCACGGTGATCCCGGCCGCCTGCCTGGCCGCCGGGCTGGCCTTCGCCAGGCACCCCGGCCCGGTGCCGCAAGCCGCTCCCGCACCGACCCTGGCCAGCGCGGCACGCATGCCCGAGCCGGCCAGGGCCATGGCCGGGCCACCGCCGGCCGAGGTTATGCCCGCGCCGCGGGCGGCCGGTTCCCCGGCACCCCGGGCCGTGCCCTCGCCGCGGCCCGGGGAGCCGGCGTCGCGCCCGGGCGAGCCGGATTCCGGGGAGCGCACGGGTTCCGTGGCCGGCCAGGCACCGGAACCGGAGCCGTGACCCGCCTCGCCGCGGCCGGCCGCCTCCTGCGCGCCCACCGGTGGTTCGCCGCCGCGGCCGCGGGCGGGCTCGTCCTCCGGGTGCTCACCATGCTCGCCTTCCCGCCCGCGATCTGGTTCGGCGGGGACTCCGCGTCCTACCTGTCCACCGCGCTGCGCTACGCCCCGGGCACCTCGCGCCTGTCGGGTTACGGGGTGCTGCTGCTGGCGCTGCGCCCGTTCCACAGCTTCGCCGTGGTCAGCGCGGTCCAGCACCTGATGGGCCTGGCGATCGGGGTCCTCAGCTATGCCCTGCTCCGCCGGTACGGGCTGCCCGGCTGGGGTGCCACGCTCGCGGCGCTGCCCGTCCTGGTCAGTGCGTACCAGGTTCAGCTTGAGCAGGAGATCCTGCCGAGTGCTGCGTTTTGCTGCTTGATCATGACGTCGGCCGCGCTCACGCTGTGGTGGCGGGACGGGCGGCCACTACAGGCGACGGCCGCCGCCGGCGGCCTGCTCGCGGTCAGCGCCTGCTTCTGGCCGCCCGGGCTGCCGCTGCTCATGATCTTCCTGGCCTACCTGGCGGTGCGCAGGGCGGGCTGGCGGGCGCTGGCCGCGACCGTGGCGGCGGCGGCGCTCCCGCTGGCCGGCTACCTGGCCTGGTTCGACCACACCTACCACCGGGTGGCGATCAGCAACAGCGACGGCATCTACCTGTGGTCCCGGACGATGAGCTTCGCCAACTGCGCGGTGATCAAGCCGCCGGCCAGCGAGGCCGCGCTGTGCCCGCCCCGGGCGGCCGGCCCGCGCGCGGCGGCCTCCAGCTACATCTGGGCACCGGATTCGCCGCTGGACCGCGTGGGTGGCAAGAAGTTCTCCGCGGCCAAGAACTCCCTGGCCATGAGCTTCGCGCTGCGGGCGATCGCAGCCCAGCCGCTGGGCTACCTGACCGCCGTGCTGCACGACGTCTCGCTCTCCTTCGACTGGAACATCCCGCCGCACCCGAGCGCGCTGATGACCAGGCGCTACGAGTTCGGCTACGCCACCGAGCACTGGATCTCCCCCGGCGCGGTGCTGGTCCCGGGGCACACCGTGGCCTCGGACCAGCGTGCCTACGGCGGCGCGACCGCCACCCGGGCGGTCCAGCCGTTCGCCGGCTGGCTGGTGTCCTACCAGCGCGTCTTCTACCTGCGGGGCACGCTGCTGGCGGCGGTGCTTGCCGTCGGGCTCGGCGGGATCGCGCGCCGCTGCCGCGGCGCGTGGCGCCTGGCGGGCGGGCAGTTCGGCGGGCCGGGGCTCTACCCCTGGCTCGCCGCGGTCACGATGCTGGTCGCACCGGTGCTGACCGCCGACTACTCCGAGCGCTACGTGCTGATCGCGATACCGCTGGCCTGCCTGGCGGCGGGGCTGGCGTTCGCGCGGCCGCCCGCCCCAGCGGGCCCGGACGGCGGAGCCGAGGGCGGCACCGCGGCCGCCACCGGCCCCGCCGTCCGCGCGGCGGCCGCTGACCGGGCTTGATCAGGGAACGGCGGCCCACACGTTGCCGAACTGGGTCCCGCCGATAACCGGGCCCGCCGTGGCGTGGTGAGTAGGCGGCACAGCGGCCATCGTCGCCGGCACGGTCTGCCAGCACGCGGGGCGGACCAGGGGGCGGGGGACGGGGCAGGCGCCGTAATCGCTCACCGTGATGTTGTCGAAGACCACCTTCCCGAAGTCGGCGAGTATGCCACCGGCACCATGCGGCGGGGCCGCCTGCGTGATCACTTCGGCGGAGGAGTTGTCGCAGGCAGCGCATTTCTTCAGGACAGCGAAATGCTGCCCGGTGTTGAGGTCTGTCACGGCCAGCGTGTAGGTGGCGGTCTGGCGGTTGTAGACGACGGTGGCCCGCACCACGTCGCCGGTGTTGGGCGCGAACTGACCGTGGAACAGCGGGACGTTCGGCATCTGCCAGCCGGCCTGCTCGGACGGGATCCCATGGGCGCAGGTGCCTTCGACGCCGGCCTGCTCCATCGTGGCGTCGAGGTAGCCGTCGAAGCTGACCCCCTGTATGGCCGTAGCGTTCGGCGTCACGCCGCAGTTCAACGGCGGAATCCTGAAGAAGGCGTTCACCGAGCGGAAGACCGGGGCCGCGGCCGGATTCGCATCGATATACCCGGCCCACGGGCCAACGAACGGCGCGGCGGCGGGTGCGGCGGCACCTGTCCCCGCCGGCGCGGCGGCCGCCGAGCCGGCCGACAGCCCGACCATCACGGCCGCCATCCCGGCTATGACCGCGGACCTCCCTAACGCGAGCATGATCCCACCTCCATGCCAGTCACAGGCGTGGCACGTACCAGCCCTAACCGCACAGAGCGCTCAGCCCCATATCCAGATACATGATCGGTGCCCCGGGTGCTGTCGATCACGAGGCCGCACGCACCGTGGAGCACCACGCCTGACGCGGCCGGTCAGCGGATCTGCCTGATCCGTTCCCCGGCGCCCCAGGCTTGGTCCGCCGTCCAGACATCGGCGTCCAGCCGGTCGCCGAGCGCCATGCACAGCCGGTCGGCCAGCGAGAGGCCCTCGCCGCGCACCCATCTCCACGCGGCCCATTCGGCGTCGGCGGCGGTCACGGCCTCGACTCGAAGCCCATAACTCGCCAGCAGCGACCTGGCGAGATCCCAGTTCCGGCCGTGCGCATGTACCTGCTGCGCGATCTCCGACCAGTTCGCCGCGCCACAGGCGCCGCCGCCGGTGAGCGCCTCCCCGGGCCAAGGAGCACATGGGACGCCACGGATCAGCGCGGCGGCGGTTTCTGGCCCGGAACCGTGCACCGCAGCCCTTCATCGCGCGTCTACTATCCAGCCGGACTAAAGGGGCAGACAGTGGGTCGATGGCGGAATACGCGCAAACCTCTCCAGCCCGCCGCCCTTGTCACGGTCATTGCCGTTGCCGGCCTGGCCGGGGCCCTGGTGATCTGGGCTCCGTGGCGGAGCGCGCCGCCGCCGCCGCTGCTGCGGCCGGCCAGGCTCACCGCGGGCCCCTCGACCACCAGCTCGATCGCGTTCCACTGGTCGGGCCCCGCGACCGGCCCGGCGCCGGACAAGTATGTGATCCTGAACGGCGGCACGGTGATCGGCACGGTCCCCGGAACTGTCACTTCGTACCGGGGCACCGGCCTCAACCCGGCCACGGCCTACCAGTACCGGGTGGCGGCGATGCGGGACGGCAAGCGTTCCGCGCTGTCTCCCGTCATGGCGGTGCGGACCGTCGCGCCCCCACTGTCGACGGCCCGCTGGGAGGGGCCGTGGACCGTTCGGGTCAAGGTCGTCCGGGGAGGTGCGGTCCTGAAGGGCCCGCGCCCCCTGCGGTGGGAAGAATCGTGGCAGGCCAACCCCAAGTGCCCGGGCGGGGCGTGCGCCGTGCGGCTCTCCGGGCGCTTCAACGCCGGCCGCTTCAAGGCGACCCTGACCCGCGCGGGCGCCGTCTACACAGGGACAACCACGGCCAGCGTGTTTCGATGCGGGCCACGGTCCAGTTCGGTCCCTACCCGGTCCACACTGAAATTCCGGGTCACCCTCACCACGGCGAAGGGTGATAGCGGGGCATGGGCGGCCAGTTCATGGGCAGGCACTTTGGCAGTGTCTGTCCCCTACATCTCAGCCGGCACCTTCTACTGCAATGCCTTCCGCCTGAAGGCTTCCCTCTCCGGGAAATTCTGACCCGGGTCACTTTTGATCATGCAATACGCTCGCCGGGGCTGGGGCCCGGCGACGGCACAGGCCGGTGTTAGCGGGCGGTGCGGGTGCGGAGGGCGGCGAGGATGCCGCCCGCCACGGCCCCGGCGGCGAGCACCGCGCAGGTCACCGCGACCGCGTGCGCCGAGACCAGGCGGAACCCGGCCGCCGGGTGCTGGGGCAGCCGCCCGGCCAGGTTCAGGTACAGCGTGCCGAACGTGGCCACGCCGATCACGAGGGCGAGCTGGTTGACCGTGACGATCACACCGGTCGCGTCGGCCGCGTCGGTGACCGGCACCCGCATCACCACGGCGGTCATCAGCGGGCTGAACGCGGCCGCCATCCCGGCGCCGACCAGCGCCAGCCCGGCCAGCAGCCAGACCGCCGCCGTTGCCCGCCGCCGCGCAGCAGGACGGCCAGCACCAGCAGCCCGGCCCGTAGACCACGAATCCGGCGATGCTCACGGTCAGGTGCCACCGGCCGGCAGCCGCTGCCAGTTCAGGCTGACCAGCGCGAACGCCAGCCCGGCGGGCGCGAACGTGAGCCCGGCCCGCATCGGCGAGTCGCCCAGCCCGCCCTGCAGGTGCAGCGCCAGCACGAAGAAGAACCCGCCGAACACGGCCATGACACAGAACAGCGCCACGATCCCGGCCACCGTCCCGGGCAGCCGCAGCAGCCGCGCGGGGATCAGCGGCGACGCCACCACGGGCGGCGGCCCGGCGCTGCACCAGGGCGAACAAGGCGAACAGCACGCCGCTGCCGGCCAGGCAGGCCCAGCCCCAGGCGGGCCAGTGCTCGGACTGGCCGAGCACCAGGGGCAGGATCAGGGCGAGCACGGCCGGGGTCAGGGTGGCCACCCCGGCCAGGTCCAGGGTGCGGCCCGGCTCGCCCTGGCCCGCCGGGCAGGGACCGCAGCCCGGCCAGGAACAGGATCACCCCGATCGGGACGTTCAGCAGGAACACCGGGCGCCAGGTGCTGCCCAGCAGGTCGGCGCTGACCAGCACGCCGCCGACGACCTGCCCGGTCACCGCGCCGCCGGCCAGCACCGCCGCGTACAGCCGCATCGGGCGCGCCCGCGCCGCGCCGGTGAAGGTCCGCTGGATCAGGCTGAGGACCTGCGGGATCATGGCCGCCGCGCCCGGCGCCCTGGATGAACCGCAGCGTCACCAGCACGGCGGTCGAGGTGGCCAGGCCGCAGCCGAGCGAGGCCAGGGTGAACACCGCCAGGCCGGACAGGAACAGGCGCCGGTGGCCGAGGATGTCACCGAGCCGGGCGCCGGTGACCAGGAGCACCGCGTAGGTGATCACGTATCCGGCGATGACCAGCTGCAGGCCCGCGCCGGAGGTGTGCAGGCTGGCATGGATCGAGGGGGCCGCGACGTTGACCACGGAGGCGTCGAGCACGGCCATGAACTGCCCGGTGAGGACCACCGCGAGCGCCGCCCAGGGACTCCGGGCGGGCCGCTGGGCAGCGGCGGGCCGGCCGGGCAACGGCGAGGATGTCTGTCATGGCTACCAGCCTGCCGGGATGCCGATGCCAGTACCAAGAGCCTGCTTATCCTGGTATCAGCACTACCTGGCAACCGTGCCGCGGCCCCGGCAGGATGGAGTCATGGCGCATCGTGACCACTGCGAACGGACAGCACCGCCGCGCCGAGCTCGCCGCCTTCCTGCGCACCCGCCGGGAGCGGATCACCCCCGAGCAGGCGGGCCTGCCGCCGGGCTCCCGCCGCCGCACCCCGGGCCTGCGCCGCGAGGAGGTCGCGCAGCTGTCCGGCGTCGGCGTGACCTGGTACACCTGGCTGGAACAGGGCCGCCAGATCAACGCGAGCCCGCAGGTGCTCGGCGCGGTGGCCCGCACCCTGCTGCTCGACCAGGCCGAGCGGGAGCATCTGTTCCGGCTGGCCGACCTGCCGGACGCCAGCGCCGCCGGGCGCGGCCACGACCGGGTGCGAGCAGGTGCTGCCGGAGGTGCAGGAGATCCTCGACACGGTGGCGCCGATGCCGGCCAGCGTGCTCAACGAGCGGTTCGACCTGCTGGCCTGGAACGCCCCCTACGCGGTGCTGTGGCCGGGCGTGGTCGGCGCCGCCCCGGGCGAGCGCAACGTCCTCTGGCAGTGCTTCACCTACCCGGAGTGCTGCCACCCGTACGTGAACCGGCACGAGCAGGTGGCCATGCTGGTCGCCCAGTTGCGCGGCGCGTACGGCCGGCACGTGGGCGAGCCCGCCTGGACCGGGTTCGTCCGGCGGCTGGCGGCCGTCAGCCCCGAGTTCGCCCGAGCTGTGGGACGAGCACGAGGTGGCCAGCCAGGCGACCTACCTCAAGATCTTCCGCCACCCGGCGTACCCGCAGCTGGCGCTGACCACGACCAGCCTGGCCGTGCAGGCCGTGCCCGGCACCCGGATGGTCGTGTACCGCCCGCCGACGAGGTCACCAGGGACGCCATCGCCAGGCTGCTGGCCGGCGAGGGCACCGGCGCCCGGTTCCCGTGCTGGGAGGCCCACCAGCGGCACAAGGCGGGCCTGGCGAGCTGAGCGGCCCGGCGCACGGGCCCGGCTCAGCCGGTGTTCTGCAGGCCGGCCGCGACGCCGTTGACGCACAGCAGCAGCAGGCGTTCCAGCTGGTCGCGTTCGCCGGGGTCCCCGCCCGGGCCCGGCCCGGCCCGCAGCCCGGCCAGCGCGCGCAGCTGCAGGTAGGAGAGCGCGTCCACGTACGGGTCGCGGAGCGTGACGGCCCGGGACAGCACCGGCCGGTTCGCCAGCAGCCGCGTCGTGCCCGGTCACCTCCAGCAGCAGCCGCCTGGTCAGGTCGTACTCGGCCAGCACCCGGGCGCTCAGGTCGTCCCGCCCGCCCAGCGCCAGGTGCCGCGCGGCCATCCGGCGGTCGGTCTTGGCCAGGCTCATCTCGGCGTTCTCCAGCAGCACGGTGAGCAGCGGCCAGCCCTGGTACGCCGCCCGCACCGCGTCCAGCCCGCCGGGGTCGGCCAGCACCGCCGCCAGCCCGCTGCCCAGGCCGTACCAGCCGGGCAGGTTCAGCCTGGTCTGCGCCCACGCGAACACCCACGGGATGGCGCGCAGCTCGGCCAGGTCGGCAGGGCCGGGCACGCCGCCCGTGCCCCGGCGTGGCGGCCGGGACCCGATCCGCATCCGGCCGAGTTCCTCCAGCGGGCTGATCCGGGCCAGCCATTCCGGCGAACCCGTCGCGCCTCGACCAGGTCCCGGTAGGCCGCGCAGCGCCGCCGCGGCCATCCGGTCGGCCACCGGCCGGAACCGCCGCGCCGCGTCCCGCGCCGCGCCAGCACCGCGGGCGCCGACGCGAGCAGCACCGCCGAGGTGACCTGCTCCAGGTGGCGCTGCGCGATGACCGGGTGCCCGTACCTGGCGAAGATGACCTCACCCTGCTCGGTGACCTTGAGCCGCCCGTCCACCGACCCGGGCGCCTGGGCCAGCACGGCCCGCCCGGCCGGGCCGCCGCCGCGGCCGAGCGCCCCGCCGCGGCCGTGGAACAGGGTGAGCCGGATGTCGCGCTCGGCGGCCCAGCCGGGCCAGCCGCTCCTGCGCGTCGTACAGCGCCAGGGTCGCGCTGACCGGGCCGAGTTCCTTGGCCGAGTCGGAGTAGCCGAGCATGACCTCCAGCGCCCCCGCCCGCCTCCCCTTCCCCCTTCACTCGGCCAGCCGCGCCGCGACCGGCTCCAGTTCCAGCATCCCGTCGAGCACGCACGTCGCGTTCGCGCAGGTCCGCGCCGCTCTCGAACAGCGGGACCACGTCGAGCACCGGCGGCGGGCCGCTGCGCACGGCGAGCGCGGCCAGCCGGTACACGGCGGCGATGTCGGCCGCCGAGCGGGTGAAGCTGACCACGTACCGGTGGCAGGCGTCCACGCCGAACCTGCCCTGGATCCACCCGATCGCCCGCATCGTCGCGAGCACCTCGGCGGTCTGCGCGGACAGCTCGCCGCCCGCCTCGATCTCGCGCCAGCGCCCGCTCGTGCACCGCGCTGTGCTGGCGCACCTCGAGCGACGCGGCGTGGAACCCGAACGTCTCCGCCTGCCAGATCAGGTTCTGCAGCTCCCCGAACGCCTGCCGCCCGGCGCCCGCGCCGGCCAGCGAGTCCTGGACCAGGCGCAGGTCGGCGAGGAACGCCGCGCAGTCCGGGTAGGCCAGGTCGGCCTGGCGCAGCCGGGTGGCCCGAACGCCGTTCGGCCAGGAAAAGCAGGAAGGTGCGATACGGCTCTTCGGGGGACCGCGCGCCGATCTGCGCGAGGAGTTCGGGGTGCTCGGTCTCGGCGGCCTCCAGCGCGAGCGCGAGGCCCGCGCCGGGCGGCGCGGCCGCGGCGTGGATGGTGAGGGCGCGGCCGACCCTGATGGTGGCGTTCTCCAGCGCGCGCAGCGCGTGGTCGGCGTGGATCGCCGCCGCATCCCTGGTCACCTGCGCGGTCACGGTCGGGTTGCCGTCCCGGTCCGCGCCCACCCAGCTGCCGAACCGCAGGCACGCGGGGACCACCGGGGCCGGCCCGGCGCTGGCCCCGGGCAGGTGCGGCAGGCCGGTCGAGCGCCCGGTAGAAGGCCGGGGCCAGGCTGAACAGCGTGTCGTCGAACACGGCCATGACCGTGCGCACCTCGTCGACCGGCCCGATCGGCTTGACCCGCAGCGGCGAGGTGAGCCACAGCAGGCCGATCTCCTCCCGCAGCCGCCGCCGCACCTCGGCGAGCTCCGCCGGGACCCGGGCGCCGTCCAGCGCCGCGACCAGGACCGCCATCCGGCGCAGGGCGGCCGCCACCGCCCGGCGGCGGGCCTCGGTGGGGTGGGCGGTGAGCACCGGCTGGATCCGCAGCCCGGCCAGCAGCTCCGGCGAACCGGCCGGGCTCGGTGGCGAACTCGCGCCACCGCGGCGGCCAGCGACTCGCGCCGTGGCCCCCCACCCGCCTCCCGCTTCTCCTGGCGCGAGGTCCGCCTGCGCCGCGCAGGATCGCGGACCCGGTGCCGTTCCTCGGCCAGGTTGGTCAGGTGGAAGTAGATCGTGAAGGCCTTGGCCACCAGTTCGGCGCGGGCCAGCGGCCAGCCCGCCACCAGCGCCGCGATCTCGTCGCCGGCCAGGTCCGGCCTCGTCCCCCGGCGGCCTCTCCCTGGCCGCGATGACCGCGCGCCGCAGCCGTTCCACGTCGTCGAGCAGGTCCTGGCCGCCGGACTCGCGGATCACCTCGCCGAGCAGGTCCCCGAGCAGCCGGACATCCCGGCGCAATGGGACAGGCAGCTCGGCCCGGTCACGTTCCCTGCTCACGTGTGCCGAGCCTAGTGCGGTCCGAGGCTCCGCTCCTGGCCTCCCTCGCGGGCGCTTCGCTTGGTCGCGCCGGAGGCACGCAGGTTGGCAGAGTGGGAGGCTGGTCCTCGGCGCCCGGTGCGCAGCGCGGAGCGATGCGTTCGGCCCGGCGCCTGCGGCGTTGTCACTGCTCGTAGGACTGCATGCGTGGTATTGATCGCGCCGGCCATTACCCTGAGGCGCATGACCAGCGAAGCGCCCAGCGCGCCAGCAGCCGCCCAGGACGGGCCCGCCGACCTGCACACCACCGCGGGGAAGATCGCCGACCTGCAGCGGCGCCGGGACGAGGCGATCCACGCCGGCCCGCAGCGCGCGGTCGAGCGGCAGCACGCCAAGGGCAAGATGACCGCCCGCGAGCGGATCGAGCGGCTGCTGGATCCCGGGTCGTTCACCGAGTTCGACGAGCTGGCCAGGCACCGCGCCACGGACTTCGGGATGACCGCGAACCGCCCCTACGGCGACGGCGTGGTCACCGGCCACGGCGCGATCGACGGGCGGCCGGTCTGCGTGTTCAGCCAGGACTTCACGGTGTTCGGCGGCTCGCTCGGCGAGGTGTACGGCGAGAAGATCGTCAAGGTCATGGACCACGCCCTGAAGGTCGGCTGCCCGATCATCGGCATCAACGACGGCGGCGGCGCCCGGATCCAGGAGGGCGTGGTCGCGCTCGGGCTGTTCGCCGAGATCTTCCGCAGGAACGTGTTCGCGTCCGGGGTCATCCCGCAGATCAGCCTGATCATGGGACCGTGCGCGGGCGGCGCGGTGTACTCCCCCGCGATCACCGACTTCACCCTGATGGTCGAGGGCATCTCGCACATGTTCATCACCGGGCCTGACGTGATCAAGACGGTGACCGGGGAGGAGGTGAGCTTCGAGGAACTCGGCGGCGCGCACGCGCACAACGTCAAGTCCGGCGTGGCGCACTACCAGGCCAAGGACGAGGACGACTGCTTCGACTTCGCCCGCGAGCTGCTGTCCTACCTGCCCTCGAACAACCTCGACGACCCGCCGGTGTACGCCCACCGGCAGCGACGAGGAGGTCCTGGCGGTCACCGACGCCGACGCCGAACTGGACACCGCGATCCCCGACTCCGCGAACCAGCCCTATGACATGCACAACGTCATCGAGCACGTACTGGACGGCGGCGAGTTCCTTGAGATGCACGCCGGGTTCGCGCAGAACATCGATCGTCGGGTTCGGCCGGGCGGACGGGCACCCGGTCGGCGTGGTGGCCAACCAGCCGATGCACTTCGCCGGCATGCCTGGACATCGACGCGTCGGAGAAGGCCGCCCGGTTCGTCCGCACCTGCGACGCGTTCAACGTCCCGGTGCTGACGTTCGTGGACGTGCCCGGGTTCCTGCCGGGCACCGGGCAGGAGTGGGGCGGGATCATCCGCCGCGGGGCCAAGCTGATCTTCGCCTACGCCGAGGCCACCGTGCCCAAGGTGACGGTGATCACCCGCAAGGCCTACGGCGGCGCCTACGACGTCATGGGCTCCAAGCATCTCGGCGGTGACGTCAACCTGGCCTGGCCGACCGCGCAGATCGCGGTGATGGGCGCGCAGGGCGCGGTGAACATCCTCTACCGCAGGGAACTGGCCGCCGCCGAGGACCCCGACGCGCTGCGGTCCGAGCCTGGTCACCGAATACGAAGACACGCTCGCCAATCCCTATATTGCGGCCGAACGCGGGTACGTGGACGCCGTGATTCGTCCCGCGGAAACCCGCTCCCAGGTCATCCGTGCGCTCCGCGCACTGCGCACGAAACGGCAGACCCTGCCGCCCAAAAAGCACGGGAACATCCCCCTGTAACCGGCCGGTGACTTAGGGTCGTATCCATCATGACTGATTTCCCTCCCCCGCCAGCGCTCCCCACGCTGGCCCGCTACGCGGTGATCGTGGACGTCGGCTACATCTACGCGGCCGCCGGCGAACTGCTGTTCAACACCTCGTCCCGGCGCGATTTCCGGGTGGACGCGGACAAACTGATCGGCGCGCTCACCAGGCACGCGGACGGCTTCGTCCGCGGCGAACTGCTCCGGGTCTACTGGTACGACGCCGCGCGGGACCGCGTCCCCACGATCGACCAGCGGGTGATCGCCCAGATGGCCTGGGTGAAGCTGCGGCTGGGCAACCTGAACGCCCGCGGCCAGCAGAAGGGGGTGGACGCGCAGATCCGGGCCGACATGGAGGCCCTGGCCCGGCACCGCGCCATCACCGACGCCGTGCTCATCGCGGGCGACGAGGACATGGTGCCGGCCGTGGAGGCCGCGCAGGCGTTCGGCGTCCGGGTGCACCTGTGGGGCGTGGAACCGCCGTTCGGCACGAACCAGGCCGAGCGGCTGGTCTGGGAGGCGGACACGGTCGAGGTCCTGGACCGGCCGTTCCTCGAGCCGTATTTCACCCGGCAGCCGGCCCCTTCCGAGCCCGCCGCCCCGTGGTCGTGTCGCCGTCGGTGCCCTCGCCCGCGCAGTTGTTCGGGGAGCGGCCCGCGCCACCGCCGCCGCCGTACCGGCCCGTGCCCAAGCCCATGGTGACGCCGCCCCGCCTCGGCCCGGACCGCGAGCGCGTGGAGGAGGCCGGTGAGCACGTGGCGCACAAGTGGATCCTGACCCGCGGCGCGGACAACATCCGCGACCTGCTGCCGGGGCCGATCCTGCCGCCGGTCATCGACAAGGAGCTGCTCGTCGACGCGGAGAAGGAGCTTGGCCTGTCGCTGCGCCCCTACCAGGAGGCGCGGGAGTGGCTGCGGGACGCGTTCTGGGCCCGGGTGCGGCGCGAGTTCGCCGTGGAGCGCGAGGCGTGACCGAGCCGCAGCCGCTGCTGCGCGTGGTGCGCGGCGAGCCTGCCGCCGAGGAGATCGCCGCGCTGGCCGTGGTGCTCGCCGCGAAACTGGCCGCCCGCCCACCGCAGGACCGCCGTCCCGTCCCGGCCGGCGGCTGGGCGGACCGCGCGCGGGCGCTGCACGTCCCGCCGGCCCCGGGCCCCGGCGCCTGGCGGAACTCGGCACGCCCCGGCTAACTAACCCCCGGCCGCGCACCCCGAGCCCGCACCCGCCCCAGCGTTAGTGATGAACGTGGCAATCATCACTTTCTTGGGCATGGTTGTCCCAGGCGGCGTTCCTTGGGCGGCCCTCGGTAGGCGCTTCAGGGGGCTCACGGCTTGATTCACACAGCGTCATCATGATGATCCTGGGGCGTAAAATAGCAACGTGAGCGAGCCTGCGATCAGCGTGAACGCTGAGGACCAGCCATCCTGGAACGAAGTCATACTCCACGCTGAGCACGGTGAGTCGATCTCAGTGATGGCCCATGGCGAGCACGTAGCAGACATAGTGCCCTCCGGGGAACTAGACCGGCTGCGCGAGACAATCGAGGTGCTTACCGACACTGAGCTGGTGCGCGATCTGCGGAAAGGCATAGCGGACGCCGGAGCCGGGCGCGTGTTCCCGGCCGGGCAGATCGCCGCGGATCTTACCGCCCGCCGCGCCGCTGGCGAATGAGCGGTCCCGCGCCGTACACGATTGTCTTCACCTCAGCGGCCCGCCGGCGGCTGGGCAACCTTCCTCTCCCAGCCGCTACAGCGCTCTATGAGCATCTGACGGGCCCAGTCGCCGAGAACCCCCACCGGCTCGGCAAGCCATTAGATGACCCATTCGACCAAGTGCGGACAACCCGGCGCGGCGAATACCGGGCTCTGTGCACCATCCATGACCACGAACGCGTGGTGACAGTGCTGGCTGTAGCTCACCGTCGTGATGCATACCGGCCCCGATAGAGTGCCCATGACGAACACCCGGCCGGCTGCCGCACCTCACCGAGAACGTAGCTTCCCCGGCAGGGATGCCGCCGTGTGCGTGGTCACAGGTTCGCGGCCCACTCGATGGTCAGGCGCCGGGCCTGGTCGGTAGGGATGGAATTGTCCCTTTCCCCGTAACACTTTCTGCCTGGTGCCACAGCGGGGACAAACGCCGCGCCCGTGCGAGCCGCGGCTGACCATCGCCAGGGCTGGTCTGTGGCCTGGTGAACTACTACAGGGATTGAGTAGCCGGGTCTGTCTGCTCGATCACGTACGCGGCTGCCTCATGCCGCCGAGGCTCGCGGCTGCGCCGCGGCCTGGCGCCGGCCACGACAACGCGCAGCACCGCCCCGGGTGCGGCGAGGATCCGCTCAGGAGCCAGTCCCACCACGCCGGAATTCTCATCCGGCGAGCCCGGCCCCGCCGGCGGCTCGTCCGCAGCTCAGCCGGTTCGGTGAGAATTTCCGCATGGCGAAGCAGCAGGGAGGCTCGCCGCGCGTCTTGTTGGGCGTGGAGCACGATGAGGCCGGTGTCGCTTCCCCCGAGCACCCTCCCGCGCACCGGCCCGGTGCCGGGGCCGGGGCGGCAGCAGCAGTCGGGGCGCTGTACCAGGCAAGTGCGCTGGACCTGATCCGGCTGGCGTACGTCATGCTCGGCGACCGGCCCACCGCCGAGGACGTCGTGCAGGAGGCCTTCTGCGGCCTGTACCGGCGCTGGGACCGCCTGGACGGCGCCGACGCCGCGATCTACTACGTGCGGGCCTCGGTGCTGAACGGCTGCCGCTCGGTGCTGCGCCACCGTGCCGTGCGCCGCAGGGGCCTGGCCGAGGTGCAGCGCAGAAGCCTGGCCGAGCAAACGTCAGCGGTGTCCCCCGAGACGGTGGTGCTCGTCGGCGAGGACCAGGAGGAAGTCATCCGCGCGCTTGCCACGCTGCCACACCGGCAGCGTGAGGCGCTGATGCTTCGCTTCTACTTCGACCTTCCGGACGAACAGATCGCGCGGGTCATGGGCATCCGGCCAAGCACCGTCCGCTCCACCGCGCACCGGGCCCTCGAGGCACTCGGCCGGGCCCTCAAGGAGAAGTCATGACACCACTGGAGGAGAGGGCCCGCTTGGCCATCCACGCGAAGGCAGGCGAAATCCCCCCCGGCGTGCTGCCGCCGCTCCGGCTGCCCGCCCGGCGCCGCCTCTCCGCCCCGCGCCGGCTGCCCGCCCGGCGCCGCCTCTCCGCCCCGCGTCGGCTGCCCGCCCGGCGCGGGCTGACCCTGGCGGCGCCCATCGCCGCGGCGGTCGCGGTCGCCGGGGTGATAGCTGCCGTGTTCGCGGTGGCCGGCGCGGTACACCGCAACACACCCACCGGGCCCGGCCCGGTGGTCGCCCCCTCGACCCCACCCCGCTACTACGTGACGCTCACCTTCACCGGTAACGGGCAGTGCTGCCAGCGAGGAGAGCCCGTCTCCCCGCAAACCCACGCCGTGGTGCGCGCCACGGCGACGGGGCGGGCGGTGGCGACGATCGCGCCGCCCCGCCCGTACCAGACGTTCACCGGGGTGAGTGCCGCCGACGACGATCGCACGTTTGTGCTGGCCGCCCAGCGGCTGGCCCCACTTCCGCTGACCAACCAGCCCCCGACGAAGTTCTTCGTGCTCCGGCTCGGCCCGGGCAGCCGCCCGGCGCGGCTGGCCCCGCTGCGCATCCCGCCGCTGGCCACCACGGTCTATGACCTTGCCCTTTCCCCGAACGGCGCGTTCCTCGCAGTCACCGCCGGCGCGCCTGACCCCTCCCTGCTCGTCTTCAACACCGCCACCGGAGCGCAGCGGATATGGAGCCCCCCGGGCATCGGCACAAGCAGGGCCGTGGGTGCCACGCAGGGCTCGCTGTCTTGGACCTCGGACGGCCGGACGCTGGCGCTGATCTACTGGGGCCGCCCAAACGGAGGCGGCCTACGCCTGCTCGACGTGGCCGAACGTGGCTCGAACCTGCTGGCGAACAGCAGCCGCCTTGCCGTCAGACAGCCGAAGAACGCCGCCGGCCGTGCCTACTGGATTCAGGCCCAGATCACCCCCGACGGCCACACAGTCGTCGGCATCCGAGGCCAGAGCACTCGCTTCTCCCAGCAACTCGTCGAGTTCTCGGCCCAGACCGGGAAGGTCGTTCGCGCCCTGAACGACATCAGGTTCCTCTACGGAGACAACGAACAAGTCCATTGGGCGAGCCCATCGGGAAACATCCTGATCGTCACCGACGCCAAGCATGGCCACCACAAGCTGCCGCCCGCACCCTTTGTCGAGGCCAACGCCGGCGTGCTGAAAGACGGGCACTATACGCCGCTGCCCTGGTCCAGCAACACCTTCCAGGCCGCCTGGTAAAGAGCGCGGCGCCTATGCATAGCCCGAGAATCCGGAGGCGGCAGTGATCATGAGGAAGGCCGGGGCAGGCCCGCTATTGGCAGCCCTACGTCGCCGACTACGACGGCAACACGGTCACGCCGATCGTCACGGCCACCAACACGCCAGGCGCGCCGATCAAGGTCGGGAACAACCCCTGGTGGATCGCGGTCACCCCGGACGGGAAGACCGCCTACGTCGTCAACTGGGGCTCGGGGACGGTGACGCCGATCCGCACAGCCACCAACAGGCCAGGCGCGCCCATCAAGGTCGGCAAGTCCCCCACGGGCATCGCCTTCGCGCCCTAGCGCCAGACCGGGCGGAGGCCCGGTCTGGGTGACAAGAACCGCCACTGAGAACCCGGTGGGGTTCGCGGCCCGGTGAGGGGGCTGTCCGGGCAGCGTTCCCGGGCTTGATCTGGGTGACGCCAAGTTCTGGCTGTCAGGTCCGATTCCCGCCAGTATCAGGGCGCTGCCTCGGGTTGAATCGAGGTATGACGCTCGACTTCGACACCTGCTACCGCGCGGTGCTCGCCCGCGACCCGAGGTTTGACGGGCGGTTCTACACGGCCGTGACGAGCACCGGGATCTACTGCCGGCCGGTCTGCCCGGCCCGCACGCCGGCCCGGCGCAACATGCGGTTCTACCCGCACGCGGGTGCGGCCGAGGCGGCCGGGTTCCGTGCCTGCCGCCGGTGCCGCCCGGAGACCAGCCCCGGCTCACCGGAGTGGAACGTCCGGGCCGACCTGACCGGGCGCGCGGTCCGGCTGATCGCGGACGGGTACGTGGACGAGCACGGCGTGGACGGGCTGGCCCGCGGCTCGCGGTCACCGAGCGGCACCTGCGCCGCCTGCTGGTGGCCGAGCTTGGCGCGGGCCCGCTCGCGCTGGCCAGGAGCATGCGGATGCAGACCGCGCGGCGGCTGCTCGCGGAGACCTCGATGCCGATCACCGAGATCGCGTTCGCGAGCGGGTTCGCCAGCGTGCGCCAGTTCAACGCGACGTTCGTGGAGGGCTACGGCAAGCCGCCGTCCGCGCTGCGGCCCGCGCTGCGCCGCCCGGCACCGCCCGGCGGCAGGGCCGGGCCGGACAGCGCCTGGCTCACGCTCAAGCTCGCCACCCGGGAGCCGTTCGACGGCGCGGCGCTGCTGGACTTCCTGGCCGCTCGCGGGCCGTCCCCGGGGTCGAGCAGGTCACCGGCGACAGCTACGCGCGGACGATCCGCGCACCGGGCGGGCCCGGCCTGATCGAGCTGACGATGCCGGGCGTCCAGGGCCCAGGTGCCCGCGGCGGGCCCAGGCATGTCCTGCTCCGCGTGCGGTTGCCCCGGCTGCGCGGGGTCGGCCAGGTGGTGTCCCGGTGCCGGCAACTGCTCGACCTCGACGCCGACACCTGCGCGATCAGCGCCGTGCTGGCCGCGGACGGGCTGCTCGCCCCGCTCGTGGCCGCCCGGCCGGGGCTGCGCGTGCCCGGCACGTACGACGGGTTCGAGCTTGCCGTGCGCGCCGTGCTCGGCCAGCAGGTGTCGGTACGCCGCCGCCCGGACCCTGGCGGGCGGCTGGCGGCAGGTTCGGCACCAGGCTGCAGATGCCGGACTCGAGCGCCGTCGGTGCTGTTCCCCGGCCCCGCCGACCTGGCGGACGCCGACCTGTCCGGGCTCGGCCTCACCACGGCCAGGCAGGCGACGCTGCGCGCGCTGGGCGCCGCCGTCGCCGGCGGGACGCTGGAACTGGACCACGGCGCGGACCCGCAGCAGACCGCGGCCCGGCTCGCCGAACTGCCCGGGATCGGGCCGTGGACCATCTCCTACATCCTGATGCGTGCGGTGGGCGACCCGGACGCCTTCCCCGCCGGCGATCTGGGGCTGCGCCGGGCGCTGGAGCACCTGGGCGGCAGTGCTGTCCAGGCGGACCGGTGGCGCCCCTGGCGCGCCTACGCGGCCGTCCACCTGTGGACCTGGCACGCCGGCGGGCCCGCCACGAAGGACGGCGCGCCGGTGGCCGGAGGGATCGATGACCGTCGTTTCGCTGCCCAATGAAGAGCTCAGCCCGAAGCCCCCGCGACACTACGAAGGAGCAATCATGTCTGCCCATTCAGCCAGCCCGCTGCTGGTCACCGTCCTCGACACCCCCGCCGGCGCCGCTGAGCCTGCTGGCCTGCGACGACACGCTGGTCGGGGCCGGGTTCACCGGCGACCCCGAGTCGCTGCACGCCCGCCTGGAGCCCGCGCTGCGCGAGACGGCGCTGACCGCCGCACGGCCGCAGGACCTGGCCTGGCTGGTGAAGCCGATGCGGGACTACTTCGACGGCGACGTCAAGGCGCCGGACGGGCTGCCGGTGCGCCAGCCCGGCAGCCCGGGCCGCCAGCGGCTGTGGGACGCGATGCGCGCCGTGCCCGCCGGGACCACGGTCAGCTACGCGGAACTGGCGGTCCGGGCTGGTCAGCCGACCGCACCCCGGGCGGCCGGCGCGGCCTGCGCCGCCAACCTGATCGCGCCGGTCATCCCGTGCCACCGGATCCTGGGCAGTGACGGCAGCCTCCATGGCTACTACTACGGGCTGCCCTGCAAGGAGTGGCTGCTCCGCACGAGCGCGCGAGCCTGTCCCGGTAACCGGGCCGCGCCGCCGGGCCCTGCCCGGCGGCGCGGGCGGCCGGGGGCGACGGGGCGGCGCGCGGTCACTAGACTCCTCGCAGTCGAGGGGAGGCGCTCGTGCGTAAGGTGCTCATCGCCAACCGCGGCGAGATCGCCGTGCGCATCGTCCGGGCCTGCCGGACGCGGGCCTGGCCAGCGTCGCCGTCTACGCGGAGCCCGACCTCGACGCGCTGCACGTCACGATGGCCGACGAGGCCTACGCGCTGGAGGGGCAGAGCGCGGCCGACAGCTACCTGTCCATCGAGAAGATCCTCAAGCGGGCCGCCGACTCGGGCGCCGACGCGATCCACCCCGGCTACGGCTTCCTGGCCGAGAACGCCGGCTTCGCCCGTGCCGTGATCGACGCCGGGCTGACCTGGATCGGCCCGCCGCCCGCCGCGATCGACGCGCTCGGCGACAAGGTGGCCGCGCGGCACATCGCCACCGCGGTGGGCGCGCCGCTGGCGCCGGGCACCGACGGGCCGGTCAGTGGCGCGGCGGAGGTGGCGGCGTTCGCCGCCGAGCACGGCCTGCCGGTCGCGATCAAGGCCGCGTTCGGCGGCGGCGGGCGCGGGCTGAAGGTGGTGCACGACGCCGGACCAGATCCGCCGAGGTGTACGAGTCCGCGGTGCGCGAGGCGGTGGCCGCGTTCGGCCGCGGCGAAGTGCTTCGTCGAGCGCTACCTGGAGCGCCCGCGGCACGTGGAGACACAGTGCCTGGCCGACCAGCACGGCGGGGTGGTCGTGGTGTCCACCCGGGACTGCTCGCTGCAGCGGCGGCACCAGAAGCTGGTCGAAGAGGCGCCCGCCCCGTTCCTGACCGCCGAGCACAGCGGCCCGGCTCTACGAGTCGTCCAAGGCGATCCTGCGCGAGGCGGGCTACGTGGGGGCGGGCACGTGCGAGTTCCTCGTCGGCCAGGACGGCACCGTGTCGTTCCTCGAGGTCAACACCAGGCTGCAGGTCGAGCACCCGGTGTCCGAGGAGGTCAGCGGGCTGGACCTGGTGCGCGAGATGTTCCGCATCGCCGACGGCCAGGCGCTGGGGTACGGCGACCCGCAGGTGCGCGGGCACTCGATCGAGTTCCGGGTCAACGCCGAGGACCCCGGGCGTGACTTCCTGCCCGCGCCGGGCACGATCACCCGGTGGCGCACGCCGTCCGGGCCCGGGGTCCGGGTGGACGCCGGGTACACGGCGGGGATGACGGTCCCGCAGGCGTTCGACTCGCTGCTCGCCAAGCTCATCGTCACCGGCGCGACCCGGGAGCAGGCGCTGGAGCGGTCCCGCCGGGCGCTCGCCGAGTTCGAGGTCGGCGGCATGCCGACGGTGCTGCCGTTCCACCGGGCCGTGGTGCGCGACGAGGCGTTCACCGCCGAGCCGTTCTCGGTGCACACCCGGTGGATCGAGACCGAGTTCGACAACCAGATCCCGCCGTACTCGCCGGAGGAGGACTCCGGTGCCGCCGGGCCTACGCCAGGCGGCGGGCGGCCGCCCCGGGAGCGGATCATGGTGGAGGTCGGCGGCAAGCGCCTGGAGGTGGTGCTGCCGGCCGGGCTCGGCGTGGCGGCCGGGACCGCGCCGGGTGCGGGCGGCGCCGCGGCCGGCCGGAGCGCGGCCCGGTCGCGGCCGGGCCGTACGCCGGGCCGGCGGGCGCCGGCGGCGACACGCTGACCAGCCCGATGCAGGGCACGATCGTCAAGATCGTGGCCGGCGAGGGCCAGCGGGTGTCCGCCGGTGACACCGTGGTGGTGCTCGAAGCGATGAAGATGGAGCAGCCGCTGACCGCGCACAAGGACGGGACCGTGACCGGGCTGGCCGTGGAGATCGGGCAGACGGTGTCGGCGGGCACGACGATCTGCCCGGCTGGCAGACTGAGAGGCGTGCCCGCTCCCCCATCCCGGTTCCGGGCCCGGGATGACCAGCCTGCCGGGTGACCCTGGGCCGCTGGGATGGCTCAGGTTCGCCTTCGGGTTCCGGCTGCCGCCGGAGAACGTGCACTGGGTGCGGCACGAGCTGACCGACGCGGGCTGGCGGTGGCGGACCGTGCTGCGCCACCTGGTGGTGATCCTGCCGGTGTGCGCGGTCGTGGTAGTGGTGCTGGAGGTGTTCCTGCCCGCCCCGGCGTGGGTGAGCGCGATGATGGTGATCCTCATCCTGTCCGGCAGCGTGCTCACCGTGGCCACCTACGCCGACGACATCCGCGCGGCCCGGCTGCGCCAGCACGGCCTGCCCGTCCCGAGCCGATCCCGACCTGGGCCGTCCCGCGCACTGAGGCGGCCCGGCGCCGCGGGGAGTCAGCGCTCGTGGCCGGCCCGGAGCCAGCCGACGTAGTCGGCGACGGCGGCCGGGGTGTCGTAGCCGGGCCGGAACCCGGTGTCCTCGCGCAGCCGGGAGAGGTCGAGGTAGATGTCGCGGCCCAGCCCGCCCGGGTCCCGGCCGGCGCGCAGCGCGATCGGCGCGCCGGGGATCACCGCGCGGATCGCGGCCGCCAGCTCGGCGTTCGTGGTGACGCGCCCGCTGGCCACGTTGTAGGTGCGGTAGCTGAGCCGGTCCGCCAGCTGCAGCAGCGCGATCGCCCGCCCGCAGTCCCTGACGTAGACCAGGTCCCCGCCGTCGGCCGCGTACGGCGGGGAATCCGGCGCACCGCCGCGGACGGCGGCGTGCACGAGCTGCGGAGCCGCGATGAACCGGGAGACGGGGCGGGCGAGCGGTCCCCAGGCGCCACCGATGCGGGTCAGGTAGATCTGCAGCCCGGTGCTGTTCGCGATGAAGTCGGCGAGCAGCTCGTGGACCTTCTTGGCGGCCGGGCCGCGCCGCCGGCCGAGCTGACCGGGCACCTGGCCTACCTGCTCAAGCACGCCCAGCACGCGCTGGCCGAGCTGACCGCGGCCGCGCTGGAGCCCTATCCGGTGAACGGCCGGGAACTGGCGGTGCTGACCGTCCTGGCCGGGAACGAGCCGGCGTCACAGCAGCAGGCCGCCCAGCGGCTGGGCGTGGACCGGACGACGATGGTCGGGCTCATCGACGCGCTGGAGGACGAGGGCCTGGTGCGGCGGCACGCCGACGCCGGCGACCGGCGCAGGAACGTGGTAACGCTCACCGAAGGCCGGCCGGGACACGCTGCACCGGGCAGGCGAGGCGGCCGAGGCGGCCGAGCGCCGCTTCCTGGCGCCGCTGAGCACACCGGACGCGCAGCGGCTGAAGACCGCGCTGCGCACCCTCATCCGGCCGGAGCGCTGAACCGCGCAAGCCTGACAGCGCGGCCCCGGTCAGGCGCCGTCGCTGGGTGGGACGAGAGGGGGTCCGGGCGAGCCTCGGTCAGGTGCCGTCGCCGACCGGGCGCATGAGCCGCCGCGCGGCCTCGGTCAGGCTGCCCGACAGCGAGGGGTAGACGGCGAACGTGTGCGCCATCTGGTCCACGGTCAGCATCTGCTCCACGGCCAGGGACAGGGCGAGGATCAGTTCGCTGGCGCGCGGTGCCACCACCACGCCGCCGATGACGGTCCCGGTCCGCGGGCGGGCGAACAGCTTGATGAAGCCGTCCCGGAAGCCCTGCATCTTGGCGCGCGCGTTGGTGGCCAGCGGAAGCTTGACCGTGGCCGCCTCCACCTGGCCCGAGTCGACCGCGGCCTGGCTCACCCCGACCGTCGCGATCTCGGGCTCGGTGAAGATCGTCGCCGCGACATGGCTGAGCCGCAGCGGCGCGACCGCCTCGCCCAGCGCGTGCCACATCGCGATCCGCCCCTGCATCGCCGCGACGGAGGCCAGCATCATGACACCGGTGCAGTCGCCGGCCGCGTACACGCCCGCCGCCGAGGTCCGCGACACCTTGTCCACGGCCACGAAGCCGCGCGCGTCCACCTCCACCCCGGCGCCGTCAAGGCCCAGGTGCCGCGTGGCGGGCACCAGCCCGACGGTGAGCAGGCAGTGTGACCCGCGAACCGTCCGGCCGTCGGCCAGGGTGACGACCACCCCGTTGCCCTCCCGCTTGACCCCGGCGGCGCGGGACCGGCCGAGCACGGTCATCCCGCGCCGGCGGAACACGTCCTCCACCACCATCGCCGCGTCCGGGTCCTCGTGCGGCAGCACGCGGTCGCGGGACGAGATCAGCGTCACCTGCGAGCCCAGTGTCTGATAGGCGCTGGCGAACTCGGCGCCGGTCACCCCGGAGCCCACCACGACCAGTTCCTCCGGAAGCTCGGCCAGGTCGTAGAGTTGCCGCCAGTTCAGGATCCGCTCGCCGTCCGGCTCGGCGCCGGGCAGCCGCCTGGGCACGCCGCCGGTGGCCAGCAGTACCACTCCCGCGGTGACCTCGCGGCCGGCCACCACCACGGTGTGCGGGCCGGCCAGCCGTCCCCGCCCGGAGATCACCTCGACCCCCTCCGCGGCCAGCCGCGCGGCGACATCCGCCGACTGGGCCAGGGCCAGCGCCTTGACCCGGCCGTTCAGCCTGGCCGCGTCCACGGTGACCGGCCCGGCCGGCGCCCCGGAGCGGGGCCGCGCCCGCCCGTCCTGGCCTTCGATGCGGATCCCGAGGCTGGGGGAACCGGCCAGGATGCCCATCGTCTCGGAGGTGGCGATGAGGGTCTTGGACGGCACGCAGTCGGTCAGCACGCAGGCCCCGCCGAGACCGTCGGCCTCCACCACGGTGACCTGGGCCCCGAGTTGCGCGGCGACCAGGGCGGCCTCGTAGCCGCCGGGGCCACCCCCGAGTATCGCGACGTCCGCGCGCGCCTGGCTCACGGGCCCATTCTGTCGCAAGCCGCCGCCGGGGCCACCGCGCCGCCGACCATCGCGACGTCCGCGCGCGCCTGGCTCACGGGCCCATTCTGTCGCAAGCCGCCGCCGGGGCCACCGCGCCGCCGACCATCGCGACATCCGCGCGCCGTCTTCGCGCCGACCAGCCAGCGAGCCGGAGCCCCGGCTCGTACGCTTGTCACCCGTGGAGATGTACGCGGCTTATGCCAGCAACATGGACCCGGCGCAGATGGCGCTGCGCTGCCCGCACTCCCCGCAGCGCGGCACCGGCTGGCTGGAGGGCTGGCGGCTCACCTTCGGCGGTGCCGACATCGGCTGGGAAGGTGCCATGGCCACCGTCGTCGAGGACGAAGCCGAACGAGTCTTCGTGGTGCTGTACGAGGTGACCGAGCAGGACGCCCGGGCACTGGACAGCTGGGACGGGGCAACCCTGGGCTACTACAGCAAGATCAAGGTCCGGGTGGAGACCCTGGACGGCGACGTGCTCACCTGGCTCTACGTGCTCAACGCCTACGAGGGCGGCATGCCGTCGGCGCGCTATCTCGGCATCCTCGCCGACGCCGCCGAGAAGGCCGGCGCCCCGGCCGACTACGTCACAGGCCTGCGGGCCCGTCCGTGCGGCACGCTCGGCCGCGGGCCCGGGGACCGCTAGCTACGCCAGCGCCACGAGGAGCAGCACGAGCAGTGGCACCGTCATGGCCGCGATGGGCAGCCAGGCCCACTGTGCCACCGGCACCGCCTGGGCCGGTCGGCGGCGCCGCGGCCTGGCTGGCCGCCCGCGGCTGCGTGCTGGGCATGCTGCACGCGCTCGGCCAGGCGCCCGGCGGTGAACTCGGCGGAAGATCGCTGCAGCGCGTCCCTGGCAGGCTCGGGCATCTCGCCGTACCCGCGGGGCGCCCCGCCGGGCGGCTGTCATCGACCGCGGCCGGCGGGGTCAGCCTCGCCCGCGGCTGCGAGGACACCTCACGCCGCAGCGCGGCCTTGCGCGCCGACCGCGGTGAGGACTGCACCGCCCAGCTGTAGAGGACCTTGCCGCGCTCGGCGCCCGCCGCGGGCGCACAGTGCACCCGGACCGCGTTGACCACGTCCACCGTGGTGATCGCCGCCCAGGGCACCTGATGGTCGCGCACCGGGTTGATCACGGTGATCCCGCTGGTGTCGGCCACGATCTTGGGACGCCAGGCACAGGCGTACACGACCCCGGTGATCACCAGGACCAGCACCGCCGTCAGCAGGGCGTCATGGTCCCGGCCCTGGACCGCCAGGTCCACCAGGACGATGACGGCGACGATGAACCACGCCCAGGACAGGATCGTCGAACCGGCGCTGCGGAAGACCTCCCGCGTCGCTGTCGGGGTCGTTGCGTGACGATGCGTGTTGTGACACCACGGCCGCCTCCAGGTTCGCGGCCAAGGTGGCCGCACGGAGGATCACGGCGCCGGATTCAGGCCGGAAAACCTCGCGCGTGCCCACTGTATGCCCGGTTAGCGAGCGCCCGGTCACGAACGGGCCGCGCCGGTACCGCGAGGCTCAGGCGCCCACGCCGTCCGGCAGCCGGTCGGGCACCGACGGGCCGTTGGCGTGCAGCGCCGTGAGGGCGGTGGCGGCCATCAGCCGCACTCCCACGCCGATCGCCCGCTCGTCCACGTCGAACACGGCCTGGTGGATGTCGAAGTCCTCGGCCGACCCCGGGACCCGGGTGCCCAGCCTGGCCAGGCTGCCGGGAACCGACTCCAGGTACCAGGCGAAGTCCTCACCGCCCAGGCTCTGCGGGCTGGGGGTGACCGCCTCATGGCCGAGCACCTGAGCCGCGGCCGTTTCCAGGATCGCGGTGCTCACCGGCTCGTTGACCGTGGGCGGCACGTTGCGCTGGTAGTGGAGTTCGGCGAAGACTCCGTAGGCGCTGGCTACCGACTCCAGCAGCGCCTTGAGCAGGTCCGGTGCCTCGTGCCAGGCCTCATCGTCCAGGCAGCGCACGGTCCCCTCGACCACGCCGTCGTCGGGGATGGCGTTCGCCGCGGACCCGGCGCTCACCCGGCCCCACACCAGGCTCAGGCTGGAGCGCGGGATCGACCCGGCGGGACAGCGCCGCGGGCAGTTCCGTGACGATCTTCCCGAGGGCGTAGACCAGGTCCGCGGTGAGGTGCGGCCGCGCGGTGTGGCCACCGGGCCCGGTCACCCGCACCTTGATCTTGTCGCAGGCCGCGGTGATCGGGCCGGTCCTGGTGCCGATCTTGCCGACGTCGAGGCGGGGGTCGCAGTGCAGCGCGAAGATGCGGTCGACCGAGGCGATGCCGCCCGCGGCCATCACGTCGAGTGCCCCGCCGGGGACCTCCTCGGCCGGCTGGAAGATCAGCCGGACGCGCCCCGGAAGGGTCCCGGCCGCCGCCTGACCGGCCAGGAACAACCCGGTCCCGAGCAGCACCGAGGTGTGCACGTCGTGACCGCACGCATGGCAGGCGTTCGGGACGGTGGACCGGTACGGCACGTTCTTCTCGTCGTTGATCGGCAGCGCGTCCAGGTCGGCCCGCAGCGCCACCAGCGAACTCCCGGCCGACTGCTCGCCGATGTCCACGATGAGCCCGGTCCCCTTGGGCATGATGACCGGGCGCAGGCCCGCCGCGGCGAGGCGGAGTGACACCCGGCTGGTGGTCCGGTGCTCGTGGTACCCGAGTTCCGGGTGCGCGTGCAGGTCCCGGCGGAACGCGATCAGTTCGTCCTCGCGCGCGGCGAGGAACTCGGTCGAGTTCCTCAGGAAGGTCATGACCGAGCATGGACGGCCTCCCTGAGCCGGACGACCACGGAGCCGACCGACAGCCGGCCGGTAGCCGGCGCCGCCTGCATGTCCATTTTCTCCTCGACCGTGAGTCCCGTCATGACCAGCCGTGCTGTGACCGCACGCCGCCGCCCCCGATGACCGCCCGGCCCGCTGGCGGGCCCCACGCCGGCCCGTCATGGCACGGCCGGCCGTGGTTTCAGCGCCGGAAACACGACAGGGACCCGGCGAAGGCGTTATGGCGAGAATTGTCGCCATTGCCCCCGTCATGGACCCTGTTAACCCGCACTCGGCCGAAAACGACGTGCGAGTCACCGCATGTGCTCGGCGAGTTCGGATAGCGCTGAACGGGCGCCTTCGTCGCGCTCCGCACTGCTGCACGGGACGCGTTCCGGCGCAGGTGATTATGGTATCGCGGGACCAGGTGATCCGCTGGGGATGCGCGATTGTCACCTTTCGGCTCACGCTCCGTGACGCGGATGGTCCCGGCGGGCGGGGCGGGTTATCAGGAGATGTCCGGCGGGCGGTACGTTCCCCAGACATCCCGCAGCGCGTCGCACACCTCACCGACCGTGGCCTGGGCCGCGAGCGCGTCACGGAGCGGAACCAGGACGTTCTCCTGGCTCTCGGCGGCCAGCTTCAGGTCGTCGATCGTGCGGCGCCACTGCGCACCGTCGCGGGCCGCGCGCAGCTGCGCCAGCCGTTTCGCCTGCTCTTCTTCGATGGCCGGGTCCTCCCGCAGCGGCTGGTAGCCGGGCCTCGGCCGCGGAAATGAACTTGTTGACGCCCACCACGACGCGCTCGCCCGCGTCAATCTGGCGCGCGACGCGGTAGGCCGACCGCTCTATCTCGCCTTTTTGGAAGCCGCGCTCGATCGCGGCGACCGCGCCACCCATTTCCTCGATCGCGGTCATCAGTTCGGCTGCCGCGGCCTCGACATCGCCGGTCATCGACTCCACCGCGTACGAGCCGGCGAACGGATCGACGGTCGCGGTGAGGTCGGTCTCGTGCGCGAGCACCTGCTGGGTCCGCAGCGCCAGCCGGGCCGCCTGCGCCGACGGGAGGGCGATCGCCTCGTCGTAGGCGTTCGTGTGCAGCGACTGGGTACCGCCGAGCACGGCCGCGAGCGCCTGGACGGTGACCCGGGCAAGGTTGACCTCTGGCTGCTGCGCGGTCAGTTGCACGCCGGCGGTCTGGGTGTGGAACCGCAGCATCTGCGAGCGCGGGTCGGCCGCGCCGAACTCGTCCCGCATGATCCTGGCCCACATCCGGCGCGCGGCGCGGAACTTGGCGACCTCTTCGAGCAGGGTGGTCCTGGCCACGAAGAAGAACGACAGGCGCGGGGCGAAGTCATCGACCGCCAGGCCCGCGCCGAGCGCGGCCCGGACATACTCCTTCGCGTTGGCCAGCGTGAACGCGATCTCCTGCGCGGGCGTCGCGCCTGCCTCCGCCATGTGGTAGCCGGAGATCGAGATGGGGTGCCAGCGGGGCAGCTCACGCCGGCAGTAGGCAAAGGTGTCGGCGACCAGCCGCAGCGATGGCCCCGGCGGATAGATGTAGGTGCCGCGGGCGATGTACTCCTTGAGCACGTCGTTCTGGATGGTCCCGGACAGCGCCCCGGCCGCGATGCCCTGCCGCTCGGCGACGAGCTGGTACAGGAGCAGCAGCACGGCCGCGGGCGCGTTGATCGTCATCGACGTGGAGACCCGGTCGAGCGGGATCCGGTCGAGCAGCGTGCTCATGTCTTCGACCGAGTCGATCGCCACGCCCACCTTGCCGACCTCCCCGTGGGCGGCGGGCGCGTCGGAGTCGTACCCCATCTGGGTGGGCAGGTCGAAGGCGACGCACAGCCCGGCGGTGCCCGCCGCGATGAGCTGGTGGTAGCGCTCGTTGGACTCCCGCGCGGTGGCGAAGCCGGCGTACTGGCGGATGGTCCACGGCCTGGTGGTGTACATGCCGGGATAGATGCCACGGGTGAACGGGAACTCGCCCGGGCTGCCGAGCTGCGCGGCGGGATCGAATCCCGGTGGCTGCCCCGGGCCGTACACCGGCTCGACCGGCAGCCCGGACTCCGACTCGCGTCCCATGAGGCAAGGATAGGCCGCCCCGGCCCGGTGGCCCCGGGTGAGATCGCTCACCCAGGGCCCGCGCTGACTGCCCGGTCGGGTGCTGGTGCGAGACCAGCACCCTCGGGGCCGTCAGTTACCTGAGGGCCTTGGTGTAGTTCGCGGCGTTGGTGATCGTGTCGTTGGCGTCGCCGCGCTTCTGGATGAAGCCGGTGCCGCCCTTGCCGTTGATGGCGTTCGAGCCGCCGGTGCCGCTGATGATCCAGGTCTCGCCGCCGGCGGCGGTGGTGCCGACCAGCTGGTCGTTGCCCGAGTTGCCGATCTCCAGCACGTTGCCGCTGGCGCCGTTGGCCAGGAAGGCGTTGGAGGTGCCCGACGGAGCGCAGAGCACCTGGTCGCTGGTGGACGAGGTGACCGATGCGCCCGAGGTGCACGGCTCCTTGTTGGTGTACCCGGTGTCCAGCGCCCACGGGAAGAAGTTCACGTCGGCGGACACCTTGGAACCGGAACCGAAGCTCCAGAGGGACGGCCCGCTCGGGTCGCCCCAGTAGTTGTCGGTCGCCGTGGCCACCGAGGTGCTGTCATTCTCGACGCCATAGGCGTTGGTGGTGTCGAAACTACTGGTGGCGACCGTCAGCTTCGGCGCCTTGTCGCCCGAGGTGTGGTCGGAGGCGATCAGGATGGCGTCCTCGCTCGCGCCGGTGATGGTGTCGCCGTTGGCGACCGACACGGCCGGGGTCGTCTGGTAGCTCGCCTGGTCGGTCTCGATGCCGACCTCACCGTTGGACAGGGTGGAGCCGTTGAGTGTGGTCTTGCCCTCGTCGAGGAAGGCGTTCTCGTAGCGGTTGTTCAGCCGCATGCTGGTCAGGGTGTCGTTGGTCGCGACGAATGGCGACGGCGGGGTGTAGAAGGACCAGGCGACGTCCTCGATGTTGTCCACACCGATGTCGTTGGCCGAGGAGTTGGTCCCGGTCACGGTCACCTTGCCCGCGTCGAACAGCAGAATGCCGCAAGCCTGCGTCTGGGTGAGCCCGTTGGGGCCGCAGACGCTGACGTCGCACTCGTTCCCGCTGACGCTGCCGGTGTTGATCTTTCCGGTGGCGTTGTCGCTGATCTGGATCCCGTTCTGGGCGGTGGCCGTGCTCGCCCCCGCGCCGCTGACGGTGGCGTTGTTGATGGTGGCGCTGCTGCCGGTGCCGTCCACCGTGATGCCGTTCTTCTGGTAGGTGTCCACCACGTCGTTGTTCAGCGTCGCCGTCCCCGCGTCCGCTGCAGTGGGGGAGGTGGCCAGGCCTACCTCGATGCCGACGCCGCCCTGACAGCCGCTGCCGCTGCTGGAGCCGTCGCCGATGTTCTCCACCGTGCTGTTGCTCATGACCAGGTTGGCGCCACCGAGGACGGCCACGCCGTAGAAGGAGTCGTAGCAGTAACCACCGGCCGCCCAGCCGCCCTGGATCGTGAAGCCGCTGATCTTCACGGTGCCGGTGCCGCAGATGTCCACCACGTCCTGATTGGGCTGGCTGCCACCGTCCGCGTCGCAGGAGGTCGCGTTACTGGGGAAGGTGGCGGGGCCGACCACGGTCACCGGGCCCTTCGCCTGCAGGGTGACACCCTGCTGGATGACCAGCTGCTCGTCGTACGTGCCCGCGCACACCTCGATCGTGTCGCCGGCGTTGGCCGCCGTCAGTGCATCGGAGATGGTCGCATATCCCGGATCGGCACAACTTGTGCCCGGCGGGGTGCCGAGGGCCGTGGTGTTGGAGACCCACAGGGTGGTCCCGGTGCGGGGGGTGACGGCTCGCGCCGCGGCGTGCCGCCCGTTGCGGGCGGTGCGGCGCGCACCAGCCCCAAAGGGCGAGACGTGATGCCTGCTCATGGCCGGTTTCACAGCCGCCACAGCGGCTGCTGCGGGAACGGCCGCCAAGCCGGCCCCGCGCCGGCTGCCATACAGCCGGAGATTATTACTGAAATGCCCAGTTTTGCCTGAAACCTCACTACATTCCCCTCCCATGGGTAAATAAGGCTCAACCAATTACTTACGCGATATTCCAGCGCGATGCTGACTACATCAACAAAAAAGTGATGAGGACTCTGCGAATACGGTCGGTAGCTGAATTGCGTAACTATTGCGCTATGGCGCGTGACGAGGCAGTTCTTCTCTCGTTCATCTCGTGACACGAGATACTTGTGAGGGATATCACATTGGGCCTGAGCCCGGATCCAGCCGGCCAGGCCCACTGAGCGAGGCGGCGATGTTGCTGGAGTTACCGGTGCCCGTTTCATCCGCCTCCGGTGACGGCGCGCCAGGACGCTGCGGCACCATGTCGGTGATTGGCCAGATCCAGCGCGGTACGCCACGATAAGAGACAGCAGGTCCCGTTCCCGCCCGCAACCGCCGGAATGGCTCCGGCGGCAGCGGCACAGCCCTGCGGCGGCGGGTTCCGGGACCGCACCGAGCACGCATAGCACGGGTAACCTGCGTGGATCGCCGGTACCAGGGATATCGGACCAGCTAGTGGTTAACTACTTACCGTGATGAAACTCGATACCAGGGGGCAGCCCGGGGTGCGGGCATCACGCCCGCGCCGGGCGGTCCGCGCGCGGGCGCTGGCTGCGCGGCGGGCGGCCAGGCCGCTGGCGGCCGGGCTGGCGGCGAGCGGGCTGGCGGCCGGGCTGGCGCTGGCACCGGCGCTGCCGGCGCGTGCCGCGGCACGCGCGCCGGGGACCATCGGCGGGCCGCAACTGGCCGGTCACGGGGTGATCGTCAACTATCCCCAGGCGCATGCCAGGCCGCTGCCGAAGGTGGACGCCTCCGCCTGGGTCATCGCCGACGCCGGCACCGGCCAGGTGCTCGCCGCCAGGGACCCGCACGGCTGGTTCCTGCCCGCCAGCACCCTCAAGGTGCTGACCGCGATCACCTTGATGCCGGTGCTCAACCCGAACGCGACCGTGCTGACCACGCCACGGGCCGCCAACGTCGAGCCCAGCAAGGTGGGCCTGATCGCCGGCCACAGCTACCGGGTATCCGACCTGTTCAAGGCCATGCTGATGATCTCCGCGAACGACGCCGCCATGTCCGTCGCCCAGGCGACCGGGTCGGTCAGCAGGGGCGTCGCGATGATGAACGCGGAGGCGCACCACCTGCAGGCCGACGACACCGTGGCCCGGCGGCCGAACGGCCTGAACGGCCCCGGCCAGCACGTGTCCGCCTACGACGAGGCACTGTTCGCCCGGCAGGCGCTCGGCATCCCGCAGTTCATGCGCGATGAGCAACTGCGGACGATGAAGTTCCCGCTCAAGCCGGGCAAGAAGCCAGTCACCCTGTGGAACCAGAACTCGATGCTGGAGACCTATCCCGGTGACCTCGGCGGGAAGATCGGCTGGACCACGGCGTCCAAGACCACGTTCATCGGCTGGGCCCGCCGCGGCGGGCACACGCTGGTGGTCACGATCCTGCACTGCAAGCCGCTCTACGAGCTGACCTACGCAGCCAGGATGCTGGACTGGGGCTTCGACGAGGACGGGAAGGTCAAGCCCGTCGGGGCCCTGGTGCCGCCGCTGCCCGCGCACACCGTGGCGCACCGCCAGGCGCCGCCCGCCGCCAAGCCGCGGGCGCTGCCGAAGCCGGCCAAGCTCGCGCTGCCGGGGATCCCGATGCTGGCCGGCCTGGGCACGCTGATGCTCGCCAGCCTGGCCGGGGTGACCGTGCTGGTGATCACCCGCCGCGGGCGCCGGGCAGGAAGCCCACCCGCAGGCTGACCTGGGTCATGGTCTCGCGGGCGACCGGCCGGGCCCGCGCGGCGCCGTGCGCCAGCATCCGGTCGAGTACGGCCTCGTCGGCCAGCAGCTTCTCCGTCCGCTCCCGGATCGGCGCCAGCGCACCGGCCACCACCTCGGCCAGGTCCTTCTTGAACGCCCCGTACCCCGTCCCGGCGTAGCGCTGCTCCAGCGCCGGGATGGACTCGCCCGCCAGCGCGGCGTAGATCCGGAGCAGGTTGGTGACCCCCGGCTTGTGCTCGTCGTCCGCGCGCACCTCGCCGCCGGTGTCGGTGACCGCGCGCGCGATCTTGCGGCGGATCACGTCGGGGTCGTCGAGGACGTCGATGATCCCCTGCGGTGACGAGGACGACTTGCTCATCTTGGCGGCCGGCTCCTGCAGGTCGGTGATCTTCGCGACGCCGCCGAGGATGTAGGCAGCGGGCACCGTGAAGGTGGTCCCGTACCGGTGGTTGAACCGGGCGGCCAGATCCCGGGACAGCTCCAGGTGCTGCCGCTGATCCTCACCGACCGGCACCTGCTCGGTCTGGTAGAGCAGGATGTCGGCGGCCTGCAGCACCGGGTAGCTGAACAGCCCGAGGCTCGCCTGGCCGGTGCCGCCCTTGGCGGCCTTGTCCTTGAACTGCGTCATCCGGCTCAGTTCGCCGAACCCGGTCAGGCAGCCGAGCGTCCAGGTCAGTTCGGTGTGCTCCGGCACGTGGCTCTGCACGAACACCGTGCACCGGTCGGGGTCCAGCCCGGCGGCGAACAACTGCGCCGCGGCGACCCTGGTCCGCTGCCGCAGCCCCGCCGGATCCTGCGGCACGGTGATGGCGTGCAGGTCCACCACGCAGTAGAAGGCGTCGTGGGTCTCCTGCAGGGCCACCCACTGGCGCACCGCGCCCAGGTAGTTGCCCAGATGGAAGGAGTCGGCGGTCGGCTGGATGCCGGAAAACGCTCGTGCGGCTGGCATGCCCCGCAGTCTAGACGGGCCGGGCGTCTGGTGCCCGGGGCATGCAGCGGGCCGGGTCAGGGGACGCAGATGCTTCCGGCGGCCAGGGTGCCCGGCGCGGCGATGCCCTCTTCGGCCGGGGCGGGCGAGCGCAGCAGGCCGAAGGCGTCGGCGACCGCCAGCGCCCCGGACCTGTTCCGCACGCCCAGCTTGCGGAACAGCCGGGTCTGCACGTTCTCGACGGTCTTCGGCGCAATGCCGAGCGCCCGCGCGGTCTGCCGGATGGAATGGCCCTGGGCCATCGAGGACAGGATGTCGCTCTCCCTGGAGGTGAGCTCGGGCAGCCCGATCGGCCCGGTCGCGTGCTCGTCCCACCTGACCCTGGCGGCCCCGAGCAGCGGGCGCATCGGCCTGGAGTCCACCACCAGGTAGCCCTGGCTCACCATCCGCAGCACGCCCAGGAAGTGATCGTCGATCCGGTCCGCCGCGACCAGCGCGCTCGCCCCGGTGGCCAGCGCGCCGGCGAGTTCCGGGGAGTCGAACGGCTTGCTGTGCACGAGGATCGCCGGGATGCCGAGGTCGGCGACCAGGTCCCAGTCCGGCGTCTCCGGATCCACCAGCACGGCCACCAGCGGCCCGCGGTGCCACCGCGCCCAGTGCGCGTCCGCCGCCGGCCCGGGCCCCCGGCTGAGCACGAACGGCTGGTGGCTGGTCAGCAGCGCGACCACGACCCGGTCGAGCGCCCGGCCGGGCTGGCCGCACACCACCGACAGGACGCCGGCCTCACCCTCGGGCTCCGGCCGGCGCGGGGCGGGCGGCGCGTCCCGGTCCAGCATGCCGAGCGACGCGGCGCGCGCCACGGCGTGCGCGCCGCTGCTCACCTCCAGCTTGGCGTACACGCGGCGCTTGAGGTTCTCCACCCGCTGCGGGCTGATGCCCAGCAGGGCCGCGATCTCCGGGACGATGTGCCCCGAGCCGGTCAGCACGACGATCTCAAGTTCCCGGTCGGTCAGGCCCTGGCCGCCGGGGCTGCGCTGGCCCTCGCGGGCGTGCCTGGCCTTACGCCGGCGCACCTGGGCGAGCACGGCGGCCAGCCCGTGCGACTCGGGGACGAGGGAGGACACGCCGGCCCGGCAGGCCGCGGCAAGGTCCTCCTCGGACGCCTCCCGGTACACCACGATGACGTTCAGCTCGGGGAACCGGCCCACCAGCGCGCGCACCCGGCCGGCCATCTCGCCGAGCCGGCGGCCCGCGTCCAGGATCACGACATCGGGGCCGCTCAGCTCGCACAGGCCGGGAACCTCGTCGGCCTCCGGCCACGCGGCCCACCACGGTCACGTCAGGGCGGATCGCCAGGCAGGCGGCGAGAGTGTCCCGGAGCAGCCGCTGCGAAGACTGTACGGCGACCCGTACTGTGACGCGTGCGGCAAGCATAGTCATCGCTGACAGGGTTCCGTTTTCTCCGCTCCCAGCGGATTCATGCCATTCCGGAGTGTAGCTTGGGGCGCCTGTGGATCGCCGGTGAATGGGCGCTCCGCGGCCCTGCCCCGGATAAGTCCTGGATAAGTCGCGGATAAGCTCCGGATTACGCCAGGTCCGCGGGCATTTCCAGGCGGGGATCAGCGGCTGGCGGCGCCGGTGCGCACCGGCACGATGTCCGGCACCGCCTCGGCGATCGCCTCGGCATCCGCGTCGCTCCCGGCCTCCTCGGAGGCCCGCTGGGCCGCCACCTCCGCCCGGTAGTGCTCGATCTCCCTGGCCGTGTGGCCCGAGTCCCAGCGCAGCGCCCTGGCGACCAGCGTGGCGGCCTCGTCCACTGCCTCCAGGCCACGGTCGGGTGTTTCCAGGGCGATGTGGGTGCGCCGGGCAAGCACGTCGTCGAGGTGCCGGGCGCCCTCGTGGGACGCGGCGTAGAAGATCTCCGCGCGCAGGTAGTCGTCCGCGCCGGCCAGCGGCCTGCCGAGCGCGGGGTCGGCCTCGATGAGGGTGAGCACCTCCCTGGCCAGCGACCCGTACCGGCGCAGCAGGTGCTCGATCCTGGCCACGTGCAGGCCCGAGGAGGTGGCCAGCCGCCGCCGCGCGTTCCACAGCGCGAGGTATCCGTCCGCGCCCGCCAGCGGCACCCGGTCCGTGCACGACGGCGGCGTGCGCCAGTCCAGCCCGTGCACGACGGCGTCCACCGCGTCGCGGGCCATCAGCCGGTAGGTGGTGTACTTGCCGCCCGCGACCAGCACCAGCCCGGGATCGGGTTGGCGACGACATGCTCGCGTGACAGCTGGGAGGTCTGAGTCGGACTCGCCGGACAGCAGCGGCCGCAGGCCCGCGTACACGGCCGTGACGTCGTCCCGGCCCAGCGGGGTGGCAAGCACCCGGTTGGCCTGGCCGAGCAGGTAGTCGATGTCGGCCCGGCTGGCGGCGGGACGCGCCTTGCTGCCCGCCCAGTCCGGTGTCGGTGGTGCCGATGATCCAGTGCCGCTCCCACGGGATGATGAACAGCACGCTGAGCGGGGTCTTCAGGATGATCCCGGCCGTGGAGTGGATCCGGTCCTTGGGCACCACGAGGTGGACGCCCTTGGAGACCCGCAGGTTGATCGTGCCCCGGCCGCCGACCATGGCCTGGATCTCGTCGGTCCAGACCCCGGTCGCGTTGACCACCTGCTGGGCCCGGATCTGCAGTTCCGCCCCGGACTCCAGGTCCACGGCCCGGACGCCGGTCACCCGCGCGCCCTCCCGCAGGAAACCGGTCACCTGGACCCGGGAGGCGACCTGCGCGCCGTAGTGGGCCGCGGTGCGGACCAGGGTGAGCACGTACCTCGCGTCGTCCACCTGGCCGTCCCAGAACGCGATCGCGCCGGTGATCGCGGACCGCTTGAGCCCGGGGACCAGGCGCAGCGCGCCCCGGCGGGACAGCTGGTGGTGCCCGGGCAGCCCCTTGGCCAGGCCGAGCGACAAGCCGAGCGCGTCGTAGGTGGCGATCCCGGTACCGATGTAGGCCCGCTCCCACACGTGATGGGTGAGCGGGAAGAGGAAGGGCACCGGGCGGACCAGGTGCGGCGCGATCACGCCGAGCAGCAGCGACCGCTCGGTCGAGCGCCTCACGGACCAGGCCGACGTTGAGCTGCTCCAGGTACCGCAGGCCACCGTGGATGAGCTTGCTCGAGCGGGACGAGGTGCCGGCGGCGAAGTCCCGGCCTCGACCAGCCCGACCGAGAGCCCGCGGGTGGCGGCGTCCAGCGCCACGCCCGCGCCGACCACGCCGCCGCCGACGACCAGCACCTGATGCTCGGTCCCGGCCAGCGCCGCGAGCGCCGCGGACCTCGCGTCCGCGCTCAGCCTGACCGCACCGGCTGCTTCGGCCATCACATGCGGAACGCTAGCATCTGCAAGCGGGTGACCATTCCGCTGGTCAGCGCCGAGGCGGCGCGCTCGGGGTGACCACCACCTCGACCCGCTGGAACTCCTTGAGGTCGGAATAGCCGGAGATGGCCATGGTGCGGCGCAGCGCGCCGACGAGGTTCAGCGAGCCGTCGGCGACCGCGGACGGGCCGCACAGGATCTGCTCCAGGGTGCCCACCGTGCCGACCTTGACCCGGGCACCGCGCGGCAGGTCCGGGTGGTGCGCCTCGCTCCCCCAGTGATAGCCCGCGGCCGGGGGCCTGCTCGGCGCGCGCGAACGGGGAGCCGACCATCACCGCATCCGCGCCGCAGGCCAGGGCCTTGGCGATGTCGCCGCTGCGGGTCATCCCGCCGTCCGCGAGGACATGCACGTAGCGGCCGCCGGATTCGTCCAGGTAGTCCCGGCGCGCCGCGGCGACGTCGGCGATCGCGGTGGCCATCGGCACCGCCACCCCGAGCACCGCCGCGGTGGTGTGGCCGCTGCCGCCGCCGAAGCCGGCCAGCACCCCCGCCGCGCCGGTGCGCATCAGGTGCAGCGCGGCGGTGTAGGTCGCGCAGCCGCCCACGATCACCGGAATGTCCAGCTCGTAGATGAACTGCTTGAGGTTCAGCGGCTCGGCCTGGCCGGACACGTGCTCGGCGGACACGGTGGTGCCGCGGATGACGAAGATGTCCACGCCGGCGTCGAGGACGGTCTTGTAGTAGCGCACGGTGCGCTGCGGGGACAGCCGCGCTGCCGTGGTGACACCGGCGGCGCGGATCTCCGAGATCCGGCGGCCGATCAGGTCCTCCTTGATCGGCTCGGTGTAGATCTCCTGGAGCCTGCCTGGTCGCGTCCTCGTCGCCAGGCGCGGCCACCTCGGCGAGGATCGGCTCCGGGTCCTCGTACCGGGTCCACAGCCCTTCGAGGTCGAGGACGGCGAGCCCGCCGAGGCGGCCGATCGTCGACGGCGATGGCCGGCGAGACGACGCTGTCCATCGGGGAGACCACCAGCGGCAGGTCGAACCGGTAGGCGTCGATCTGCCAGGCGGTCGACACCTCCTCGGGATCCCGGGTGCGGCGGGACGGCACGATCCCGATCTCGTCGAGGGAGTAGGCCCGGCGGCCGCTCTTGCCCCGGCCGATCTCCACGGTCATCCCATCCGCCCGCGGTAGTTCGGCGCGTCGGCGGTCATCTGGATGTCGTGCGGGTGGCTCTCGGCCAGCCCGGCCGCCGGTGACCTGGATGAAGCGCGCCTCCTGCAACTCGGCGATGGTCCGGGCGCCGCAGTAGCCCATGGCCGCCCGCAGCCCGCCGATGAGCTGGTCGGCCACGGCGGCCAGCGGCCCGGCGAACGGCACCTGGCCCTCGATCGCCCTGCGGCACGAGCTTGTCCTCGCGCAGCACGTCGTCCTGGAAGTACCGGTCCTTGGAGTAGGACCTGCCGCGCATGGCGCCCAGCGAGCCCATGCCGCGGTACTGCTTGTACGGCTTGCCGTCGGACGAACACCATCTCGCCCGGGGGCCTCCTCGCACCCGGCCAGCAGGCTGCCCAGCATCACGGTGTCGGCCCCGGCGGCGATGGCCTTGGCGATGTCACCGGAATGCTGGACGCCGCCGTCGCCGATCACCGGGACACCGGCCGGCCGGGCCGCCTGGGCGGCCTCGTAGATCGCGGTCACCTGCGGGACGCCGACCCCGGCCACGACCCGGGTGGTGCAGATGGAGCCGGGCCCCACCCCGACCTTGACCCCGTCGGCGCCGGCGTCGATCATGGCCTGGGCGCCGGACCTGGTGGCCACGTTGCCACCGATCACATCCAGCCGGGTGTTGGCCTTGATCTGGGCCACCATGGTGAGCACCGCCTCGGCGTGACCGTGCGCGGTGTCCACCACCAGGAAGTCGGCCCCGGCATCCGCGAGCGCCTGGGCCCGCCGCTTGCCGTCCTCGCCCACCCCGACCGCGGCGCCGACCAGCAGGCGGCCCTCGGCGTCCTTGCTGGCGTTCGGGAACTTCTCGCTCTTGCTGAAATCCTTGACGGTGATCAGCCCGCGCAGCCGGCCCTGGCCGTCGACCAGCGGGAGCTTCTCCACCTTGTGCTGCCGCAGCAGCTCAAGTGCCTGCTCCCGGGCGGCCACCCCGACCGGAGCGGTGACCAGGGGCATCGGCGTCATGATCGCCGGAGACGCGGCGCGAATGGTCAGACTCGAACCGGATGTCGCGGTTGGTCACGATGCCCAGCAGCGTGCCGTCGGCGGCGGTGACCGGCACTCCGGAGATGCGGTACCGGGCGCACAGCGCCTCCACGTCGGCGACGGTCGGCGTCCGGGCCGCAGGTCACCGGATTGGTGATCATCCCGGCCTCGGACCGTTTCACCATGTCCGCCTGCTGTGCCTGATCCTCGACCGACAGGTTGCGGTGCAGCACGCCGACGCCGCCCTGGCGGGCCATGGCCACCGCCATCCGCGCCTCGGTGACCGTGTCCATGGCGGAGGAGAGCAACGGGACCCCGCAGCCGGATCCGGCGGCTGAGCCGGGCCGCGGTGTCGGCCTCCGCGGGGAGTATCGCCGAGTGGGCCGGCAGCAGCAGCACGTCGTCGAAGGTCAGCGCCGGAGGGGCGAACTTGGCGTCGTCAGTACGGCCTGCACGGCCCGGTAAGCGGAGTGAGGGGAGCCCGGCAATGAGAAATCGGTCAGATCCGCCGGCCGGCGCAGACGAGCCCGAGACCACCGGCAGCAGCGCCACCGGCAGCGGCCAGGGCGCCGCGCCGCGGCGGGGGCGGCGGGCGGTGCTGCTCGGCGGCGCCGCGGCCGGCGCCGGCGCGGCCGCGGGCGTGGCTGGGCGGGCCGCCCCGGCCAGCGCCGCGGCGACGTCACCGGCGCCGGTGCTGCTCGGCAAGGCCAACACCGAGACGGCCACCACCTCGATCAGCAACGCCAAGGGCACCGCCCTGTCCGCCGCCACCGCCCACGAACGCGACAGCGCCGTGGCCGGCACCGACGCCAGCACCGCCGGCGGCACCGGCGTCTCCGGCGCCTCCACCAACGGCACCGGCGTCGCCGGGACCAGCACACACAGCTTCGCCGTCTCCGGCACCTCCACCCACGGCACCGGCGTCTACGCCGCCTCCACCAACGGCACCGGCATCGGCGGCGTCTCCACCAACGGCACCGGCGTCGCCGGGACCACCGGCGGCGACGCCCAAAGCGGCGTGGCCGGCGGCGACGAGAGCACCGGCGGCGGCTACGGCGTCTTCGGGCTCCTCCACCAACGGCACCGGCGTCGCCGGGACCACCAGCGCCATCAACCAGGACGGCGTCAGCCGGCACCGACACCAGCACCAGCGGCGGCAACGGCGTCAACGGCACCTCCACCAGCGGCACGCGGCGTCTACGGCACCTCCACCAACGGCAACGGCGTCTACGGCACTCGCGGCGACAACGGCCAGATCGGAGTCGAGGGCTTCGACCAGAGCACCGGCGGCGGTTACGGCGTCTATGCGTTGTCCGACAACGGCCTCGCCCTGTACGCCTTCGGCAATGCCATCGTCACTGGGAACCTGCCATGGTCGACGGGTCAGTGTCGAAGAGCGGCGGGTCGTTCAAGATCGATCATCCGCTGGACCCGGCGCGGAAGTACCTGTACCACTCCTTCGTCGAGTCGCCCGACATGATGAACATCTACAACGGGACCGTGACGCTGGACGGGCAGGGCCGGGCGGCGGTGGCGCTGCCGGACTGGTTCGAGGCACTCAACCGGGACTACCGCTACCAGCTCACCCCGATCGGCGGCCCAGCCCCGAGCCTGCACATCATGGCACCTTCCCTTGGAGCAGCCGGGATCCCAACAGTCTAGGACGGCCGCCACCCCCGCTGGTCAGCCCGCCGCCGGCCCGGGCAGTTGACATCCACGCACGAAACAAGTTGTGGTCGCCGGCACCAACGCCCACATTCCTATGGGGTCGTGGGCGTGCACGCCCACAGACGAGGACAGTTCCGCGACGGGGTCAGTAGCGGGGGCGGCGGGCGCGGGCCGTGCTCAGCCGGGCGCACATGCCGACGACCATCAGCGTGGCGGCGGCCACGGCGGTGAGCGTCGCGATCGCCGCGGCCACGGCCGCCGCCGCGGCGGCGTGCGGCCAGGCGCTCCGCGGCCGGGGGCCATGCTGCCGGGTGCGCCCGGCAGCATGCCGTGGCCCGGCCCGCCCGGCCGCGCAGACGGCGCCATCGATGTCGGATGTGAGGCTGCTGAGCACGGCGACGGCGGGATCGGTGCGCAACCGCGCCGGGATGCGGCGGCTGGCCAGCATCTCGATGATCTCCTCGGACCGCCGGACGGCGCCGAGGTCCATGGCCGGCAGCCGGCCCGCGCACCTCGGTGCGGCGCCTGGCCGGCCGGTGGGGTCACGCCGCGTGCCCGGTGTCTGGGCGACCTGGCCCCGGGCATCCCCGGCCTGTGTCCTCCAGGCCTGGCGGCTCCGGGCCCGCGCCCATGGTCACGCAAACGACTCCTCGGTCGCGAGCGCACGCAACCTGGCTAGCGCGCGGTGCTGGGCCACCCGGACCGCCCCTGCTGACATGCCGAGTACATTACCCGTCTCCTCGGCCGACAACCCGGTTACTACTCGTAGTATCAGCAGCTCACGGAGGTGTTGAGGCAGGCGGGCGAGTAGCGCCCTGGCCCGCTGCGCCTCCAGCCAGGCGACCACCGTCTCCTCCGGCCCCGGTTGCTCGTCCGGGCCGTCCGGCAACTCCTCGGTGGGCACCGCGAGCCGCGCCGCCGCGCGCAGGGCATCCGCGACCTTGTGCGCGGCGATGCCGAACACAAAGGACGCGAATGGGCGCCCCATGTCCCGGTACCGGGGAAGCGCGGAAAGGACGGCGATACACACCTCCTGTGCCACATCGTCCGCGACGTGGTAATGGCCGGTGATGCGGCCCAGCCGGGCCCGGCAGTACCGGACCACCATCGGGCGGATCTGCTCCAGCAGCGACTCGATAGCGGCTGGCTGGCCGCGCACGGCCCTGGTGGTGAGGTCCGCGAACCCCGCCGCGTCGGCCTGGCCCGGTCCCGGCGGGACGGACGCCAGCCTGGGCGGGCGGGGCCGGCTGCCCGCAGGGGCGGGACCGGCGGCAGGTGCGATGTCCGTGGTGAGCCCGGCCAGGCGAGCCTGACCGGGCCCGCGCTGCGCCCCGGTTGCCCCCGGCGACCACGTCTCGCCCGGCACCGGCCGAATGAAGCATCCCTCCGTCACGAGTGCATGATGCCCACGTCAACGGGGGTTGATCGCATCCAGGCAGGCAACAGAAAGGTCACATTGATGTACCAAGCCGCGACTCACCGTACATTAATTACGGTCAGTAATCAAGTGACTACTGACCGTAATTAATGCCTACGCGAAACGGGCGAATCTCAGTGCGAGTGCCCGTGGCCGTGCGAGTGACCGTGCCCGTCGCCCGGCTCCTCATTCTCCGGCTTCTCCACCACGGTGGCTTCGGTGGTGAGCAGCATGGCGGCGATCGATCCGGCGTTCTGCACGGCCGACCGGGTGACCTTGACCGGGTCGATGACACCCTGCGCGATCAGGTCGCCGTACTCCCGGGTGGCCGCGTTGAAACCCTGGCCGCGGGGCAGCTCGCGGGTCCTCGCCACGACCACGGAGCCCTCGAGGCCGGCGTTCGCGGCGATCCAGTAGCACGGGGCGCTCAGCGCCTGGCGCACCACGCGCACCCCGATCGCCTCGTCGCCGGTCATGCCGAGGTCACCGAGTTCGGCGGCGGTGTGCACGAGCGCGCTGCCGCCACCGGGGATGATGCCCTCCTCGATGGCCGCGCGGGTGGCCGAGATGGCGTCCTCCAGGCGGTGCTTCTTCTCCTTGAGCTCCACCTCGGTGGCGGCACCGACGCGCAGCACGCACACGCCGCCGGCCAGCTTGGCGACCCGCTCCTGGAGCTTCTCCCGGTCCCAGTCGGATTCGGTCTCCTCGATCTCCAGCTTGAGCTGGCGGATCCGGTCAGCGATCGCGCTGGCGTCGCCGGCCCCGTCCACGATCGTCGTGGTGTCCTTGGTGACCACCACCCGCCGTGCCCGGCCGAGCGAGGCCAGGCCGATGTTCTCCAGCTTCAGGCCGAGTTCCTCACTGACCACCTCGCCGCCGGTCAGGACCGCCATGTCCGCCAGCATCGCCTTGCGGCGGTCGCCGAACCCGGGGGCCTTCACCGCGACAACCGTCAGCAGGCCCCTGATCTTGTTCACGACCAGGGTGGACAGCGCCTCGCCATCGATATCCTCGGCGATCACCAGCATCGGCCGCTTGGCCTGGGCCACCGCCTCCAGTACCGGCAGGAAGTCTGCCATGGAAGAGATCTTCGAGGTGTGCAGCAGCACGTAAGCGTCATCCAGGACCGCTTCGAGCCGGTCCTGGTCGGTGATGAAGTACGGGGAGATGTAGCCCTTGTCGAACTGCATGCCCTCGGTGAACTCAAGTTCCAGGCCCAGCGTCGGCGCTTCCTCGACGGTGATGACACCGTCCTTGCCGACCTTGGCGAAGGCCTCGGCGATGAGCTTGCCGATCTCGGCATCCTGCGCGGAGATCGTCGCGACATGGGCGATCTCGTCCTGCTCGCCGACCTCACGGGCGTGGGCGACGAGCATGTCGGAGGCAGCCGCCGCGGCGGCGTCGATGCCCTTCTTGAGCGCCATCGGGTTGACCCCCGCGGTCACCGCGCGGCGGCCTTCCCGCACCATCGCCTGGGCGAGCACGGTGGCCGTGGTGGTGCCGTCGCCGGCCACGTCGTTGGTCTTGGTCGCCACTTCCTTGGCGAGCTGTGCGCCCAGGTTCTCGTAGCGGTTCTCCAGCTCCACCTCCCGCGCGACGGTCACGCCGTCGTTGGTGATGGTCGGAGCGCCCCACTTCTTGTCGATCACGACGTTGCGCCCGCGCGGGCCCAGCGTCACCTTCACGGCGTCGGCGAGGCGGTTCACGCCGCGCTCCAGTGAGCGCCGTGCCTCCTCGTCGAACTCCAGCATCTTGGCTGCCATGACTACCCCTGACTACGTAAGCGCGATTGGCGGGCGGCGCGGGCGGCGGGTAGCCACTCGCGCCACCGCCCCAGACGCCGCATGGCGCCCGGGGCGGTGTAGCGCGACGGGTACCCGCCGCGGGCACGCCCGCGGCGAATGATCGCCGGCTGACTACTTCTCGACGATGGCGAGCACGTCACGGGCGGAGAGCACAAGGTACTCCTCGCCGTGGTACTTCACCTCGGTGCCGCCGTACTTGCTGTAGAGCACCACGTCGCCAACTTTGACGTCCATGGGCACACGCTTGGCACCAGCGTCGTCGAAGCGGCCGGGGCCCACCGCAAGGACCTCACCCTCCTGGGGCTTCTCCTTGGCGGTGTCCGGGATGACCAGTCCCGATGCGGTCGTCTGCTCAGCTTCGAGCGTGCGGACCACGATGCGGTCTTCGAGCGGTTTGAGAACAACCTTGGTGGCGGTCGTCACGATCTGACCTCCCCCTCCGGAAACGGCGGGTTGCGTTGACACTCTTGTGAGTTTGGAGCGGACCTCGGCTGACTGTCGTCGCGGGTGCCAGACCAGCCATGTCGCGTTAGCACTCTACCCTACCGAGTGCCAGTTCCGAACAGTATCGCCGGGACGCGGGCGAGTCAACTCGACCCGACGAGGACCTCGGTCACCGGGAGCGAGGAGTCGGCGGCCACGCCCAGCGGCGACGGCTCGGCACCGCGGGCCATCAGTTCCGCCCCCAGCGCGGCCACCATCGCGCCGTTGTCGGTGCACAGCCCCGGCCTGGGCACCCGCAGCGCGACGCCGGCCGCCTCGCAGCGCTCCGCCGCCAGGGCGCGCAGCCGCGAGTTGGCGGCCACGCCCCCGCCGACAATCAGGTTCATCACGCCATGCCCGCGGCAGGCGTCGACCGCCTTGCGAGTCAGGACATCGGCGACGGCCTCCTGGAATGAGGCTGCCACGTCGGCCACCGGCACCGGGAGGCCGGCCGCCTGCCGGGTCTGGACCCAGCGCGCGACCGCGGTCTTCAGGCCGGAGAAGGAGAAATCGAAGGTGCCGTCACGGTACTTGCCGCGCGGGAACGCGATGGCGCCGCCGTCCCCGTCACGGGCGGCGGCGTCCACCGGCGGCCCGCCGGGGAACGGCATCCCGAGCAGCCGCGCCACCTTGTCATAGGCCTCACCGGCCGCGTCGTCGATCGTGGCACCGAGCGGCAGCACCTCGCCCGCCACGTCGGGGACGAGCAGCAGCGAGGAGTGCCCGCCCGAGACCAGCAGGGCCACCGTGGGGCGCGGCAGCGGGCCGTGCTCCAGCTGGTCCACCGCGATGTGCGCGGCCAGGTGGTTCACCGCATACAGCGGCTTGCCCAGCGCGAGCGCGTAGGCCTTCGCGGCGGACACGCCCACGAGCAGCGCCCCGGCCAGCCCCGGGCCCGCGGTGACCGCGATCCCGTCGACCTCGGTCAGCTTCACCCCGGCCGTGGCGAGCGCCCGGTCCACGGTGGCGACCATGGCCTCCAGGTGCGCCCGGCTGGCGACCTCGGGCACCACCCCGCCGAACCGGGCATGCTCGGCCACGCTGGACGCGACCGAGTCGGCCAGCAGCTCGTGGCCGCGCACCAGCCCGGCACCGGTCTCGTCGCACGACGTCTCGATGCCCAGCACCAGCGGCTGGGTCATCGCACCCGCCTGCCCCGGTGCCGGCCGGCCAGGTGCTTCTTCCTGCTTTCCGGTGGCGGCTCCTCGATCCGGCGCATCACCAGGGCATCGGTACCCGAGGGCTGGTAGTACGCCCGCCGGATGCCGATGCCGGCGAACCCGCGGCGGCGGTACAGGCGCTGGGCGCGGTCGTTGTCGACCCGCACCTCCAGGAAGACCTCGGTGCAGCCACGCCTGGCCGCCTCGCTGAGCAGCCCGTCCAGCAGGGCACCGCCGATGCCCTCGCCCCACCGGTCCGAGGCCACGGCCAGGGTGAGCACGTCGGCCTGGCCGCCGCGCTGGGCCAGCAGCCCGCCGTACCCGGCGATCACCCCTTCGTCGTCGGCCACGATGTAGTACCTGCTCACCGGGTCCGCGGTCACCTCGGTGGCGAGCAGTTCCGGCGACCACGCCTCCGCACCGAACAGGATCTCCTCCATGGCGGCCACCGCATCGACGTCGGCGCGGCCCATCGGCCGCAGCACCACGCTCACCCCCGGACCCCCGATGGCCTGGAACCCCCGCTGGCCGGCGGCCCCTGCGACTGCGTCGCGGGGGCCTTGGCCCCGCTAGCCCAGGGGGACGACCCCCTGGAACCCCCGCTGGCCTGCGGCCCCTGCGACTGCGTCGCGGGGGCCTTGGCCCCGCTAGCCCAGGGGGACGACCCCCTGGAACCCCCGCTGGCCTGCGGCCCCTGCGACTCCGTCGCGGGGGCCTTGGCCCCGCCGGCGGAGGCCGACGGCGCCAGCACGCTCTTGGGCGCGCCCGGCTCCCTGGCATCGGGCCTGCGCAGGTACAGCGGATCCGGTGGCCCCAGCGGCTCGCCCGCCGCCAGGCGGGCGGCGCACCAGCGCACGGCGGTGGCGGCGCTGGGATAGCGAGGGGCGATCGGCTCGCCGAGGTCGGGGTAGGCGTGCGCGCCCGCACCGGCGACCGGCAGGCCGGCCGGCAGCGCCGCCGGGGCGGCCACCTCCGGCCCGGACAGCCGCACCCCCGCGGCGGAGTATCGGGCCCAGTACAGCTCACGGCGGCGGGCGTCGGTGGCGACCAGGAACTCGCGCCCGGCCGCGGCCGCGACCGCATCGGCGGCGATGACGTCGAGGGTGCAGAACCCGTAGGCGCGGACGCCAAGGGCGCTGCCGAGCACGCGCGCGGTGACCAGCCCGACCCGCAGCCCGGTGTAGGGCCCGGGACCGGCACCCGAGGCGATCGCGTCCAGGTCGCCGCCCGCCAGGCCGGCCTCGGCCAGCACCGCGCTGATGCCGACCGCCAGCAGTTCGCCCTGGCGCCGTGCGTCCACGGTGGTCCGGTGCGCCAGCACCTGTTCCGCGTCACCCACGGCGACGGTCACCGCGGGGGTCGCGGTATCGAACGCAAGCACCAGCACGGTTGCCCAGAATAGAGCACCCGCCGGACCGGTCAGTGCAGGCCGTGGACGATGTCGGTGGCCGCCGTGAGCGCACCGGACTGCAGCTCGGACTGCGGCGCGGCGCGGTACCTGCCGCTGCGCGCGTGCGGGCCCTGCATCACCACGGTGACGATCACGTTGTGGTCCCTGGCCACCACGGTCTCCAGGTCCGTGGGATCCGGGCGGGCCTGCACGACCTGCAGCGCGGCGAAGGCGGCGGTGCCGAGCCCGTGCAGTTCTTCCACGGTGGCCGGGGGCAGGTGGGTGGCCTTGAGCGGGTGGCGTATGGCCGCCATGGCCTGCCGGTAGGCGTCGATCGCGGCGTTGGTGGCGCTGCCGTTGCCGGTCGCGAGCCCGCTCGGGGAGTAGGCCTGCACGTTCACCTCCAGCACCCGGTACACCGGCGGCGCGTCGAGGGTCCAGTTGCACAGGCTCTGGGCATTGCCGTCCAGCGAGTGGGGCGCGACCATGCGGCGCTTGCCCGGCAGGTACTGGTCGAGGGTCGCGCTGGTCACCGCCGTGCAGGAGTCCGGCACGGTCTTGAGCTCACCATGCTGGAACGTGGTGACGAACCCGTCGTGCGAGGCCGGGGCCGCCTGGTGGCCGCCCAGCATGAACAGCACGCCGGCCACGATGAGCACCACGGCCAGCGCCGCCACGCCCCAGACCCAGGTGATCCGGGACCGCCGCCGGGACCGGGCGGCCGCCTTGCGGCTGCGCGAACCCGGGCCCGGGCTCCAGCCGGGCTGGTCAGGGCTATCGTCCTGCCAGGTGGCGGCCGGAGCCTGGGCATCGCTGGTGTCAGCCGGGGCCCCCGGGCCGGGCCGGGCATGCGACCGCGGCCGGCGGGTTTCCTGGCCGGCCCGGCGCGGGGTCACGCCGGGCCCGGCCCAGGGCGGGGCCGCCTCGTCATTGTCGGCCGGCTCGTCCCAGTAGCGCCGGCCGGTGGCCCGGGAATCGCCGTCCCGGCGGCCCGCCGTGGGCAGCCCGCCGGACCGGGGTGGCGGGGGTCCCTGGTCAGCCACGGCGCCTCCGGGAACAGGATCTGGTCAGGCCGCAAAGCAGCACTATCGACCGCCGGCCAGGCAAGCAAACGGCAGCGGTACGCAATGTTGGGACGGGACGAATTATAGGCCCTCAAGCCCACCGGACAGGGCCAGAAACGCCGAATCAGCGAGCGCGGACCACCGCGCGCCGTGGCCGGTGATCGTGACCTCACGGCCCTCACCAGCGGGGGTGATGGTCACCTCCAGCCGGTCCGCGGCCAGCCCTTCGGCGAGGCCGCCGCCCCACTCCACCACGGTCACCGAGGAGTCCAGGGTCGCGTCGAGGTCCAGGTCGTCGACCTCGGCGGGGCTGGTGAGCCGGTAGGCGTCGGCGTGGACCAGGTCCGGGCCGCCGGTCAGCGAGGGATGCGCCCGGGCGATCACGAACGTCGGCGAGGTGACCGGCCCGCGCACCCCCAGCCCCGCCCCGATCCCCTGCACCAGGGTGGTCTTGCCCGCCCCCAGCTCGCCGATCAGGATGACCAGGTCACCCGCCCGCAGCAGGCCGGCCAGCCGGCCGCCGAGCGCGTGCATCGCGGCCGCGGTCGGGACCGTGACGCCCGCCGCCGGGCCGGCGGCCCGACCGGGCCCGGTCATGCCGACCGCGGCAGGCCGCCGGCGGTCACCCGGGCCAGCAGGCCGGTGATCGCCCGGTTGACCAGTTCCGGCTGCTCCAGGATCAGCGCATGCCCGGCACCCGGCACCCAGACGAGCTGGGCTCCGGGGATCTGGGTGGCGAGTTCGAGGCCGAGCCGGGCCGCGATCAGCCGGTCCTTCTCGCCGACGATCACCGTCACCGGGATCCGGCCGAGGGTGCCCAGCGAGTCCCGCATGTCGCAGCCCAGCAGGGCCTGGCAGAACCTGGCGACCACCTCGATGGGCGTGGCCCTGATCATCTCTTCCAGGAAGGCAACGGTGGCCGGGCTGACGTCGCCGTCACCGAAGCCGACCAGCCGCGTGGTGAGGAACGCCAGGTCGGCCGAGACCCGGCGGCCCCGTTCCACCAGGATGGCCCGTTTGCCCTTGGCCGCGCCGTTCAGCAGGGCGGGCAGCGCACGGGTCAGTGCGGGCCGGATCGGGGCCGGCATCCACGGGCTGCCGCGGTCCAGGCCGCGGGCCGCGGTGGAGATGAGCACGGCGCCGGCCACCTTGGTGCCGAACAGCTCCGGGTACTGTCCGGCCAGCGCCATGATGGTCATCCCGCCCATCGAGTGGCCGACCAGGACGACGGGGGCGGGGCCGGGCGCCGCGGCGTCGATCACGGCCTTGAGGTCGGCGCCGAGCTGGCCGATGCTGCCGCTGCCCGCGGCCGAGCGCCCGGACCGGCCGTGGTCGCGCTGGTCCCAGAAGACCAGCCGGTGGTCGCCGAGGTCGCGGCGCTGGAAGTGCCAGCAGTCCTGGTTCATCGTGTAGCCGTGGCAGAAGATGATGGTGATCGGCGCGGTGTCCGGGCCGTTGATCTCCACATGCAGCGGGACCCCGTCGTCGGCCAGGACGGTCAGCTCAAGGCCGCGCAGCGAGCCGAACGGCTCGCCGCAGGTCCCGCCGGTACCGCGCAGCCGGGACAGCGCGATCCGCTCCGCGGCGACCACCGCGCCCGCGGTCGCGGCGGTGGCGCCCACGACCAGGCCGGCCGCGCCGGTGATCCGGCGCCAGTTAGCCATCGGTCCTCCCGCTGCCTGCCTGCCAGCGCCTGCAGGCGGCTCTCCGCCTCCCTGACTGCCCCGTCACACCCGCGGCATGCGCGGAGTGCCGCCCTATGCTAATCCCAGGTAGCTTCGCGGGAGCCGGCCGCCGAACCGGGTGGCGATCTCATAGGTGATGGTGCCCAGTGCGTCGGCCCAGTCCTGCGCGGTGGGCTCGCCGTCGTCACCGGGGCCGAAGATCAGCACCTCGTCGCCCTCGGCGGCCGGCTCGGCGCCGAAGTCCATCACGAACTGGTTCATCGACACCGTGCCGGCGATGAACCAGCGCCGCCCCCGGGCGTAGACCTGGACCAGGCCGGACGCGTCCCGCGGCACGCCCTCGGCGTAGCCCAGCGGGACCAGGCCCAGCGTGCTCTGGCTGCTGGTGAAATACCGGTGGCCGTAGGACACCCCCGCGCCCGGCGGCACCTGCTTGACCAGCACCAGCCGGGCCCGCACGGTCATCGCGGGGCGCAGCCAGCCGGGCATCGGGCCGGGCAGCGTGGGCAGGCCCACCACGCCGCCGCCGCACCGCACCAGGTCGAACCGGGTCTGCGGCAGCGTCAGCGTGGCGGGGGTGTTGGCCAGGTGGCGGATCTCCGGCCGGGCCCCGGCCGCCTCGGCGACGGCGAGGGCCTCGCGGAACACCCCGAGCTGGGCGTCGATGGACGCATGGCCCGGCATGTCGGCGCAGGCCAGGTGGGACCAGACACCGACGATGGTGACGTGGCCGGCCGCCTGCGCCGCCAGGGCCGTGGCCACGACGCCCGGCCAGTCGGGCATGGTCGCCCCGCCCCGGGACATCCCGGTGTCCACCTTCAGATGCACCCGGGCGGGCCGGCCTGCCCGCTGCGCCGCCGCGGCCAGTTCGGTCACCATCCCCGCCGAGCCGGCCGCGAGGTCCACGTCGTGCCTGATGGCTTCCTCATGTGGCCCGCCGGGCACGCTCATCAGGCAGAGCACCGGCGCGCTCAGCCCGGCCTGGCGCAGCGCGAGCGCCTCCTCGACCCGGATCACCCCGAGCCATCCGGCGCCGCCGGCCAGCGCGGCCTTGGCGACGGGGATCATGCCGTGGCCGTAGGCGTCCGACTTGACGACCGCCATGAGTTCGGCCGTGCCGACGTGCTTGCGCAGGCCCGTGACATTGTCACGGACCACGCCGAGATCGACCTGTGCTTCCGCCGGAACGTCCATGACCTCACAGTGTGCCAGCCGGGAGGCGGCATGGGTGCGGCTTGCGGCTTGCCGCGCCGCAACCGCGGCGCGGCAAGCCGCCACCGGTTACGGCCCGGTCCAGTGCTGGTCGGCGAAGTTGCTGCAGGTGCGGATCACGACCTGGGTGCCGTTCGTCGCCGAGCCGCTCGGGTCGGTCAGGCACAGGCCGTTGAGCTTCAGCACGTATTCGCCGCTGGAGTTGTGCGCCCAGGTCTGCGCACTGTGGCTGTTGCAGGTCCAGATCACCATCTTGGCGCCCGTGCCGCCCTGGCTGGAGTCGTCCAGGCACTTGCCCTGGACCGACAGCGCGCCGCTGACGAACGTCCACTGCTGGGACACGGTCTTGTTGCAGGTCCAGATGTCCACCTTGGTGCCGTTGGCCGTGGCGCCGCCGAAGTCGTCCAGGCACTTGGAGTGGTCGCCCGTGATCGGCTTGCCGGCGGCCCCGTTGATCGTCCAGTTGAACGACACCGACTTCTTCGCGCCGGCCTGGTCCGTGGCGCTGACGGTGACGCTGGAGACACCCGGGGTGGTGGGGGTCCCGGTGACCGTGCCGGTCGAGCCGTTGATGCCCAGGCCGGCCGGGAGCCCGGTTTCGGTCCAGGCGAGCGGGTTGCCCGCGCTGGAGATCCCCACGATCGGCAGGTTGACGGTCGCGCCGACGTTGCTGGTCTGGTTGCCCGGGCTGGTGATCTTGATCGAGTCCTGGATGGCGCCCGTCTGCACGCAACCGCCGGCGGCGTTGCTCCACAGCTCGGGCACGGCGAAGGGCGCGGTGGAAGTGGACAGCGTCAGGTCGAAGCCCGTGGTGCACTTGTCGCCGATCCCACTGAAATCGGCCGGGTCGAACCAGGCGTCGCCGAACGGGTCCGTGATCGTGTCGGCGTACATGGCGCCGCCGTAGAGGCTCCACCCGTCGTTGGTTCCGGTCGTCGGGTTGATGGAGTCCTCGCCGCACGTCGTGCCCGCATCGAGCTCGTACGGCAGGTTGATGAACGGCTCGTTGGACGAACTGTAATAGCCGCAGTCGGTGCGAGGGAGGCGGCCGCCGGTACAGGTGGACACGTCGAAACCCTGCGGGCAGGTGCCCGACTGGGTGGCCACGATGATCTGGGCGTCGGTGAGGTCGGTGATGCCCTGGGTGGAGGCGAACGTGTCCGCCTCGGCGCCGATCTGGTCCAGGCTGGTGTTACTGGGCGGCACGCTGATGTCGTTGAAGACACCCTCGAAAACCGACCCGGAGAAAGCCGGGCGCACCGGTGCCGTCCGCGTACTGGGAGCTGATAGTGGACCAGTTGTCATCCGGCGCTACGCCCAGCCCGGAGAAGAAGTTCTCCAGGTAGGTCGCGCTGGCCTCCTGGCCGGTATCGGTCTCCCAGTTCGGGCCCCACAGCAGCAGGTACACGTGCGGGGTGTGCTGCACGTCGCCGCCCTGCCAGCTCACCGGGCACTGCGGCTCGGTGCACGACGCCGCGGCCGCCGCCGCGGCCTTGGGCCGGTGGCCCCGGGCGTACGCGATCCCGGAGACCTTGCCGGCCTTGGTGTGGCCAAGCTGGGCCTCGAATGCCCGGTGCAGGTTGATAACCCGGACCCCGTGCAGATGCGCGTGCGGCTGCGCCTGGGCCTGCGCGGCAGCCGTGGCCCCGAGCACGCTGAGCGAGGCAGCAGCAGCCACCGCGAAGATCCGCTTGAACATCAGTGAACCCCTTTTATGCGGAATTAAATGGCCGGTCAGCGGCGGGCGCCTCCCCCTGGCAAAGGGGATGCTATTACCGCTTTGCGCAAAAACGCAATATAGAACACAAAAAGTAACCACAACCGACAATCAGTTACTACTGATCAAGAATCCAATAGCCGTAATAACCCAATAACCCTGTAGGAATATAGCCGATCACGAGCGACCTGGTCGCCGGCCGGGCGGCGGAATGTCGCCCCGTTCGATGGCCGTGGTCACCGCGGCGGTCCGGTCCGAGACCCCGAGCTTGCCGAACGTGCGGAGCAGATGCGTCTTCACCGTCGCCTCGCTGATGAACAACCGCTGGCCGATGTCGGCGTTGGTCATGCCGCGCGCCACCAGTTGCAGCACCTCCGCCTCGCGTGCGGACAGCGAGTCGCGCTGCGGGCGGCGCACCCGGGTGACCAGCCTGGCTGCCACCGACGGCGCGAGCACGGTCTCGCCGCGCGCCGCTGCCCTGATCGCGTTGGCGACCTCGGCCCGCGGGGAGTCTTTGAGCAGGTAACCGGCCGCACCGGCCTCCACGGCCCGCAGGATGTCCGCGTCCGTCTCGTAGGTGGTGAGCACCACGATCCGGGCCTCCGGGTCACCCGCCACGAGCCGGCCGATCGCGTCGACGCCGTCGGTCCCCGGCATCCGCAGGTCCATCAGGATCACGTCGAAACCGCCGCCGCGGGCCAGCGCGACCGCCTCGTCACCGGAGCCGGCCTCGCCGGCCACCTCGATGTCCGGTTCCGGTGCGAGCATGGCGCGCACCCCCTCGCGCACCACCGGATGATCGTCGACCAGCAGCACCCGGACCGGTGCGCCCCGGCCGTGGCCGGCCGGCGGGGCGCTGGTCACCCGGGCACCTCCACCGACAGCGAGGTGCCGGCGCCGGGGCGGGCCCGCACCAGCAGGCTGCCGCCCACCTGGAGGATCCGGCTCCGCATGCCGCGCAGGCCGTAACCGCCGTTGAGCTGCTCGGGATCGAAACCGGCTCCGTCATCCCGGATATCCAGCCGGACGGCCTGCGGCTGATACGCCAGGATCATCTGCACGTCGGCGGCGCGGGCGTGCTTGCGCACGTTGGCAAGCGCCTCCTGGGCGGCCCGCAGCAGCACCACCTCGGCGTTGGGCGGCAGCGGCCGGGCCGGGCCGCACACCTCGAACCTGGCCGTGATGCCCAGTTCGGCCCCGATCCGGTCGGTGAGCCGTCCCAGCGCCTCGTGCAGCGGGCCGCCGTCCAGGTGCGCCGGGGTCAGCGCGGCCACCATGGCACGGGCTTCGGCCAGGCTCTCCCTGGCGGTCTGCGCGGCGAGGCCGACGTGGCGGCGGGCTTCGGGCGGATCGGCGCCGATCTCGCCGTCGGCGGCCTGCAGCAGCATCACGATGCTGGTGAGGCCCTGCGCGATCGTGTCGTGGATCTCGCCGGCCAGCCGCTGGCGCTCGGCGAGCGTGCCGGCCTGGCGGCTGAGGTCGGCCAGTTCCGCCTGCGCCGCCTCGAGGCGCTCGATCAACTGCGCCCGTTCCCGGCTCTGCTCGATGATCCGCGAGATCCAGGTGCCGAATACCACCGAGAACGCCAGGCCGAGCACCACGGTGCCGAGCACGAAGGTGACCGAGCCAGGGTTGCGCCGGATCGACTCCACCCCCAGTGCCACCGGCGTCGTGTTGAGCGCTATCACCGCGGCGAAGGCGCGGGGCAGCGACATCGCCATGAAGCACTGCGGGCAGGCGCCGAACATGACCCAGGAGGCGGTCCCGACCTGGGTTTGCGCGATGACGACGAGGACCACCAGGCAGATCACGTAGATCGTGCCCATCCTGGTGTCCCGGTCGCAGGCGATGGCCGGCCGCCCGATCAGGAGGTACAGCGGCACGGTGGCGGCCAGGGAGATCGCCGCCACCGCCCGCGCGGTGACCGGGTCCGAGGTGGTCGCGACGATCAGCAGGGTGGCCGCGAGCACCACGGCGTAGTAGGTGTCCCATACTCCGCCGCGGTTCCACGCATGCTGGCCGTCCGGCATCGCTACCTGTCGGCTTGCCAGCGGAACGTTCTCAGGCACAGGATCAAGCTTCCAATGAGCCAGGCCGTCAGCACCAGTGCCACCTTCCCGAGTTCCCAGCTGTGCGCCGGCTCGGCGGGCAGCAGCGAATCCGGCAGGAGCGCCGCGCGCAGCCCCTGGCACAGCCATTTGAGCGGGAACAGCGCGGCCACCTGCTGCATGCCCTTGGGCAGGCTGGCGAACGGGAAGTACACGCCGGAGATGAACTGGAGCACCAGGTATGGCAGGTTCAGCACGGCCGCCGCGCTCCGGCTGGACCGCGGCACGCTGCTCACCGCGATGCCCAGCATGGTGCAGGTGGCCACGCCGAGCAGGAACACCCAGGTGAAGGTCAGCCAGCGGACGCCGGTGCCGGGCAGCTTGAGCCCGTAGAGTGCGACTCCGATCCCGAGCAAGATGGCGACCTCGATCGCGGCGATGACCAGGCAGGACAGCGCCTTGCCCGCGAAGTAGGCCGCCCTGGGCATCGGCGTCCCGGCCAGCCGCTTGAGCGTGCCGTCCTCCCGTTCCAGCACGATGCTGATGCCGAGGTTGACGAAGGTCGTGGACATGATGCCGCTGGCGATGATCCCGGCGGTGAAGTACAGCCGGTAGCTGACCCCGGTGTGCCCGACCGTGCCGTGGAAGATCGACCCGAAGATGATCAGCAGGACCACCGGCAGCGAGAACGTGAAGACGACCGACTCGCGGCGCCGGAAGAAGGACTTCAGCTCCACGCTGGTACGGCTCAGCGACAGGCGGGTGAGGGACGGCAGCGCGGCCGCGGGGCGGGTGGCCACCTGGGCTGCGGCGGTCATTGGCTCGCTCCGGTCTCCGCGGGAGACCGCCCCTGCGGGCCTCCCGCGGCGCCGCTGCGGTCATGGCCGATCATCGCGAGGTAGATGTCTTCCAGCGACGGCCTGGTGACCGTCAGCTCGGGGATCTCACCGCCGAACCGGCTGGCGAGTTCCGCGACCGTCCGCGTGGGGGTGTCGGTGTGGATGCGCTGGCGGCCGCCGTCCGCCAGCCAGCTCACCGTCGCCTGCGCCGTCGCCCGGCCGCCCAGTTCGGATGGCGAGTCCACGGCGCGGATCCGGCCCGCGGCGATCACCGCGACCCGGTTCGCCAGCGCCTCCGCCTCGTCGAGGTAGTGCGTGGTGAGCAGGATGGTGGTCCCGCCGTGTGCCAGGCCGGAGATGAGGTGCCAGAACTGCCGCCGCGCCTCCGGGTCGAAGCCGGTGGTCGGCTCGTCCAGGAACAGCAGTTCCGGGTCGCCGACGATGCCGAGTGCGACGTCCACCCGGCGGCGCTGCCCACCGGACAGTTGCCGCAGCTTGGCGCCCGCCTTCTCGGTCAGCCCGACGGCCTCGATCACCTCGTCGGGGTCCTTCGGATCCCGGGTAGTAGCCGGCGAAGTGCCGGACCATCTCGCGGACCGACAGCTCCGAGGCGTCGGCGTTGCTCTGCAGCACGATGCCGATCCGGGACCGCCACTCCCGGCCGCCCTCGCCAGGGTCGGTGCCCAGGACGGTGACCTCGCCGCCGTCGCGCCGCCGGTATCCCTCCAGGATCTCGACCGTGGTGGTCTTGCCCGCGCCGTTCGGGCCCAGCAGCGCGAAGACCTCGCCATGGCGGATGTCGAGGTCCACGCCGTCGACCGCGACAGTGTCGCCATATGTCTTGCGCAGCCCCCTGACGCGCACACTCGCAGTGGTGTCCATGACGCCAGCCTCGGGCCCCGCGAGGGCCCGCGCAACGACCGGTCGGGTAGATCTGCCGTCCACCGTTCGGTGGACGCCGCCCCGCCCGGGCGGGCCCGCCCGCCACGCCGGGCCAGGTCAGCCCGTGGGCTCGTGCACGGATCTGATGGCGTCGGGCAGGGCGGCGATCACGTCGCCGGCCCCGATCGGCGCCTCACCGCCGGGCCGGGGCCGGCCCCGCCCGCTGCGTAACGGGCCGAAATACCGTGCAGGTACGCCGCCGCTGCTGCCGCCTCGCGAACGTCAAGCCCCTGGGCGAGCAGCGCGCCCGCCAGCCCGGCGAGCACGTCGCCGGAGCCGGCCGTCGCCAGCCAGCCGGTACCGGTCGGGTTGACCAGCAACGGGCCGCCGTCCGCCGGCGCGATCACCGTGGTGGAACCCTTGAGCAGCACGCCGCAGCCGAACGCGTTCGCCGCGGCCCGCGCGTGCTCGGCACGCCGCGCGGTGACCTCGGCCGGGTCGGCGCGCAGCAGCCTGGCCAGTTCGCCGGCATGCGGGGTGAGCAGGGTGGCTGCCCGGCGGCCGGCGACCAGTTCCGGCTCCCTGGCGACGAGCGTGAGCCCGTCCGCGTCCACCAGCACCGGCAGGTCCGTGGCGAGCACCGCCACGAGCCGGTCGCGGGCCGGCTCGTCGGTGCCCATGCCGGGGCCGGCCAGCCAGGCCTGCACCCGGCCCGCGGTGCTCACCTCGCCGCCGGTTTCCCCGGTCACCGTGATCACCGCCTCCGGCCAGCGCTGCCGCACCACGGCCGCGGCCCGCTCGGCCGACACCAGGCGCACCATGCCGGCCCCGCCGTGCAGCGCCCCGCCGACGGCCAGCGCCGCGGCCCCGGTGAACCGGTCACTGCCTGCCACGATGCCGAGGACCCCGCGGCGGTACTTGTCCGACTCGCGGCCGGGGCGCGGCAGCAGCGCAGCCACGTCGGCGGCACCGTAGGCGGCCGCGGCGGGCGCGGGAAGATGCGCTGCCAGGCCGATGTCGACCAGGTGAGCCAGCCCGGCCCGGCCGGCGCCAGGGTCGACGAGCAGCCCGGTCTTCCAGGTGCCGAAGGTGACCGTGACATCGGCCTGGACCGCCGGGCCGGTCACCTCGCCGGTGTCGGCTTCCACCCCGCTGGGCAGGTCCACCGCGACCACCGTGGTGCCGTTGCCGGTGCGCGCCGCCGCCGCCAGCGCGGCGAGCGCGGCCTGCTGCTCCCGCAGCCCGCCCCGGCCGCCGATGCCGAGCAGGCCGTCGAGTACCAGGTCCGCGGCGTTCATCGCGGCCGGCAGGTCCGGGTCGCCGGGCTCGGTCAGCAGCCCGCCCGCGGCCCGCAGCGCGGCCGCCCCGCCCGCGTGCAGCCGGGTACCCGCGGCGACGGCGGTCACCTGGGCGCCACGGCGGGCCAGCCGGGCTCCGGCGTACAGCGCGTCGCCGCCGTTGTCCCCGCTGCCGGCCAGCACCACCACGCGCGCCCCGTAGACCCGCGGCAGCAGGCCGGCACACACCGCGGCCAGCCCGGACGCGGCGCGCTGCATCAGCGCCCCGGGCGGCAACTGGGCCATGAGCGCCTGTTCGGCGACCCGGATGTCCGCGACCGCGTGCGCGTTCCTCATGTCCCGGCCCTCACGACTCGGCCACCACGAATGCCACGCTGACTCCTCCGTCGTGGGTCAGGGATAGGTGCCAGCGCCGCACGCCCAGGCGCCGCGCGGCCTCCGCCACGGTGCCGCGCACGCGCAGCAGCGGCCGGCCTGCCTGGTCGTGCCCGACCTCCACGTCGGCCCAGCGCAGCCCGGCCGGAGCGCCGAGTGCCTTGGCCACCGCCTCCTTGGCGGCGAAGCAGGCGGCCAGAGAGCCGGTGGACGCGGCGCGTTCGCCCTCGGTGAACAGCCGGGCCGCGAGCGCCGGGGTGCGGCGCAGTGCCTGCTCCAGGCGGGCGATGTCGACCAGATCGACGCCGATGCCAACGATCACTCCCCCAGCCTGCCACGCCGCCCCGCGCGCCTCCGGCAGGTCACCCGGTACGCCGGCCGGGATTGCCCCGGCAGGCCGCCGGCGCAGCCACCCCGGCACTGGTTCCGGCCCGCGCGGCGGGCCGCGGGCGGTGCCGGAATGGCCGGCCAGGGCGCCAAACCTGGGCCATTGCCGCACGGCCCGACATTCGTTGCCAGCGAGTATTGGCGGCACCACGAGCCATTTACAAAATCTTTACCGAGCGGGGAGCAACTATGCGGCGCCCGGCGGGATTCGGGCTTACCGCGGCGCTGGCCGGCGCCGCTCTCCCGCTGGCCGGCCCGGTGCCCGGATCGCCCTAGGAGAGCGAGCGGATCGTCGCGGCCAGGCCGTCGGCGAGCCGCTGGGCGTGCTCGTGCTCGGCGGCCTCGACCATGACCCGCACGGCCGGCTCGGTGCCGCTCGGCCGGACCAGCACGCGGCCCGCCGTGCCGAGCTCGGTCTGGGCCGCGGCGACCGCGGCGGCCAGCTCGGGCGACCTGGCCGCGCGCTCCTTGTCCACCCCGGCGACGTTCACCAGCACCTGCGGGTACCGCGTCATCACCCGGGCCAGGTCCGCCAGCGTGGTCCGCTGGCGGACGACGGCCGCGAGCAGGTGCAGGGCGGTGAGCATGCCGTCGCCCGTGGTGGCATGGTCGAGCATGATGATGTGCCCGGACTGCTCGCCACCGATCACGAAGTGGCCGGCCCGCATCGCCTCCAGCACGTACCGGTCGCCGACCGCGGTCTCCACCACGGTGATCCCGGCCTGCGCCATGGCCTTGCGGAAGCCCAGGTTGGACATGACCGTGGCCACCACGGTGTCACCGGCCAGCTGGCCGCGGGCCTTCAGCTCCAGGGCGAGGATGGCCAGGATCTGGTCGCCGTCGATCATCACGCCGGAGGCGTCCACCGCCAGGCAGCGGTCGGCGTCGCCGTCGTGCGCGATCCCGGCGTCGGCCCCGTGCTTGGTCACCGCCGCCGACAGGGCCTCCAGGTGCGTGGAGCCGCAGTCGGCGTTGATGTTCTCGCCGTCGGGCTCGGCGCCGATCGCCATCACCTCGGCCCCGGCCCGCCGCAGCAGTTCCGGTGCCAGCGCAGACGCGGCGCCGTGCGCACAGTCCACCACCACCCGCAGCCCGGCAAGCGGGCCGGTGCCGGGCGCCTCGCCCGCGGCGCCCAGTTCCCCTGTGCCGGGCCGGGAGCCCAGCAGGTGGGCGAGGTACCGCTCGCGCTCTCCAGTGGCGTCACGGACCCGGCCGAAGCCGCAGGAAGGCAGGCCCGTGCCCGGGCTGGCCGCCATCCGCGCCTCGATCTCGTCCTCGGCGGCGTCGGGCAGCTTGAACCCGCCCCGGGCGAACAGCTTGATCCCGTTGTCGGGGGCCGGGTTGTGGCTGGCCGACAGCATGACACCGAGGTCAGCCCCGAGCGCGGCGGTCAGGTAGGCAACGCCGGGGGTCGGGATGACGCCCAGGCGCAGCACGTCCACCCCGGCGCCGGCCAGGCCCGCCACCACGGCGGCCTCAAGGAACTCACCGGACAGCCGCGGATCGCGGCCCACCACGGCCACCAGGCGCGTGCCGTTGCTCCGGGCCGTCGTCGCGGCCCGCATGTCATGCAGCATCCCGGCGGCAGCGGTGGCGAGGTCCATGGCCAGCTGACTGGTCAGGTCCTCGCCCGCAACCCCCCGAACGCCATCCGTGCCGAAAAGCCGGCCCATGGAACGTTCCCCCGTTGTCGGCGCGGCGCTGTCGCCGGAAATGTCGATACCCCGGAACCGGGTGTTAGCGCTTGGAGTACTGCGGCGCCTTCCGGGCCTTCTTCAGCCCGTACTTCTTCCGCTCCTTGATCCGGGAGTCGCGGGTCAGGAAGCCGGCCCGCTTGAGCGCGGCGCGGTTCTCCGGATCCACCACCGTGAGCGCGCGCGCGATCCCCAGCCGCAGTGCTCCCGCCTGCCCGGTGACTCCGCCCCCGGAGACCCGTGCGATGACGTCGAACTGCTCCTCGGCACCGAGGGTCACCAGCGGCTCGCTGATCAGCTGCTGGTGCACCTTGTTGGGAAGAACATCTCCAGCGGCCGGTTGTTGACCAGCCACTGCCCGGTGCCCGGCGCGATGCGGACCCGCGCGATGGCCTCCTTGCGGCGGCCGGTGCCGATCGCCTTGCCGGTCACCACCGGCTTGGCCGCCGCCTTGCGGCCCGCGTCCGGGGCCGTCTCGGTGGTGTACTCCGACACGTTCGCTTCGGCGGCTTCCGCCGCCGCAGGCTGCGCGCCCGCGCCCTCATCGAGCTCCTGGGTGCTTGTGGACTCGGCCACGGTACCTTCCTCGCGCTTGGTCATCGGCTCGTCGCAAGCCTCGTTGTCGCTACTGCCTGTGTGCCCGGCGCTTACTTGGCGCTTGCGGACGGTGTCCCGGCCGGCTGCGCGACCTGGGTGATCGTAAAGGGGGTGGGCTGCTGCGCCTGGTGCGGGTGGTCCGGGCCCGCGTACACCTTGAGCTTGCGCAGCTGGGCCCGGCCCAGCGTGTTCTTGGGCAGCATGCCCTTGACGGCGTTCTCCACCAGCCGCTCGGGCCGCTTGGCGAGCAGTTCGCCGAAGGTCACCGAGCTGATGCCGCCCGGGTAGCCCGAGTGCCGGTAGGCCCGCTTGTCGGCGAGCTTGTTGCCGGTCAGCGCGATCTTCGCGGCGTTGACCACGATGACGAAGTCACCGGTGTCCAGGTGCGGCGCGAAGATGGGCTTGTGCTTGCCCCGCAACAGGATCGCCACATGACTTGCCAGGCGGCCGAGCACGACATCGGAGGCGTCGATGACGTGCCACTGACGCTGGATGTCAGCGGCCTTGGGGCTGAAAGTGCGCACAGTCGTAAGCCTTCATCTGTGGGACCTGTTCCGGACCCGCGCCCTGGGCGAGCCCGGCAGCGAGGGAGTCCGCCGCACCGGCCGCCACACGGCCTCACGCGTGGGCGAGGCACTGCAGGCATGCTGATGCTCATGGACGTCTGGTAAGGATACCGGCCCGCGCCGGGGACGGCAAAGTGAAGCATGCGATACGCCTGCCGTGGCCGCCCTGATCGTCCTGGCGGTGCATGGGAGCCGGGCCCGCCGGACAGGTGCACCCGCTCCGGGACCACCTGGGTATCCAGGCGAACACCCCAGGTAAGGGCCATCATCCCCGGGAAGGGTAACCAGGCGCCCGGGTGAGGAGAAATGCCTGACCGCGCCATGCGGAGCCCGCGGAAGAAATACGCTCGCGGCATGGGCTATCCGGATCTGCAGGACGGCCGGCCCCCGCGTTCGCGTGCGGGTGCCGGGCTGGCGGACGGCCTGGTTCCTGCGGAAATGGACAGCGAGGAGGCGCCGGAGTACCGCCCGCCGCCGGTTCCGGGCACGGACCCGGAAGCGTGGCGGGGCAACGGCACGACGGCCCGGCCCGGCTATGTCGCGCCCGGCTACGAGGCGCCTGGCCACGACGGCCCGGGCGATGGCGTGGCCCATAACGGCGCCCCCGGCTACGGCCCCCCCGGCTACGGCGCCCCCGGCTACGGCGGCCCAGGCAACGGCGGCCCAGGCAACGGCGGCCCCCGGCACGGCAGCAGCCCGGGGTACAGCAGCGGCCCTGAGTACAGGCCCGGACGCGACGTCCCGGGGCCCGCGGCACGCACCGGCGCGCACCGGGCGACGCCCCGCTCCGGGCCTGGCCCGGAGCACGGATCGCAGCCACCAGGCCCGGCCACCGGCCCACAGGACCAGTCCTGGCTGCCGAGCCCGCCCCCGGCCGGCCCGGACACCGGATCCCGGCCATCCGTCCCCGTCACCGGCCCACAGGACCAGTCCTGGCTGCCGAGCCCGCCCCCGGCCGGCCCGGACACCGGATCCCGGCCATCCGTCCCCGTCACCGGCCCACAGGACCAGTCCTGGCTGCCGAGCCCGCCCCCGGCCGGCCCGGACACCGGATCCCGGCCGTCCGGTCCCGTCACCGGATCTCAGCCGTCCGGTCCCGTCACCGGATCTCAGCCGTCCGGTCCCGTCACCGGATCCCGGCCGTCCGGTCCCGTCACCAGATCCCGGCCGTCCGGTCCCGTCACCGGATCCCGGCCGTCCGGTCCCGTCACCGGCCCGCAGCGACCGTCCGCGCCTGCGCGGGCGGGAGGCGACCGGCCCGGGCCAGCGAGCCCTCGCCCGGCGGCCGTCCGGGCGAACAGCCCGTGGCCGTCAGCCCCCGGCACGGGCCCCGCTGCGGCAGACGCATCAGGGCGGCTCGCGGACGTCCGCCCGCCCGCCACGGGGGCAGCCGGCCGTGGCGGCCCCCCCACGCGCCGTCCGGCGGCCGACGACCGTCCCTGGCTGCCGGGGCCTGCCTCGACCGGCCCGCAGCAGTCGTACCGGGCGCGGCCGGACAGTTCCGACGACGCCCCGCCGGGCCTGGCCATCACCCGGGAACCGCCGGGCGCACGCCGCCGCGCCGCCCCGCCGGACGGCACCCCCAGGAGCGGCGGCCGTGGTGGCCCCGTCCGCGGCTACCCGCCGGGGCCGGGGCAGCCCGACCCGGTCTACCCGCCGGGCCAGTTCTCGCCATGGAACCGGGCAGCCACGCGCGCCGCATGGCTCGGCACCGGCGGCGCGGCAAGCGGCCCGGCCGAGGCCGACGCGGAACCCGGGTACTCGGCCCTCGCGCTGAGCGACGCGGCGGCCGACCTGACCGCCACGCAGACCTGGGCCGTGATCGACGACGAGCCGCCGCCCAGTCTCCCGGTGACGCCGCGCACCGGCCGCGACTGGGGCTCGCACGCCGAGGAATCAGGGCCGGCCCGGCCGCGCACCGCCGACGGCGGCGACCCCGGCCGGCGCACGGACAGCCGGACCACGGGCAGCCGGACCACGGGCAGCCGGACCACGGGCAGCCGGACCACGGGCAACTGGACCACGGGCCCCCGCCGGGCGCGCGGCACCGGGCCGCGCGCACCGGGCTCCGGAGAACGGCCGGCCACCGGAGAGCGGCACGCGGACCCCAGCCGGCCGGGTGCCAGCAGACTGGGCGCGGGCGCTGCGGGCCTTGGCGCCGCCGGCCTTGGCTCTGCCGGCCTGGGTGCCGCCCCGCCTAGCAATTCGGGTCTGGGTGCCGCCCCGCCTAGCAATGCGGGCCTGGGTGCCGCCGGGCCCAGCAATTCGGGCCTGGGTGCCGCCGGGCCTGGCAATCCGGGCCTGGGCGCGGCCGGCCGGGACGCTGCCGGGCGGGCGGCCGGCGAGGTGGGCACGACCGGGCCGCGCGCCGTGGTCCCAGGCGCTGCCGAGCCGGGCATAAGACGGCCGGGTGCCGCGGAACTGGATGCCACCGGCCCGGGCGCGGCCGCCGTGGCACCGGCGGGTGCCCAGCGGACCGCCCCCGACCCCGGCACCGGTGGCCTGAGCCGACCAACCGGCCTGAGCGGGCCCACCGGCCTGGATGCTCCGGCCACGGGTGCCGGAGAACGCCCCAGGACGGGCAGCCGGATGGCCGCCCGGCGGGCCGCGGACGCGGCCAGGCAGGCCCCGTCGGCCTTCGATGAGTCCAAGCGTGGCCGACCGCCCCGCGGGGCGGCGACGCGCCACCCGGCCGACGACCGCCCCACGGCCGCCCCCGGCCGTTCCGGCAGGCGCGGCAGACGGCACAACGCCGTGATGGCCGGCCTGCTGCTCGCCCCGGTCCTCGTAGTGGTCCTGGTCGTCGCCGGATACGTGTACTTCAGCGGCAGGCATGCCCCGGCCGCGCCGCATACGGCCGCCTCGCATGCGGCCGGGGCCAGTCACCCGGCCGCGGCACCGAACCGCCCCGCGGCCGCCACGCTGGGACCGTGGAAGCACATCGAGAGCCGTAGCCAAGACCCGGTGCCGCTGACCGTCACCGAGCTGTTCCCGGCCAAGTTCTCCGTGTCCGGCGAGGCCGGGACGCTGACCGCGAGCAAGACGGGCAGCAAGTGCACCCGCGAGGTGATCGGCTCGAAGCTGGCCGCCGCGGTCCGCAAGGCGGACTGCACGCAGGTGCTCCGGGCCAGCTACCTGGCCACGGACCGCAAGATCATGGCCACCGTGGGGGTGCTGAACCTGGAGAACGCGACGGCGGCCGGGAAGGCGGGGAAAGCGGCGGGCGCCGTGGAGTTCATCAAGCAGCTCGCGGCCGCGCACGGTCCCACGCGCAACATCGCCAAGGGCACCGGGATCGTGGCGGCTTACGTCAAGGGCCACTACCTGATCTTGACCTGGACGGAGTTCGCCAACCTGCGCTCACCGTCGGGCAAGAGCAAGCGGCACGAGCTTGAGGAGTTCTCGAACGGTCTCGTCGCGGGAACCGCCAACGTCAGCCTGACCAACCGCATGGTCACCGGCCACCCGTCGGGAACCTCCGGCAACTCCTGAGCGCCCGCAGCCCTTCTGCATGATCAAGAGGATGAGGCTGGGCCGGGCACCGGCGCGGTGCGCAGGTTCCGTGCCGCCGTGGCGCGGGCGGCCAGGCCCGCGTCCGCGGGGTAGCCGACTTCCTCCAGGCACAGTCCGTGCGGGCCTGCCACCGGCGCCGCGGGGTCGCGGGCTCCGGCCGCGAGCACCCGGGCGGGCCACTCGGGAGGCCCGGCTGCCGTCCCCGACCTTGAGCAGGGTGCCGACCAGCGCGCGGACCATGTTGTGGCAGAACGCATCCGCCACCACCGTCGCCTCGGCCACGGTGGGCCCGGGCCTGGCCCAGTCCAGGCGCAGCAGCGTGCGCACGGTGCTGGCGCCCTCGCGGCGGCGGCAGAACGCGGCGAAATCATGCTCGCCCAGGCAGCCCCTGGCCGCCTCGTTCATGGCTGCGACGTCGAGCCGGCTCCGGTACCAGAGCGTGACGTGGCGGGTGAGCGGGTCCGCAGCGGCCGGATCGTCGCAGACGCGGTAGGCGTAGCGCCGCCAGATCGCGGAGAAGCGGGCGTCGAAGCCAGGCGGGGCGGGCGCGATCCGGTGCACCCGCACGTCGGGCGGCAGCAGCCGGGCCAGCCGCCGTGCCGCGGTGGGCCCGGTATCCGCCCAGCGGTCTGACGGGAGGTCGGCGTGCGCGACCTGGCCGCGCGCGTGCACCCCGGCGTCGGTGCGGCCGGCTACGGTCAGCGCCGCGGGCCCCGCCAGGTCCAGCACGCGGGCCAGGGCGTCTTCCAGGGTCCCCTGCACCGTCCGCTGGCCGGGCTGGCGCGCCCAGCCGGAAAAGCCGGCGCCGTCGTAGCCGATGTCTAGCCGGACCCGGACAGTTGCTGGCCCGGAGGGGCGCACTTCCATCCCGGGGGCAAGGGCCCGGGCCTCATGGCCCGGCACCCCCCGATGGCCTCGGGGCTCCGCTCCTTCGGCACCGGGCCCCGGCCATGCCGGAAGGCCAGTCACGGGGTCGCCGGGATCGATACCCGGGTGCCCCATGGCCGGCCTTCGCGTGCGTTACTCAGCTTCTCCCTCGGCCGCTTCGTCGGCGTCCTCGGGCTCCTCGGGCTCCTCGGCCGCGGAGTCCTCGGTGACCGCGTCCTCGGCCTCGGTGTCCGTGGCCGTCCCGTCCTCAGCCAGCGGAGTCTCAGCCACCACATCCTCGGCGGCGGAGTCCTCGGCCGGGGCTGCCGCCTCGTCCGCAGCGGCCTTGGGCTTGGCCGTGCGGGCCGGTGCCGGGGCGCGGCGGACGCGACGGCGGCGCGACGCGGTGGCCGCTGCCTCCTCCTCGACCAGTTCGATGACGGCCAGCGGCGCGTTGTCACCCTTGCGCGGACCGATCTTGGTGATCCGGGTGTAACCCCCCTCGCGGGTGGCGAACCGCGGGCCGATCTCGCTGAACAGGGTGTGCACGACGCCTCTGTCCGTGACCACCGTGAGCACCTGGCGGCGCGCGTGCAGGTCACCCCGCTTGGCGAAGGTGATCAGGCGCTCCGCGTACGGCCGCAGCCGGCGTGCCTTGGCCTCGGTCGTGGTGATCTTGCCGTGCTCAAACAGGGCGGTGGCGAGGTTCGCCATGATGTGCCGCTGATGGGCCGAACTGCCACCCAACCGTCGGCCCTTGGTGGGCGTGGGCATGGAAGCTTCTCTCCTTGATCTGCCGGCGGGCCGGGCCCGTCAGTACTGCTCGGTCTCGACGTAGCTCTCGTCGTCGTCCGCGCTGTAGTTGTCCACGGCGCTGCCGGGGTCAAATCCAGGCGGGGAGTCCTTGAGCGTCAGCCCCATGTCGGCCAGCTTCTGCTTGACCTCTTCGATCGACTTGGCGCCGAAGTTGCGGATGTCCAGCAGGTCCTGCTCGCTGCGGGCGACCAGTTCGCCGACGGTGTGGATGCCCTCGCGCTTGAGGCAGTTGTAGGACCGGACGGTCAGGTTCAGCTCCTCGATCGGCAGCGCCAGGTCCGCGGCGAGCGCGGCGTCCGTGGGCGACGGGCCGATGTCGATGCCCTCGGCGTCCAGGTTCAGCTCCCGGGCCAGCCCGAACAGCTCGACCAGGGTCTTGCCCGCGCTCGCGACCGCATCGCGCGGGCGCATCGAGGGTTTGGTCTCGACGTCGATGATCAGCCGGTCGAAGTCGGTCCGCTGCTCGACACGGGTCGCCTCCACCTTGTAGGTGACCCGCAGCACCGGCGAGTAGATGGAGTCGATCGGGATCCGGCCGATCTCCTGGCCGGGCTGCTTGTTCTGGGCGGCCGACACGTAACCGCGGCCACGCTCGACCGTCAGCTCCATTTCGAGCTTGCCCTTGCTGTTGAGCGCGGCGATGTGCAGGTCGGGGTTGTGCACCTCGACGCCCGCGGGGGGCGCGATGTCGGCCGCGGTGACCTCACCGGGGCCCTGCTTGCGCAGGTACATGACGACCGGCTCGTCCTGCTCCGAGGAGACCACGAGTTCTTTGAGATTCAGGATGATGTCGGTGACGTCCTCGGTCATCCCGGCCACGGTCGAGAACTCGTGCAGGACGCCCTCGATCCTGATGCTGGTGACCGCCGCGCCGGGGATCGACGACAGCAGGGTCCGCCGCAGCGAGTTGCCGATGGTGTACCCGAATCCCGGTTCGAGCGGCTCGATGACGAACCTGGACCGGAACTCGTCCACCGACTCTTCGGTCAGGGTGGGACGCTGGGCGATGAGCATGACTTACCCCTCTCCGCGGCGACCGCTATATGACGCCGCGATCTTCGGCGGCGGCCGGTGCCGCCGCCAGGCCCGCGGTGCGCTCCGCGGGCCCGAGTCCTTGCGTTACTTCGAGTACAGCTCGACGATGAGCTGCTCTTGCACCTGGGTGTCGATCTGCGCGCGGACCGGCATGGCGTGCACGAGCACGCGCATCTTGTCCGGGATGACCTCCAGCCAGGCCGGGACCTGGCGCTCGCCGGCCTCGGCCCGGGCGACGATGAACGGGGTCATCTCCAGCGACTTGGGCGCCGCCTCGACGATGTCGGCCTCGGTCACCCGGTAGGACGGGATGTCCACCTTGTGGCCGTTGACCAGGAAGTGCCCGTGCCCGACCAGTTGCCGGGCCATGTCCCGGCTCTTGGCGAACCCGGCGCGGTAGACCACGTTGTCGAGCCGGCTCTCCAGGATCTCGAGCAGGTTGTCGCCGGTCTTGCCGCGCCGGCGGGTGGCTTCCTCGTAGTACCCGTGGAACTGCCGCTCGAGGATCCCGTAGATGCGCTTTGCCTTCTGCTTCTCCCGGGTCTGGAGCAGGTACTCGCTCTCCTTCGGCCGGTTGCGGCCGTGCTCCCCCGGCGGGTAGGGCCGGATCTCGATCGGGCACTTCGGCGAGTCACACTTGGCGCCCTTGAGGAACAGCTTCGTCTTCTCGCGGCGGCACCGCTTGCAGTCCGGTCCCGTGTACCGAGCCATGTGTCAGTTCCTCTCAGACCCGGCGCCGCTTCGGCGGGCGGCAGCCATTATGCGGGACCGGCGTAACGTCCTGAATGGAGCCCACCTCAAGGCCGGTCGCCTGGAGCGACCGGATGGCGGTCTCCCTGCCTGAACCGGGGCCCTTCACGAACACGTCGACCTTCCGCATGCCGTGCTCCATGGCGCGGCGCGCGGCGGCCTCCGCCGCCATCTGCGCGGCGTAGGGCGTCGACTTGCGCGATCCCTTGAACCCCACCTGGCCCGAGGAGGCCCAGGAGATGACGTTCCCGACCGGGTCGCAAATCGACACGATCGTGTTGTTGAAGGTGCTCCTGATGTGAGCGTGCCCGTGGGCGATGTTTTTGCGTTCCTTCCGGCGCACCTTCTTGGCGGCGCCGGTACGGCTCTTTGGAGGCATCTGCTTCCTGTTCGCGAGGTCGTCGGTCCGTTATGCGGACTACTTCTTGCCGGCCTTCTTCTTGCCGGCCACGGTCTTCTTCCGGCCCTTGCGGGTCCGGGCATTCGTCTGGGTCCGCTGGCCGTGGACGGGGAGCCCACGACGGTGGCGGATGCCCTGGTAGCAGCCGATTTCCACCTTGCGCCGGATGTCCGACTGAACCTCGCGGCGGAGGTCACCCTCGACCCGGTAGCTGGCGTCGATCCAGTCGCGGAGCTTGACGAGGTCGTCGTCCGACAGGTTGTGCACCCTGACCTCACCGCTGACGCCGGTGGCGGCCAGGGTCTCGAGGGCGCGGGTGCGGCCTATTCCGTAGATGTAGGTGAGGGCGACCTCAAGGCGCTTCTCGCGCGGGAGGTCGACACCAACCAAACGTGCCATGTGCGGGCAGTTCTCCTTCTGTTCGCGGAGGTCTCACGCACCGCCTCCCATCCCTGCCCAGGACGGGCCCCGGCCTCCTCCGGGGGCTGCCGTTGCCGGGCGAGAGGCCTGGCAACGGCTGCGGTGCGCCTGATGACGCCCTTACCCTTGGCGCTGCTTGTGCCGCGGGTCGGAGCAGATGACCATGACGCGGCCATGCCGGCGAATGATCCGGCATTTGCTGCAGATCTTCTTCACGCTCGGCTTGACCTTCATCGTGGTCTCCTCATGGAGCCGGGCCTGGCCCGGCGGTTCGTAGCCTGTCTTGCAGCGGCTGCTTGCCCCAGGCTTCGGGGCAGCGTTCCCGCTGGTTCTTACTTGTACCGGTAGACGATGCGGCCGCGGCTCAGGTCGTAGGGGCTCAACTCCACTACCACCCGGTCATCGGGGAGGATCCGGATGTAGTGCATCCGCATCTTCCCGCTGATGTGAGCCAGGACCTTGTGCCCGTTGTCCAGCTCCACCCGGAAGAAGGCATTCGGTAGTGACTCGACGATCCTGCCCTCGATCTCGATGGCGCCATCCTTCTTGGGCATGTCCTCCGCACTTCGCTTCCCGGCCACGGCATCCGGCCTCACGGCCGGCCACCGGGGCCATGTTTTCTGGTCCGTACCGCGGTAGTTCGTCATTCGGGTTTCCCGCAACCGGGCGCATACTCAGATGATCACCGGATACGGAGGCCCGCCCCACGGCTGCCTCCACGCCGTCGGCCAAAACCGGGCAGGAGAAACTCACGGGCCGCAGGAGAGTCTACGCGACATCGACAGTCATTGCGAACGCGAGCAGCGGCCCCGGTATTCCGCACCAGGACCTAGTTCCTTCGTCACCCGGCCTAACGCTGCCAGCCCGGGGGGCGACCCCCGGAACCCCCGCGGCGGTTAGGCCCCGTTCCTTCGTCACCCGGCCTAACGCTGCCAGCCCGGGGGCGACCCCCGGAACCCCCGCAGCGGTTAGGCCCCGTTCCTTCGTCACCCGGCCTAACGCTGCCAGCCCGGGGGCGACCCCCGGAACCCCCGCAGCGGTTAGGCCCCGTTCCTTCGTCACCCGGCCTAACGCTGCCAGCCCGGGGGCGACCCCCGGAACCCCCGCAGCGGTTAGGCCCTGTTCCTTCGTCACCGTGCCTAACCGTGCCGCCGGCGGCGGCGGCGCTCGTCCCGGTCCCGCCGCCAGCCCGGGTCACGGTGCGGCGAGCCATGCGACACCCACCGCCCGCACAGCACGATGCCATAGACCCCGGCGACCCACAGGAACCACACGCTGCCCGGATGGCCGACTGAGCAGCCAGGCGAGGAACGCGATCAGGCTGACCGTGGCCCAGGAGCCCCAGGCCGCCCGCCAGGCGGGCGAGATTCCGCTGCTGGCGCGCGGCGCGAGCAGCCAGGGCAGGCCGAAGCCCGTCGGCCGCGCGCCGTTCCACCGAATGGTCGGGCAGGTGGTACAGGTCGATGCCGGGGAGGTCGGACAGCAACTGATCCAGGTCGCCCAGGGTCTTGGCGGCATACACCTTGTCGAGGCGCTCGTTGAACTCCTCGGCGGTCAGCCTGCCCGCCGCGTGGTGCTCGCGCAGCAGCGCGGCCGTCCTGTCGCGGTCCGCGTCCGAGGCACGGATCCTGGGGTCGCTGGACATCCGGCCCTACCTCCTCAGCCGGCCGGGTGGGGTTGCCTGGCGGGTTCCGCGGGGCGGACGATCACCTCGGCCGGCGGCAAGGGCACCGGCCGGGGGCCCGGCGGTTGCCGTGAGCACCCAGGGCCCCGCCGCGGTGATGGCAACCGTGTGCTCGAAGTGGGCGGACCAGCCGCCGTCCTCGCTCACCACGGTCCAGCCGTCGTCGAGCAGCCGGGTGTCCGGGCTGCCGAGCACCAGCAGGGGCTCGATGGCCAGCGCCATGCCCTCGGCCAGCACCGGGCCCCGGCCCGGCCTGCCGTAGTTGGGCACCGGCGGGTCCATGTGCATCTCGGTGCCGATGCCGTGGCCCACGTAGTCCTCGACGATGCCGTACTCGCCCGCCGCGCGCACGCTGCGCTCCACCGCGTGCGAGATGTCCGACAGCGCGCGCGCCGGCCCGGGCGGTGGCCAGCCCCTGCCACAGCGCCCGCTCGCAGTCGCCGATCAGCTTGGCCAGCTCCGCATGGATGGCTCCCACGCCCACGGTCAGCGCCGCGTCGGCGTGCCACCCCTCGACGCTGGCGCCGCAGTCGATGGAGACCACGTCGCCCTCACTGAGCACCCGCGACGCGCTCGGGATCCCGTGCACGATCTCGTCGTTGACGCTGGTGCAGATCGTCGCGGGAAACCCGTGGTAGCCAAGGAACGACGGGACGGCCCCGGCCGCACGCGATCTGCGCGCTGGCGATGTCGTCGAGGTCGGCGGTGCTGATCGCCGGGCGCCACGGCAGCCGCCGCCGCCCGCAGGGCGGCCGCCACCACCTGGCCCGCCTCCCACATGAACGCCAGCTGCGCCGGCGTCTTGATCTGTACGCCCGGCTCGCGCTTCCTCCGCATCGTGCCTCCGGATCCCCTCTCACGGTACCCGCCGCCGCGCCGGGGCGGTGCGGGGCGGGCGGCGGGGATGCTCAGCGCATGAACCGGCGCAGCGCACTCAGCGCCCGCTCGGTGATCTCGTCCACCGGCCCGGTGGCGTCGAGGCCGAGCAGGGTGCCCTCGTCGGCGTAGAACGAGACCAGCGGGGTGGTCTGCTGCTGGTACACCTCGAGCCGGTGCCTGATCGTCTCCTCGCGGTCGTCGTCGCGCTGGAACAGCTCGCCGCCGCAGTCGTCGCAGATCCCCGGCCATCGCCGGCGGGTCGAAGTACGACGTGCCAGATCCGCCCGCAGCGCCGGCAGGTGCGCCGCCCGGACAGCCGCCGGACCACCTCGTCGTCGTCCACCACCAGTTCCAGCACCACGTCCAGCCTGGTGTCCCAGGACGACCAGCATCTTCTTGAGCGTCTCGGCCTGCGGCACGTTGCGCGGGAAGCCGTCGAGCAGGAAGCCGGCCTGCGCGTCGTCGTCGGCCAGCCGGTCGGTGACCATCGCGATGGTGACCTCGTCCGGCACCAGGTCGCCGCGCTCCATGTAGCGTCTGGGCCCGGCGGCCGAGCGCGGTGCCGTGACTCACGTTGTCGCGGAAGATGTCACCTGTCGAGATCTTCGGGATGGACAGGTGCGACGCGAGGAACTGGGCCTGTGTCCCCTTGCCCGCACCAGGGGGGCCCACGAGGACGACACGCACTACCGAAGGAAGCCCTCGTAGTTGCGCTGCTGGAGCTGGCTCTCGATCTGCTTCACCGTGTCCAGGCCCACCCCCACCGCGATCAGGATGCTGGTCCCACCGAACGGGAAGTTCTGCGTCGCTCCGACGAGCGCCAGCGCGATCATCGGGATGAGCGCGATGAGCCCCAGGTACACCGAGCCGGGCGCGGTGAGCCGGGTGAGCACGTAGTTGAGGTACTCGGCCGTCGGCCGGCCGGGGCGGATGCCTGGAATGAACCCGCCGTACTTCTTCATGTTGTCGGCGACCTCGGTCGGGTTGAACGTGATCGCCACGTAGAAGTACGTGAAGAAGATGATCAGCAGGAAGAAGCTGAGCATGTAGATAGGCCGAGTCGCCCCGGACCAGGTACGGTCTCGATCCAGCTGTACCAGCCCTGCGGATGGTTCTGGTTCCCGAACAGGGACGCGGCCAGCTGCGGGATGTAGAGCAGCGACGAGGCGAAGATGACCGGGATGACACCGGCCTGGTTCACCTTCAGCGGGATGTAGGTGGAGGTGCCGCCGTACATCCGGCGCCCGACCATCCGCTTGGCGTACTGGACCGGGATCCGGCGCTGCGCCTGCTCCATGAAGACCACGAAGCCGATGATCGCGACGCCCACGGCCAGCACCACGGCGAAGACGAAGGCGTGCCGGGACTTGTAGATGTTGAGCAGCTCACCGGGGATCACCGCGATGACCGTGGTGAAGATCATCAGCGACATGCCGTTGCCGACGCCGCGGTCGGTGATCAGCTCGCCCAGCCACATGATGACCGCGGTGCCGGCGGTCATGCAGATCACCATGGTGGTGATCGTGAAGATGGAGTCGTTGATGATCAGCGACTTGGTGCAGTTGACGCCCTGGAACAGCTTGCCCGACCTGGCCAGGGCCACGATGCCGGTGGACTGCAGGATGGCCAGGCCCACGGTGAGGTAGCGGGTGTACTGGGTGATCTTGGCCTGCCCGGACGGGCCCTCCTGGCGCAGCGTCTCCAGCCGCGGGATGACCACGGCGAGCAGCTGCAGGATGATGCTCGCGGTGATGTAGGGCATGATGCCGAGCGCGAACACCGACAGCTTGAGCAGCGCGCCGCCGCTGAACAGGTTGACCAGCTGGTAGACGCTGCCACCGCTCTGCGCGGCCAGGCCGGTGCAGAAGTTGACGTTCTTCTCCGATATCCCTGGAGTGGGCAGTGACGCGCCCAGCCGGAACACCGCGATGATGAAGAGGGTGAAGAGCAGCTTCCGGCGCAGGTCTGGCGTCCGGAACGCCCGGAGGAACCCGGTGAGCATGCGCCGTCCTCAGGTTAGAAGGTGCCAGGTTTGCGCGGGACAGCCACCCGGCTGGTGGCGCCGCGCCCAGCCGCCGCGATGTCACGCGCTCGCTGCACTGTAACAGCCCCGAAAGGGTGCGGTACCCGGCCGAGCGTCCCCCGGGCCGGGACAGGCTACCGGGACACCCGGCCTGAGCAGGCGTGACAGCGCCGTTCATCGCGCAGGCGGTCACAGCGTGGTAACGGTTCCCCCCGCCGCGGTGATCTTCTCCCGGGCGGAGGCGGAGAAGGCGTGTGCGGTCACCCGGAGCGCGCGCGGTCAGCGTCGCCCGTGCCGAGGATCTTGACCAGCTCGCCGGCGCGCACCGCGCCCCTGGCGACCAGGCTTTCCGGGGTGACGTCGCCGCCCTCGGGGTACAGCTCGGCCAGCCTGCCGGTGTTGACGACCTGATAGGTGGTCTTGAACCGGAGGTTGGAGAAGCCCGGCAGCTGCGGCACCCGCCGGTGCAGCGGCATCTGCCCGCCCTCGAAGCTGGCCGGCACCTGGGACCGGGCCTTGGTGCCCTTGGTGCCCCGGCCGGCGGTCTTGCCCTTGGATGCCTCACCCCGGCCCACCCGGGTGCGCGCCTTGTGCGCGCCGGGCGCCGGGCGCAGGTGATGGAGCCGCAGGCACCGGCCTTCCGCGGCCCTCGGCAGTCTCTGCCTCGGGCCTGCCATGGTCAGTCCACCTCCTCGACGGTGACCAGGTGGCGCACCGCGCGAATCATGCCCCGGAATTCGGGCCTGTCGTCCTTGACGACCACGGCACCGATCCGCTTGAGCCCCAGCGACCGCAGCGAGTCCCGCTGCTGCCTGGTGCCGCCGATCTGGACTTGGTCTGGGTTACCTTCAACTGTGCCATCTGCCTGCCCCGCTCAGCTCGTGCCGGTCGCGGCGCTGGCGGCGGCCGCCGCGGCACGGGCGCGCAGCATGGCCGCGGGCGCCACGTCCTCGATCGGCAGCCCGCGCCGGGCGGCGATCTCCTCGGGGCGGCTCAGCCCCTTGAGCGCCGCGACGGTCGCGTGCACCACGTTGATCGCGTTGGACGAGCCCAGCGACCGGGACAGCACGTCGTGGACGCCGGCGCACTCAAGCACGGCCCGCACCGGGCCGCCGGCGATGACGCCGGTACCGGGGCTGGCGGGCTTGAGCAGCACCACGCCGGCCGCGGCCTCGCCCTGCATGCGCGTGCGGGATCGTGCCGCCGATGCGCGGAACGCGGAAGAAGCTCTTCTTGGCCGCCTCGACGCCCTTGGCGATCGCCGCGGGCACCTCCTTGGCCTTGCCGTACCCGACACCGACCATGCCGTTGCCGTCGCCGACGACCACCAGGGCGGTGAAGCTGAACCGGCGGCCACCCTGGACCACCTTGGCCACCCGGTTGATGGTCACGACTCGCTCGAGGTATGCGGTGCCCTTGTCGGCACCGCCACGGCGGTCGTCACGACGCTCCCGCCGCTCGCCACCGCCGCCTCCGCGTCGGGGTGCTGCCATTACAGTTCCTCTCCAGTGTTAAGCCCGGCGGCTCATAGGGTCAGCCCGCCTTCGCGCGCGCCGTCGGCAAGCGCGGCCACCCGGCCGTGGTAGGCGTAGCCACCCCGGTCGAAGACGACGGCGGTGACTCCCGGCCTCCTTGGCCCGGCTGGCCAGCAACTGGCCCACCTGATGCGCCCGGGCCTTCTTGTCCCCCGACGCGTCCCTGCATGTCCGGCGTCCAGCGTAGATGCCGACACGAGCGTGCGGCCCGCGCCGTCGTCGATGAGCTGGGCGAAGATGTGCCGGGCGGACCGTTGCACGGCCAGCCGCGGCCGGGCGGCGCTGCCGGTGATCTTCTTGCGCACGCGCACGTGCCGCCGCTTGCGCGAGGCCGCGCGGGCGGCCGGCCTTGCCCCCGCCCCCTGCTCTTGGTGGTGACAGCCATGTCCTACTTCCCAGCCTTTCCGACCTTGCGGCGGATCTGCTCTCCGGCGTAACGCACGCCCTTGCCCTTGTACGGGTCGGGCTTGCGGAGCTTACGGATCTTGGCGGCGACCTCGCCGACCTGCTGCTTGTTGATCCCCTCCACGACGAGCCTGGTGGGGGTCTCCACCCGCAGGGTGACCCCGTCCGGCGGGGTGACCGGCACCGGGTGGCTGTAGCCGAGCGAGAACTCCACCCCGCTGCCCTTGGCCTGCACGCGGTACCCGACGCCGACGATCTCCAGCGTCTTGCTGTACCCCTCGGTCACCCCGGTCACCATGTTCGCGACCAGGGTGCGGGACAGGCCGTGCAGCGCCCGGACCTGGCCCTCGTCGTTCGGCCTGGTCACGGTGATGACGCCGTCGGTCTGGGCGACCTCGATGGGCTCGGCGACCTGCAAGCGACAGCTGGCCCTTGGGTCCCGGACGGTCACCTCGCGGCCGTTGATCGTGACGTCGACACCCGCCGGGACCTGCACCGGGAGCCGTCCGATTCGTGACATCAAGGTCTCCCTTACCAGACGTAGGCGAGGACTTCCCCGCCCACGCCGCGCCTGACCGCCTGCTTGTCGGTCATCAGGCCACCCGAGGTGGAGATGATCGCGATGCCGAGTCCGCCGAGCACCCGCGGCAGGTTGTCCTTTTTCGCGTACACCCGCAGGCCCGGCTTGGACACGCGCTTGAGCCCGGCGATCGAGCGCTCCCGGGCCGGGCCGTACTTGAGCGCGATCACCAGGTTCTTGCCGACCTCGGCGTCGGTGACGCTCGCAGCCGCCGATGTAGCCCTCCTGCTGGAGGATCTCGGCGAGGTGAGACTTGATCTTCGAGTACGGCATGCTCACGCGTGTCCTGGTAGGCCGCGTTCGCATTACGCAGACGGGTCAGCATGTCTGCGATCGGGTCGGTCATCGTCATGGCCTGGTGGCCCTCCTCACCGCGGTTTCCTCTGCGGGACCTACGGCGTGGTCGGTGGGCGCCGGTGGGCGCCCAGGTCGGTCGCGGGCGCACGGCGGGCGTGCGCCCAGGTCTGGCTGGTGCCGATGGTGGTTACCAGCTGGATTTGGTGATGCCAGGCAGTTCGCCGCGGTGGGCCATGGTCCGGAAGCAGATCCGGCACAGCCCGAACCTCCGGTACACCGCGCGCGGGCGCCCGCAGCGCGCAGCACCTGGTGTAGGCGCGCACCCCGAACTTCGGGCGTCCGCTTCGCCTTGGCGACTAGCGCCTTCTTCGCCACTGGGTCAGCTCTCCTTGAACGGGAAACCGAGCAGCCGCAGCAGCGCGCGGCCCTCGTCGTCGTTGGTGGCGGTCGTGACCACGGTCACGTCCATGCCACGCTGGCGGTCCACCTGGTCCGGGTTGATCTCGTGGAACATCAGCTGCTCGGTGAGCCCGAAGGTGTAGTTGCCCCGGCCGTCGAACTGCCGGTCGGACAGCCCGCGGAAGTCGCGGATCCGCGGCAGCGCGAGGGTGAGCAGGCGGTCGAGGAACTCCCACATCCGGTCGCCGCGCAGTGTGACGTGCGCGCCGATCGGCATCCCCTCGCGGAGCTTGAACTGCGCGATGGACTTGGTTCGCGCGGGCGACGGCGGGCCTCTGCCCGGTGATGATGCCCAGGTCCTTGACCGCGCCCTCGATGAGCTTGGCGTCCCGCGCGGCCTCGCCCGACGCCCATGTTGACCGAGATCTTCACCAGGCGCGGGAATCTGCATCACGTTGGCGTAGCCGAACTCCTCGCGCAGCGCCGGCGCGATCTCGGCGTGGTAGCGCTCCTTCAGCCGGGGCGGCACGCGCGCCGGTGCCGCCTGCTCCGTCGCCGTCGCTGTCATCAGATTTCCTTACCGTCCGGGCGGGCGACCCGGACCTTCTTGGCGTCCTTCTTCGAGCTCTGTAGCCCGCGCGGACGGCCTTCTTGGTGTCCGGGTCGACCAGCGCCACGTTGCTCACGTGGATCGGCCCTTCCTGGGTCACGATGCCGCCCTCTTTGGCACCCCTGGCACCCTGGAAGTTGACCTTCTTGTTCTTGCGGATGATGTTCACGCCGTGGACGAGCACCCGCTGCCGCTCGGGGTAGACGAGGATGACCTTGCCCTCGCGGCCGCGGTCACGGCCGGCGATCACCACGACGTCATCGCCCTTCTTGATCTTCATCGCAGGCGCCTTGCCCTTCGGGGCCGCCTTTGCCTTCTTCGCCATCTAGAGCACCTCCGGCGCGAGCGAGATGATCCGCATGAACCGCTTCTCGCGCAGCTCGCGGCCGACCGGGCCGAAGATGCGGGTACCGCGCGGGTCACCGCCGTCCCTGATCAGCACGGCCGCGTTCTCGTCGAAACGGATATAGGAGCCGTCGCCGCGGCGGCGCTCCTTACGGGTGCGCACCACCACCGCCTTGACCACGTCGCCCTTGCGGACGCCCGCCCCGGGGAGCGCGTCCTTCACCGTCGCCACGATGACATCGCCGATGCCCGCGTATCGCCGGCTGGAACCGCCGAGCACGCGGATGCACAAGATCTCCTTGGCTCCGGTGTTGTCGGCGACCTTGAGCCGCGACTCCTGCTGGATCACGTCAACTCCTGCTTCTGCGACGCCGGCCCGTGTGCGGCCTGGCGGGGTGGTGGTCCCGGGGCGTCCCCCGGGTGCTTACTTGGCCTTCTCCAGGATCTCGGTGACGCGCCAGCGCTTGGTGGCCGACATCGGCCGGGTCTCCATGAGCCGGACGCGGTCGCCAACGCCGCAGGCGTTGTCACCGTCGTGTGCCTTGTACTTCCTGGTGCGCCGGATGACCTTGGCGTACTTGGGGTGCTTCACCCGGTCCTCGACCTCGACCACGACGGTCTTGTCCATCTTGTCGCCGACGACGATAGCCCTCGCGGACCTTGCGGTAGCCACGCGAGGCCGGCCTTGGTCGTCGTCACTCACTGTCTTCCTCCGCCTCTTCCGCCACGGTCACGATGCCGAGCTCACGCTCCCGCTTCACGGTGTAGATGCGGGCGATCTCCTTGCGCACGGCGTGCAGCCGGCCGTGGCTCTCCAGCTGGCCGGTGGCGGCCTGGAACCGGAGGTTGAACAGCTCGATCTTGGCGTCGGCGAGCTTGCTGTCCAGCTCTTCCTCGGTCGCGCTCCGCAGATCGACGGCGGTCAGGCCCTTAGCCATCAGACCTCGCCCCCTTCGCGGGTCACAAAACCCGGCCTTAGCAAGCAGAGCATTGGCAGCTTGTGCTTCCACATCAGCCTTCGCCCCCCTCGCGGGTCACAAAGCGGCACTTCATCGGCAGCTTGTGCATCGCGCGGCGAAGTGCCTCCCTGGCCACCGGCTCGGCCACGCCGGACAGCTCGAACATGACCCGTCCCGGCTTGACGTTCGCCACCCACCACTCCGGCGAGCCCTTGCCCGAGCCCATCCGGGTCTCGGCGGGCTTCTTGGTCAGCGGGCGGTCCGGGTAGATGTTGATCCACACCTTCCCGCCACGGCGGATGTGCCGGGTCATCGCGATACGCGCGGCCTCGATCTGCCGGTTCGTCGACGTAGGCGTGCTCCAGCGCCTGGATGCCGTACTCGCCGAACGCCACGCTGGTGCCGCCGGTGGCCTTGCCGTGCCGGTCCGGCCGGTGCTGCTTGCGGTGCGCGGTCCTGCGCGGGATGAGCATTCCTCAGCCCTCCTCGCTCGCGCCGGCCGCGGCCTCAACCGGGGCGGCGGCGCGTGCGCTGGCCTCGTCGGCGCCGGGGCCCTCCCGCGCCGCGGCGGGCCGCCGCGGCGGGCGGCCGGCGCTCCGGGCGGCCGGAGTCCCGGTCCCGGCGCTGGCCGCCGCTGGCCGCGGCAGCGCGGCCTGGAGGGCCTCGCGCTCGGCCCGGGTGGACGGCGCGTCGCCCTTGTAGATCCAGACCTTGACGCCGATCCGGCCGAACGTCGTGCGCGCCTCGTAGAAGCCGTAGTCGATGTCGGCGCGCAGCGTGTGCAGCGGCACCCGGCCCTCACGGTAGAACTCCGAGCGGGACATTTCCGCGCCGCCGAGCCGGCCCGAGCACTGCACCCGGATGCCCTTGGCGCCGCCCTTCATGGCCGTCTGCATGGCCTTGCGCATGGCCCGGCGGAACGACACCCGGCTGGACAGCTGCTCGGCCACGCCCTGGGCGACCAGCTGCGCGTCGGCCTCGGGGTTCTTGACCTCGAGGATGTTGAGCTGGATCTGCTTGGCGGTGAGCTTCTCCAGGTCGCTGCGGATCCGGTCGGCCTCGGCGCCGCGGCGGCCGATGACGATGCCGGGCCGCGCGGTGTGGATGTCCACCCGCACCCGGTCCCTGGTCCGCTCGATCTCGACCTTGGAGATGCCCGCGCGCTCCATGCCGCGCTGCAGCATCCGCCGGATCGCCACGTCCTCGGCGACGTAGTCCTTGTACAGCTTGTCGGCGTACCACCGGCTCTTGAAGTCGGTGGTGATGCCTAGCCGGAACCCGTGCGGGTTCACTTTCTGCCCCACTAGCGGGTCCCTTCCTCGTCGGAGACGATGACGGTGATGTGGCTGGTCCGCTTCAGGATCCGGTAGCCACGGCCCTGGGCGCGCGGCCGGAACCGCTTGAGGGTGGGCCCTTCGTCCACCCAGGCCCGGCTCACCACCAGCGCGCCGGGGTCTGGAGAACCGGCCTGGCCCGGCGTTCGCGACGGCGCTCGCCAGCACCTTGCGCACCGGCGCGCTCGCCGCCTGGGGCGCGAACGACAGCACGGCCTGCGCCTCCTCGGCGGGCATGCCGCGGATCATGTCCACCACCCGGCGGGCCTTGCGCGGCGTCACGCGGACGTACCGCGCCTTCGCCCTAGCCTCCATCGCTTCTTCTCCGTCTCTTGCCCGGGCAGGCGCGTCTAGCGCCGGCTCCGGCGGTCGTCCCTGACATGGCTGCGGAACGTGCGGGTGGGGGCGAACTCCCCGAGCTTGTGGCCGACCATCGACTCGGTGATGAACACCGGGACGTGCTTGCGGCCGTCGTGCACCGCGATCGTGTGGCCCAGCATCGCCGGGACGATCATGGAACGGCGCGACCACGTCTTGATGACGTTCCGCGTCCCCTTGTCGTTCTGGCCGTCCACCTTCTTGCTCAGGTGGTCGTCCACGAAGGGGCCCTTCTTCAGGCTACGAGGCATTATCGGGTGCTCCTACCGCTTCTTCTTGCTGCGCCTGCGGACGATCAGCCGGTCGCTTGGCTTGTGTTCGGGCCTGGTCCGGCCCTCCGGCTTGCCCCACGGGCTGACCGGGTGCCGCCCGCCGGAGCTCTTGCCTTCGCCGCCGCCCAGCGGGTGGTCGACCGGGTTCATGGCCACGCCGCGCACCGAGGGCCGCTTGCCCTTCCACCGGTTGCGGCCGGCCTTGCCGAGCTTGATGTTGCCCTGCTCGGCGTTGCCCACCTCACCCACGGTGGCCCGGCAGCTCGCATCCACCCGCCGGATCTCGCCCGAGGGCATCCGGAGCTGGGCGTACCCGCTTTCCTTCGCGAGCAGCTGCACGCTGGACCCGGCCGAGCGGGCGATCTTGGCGCCGCCGCCGGGCCGCAGCTCGATGGCGTGCACCATGGTGCCGGTGGGGATGTTGCGCAGCGGCAGGCAGTTCCCGGGGCGGATGTCGGCGCTGGGGCCGTTCTCCACCCGGTCGCCCTGCCGCAGGCCCTGCGGGCACAGGATGTAGCGCTTCTCGCCGTCGGCGTAGTGCAGCAACGCGATCCGCGAGGTGCGGTTCGGGTCGTACTCCACGTGCGCGACCTTGGCGGGCACGCCGTCCTTGTCCGCGCGGCGGAAGTCGATCAGCCGGTACGCGCGCTTGTGGCCGCCGCCCTGGTGCCGCGCCGTGATCCGGCCGTGCACATTCCGCCCGCCCTGGGAGTGCAGCGGGCGGACGAGGGACTTCTCGGGCTCGCCGCGGGTGATCTCGGCGAAGTCCGGGCCGCTCGCGCCCCGCCTGCCCGGGGTGGTCGGCTTGTACTTGCGGATGGCCATGTCTGCTCAAGCTCCTGTCAGTGTCCGCGGCCTAGCTGACCGGCCCGCCGAAGACGTCGATCTTCTCGCCTGACGCGAGCGACTGACGATGGCGCGCTTGGTGTCGTTGCGCTTGCCCCAGCCGTTCCGGGTGCGACGGCGCTTGCCCGGCCGGTTGATCGTGTTGACGCCGGTCACCTTGACGTGGAAGATCTGCTCCACCGCCTGCCTGATCTGCGTCTTGTTGGCCTCGGGGGCGACCAGGAAGGTGTACTTGCCGTCGTCCACGAGCCGGTAGCTCTTCTCCGAGATCACCGGCTTGAGCAGGACGTCCCGCGGATCCGCGATCTTGCTCACTCCTGCTCCTCCTTCTGCTCCGCGCCGCTGCCGGAGGAAGCAGGCTTACCGGAGGTTCCAGAACTGCGCCGCTTAACGGCAGGCCGTGCCTCCTGGTCGCCAGAGTCGCCGGCGGCTTCCGTGGCGCTGGCCGTGGCAGGCTTGCGCGCCCGGCTGGCGGTGGCCCTGGCCGGCTTGGCGGCGGGCTCATCGGTGTCCCCGTCGGCGGCCTTGGCCTTGGCGGGCCTGGCCGGCTTGGCGGCGGGCTCATCGGTGTCCCCGCCAGCGGCCTTGGCCTTGGCGGGCCTGGCCGGCTTGGCGGCGGGCTCATCGGTGTCCCCGCCAGCGGCCTTGGCCTTGGCGGGCCTGGCCGGCTTGGCGGCGGGCTCATCGGTGTCCTCGGCCTTGGCCTTGGCCGGCCTGGCCGGCTTGGCCGCGGGCTCATCGGTGTCCCCGGCGGGCTCGGCGGCAGCCTTGGCCGCCTTCGCCGTCTTGGCGGGCTTGTCCACCGTCACCAGCTCGCCGCCCGTGCGGGCCACGAACTCGGCCAGCGCGGCCTGGGTGAACACGACGTGGTCGCTGGCCAGCACGTCGTAGGTGTTGAGCTGGCCGGAGGCGAGCACCCGGACCCGGTCGATGTTGCGCAGGCTCTTCTGGGTGACTGCGTCGGCGGCGCTCACGACCACCAGCACCGGGCGGCCCAGCCGGGCCCCGGCCTCGCCGATCGCGGCGCGCAGCACCGTCATGGCTTCCCTGGTGCTCGGCTCGCCGCCCTCGACGAACGCGCTGACCACCGCGAGGCGGCCGTGGCTGGTCCGGTCGGACAGCGCGCCGCGCAGCGCGGCGGCCTTCATCTTCTTGGGCGTGCGCTGGACGTAGGAGCGCGGCACCGGGCCGTGCACGATGCCGCCGCCGGCGTACTGCGGCGCGCGCAGCGAGCCCTGGCGGGCCCGCCCGGTGCCCTTCTGCCGGTAGGGCTTCTTGCCACCGCCGCGGACCTCGCCGCGCGTCTTGGTGGCGTGCGTGCCCTGCCTGGCTGCCGCCTCCTGCGCCACCACAACCTGGTGGATGAGCGGGATGTTCACCTTCGCGGCGAAGATCTCCCCGGGCAGTTCGACATCGGCCCCGCCCTTGCCGGACGGGGTCACAACGCTGACCGTGGTCACCGGGCCTCCTTCTCCGCGCCCTGCTTGGCCGCGCTGCGCACCAGGACCAGGCCGCCCTTGGGCCCGGGGACCGCGCCCTTGATCAGCAGCAGCCCGCGCTCGGCGTCCACCGCGTGCACGGTGAGCCGGGGCACGGTGGTCCGGGCGTTGCCCATCCGGCCGGCCATCTTCAGGCCCTTGAACACCCGGCCCGGCGTGGCGCACCCGCCGATGGAACCGGGCGACCGGTGCTTGCGCTGGGTGCCGTGGGAGGCGCCGAGGCCCTTGAAGCCGTGCCGCTTCATCACGCCCGCGGTGCCCTTGCCCTTGCTCCGCCCGGTCACGTCCACCAGGTCACCGGCGCCGAACGTCTCGGCCGTGAGCTCCTGGCCGAGGGTGTACTGGTCGGCGTCGTCGGTGCGCAGCTCGACCAGGTAGCGGCGCGGGGTGACGCCGGCCTTGGCGAAGTGGCCCGCCACCGGCTTGGTCACCCGCCGCGGGTCGATCTCGCCGTAGCCGAACTGGACGGCGGCGTACCCGTCCTGCGGCGCGGTGCGCACGGCGGTCACGACGCAGGGGCCGGCCGCCACCACGGTGACGGGTACGACCTTCCCCTGGTCGTTGAAGACCTGGGTCATGCCGAGCTTGGTGCCCAGCACGCCTTTGAGTTGCTTGGCCATGTCGGTGAGGTCCCTCTACAGCTTGATCTCGATGTCGACGCCGGCCGGCAGGTCGAGCCGCATCAGCGAGTCGACCGTCTTCGGCGTGGGATCGATGATGTCGATCAGGCGCTTGTGCGTGCGCATCTCGAAGTGCTCGCGTGAGTCCTTGTACTTGTGCGGCGACCGAATCACGCAGTACACGTTCTTCTCCGTGGGCAGCGGGACTGGCCCGGCAACCCGTGCACCCGTACGCGACGACCGTGTCCACGATCTTCCGCGCCGAGCTGTCGATGACCTCATGGTCATACGCCTTGAGCCTGATGCGGATCTTCTGTCCCGCCATGTGGCTTCCCACTGCCTTTCGGGTGCACTGTCTTTGTATTCGTCTGCCGCTGTATGCCTTGTGTCCGGGCCGGGGCATCCCGGCCGCCGCATCGGGCGGCCGGGATGCCCTGGTTCCGGACCGTGCCTTACTTGACGATCTTCGTGACCCGGCCCGAGCCCACGGTGCGCCCGCCCTCGCGGATCGCGAACAGCAGGCCCTCCTCCATGGCGATGGGCTGGATCAGGTCGACCTTCATCTCGGTGTTGTCGCCCGGCATGACCATCTCGGTGCCCTCCGGCAGGCGGACCACGCCGGTCACGTCGGTGGTGCGGAAGTAGAACTGCGGCCGGTAGTTGTTGAAGAACGGCGTGTGCCGCCCGCCCTCGTCCTTGGACAGGATGTAGACCTGGCCCTCGAACTCGGTGTGCGGGGTGTTGGTGCCCGGCTTGATCACGACCTGGCCGCGCTCCACCTCCTCGCGCTTGATGCCGCGCAGCAGCAGGCCCGACGTTGTCGCCGGCCTGGCCGTCGTCGAGGATCTTGCGGAACATCTCGACGCCGGTGACGGTGGTGGTCTGCGCCTTGTCCTTGATCCCGATGATCTCGACCTGACTCGCCGGTGTGGATCTTGCCGCGCTCGATCCGGCCGGTCACCACGGTGCCGCGGCCGGTGATCGAGAACACGTCCTCGACCGGCATCAGGAACGGCTTGTCGATCTCGCGGATCGGCTCGGGGATGCTCTCGTCGCAGGCGTCGAGCAGTTCGGCGACCTTCGCGCCCCAGCTCGGCGTCGCCCTCGAGCGCCTTGAGCGCGGACACCCGGATCACCGGCACGTCGTCGCCGGGGAACTCGTACTGCGTGAGCAGCTCGCGGACCTCGAGCTCGACCAGCTCGAGGATCTCCTCGTCGTCGACCATGTCGGCCTTGTTGAGCGCCACGACGATGTAGGGCACGCCGACCTGGCGGGCGAGCAGCACGTGCTCACGGGTCTGCGGCATCGGGCCGTCGGTGGCGGCGACCACGAGGATCGCGCCGTCCATCTGGGCCGCGCCGGTGATCATGTTCTTGATGTAGTCGGCGTGACCAGGGCAGTCCACGTGAGCGTAGTGACGCTTGCTCGGTCTGGTACTCGACGTGCGAGATCGAGATGGTGATCCCGCGCTCCTTCTCTTCCTTCGCGTTGTCGATCTGGTCGAAGGGCGTGAAGGGGTTCACGTCGGGGTACTTGTCGTGCAGCACCTTGGTGATCGCCGCGGTCAGAGTCGTCTTGCCGTGGTCGATGTGCCCGATGGTGCCGATGTTCACGTGCGGCTTGGTCCGCTCGAACTTGGCCTTGGCCACTGAAATCTCCTCGTTGCGATCTCACCCCCGCCGGGGGGGCCAGGCTCCCTGCCGGGGGCCTGTGCTCCTGACGTTGTGATTGCTGCTACTCGCCTCGAGCCTTCGCGATGATCTCCTTGGCGATATTCGGCGGCACCTCGGCGTACGAGTCGAACTGCATGCGTGTAGTCCGCCCGGCCCTGCGTCCTGCTGCGCAGGTCGCCGACGTAGCCGAACATCTCCGACAGCGGCACGATGCGCCTTGACGACCCGGCCCCGGACCGCTCCTCCATGGCCTGGATCTGGCCACGCCGGCTGTTCAGGTCGCCGATGACGTCGCCCATGTAATCGTCGGGGGTCCTGACCTCGACGGCCATCACCGGCTCGAGCAGCACCGGGTCGGCGTGCGCGGCCGCCTTCTTGAAGGCCATCGAGCCGGCGATCTTGAAGGCGAGCTCGGAGGAGTCCACCTCGTGGTAGGCACCGTCGGTGAGGGTCACCTTCACGTCCACCATCGGGTACCCGGCCAGCACGCCGAACTCCGCCGCCTCCTGGCAGCCGGCGTCCACCGACGGGATGTACTCGCGCGGGATGCGGCCACCGTGGATCTTGTTCTCGAACTCGTAGCCGCCGCCGTCGCCGCCGGTGGGCTCCAGGTTGATCAGCACCTTGGCGTACTGGCCGGCGCCGCCGGTCTGCTTGCGGTGGGTGTACTCGACCTTCTCCACCTTCCGCCGGACCGTCTCGCGGTAGGCGACCTGCGGGCGGCCGATGTTGGCCTCGACCCGGAACTCGCGCTTCATCCGCTCGACGAGCACCTCAAGGTGCAGTTCGCCCATGCCGGAGATGATGGTCTGGCCGGTCTCCTCGTCGGTCCGCACCTGGAAGGTCGGGTCCTCCTCGGCGAGCCGCTGGATGGCGGTGCCCAGCTTGTCCTGGTCCGCCTTGGTCTTCGGCTCGATCGCGACGTTGATGACCGGCGCGGGGAACGTCATCGACTCCAGGATGACCGGGTCGGACTGGGCGCACAGCGTGTCGCCGGTGGTGGTGTTCTTGAGCCCCATCACGGCCACGATCTGGCCCGGCCACCGCGGACGGCCGCTCCTCACGCTTGTTCGCGTGCATCTGGTAGATCTTGCCGATCCGCTCCTTGCGGTCCTTGGTGGAGTTCAGCACCGCGGTGCCGGACTCCAGCGTGCCGGAGTAGATCCGGATGTAGGTGAGCTTGCCCAGGTGCTGGTCGGACATGATCTTGAAGGCGAGCGCGGAGAACGGCTCGGCCGGGATCGGGGTGCCGCTCGATCACCACCGACTCGTCGCCGACCTTGTGGCCCGCGACCGCGGGGATGTCCACCGGGCTCGGCAGGTAGTCCACGATCGCGTCCAGCATCGGCTGGACGCCCTTGTTCTTGAACGCGCTGCCGCACAGCACCGGGGTGACCCCGCCGGCGATGGTGGCCCGCCGGATCGCGGCGACGAGCTGCTCCTCGCCGGGCTCGGTGCCCTCGAGGTACAGCTCCATCATCTCCTCGTCGTTCTCGGAGATGGTCTCGATCAGCCGGTCCCGCCACTCACGCGCCGCCTCGAGGTGGTCGTGCGGGATGGCGACGACGTCGTACTGGTCGCCCTTGCCCTCGGTCTGCCAGAGCAGCGCGCGCATCCGGACCAGGTCGATGACGCCGCGGAAGTCCGACTCGACCCCCCACGGAAGCTGGATGACCAGCGGGGTGGCGCCGAGCCGGTCGGAGATCATGTCGACGCAGCGGTGGAACTCCGCGCCGACCCGGTCCATCTTGTTGACGAAGCAGATCCGCGGCACGCCGTACCGGTCGGCCTGCCGCCAGACGGTCTCGGACTGCGGCTCGACGCCCGCCACGCCGTCGAACACGGCCACGGCGCCGTCCAGGACCCGCAGCGACCGCTCCACCTCGACGGTGAAGTCGACGTGGCCGGGCGTGTCGATGATGTTGATGGTGTGATCACGCCAGGCCGTGGTGGTCGCGGCCGACGTGATGGTGATGCCGCGCTCCTGTTCCTGCTCCATCCAGTCCATGGTGGCCGCGCCCTCATGGACCTCACCGATCTTGTAGTTGATGCCGGTGTAGAACAGGATCCGCTCGGTGGTCGTCGTCTTGCCCGCGTCGATATGCGCCATGATCCCGATGTTGCGGACCTTGGCGAGTTCCACGGCGGTCTGGGTGGCCACTTGCTTCGTTTCCTCGTTCTCTCGTGGGTTCCGCCGCTAGTCGTATAGCAGCGGTGGTGCCGCCTGTCGGCGGCGCCCGGCCTTCTCACCAGCGGTAGTGGGCGAAGGCCTTGTTGGATTCAGCCATCTTGTGGGTGTCCTCGCGGCGCTTCACGCTCGCCCCGAGGCCGTTGCTCGCGTCGAGCAGCTCGTTCATGAGCCGCTCGGTCATCGTCTTCTCGCGGCGCTGCCGGGAGTAGGACACGATCCAGCGCAGCGCCAGCGTGGTGCTGCGGGACGCGCGGACCTCGACCGGCACCTGGTAGGTCGCGCCGCCGACACGGCGGCTGCGGACCTCCAGGGTCGGCTTCACGTTGTCCAGCGCGCGCTTGAGGGTGACCACCGGGTCGTTGCCCGTCTTGTCCTTGGCGCCCTCGAGCGCCCCGTACACGATCCGCTCGGCCAGGGAGCGCTTGCCGGCTCCGCAGCACCTTGTTGACCAGTGCGGTCACCAGCGGCGAGCCGTAGACCGGGTCGGTGACGAGCTGCCGTCTGGTCGCGGGGCCCTTGCGCGGCATGTCAGCTCTTCTCCTTCTTCGCGCCGTAGCGGCTGCGCGCCTGCTTGCGGTTGCGCACGCCCTGGGTGTCGAGGGAGCCGCGGATGACCTTGTACCGGACGCCCGGCAGGTCGCGCACCCGGCCGCCGCGCACCAGCACGATGGAGTGCTCCTGCAGGTTGTGCCCGACGCCGGGGATGTAGGCGGTGACCTCGATCTGGCTGGTGAGCCGGACTCTCGCCACCTTGCGCAGGGCGGAGTTCGGCTTCTTGGGCGTGGTCGTGTAGACGCGCGTGCAGACCCCGCGGCGCTGGGGGCTGCCCTTGAGCGCCGGCGTGGTGGTCTTGGCTACCTTGTCCTGGCGGCCCTTACGGACCAGCTGCTGGATCGTGGGCACCGCGTCTCCGTCTTCTTCCAGCCGCGCCTGTGGCACGGCGTTTGCCGGCTGTCAGGGCGCCAACGACGCCCGTGACCTGCTGGTTTTGCCGCCCCTCCGACCCCCGTGGTCGGGCGTGTCGCGCTCGCCACGGCAGACCGGCCCCAGCCGAGGCCGGTCGATCAGAGAGGGAAGGCCTACGCGCGTGGCCTCTTGCTGCCCCTGGCCTTGCAGCCAGGGACCGCCGCCCGCTAACGCGCGTGCGCCCGCGTACCGGGCACGAGGATTAAGAATACCCAACGGCCCGGCAGCAGGCAAAGTGAACTGGTGAATGCGAACTGCTGGAGTCAACACGCCGGAGGGCCGGGCCTATTCCGAGCCGATCCCGGGCGCCGGGCGGCCCGCCGCAGGCGGACTTCCTGCGAAACCGGCCCTGCGATATGGGGGCCAGGGGGGGCCCGGACAGCGGCCATGGCGAAGCTGATCAAGATCGGCGAGAGGCCAGCCAGGCCTCGGCGGGCAGCGGTCCGGTCTCGAGACTTGCCGCGGGAGACGGTGATTGCGTTACTGGTTGTAGGGCCGAAGTCGTAGTCCTCCAGCCGGATCGGCTCGCCGCCCGCGGGCTGCCCGAACGCGTAGTCGGGGACCTCCTCGTAAGCGGCGGCGGCCGGGTAGACCGATGACCGCGCATCTTCGGTGGGCTCCACCCGGACGCTGCGGTACCGGAGCATTCCGGTGCCCGCCGGGATCAGCTTGCCGATGATGACGTTCTCCTTCAGGCCCAGCAGCGGGTCGGACTTGGCGTGGATGGCGGCGTCGGTGAGCACCCGGGTCGTCTCCTGGAACGAGGCCGCGGACAGCCACGACTCGGTGGCGAGCGAGGCCTTGGTGATGCCCATCAGCACCGGCCGGCCGGACGCGGGGGTGCCGCGCTCCTCCACCACGCCGCGGTTCATCTCCTCGAACCGCGGCCGCTCCACCAGCTCACCGGGCAGCAGGTCGGTGTCACCCGACTCCAGCACGTTCACCCGCTTGAGCATCTGGCGGATGATGATCTCGATGTGCTTGTCGTGGATGGACACACCCTGCGACCGGTACACCTCCTGGACCTCGTGCACCAGGTGCATCTGCACCTCGCGCGAGCCGAGGATGCGGAGCACCTCGTGCGGGTTGACCGCGCCCTGGATGAGCTGCTGGCCCACCGTCACGTGGTCGCCGTCGGCGACCAGCAGCCGGGACCGCATCGGCACCGGGACGGCGATCTCCTCGCCCCCGTCGTCCGGGACGACGATGATCTTGCGGGCCTTCTCGGTCTCCTCGATCTTGACGGTGCCCTCGACCTCGCTGATCGGCGCCATGCCCTTGGGGATGCGCGCCTCGAACAGCTCCTGGATCCGCGGCAGGCCGTGGGTGATGTCCTGGCCCGCCACACCACCGGTGTGGAACGTCCGCATGGTCAGCTGGGTGCCGGGCTCACCGATCGACTGCGCCGCGACGATGCCCACCGCCTCGCCGACGTCCACCCGCTTGCCGGTGGCCAGCGAGCGCCCGTAGCACTTGGCGCAGACGCCGACCTTGGACTCACAGACCAGCACGCTGTGCGTGCGCAGGGAGTCCACCCCGGCCGCCACGAACTGGTCGATCATCACCTCGGTCGTGTCGGACCCGGCGGCCGCCAGCACGGTGCCGTCGGCCTCGACATCCTCGGCGAGGGTGCGGCCGGTGCCGGTGTTCTCGATGTTGGCCAGCTTGCGCAGGGTGCCGTCGGCGCCCTTCTCGGCGATCTTCATCACGAGCGCCCGGTCGGTGCCGCAGTCCTCCTCGCGGACGATGACGTCCTGTGCCACGTCCACCAGGCGCCGGGTGAGGTACCCGGAGTCGGCGGTGCGCAGCGCGGTGTCGGCAAGGCCCTTGCGGGCGCCGTGGGTGGAGATGAAGTACTCCAGCACGGACAGCCCCTCGCGGAAGCTGGCCTTGATCGGCCGCGGGATCGTCTCGCCCTTGGGGTTGGAGACCAGGCCACGCATGCCGGCGATCTGCCGCACCTGCATGGGGTTGCCTCGGGCGCCGGAGTTGACCATCATCCAGACCGAGTTGGTCTCGGGGAAGGCCGCCTCCATGTCCTTGGCAACGTCCGCGGTCGCGTGCGTCCAGATCTCGATCAGCTCCTGGCGCCGCTCCTCGTCGGTGATCAGGCCGCGCTCGTACTCGCGCTGCACCTTGTCGGCCCGCTTCTCGTAGGCCTCCAGGATCTGCGCCTTGTTCGGCGGCGCGACCACGTCCTCGATCGCGATCGTCACACCGGCCCTGGTGGCCCAGCGGAACCCGGCGTCCTTGAGCGCGTCGAGCGCCGCCGCCACGTCCACCTTGGGGTAGGTCTCCGCCAGCTCGTTGACGATGGCCGAGAGCTGCTTCTTGCCCACCTCGTAGTTCACGAAGGGGAAGTCGGCGGGCAGGGCCTCGTTGAGGATGCTCCGCCCCAGCGTGGTCTCGATGCGGAACGGGCTGCCCTCGGTCCAGCCTTCGGCCGGCTCGAAGTCACGCGGCGGGGTGACGCCACGGAGCCGGATCTGGATCTTGGCCTGCAGGTCCAGCTCGCCGCGGTCGTAGGCCATGATCGCCTCGGACGGCGAGGCGAAGACCCGGCCTTCGCCCGGTGCCGCCGTCCGTCGGCCCTGGTCAGGCAGTAGATCCCGATGACCATGTCCTGGGTGGGCATGGTGACCGGCTTGCCGTCGGCGGGCTTGAGGATGTTGTTGGTGGACAGCATCAGGATCCGGGCCTCGGCCTGCGCCTCGGCCGACAGCGGCAGGTGCACCGCCATCTGGTCGCCGTCGAAGTCCGCGTTGAACGCGGTGCAGACCAGCGGGTGGATCTGGATGGCCTTGCCCTCCACGAGCTGCGGCTCGAAGGCCTGGATGCCCAGCCGGTGCAGCGTCGGCGCCCGGTTGAGCAGCACCGGGTGCTCGGCGATGACCTCTTCGAGCACGTCCCAGACCACCGGCCTGGCCCGCTCCACCATCCGCTTGGCGGACTTGATGTTCTGCGCGTGGTTGAGGTCCACCAGCCGCTTCATCACGAACGGCTTGAACAGCTCGACCGCCATCTCCTTGGGCAGGCCACACTGGTGCAGCTTGAGCTGCGGGCCCACCACGATGACCGAGCGGCCGGAGTAGTCCACGCGCTTGCCGAGCAGGTTCTGGCGGAACCGGCCCTGCTTGCCCTTGAGCATGTCGGACAGCGACTTCAGCGGGCGGTTGCCGGGCCCGGTGACCGGGCGGCCGCGGCGGCCGTTGTCGAACAGCGAGTCGACGGCCTCCTGGAGCATCCGCTTCTCGTTGTTCACGATGATCTCGGGCGCGCCGAGGTCGAGCAGCCGCTTGAGCCGGTTGTTCCGGTTGATCACCCGGCGGTACAGGTCGTTGAGGTCGGAGGTGGCGAACCTGCCGCCGTCGAGCTGCACCATGGGCCGCAGGTCCGGCGGGATCACCGGGATGCAGTCCAGCACCATGCCCATCGGGCTGTTCCTGGTGGACAGGAACGCCGACACGACCTTCAGCCGCTTGAGCGCGCGGGCCTTGCGCTGGCCCTTGCCGGTGCGGATGATGTCGCGCAGCGACTGCGCCTCACCCTCCAGGTCGAAGCTGGCCAGCCGCTCCTGGATCGCCTGCGCGCCCATGCCGCCGCGGAAGTAGCGGCCGTAGCGGTCGCGCATCTCGCGGTAGAGCAGTTCGTCGCCCTCCAGGTCCTGCACCTTGAGGTTGCGGAACCGGTTCCAGACCTCGTCCAGCCGGTCCAGCTCACGCTGGGCACGGTCGCGGATCTGGCGGCACTCCCGGTCGGAGCTCTCCCTGACCTTGCGGCGCGCGTCGCCCTTGGCACCGGCAGCTTCCAGCTCGGCCAGGTCGGCCTCCAGCTTGGTCTGCCTGGCCTCGATGTCGGCGTCACGGCGCTGCTCGATCTGCTGCCGCTCGACCGAGAGCCGGGCCTCCAGCGAGGGCAGGTCACGGTCGCGGGCGTCGGTGTCCACGTAGGTGATCATGTACGCGGCGAAGTAGATGACCTTTTCCAGGTCCTTCGGCGCCAGGTCGAGCAGGTAGCCGAGCCGGCTGGGCACGCCCTTGAAGTACCAGATGTGCGTGACCGACGCGGCCAGCTCGATGTGGCCCATCCGCTCCCGGCGGACCTTGGCGCGAGTGACCTCGACGCCGCACCGCTCACAGATGATGCCCTTGAACCTGACCCGCTTGTACTTGCCGCAGTAGCACTCCCAGTCCCGGGTCGGGCCGAAGATCTTCTCGCAGAAGAGCCCGTCCTTTTCCGGCTTGAGCGTGCGGTAGTTGATGGTCTCGGGCTTCTTGACCTCACCGTGCGACCACTGTCTGATGTCGTCCGCGGTGGCAAGGCCAATGCGCAGGTCGTCGAAGAAGTTGACGTCAAGCACGTGTGTTATCCCCTGGGTAGTTCTTCGGTTCTTCAGACCTCTTCAACGCTGCTCGGCTCTCGCCGGGACAGGTCGATGCCGAGTTCCTCGGCGGCGCGGAACACATCCTCGTCGGTGTCACGCATCTCGATCGCGGCACCGTCGCTGGAGAGCACCTCCACGTTGAGGCAGAGGGACTGCATCTCCTTGATCAGCACCTTGAACGATTCGGGTATCCCTGGCTCGGGGATGTTCTCGCCCTTGACGATGGCCTCGTAGACCTTGACACGGCCGAGGACGTCGTCGGACTTGATGGTGAGCAGTTCCTGGAGGGCGTACGCGGCGCCATAGGCCTCCAGCGCCCACACCTCCATCTCGCCGAACCGCTGCCCGCCGAACTGCGCCTTCCCGCCCAGCGGCTGCTGGGTGATCATCGAGTAGGGGCCGGTCGACCTGGCGTGGATCTTGTCGTCCACCAGGTGCAGCAGCTTGAGGATGTAGATGTAGCCCACCGCGATCGGGTCCTTGAAGGGCTCACCGGTCCGGCCGTCGAACAGCCTGGCCTTGCCGCTGCGGCCGACCAGCTGATGCCCGTCACGGTTGGGCAGGCTCGCCTCCAGCAGCCCGGTGATCTCCTCCTCGCGGGCGCCGTCGAAGACCGGGGTGGCCACGGGGACACCCGGCTCCGCGCTCGCGGCGCCGATCTTCTTGAGCCGCTTCTTCCACTCGGCGTCGTCGCCGGCGACGTTCCACCCCGCCTGGGCCACCCAGCCGAGATGGGTCTCCAGCACCTGGCCGACGTTCATCCGGCCGGGCACGCCGAGCGGGTTGAGGACGATGTCCACCGGGGTCCCGTCCTCGAGGAACGGCATGTCCTCGATGGGCAGGATCTTCGCGATGACGCCCTTGTTCCCGTGCCGGCCCGCGAGCTTGTCACCATCGGTGATCTTCCGCTTGGCGGCCACGTAGACGCGCACGAGCTGGTTCACGCCGGGCGGCAGCTCGTCGCCGTCCTCCCTGGTGAACACGCGGACGCCGATCACCTTGCCGGACTCACCGTGCGGCACCTTGAGCGAGGTGTCGCGGACCTCCCGCGCCTTCTCGCCGAAGATGGCCCGCAGCAGCCGCTCCTCCGGGGTCAGCTCCGTCTCGCCCTTGGGCGTGACCTTGCCGACCAGGATGTCGCCGGTGACCACCTCGGCACCGATCCTGATGATGCCGCGGTCGTCCAGGTCGGCGAGCACCTCGTCGGAGACGTTCGGGATGTCCCTGGTGATCTCCTCGGGACCGAGCTTGGTGTCCCGGGCGTCCACCTCGTGCTCCTCGATGTGGATCGAGGACAGGACGTCGTCCTGCACCAGCCGCTGGGACAGGATGATCGCGTCCTCGTAGTTGTGGCCCTCCCACGGCATGAACGCGACGAGCAGGTTGCGGCCGAGCGCCATCTCACCTTCGCTGGTGCACGGGCCGTCCGCGATCACCTGGCCCGCCTCGACCCGCTGGCCCTCGGTCACCACGGGCTTCTGGTTGAAGCAGGTGCCCTGGTTGGACCGGCGGAACTTGGCCACCAGGTAGGTGGCGCGGGTGCCGTCGTCGCCGGCCACGGTCACGTAGTCGGCGCAGACCTCCTCGACCACGCCCGGCTTCTCGGCGACGATGACGTCACCGGCGTCCACCGCGGCGCGGTACTCCATGCCGGTGCCGACCAGCGGGGCCTCGCTGCGCAGCAGCGGCACCGCCTGCCGCTGCATGTTCGACCCCATCAGGGCGCGGTTGGCGTCGTCGTGCTCCAGGAACGGGATCATGGCGGTCGCCACCGACACCATCTGCCGCGGCGAGACGTCCATGTAGTCCACGTCGTCCGGCGGGATGTAGTCGACCTCGCCGCCCTTGCGGCGCACCAGCACCCTGCTCTCGGCGAACGAGTCGTCCGCCTCCAGCGGCGCGTTGGCCTGCGCGATGACGTGCCGGTCTTCCTCGTCGGCGGTGAGGTAGTCGATCTGCGCGGTGACCTTGCCGCTCTTCACCTTGCGGTACGGCGTCTCCACGAAACCGAACTCGTTGACCCGGCCGTAGGAGGACAGCGACCCGATGAGGCCGATGTTCGGCCCTTCCGGCGTCTCGATCGGGCACATCCGGCCGTAGTGGGACGGGTGCACGTCGCGCACCTCGAACCCGGCACGCTCACGGGACAGGCCGCCCGGGCCGAGCGCCGACAGGCGGCGCTTGTGGGTCAGCCCGGCCAGCGGGTTGGTCTGGTCCATGAACTGGGAGAGCTGGCTGGTGCCGAAGAACTCCTTGATGGAGGCCACGACCGGGCGGATGTTGATCAGCGTCTGCGGCGTGATCGCCTCGACGTCCTGGGTGGTCATCCGCTCCCGCACCACGCGCTCCATCCGCGCCAGGCCCAGCCGGACCTGGTTCTGGATCAGCTCGCCCACGGTGCGCAGCCGCCGGTTGCCGAAGTGGTCGATGTCGTCGACCTCGACCGGGATGATCGCCTCGCCGGCCTTCATCTCCTCCTCGCCGGCGTGCAGCCGGACCAGGTACTCGATGGTGCCGACGATGTCCTCCTCGGTCAGCGTGCCCTTGCGGATGGGCTGCGACAGGCCGAGCTTCTTGTTGATCTTGTACCGGCCGACCTTGGCCAGGTCGTAGCGCTTGCCGTTGAAGTACAGGTTCTCCAGCAGGGCCTGGGCGGACTCCCTGGTCGGCGGCTCACCCGGGCGCAGCTTGCGGTAGATGTCCAGCAGCGCGTCGTCCTGGGAGGTCGTGTGGTCCTTGTCCAGCGTGGCCAGCATCGACTCGTACTCGCCGAAGCGCTCCCGGATCCGCTGCTCGTCCCAGCCCAGCGCCTTCAGCAGGACGGTGACGCTCTGCTTGCGCTTGCGGTCGATCCGCACGCCCACGCTGTCCCGCTTGTCGATCTCGAACTCAAGCCACGCTCCGCGCGAGGGGATCACCTTGCAGCTGTAGACGTCCTTGTCGGAGGTCTTGTCCACCTGGCGGTCGAAGTAGACGCCGGGCGAGCGGACCAGCTGCGAGACGACGACCCGCTCGGTGCCGTTGATGATGAACGTGCCCTTGGGGGTCATCAGCGGGAAGTCCCCCATGAACACGGTCTGGCTCTTGATCTCGCCCGTCGAGTTGTTGATGAACTCCGCCGTCACGAACATCGGGGCGGAGTAGGTCATGTCCTTGTCCTTGCACTCCTCCACGGAGTACTTCGGCGGCTCGAAGCGGTGATCACGGAACGACAGCGACATGGTTCCGGTGAAGTCTTCGATCGGGCTGATCTCCTCGAAGATCTCCTCAAGCCCCGACTGCTCCGGAACGTCCTTGTCCCCTGCCTTCTTGGCCGTCGCTATGCGGCCAAGCCAGCGCTCGTTCCCGAGCAGCCAGTCAAAGGAGTCGGTCTGCAGGGCCAGGAGGCCGGGAACCTCAAGCGGTTCCTTGATGCGGGCGAATGAGATACGACGAGTGGCGGAAGCGGTGGCCGAGGCGCTGCGCGATGCTGCCAACAGGGGTCCTTCCAGAGTTCACGCGAACTTTCACCGCACGCACGCAAAACGCCCTTCGGACACGCCACGAGGGGTTCGGGCAGGTCGAGGACGTAAGAGTGCAGCGCAAATTAGCAGTATAGTCACTAGCTACACTGCTGGTCAAGTGTACTCACTATGAGGTTCACGGTTCTCCGCAGCATGGCTGGTTCCGGGCGAAACGTCAAGTCCAGAAGGCCTGCGTAAGCCATCTGATTTGACGTGACGAACGCCACACCAGGAGCTTGGTGTGGAGCTCACCCCTCGTGGGTAAAACTAGTCAGTTCCCCTGGGAAGGCTGCCCGCCTGACGCGCAGGAGGCGGGCGGGGCGCGCGGGGAGAGCAGCAGTGCGACGACAGGTGCCCGGCCAGCCCGAAGCTGGCCGGGCACCCGTCTGGCGGCCCGCGGGCCGCCAGTCGCGCTTACTTGACGGTGACCGTCGCGCCGGCGCCTTCCAGCGCCGCCTTGGCCTTGTCCGCGGCTTCCTTGTTCGCCCGCTCCAGGACCGGCTGCGGTGCGCCGTCCACCAGGTCCTTGGCCTCCTTGAGGCCGAGGCTGGTCAGCGACCGGACCTCCTTGATGACCTGGATCTTCTTGTCGCCCGCCGCCTCCAGGATGACGTCGAACTCGTCCTTCTCCTCGACCTCTGGCGCCGCGGCGGCACCGCCGCCGGCCGGCAGCGGCCGCGCACCGCGACCGGGGCCGCGGCCTTCACGTCGAAGGTCTCTTCGAACTGCTTCACGAAGTCCGACAGCTCCAGGAGGGTCATCTCCTTGAACGCGTCGAGCAGGTCGTCGGTGCTCATCTTCGCCATGGTTGGTCAGTCCTCCGTTGCGTCTTCAGTCGTCGCCTGCGCGGTACTTCGGCCGCGGCGTCTTCGTTGGGGTCGGCACCGTCGCCTCGGCGGCTGGCGCTGTCTCGGTGGCGGCGACTGCCTCGGCGGCTGGCACTGCCTCGGCGGCGGGCGCTCGGCGGCACGCTGTCCTCGGCGGTGCGCCTCTTCGGCCCGCTTGGCCTCGAGCGCGGCGGCCAGCCTGGCCATCTGGGTGGGCAGCGCGGCCATCGTGGCCGCCGGCGTTCGCCATCGACGCCTTCATGGCGCCGGCCAGCATCGCCAGCAGCACGTCGCGCGATTCGAGGTCGGCCAGCCGGTCGATCTCGGCCGGGCTCATCGACTTGCCGTCGATGATCCCGCCCTTGATCTCCAGCGCCGGGTTGGCCTTCGCGAAGTCGCGCAGGCCCTTGGCCGCCTCGACCACGTCGCCCTTGACGAACGCGATCGCCGACGGGCCGGTCAGCAGGTCGCCAAGCTGGTCGGCGACGCCCGCCTCGGTGGCGGCGATCTTCGTCAGGGTGTTCTTGACCACCGAGAAGTTCGCATGACCGTTGAGCGCGCGGCGCAGATCGGCGAGCTGGGCGACGGTCAGGCCACGGTAGTTGGCCAGCACCGCCCCGTTCGAGGTCTGGAACCGCTCGGTCAGCTCGGCGACCGCGGCCACCTTCTCCGCATTCGCCATGGGCCTCCTTTCGGGTCGGACAGTGTTAGCTCGGGGGAGCGACCCCCCCGGAGCCCCCCGGTGGCCCGCGGCTCCTGCGACTTCGTCGCGGGAGCCTTGGCCGTGGGGGTGCTCGCACTGCCCGGCAGTTATCCGGTCTTTGCGCGCCGCCGACGCCGGGCCCACGAAAGGCGAACGCCCCGGCGCGGCGCACCAGGGCGTGGACACCGCCCGGTGCGCACACCGGGGCGGCGGATCAGCTCGGTCACCTGCGCGGGCCGCCCGCTCTCGCGGGTCCTTCGGTCGCCGCGCGCTGGGCACACGGCGACAGCCGACGGTCTTGGGCTTGGTCTAAGGGTATCGGCCGCAGCCCATCCCGCCAAATCGCGCCCGTACGGGGCCGGCAGGAACGCCATTCCTGCCCTCGTTTGTCGTCGTTGCCACAACGACGACAGTCTTTTGTTGTGGTTGTGGCAACGACGACATTCGTTCGGGGCGCTGCGCGAGCTGCGGACGCGACCGGGCTGCCGCCGACGGTGGTCCCCCGGGCGGCGTTCACCTGGCGGCGGTCAGCCGGCGGCGGTCAGCCGGCGGCGGCTTCCAGTTCCTCGGTCAGGCCACGGGTCTTGGCCGGGTCGACCGGGATGCTCGGGCCCATCGTGGTGGCGATGGCGGCCTTCCTCAGGTACCTGCCCTTGGCCGCCGACGGCTTGAGCCGCATCACCTCATCGACCGCGGCCGCGTAGTTCTCCAGCAGCGCGGCATCGGGGAACGACGCCTTGCCGATGATGAAGTGCAGGTTGCCGTGCCGGTCCACGCGGAACTCGATCTTGCCGCCCTTGATGTCGGTGACCGCCTTGCCCACGTTGGGGGTGACCGTACCGGTCTTGGGGTTGGGCATCAGGCCGCGCGGGCCGAGGATGCGGCCGAGCCGGCCGACCTTCCCCATCAGGTCCGGCGTGGCCACCACGGCGTCGAAGTCGAGGAAGCCGCCCTGGATCCGCTCGATCAGGTCGTCGGAGCCGATGTAGTCCGCACCGGCTGCCCGCGCCTCCTCCGCGCGGTCACCGGTGGCGAAGACCAGCACCCGGGCGGTCTTGCCGGTGCCGTTGGGCAGGTTCACCGTGCCGCGGACCATCTGGTCCGCCTTGCGCGGGTCCACGCCGAGCCGCAGCGCGACCTCCACGGTGGGGTCGAACTTGGCCGGCGAGGTCTGCCTGGCCAGCGCCACCGCCTCGGCGGGGCTGTAGAGCTTGGCGCGGTCGATCTGCTCGGCGGCGCTGCGGTATGCCTTGCTGCGCTTCATGGTGTCTCCTTCGCGAAACGGAGGTTGTGGTCAGTGGGCCAGCGCAGGCCCTGCCACGAGGGTGATCAGCCCTGGACGGTGATCCCCATCGACCGGGCGGTTCCGGCGATGATCTTCTCTGCCGCTTCCATCGAGGTCGCGTTGAGGTCGGGCATCTTGGTCTGCGCGATCTCCCGCACCTGCGCGGCGGTGATCGAGCCGACCTTGGCCGTGTGCGGCGTGGCGCTTCCCTTGGCCACGCCGGCGGCCTTCTTGATCAGTTCGGGCGCCGGCGGGGTCTTGGTGATGAAAGAAAACGACCTGTCCTCGTAGATCGTGATCTCCACCGGGATGACGTTGCCGCGCTGGGACTCCGTCGCCGCGTTGTACTGCTTGCAGAAGTCCATGATGTTGACGCCGTGCGGGCCCAGTGCCGTGCCCACCGGCGGGGCCGGGGTGGCCGCGCCGGCGTTGAGCTGCACCTTGACCACCGCAGCGATCTTCTTCTTCCTCGGAGCCGCCATCAGCTGATGTCCTTACTTATGCCTGCTTTTGATACGGGTGCTTGCCTGAGGTGCCGTCAGATCTTGGAGACCTGGTCGAAGGAAAGCTCGACCGGCGTCTCCCGGCCGAAGATCGACACCAGCACCTTGAGCTTCTGGGTATCGGAGTTGATCTCGTTCACGGTAGCCGGGAGCGTCGCGAACGGCCCATCCATCACGGTAACCGATTCGCCGACGGCAAATTCCACGGCGGTCCTGGTGACCTCGGCCTTGGCCGCGGCTTCCTCCGGCTCGGGCGCGAGCAGCGACGCCACCTCGGTGAGGGACAGCGGCGACGGCCGGCTCGACAGGCCGACGAAACCGGTGACGCCCGGGGTGTTGCGGACGACCGCCCAGGACTCGTCGGTGAGCTCCATCCGGACCAGGATGTAGCCGGGCAGCACCTTCTCCGAGACCTGCTGCCGCTTGCCGCCCTTGATCTCGATCACCTGATGCACCGGGACCTCGATCTGGAAGATGAAGTCCTCCATGTTCAGCGACTGGGTGCGGCTCTCCAGGTTGGCCTTCACCCGGTTCTCGTAGCCGGCGTAGGAGTGGACCACGTACCACTCACCGGGCAGCCGCCGCAGTTCCTCGGTGTACAGGGCGACCGGGTCGAGTTCGCCGGCCCCGTCGGCGGTCGCGTCACCGTCGCCGTCGGCGGCGCCGGCCTCGGCACCGTCAGCCTCGGCGGCGTCACCAGTCTCAGCGACACTGTCAGCCGCAGCGGCGTCAGCCTCGGCGGCACCGTCAGTCGCAGCGGCATCAGCATCGGCCGCGACGGCACCGGTCTCGGCCAGCGCGGCCTCGCCGGTCCCGCCGAGTTCACCGGCCTCGCCGGGCTCTTCGAGGCTCGTCGAACTCACCGGACACGTCGGCCTCACCAACCTCGCCGTCTTTGACCGGGGCTTCCTCCGTCTCGTCGCCGAAACGGACCCGGGACTCGGACACGATCGCTCTCTCTCCACTCTCCTGGCGGCACCAGCGCCAAGGCGCTCCGGCGGCACCGGTTGCCCAGGCCTTGGTTCTTTCCCCCGGCATCGCTGCGCGCCAGAGGCGCAGGTCACCAGCCGCTGGTTCGTGCCCCTCCGGCCATGCCGCCGGGCGCGGCGTGCCAACGCCGGTCCGCGGCTCAGCCGAAGGCCCAGAACACCAGCTTGGTGAACGCGTAGTCCAGGCTGGTCACGATGCAGACCATCACGAGTACGAACACCAGGGCCACGATCGTGTACGTACGCAGCTCCCGGCGCGTCGGCCAGATGACCTTGCGCAGTTCCGCGGTGACCTGCCGCAGGAAAAGTGCGGGAGTGGTCCGGTCCCGTTTCGCCGGGCCGGGCTTGTCCCGCTTCTCCCTGCAGCTGAGTCGCCATGTCCTCACCTGAACAACGTCACTCGCTTGATGCAGCAGGCCCGCAAGCCGCGGTCCATGCTCGCAGGGCAGGAGGGACTCGAACCCCCAACCACCGGTTTTGGAGACCGGGACTCTAGCCAATTGAGCTACTGCCCTGTAGTGGCGTGGCCGCGCGCTGCCGGCCGTACCACCGCTGCTGGCGCCCCCGCAGCCGGTTCCCATGAGCCCATGCGGGCGCGCGGGGTCCGTAGCGGAACCGCCACCAATGGGTGAAGTGTAGTTGCCCCGGGCGCTGCCGTCGAACCGTCCGCGGCGACGGCGCCCGATCATCGTCGCGGTGATGACAGGATGGCCCTATGACTGCCGCGCACCGCCGCATTTCCGAACGTGTCAGCGCCATCACCGAGTCCGCCACCCTCGCCGTGGACGCCAAGGCGAAGGCGCTCAAGGCGGCCGGGCGGCCGGTGATCGGCTTCGGCGCGGGGGAACCGGACTTCCCCACCCCCGATTACATCGTGGCCGCGGCGCAGCGCGCCTGCGCGGAGCCCCGGTTCCACCAGTACTCCCCCACGCCCGGGCTGCCGGAACTGCGCGAGGCGGTCGCCGCCAAGACGGCCCGCGACTCCGGGTACCAGGTCACCGCGGGCCAGGTGCTGATCACCAACGGCGGCAAGCAGGCCGTCTACCAGACGTTCGCGACGCTGCTCGACCCCGGCGACGAGGTGCTGCTGCCCACCCCGTACTGGACCACCTACCCCGAGGCGATCGCCCTGGCCGGCGGCGTGCCGGTGCCGGTGCTGACCGACGAGCGGTCCGGCTACCTGACCTCGGTCGCCGACCTGGAGGCGGCCCGCACGCCGCGCACCAAGGTGCTGCTGTTCGTGTCGCCGTCCAACCCGACCGGCGCGGTGTACCCGCCGGAGCAGGTGGCCGAGATCGGCCGGTGGGCGGCCGGGCCGCGGCCTGTGGGTGATCACCGACGAGATCTACGAGCACCTGGTCTACGGCGACCGCCCGGTTCGCCTCCATGCCGGTGGCCGCGCCGGAACTCGCCGACCGGTGCGTGGTCCTCAACGGGGTGGCCAAGACCTACGCGATGACCGGCTGGCGGGTCGGCTGGATGATCGGCCCGGCCGACGTGGTCAAGGCGGCCGCGAACCTCCAGTCCCACGCCACCTCCAACGTCTGCAACGTCGCCCAGGCGGCCGCGCTCGCCGCGGTCACCGGGGACCTGTCGGCGGTTGAGGCGATGCGCCAGGCTTTCGACCGGCGCCGGCTGACCATGACCACGATGCTTAACGACATACCCGGGGTGAACTGCCCCCTCCCGGAAGGGGCGTTCTACTGCTACCCCTCGGTCAAGGGCGTGCTCGGCAAGGAACTGGCCGGCGCACGGCCAGGTAGTACGACGGAGCTGGCCGAGGTGATCCTTGAGCACGCCGACGTGGCCGTGGTGCCGGGCGAGGCCTTCGGCACGCCCGGGTACTTCCGGCTGTCCTATGCCCTCGGTGACGCCGACCTGGAGGAAGGAATCACCAGGCTGCGGCAAGCTGCTCGCGCAGGCGAAATAAGCCGGCCGTCGCGATGGCGCGGCCGCTCGCCGCACTGCCCAAGGCGCACCTGCACCTGCACTTCACCGGCGCCATGCGGCACGCCACGCTGGTCGAACTGGCCCGCGAGCGCCGGGTGCACCTGCCGGAGGCGCTCGCCGCCGCCTGGCCGCCGCGGCTGCGCGGCACCGACGAGCGGGGCTGGTTCCGGTTCCAGCGGCTGTACGACATCGCCCGCTCGGTGCTCCGCGAGCCCGCGGACGTGTTCCGGCTGCTCGCCGAGACCGCGGCGGACGAGCGGGCGGACGGGTCGGGCTGGCTGGAGATCCAGGTGGACCCCTCCGGGTACGCGGCGCGCTTCGGCGGCCTCACCCCGACCGTGGAACTGGTGCTCGAAGCGGCGCAGCGGGCGCGCGGCCGCGACCGGGGTGGGCATCGGCGTGATCATCGCGGCGAACCGGACCAAGCACCCGCTGGACGCGCGCACGCTGGCCCGGCTCGCGGCGCAGTACGCCGGGCGTGGCGTGACCGGGTTCGGCCTGAGCAACGACGAGCGGCGCGGCGCCGCGGCCGACTTCGCGCCCGCGTTCCGCATCGCCGGCCGCGCGGGCCTGCTGCTGGCCCCGCACGGCGGGGAACTGGCCGGCGCCGGACAGCGTCCGGGCCTGCCTGGACGCGCTGCGGCGCGCACCGGATCGGCCACGGCGTGGCCGCGGCGACCGACCCCGACCTGACCAAGCGCCTCGCGGCCAGCGGGATCACCTGCGAGGTCTGCCCGACCTCGAACGTCGCGCTGGGGGTCGCCGCCCGGCCCGGCGACGTCCCGCTGCGCACCCTGCTTGACGCGGGCGTGCCGGTGGCGCTCGGTGCCGATGACCCGCTGCTGTTCGGCTCCCGGCTGACGGCGCAGTACGAGCTCGCCCGGCAGGTGCACGGCCTGGACGACGCGGAGCTGGCCGCACTCGCCGCGATGTCGGTCCGCGGCTCGGCCGCGCCGCCCGCCACGGCAGCCAGGCTGCTGGCGGGCATCGACGAGTGGCTGTGCTAGCCCGGGGGGGCGACCCCCCGGAACCCCCCGATGGCCTAGCGGCCCCTGCGACTCCGTCGCGGGGGCCTTGGCCCTGCTAGCCCGGGGGGGCGACCCCCCGGAACCCCCCGATGGCCTAGCGGCCCTGCTGGCTGAGGCCCGGAACGAATCCCCGGTGGCTAAGCGGCCGTCACCCGGGCGGCGGGCCTGCTGGCTGAGGTCCGGAGGCCAGGACTGGCGGGCTCAGTTCGGCGAGACCGGCGTCACGGACCGCTGCCGGGCCATGCCCGCCAGCTTCGCCCGGCGCCTGCCCGGCAGCACCCTGGGCTGCGGCGGCGCGGTGGTGATCTCGACGGTGATCAGGTCGGTGTAGGCGTCCTGGCGCAGTCGCAGCAGCAGCGCCTGCGCCTGGTTCTTCAGCTTCGCCGACACCCCGGCGACGGAGAACCCGGTGACTCCCGCGGCCGCCAGCAGGCTCTTGGCCAGCGCGGTGCCCCGCGGGCTGGCCAGCAGGTCGGCGAGCACGATCAGGGCGGCGCCCGCGAGGCCGGTAAGCAGGAACTGGAGCCAGAACGCCCGGAGCACGTGCGCGACCTGGCGGAAGTTGCGCAGCAGCGCGTAGGGGCTGATCAGCGTCGTCGGATCCTGTGCGGCGATGGTGAACTCAAACCAGTGGCGGATCTGCTGGTAGAGGGCGGGAGCCGCGTTCTTGCGCCATCGTGGGTCGGCCGCGACGTGCATCCAGACCATCGCCGAGCCCGCGATGGCCGCCGCCGTGTACATGTGGAAGTAGCGGGACAGGCGGCCCGCGAGCCGGCCGATCTCGCGGCAGCGCGGCTCGCTCAGCAGGTACTCCCAGGCGACCGGGTTGGGGATCTCGGCGGCCGCGCCGGGGGCGGCCGGGCTGGCCTCGGCAGCCGCGCCGGGGAAAGCCGCGCCGGGGGCAGCCGCGCCGGGGGCGGCCAGGCTGGCCTTGGCGGCTGCGCCGGGATTCAGCGCCCAGTAGGTCTCGGCCATGGCCCGGCCGAGCTGATAGCCGCACGCCTGCGTCTCCGACCGCGCGGCCAGGATGTCCTGGATGTGCGCGTCAAAGTAGTAGATCAGCTCGGCCAGGTCATTCCATAGCTTGCCCGCGGTCACGTCGCGGCTTTCCCGCGCCAGGTAAAGAGCCTTGGCATCGCTGTTCACCTGGCGTGCATAGCTGGGCTCCTTTTCGCCGTCGCCATCCACCCCCACCTTGGCGGCAAGCACGATAAGCAGCGTCTCGGCCTCGATGCGCAATTCGTCCGGCGTCCGCTCGATTTCGAGCGGCAGCGCATGATCGGGCCGGGGCGGCTCCGCCCCCGCGCCGGGCGGGGGATCTGGCCGGTTGCGTCCCCGTACTTCGGCCATGCACCAGCCCAGCCGCAGCGCTGACACAACGGCCGCCGCGTCTGGAGGTACTGCCATGGCATCGTCCCGCCCCGTGCGTCGCCCCGATGGGAACGCCCGCCGTTAAGGGACCAGTCCGGGCACGCCGCATCGTATTGCAACGACAAAGTATGCCAAGCCCGGAGTAAAAGCACTGGTATTGGCCGGAAATGGCGGTGGGCCGGCGGGCCGGTTCCGGCCGCTGGCGGGCAGCCGGAACCGGCCCTTCACCGACCTGGGCGGGGGACGGCCACCCAGGGGCCAGCGAGATGGATGGTGACGACGGCGAGCAGCAGGCCGGTCAGCAGTGCCGCGGTCAGCAGCAGCCAGCGCGCGGCCCGGCCGCCCAGGACCTGTTCCGCGCGGTACCCGGCCTGCCGGGCCATGTCGCTGCCGACCAGCCTGGGCAGCCGCCAGACGTAGGCGAGGACGTGGATGGTCAAGACGGCGAACCACAGCACGAACGTCGCCTTGTGCGCGAGCAGCCAGATGCTCGGGACCGGGCCCGGTGACGGTGAGCATGATCCCGGTGCCGATGACCATAAGCGAGGTGAGGATGACGAACGGGCCGAGCACCCGCAGCGGCAGGGCGGGCGGCCCCTTCCGCCGGTACTCGGCAGCCCCGGTGTAGTACCGAACGAACCGGTAACCGGTCGAGCAGATCTTGAGCAGCACTGGGCCGATCAGCAGCATGCCGAGGAACACGTGCAGGGTGAGCATCTGGCGGACGGCCAGGATGGTGAAGCCCTCGGCAGCGAACAACACCAGCAGCACCATGCCGGTCAGCCCGGTGAGCCGCTCGTTCCCGTCCGCGCCACCGGTCGCGCTGTCCGAGAGGGAGTCCTCGAAGTCCTCCTCGTCGTCCCAGTACCCCCAGGAGGCGGAAGCCCGGTGGCCGCCGTACCGGTATCCGTCCTCGGGGTCAGCGAAGCGGCTGGCGCCGGGCTCGCGGCGCGGGGAGCGCTCCGGCCCACGGTACCGGCGCTCCTCCGGCCCGGGGTAGCCGTGGCTGGGCGCCTCGCGGTGCCGAGGCTCTTCCTCCTGCCCCGGGTAGCGGCGCATGGCTGGCTCGCGGTCCCAGTACCGCTGTGACTCGCCCCGCATGATTTACAGCCTGCACTATGGCTTGCCGGGAACCGGTTCAGCAATGGTTCAGGTCTGGTAAGGAATCGCGGCCCTGCCGTCGGCCACCGCGGCCGCCTGGTCGTCCGGCGCGGCGGGCAGGTCGAGGGTGACCGTGAGCCCGCCGCCCGGGGTGTCCGACAGGGCGGCGGACCCGCCGTTGGACGTGACGAGCCGGTGCACGATCGCCAGGCCGAGCCCGGTCCCGCCGGAGGTGTTGCTGGCGAACCGGCGGAACGCCGCCGCCTGCTGCGCCTGGCTCATGCCCCGCCCGTCGTCGGCGACGGCGACCAGCGCGCCCTGGCCGCCCGGCTGGGCGCTGACCCGGATGTGGCCGCCCGCCGGGACCGCGTCCAGCGCGTTCGCGATCAGGTTGTCCAGGATCTGCTCCAGGTGCCCCTCGCCCAGGCTGGCGCGCACCTGGCCGGGTCCGGCGGCGGACAGCAGCACGGCACGCTCCTCGGCCACGGGGGCCCAGGCCGCTACCCGGTCGCGGATCACGTCGGCCACCGCGACCAGGTACCGGCTCGGTGATCGCGCTTCTCCGCCCTGGCGACCGCCAGCAGCCCGTCCACCAGCCGGGACAGCCGCGCGATCTCCCCCTGCGCACCGGCAAGCTCCGCCGCGGTGGCCTCGTCGGCGTCGGCGGCGAGCAGGTCAAGCCGCAGCCGCAGCGCGGCCAGCGGGGTGCGCAACTGGTGCGAGACGTCGGCCATCATGGCCCGGTTGCCGTGCACCAGGGCCTCCAGCCGCCCGGCCATGGTGTTGAACGTGCCGGCCAGGCGGCGTACCTCGGGCGGTCCCTGCCGGGCGGCCGACCGGGTTTCCAGCGCGCCGCTGCCCAGCCGCTGGGCGGCCGCGTCCAGGCCGACAGCGGGCCGCCCAGCCCAGCGCCCGAACCCACACCGCGACGAACGCCCCGGCGACCAGCCCGGCGGCCGCGATCGCGGCGAGCACCGCCCAGAGCACCCGAGCCGCTCGTTCGAGCTCGCCGGTGGGCGGGCCGAGCACGACCACGCCGACCGGGGGCCGGCCGCCGCCGCCGCCGACGGCCATGGCCACCAGCAGCTGGCCCTCCGCGCTGGGTGACCGACGGTCCTGTCGTGGCGCAGCACGGCCGCGACAGCCCGGGCGGACCGGGGGCCGGTCGCCCGCGTCGTCGGTCCCGGTGCGGCTGGCGTGCTCGACCAGCCGCCCCGCCGCGTCGTACACCCAGGCGGCCTCACCGCTGGCGCTGGCCGGCGCGGGCCGAGGAACCACGGCGACGGCCGCCTGGGCTCTGCTCGGTGAGGCCGTCCTCGGCCAGGGCCGCGAGCGCCCGTGCGGACAGCACCGTGTCCTCGCGGAAGGAGGCGCGTTCCCGGGCGGTGGTGAGCAGGCCCGAGCGGAATCACGGCGGTCAGCGAGCAGCGCGCCGACCAGCGACAGCATGGTGAGCACGATCCGGCGGGCCATCACACCTCGCCGAGGCGGAAGCCCCTGCCGTAGACCGTCTCGATCAGCCCCGGCACGCCCAGCTTGCGGCGCAGCGCGGCCGACGTGCACGTCCAGGACCTTGGTCGGGCCCGTACCAGTGGGCGTCCCAGGCGCTTTCCAGGATCTGCTGGCGGCTCAGCACCCGGCCCGGGTCGGCGGCCAGGCACTCCAGGATGTCGAACTCCTTGGGCGTCAGCGCCATCTCGTGGCCGGACACGGTCACCTTGCGGGTCCGCAGGTCCACCGTGAGCGGCCCGTGCCGCAGCAGTCTCGCCGCCGGGATGGACCCGGCGCAGCACGGCCCGGATCCGCGCCAGCAGCTCGGCCAGGCCGAACGGCTTGACCAGGTAGTCGTCCGCGCCGGCGTCCAGGGCGAGCACCCGCTCGGGCTCCTCGCCCCGCGCGGTGACCACGATGATCGCCACCGGCGACCGCTCCCGCAGCTGGCGGCAGACGTCCACCCCGTCGGTGTCGGGCAGCGCCAGGTCGAGCAGGACGACGTCAGGCTCGCCCCAGGCGCAGCGCTTCTCCGCCCGGTCATGACGTGGTCCGCGTCGTAGCCGCCGCGGCGCAGCCCACGGACCATCTGGGTGGCGATGCCCGGGTCGTCTTCCACGACCAGCACGCTGGTCCGGGCGGCCGGTGCAGGCCGGCAGAGTCATGAGACCAAGGTAGGCGGGCATGGCGGGCCAACCGGGCCATTCCGCCAGATACCACGGGCCGCAGGTCAGGCGAGGGTCCAGCGCCAGGTCGGGAGCAGCTCGTCCAGGAGCGCCTCGGTTTCGGTGGTCATCTCCGGCGAGCCGTCCAGGCACGCGCGCGTCCAGATCTCGCCCGCCGCGGCGTAGAGCAGGTTCTCCTGGCCGGTGGCATGCGCGGCGGCGAGCAGGTCCCGCCAGAGCAGCTCGTCGTCGGGCGCGACCCGCAGCCCGGTCCGCACGGCATCCATCGCGCCGCGCGAGTCCCCGTCGTTCAGCCGCAACTCGCACAGCCGGTGCGCGGCATCCGCGACCCGGGCAGCCACCTCGTACTCCAGCCCGTCGGTGACGATCCAGGAGTAGCCGCCCCGGCCCGCAGCCGGCCAGGAAATGGCCTTCGATCAGGCTCAGCGCCTGCGCCAGCTTGGCCTCCTCCGCGCGGTGGCCGCCGCCCTTGCCGCCCGGCCCGCCCGCCTGCCCGGCCTGGGCCACCAGGGTGAGGAAGACGTGCCAGTCCACCCGGACCCCGGAACCCAGGCGCAGCCGGCCGCTGGCATCCGCGGCCAGGTGCGGGCGGCCGATGCCGTCGGTGCCGAGCCAGTAGGCGACCTCGTCCAGCACGGCGTCCAGGTCCTCGTCCGCGACGCCCCGCGGCCAGATGGCCCGGCCAGCACGTTCGGGTGGACCCCCGCCGGGTGGGTGGCCAGGTAGACCACGATCTCGGTGGCCAGCGGGACCGATCGGGCTCGATCTCGCCCTCGGCGCGCACCGACACCGGGCCCAGCACGGTGACCTCGACCGGGCATGCGCGCGTCGGGGACCAGGTGCGGGGCCGGTGCCGCGTCCACCGGCGGTGCGGACATCAGCGCCCCGCTCAGGTCGTCGCCGACGTCGAACAGGTCCGCCAGCGCGGCCTGCTGCTCCGGTCGGGAGGAACTGGGCCGCGACGTCCAGGCCAAGCTCGGGTGCCCGCAGCAGCCCGTCCGGGGTGACCTCCCAGGTCCAGGCGGCACCGGGCAGCTCGCCCGCGACCAGGTACCCGGCGGCGAGGTGACCGGTACGGCCGAGCGCGGCCAGCCGCTGCGCCTCGTGCGGGGCCGGGGGATCAGCGTGACCAGGTAGTGCGGCACCCAGGCCTCCGGGATGCAGCCCCTCGGCCCGGCCGGCCAGCACCGACCGCAGCGCCCGAGGCGGCCAGTGCGTCCGCCACCTCGGCGGCGTGCGCCTCAAGCAGCGGCAGTGCCTCGGCCAGCGGAGTCCGCCACGTGCACCCGGTCCGGGCGCGAGCACCGCCAGGTCGGCCTCGGCCCCCACCAGGGTCAGGTGCAGCTCGTCGGACCAGCAGGCTGGTGGCGATCTCGGTGGCCATCGCGCACAGCGCGTCGGCGACCAGCTCGCCGGGCCCAGGACGGCGATCGGGCCGTGCGCGGCCTCGAGGTCCACCAGGACCCGGCCGGTGGCATCGGTGCCGATCGACACCAGCCCCGGGTACGGGGCCGGTGCCGCTGAGCCTGGTCCCGATCGAGGCCAGGCAGGTCGGCCAGCGGCAGCCGCCACACCTGGCCGTCGCCCGACCGCGTACCAGGGGGCGGGCACGTCCTGGCTGGGCGGGGTGACCCACAGGTCCAGGTTGTCGTCGCCGATGTGCGCGGCGAACACGGTCGGCGGCGTCCGGCCCTGGCCGCGCAGCGCGTGGCACAGGTAGCGCAGGCCCGCGTCGAGCATTTGCGCGGCGGCCTCGTCCTCGCCCAGGCGCAGCGCCAGCTCGGCCCAGGCGGCGTCCGGCGCGGGGCGGACCACCTGCCGGCCGTGCGGGCGGCGCCGCGCCTGCTTGCGGCGGCGGCGTTCCAGATCGGCCAGTACGCCGGCGGCGAGCAGCCCGGCGGCGGCGAGTTCGAGCGGGTAGCCGGGGCCGGGCCGCGCGGCGTGGGCGGGCGCGGGCGCTGACCGGCCCGGCGGTGGCCTGGCGCGGGCTGGCCGGGCGCGGGCCGGGGCGCGGGCTGGTGGCCGGCGTTGGCGGCGGGAGCCGGGGCCGCGGACGCGCCGGGGGCGGCGCCTTGGCCGGGCCGCGCCGGGCGCCGGGGCCGACGCGGCCGGCGTCTTGGCCGCGGCGTGGCGGCGGTCTTTGCGGCGGGCTCTTGGCCGCCGGTCTTGGCGGGCGGGGTCTGGGCCGCCGGCGTCTGGCAGGCGGGGCCTGGGTGGCGGGGTCTGGCGGCCGGTGGGGTCGTGGGGGGCGTGCGCCGGCGGCACCGCCGCGGGCGCGGTGGCGTGCCTGCCCTGCGCGGGCGGGCGGGCCGCGGGCCGCGGCTCCTGCGGCCGGCCGGAATGCCTGGCCGCGGCCGGCCTTGACCACTTCGATGCCCGGGCCGTACGCGTCGTGCGGCATGCGCAGGATCCAGCCGGGCCGGATCAGGCTGGCGATCGTGAGCATGGACCCGTCCGGCTGCGGCCGGTCCTAGTTCAGCTCGAAGATCTCGCGGTACCGCCTGCCGTCGCCGAGGTGGTTCTCGGCGATCTCCCACAGGCTCTCGTGGAACCGCCCGGCCGGCGGCTTCACCACGTAGATCTTCTCGGTGCGGTGCGCCACCTGTCCTGCCCGCCGTCGGGCGGCGGCGACGGCCTGGACCGTCCCGTCGCCGTTCGCCCGGCCCGTCGGCCCGGCCTGGAACTCCTGGCTCAGGACCGCGGCGGCCCGCTGCCGGCGGTGCCCGCTCCGTTGGCCGCACGGCGAGGACCAGCAGGGCCGGCGGCATCGCCTGGCCGGGAAGCGCGCCGCCGGGCGCGGCAGCCTGGGCCGCGGCCGGGCCATCGCCGCCGCGGCGGGCGGGGTGGCCGCGAGCGCGGCGACCGGCGCCAGCGCGGGCGCCACCGCGGTGGCCGCGGACACCAGCAGCGCGGTGGTGACCAGGCGGTGCACGAGCGGCTGCATGCCCGCCGGCCAGCGGCACCCGGCGACGGCATGCCGATGTTGCGCACGGCCGCGCTCACCTCGGCGATCGACGCACCACACCGAACTGCAGCCAGGCCAGCCACACCACCACGGCACAGGCCCGCAGCACGGTCGCGGCCTGCGAGCCGGTGGGTGAACAGCGACGCCGACGGCATGCCGTGCGGGATCGGCAGGCCGAACACCGTGATCAGGGCCACCGGGAGCCCGACGAGCAGCACCGAGCAGCACGACGATGGCGCCCAGGCGCCGCGAGCACGTCCCGTCCGGAACGTGCGACCGGCCCGGCTTGCGGTCTTGCCTGGCCATCAGCACGCACTCCTTGGTTGATGCCGCATTCGGGGGTGGCACTCGCCGACGCGGACTCGTGGAACGCGGCGAGGACGCCGGGAATCAGCGGCCGGGTGGACACGGTGACCTGGACCGTGCGACCCGTTCGCACCCGGCGGCGCGATGCAGCTCACCATGCTGGTGCTGGTGACCTTGTCCAGCCCGCTGGACAGCAGTTGTCCGTAGCTGCTGACCAGGCTGGCCGCGGCGAGGCAGGCGCCCGGGCCGATGACTGCGCCCGGCCGCTGGCGCGCAGCGTCTGGAGGTCGATGGTGTCCGCCGCGGCCCGGGCCGCCTGGCCGGCGATGTCCATGGCCCGCTCCTTGGCGTTCAGCGCCGATCCCGCCGTCGAGGATGAGGGCGAGCAGGAAGATCACCGCGATCGCGAAGACGACGGTGAACACCGTGACGGATCCGCGCTCGCCGCGGCCGCGGCACCCGGCTCGGCCGCGGCGCGGGTCAGCATGGGAACACGTCCCGGCACATGAACGGGTCGAGCGGCGCCACGGCCTGGCCGGTGAAGCGTTTGGTCACGCCGAAGCCGAGCGTCTTGAACGGGCTCATGTCGACCTGGCAGGTGACGGTGACGGTCACGTCCGCGCGGGCGGCGGGCAGCGGTGACCGGCACCGCCGGATAGCCGGCCACCTGGGCGCGCGACGCGTGCCCGGGGTGCACAGGCTGGTGGGGCCCAGGTCGGCCTGGGCAGCCTGCTGGGCCAGCCGTGACGGCCTGGCTGTAGGACCGGGCGATGCTGGCCGCCCTGGCGGCGTCCCTGGCCGCGCCGTCGATGTGGCCCTGCACCTCCACCACCCGCGCACCGGCGGCGACCAGCAGTAACAGCAGCGCCAGCGCCGGCGCGAGGACCGCCAGCTCGACCGAGATGGACCGCGCCGCTGGCCGGGCCTGCCTGCGGCGCGCGCATCAGCAGCCCCCGCCCAGGCCCGCGGGCCGGAAGCACTCGACCGGGCCGCCGGCGGTTGCCGACACGGTCAGGTGCAGCCCGAAGAACGGGAACACCGAGTACGGCGACCTGGCCCGCTCACCGTGACGTACACGTTCCCCGGTGCGGTCGTGGCGGTGGTCGCGTTGACCTGCTGAGCAGCTTGCTGTTCAGCTTCTGGTAGTACTGCCGGGCGGTGCCCTCGGCGTCCGCCTGCCACGGCCCGGGTTGCTGGCCGCCTCCTGGCGGGCGACCGCCGCCCCGGCCTGCGCCGCCGCCAGCGCGGTCTGCCGGGCGTTGAACCACAGGCCGAACTGGAGGATGAGCATGCAGATCATCATCAGCGCGGGGGCCAGCACGGCGAGCTCGACCGCGCTGGAGCCGCGGTCGGCCAGCGCCCCGCCGCCTCGCCGTCGCGCTTCACTGCCGCGACCGGCGCGGCCAGGCGCCGGTCCGGCCTGCCGCGGCACCCGCCGCTTCACCGGGTCCTGCTGCCGTGATCTTGTTCAGGCGCGCGCGCACGAAGTGCTTGATGGCCACCAGCAGCAGGACCAGCCACCACGAGGATCATGGCGGTGATCACGGCCAGCTCGACCGCCGACGCACCGCGATCTGGTCCCGCCAGGCCACGCGCAGCGCCGCCAGGTGCACGCCGAGGCAGCGCCCGCACGTAGCTCGAGACCGGGTTGTTCGATGCCGCTTCTCCCAACTCATCTCTCCGCCACGACCGCTTTGCCACGTCCGTCTCAGACACCCAGCAGCCCCACCACCGGGAACACCAGGAAGAGCAGGAAGCCGGCGCACAGCATGAGCTGGGCGACCAGCATCGACTGGGACCGCTCCCCCGCCTGGCCCTGCAGGTCGGCCAGCTCGCGCGGCGCAGGCTCGCCGCCCGCGCCACCAGTGACTCGCGCACCTTGGCCCCGTCCTCGGCGACCAGGCTGAGCGCGGCGCCCAGGTCACGCAGCTCGTCGATGCCGAGTCTCCTCGCCCAGCGCGCCCAGCGCCTGCCACGGCGTCTGGCCGGTGATCCGGGCCGCCGGCGAGCGCGTCCCTGATCCGCCAGAACGCCCAGCCGGTGCCGACGTCCGCTCGCGGCCATCAGCGCCTCGGGCACGCCGCGGCCGCCGGACAGGTTCATCGCGACCAGGTCGAGGAAGGAGCCGATCGCGTGCCGGAAGTCCCGGCGCCGCTTGGCGGCCTTCTGCTTGACCTCCAGGTCGGGCAGGAAGATGAACACCACGCCGAGCAGCAGCCCGAGCCAGACCTGGAGCCAGATCGAGAGGTGGATGCCGAGCAGCCCGGCCAGCAGCCCCAGGGCGGGGCCGAGGACAAAACCGAGCACGCGCGAGCAGCACCTTGGTGGCCAGGAAGATCTCGAACGGGGTCGCCGGCCAGCGACAGGTTGTTGCGCAGCGAGGGGAACTCCCAGCCCTGCTCGGCACAGAGCCGCGCCAGCCACGCGCCGAGCCGCCCGCGCAGGCCGGCGTCGGTGACGTCAGGACCACCGGTCCAGTGGCCGTTCGCGCCGCGCCGCGCCGCGTCGAACGCGGCCAGGCGGCGGGCCAGCCTGGGCCGCGGCGGGTGGAGCGCGTAGCCGAGCAGGAACAGGCCGAGCCCGGCCAGGCCGCCGAGCGAGGAACGCACCGGTCATGACGCACCACCTCGCCAGGCGGCGACCGCCTCGGGAATCTCCGGCGCGGGCCCGGCTCCGTCGCCGGCCAGCAGCCGCTCCGGGACCGGGAACCTGGCCAGCGCCCGCATCCACACGATGCCCGACCGCGTACAGCGGCCACCACGACGCACAGCACGAGCTGGCCGGAGACGCTGTCGTAGACCTGCACGTAGCTGTGGTCGAAGATGGCCAGGCCCGAGCGCCAGGCCGACCGAGATGCCGACCACGATCTGGGCGCTGCGCCGGGTGGACCGGCGCTGCGCGTTCACCTTGCGGCGCACGTCCAGCTCCTCCCGGACCGAACGGGACAGCGCGCCGAGCAGGTCCCGCAGGCCGGGCCCGCGCAGCCGGGCGTTGATGATCAGCGCGGCGATGATCAGGTCGGCGCCCGGGATCGTCCAGGTCGTCGGCGAACCTGCGCAGCGCGTCCGGCATCGGCACCCGGGTGTGCAGCCGGTCGACCAGCCGGCCGCCAGCGGCTCGGCCGGAGCGACGGTGCCGCGGCCCGCAGCGAGGCCGGGATGGCCTGCTCCAGGCCCGACCGCGCCGGCGATCGTGTCGCGCAGCGACTCGGTCCAGGTGGCCAGCGCCTCGAGCCGGGCCATCGCGCGCCGTTCGCCGGCCACGCCGGACAGGCCGCGCCAGCTCAGCACGAGCAGCGCCGCCCCGATCCCGGCCACCAGCCACCGGGTCGCCACCAGCGCCACCAGCCCGGCCACCACCGCGGCGACGCCGCGGCCCGGGCCGAGCTCGCACGGGCCAGCCGCGCAGCCGGCCGGGCGGGCGCCGGGCGGCCTGGCGGCAGCCCGCGGATCGCCACGATGAGCAGGAACAGCCCGGAGCCCCGCCACCGCGCCGGCCAGGATGGCGAGCAGGTCCGCGGCCCGGTCAGCCCGGGTCACCAGCTTCTCCGGCCCGGGTCGTAGCCGTTGCTCGGCCAGCTCCTGCAGGCAGGACACCGGCGCGTGCGGCACCGCCCGGCCGTCCGGCCCGGCGGTGAACACCTCGCTGGACAGCACCCGGCCGTCGATGCCGGTGACCTCGCGCACGCTGCTGACGAACCGGCGCAGGGTGCCGCCGCGGGAGTAGTCGTTGCGCTTCTCGATGAAGACCACGAAGTCGATGGCGCCGGCGATGAGCATGTGGGTGGCCTCCACCGGGAGCCGCTCGGCCGCCTGGATGGCGTAGGTCGCGATGCGGTTGAACACCTCCATCGAGGAGTTGGCGTGAATGGTGGACAGCGAGCCGTCGTTGCCCTGCGTCATCGCGTTCAGCATGGTGACGATCTCGTCGCCGAGCACCTCGCCGACGATGACCCGGCTGGGGTTCATCCGCAGCGAGCGGCGGACCAGTTCGGCCATGGAGATGGCGCCCTGGCCCTCGGAGTTCGGCAGCCGCTCCTCCAGCGCGACCACGTTGGGGTGCAGCTCGGGGAAGTGGTCGAGGCCGAGTTCGAGCGCGCGCTCCACGGTGACGAGCCGCTCGCTGGGCGGGATCTGGTTGGCCAGCGCCCGCAGCAGCGTGGTCTTCCCCGCGTTGGTCGCCCCGGCGATCATGATGTTCTTCCGGGCGGCCACGGCGGCGGTCAGGAAGTCGCCGAGCTCGGGCAGCAGCGTGCCGTTGCCGACCAGGTCGGCGAGGAAGACCTTGCCCAGCCGGGCCCGGCGGATGGAGACCGCGGGCCGCAGCGTCACGTCCATCACCGCGGACAGCCGGGAGCCGTCCGGCAGCCGCAGGTCCAGCTGCGGGTGGGCGGTGTCGAAGGGCCGGCTGGACAGGCCGGAGTAGGCGGCGAGCGCCTGGATCAGCTCGACCAGTTCCTCGTCGCTCTCGGCGACCGGCTCGGCCATGACCTCCTGGCCGTCGGCGTAGCCGAGGAACACCCGGTCGCAGCCGTTGATGTCGATGTTCTCGATCCGCTCGTCCTCCAGCAGGGGCTGCAGCCGGCCCGACGCCGAACAGCGCGGCGTGGATGCCGGTGGCGAGTTCCTCCTCCTCCTGCGCGGTGAGCGGCACCCGGCCCGCGGTGATCTCCGCGCGGGCGTGCCCCTCCAGGGCCTGCGACGATCAGCGCGCGGGCGAACTGCCGCTCGTCCTCGGCGGACATGGGCGGCACGCCGGACGCCGCGTCCAGCCGCCGCTGCTCGGCGAGCCGGTCACCGACCTCGCTGCGCAGCCGCTTGACCACGGCCATGATCCACGCGGTCACCCCCTTCCGGCCGGGGTGGCCACCGCCGGGGCGAGCGGAGCGGGCCAGCCGCCCGCCAGGTCGCGGGCCGTCCGCATCAGCAGCGACCGGTCCAGATGGCCGCGCTGCTCACCGCCGAGCGCCTCGGCGGCCTTCGGCTCGTAGGCGAGCCCGCCGAGCATCCGGGCGGCACCGCCGGAGCCGAGCGCCTGCCCGGTCTCGGACAGCGCCGCGTGGAACCGGCGGTGGTCGGCCACCACCAGCACGCCGACCGGGATGCCCTGGCGGTGCCGCAGCGCGAGCGCACCGGTCACCGCCGCGACCCGCTCGCGCAGCCGCACCACCTCCTCCAGCGTGGCCCGGGTGACCAGCACCACCGAGGACGCGTACGCGAGCAGGTCGTAGTGCGGGCCGTCCGCGCCGATCCGGCCGCAGTCGGCGATCACGTCGCAGTCGGGCAGCCGGGCGAGCGCCGCGCCGACCGGGCCCCAGAGCGGTTCCAGCCCGGCGCCCTGTTCCGCCGTGACCACGCCGACCAGCACGTCGAGGCCGCCGCTGCAACTTCTGCGCGTGCTCCAGGATCTGGCCCGGGGTCAGCCCCCGGCGGGCGGCGACGGCCAGGCTGAGCAGCCCGCGCCCGGGGTCAAGCTGGCCACCGCGGGCCGAGGGCAGCCGGTAGACCAGGTCGCCGCCGGCCGGGTCGCACTCGGCCAGCAGCACCGGCCGCGGCCAGACCAGGGTCAGCGCCAGGGCCGCGGTGGTGACCCCGGGCGCGCCCTTGTCCGCCGCGATCGCGATCAGCGCCATCGCTAGCCCGCTCCGCCGGTCGCCGACCCCGGCAGCACCGCCACCGCCACGTTGCTGTTGGCCGCGTTGCAGGTGACGGCGCCGGCCGCGGCCGGGTCCAGGGCTACCCGCACGTCCACGGCGGAGGCGCTGGCGGCCGCGGGCGGGGCGCCGATGCCGAGCACCACCGCGTTCGACGCGAGCAGGCTGCCCGGCGTGCCCGGGCAGGACTGGCTGGCGTCACTGACCTGGTACAGGTTGACGTGGTCGCCCGCCTGCAGCCCGTCGGGAAGCTGCCCGTCCTTGAGCGCCAGCCCCACCACGGACTTGCCGCTGGCCAGGCCGTTGACCTGGGCCACCATCGAGTTGGTGAGCAGGGTGCCGGGCGGGATGCCGGTGGCCGCGAAGAACCGGCTCACCTGGCCGGCCGCACTCCACGGCACGTAGCTGAGCCCGCCGCTGGTCGCGATGTCCACCTCGCGCAGGGCGGTGAGCGGTATCTGCTGCCCGGCACCGAGTTGCTCGGTGATCTCGATGGCGGCCACCCGGTGCCCGTTCTGCAGGACGAGATAGGCGGCGCCGAGGGCCCCGCCGACGATGAGGAGTAACGCGAGTGCCGCGAGGGCGGGCTTGCGCTCTCGTGCCACCTGTGGCGGGCGGCGGCTGCCCGGCGCGGTCGGCCGCCGCGGCTCCTTGTCCTGCGCCGGCCGCGCCCGGCGGGTCAGCGTGCCTCGGTCACCCGGCATGATCCCGGTCTCCCCTGCCTCTCGCGCCTCCCGGGTTTTCCGGCGTTAGCAGTGCACGGTATTTCGGTAAACGGCCTTGCAATGCTCCGTAGCCTGGCGACCGTATCCCGCAGGAAGGCCAGGTCATAAGCAGGGGACGACAAAGGTCATAAATGTGTGACGAACCCGTCACTGTACTCACGTAACACGCCTCCCACCTGGGCACTTGCACCACAACGGCCGCCTGCCCGGTGTCATCTCAGTTGACCGCCTGGATTTCCCGCACGGTCACATTCGTGGTTCCGGTCTGCACCGGGACCGGCCATGGCGGCGAGGTGAACGTGCCCCGCTCGCCCGTGCGGTCCGACCACGTGACGGTCCACCGTGCGGTGACGGTGATGGTGTAGGGCCCGTGGCTGGAGGGGGCCAGGAAGGTCACCCCGCACGGCGGGATCGCGGCCGGGTTGCCGGTGTACCGGCTCCCCGTGGCGCCGCAGTTGTTGTAGAGGCGCGCCGCGCCGGAGTTCACCGAGACCGACACCTGTGGCGGCGAGGTGGCGACCGTGGCCGACAGGGTGCCGCCGCCGGGCAGTGGCACGCTGGCGGTGTCGGTGGGCTGTTCCGGGCCGGCGTAGCGTCACCCCGACCCAGATGGGCAGGTTGACGTCGCTGGGCTTGCCCACCGCCGGGTTGGTGAAGATCTTGACCGCGGGCAGGGCAAGTTCGGCGCGGGCGAGGGCGGCCAGGATCCGCCCGTCGATCGGGTGGCCCGGGGTGGCCGGCCCGCCGGTCTGCGGGGGCAGGTACTCCAGGTACTGGGCGCTGAAGTTGAGCATGTGCACCAGGCCCATGGCGCACGCGTACCCGTTGACCCCGGCGTTGATCCAGCCCGGCACCCACCACCAGCCACCGCCGCCCTGGCGGGCCTGGAACACCTTGTTGACGGCCTGCTTCAGGCCCTGGATCCGGCCGAACACCCCGGCCAGGGCCGGGCTCCTGGCCGACGAACCACCACCAGTAGGAGTCGGCGTCCCCGGTCGCGCTCGGCTGCGGGTCTCCCTTGTGGTAGGAGTCGGCGCCGGTGAACCGCGGCTCCACCCAGCACGGGGCCGGGGTGTACGCGGTCGGGTTGCCCAGCGCGCCCGGGTTGACGTCACCGGTGACGTCTACGTGGGAGTACGCGAAGCTGGAGTACACCGGGCCGCCACCGGCGGGCGCGGCGGCCGCCTGGCGCGCGGCCGGGCCGGCGCGCTGGGCCAGGGCCGGGGTGCCCTGGCCGAGCGCGGCCGCCGCGGCGACCGCGGCGAGCAGCGCGATGCTGGTGAGAAGGCGGGTTCTCATCGGCACATCGCTCCCTTTGTGCTGGCTGCCGGGTAGATGACCAGGCGGGTGACGGACCAGGTGCCGTTGCTGCCGCGCCCCTCGGCCACGTTTTCCAGGTAGCGGGTCAGCCGGGCGGGCAGCGCCGGGCCCATCGTGGCCCCCGTCTGCGCGTTCACCTGGTGGAACGCCGAGGCGTCGACGCAGGAGAGCACGTCCGCGCCGGTACCGAAGTAGACCCCGGCGACCCTGGTGCCGGTGTAGGAGATGGTCCCCTTGACCGTCACGCCGGGCGACGCGTACCGCGCGGTCTCGCGGCGCACGAACTCCGCCGCGTTGCCGCTGGCGTGCTGCAGGTAGGCGGTGTTGCTGCCGTGGGTGAGGACCGCCGCCCAGAGCGAGAGGACGTAGTCCTGGTAGCCGGCGATGACCGCCCGCTGCACCGCGGTCGGCCGGCGGCGGGGTGGTGAAGTCGATGGACACGTCACGGGGGAACCGGAAGCTGCCCAGGCGCTGGCCCGCCGGCGCCGGTAACGGCGCCTGGACCGGCGCGGGCGACAGGGCCCCGGCCGGATGGAACACGGCGGCGCTCCCGTTCCCGCACGCGGTCACGCCCGCCAGGATGCCGACAGCGAATAACGCCGCAGACCCGCACCGGCGCCGCATGGTGCCTCCCTGGCCGCCCGGATCGGGGTGACGCGCTCAGTCCAGCCCGGCGCTCCCGCCGGCCGGCTCGTGCACCGGCCAGCGCCCACCCAGATCCACCTAATAAGCTACAGAACGATATCTACCGCTCGCAGCCCGTGCGCCAAGACAAAAACGGGACTATTCATGGCCTTTTCCCAGGTTGGAAGCCGGACCTGGGTCCTATCAGCCACTCTGGTCACAATCGCCACTGTGGTCGCGGTGGCGCTGCGGTTCGGGCTGAGCCCGCAGGCACCCGCGTTCTGCGTGCTGGCCGCGGCGGGCGTCCCGCTGGCGTTCTTCGACGCCCGGACGCTGCCGGCTGCCCAACGTGGTGACGCTGCCGGCCTATCCGGTCAGCCTGGCGCTGCTCGGCAGTGGCGGCGCCGTTCGTGGCCGGGGGCACCGGCCGGTTCGGCCACGCGCTGATCGGGATGGCGGCCGCGGTGGCGTTCTTCGGTGTCCTCGTGCTCGTGTCGCCGGCCGGCCTCGGCCTGGGCGATGTCAAGCTGGCCGGGCCGCTCGGCGCCTACCTGGGCTGGCTTGGCGCGACCGCGTTCCTGGCCGGGCTGATGGCCGCCTGGCTGCTTGCCGCGGTGGCCGGCCTCGGCCTGATGCTGGCCCGCCGGGCCGACCGCACGACGCGGATCCCGTTCGGCCCGTTCCTGATCGCGGCGACCCTGGGCGCGGTCCTGCTCAGCGGGCTCGCGGGCTAGGGCGGCGGGGTGGCGAGGTCCGCGCCGACGAGCACCGGTTCGGCGGCCAGGTCCACACCGAAGACCTTGCGCACGCCGCCGGCGACCTCCCGGGCGAGCGCGAGCAGGCTGGCCGTTGTCGCGCCGCCGGGATTGACCAGGGCCAGGGTGTGCTTGGCGGAGATCCGCGCGCCGCGGGCGTCCGGCCCCGGCCGGTATCCCTTGGCGAAACCCGCCCGCTCGATGAGCCAGGCGGCCGGCACCTTGACCTGCCCCGGGCCGGCCGGGAACGTCGGCACCCGGACGCCGGGGCCGAAGCCGGCGGCCACGGCCCGCTCCAGTTCCGCGTATGCGGCGAGATCCAGCACCGGATTGGTGAAGAAAGAGCCTGCGCTACGCGTGTCAGGGTCGGCGGCGTCCAGCACCATGCCCTTGCCCCGGCGCAGCGCGAGAACCGCCGAGCGCACCTGCGCCAGTGGCGCCCGGCCACCCTCGGGGATCCCGAGCGACCGGGCCAGTTCGCCGTAGCGCACCGGCGCGGACCGGGCCGAGCGGTCCAGCCGGAAGGTCACGCCGAGCACCACGAAGCGCCCGGTGACGGCGGGGCCGGCGGCTGCCCAGGAGTGCAGCGACCGTTTGAAGGCGCTGGTCCGGTAGCCGAACCCGCACTGCGCGGCGGGCAGGTCCGCCACCTCGCCGCGTTCCCGGTCGTAGCCGCGGACCGCCACCAGCGTCTGGGCGACCTCCTGGCCGTAGGCGCCCACGTTCTGGATGGGCGTGGCACCGGCCAGGCCCGGGATCCCGGACAGGCACTCCAGGCCGGCCAGGCCGTCCGCCACGGCCCCGGCGACGACCGTGTCCCAGTCCTCCCCCGCGGCCACGGTCAGCAGGACGCAGTCGCCGTCCGGTTCGTGGCGGACGCCCCGCGTCGCGACGTGCACGACGGTGCCGGGGAAGCCCTCGTCGGCGACCACGAGGTTGCTGCCGCCGCCGAGGACCAGCAGTGGCTCGCCGCGCTCGTCCGCGGCCCACACCTGGCCGACGAGTTCGGCGTCGTCGTGCGCCTCGGCGAAATGCCGGGCGGGCCCGCCGAGGCGCAGCGTGGTGTACCCGGCGAGCGGGACCTGCGCCTGTGCTGGCCTGGGGGGGCGACCCCCCTGGAACCCCCCGGTGGACGACCGCGCGGGGCCCGGGTCAGGCGGCGACTGCTGCGCCATGGCGGTTAGGGCAGGCGGACGACCGCGCGGGCCCGGGTCAGCACCTTGGCATCGCCCGAGCGCGCGGTCAGCGCGACCGCCACCAGGTTGCCGTCAAGCTTCTCCTCGACCGTGCCGCTGACCTCGATGGTCGCGCCGGTGTCGTCATCGGGGACGGGCACCATGGCGGAGAACCGGACGCCGAACTCCACCAGGGCCCCGGCGTCACCGGCCCAGTCGGTCACGTACCGGCCGGCCTGCGCCATGGTGAACATGCCGTGCGCGATGACGTTCGGCAGGCCGACGGAGCGGGCGATCCGCTCGTTCCAGTGGATCACGTTGAAGTCGCCGGATGCGCCGCAGTACTTCACCAGGCTGAGCCGGGTGACGGGGTAGGACACGACCGGCAGTTCCGTGCCGGCCGTCACGTCCGCGAACTTGGTCATGCGTTCCCCCGCTCCACCAGGGTGCCGTAACCGGTGCAGACCAGCTCGCCGTCGATGGTCTTGATCTCGGTGTCGGTGGTCACCATCGTCATGCTGCCCACCTCGCGGATCCCCGAGATCGTGGACTGCGCGACCACCACGTCGCCCGCGTGCAGCGGGCGGGCGTAGCTGAAGCGCTGTTCGCCGTGCACCACCATGGCGTAGTTGATGCCCAGGCCGGGATCGGCGATCGCGGCCCGGCTGGCGGCCATGGTGATCACGATCGGGAACGTCGGCGGGGCGATCACGTCGGGATAGCCGGCCGCCTGCGCGGCGGCGGCGTCGGTGTACAGCGGGTTGCGGTCCCCGATCGCCTCGGCGAAGTCCGCGATCTTGACCCGGCTCACCTCGTAAGGCTCGGTGGCCGGGAAGGTGCGGCCGAGGTAGTCGCCGTTGATGGCCACCGCGGCTAGCGGGTCTCGCGGTGCGGCCGGTGGCAGCGGCAGTTCGGGCAGTACTTCTTCAGCTCGAGCCGGTCCGGGTCGTTGCGCCGGTTCTTCCTGGTGATGTAGTTGCGGTGCTTGCACTCCTGGCAGGCCAGGGTGATCTTGGGCCTCACATCGGTGGCAGCCACGAGGGAGTGCCTTTCTCTTGCGTCGGTCCCGGGCCACGATCGGACCGGGGGTACTGCGTAGCGGAGGCCGGACTTGAACCGGCGACACAGCGATTATGAGCCGCTTGCTCTGCCTGACTGAGCTACTCCGCCGCCTGTCCGGCCGTCAACGTGCCGCCGCGGAGGCGGCCCGGAGCGCCGGAAGCGCACCTAGCTTACCGGGATCCGCCACCAGCGCGCATCGAGGCCAGCCGGGCAGTCCGGCTTGACATGCAGCCAAACGGCTGCCTATTGTCAGACATGCAGCCGGACGGCTGCCTATCAGCAGGAGGTGGCTCCGGGTTGGACGACGTTTTCCGGGCGCTGGCCGACCCCGGCCGCCGGCGCCTCCTGGACAGCCTGAACGACCGCAACGGCCAGACGCTGCGCGAACTGACCGAGTGCCTGGACATGGCCCGGCAGTCGGTGAGCAAGCACCTGGCGATCCTGGCCGCGGCCAATCTCGTGACCACGGTCCGCCGCGGCCGGGAGAAGTACCACTACCTCAACGCCGCGCCCATCAGCGAAATCGCCCAGCGCTGGATCGGCCAGTACCACCAGCAGCGGGTGGATGCCCTGTCCGACCTGAAACGTGCCCTGGAGGACACTCCGATGGACAAGCCCGAATTCGTCTACACCACCTACATCCGCACCACGCCCAAGCAACTCTGGCAGGCGCTGACCGAGCCGGCCTTCACCCAACGCTACTGGGGCGGCGTGGCCATGGAGTCGGACTGGCAGACCGGTTCGGTCTTCACGGTCACGCTCGCGGACGGTACCAGGATCGCCGACCCGGCCCAGGTCATCGTGGCGGCCGACCCGTACCGGCGGCTCGCCTACACCTGGCACACGTTCACTCCGGAGTGGGCCGCCCACTACAACATCGACGAAGCGGACCGGGCGGCGTGGGCCAGCGAGCCCCGGTCCACGGTGACCTTCGACATCGAGGACCAGGGCCCGCTGTGCAAGCTGACCGTGCTGCACGACGGCTTCGCGGCAGGCAGCGCCGTGCTGGCCGGGGTGAGCCAGGGCTGGCCGCGCATCGTGGCCGACCTCAAGACCCTGCTGGAGACCGGCGATCTGGAGCCGGCCCGCCGAGGTCCGGCCTGCGGGCCTGGTACAGCAGCAGGCCCGCGGCCACGGCCAGGTTCAGCGACTCCGCGGTGCCGGTCATCGGGATCCGCACCTGGAGGTCGCCGGCGGCCAGCACGTCGTCCGGCAGCCCGGCCCCTTCCGCGCCCAGCAGCACCGCGAGGGGCCGGGCGTAGCTGGCCGCCCAGAAGCTGGTCCTGGCCTTCGCCGAGGTGGTGACGACGCTGACCCCGCAGCCGGCCGCCCAGCCGAGGAACTCCGCCGCGTCGGCCGCGCGGGCGACCGGCACCGCGAACAGCGCGCCCATCGACGCCTTGACCGCGGCCGGGTCGAACGGGTCGGCGGCCGCGCCGATCAGCACCACCCCGGCCGCCGCCGGCCGCGTCGGCGGTCCGGATGATCGTGCCCAGGTTGCCGGGGTTGCCGACCTCGTGCAGCGCGACGAACACCGCGCCCGGGGACACCTGGAGGCTGGCCAGCCCCGGAACCCTGGCCCGGACGATCGCCGCCAGCCCGGACGGCCCGTCCCGCGCGGAGACCCGGGCGAACAGTTCGGCGGTCAGCCGGGCCACCCTGACCCCGGCGGCCTCCTGCCCGGCAACCATCCGCGCGGCCGCCGAGTCCGCCCAGCAGGTCCGGGGCCACCACCAGGACCTCCACGTCGGCGCCGGCCTCGACCGCCTGCCAGACCGGCTGGATGCCCTCCACCACGAACGCGCCCTCGCGCCGCCGGTGCCTGCGGTCGCCGAGCAGCCGGATCCGCTTGACCACGGGATTCGCGGCACTGGAGATCAGATCGGGCATGGCCCGGCCACGTCGAGGACGATCTTGAGCTGCGCCGGGTCTTCGCTGGCGGCCAGGGCGCGGGCCACCTCAGGCAGCGGGAACCGGCCGGTGACGAGCGCCGCGGCGTCGACGCGCCCCGCCGCGCAGAGCCGGATCGCGGTGTCGAAGTCCCGGGGCCGGGAGGCGCGCGGGCAGCGGATCGTGAGTTCCTTGAGATACGCCTCGTGGGCCGGCAGCCCGTCGGCCGTCCGCACCGCGCCAAAGAGGATCACGGCCGCGCCCGGGCCGGCCAGCCCGATGGCCTGGGCCAGCGTCGCGGCGGTTCCGGCGGACTCGATCGCGACGTCGGCGCCACGGCCCCCGGTCACCTCGGCGACCGCCGCCGCCGCGCCGTCCGGGGTGACCACGCTGCTGGCGCCGCAGGCCAGGGCCAGGTCACGCTTCCAGGCCGCGCGGGTGACCCCGACGATCGTCCGCACGCCCTGGGCCCGCAGCAGTTGCACGTGCAGCAGGCCGGCCACGCCCAGGCCGATCACGACGGCGCTGCTCTCCGGGGAGATCGCCACATCGGCCTGGGCGTGCACGCAGGTGGACAGCACCTGAACCAGGGCCGCCTGGTCGGCGGTGACCTCGGCGGGCAGCGGGTGCAGCAGGGCCTCGGGGACCGCGACGTACTCGGCGAAGCAGCCGTCGAGGTCGCGGCCGAGCAGCCCGCCGCGGGCACACAGGTGCGGCAGGTCCCGGCGGCACTCCCGGCACCGGCCGCAGAAGACGGCCGGGTTCACCACCACCGCAGTGCCGGCGGGCACCGCCCCGCCGGGACCCGGGACCTCCACCCAGCCGGTCATCTCGTGCCCGAGCACCCGGGGCGCGGTGACCGGCAGCACGCCCGCGGCGAGCTTGCGGTCGGTGCCGCAGATGCCCGCCGACGCCCACCCGCACCAGGGCGAGCCCGGCCGGCCTGCGGCACCGGGATCTGCCGCACCGTCACGGCCCCGGGCCGCTCGATGACCGCTGCCAGCATGGTGCAATGCTCTCACCCGGGAACGAAGGGAAGGCGCCAGTGACACCGCCGACCACAGCCGTCGGCTTCATCGGGCTTGGCACGATGGGCTCCGCGCTGAGCGCCCACCTGCTCGCCGCGGGCTTCGACGTCGACGGCTACGACATCGACCCGGCCCGGCTGGCCGATCACGCCGGGCGCGGTGGCACGGCCGCCGCCAGCCCGGCCGAGGCCGCCGCCCGCGCGAGCATCGTCGTCACCTCGCTGCCCACCGCGGCGGCGCTGACGCGATGTCGCGGCCGGACTGGCCGCCGCCGCGCCCGGGCCTGGTGGTCATCGAGACCTCCACGCTGCCGCTCGCGGACAAACGCCGGGCGCGCGACGCCCTCGCCGGACACGGCATCGTGCTGCTCGACTGCCCGCTGTCCGGGACCGGCGGGCAGGCGCTCGACCAAGGACGTGGTCGCCTACCTGAGCGGCCCCGCCGACGCCAAGGCCCGTGCGCTGCCGGTGCTGGCGGCGATGACCCGGGGGGTCCACGACGTCGGGGAGTTCGGCAACGGGTCGGCGGTCAAGTTCATCGCGAACCTGCTCGTCGCCATCCACAACGTGGCCGCCGCGGAGGCCCTGGTGCTCGCCGAGCGGGCCGGCCTGGACCTGGCGTCGGTGCTCACCGCGGTCGCCGACGGGGCAGGCTCGTCGGACATGTTCGAGGTGCGCGGCCCGGCTATGGCCGCCGGCGACTATTCCGGCCCGGGCGTGACGACCACGGTGTTCGACAAGGACCTGCAGATCATCGCCGGGTTCGCCAGGCAGACGGGCACCCCCACCCCGCTGTTCACCATGGCCACGTCGTTCTACGCGGCCGCGCTGGCCCAGGGCCACGCCGACGACGACACCGCCTGCGTGCACGCGGTCCTGCGATCGATGGCCGGGCGGTCACCGGGGTGCTGACCGTCGACGTGCATACGCACTTCCTGCCGTTCGAGGTGCTGGCGGCGGCCCGCCGGGGGCAGGGGTTCGACGGCATGACGGCCGAGCACGGCAACGGCCAGGAGTGGCTCGTCCACCGGCAGGGTTTCCGCTGGCCCGTGCCGCCGGTGTGCTACGACCTGCCCGCCCGGCTGGCGGCCATGGACCGGCGCGGGATCGGCCACGCCGTGCTCTCGGCCGCCCCGCAGTTGTTCATGTACTGGGCGGACGGCGGGGCGGCGGCCGGGTTCTGCCGGGCGGTGAACGACGCGCTGGCCGCCTTCGCGGCCGGCTCGGGCGGCCGGATCACCGCGGTGGCCACGCTCCCGATGCAGGACCCGGCGGCCGCGGTCGCCGAACTGCGCCGGGCAGTAACCGAACTGGGCATGCGCGGGGCGGAGATCGGCCCGGACGTGGCGGGCACCCCGCTGGACGATCCCGGGCCGCGCACCGTGCTGGCCGCCGCCGCGGGCCTCGGGGTGCCGCTGATCCTGCACCCGTACTACGTCGGGGCCAGGCCCGGGCTCGCGGACTTCTACCTGACCAACCTGATCGGCAACCCGCTGGCCACCACGATCTGCGCGGCCCGGCTGATCTTCAGCGGGACGCTGGACGAACTCGCCGCGCTGCGGCTCGTGCTGACCCACGGCGGCGGTTACCTGCCGTACCAGATCGGCAGGCTGGACCACGGGCACCGGGTCCGCCCCGAGGCGAAGGGCTGCGCGCATCCCCCGTCGGCGTACCTCAACAGATTCTGGTTCGACACCGTGACCCATGCACCGGGCCCGCTGCGGTTCCTGGCCGGCACGGTCGGCGCGGATCACGTCGTGTACGGCACGGACTACCCGTTCGACATGGCCGCCGGCCCGCTGGCCGACCAGCTCGCCGGCACCGGCCTGCCGGAGGCCGACGCCGAGCTGATCGCCGGCCGCAACGCCGCCGCCCTGTTCGGCCTTCCCCTCCCTGAATCCCAATGGTGATCATGGCGTTTTGGCCGCTCCACTGACCAGAATCCCATGATCACGATCTGCCGGCCGCCGCCTGAGTTCCGGTCGGCGGCCCGCCGAGGGCTTCGCCACGGGGCGGTCTGCCCGTTAGCGCGGTCGGTAGGCGATGCCCCGGAGCAGCACGGCATCGATGACGATCAGGTGCTTGTCCTCATCGATGGTGTAGATGACCCGGTAGGTGGCCCGGCGCGCGGACCACTGACCGTGGAAGGGCTCGCGCAACGGCTTGCCGGCCCGACACCGGGTCTTTTACGGGCCGTGGCCCGTGGAGTGGTACCGCTGCCCCTCGGCGGCGCGCGTCGCCTGGCGGGTTGCCGATGTCTGCTGTGTCTGCTCACGGGCCAGGCGGCGCTGACGCCATCGGCTGACCCACCGGGAAAGCCTGGTCTTCACCATGCTCACCTTCCCTTGTTCATGGAAGAGTCATGGCGAGCCAGGCCGGCCGCGTCGCTGCTCTGCCTGCGGATCCCGGCATGTGATGCCGCCGACGTCAGCGTGCAGGCACACCCCAGGTCTCGAGCGTACGCCCGCGCAGTCAAGCCGGCACTATCGCACCGGAGCCACTGCCATGATCTCGGCGCCGTCCGGGCCCTGGCAGGGGCCATTGCGCTTGCCGGTGCCGGTGTGACAGTTGTTGCGGTGGCCATCCGGCGACGTTTGTGGTCGTTGGCACGATGACCACATTCTTTTGTGGTCAGCATGCCAACGACCACATTCCTTCCGGCGGGGAAGCGGCTTCCTCGAACGCCTGAGCCGGTCAGCGGAGCGTCACACGACGGCCTTTGGTCCAGACGCCGGTGATCTGCGCCGGGTCGGCGAGCACCGCGATGTCGGTGAGCGGATCCGCGGCGACGGTGATGACGTCGGCGTCGTAGCCGGGTTCCAGCCGGCCGGACCTGGGCGCCTGCGGGCCGAGCGTCAGCGGGGCGGTGGCGGTCGCCGCCTCGATCGACTGCAGCGGCGTCATCCCGAGCCGGACCAGATGGGCAAGCTCGGCTCCGTTGCTGCCCCAGGCGTTCGGCCGGTCCGGGCCGGTCACCGAGATGTCGGTGCCCATCGCGATGGTGACGCCGCGGCCGATCGCGCGGGACACCGCCTCGGCGTGCCGCCCGGCTATCGCGGTGAGTTTGGCCGCCGCGTAGTCGGGCACCGCCGCCAGGTCCGCCAGGATGTTCTCGAAGATGGCCCTGGTCGGGACGAGGATGGTGCCCGTTTCGCGCATAGCGTCGCAGGCCTCGTCGTCGAGGTAGGTGCCGTGCTCGATGGTGCGGACGCCGGCCTGCACCGCGGCCATGATGCCGGGCTTACCGTGGCAGTGCGCCGCCACGACGCGCTCGGCGAGGCCGGCCACCTCCACGATCACCCGCAGTTCGGCCATGGTGAACTGCTGGTGGATCGGGTCGTCGATCTCCGACAGCACCCCGCCCGAGGCACACACCTTGATCAGCCGGGCGTTCTGCCGCAACTGCTCGCGGACCGCGCGCATGCACTCGGCGGGCCCGTCGGCCAGCCGCAGTTCGCCGTGATGCGCGGCGAAGTCGGCGATCCACGGCAGCGGATAGGAGTGCAGGTCGGCATGGCCGCCGGTGGTGCTCAGGATGGCCCCGGCGGCGTAGATGGACGGGCCCTCGAGCACGCCCTCGGTGACCGCCCTGGCCAGGTGCACGCCCAGGCCGCCGACCTCGCGGACCGAGGTCATCCCGGCCCGCAGCGCGGCCGCCAGGTCGCGCGCGCAGCGCGCCGCCCGCAACGGCACCGGGTCCAGCGGCAGCCGGCCAAGGTCGAGCGTGCGCGTGCCAAGGAAATGGCCGTGGCAGTCCCACATGCCCGGCATGACCGTCTCGGCCTGGTGCACGCTGGCCGCCGGCGTCGCCGGCGCTTGGCCGGCCGGCCCGGCGTAGCCGATCACCGAGTCGTCGATGATCACGACACCGTCGCTGACCGGCTCGCCGCGGCCGGGGATCAGCAGCTGCGCCTCGATCCGCTCCATCACGCCATCCTGGCACGGGCCTTGCCAGGCTGAAGCGGGCACAAACGTTTGTATCTGTCGCTGCTGCGGCCGTGCGGGCGCTGCTATGGTCCCGCCATGGTGATCGACTGGGACGTTCCGATCACAATGGACGACGGGCTGGTGCTCCGCGCCGACGTGTTCCGCCCCGACGGCCCGGAGCGGCACCCTGTCCTGCTCACCTACGGTCCCTACGCTAAGGGCCTGGCGTTCCAGGACGGCTACGCCGACCAGTGGCGGCTCATGGTCGCCGAGCACCCCGACGTCGCGGCCGGCTCCAGCAACCGGTACGCCAACTGGGAGACCGTCGACCCGGAGAAGTGGGTGCCCGACGGCTACGCCTGCGTGCGGGTGGACTCCCGCGGCGCGGGCCGCTCCCCCGGTGTCCTGGACCCGTTCTCCCCGCGCGAGGCCCGCGACCTCTACGAGTGCGTCGAATGGGCCGGAACGCAGGGCTGGAGCACCGGCAAGGTCGGCATCAACGGCATCTCCTACTACGCGATGAACGCCTGGCACGTCGCCGGCCTGCAGCCGCCGCACCTGGCCGCGATCTGCGTCTGGGAGGGCGCCGCGGATTTCTACCGGGACGCCACCCACCACGGCGGGATCCTGTCCACGTTCTTCCGCCACTGGTACGACAAGCAGGTCACCGTGGTCCAGCACGGGGTCGGCGACAACGGCCCGCGCAGCGCGATCACCGGTGCGACCGTGGCCGGCCCGGAGACCCTCAGCGAGGACGAACTGGTCTACGCCCGGGCGTACTTCGGCGAGCAGATCGCCGCCCACCCGCTCGATGGCGAGTTCTACCGCGACCGCTCCGCGCACTGGGACCGGATCACCGTGCCGCTGCTCACCGCCGCCAACTGGGGCGGCCAGGGCCTGCACACCCGGGGCAACTTCGAGGGCTTCACCCGCGCCGCGTCAGCGCACAAGTGGCTGGAGGTTCACGGCCTGGAGCACTGGACGCACTTCTACACCGACTACGGCGTCGGCCTGCAGAAACGGTTCTTCGCCTGCTTCCTGCACGGTGACGACGCGGGCTGGCGGGACCAGCCTGCGGTTCAGCTACAGGTCCGCGCCCTCGACGGTTTCATGCAGCGTGCAGAACGAGAGTGGCCGCTGGCCCGGACCCGCTGGACGAAGCTGTATCTGGGGCCGGACAGGAGCCGAACTGGGCCCGGAGCCACCGGATGCCGGGAGCGGCATGTCGTACTGGGCGGACTCCGGCGGGGTCACGTTCACCGCGGCGCCGCTGGCAGCCGGGACCGAGATCACCGGCCCGGTGGCCGCACGGCTGTTCGTGTCCTCGACCACGGCCGATGCCGACCTGTTCTGCGTGCTGCGGGTGCTGGCACCGGACGGCTCCGACGTCACGTTCCCCGGCGCGATCGACCCGCACACCCCGGTCGCGCAGGGCTGGCTGCGGATGTCGCACCGCAAGCTGGATCCGGGCCTGTCCACCGAGTACCAGCCCTACCACGCCCACGACGAGGTCCAGCCGCTGGTGCCCGGCGAGGTCTACCAGGCCGACGTGGAGATCTGGCCGACCAGCCTGGTCATCCCCGCCGGGTACCGGATCGCGCTGACCGTGCGCGGCCGCGACTGGGAGGTGCACCGCCCGGACTGCGCCCCGGCTGGGCTCGTTCAAGAACGAGATGACCGGCTGCGGACCGTTCCTGCACGACGACCCCGTCGACCGGCCGCCGGAGTTGACCGGCAGTACGCAGACCCTGTGGGCCGGCCCCGGGCGGCGAGTCGTTCGCTGCTGCTTCCGGTCATCCCCGCTGACGGCAGCCCGCGGGCGGCCACGGGCGGCGGTTCGCGCAAGGAGGAGATGGCATGAGAGAAGCGTTCGGCGGCCTGAGCACGGACTGGAAGGAAGGCATCAACTGGCCGGCGGTGCGGCGTGGCGCCTGACGCGTGCCCGGGAGGCGATGGCGCGGCACGGGCTCGGCGCGATGCTGCTGATGTACGACGAGAACATGCGGTACGTCTCCTCGACGTACACACCGGGCTGGAACCGGCTCAAGCCCGGGCTGCGTTACGTGGTGCTGTGTGAGGGGCGCGAGCCGATCGTCTACGAGCAGGGCGACATCGGCATCCACCTGAAGGTGCACAACCCGTGGATCCCGCCGGGCAACATCCGGCACTCCTACTCCTGGATCAAGGGCGCGGCCGGGCCGGCGTCGCAGAACCAGGTGGCGCAAGTTCACCCGCGCACTGGCCGACGACCTGGAGGACGCGGGCGTGCGGGACCGGCCGCTCGGCGTGGACTTCATCGACCTGAACATGATCGCCGCGTTCCAGCAGGCCGGGATCACCTGGGCGGACGGGATGACGCCGATGATGGAGGCACGCGCGATCAAGAGCGCCGGACGAGCAGAAGGCGCTGCGCATCGTCGGGGCGATCTGCGACACGCTGCACTACGAGTTCACGCAGTTCCTGCGGCCGGGGCTGACCGAGAACGAGGTCGCCGCGTTCGGCTTCGACTACCTGTACAACATCCCGGGCATGGAGGACGTCGAGGACATCATCGTGTCGTCCGGGCCGAACGCCTGGCCCAACTGGCGCAACTTCTCCGACCGGATCATCCGCCCGGGCGAACTGGTGATCATCGACCTGGCCGCGCTGACCTGGAACGGGTTCAAGTCGTGCGTGTACCGGACGTACTGCGTGGGCGGCACAGCCGACCGACGAGATGAAGCAGTACTACGACACGGCGCACCGGTGGCTGTGGGACGCGATCGAGGTGGTGCGCCCGGGGGTGACCACGCGGGACATCGCGTCGAAGTGGCCGTCGGCGCGGGAGGCGTGGGGTTACGACGAGGAGGACCAGGCCGCCGCGAACCTGTGGGGGCACGGGCTCGGGCTGGCCCAGTACGACCGGCCGGTGATATCGCGGATCTGGTCGCTGGACTACCCGGAGGAGATCCGGCCGGGCATGGTGTTCGCGCTGGAGACCCAGCACGGGAAGGTGCACGAGTTCGGGGTCCGGCTCGAAGAGATGCTGCTGGTGACGGATTCCGGGCACGAACTGCTGTCCACGTACAAGTCGGACGAGATCATCGAGGTCGGATGAGGCTCGTGTCCCGCTTGTGCCCTGGCGCGTCGCAGCCGGACCGGACGGCGGCCGACAGGATCGGGTGCACCCGGCTCTCAAGGACGCCGCGGCTGCCAGCCCAACGCTTGCGCGCCTGGTTCATGCGGCGCCGTGCTCGCCCGGGTGAGGTCGGGTTCAAGGCGGCGCGTGCTGGGCGCGCACTGCGCGTTGGGTTGCCGGTGCTGCCGGGGTGGGTCGTGCCGGTCTCGCGGCGGGAACGCGATGGGGGCGGGGGCGTGTGCGGTGCGGGACATGGGGTGGCGGCGGGGCGGGTGGCCGTGCTTGGGCTGGCGCTCGATGCTGGCGCTTGTTGCGGAGCTGGCGGCGGCCGTGGATGGGCTGGGGGGGCGGGTGATTGTGCGGTCTTCCAGTCCGCTGGAGGGGGATGCGCGGTGGGCGGGGGCGTTTTCCTCGGTGACGGGGGCCGGGCGGGAGGACGTGGCCGGGGCGGTCCGGAGTTGCTGGGCTTCGGCGTTCGCGGTGGATCCGCTGCGGCGGCTGGAGGGGTGCGGGCTGGGGCTGGAGGCGCTGGAACTGGCGGTCCTGGTGCAGCCGGAGATCGTTCCCGAGGCGGGGGGCGTGGCGCGGGTCCAGGCTGGCGAGGTGACCGTGGCGGGGGTCCGGGGGCATCCGGGGGCGCTGCTTTCCGGGTGGGCGGAAGGCGCGCAGGACGATGACCTGGCTGAGCTGATCGGGGCGGAGGTCGTGGCCGAGACGGCCGCTCTGGCTGGTCGCGTTCACGCCGAGTCCGGGGACGACCTGATCGAGTGGGCAGCGTGCGATGGGAAGGTGTGGCTGCTTCAGTCGATGCGGGGGGCGGCGCCCGATTGCGGCGGCGAGCCGGAACCGCCGATGCCGGCGGAGGGGCTGCGGGTGGCGGGGCGGCCCGCGGTGGCCGGGACCGCGGCCGGGCCACTGGTAGCGTGCCGGCCGCACGAGACCGGGGCGAGCGAATGCCGGGGCGCCATCGTGCTGGTGGACCGGCCGGTGCCGGCGCTGGCGCCGCTGCTGTTCGGTGCGCGGGGAGTCATCGCCCGGACCGGGGCGGCGAGTTCCCATCTGGCCGAGGTGGCCCGCAGCCTGGGCGTCCCGATGGTGACCGGCTGCCACCCCGAAACGGTGACCGGGCCGGCCCCGGTCCCCGGCGCCTGGCTGGCCACGATCAACGGCGGAACCGGCGAGGTGGTGCTGGCCCCAGCGTGACGCCGGCCAGCGTGCGGCTGGCCGGCGTCACTCGCCAGGGCGGTTAGGGCACGGACCAGTGCTGGTCCGTGGCATTCGTGCAGTTCTGGGCCTTCACCTGGGTGCCGTTGGTGGTGGAGCCACTCGGGTCGGCCAGGCACAGGCCCTGGAAGGCCAGCACGTACTCGCCGCTGGTGTTGCGCGACCACTGCTGGTTCCGCTGGCCGTTGCAGGCCTCGATCACCAGCTTGGTGCCCGCGCCGCCCCAGGTGTTGTCGGTCAGGCACTTCCCGACGACCTGGAGTTCGCCGTTCTGCTGCGTCCACCGCTGGCGCGCGCCGCCGATGCACTGCCAGATGTCGACCGGGTTGCCGTTGGCGCTGAGCCCGTTGTTGTCGTCCAGGCACAGGTTCCGGAATCCCTTCAGGGCGCCGATCGGCTTCATCACGCATCCGTCCCCGCCGTTGGCGAGGGCATCGTTGTTGAACAGTGGCTGCATGGCGAACGTACCGGTGGAGAGCGTCACGGTGCCGATGTCGACTTTGCCGCTGACCGGGTCGCGCCAGGCGCATTTGTCGCCGACTTCACCCCCCGACCCGTCGGCCGAATCCCACCAGCCAGAGAGCGGGAAAGGATCGGTGATGGTTTCCGCATATTCGTGGCCACCGACGATCGAGAATCCGTCGTACTGGCTCTGCACAATGTCCTCGCCGCAGCCAATGCCCGCGTCGAGCATGTAAGGCAGGTTGGTGTATGGCTCGTTGGAGTTGGAATGCCAGGCGCAGTAGTCACCGCTGCCGCCGTCGCAGTTCGGGGAGAAGAAACCTTGCGGGCAGGTCCCCGACTGGGTGGCGACCACGATCTGGGCGTCCGCCAGGTCCGTGATGCCATGGGTACTGGCGAAGGCGTCTGCCTCGGCACCGAGCTGGCTCTGGTCGACGCCGCTCGGCGGGGTGCTGGTGTCCTGGAAGGCGCCCTCGTACACCGAGCCGGTGAACGTGGGGAAACCGCTGCCGTCGCCGTATTGCGAGGTGATCGTGGACCAACTGTCCTGCGGCTCCACCCCGAGACCGGCGTAGAAGCTCTCCAGGTAGGCGGCGCTGCCTGCCTGGGACGGGTCCGAACTCCAGTTCGGCCCCCACAGCAGCAGGTAGACGTGCGGCGAGTGCTGGACCGAGCCGCCGTTGTAGACGAGCGGACAGTTCGGCTCCGAGCAGGCCGCGGTGACCTTCGCCGCCTTGGGCTCCTTGTCCCGGGCGTACATGATTCCGGTGATCTTGGCTGCCTTCGTGCGGCCGAGGTGCGCCAGGTAGGCGTGGTGCAGGTTGATCACCGTGGCGTGCGGCGCAGGCGTGGCTGGCGGCGCCCGGGTGATCGCCTGCGCCTGCGCCGCGGTGGCGGCGGACATCAGGCTCACGGCGGCCACGGCCGTCCCGGCAAGGACACGTTTCAGCATGAAATCCCCTTTTATCCGTTGGTAAAAGATTTCTGGATTACACCGGCCACAGGGTGGACGCTTATAGCTCGCGCAATAGTGGGATATGTCGCCGGCTGATTCTTGATTGAGGTGTGCTGCCCGTTTTGGGCGGGGGTTTGAGTGGCAGCCTCGGTTAGGTTACAGGCTTCCGGAACTCTTGCAAGATAACCAGGCCGGCATTATCGGGGAGGTATTCGAGAATGCGGCAGGCGGTGCGGATTCTCATGCGTGCGGGCCCATGACGCGCCGGTCGCATGGCGCGGCACTCCCCCGGGGCGACCCGGCCCGAGCGCCACTGCGCCCCGTACCGCCAAATGAAACGTCAGTCCTGGGCGTTATGGTCGATTCGTGCCCATGAAGATCAGCGAGATCATCCTCCTGTTAGAACAGGACGGCTGGAAACTGAAGCGCGTTTCCGGCTCCCATCGGCACTTTGCTCACCCCGCAAAACCTGGGCTGGTTACCGTGGCGGGCAAGCCGAGCGCTACCTTGAAACCGAAGACCGAGTCAAGCATCCTGAAGCAAGCGGGCCTGCGAAAGGAGCGGCCATGAAGGGCTACGTGGTCGTCTTCGAGGGCGACGATGAGTCGGGCTACTCGGCATACTCCCCTGATCTGCCGGGAGTCGTCGCCGCCGGGGACTCGCGTCAGGACACTGAAACGCTGATGATCGAGGCCATGGCGGCGCACATCGCCATGCTCCGGCAGGAGGGCCTGCCCGTACCCGAACCATCCGAGGCGGCAAGCGTCACGATCCTCGATCCGGCGGCTGCATAAGCCAGTCGCTCGGCGACTGGACAGTCAGCACGGTTTTGGCCGCGCTGGTCCCTCGGCGTGACGTAGGTGCCACGTCCGGCCGGGGTTGGGGGGCCGACCGCGAGTATCACCGGGCTGCCTCCGGGGAGTCTCAGATGCATCCCGCTCGCTCCCCGTGGGCCCCTTATCTGTATCCGGCCACCAGTGCAAGCGGTCCGGTTCGGGCGTCGTCGTTGCCGGTTTCGTGATCACGTTCAGTGCACGTCTCACTTGCCTGCCTGCCCCTGATAGCTGCCACCGGCGGCAACGACCTCTACGGCGTGTCCTGCGTCTCGGCCACCGCATGCGCGGCCGCGGGTTTCTACCACATAGCAGGCAGGAACATTCAGAAGACCCTGACCGAGTCCTGGGACGGCACCGGCTGGTCGGTGGTACCCAGCCCCAACCCGGGAAACCCCCACGCCATCCTCGAGGGCGTGTCTTGTGTGTCGGCGACTGTGTGCACGGCCGCGGGCTTGTCCTACACCAACAGCGGCGCTTCCACGACCCTGATCGAGTCCTGGGATGGCACGAGCTGGTCGGTGATGCCCAGCCCCAACCCGGCGGCCGAAAGCGGCCTCTCGGGCGCGTCTTGTGTCTCGGCGACCGTGTGCACGGCCGTGGGCCTCAGCGGTTCCGGGACCGTAATCGAGTCCTGGGACGGCACCAGCTGGTCGGTGGTGCCCAGCCCGGGAATCGGGATCTTCGGCCTCGAAGGCGTGTCCTGCGTCTCGGCGACCGCGTGCACGGCCGTGGGCCGCGGCCTTATCGGCGGCGTCTCCAAGACCCTGATCGAGTCCGGCACAGCCAGCGGGTAGGCCAGGACCACGCCACACCACGCCCTGCCCGGGCCGGTCATGCCGCCGCGCCCGGGCCAGGCCCCAGATCCACCCCCGCGACCCGGCCACCGACAGCGCCGCCGAGAACGGGGTGCACGACTGAATTGTGAGGTGCTTCGGCTTCTGCAGGTCACCTGGGTAGTCCAAGTGATGTTGTCACTCAGATACGGAGGTGCCGGGATGCTGTGTCTCGTCCGGGAGCTGACGAGTGTTAGCGATTCTCGTTACTTGGTGGTGCAGCGGCAGCGCTCCCACGGTCACGCGTTGTGACGGACGGGATAACACCGATGTGCGACATCCGCCCGATCGGCGCGATCCTGTCTGCTGATTGTCGCTGGGACGGTGTCTCGCATCTCGCGGAGGCCGAGGACCGCCGCGGCCTCGGCGAACCCGGTGGTAAAGACGGGGTTCTCCTCGCGGGTGCGCCAGCACAGGAACGCCAGCCTGCCGCCGCGCCGCAGCGCCCTCCTCAAGTTGGCGAACGCCGCCGCCGCGTCATCGAAGAACATGACACCGAAACTGCTCAGCACCACATCGAAGCTCCCGGCCCCGAACGGGTGCACCTGAGCGTCAGCGACCTCGAACCTGACGTTAGCGACGCCAGCAGCAGCGGCGAGCCGGCGCGCTTCGGCTACCAGGATCTGGGACAGGTCCGCGCCCAGAGCGTGCCCGCTGCCGGTGGCGCGTGCGGCGAGGATGGTCATCTCACCGCAGCTGGGCCCGATGTCGAGAACGTTCTCCCCATCCTCGATCTGCGCGGCGGCCAGCAACCGCGCCCTCAGCCGGCCCAGCATCTGCTCATGCCGCTCACGCTGCTCGATGAACTCCCGCCCACTCGCCCCGTTCCAGTCCTCGGCCTGCTCCACATTCACCGCCACGAACGACACGCTACATAGCCCGCATGGAGACCGCGACGGTCGCGGCGGCATTGCCGGAGCGGCGGGTTCTGCGCTCAGCCGCCGATAGGGGTTGCCCGCGAGACCGAAAGGAGCCCTTGTCCGGTCGATACAGAATCGGCGCGATCCGGCGCTATGCCTCCCTACGAGGTGGTCACGGTCTGTGATCCCGCCTCAACACCCATGACGCACGCGTAGCCGCCGATCTGGTCGGCCCGGCCGGTGATCGGCTCCGTGCTTGATCGCATGCAGATCAAATGATCTGCGTTCGCACTGCGCTGAGACTGCTGGGCTGGTGACCAGCACACCCAAGGTGCTGGCCACGATGGGCTGGGCAATGAATCGTCTACGGACTGTAGCGGAGGATGTCGGTCTCGGAGGTACCGCCCTTGACCGTGGTCAGCATCCCGGTTGCCCAGAAGGAGCCAGTGCCGGGGACTGCGACGATGCCGCTTGCGGTGCCGGTGTAGCCGTGGGGCGCGGGGGCGGGCTGGCTGGTGAAGGTCCCGTGACGGTAGTCGATGATGTCGCCCGCAGCGGAGTTGGCCGGATCGGTGGCGGTGACCCAAAAGCCGCCCTCGCCGTCCGGGGTCAGCCCGGTGACACCATGGAGCGTGCGGTTGTTGACGACCGTGCGCCAGGTGGAACCGTTCCAGTGGAGCAGGAGCAGGCCAGGAGGGCTGAACCCGGTCTGCTGGCTGGCCGCGGGGGTCTCCGCCACCCAGGCGTCCCGGGGGCCCGCCGCCGAGATCGCGGTGGCGGCCCAGGGGTAGCCGGGGCGCACCGGGGGGAAGGCGGGCAGGCGGGGCACTGACCACGCTGTGCCGTTCCAGTGCATAGCGATGATGGCCTGGTGAACGTGGTGGATAGTGGCCTGCGACACGCCGAGGGCCCAGATGTCGCCTGGGCCGACCGCATCGATGGTGACTGGTGTGCCCACGGGCACCGAGACGGTCCGCCACGCCGTGCCGTTCCAATGCCGCACCACCGCGGGCCCGTAGCCGGGCATGGAGGAGTCGACCTCACCGAATGCCCACACGTCGTTGGTGCTGAACACCGCCGCGTCCAGGACCGTGTCAGGGCTCGCGGTGACCACGGAGAGCCTCCAAGCCGAGCCGTTCCACCGCAGCGCGTACTGGACCGGGGTCATGCGGTCAGGCAGGACCGGGAAGAACCAGGTGTCGCTGGGTGATGTGGTGTAGATGCCGGAGAACAGCGCCCACGGCCCGATAACGTTCCTGAGCCGCGCGGGCAGAGCGATCGGCGCCCAGCGGCTGCCGTTCCACCACTGGGTCACGAAGGTCGGCTCGGGATTAGGAACGAGCCCTAGCAGCCAGGCGTTGTTCGCACCACTCGCGGCGATCGCCTGCAAGTAGAGAAAGTCAGACCGCCCGAAAACCTTCTCGATCCGCCAGCCAGGCGCTGCCTGTGCCGGGACCGGCACCGCCGTCAGCACGATCGCTGCCCCCGTCGCCACAGCTGTGGCAGCCCATCTGAAGTTCCGCCTCATACTAGTTCTTCCCCGTTCCTGTGCCACGCGGCGCGGCGCATCCCCTGACATCCGGCTGGCTGGCGATCCGGCAACCGGACAACGACCACCGCAAGCCGTTTGCGCCGCTCCTTAGCCCGCACGTTCCTTTGATGTCAGAACATCACCCCCGGTTCCATCAGCCTGGGGATTGCCCGGCCCGGGACAAGCTCATGGCGCAGCCCACGGACTACCCAAACGGGCATAGTTGCATGGCCTGCGGGTTCACTTGCGTTGACCGTATCTATCCACTGGACGGTCGGCGCGCGCAGCATCCCCGGGCACCCCGCCCCCCAGTGACGGCGGCCTCCCCCAGACCAGTCACCCGGGCCTCGAGCACGCCGGTGTCGGCGGCAGGGTAACCGATCGACCGCCGCACGTTGAGTAATGGAAAGGACGGAAGAACGCGCGAATACCCGCCGATATGGTGCAGGTGTCTGCGAACTGCCCCGCCCGGCAGAGCACACGGGAATGGGTGATCTGCGCGCTACTCCGGTGAGGAGCCGATGGCAAGTCCATCGGGACTGGCAATCGAAGCCAGGGTAGTTCTCCGAGTCGAGCCGGATGTCCAGCATCGTCCTTGTCCTGGTGCTGCTCGCGACCGGAGGGCTTCAATCAGCGTCGGTGTGCGGCTCGTCCTTCCATGGGAGGGTCGCCCACGCAGTATCGAGGATGGCGTTCCGGCTTCGCACGTGTCTGGACAGAGCGCTGCGCACGGACCAGCCGGTCTTCTCCGCGTCAGTCATATAACCCATGAGCAACCGACCGATTGACATGTCCGTCACCGTGACCAGGTGCTCGAGTTCAGACGCACTGCAGATCCGGTACGGGATGTCGGGTGCTGGCAAGTTGCCCGCAGTGAAGGGCGTGTTGACGGTGTGGAACGGCTCCATCGTTACAATCAGGCCGACCAGTGGCCGGTCGGCGGGCACGCTGGTAAACCCTGGGTGTCGCTCTAGGATGAGCTTGGCGGACTTGTTGAGCTGCTGTATCGCCTTACCGAGCACTCGTTTCAGGGCGTCTCCCACATGGTCGTCGGCAAGCCGCACGGGCTCGCTCGGCCGTGTGGACTTGACTTCGACGAGCACGACGCAGTCATCGAAGATGACGAACCAGTCGACGCTGCGTTCGCCCTGCTTTCCGTAGGCGATCTCGGGTAGCACGACCGCGTCAGGCAGGAGGCCAAGCTGGCGGCCTATGTATGCCTCAAAGAGATCCCCGAGGTCGTCGGCGAAATCTTTACCCCATTTCTCTAGGCCGGTGTAGTAAATACCGAGCGCGCTGGCCTTACGCACAACTAGCGCGGGGACAGGTATGAGCATGGTGTCCGTCAGTTCGGCGACAACGGGACGGGCTGACAGCAGATTGAAACCGAAGCGCCGGTATTGGAGGACGGGACCCCACTCAGGTTCTCCGCCTGACGCTGCAGATCACGCAGGCCGCTCTGGCTTGCCGCGTAATGATCTTCGAGGGCTTTGCGTAGAACTCCGGCTGATACCTCGCGGGTAGCTTCCTCGAATTGGGGCTGGGTGAGCCACGCAGGATCGAAGGTTCCCGAGTTCTTCAGCGCCGACGTGGAGCATGATCGCGGTGGCCACGTATTCCTGAAGCGAGGCTTTGAGGTAGCAGCGCATGAGGCCGGCCTGCGTGGGGGCGGGTTTGCCGCGAACGTGAAGAGACCAGGAACATGATGGCGTGCCTTGGCCGGTGAATGCTGCCCACGCCGCATGGCCGGCCCAGACGGCCCCCGCTGCGACCAGCGCAATGAATGTTGCCTTGAGCGCCGTTACCGGCCTCAGGCGCTGAGGATGCGGCGTCGCCATGCCTACTCCACCGATCCAGCTGCGGTCATGATGGCCGATGCTAACCCGGGCGTCAATGAGCCCGTGACGGCCAACGCGCATAGAGCCGCCGTTATCTCTATCGGGGGTTTCGCTGTACACGATGTAGCTGACGCAGGCATTTTGTTGGCTTTCTGCTGCGTCATGGACACGTTATCTGAGCAATGTCGCCGACGCAGGGTCAGCGCGAATCACCTTGTCGTTGCTGTTTTTCGAATTAAGCGACGACCCGCAGGGTGTTCTTCAGCCACATGTCAACGACGCAGGAGCCCTTGCCCTGTAGGGCTTCCCGGAGACGGGCTAGAGGCCTTCGCTATGAGTGGTCAGTGTGGATCTGACGGCATGGTTCCGCGCGATGCGGATCTAGATGATCTGTGCGAGCAGCCTGCGGAGCGGTTCAGTGGGGGCGGCTATCAGCGGACGCTGCCGCCGTACCCGGCCCACAGCGCGTGCCGCCCGGTCCCAGGCGCGGGATACCTGTCGGCTCCTGTCAGCCGGGGTCTGTGAAGGTGATCTTGGCCAGCGGGCTGCGCTCGACCCACTCCTCGAGGGACCGCCTTTGGCCACGGGCTGTCAGGGCCATGGCGGTGGTTGAACTCCTCGACGAAGACGGCCAGGACACGCCGGCGCTCTGCCGGGTCGCTGATGACCGTGGCTGTCGCAGACAGTGTGGGCTTGCACGAACTCCGGCGTGCACTCCTCCCGGCCCCAGACGGCGGCCGGACCCAATATGGCGGCGCGGCTTCATCGCCGAGCCCTTCTGGCGGCGCTCCAGGGCGGCGGCGCCGTCGTAGACCACGTCGGCGGGGTACCCGCGTCGCGCTGGCCCTCACCGATCCGGTTGGCCAGAGCCACGTGATCCGCTACGGCCAATGCCCCCGCACCTGCACATTGTGCGCCCGCGCGGATGACATCCGCCTAACAGCCGCTGTTCGGCTCATGTCATGGGCTACCCGCCAGAATGGAAGGCCACGGCGCGGCGGGCCATCTCGAACAGGGCAGCTATGAACGGGAAAGCGGCGAGTCACGATGCACATACGACCAAGCGCAGACCCAGCTTGGAGGGAGGCATGACGAACCGCAGTACCCGCGTCACACGCTGGCCACGGCGGGTATGGCCGCGGCCGGCGCGAACCGCGGCCGTCATCATCGCCACCGTCGCTGTGGCCCTGCTGGCGGCGTGCAGCGGCACCCCATCACCGGCGGGTTCCGGCGGCTCACCGGCCGCGGGAGGGTCAGCGGGCTCCGCCTCAGCGGTCGCCTACTCGGCCTGCATGCGCTCCCACGGCGTGCCGAACTACCCCGACCCTGACAGCAGCGGGCAACTCCCCAAGACCGACGCGCAGATCCTTGGAGCCAGCACCTCCCAGTACCGGGTCGCTCAGCAAGCCTGCCAGGACCTGCTCCCAACCGGCGGGTCTCTCCAGCAGCAAGAACACCAATGCATGCAGAACAGCGACTGCGCGCCTGCCCTGGTGCAGCAGATGATGACCGCCGACTTGAAACTCGCCCGGTGCATGCGCTCCCACGGGGTGCCGAACTTCCCCGACCCCACCAGCGGTGGTTCCAGTGGCCCCGTTTTCAATATCACTAAAGCCGGTATTTCCGACGCTGCATCGCATACGGACGGGTTCATGGCCAAGCTGACCGAATGCGGGCGCCTGGTAGGTGTCAACGCCCCGGAGTCGTTCGGGTGACACCGTGAAAGCTGTTGCCGCATTGATCCGCAGCCAACTTGAACGGAGGCGCCCATGGCGCGAATGCAACTCATTCTCATGCGCATCGATGGCCCGGCGCAGCCGCGGACTCTGCCCCTGAGGACGGCATGTTGAACGCCAGCACCCGCGTCCCGCGCGGGCCACGGCGGGCATGGCTGCCCGGCGTGCTCATCGCGGCCGCGATCCTCGCCCTGGTACTGCTGGCTGCGGTGGCATGCAGCGGCGGCAGCGGCCCGCCGCCGGCCGGTTCCGGCGGCTCAGCGGCTGCGGGAGGGTCAGCGGCCGGCCCCTCAGCGGTCGCCTATTCCCACTGCATGCGCTCCCACGGGGTGCCGAACTACCCCGACCCCCCCGGCGGCGGGCAAGTCCCGAAGGCCGACCCGCAGCAACTGGGGGTCAGCAGCGCCCAGCTCCAGGCGGCCCAGAGATCCTGCCGGCACCTGTACCCGGGCAACGGCGGGGCGCTCGGCGCCTCGCTCCGGCAGTGCGAGGAAACCGGCAACTGCCCACAGGCCATGGTGCACCGGGCGATGAACAGCATGCTGGCGTTTTCCCGGTGCATGCGCGCCCATGGGGTGCTGAACTGGCCCGACCCCACCGTCGATTCCCAGGGGCGCCCTGGTTTCAATCTCGTCCCGATACACGGCACCGACTGGAATTCGCCGCAGATCCAGAACAAGATCTACGAATGCGAGCACGTGATGCCCCCAGGCGGAGGGGTACCCGCGATCTACCCCGGCGGCCCCGGCTGAACAACAGCATAGGCATGTCCGTTCCGCCCAGCGATCATCCCGGCAACCCAGCATGCTGTACAGCTCCGGACGAGACAGCGCCAGAAATGGCCGATATGGGCGCAACAAGCGACACCTGCGTTCGATAATTGCCATGCGCATACTCGGCGTTCCGCGCGGACTCACCGCCTGCCGTGCCGGCCCAGTCAATCACGCCCCGTGATGGCGGTCACGGAAGCGACGTCTGGCCGCCATCGGCCACTCGCTGACGGCGTTCTGCACGCGTAGGCCTCGGATGCCTTCAGGATCCTGAAAGACGACCTGAGTAGCCGCCAGGCTGGGCCGCGACCGGGCATCTGACAGACACGGCAACTCAGAAACCCAGGTCAGCATCACCACCAAGATCATCTCCAACAAATCTGTCGTGCACCCCCGAGAACGTCAGAGCCACCGCATAACCTGATCAAGAAACCGGGAACCGCCTGCCTCACCGGAATCCGGACGCCACCCTGGAGAATTACCTGATGTCACTGCCCGATAAAGAGGGGACACCGTGGAACTTCTGCTGACGTCTTCTGGCATCGCGAACACGAGCATCCACGACGCGCTTCTCGGCCTACTGGGCAAGCCGATTGAGGAGTCCAGCGCCCTCGTCATTCCGACCGCGATATACCCCTTCCCCGGCGGTGCTGGCCACGCATGGGAGGCAATCTGTGGAAGGAGCAAGAGTCCCTTCGCCGGATTGGGCTGGAAGTCTTTGGGGGTGCTGGAGCTCTCCGTGCTGCCCAGCATCGACGAAGAATGCTGGGTCCCGGCGGTCCAGGAGACCGACGCCCTGCTGGTTTGGGGCGGGGATCCAGTGTTCCTGTCGTACTGGATGCGGCAGTCGGGGTTTGCAGACGTCCTGCAGTCGGTGCCTAGCGAGACGGTCTACCTGGGGGTGAGCGCCGGGAGCATCGCAGCAACCTCCACCTTTGCCGAGACTTACCGTGAACCGCGCCGCGGCAGCGGTGAAGCGCTCTCGACGGAGGACATCGTGTTCGATACACCCAATGGCGAACTCCGCATGATCCTGGTCAAGGCTCAGGGAGTCGGACTGGTGGATTTTGCGATTATTCCGCACGTGGACAACGCGGATCACCAAGACATGGCCATCGCAGAACAATGGGCCGCGAGGATACCGGCGCCGACGTACGCGATCGACGACCAGACCGCCATCAAGGTGACTGACGGCAACGTCGAGGTCGTCTCCGAAGGGCACTGGAGGCTGTTTACCCCCTAGCACGTCAGAGCCACCGCAGGACCTGATCAAGCAACCGGGAACCGCGAGGGGTCCGGCCTAGGTTTTCACCTCGGCAAGAGCCCTTTGGTTGAACAAGCTTGGGGCTGAGTACCCAACGGCAGTGCAGGTTCCACCTGAGGCGCACGACACACCATTCAGCTGGCTTTCGATGGCGCCGGTCGGGTTCGGCGTGGTCCTGACCGTCCAGGCAGTCCCGTTCCACGACTCGGCCAGTGTGAGCTGGACACCCGAGCTGTCGGTGTAGGAACCGACGGCGCTGCAGGCGTCGGGCCCACTGCACGACCCGCCGTCGATGTAGCTGGCCGTCGCTCCAGCGGGATTGGGCGTCGCCCGGACCTTCCACACCGTGCCGTTCAACGATTCGGCCAGGGTCAGCTCGGTGCCCGAGGTGTCGTATGAGTGCCCGGCGGCCCAGCACGCTTCGGCAGTGCGGCACGACAGGCCGACCAGAGCGCTCGCGGTGGCGCCTGCGGGATCGGGAGTGCTCTGGACGTGCCAGGCGGTACCGTTCCACGACTCGGCCAGCGTGACCTGGGTGCCCGAACTGTCGTTGTAGGACCCAACGGCGGTGCACGCCGAGGCCGACCTGCACGATACGGCGCCCAGCTCCGCTCCCGTGGCGCCGGCCGGAACCGCAGCGGCCTGGCTCTGCCATGCGGCACCGTTCCACGACTCGACTACCGCGGTCTGGTTGCCTGCCGCGTCAAAGGAGCGCCCGACCGCGGTGCAATCCGTGGCGGAGCCGCAGAACACACCGGCCAGGGCAGTGTTCGTGGCGCCGGCCGGGTTGAGCGTGGTCCCGATCGTCCAGGCGGTGCCATTCCACGACTCCGCCAGCGTGACGACGTTGCCGGCGGTGTTCGTGTAGTTCCCGACGGCCATGCAGGCGGCGGCGGAGCTGCACGAGACGGCGGACAGGACGCTGCCGGGAAACGTCCCGGCGTCGGCTGGGTCGGGAGTGGGCTGGATACGCCAGGCGGTTCCGTTCCACCCTTCGGCCAGTGTCAAGTCGGTGCTGGCACTGTTCTGGAAGAACCCGACGGCGGTGCAGGCAGTTGCCGAGCTGCACGACACGCCGTTGAGCTGACTCACGGCCGCGGGGCCAGGTGGGCTGGTAATGGCCTGGATCGTCCATACGTGCCCGTTCCAGGCTTCGGCCAACGGAAGTGCGCCTGCTGGGCTGTCGAAGAAGCCGACGGCGCTGCAGGAGGCCGCCGCCGAGGTGCACGACACGCCGTCCAGGACGCTGCCGGTGGTCGTCGCCGCGTTGGGCGTGGTCTCAAGAGCCCACGCCGTACCGTTCCACGCTTCGGCCAGTGAGAAGAGGTCCGAGCTCCCCTCGAAGCTGCCGACCGCGGTGCAGGCGACGGCCGAGCTGCACGACACGCTGGCGAGGCTGCTGGCGACGGCACCTGCCGGATTGGGCGTCGACTGCAGCTTCCAGGTGGTGCCGTTCCACCTCTCCGCCAAGGTGACGTCGGAGTCAGAGGCTCTGCTGAAAGACGATCCGACGGCGATACACGCGGTCACCGAGCTGCACGACACGCCGGTCAGCTTTGTCACTATCGCCCGCGCCGGATCGGGAGTCGCCTGCACTGTCCAGGCCGTACCGTTCCATACCTCGGCGAGCGTCACATCGTTCTTCACGGTCTTGGTGAACCATCCGGCAGCGGTGCAGGCCGTGGCCGAGGTGCACGACACGCTGCCAAGGACGCTGTCGTAATGCGGCGCGGGGGCCCCGCGTGGGTTGACGGTGGTCTCGATGGTCCAGGAGGTGCCGTTCCAGCTCTCGGCGAGAGTGACGCCGCCGATCCGGCTGCCCCGAGTCCCGACGGCGGTGCAGTCGCCGGGGGCGCTGCACGACACTCCCTCCAGTGCGGACCCGCCGGCTGGCGTGGGAGTGGGCAGGATCGCCCAAGTGGTGCCGTTCCACTGCTCCGCGAGCGCCTGAGCGCCCGAGAAGCCGACGGCGATGCAGGAAGTCGCAGAGCTGCACGAAATACCGTGCAGCTCGCTATCGGTGGCGCCGGCCGGGCTGGGCGCGGACTGCACGCTCCAGGTGGTTCCGTTCCACTTTTCGGCGAGAGCGACCTGCGTGCCCGAGCCGTCTTCGAAGGTGCCGACGGCGATGCAGGAAGTTGGGCTGCTGCAGGCATCGGCGAAGAGGCTCCCCTGCGAGACCGAGGGAAGAGCTGTGCTCTGCAGGGACCAAGCGGATCCGGCCGCATGCGCCACTGGTGCCAGGGGCGGCATTTGCTTGCCAGCCGCTGGCATCTGGGCCGATCGACTCGACGCCGCGACGGCAGGCGAACCCACGGCTGCCAGCGACCCGCCAACCAGTACGGCGGCGCTGATGGTGCAGGTTGCAGTCCCTCGACCGGCGCGTAATGCCCGGTGCCGCCAACTCCGGGCCGTGCTTCGCTGCTCGCGTCTCTGATGTTTCACTGCGCCCCTCCCACTCGCCCTCCTTTCTCCACGATGGGCGAGCCTGATGGGTTCAGCCTTGGCCGCTGCGACTTCTGGTCAGGACTGCCAGGGGATGACGGCTGCTTCACCGGCCAGCAACTGGCGGCGGGCCTCCTGCTCGTCCCTGATCACGTGCATGACCGCGTTGATGAGGGCCAGATGGGTGAACGCCTGCGGGAAGTTGCCCAGGTGCCGGCCGGACCGCGGGTCGATCTCCTCCGCGTACAGCAGCAGCGGGCTGGCGTAGGACAGCACCTTCTCGCAGAGGTCCCTGGCCCGCCGGTGCTCACCGATCTCGGCCAGGGCGGAGACGAGCCAGAACGTGCAGATCGTGAACGTGCCCTCCTCGCCGGGCAGCCCGTCGTCCGTCTCGGCGGTCCGGTAGCGCAGCACCAGCCCGTCCCTGGTCAGCTCGTCGGCGATCGCCAGTACCGTGGCACGGATCCGCGGATCCTCCGGCGGCAGGAATCGCAGCAACGGCATCAGCAGCAGGGATGCGTCCAGCGCCGTAGTGTCGTAGTGCTGGCAAAAAACGCCCCGATCGTCGAGGGCGTTGGCGCAGATGTCGGCGTGGATCTCGTTGGCGGCCTTCTGCCACATCCTGGCGGTGTCGTGCTCGTCGCGGAGCCTGGCCAGCCGCGCGCCGCGATCGGCGGCCACCCAGCACATGACCTTCGAGGACGTGAAGTGTCTCGGCTCGCCACGGATCTCCCAGATGCCGCGGTCCGGCTCGCGCCAGTGTTCGAGGGCATGCTCGACCTGCTGGCGGGCGACCCGCCAGATCCGCTCGTCGAGCCGGTCGCGCGACCTGGTGTGCAGGTAGACCGATTCGAGCACCGTCCCCCACACGTCGTTCTGCCGCTGCTGGTAGGCGGCGTTGCCGATCCGCACCGGGCGCGCGTCCTGGTATCCCTGCAGGTGGTCGAGCACGCGCTCGGTGAGATCCGCGGTGCCGTCGATGCCGTAGACGATCTGCAGGTTGCCGCCGTCACGTTCGGCCAGGTCCGCGATGAAGGCGAAGTAGTCGTCGGCCTCCCAGTCGAAGCCCAGGGTGTACAGGCCCCAGAGCGCGAAGGTCGCGTCGCGGATCCAGCTGTAGCGGTAGTCCCAGTTGCGCTCCCCGCGCGGGGTCTCGGGCAGGGACGTGGTGGCCGCCGCGGCGATGGCGCCGGTCGGGGCGAACGCCAGGCCCTTGAGCGTCAGCGCGCTCCTGGTGAGGTGGCTGCGCCAGCGGTGGTCGGGGAAGTTGCCCCGGGCCAGCCAGTGCTGCCAGTGGTGCGCCGTCCACCGCAGGCGCTTTTCGGCGTCCTTGTAGTTCTTCGGCGGGGCCTGGTGGCCCCAGGACAGCGCGCAGAACCGGGTGTCGCCCTCGCGCAGCAGGGTCCGCCCGCGGGCGGTGGACCCTTCGATACCGAACCGGATGTCCGAGGTGAGGGTCAGGTCCACTCCGTTGCCGTCCTGGGCGAGGGCCTGGTGGTACCCGGCTTCCGGCCGGCTCCAGCGGGCCCGTTCCATCCCGTAGCCGAACACCGGCTCGCAGTCCAGCGCCAGTTGCACCGAGCCCTGCACGCACCGGACCGTACGGATCAGCGTGTGCTCGGCGTCATAGTCGGTCGGCGGCCTGATGTGGGTGGTGCGCTCCGGGTGCTCGTGCCGCCACTCGCCCATCACCAGGCAGTCCCGGACGACGATCCAGCCCTCGCCGCAGTCCCAGCTGGTCTCCAGCACCATGGTCCCGGGCAGGTAGCGCCGGTCCGCCGGCACGTCCACGTTCTCCGGGCCGAACCGGAAGCTGCCCGCCCGCCGGTCCAGGATGGCGCCGAAGACGCTCGGGCAGTCCATCCTGGGCAGGCACATCCATTCGACGGCACCGCTCGGCGCCACCAGCGCGGTGGTCTCACAGTCGGACAGGAAGCCGTAGTCCGCGATCGGCGGGTAGGCGGAGAACTCCCCGGTACTCGTGATCAGCCCCATGTAGTCCGGCTCGGACCCGTCCGGCGCCGGCGCCGCTGGCTCGCCATCCATACAATCCCCCTGTTGCCACAGGTATGCCAGGTAGCTACCCCGATGCCCGCCGATGCACCCTCGGCCCTCCCGGCGGCCGAACGCCGCAACGCGGCGACACCGGGGCCCCTCATGCACGCATTCGGCTCATAAATCAGCCTATTGACCGGTCTCTGGTCTACGTGATCTCGTTAGGGCAATGCTATGCGCCAAAGCAGCACCGTTAGGTGTCCCTGCCCCCAATGACTGTGATCCTGCGCTTACGCCAGCCCGGTCACTTCCAGCCTGTGTGGCCTCTGTAGTGCAGGAGCGCGCGCAGCGCGCTGATGTTCCGCTGGGGTGCGGAACTGTCCAACGGTGGGGCGCTGGCTAGGCGGCCAATGAGGGCCCCATGAGGGAGGAATCATGCGCAAGAAAGTCACACGCCGCGCTATGGCGCTGCTGTCACTGCTGTCGCTCCCGGTGATGCTGTTGGTTGCCGCCGGAGGGTCGGCGGCGGCTGTTCCGACCGCCGCAGCTGCGGGCGTCCGAACGCACGCGGTGACGTCCGCGGTGACGTCAAAGAGCCTGGGGACATTCAAGCCAACCTTTGCCGGTCCGGCCGCGACCGGCTGCGCCGTCAACTGCAACCTGCTGAGCGGGCCGGTCAACACACCATCGACCGCGGCTGCCGCGCTGAGCAAGCACCCGGCGGCCGCTGGGCGGACCGGGAAAGCAGATGCATACCACATGATGCCGCTGCCGGATCTGCGGCAGCTCCATCTCTCCGCGGCCCAGCGGCGCGAGCTCGCCGCTCACGGCTCCTCCCAGCCGCTCCCGTCGGTCAGTTGTCTGCCGCTGGGGCCGGGCTGTGACAACATCAGCACCTCGGCGGGCGGCGCCACCGGCGTGAAGGGCCTGAAGGCGGTCGACAGCGCCTCGCTGCCCACCAACCCCCTCGGTGACATCGAGCCCCCGGACCAGGGCCTGTGCGCTGGCAACGGGTTCGTGGTCGAGACCAACAACATCGGGGAGATCCTGGTCTTCAACACCGCGTTGAAGCGGCTGTCCGCGCCGATCCCATTGGACACGCTCATGGGGCTCACCGGCCTGGGACGCAGCAGCGGCGGGGATCCCTCCTGCGTGTATGACCCTGCCAACGGCGGGCACTTCTTCTTCACCGAGATCGTCTCGAATAGCCCGGAGTCCGCGGGCGGCACGTTCACCGGCTGTTTCGCGGCCGCGGCCAACGACTGCTCCGAGGGCATCGCGGTGACCGACGGCAACAGCCCGTTCGGCCCCTACCACGTGTACTTCTCCAACGCCGACTACAACCCGGCCGAGCCGGGCTACCCCTCCCTGCTCAACGACTTCGCGAAGATCTCGGTGACCCGGGACGCGTTCCTGATGTTCTACGACGAGTTCCCGCTCCTGCCGGGGTCGTTGCCCGGCTTCGGCGGCGGTTTCTTCAACGGCGCGCAGGAGTTCGCGTTCAGCAAGAGCGCGCTGGAGCACGGCCTGCCCACAGTGCTGAAGAACGGGAAGCCGAACCCCGCGGTGACGGTGGTGAGTGAGAACATGGGGCTCATCCCCACTCCGGATGGGACCTGCGCCCGTGACAACGTGCTGCACGAGGGCGGCATCACCTGCTGGGTGGCGGTGATCCCGGCGCAGCCGGTCGGGAGCCAGTTCGACAACGCCCACGGCGGCACCGGGTTCATGGTGGGCTCGCTGGACTTCTACGGGTTCGCGGCCATCTCCCCGACCTCCGGTGACAACCGGATCGCGGCGTGGGCCTGGACCGGGCTGTCCGCCCTCAACAGCAACGGCTGCGCCAGTTGCGGCAGTGCTGTCCGGTTCACCGGCCAGCTCTTCTCCGGCGTCGATCGCTACTACGACCCCGAACTGACATCGAACGGTTTCCAGGCCTCCGTGGGCGCCGCAGCGGGGCGGCCCGATACCGCTGGGCGATGAGTGCGGCGCGGCCGGCCTGAGTTCGTCCGACCTCCTGCCCGGAGGGCGGGATCCAGACCAACGGCGACAACCTGACGCAGGTCTCGCAGGCGCAAGGCCAGCTCTGGGCAGCCGCCCCCACCCAGATCGCCCAGACATACACCAGGGCCAACGGGGAGATCCACCAGGGCGCGGTGTACTGGGTGGTCGGCACCAGGTCGTTCGACAAGACCGGCAAGTTCACCCTGACCAGCCAGGGGTACGTCGCGGCGAAACACGAAGACCTGTCCATGCCGGCCATGGCCGCGACCCCCACCAGCGGCGGCAGGGCGATCATGCTGTTCACGCTGTCCGGCAACGGCGGGCCGACCGGCGCCGACCACGGCGGCTTCTTCCCGAGCACCGCCTTCGGCCGGCTGACCAGCTACCTCCGGCGGCCTGCTCAAGTCCACCATCAACATCGCGGACATGGGCAAGTCCCCCCAGGACGGCTTCAGCGAGTACCAGGGCTTCCCGGGCCCGACCCGCCCCCGCTGGGGAGACTACAGCTGGGGATTCTTCCTGCCGGGCACCGGCGGGCAGATCTACTTCGCTAACGAGTACATCCAGTACCCGAACTGCACCGGATCGGGGTTCACCCTGAGCGATCGGCACCTGCGGCGGCACCAGGGACGGCTTCGCCAACTGGGGCACCTCGGTCAACTACGTCAACCCATAACAACCCCTGCAACGCCGAAGGGCCCGGACCTGCCAGGTCCGGGCCCTTCGGCATTGCGACTCCACGCATAGCGCCGCCCACTGCCGTGCGCGACATATCGTGGCCGTTGTCCCGCCTGCCTGCGCCACGTACTTTTGCCGCGTCAGCGGCCGAGATGGTCGAGCATGACCTCGTGATGGCGCCGGACCGCCGCCTGCGCCCGGCCGGCGTCACCGGCCGCGACCGCGTCGTAGATCGCCTGGTGAATATCCAGCAAAACGGACATCCCGGGGCCGGTCAGCCACCCCGGCTCGGCCTCGGTCCGTACCCAGGGCTCATGTTCCTGGCTCAGCACGGCCGTATGCACACCCTCGTACATGGCGGTCAGGTACGCGTTGCCCGCGCCGCGGACGACGTCCGCGTGGAACACGGTGTCCGCGGCGATCCAGGCGGCCGCGCTGCCGGTGGCCCCGGCCAGCCGCTGCAGGCTGCCGCGCAGCCCGGCGGGTTCACCGCGCTCGGCGGCATGCACCGCGCCCAGCGTCTCCAGCCATAGCCGCAGTTCGGCGAGGTCGCCGAGCGGGCCCTGGTCGAGGTCGAGCATGAGGCCGACCGACGCGGCGACCATGTGCTGCGGCCGGCGCAGCACGTAGGCACCCGAGCCCTGCCGGATCTCGACCAGGCCCATCAGCGACAGCATCCGCAGCGCCTGGCTGACCATCGGGCGGCTCACGCCGAACCGCTCGGCCAGATCGCGCTCGGGCGGAAGCCGGTCCCCCTCGGCCAGCCGCTCGCCGGTGATCAGGATCCGGATCTGGTCGGCCACCTGCTCCGAGACCCGCCGGGAGGACACCGGCTGAATCCCGGCCAGGTCGGCGGCCCGCCGCCGATCCGCCATCGTGATGACCTCCCCTTCCCGGCCACCGGCAGGCACTTCCCCGGGTGGCCGGCCTGAGGCAGAATTGGCATAGCCACTTTACCAAAGGAGGCCGTCCTGACCATGAACTCCAACACGGCCGGGCCCGGGCTGCGTCAGCTCGCCACGGCGATCCGGTTGCGCGCCGTGGCGATGGTGGCCCCGCAGGGTTTCGGCTACCTGGGCCAGGCGCTGTCCGCGGCCGAGCAGTACGCCGCCGTCTATGGCGCGGCCTACCGGCCCGGGACCGACCGGGTGGTCTGCTCGCCGGGCCACTACGTCATCGCCGCCTACGCCGCTGCCGCGGAGACCGGCCTGATCGACGAGGCGGCCCTGGCCAGCTACGGGCAGAACGGGTCGTCCCTGGAGGCGATCGGCACCGAGCGCAGCCCGGTCCCCGAGTACACCTGCGGCTCGCTCGGCCAGGGCCTGTCGGCGGCCGCGGGCTTCGCGCTGGGGGACAGGCTGACCGGCCACGGCGATGCCCGCACGTTCGCGTTCGTCAGCGACGGCGAACTTCAGGAGGGCCAGGTCTGGGAGGCGGCGATGTTCGCCGGACACCACCGGCTGTCCCGGCTCACCGTCCTGCTGGATGCCAACAACTCCCAGGTCGACGGCCCGGTGGACAGCATCACCACGATCGAGCCGGTGGCCGCGAAATGGCGGGCGTTCGGCTGGGATGCCGGCGACCTGGACGGCCACGATGTCACGGCGATCGCCGCCGCACTCGCGGCCGGCGCGCGGGCCGTGCGGCCTCAGGTGCTCATCTGCCGGACCTCGACCCGGCACGGGCTGGCCTGCCTGCCGCCGGACGCCGACGGGCATTTCATCAAGCTGCCCGCGGATCTCGCCGCGGCGGCCACCGCCGAACTCCTCGCTGAGCGGGACCGGCTGGCCGGCCATGGCTGACCTCAGCCGGCAGGCCGTGCTCGGCCAGCCCTACCGGACGGCACTCAAGCCCTACGGCCGGGCATTGGCCGAACTGGCCCGCGGCCGCCCCGAGGTGGTGTGCCTGTCCGGCGACCTCACCCGGCAGTGCGAGGTGGACCTGTTTCAGGACGAGTTCCCGGACCGGTTCATCCACGCGGGCATGGCCGAGGCCAACATGATCGGGGTCGCCGGCGCGCTGGCCCGGCAGGGGCTCATCCCGTTCGTGCACTCGTTCGGCGTGTTCACCACGCGCCGCCCACTGGACCAGATCGTCAACGCGGTGGCCTACCCGCGGCTGCCGGTGCGGATCGTGGGCTTCATGCCCGGCGTGTCCAGCCCCGGCGGCCCGAGCCACCAGGCGATCGAGGACGTCGCACTGATGCGCGCGATGCCCGGCATGACGGTCATCGACGTGGCCGACGCAACCGAAACGGCGCAGGTGGTGTCGGCCATGGCCGACGTTCCCGGCCCGGTCTACCTGCGCCTCAAGCGCGGCGAGATCCCGGTCATCTTCCCCGCGGATCACTCGCTGTCGCTGGACCGCGCCCAGGTGCTGGAATGGCGCGGCGCCGAGATGACCGGCGGTGCACAGACCACGGGCGGCGCGGGCACCGTCGGCGGCGGGGTGACCTCCGGCGGCGCGCAGATTGCGGGCGGCGGCGTCACCAGCGGCGGAGCGCAAATCGCGGGCCTGGCCGACACCAAGGGCGGCGGAGTCAGCACCGGCGGCGGCGTCACCAGCGGCGGAGCGCAAACCGGGGGCCTGGCCGACACCAAGGGCGGCGGAGTCAGCACCGGCGGCGGCGTCACCAGTGGCGGAGCCGGGATCGGTGACGGCGGGTGGAGCTCAACTTCGGGCGCAGCCCCATCATCCGACGTCGCGCTACTGGTCAGCGGCATGATGGTCGCCCCTGCTCTGGCCGCGGCCCGCGTCCTGGAGGCCGCCGGTGCCGTCACCGTAGTAGTGAATGTTCCCGTCATCAAGCCCCTCGACACGGAAACAGTCCTCGCCGTTGCCGCAGCGAGCCAGGCCGTCATCACGGCCGAGAACCACACAGTCATCGGTGGCCTGGGTTCGGCAGTAGCCGAGGCGCTGGCCGAGTCCGGCCTGGGCCGCCCATTGCGCCGAATCGGCCTGCAAGACACCTTCGCCGAAGGAGCCAAAGACGCTCAGTACCTGTTCACCAAGTACGGCCTTTCGACACAGCACATAGTGGACACGGCCTGGTCCGTACTACATCGCCCCGGGGCCACCCCTCGCTCTCCCCTCCTTCCGGCTCATGTTGGCGAGTACGCACCCGTGTAGGGCGCCCGGGGCAGGGGGCCAGGCGCTTTCGCTTCGCTCTTTTACGCTGCCTGGCCCCCTCCCCCGTCCGCCCTTTGAAGCTGAGGCCTCAGATTGCCGGGCAACCGGGAACCCTAGCGGGAGCAGATGCGGACACCTGTCAAACAAACCCAGGCGGGGGTGGGTGGGGCGCAGCGCGCGTATAAGAGCGGAGCGCCAGCGGAGCGGAGCGCGCGTAGTCCCCACCCCGACCGCGCCCCAACAGGGAGAGATAAAAAGCGAGAAGTGGTTCCTAGGTAACGGGAAACCCAAGGAGGCAGTTATGGTCCAGAATTACGATGCCACGACACAGTCCGTGCCGATCGCTTCGCCGGGTGCCACTCTGGGCACCGACTGGGAGCAGCGGGTTGACTTCGCCCGGCTCAGGTCCGATCGGGCGAGAAAAGTTCAGGACGCTCTGGCAAGTTCAGAAATAGGCTCACTGATCTTGTTCGATATGAACAATATTCGTTATACGACGGCTACGCATATAGGCAACTGGGCCCGTGACAAACTGTTTCGGTGCTGTTTGGTGATGCGCGGGGAGCAGCCGATCCTGTGGGACATCGGGTCGGCAGCGCGGACGCATCAGGCGTTCGCACCGTGGAATGCCAAGCAGAACTGGCGGGCCGGGATCTCCAGCTGGCGCGGAGTCCATTCCCGAGGAGGTCGGGGTGGAACGGGGCAATGCCCGGCGGCTGGCCGGGATCCTGCGCGAGCACGGCTTGGACGGCGAGCCGGTCGGGGTGGACGTGGTGGAGCTTCCGGTGCTGCGGGCACTGGAGGCGGAGGGCCTGAACGTCGTCGACGGGCACGGGTTCATGCAGGATGTCCGGGCCATCAAGACCGCCGACGAGATCGCCCTGCTCGACCATTCCGCCGCCCTCGTGGACGGCGCCTACGACGAGCTGTACCGGTACCTGCGCGCGGGCATCAGGGAGAACGCCTGCGTCGCGCTGGTGACCAGCTACCTGTACGAGAACGGCTCGGAGGAGGTCGAGGCGGTCAACTCGATTTCCGGTGAGCGGTGCAGCCCGCACCCGCATGTGTTCTCCGACCGGCTGATCCGGCCCGGCGACACCGCGTACTTCGACATTATTCATTCGTTCAACGGGTATCGGACCTGCTACTACCGGACGCTCAACGTCGGCAGCGCCAACCGGCAGCAACGCGCGGCGTACCGGCGGGCCCGCGAGTTCATGGACAACGCGATCTCGGAGATTCGCCCGGGGGCCACCTCCGCCGACGTGGTACGCCATTTCCCGGCCGCCACGGAATTCGGTTTCGCCGACGAGGAAGAGGCGTTCGGCCTGCAGTACTGTCATGGGCTGGGCCTGTCGAACTGGGAACGGCCGCTGATGAGCCGCTACCACTCGTTCGAGCATCCGGTCGAGCTGAAAGAGGGCATGGTGTTCGCGATCGAGACCTACTGGCCGACCCCGGATGGGTCGGCGGCGGCGCGGATCGAGGAAGAGGTGGTCGTCACCCCCGGCGGCTGCCAACTACTGACCCGGTTCCCCGCCGACCAGTTGTACGTGGCCGGTACCCGCCTGTTCACCGGCGTGGACCTCCCGGCCGAGGGATCATGACCAGCGTCCCGATGTCAGCCGGGCCGTCAGGAGCCCGGAGGTAGATAGACGGCGTTGTGCTCGACGGTTTGGTAGATGTCCATGGCGATCGGGTGGCGCTGTTCCTCGGCCAGGTGGCCGAGCAGGCCGGCCGTCCGGGCCAGCAGCGCGAAGCCGCGCAGCAGGTCGGGGGGGAGGCCCAGGTCGGCCAGGGCTGCGCCGCAGGTCCCGGCGCCGTTCAGGGGGAGGGTGCGGCCGAGGATCTGGGGGTGGACCCGGCCGATCGCTTCGAACAGGCGCAGGTGGGGGCCGTGGGTGCCTTCCTCTTCCGCGATCCGGATGAGCACCGGGGTGCGCGGGTCGGTGACCTTGTGGATGGGATGCCCGAGGCCGGGAACCAGCCTGCGCTGCTCCCGTGCGGCCCGGACGGCGGCCAGTGCGAGGGCATCGAAGGCGGCGTCATCGTCGGGTGGCTCGGCCGCCCCGGCCAGCGTATCGGCCAAAAAGCGCCCGGCGTCCTCGGTGACGCCGAGGAACCGGGAGCCGCCGCCGAGCAGGCCCGCGGCCAGCGCACCCTGGACCGAGTCGGGTGCGCTGAGGTAGGTGAGCCGGGCGGCGATGGCCGTCGGCGTAAAGCCGTGGTCGGCCAGCGCCACCAGGACGGCCTCGAACACCCTGACCTCCGCCGGGGCCGGCCGCCGCTGGGTCACCAGCCACAGCGCCAGCTCGCCGAAGCCGACCTTGCCCATCAGGTCGGCGGCGAGGTCCTGGCCGAGCAGGGTGATGCGGTCCGCGTCCGAGGTACCCAGCGAGGTGGGGAAGCGGGGCGCCTGGGCTGGTTCGGTCATGGGCTCGTCCCTCTCTGCGATGCGCTGCCGGTGCCCGGTTCCGTGCCGCGCCAGGGTACCGGGGCGGGCGGGGCGGCGAGCCAGGCGCGGATCTGGTCACCGTGCTGGTCCAGCGCGGGCGGGGGCAGCGGGTAGCGCGGCGGGGTCGCGGAGAAGTCCACCGGGTGCCGGATGGTCGGCACGGCGTCCGCACCGGTTCCGGCGGTCGCGACCGGCCGGAGCCCGACGCCGCGGGCGAACTCGACCCCGCCGTCCACCGTGTTGATCGGGCCGCACGGCACCCCGGCGGCGATCAGCAGGTCGAACCATTCCGCCGAGGTCCGGGCCGCGAGCCGCTCCTCCAGCAGCGGGCGCAGTTCCTGCCGGTGGGCGGTGCGCTCCCCGGTGGTGGCGAACCGCGGGTCGTCGGCGAGCTGCGGCGCGCCGATCACCTCGCACAGGCGGCGGAACTGCCCATCGTTGCCCGCGGTGACGATCAGTTCGCCGTCCGCCGTGGGCAGCGGCTCGTAGGGCGTCAGGCTGGGGTGGGAGTTGCCCATCCGGATCGGGACCACTCCCCCGGCGACGTAGGCGCTGGTCTGGTTCACCATCCCGGACAGGGCCGAGCCGAGCAGCGACGACTCGACGTGCTGCCCGGCGCCGGTGGCCGCCCGGTGATGCAGCGCGGACAGGATCGCGATGGCCGTGTGCAGGCCGGTCATCACATCGATCACGGAGATGCCCGCCCGCTGCGGCGGGCCGCCGGCCTCGCCGGTGAGGCTCATCAGGCCGGACACGGCCTGCGCCATCAGGTCATAGCCGGGCAGGTGGGCGCCGCCGGTGGTGCCGAAGCCGGTGATCGAGGCGTAGATGATCCCCGGGTTGGCCGCGCGGACCGAGTCGTAGTCCAGCGCGTACTGGGCCAGCCCGCCTGGCTTGAAGTTCTCCACCATGATGTCGGCACGGCGGGCAAGTTCGGCACCGGCCGCGCGGTCCGCGGCGTCCTTCAGGTCGAGCACGACCGACCGCTTGTTCCGGTTGATCGCGAGATAGTAGGTGGCCACCCCGTCCCTGGTCGGCGGTACCCAGCGGCGGGTGTCGTCCCCGGCCGGGCTCTCCACCTTGATCACATCCGCGCCGAGGTCGGCGAGCAGCATGGTGCAGTACGGGCCCGCCAGGACCCGGGAGAAGTCAGCCACCAGCAAGCCGTCGAGCGGGCCGGGACGGGTATCTGCCTCGGGCATGCCTAGGTCGGCCGGTAGTACAGCACGTTGCCGCGATGGTCGGTGGCGACGCAGAACGTCGCGGTCGTGCAGCTCAGAGTTTCGATAGGGATGGATCCGTCCACCACAGACACCGGCGACCACTTGGCAGCGCGGTACACCGCCGATCCGCCCGCGCCGTTGGTGGCCACGCAGAAGCCGCGCACCGGGCAGGAGACGGTGACCATGGTGCTGCCGATGGGGCCCACGGTCCAGGTTCCGTGGTTGAGCACCGCGGCGTTGCCGGAGTTGTCGACCGCCACGCAGAACGTGGCCGTGGCACACGACACCGCGGTGAACGAGTGGCCCACGTCGATCGCCGAGAGGCCGCTCCACGAGGTGCCGTTGAACGTGTAGACGGCGCCACCGTTGTCCACGGCCACGCAGAAGCTGGGATTCGCGCAGGACACGCCGGTCAGGCCGCCGCCGCTGGTGTCCACGGTGAACTGCTGCCAGCCGGCCGGGGTGCTGGCGAATGCCGCGCCGCTGCTGTCAACGGCCATGCAGAACGTCGCGGTGGGACAGGACAGCCCGGTGAACGTCCCGGTGCCGGTGTCCACCATGGCCGGGGAACTCCAGATCCCGTTGCTGAGGGTGAATGCCTGGCCGGAATGGTCCAGCGCGACACAGGTAGCGGCGCTCCCGCAGGAGATCGCCACGAGCCCGCCGGAGGGGTCGGTGAACGCCTTCCGCCAGCCGGCTGGCGGCCTGGAGGACAGCACCGCCCCGCTGCTGTCCGCCGCGAAGCACGCCGAGGTGCTGGGGCAGGACACCCCGGTGATGACGGCGTTGCCGTGCAGCGGTTGCACCGGGAGTGGAGCGCTCCAGCCTGGCGAGCCGACCGGCTGGGCGGGAGGCGACGGGGCCGGGGAGGTGGCACCGGCCGAGCCGCTACCGCTGGCCGTGGTGCGGCCGCTGTTGGCGGCTGCCCCGGCCGGGCCGAGCGGCGCGGTGAGCTTGGCCGCGTAGTGCCGGTGCAGGGCCAGTGCCCCGGCAGCGCCGCCCGCGCCGACCGCGATCACCAGCAGCAGGACGGCGATCACCCGGGTACGGCGGGTTCGGCGGGTTCGGCGGGGCCGCCGGGGCTGCAGTTCCGGTTCCGGCTCGGGCTCTCCGGCGAGCCGGGGCCCGTCATCGTGGTGCACGCCCCCGTCGGGGCCGGGCGCGTCGCGCGGCTTGGTACTGCTCCGCCAGGTGTGGGCCGGGTCCCTGGGGACTGGGAAGTGCAGGTCAGCGGGCGGCGCGGTGACCGGATGGGCCGCGCCGCCGTTCACCGCAGGCGGCGCTGGCTTCGGTGCAGGCGGAGCGGCTCGCACCGGTGTAGCGGCCGCCGCGGCGGGCGCAGGGACAGGTGCCGGCGCCTCGGCGGGCGCCGCGCCGGGGCCCGGAACCTGTATCGGCGCCGGGCTCCACGGGGGCGGGGCCGACGGCACCGGATCCGGGCTGCGCCGCTCCCAGACGGAGAAGGGGGCAGGTGACTCGAGGGCTGGTTCCGGCTCGGGCAGGGGCTCCGGCTCAGGCACCTGGGCAGCCGGCGGCTCCGGCCCGGGCGGCGGCTCCGGCTCAGGCACCCGGACGGCCGGCGGCTCCGGCCCGGGCGGCGGCTCCGGCTCAGGCACCTGGACGGCCGGCGGCTCCGGCCCGGGCGGCGGCTCCGGCCCGGGCGCCATGGGCGGCAGCCCGGGCGCCACGGACTGCTCTGGGCCGGATTCCGGCGGCGGCCCGAAGTCCAGCAGCGGCTCCGGAGTACGCGGCTCGGGAATGATGACCGCCTGGGCCACCGGCTCGTCGACCGGAACCGGCGCGGCCACGTCGGCCAGTTCGGGCAGGTCCTCCGGCGCCGGCCAGTCCAGCGGGACGGGCAGCGACCAGGATCCGGACGGCGTGCCCGGGTCATCGTCGCCTCCGGCGATGAAGTCGGCGAACGACCCGGTGCTGTATTCCATGGTGAGCGGCGCTGCGGGAGCCATCGCGGGCTGGCTGGCCGACAGCGGCAGCAGTTCACCGCAGGTGTCACAAAAGAGCAGGCCTGCCCCGCTCACATGACCCTGGCTGCAAGAACGCCTCAGGTCATCACCGCAAATCTCGCAGGATTCCATTCCGGGGGATACGGAATGGCCCAGCGCGCAACTAGACACCGTGTCCTGCCCTCGCTCACCATGTCACCGATTGAAAATGCTAGGGCAGATACCCGCGGCCGGCGACGCGGTTCGGCAAGGTGGCCGGAGCCGATGCGGGCCGGACCGGCCGGGGCACCGTCACCAGAACCGCGTCACGGGGCCGTGGGCGAGCCCATCCGCCACAGCGCCGGCTCGTCCCAGGCACCCACGATCGCCGCGTCCGGGTTCTGGCGCCGGAGCCGGGCGAAGTTCTCAGCGAGCAACTGGAGCCGCACGGTCATCGGGATCTGCGCCAGCAGCGGGCCCAGGCCGTCGCCGTCGCCGTCGCCGGATGCCGCGAGCACGGCCACCGGTATCCCCTCCGCACGGGCCGCGGCGGCGACTGCGCCGGTGACGCCATCCGGATCGGCGGCCGGCTCCAGCACCACGAACCCGTCCGCCGCCGTGTAGGGCACGGCACCGCCGTGCAGCAGGCGATCGGTGTCGAAACCCTCGGCGAGCATCCGGGACGCCTCCCGTATCTTCAGTGCGCCCTCCCGCGCGGTGACCGCCCACGGCCCGCAGCCGACGATCGCCAGGCTGCGCGCGGGCACGGCGACCGCCTCGGCGTCCGGGCCCGGATCCGCGCAGGCGCGGCGGACCTGTTCCGCGGCCAGGGCCAGTTGCCCGGGGGAACCCTCCGGCGAGCCCAGCGTGTGGGCGAGCCGGGCGAGCACGGCCAGCGCGGCGGTGTAGCTCACCGTGTAGGTGTGCGATTCGTCGGGGGCGACGGTCTCGATCGCCTCGGGCCAGCCGCGCCCGGTCCCGGTGACCGAGACCACGGGCACGCCCGCGGCCAGCGCGTCCGCGCGGGCCCGCGCCGCGTACGCCGTCTCCGCGGTGTGGGTGATCACCACGACCACGTCGGTCGCGCGCGGCCCGGTGCCCCACCGTGCCCAGGCGGCCGCCGGATAGGCGTACGCGTCGTGGCCGGCCTGGGTGAGCATCATCGCCCCGAGTTCCGCCGCGTGCAGGCTGGTGCCGGTCCCCACCAGGAGAATCCGGCGGGCCTGGGCGAGAATCTCCGCGGGACCGGCCATGTCCAGCCCGGCGATGCGCTCCAGCGCGCCGGCCTGGGAGCCGATCATGCGCAGCAGTGCGGTACCGCCCATGGGTGTTCCTCCGGTCAGCATTCGATGACGTTGACGGCCAGGCCGCCGCGGGCGGTCTCCTTGTACTTGTCCTTCATGTCCGCGCCGGTCTCCCGCAGTGTCTTGATCGCCTTGTCCAGTGACACATGGTGCGTGCCGTCCCCCCGGACCGCCATCCGGGCGGCGGTGATGGCCTTGACCGAGGCGATGGCGTTGCGCTCGATGCACGGGATCTGTACCAGGCCGCCGACCGGGTCACAGGTGAGGCCCAGGTTGTGCTCGATGCCGATCTCGGCCGCATTCTCCACCTGCCCGGGCGTGCCGCCCAGCACCTCGGCGAGGCCGGCCGCGGCCATCGAGCAGGCCGACCCGACCTCTCCCTGGCAGCCCACCTCGGCGCCGGAGATGGAGGCGTTCTGCTTGTACAGCACCCCGATCGCGGCTGCGGTGAGCAGGAAGGCGACCACGCCGTCGTCGTCGGCGCCGGGCACGAACGTGGTGTAGTAGTTCAGCACCGCCGGGATGATGCCGGCCGCGCCGTTGGTGGGCGCGGTGACGACCCGCCCGCCCGACGCGTTCTGCTCGTTGACGGCCAGCGCGTACAGCGTCACCCACTCCATCGCATACAGCGGGTCAGCCCGGTCGCTGGTCCGTTCCAGCGTCGCGCGCAGATCCCTGGCCCGGCGCCGGACCTTCAGGCCGCCGGGCAGCACCCCCTCCGCCTGGCAGCCCGCCTCGACGCACTGCTGCATGACCCGCCAGATCCGCAGCAGGCCGGCCCGGATCTCCGCCTCGTCCCTGCGGACCTTCTCGTTGGCCATCATCACGCCGCTGATGGGCAGGCCCGTCTTCGCGGTGTGGCCGAGCAGTTCCGCACCGGTGTCGAAGGGGTAGGGCACCGGCGTCGCATCCGCCTCGATCCGGGGCGCGCCGGTCTCGTCCTCGCCGAGGACGAAGCCACCGCCGATCGAGTAGTAGGTGCGTTCGGCGATGCGGCCGCCCTGGTCGTCGGTGGCGGCGAAGAGCATCGCGTTGGAGTGGAACGGCAGGCGCTTGCGGCGATGCAGGACGATGTCGGAGTCGGGGTCGAAGGCGATCTCCCGGCCGCCGGGCATGGCCAGCCGACCGGTCTCGCGGACCCGGGCGATCATGGGCTCGGCGGCCGCCGGGTCCACCGTCTCCGGGTGCTCGCCGGTGAGCCCGAGCACGATCGCCTTCACGCTGCCGTGACCGTGCCCGGTGGCGCCGAGCGAGCCGAACAGTTCCACCCGCAGCCCGGCCACCCGCGGCAGCAGGCCGTCGGCGGCCAGCGACCCGGTGAACATGCCCGCCGCCCGCATCGGCCCGACGGTGTGCGAGCTGGACGGACCGATCCCGATCTTGAACAGGTCAAACGCGCTGATCGTCATGGCCCGGCTCCTCTCTGCGGGTACCGCGTCGCTGCGATGCCCACGTCCATCCCCGTACCCCCCGCTACGGCGCGGAGCCGCCGCGAACCCGCTCCCCCGCCGGGTCGAACGGCGGGCGCAGCGACACCGTCGCCGCCCGGATCTCACCGCCCACGTCCACCTGATACGAACCGGTGCGGACGAAGTCCGGCGTCACCGGGTCACCGGCCGGATCCCGGACGTAGGCCAGGCCGGCGGTGGCACCGAGCGCGGCCCCCCAGGCCGCCGAGGTCACCTGGCCCACCGGCACGCCGTCGCGCAGCACCAGCTCGCCGCCCCACATCATCGTGCCCGGGTCTCCGGCGACCAGCGACACCAGCCGCCGCCGGGGGCCTTCGGCCCTGGTCTTCTCCACGGCTTCGCGGCCCAGGAAGCTGATGTCGGTGCGCAGCTTGCAGGCGAACCCCAGCCCGGCCTCCACCGGCCCGTAGTCCGGGGTCAGCTCCCGCCCGTAGGCCCGGTAACCCTTCTCCAGCCGCATCGACTCGATCGCGTAGTAGCCCGCATTGACCAGGCCGAACTCCTGCCCGGCCCGGGTCAGCAGGTCGAACACGCCGACCGCGAACTCGCACGGCACGTACAGTTCCCAGCCCAGTTCGCCGACGTAGGTGATCCGGGTCGCGCGGACGGTGAAGTGGCCGAGGCTCGATCTGCCTGCTGGCCCGGAACGGAAAGGCCTCGTCGGACAGGTCGTCGCCGGACAGTGCGGCGAGCAGGTCGCGGGACCGCGGCCCCATCACGCCGAACACGGCGTACGCCGACGTCACGTCCACCAGGGCGGCGCGGGCGCCGGCGGGCATCCGGGTGGTGATGTGGTGCTTGTCCCGCTCGGTGGTCGCCGCGCTGCTGACCAGCAGGAACTCCAGCTCCGGAAAGCCGGGTCACGGTCAGGTCGGACTCGTAGGTGCCGCGCTCGTTCAGCATGCCGGTGTAGACCGTCCAGCCGGGCTCCACCGCCACGTCCGCGGTGCACAGCCACTGCAGGGCCTGCTCCGCGTCCGGCCCGGTGAGCAGGTACTTGGAGAACGAGGTCTGGTCGAACAGCGCCACGTCGCGGCGGGCGGCGCGCTGCTCGGCCGCGCAGGCGGGCAGCCAGTTCTGCGCCCCCCAGGCGTACTCGATGACGGGCTCATCCCCGGGCAGCGCGAAGAAGTTGGGCCGCTCCCAGCCCATCCGGCTGCCGAAGCACGCCCCGGCCGCCTCCAGCAGGTGGTGCACCGGCGAGCGGCGGAACGGGCGCGCGGTGGCCAGTTCCCGGTTCGGCCAGGGCAGCGCGTAGTGCAGCCCGAGGATCTCGCCGACCCGGTCGCGCAGCCACCGGTTGTTGCCGTGGAACGGCGCGAACCGCCGGATGTCGCTGGCGGTCAGGTCGATGCCCGGATCGCCGGTGAGGATCCACTGGGCCAGCGCCTGGCCGGCGCCGCCGGCGGAGGCGATGCCGACCGAGTTGAACCCGGCCGCGACGAAGAAGTTGCGGCACTCCGGCGCCTCGCCGATGAGGAACTGGTTGTCCGGGGTGAAGCTCTCCGGGCCGTTGTACATCTTCTTGATGCCCGTGGTGCGCAGCGCGGGCACCCGCCGCTGCGCCTCGTCGGCCAGCAGCGAGAAGTGGTCCCAGTCCTCGGGCAGCAACTGGAACTCGAACGGGTATGGCAGCGCGTCGGGCGCCACCCACGGCTTGGCGTTGGGCTCGAACCCGCCCACCACCAGGCCGCCCACCTCTTCCTTGAAGTAGGTGTAGCCGTCCGGGTCGCGCAGGATGGGCAGGTCGCGATGCACCCCGTCGATCTGCTCGGTCACCACGTAGAAGTGCTCGCACGAGTGCAGCGGCACGCTCACCCCGCACCACGCGCCGACCTGCTTGGCCCACTGGCCTGCGCAGTTGACCACGATCTCGGCCTCGATGTCCCCGGCCGCGGTGCGGACCCCGGTCACCGCGCCGCGCGCGACGGCGATGCCGGTGACCCTGGTGCGCTCGGCGATCACCACGCCCGCGTCCCTGGCTCCCTTCGCCAGCGCGTAGGTGAGGTCGGCGGGGTTGGCCTTGCCGTCGTCGGGCAGCCAGGCCGCGCCGCACAGATCGCTCACGTCCATGACCGGCCACAGTTCGGCGGCCTGCTGCGGCGTGATGATCTCGCAGGACAGGCCATACGCTGCTGCCGCCGCGGCCGTCCGCCGCAGTTGCACCATGCGCTCCGGGGTCCGCGCGACGATGACGCCGCCGCACCGGACGAACCCGGTGTCCTGACCCACCTCCGTGGCCAGCCTGGAATAGAGCTCGGTGGAGTACTGGACCAGCCGGGTGCCGCTCTCCGAGGCGCGCAACTGGCCGACGAGCCCGGCCGCGTGCCAGGTGGTCCCGCAGGACAGCTGGCCCTGTTCCAGCAGCAGGACGTCGCGGCAGCCGGCCACGGCCAGGTGGTAGGCGACGCTGGTCCCGATCACGCCCCCGCCGATGATCACGATTCGGGCCCGGCCCGGCAGCTCAGCCATCGTGTGCGCCTAGTCCTCTCGAACCACATCGTCAAGAAGCCGACCACTCTGCTGGCCCGGGGGGGCGACCCCCCGGAACCCCCCGATGCCCGGCTCCGCTCCGTTAGTCCTCACGCTGCACGTCCTCCAGGAGCCGGCCGAAGTCGTGGCTGGTCAGGCCTTGCGCGGCGCCCTCGAAGCGCTCCATGGCCCAGGACCAGAAGTCGAAGTCGATGGGGCTGGTCGCGTGCTGGATCGCTCCCCACAGCGTCCAGCCGTACTTGCCCACGACGCCGAGCAGCCGGGCGCGGGCGATCTTGTTCCGCAGCGTGGTCGCCGTAGTACGCGGTGATCAGCTCGGCCAGCGCGTCCACGGACAGCCGGCACTCGCCCCAGATGTTGCCCAGTTCGAAACAGGGGTCGTTGTTGCCCGAGTACTCGTAGTCGATCAGCCAGATCCGCTCGCCGTCGTCGATGAAGTTGGCGGCGAGCAGGTCGTTGTTGCAGGGGACGGTGGCGGCTCGCCCGGACAGCGAGCGCCGCGCGGGCGTCCTCGATCCGGGCCATCAGGTCGTCGTAGCCGGCCGGGATGGCGAACCCGTGCTCGCGCGCCACGGCCCGGTAGCGCTGCTGGATGGCGAACATGTCGAAGTCACCGAGGAACCTCGGGCCGGCGTGCAGCAGCCGGCAGGCGCGGGCGATCCGGCCGATGTTCCCGGGCTCGGTCACGTCGGCGTTGCCGAAGGTGCGCCCGTCGATGTAGCCGAGCACCAGCAGGCTGTCCTCGGGACGGTAGGCCACCACCGGGGCGCCGACGCCGGCCTGCGCCGCGGCCACCGAGTTGTGATGCTCGTGGTCCCGGTTGATCGCCAGCATGTCGCCGCGGGACCAGATCCGGGCCACGAACGCGCCGTCCGGCGTGGTCACCTTGTAATTCCGGTTGGTGAGCCCGCCGGGAAGCTCCGCCACCGATCTGGGGGTGCGGGACAGGGCCGGTACCCGGTCGAACAGTTCCGTGACATCGAACACGAGATGAGACTAGACCCAAAAGGTCTAGACGAAAATAGACAAGTAATCCTAAGTAGCCAAAGGTCTAGACAGTTAGGCCTTGAGACAGCCTACGCTACGCCTCATTCTGCGCAGCACCGCAACGGAAGGACCAGCGGATGAGCGCCAGCCCCGGCACCTCAAGCGATCAGCAGTCGGATGCGGCCGACCTGGCGCGTTTCGGCTATCAAGCAGGAATTGAAGCGCGGCCTGGGCCTGTTCAGCTCGTGGGCGGTCGCATTCAGCTACATCTCGCCCTCGACCGGCATCTTCACGCTGTTCGCGCTCGGCCTGACCACCCTGGGCGGGGTTTTCATCTGGACCTGGCCGGTGGTGGCTCTCGGCCAATTCATCATCGCGCTGAACTTCGCCGAGGTGACCAGCCACTATCCGGTCGCGGGATCGGTGTTCCAGTGGACCAAGTACCTGAGCACCCGGAGTTATTCCTGGTTCACCGGCTGGATCTACCTGTTCGCCGGAATCCTGACGGTGACCGCGGTGGTCGCCACGCTGCCGCTGGCGCTCATTCCGGCGCTGAACGGCCTCGGCTGGCACAGCCTGGTCCTGACCCTGCACACCGAACTGGTCTTCGCCCTGATCACCCTGGTGGTGATCACCGTGCTGAACATCTACGGCGTCCGGCTGGTCGCGCTGATCAACAACACCGGCGTGGTGTTCGAGATTCTCGGCATGTTCGTCTTCGCGCTGATCCTGATGGCGTTCCACAACCACCAGGGCTTCCACGTGGTCACCAACAGCGCCGGCTTCCATGTCAACGGCAGCTCGTTCCTGGCCGCGATGTTCATGTCGCTGTTCGTGATCTACGGTTTCGACACCGCTGCGACGCTGGCCGAGGAAACCAAGGACCCGCGCCGGGCGGCGCCCAAGGCGGTGCTCTTCTCCATCATCGGCGCGTTCATCATCGGTGGCGTGTTCCTGCTCGGCACGCTGATGGCCATCCCGAACATGCACACCGCGATCACCAACGTCTGGTCCCCCGCCAACATCATCGAGGCCAACTTCTCGACCGGGTTCGCCACGCTCTACCTGTTCGTGGTCTCCGCCGCCATCTTCGTCTGCTGCCTGTCGATCATGGCGGCGACGATCCGGCTGTGCTTCGGCATGTCGCGCGACAACACGCTGCCGTTCTCCAAGCCGCTGTCGCAGGTCGCACCCAAGCTGCACACCCCGGTCTGGACCTGCATCGCGATCGCGGTGCTCGCGGCGGTGCCGTTCATCCAGTACTCGGGGGCCGCCACCGTCGCCATCGCGGCGACCGCGATGATCTACCTGAGCTACTTCCTCGGCAACATCGCGATCCTGCGGGCCAGGCTGACCGGCTGGCCGAGGACCACCGCGCCGTTCAAGCTGGGCGGCTGGGGCCCGGTGGTCAACATCGTCGGCCTGCTGTACGGCGGCGCCATGCTGATCAACTTCGCCTGGCCACGGGCGCTCAGCAACCCGGAGCCCAACCAGACGGTCATCGGCGGCGTGCAGCAACTCGACTTCCACATCGAGTTCCTGAACAAGATCCCGATCCTGTGGACGGTGTTCGTGGTCATCGCGGCCATCGGGGCGATCTACTACCTCGCGGTCGGGCGCACCAAGGAGTTCGCCCCGGTGATCTCCCCGTCCGCCGATGACCCGCCGCTGGTCGCGGCCGCGCCTCCCGGTACGGCGGCCCAGCCCGAGGGATGAGTGATACTGGGCTGAGCATGCCGTCCTTGCCCTGGCCCGGGCCGGCCCCCGCAGCGTCGCAGATCCTGGGCCCGGCGCCGCCGACGATCGCCCGCGGCCCGGGCCCCACGGTGCACGCCCAGATCGAGGACTGGCTGGCGGAGCTGATCTCGGTCGGCCGCCTCGCTCCCGGCGACCGGATGCCGACCGAGCAGGATCTCGCCACCTGGCTCGGGGTCAGCCGGATGACCCTGCGGCACGCGCTGGCCAACCTCGCCCGGCGCGGGCTGGTCACCCGAACCGTCGGGCGCCGGGGCGGCACCTTCGTCGCCGAGTCCAAGCTGGAGCAGGACCTCACCACGCTGGCCAGCTTCTCCGAGCAGCTTCGCCGCCACGGGATGGTGGCCGGCGCCAGGGTGCTGTCGGCCACCGAGCGCCCGGCCGGCCCGGTTGCCGCCGCCGCGCTGGAGGTGGCGGAGGGGGCGGCCCTGTACGAGGTGCGCCGGGTCCGCCTCGGCGACGGCAGGCCCATCGCGCTGGAGCACTCGCTGTTCCCGGCCGCCGTCTTCCCCGGCATGCTCGACTGCCGCCTGGACGGTTCGCTGTATGAGCTGCTCGAGGCCAACTACGGGCAGCGGCCCTGCCGCGCCAAGGAAAGCCTGGAGCCGGTCAGCGCGGGCGTCCGGGAGGCGGAGGCGCTGGAGGTGAAGGAGGGCGCGGCGCTCATGCTGGTGGAGCGGACCGCCTACACCGACGAGGGCACGCCGGTGGAGTTCGCCCGCGACCTGTTCCGCGGCGACCGCACCCGGCTGGTCATGTGGACCTCGGAGCTGCCCGCCCGGCTGTGACGCCGTCGCGGCCTGCCACCGGGCCAGTGTGTCCCACGTCGCACGCCAGCGCGGTTTAGTCACAACCCGCATGGGCACCTGTTGACGCTGTCTCGGGACCCGACTTAATCTATCAAGCAGGTCGGAATTATCGATTTATGCATGGCAGACCGGCTCATGCCCAGGAGGTCTCCCCGTGGCCTTGCCGGATTTCCTGGTCATCGGTGCCCCCGAAGGCGGGCACCACCGCGCTGCATGCGGCCCTGGCCGCACATCCCGGCCTGTTCATGTCGCCGATCAAGGAGCCCAAGTTCTTCCTCACCGACGGGCCGCCGCCCGCCCGCGGGGGCGGGCCCGGCGACGTGCAGACCTACCGGGAGCACATCTGGCGGCGCACGGACTACGAGGCGCTGTTCGCCGCCGCGCCGCCCGGCGCGCTGCGCGGCGAGTCGACACCGTTCTATCTCTATGACCACCGCCGCCCAGCGCGCATCCAGCGAGCTGATCCCGCACGCCAAGCTGATCGTGATCCTGCGCGACCCGGTCGAGCGGGCCCACTCGAACTGGACCCACCTGTGGTCGGCCGGGCTGGAGCCGGTCGGCGACTTCGTCCGCGCCTGCGCGGAGGAGGACGCCCGGGTCGCGGCCGGCTGGGCGCCGTTCTGGCACTACACCCGGCTCGGCCGGTACGGCCGAGCAGCTTGAGCACCTGTTCCTGCGGTTCCCCAGGGAACAGGTGTTCATCCTGCGCTACCGCGCCCTGCTGGACACTCCGGCGCTGGCCCTCGACGACATCTGCGAGTTCCTCGGCGTCCACCCGGGCGATCATCGCGCACGTGCCCAGGGAGAACGTCACCGCCCACCCGTCCGGCTCGCGTCAGCCACCGGGCCCGTGTCCAGGCTGGCCCGGGGCGCCGCCACGGCCGGCCGGCACCTGCCCGGCCCGGCGGGCACGCTCGCTGCCCCGGTCCCTGGAGCGCTTCCTGCAGCAGAACGCGGGCCGCGCCAGCCGCTGTCCTGGGAGCAGCGCCAGGCCGTTGCTGCCGCTACTTCGAGGACGACATCCGGCAGCTGGAACGGCTCACCGGCGCCTATTTCGGCGACTGGCTGCAGCCCAGGGAGCGTTCCGGCGGGCTGGTCGGCGCCAGGCCGACCGGGCAGTCGCAGGCACGCAACGGCCAGCCCCGCGTCTGAGGCTCCCGGCGTCCGGGGGCCCCCCGGGCCAGCACGGGCCGCGGCCTCGGGGGTCGGGAGGTCGCTCCCCGGGCCAGCACTGCGCAGTTCGGTGCGCAGTTCGTGGGCGCCGTCGGGCCGGGTCATCTCGTAGTAGAGGCGGCGCCCGCCCTCGGGAAGATCAAGAATGTCGAGGTAGCGCAGCCCCTGGCCGGCGTACGGCGACTCGGCGGCCGGGTCCGTCGCCCAGCGCCGCCAGCGAGGCCGGCCCGTCGCCCGCGGCGACGCCGGTGCGCTCCTCGTAGTTCTCGGCCACGCTGGCCCGCCCGTCGTAGAACGCGATCACCGAATCTCGCCGTCCTGCCACGACCGGCGCTGATCCGGGTGCCCCGCGCGTCCCAGTGACCCGGGCCGGCCGCTCAGCGCGGTGCCGTGCCAGGTCCAGTCGAGCCCGTCGGAGCTGGTCGCGTAGTCGGTCACCATCTGGTCGGTCTCGGCGGGGTCGGCCAGCGGGTGGCAGCACGCCCACATCTGCCAGGTGCCGTTCAGCCTGATCACCGGGTCCTTGACGCCGGTCTGCGCATCCCCGGGGAGCACGACGACGCGCTGCTGACGTCGAACTCGGCCGGGTGCGCGGCTTCCAGCACCTCGATCCGCCAGTGCTTGGTGCCGGGCGTGGCACAGCTCAGGTACAGCCGCCACCGCCCCGAGCGGTCGCGCACCAGCGCCGGGCCGCTCCAGCGACTCCGCGCCGGCCTCGTCGCGCCCGATGGTGGTGAGCGTCTCGAAGTGCACCCCGTCGGCCGACCGGGCCACCGCGATGGCGTAGCCCCGGCCGGCGCTGATCGGCCGGCGCAGCCGGTAGGCGAGATAGATGCCGTCGTCGCCCAGGGCGGCACTGGGGGCGCCGGCCCAGTAGCCCTGGCCGGGAGCGGGCGGGGCGATCACGACGGTGGACTCATCGGGGCGCGGCAGGAGCGCTGCTCCCGGGCCCTCGGCAAATACGCTATTAAACATATCGGAATACTAGACAGATACCCTGGCCATGTGCTTGGCGAATGTGACATCGCCCGGATTTGTCCATAGCTGACCCCTTGCGCGCAATGTTACGTGCCGGTAACGTACTCGCCGGTAGCCTATCGGCAGACCGGGGTTCACGATAGGCGGCCTGATCGCCGGGCGGGGTCAGGTATACCGATCAAGGAGAGAGGGACGGATGGCTTTTCGTAGCAGACTTACCCGCAGGGCCCTGTTCACAGGTGCCGCGACGGCCGTGGCGATCGGCGCAAGCGCCGGCGTCGCCCTTGCGGTAGCAATCACCTTCACGATCACCCCGGGCGGCGCAATCACCGCCAAGGCTGGCACGACGACCCTCACGGACACCAACACAGGCAGCGTGCTCACCTGCACGTCGTCCACGTCGAGTGGGACGCTGAAGAGCGGCAGCGGCGTCAGCGGAGCCAGCCTCGGCTCCATCACGAAGCTGTCCTTCACCAACTGCATGGGCCCGCTGGGCCTGACCTTCACGGTCACCAACAGTGCCTTCCCGTGGACGCTGAGCGGCACCTCCTACAACGCCGGCACCGGCACCACGACGGGCTTCATCAACGGCATCAAGTCCAAGCTGTCCGGCCCGAGCTGCAGCGCCAACGTGGGCGGCGCCACCGCCACCGCCAAGGGCAAGGTGAAGGTCACCTACAAGAACAGCACCGGCAAGCTCTCGGTGCTCGCTGCCGGCGGCAACCTGCACGTCTGGGCCGTCAGCGGCTGCGCCGGCCTGATCAACACCGGCGACGCCACCCAGTTCGTCGGCGTCTACACGGTGACGCCGAAGCAGAAGATCACCTCCCCGTAACTCACACGGCAGGCCGCTAGCGGCCTGAAGGGCAGTCACCGGACTGCCGGCACTGCCCGGCACGATCCGGTGGCTGCCCTGTCGTTTTCGCAAGCGATGAATCCCCATTCACCCCATCCCGAGATCAAGGAGATTTCATGAACCGGCTCGTGCGGATGCCAGGCCGAGGCGTGGCAGCCACGGCCCTTGCCGGGCTGTTCGCTGCCGTCGCGATCGCCGCCACCCCGGCGGCCGCGTCGGCGACGGACACGACGCTCACTGTCAGGTACCCGGTGAACGGCAGCACGTTCCTCAAGGCCGCTAACGCGACCGTCACCCTCGGCCCCGGCGCGCTGCGGTCCAAGGTGAACCTCACCACCGGCAAGGTGACGGCGAGCCTCAACCTCCCGCCGGCCACCGGGTCCTTCACCGAGCTGGGCCTGATCCCGGTCACCGCGACGGTTGCTTTCCTCCAGAACGGGCCGACGACCGGAACCATCAACCTGAGCACCGGCGCGGTATCGACGATGTCCAGCATCACCCTGCAGATCACCAGCCTGTCGGTGAGCGGGCTGCCGGTCCCGGTCGGCCCCGCCTGCGAGAGCGCCACCCCGGCGTCCGTGGCGCTGGCCAGCCAGCCGGGCTTCAGCATCGTCAACGGCGGCACCGTCAGCGGCACCTACACGGTCCCGCCGTTCGCGCACTGCGGCCTGGTCACCCCGGTGCTCAACCTGACCATCACCGGGCCGGGCAACACCATCTCGCTCACCCTCGGCAAGGCACACGTAGTCGGCGGATGAGCTCACGCGGGGCGACCGCCGCACACACTGTGTGGCGATCGCCCCGCTTCATCCGGCTTCCGGCAAATATTACGGATGCATCACGTTTCGTTCCCGCCCAGCAGGGCACTGCGATGGCGTCGATCACAGCAAGCCCGCTCGCCAGGATGAGCGGGCAAGCCGATCAGGGAGAGGGACACCTATGACAATCCTCAAACGTGCTGGCAGCGTCCTCGTCACCGGTGCCGCACTGGCCGGGCTGCTGACCCTGTCCGCCGGTTCCGCCTTCGCGGGGACCAACGCCGGGGTCGCGGCGACCTGGACGGTCAAGCCGGGCGGGGCCATCACGGCGAAGGCCGGCACGACGACACTGAAGGACACGAAGACCGGCAGCGTCCTGACCTGCACGTCGTCGAGCGGCAAGGGCACGGTCAAGAAGGGCAGCGGGCTGTCGGGCGCCGGCATCGGCTCGATCACCGCGCTGGGCTTCACCAACTGCACCGGCCCGCTGAGCCTGACCTTCACGGTGAAGACCACGCACTTCCCCTGGAAGCTGAACGCCAACTCCTACAAGAGCGGCGTCACCACCGGCACGATCACCGGCATCCACGCCACGCTGACCGGCCCTAGCTGCAGCGCCGTCGTGGACGGCACGAGCGCGACCGCCAACAACGGCTCGGTGACCGCCACCTACACCAACAGCACCGGCAAGCTGGCCACGACCGGCGCCGGCAACCTGCACATCTACAACGTCTCCGGCTGCGCCGGCCTGATCAACAGCGGCGACGGCAGCTCGTTCAAGGGCTCCTACACCGTCAGCCCCAAGCAGACCATCACCAGCCCGTGACCCATCAGGGTCAGTAGGCAATGTCACGGCTGGGCCGCCCGGATCGCCGGGCGGCCCAGTGCCGTATCTGGCGCCCCGTGTCGCTGTCCGCCAGCTACACCATCACCCCGCCCCAGACCATCACCAGCCCTTAACGCAGACATCCTTCAGGCCGCTGCCGGGACGGTACGCCCGGCACGGGGCGTCACCAGCCCATAGCCGCAGTCGGCCCAGCTCAGCAGGCAGGCGCGGGGCAGTTCTTCGGCGCTGCGCCCCCCGCCCCTCGTGACGTGCCCGTGACCTGCGGAGATCTAGATGAATCGAGGCTAATCCCGATTCGGTATCTGTTAACGTGCCCTTGACCCTGATATCCGTACTCCATAAGATACTGGCCGGTAACAAGAACGGCTTGCCGCAGCTAGCACGGGCGGGCTGCGGGCGGGGCCGACAACGAGGCCGGGGCGCGCTGAATGTTGTGCGTGGCTGCTTGAGGCCTCCGGTGCGCCTGCTGCACGGGCGACACGGAGGCAGACCGGTCTATGGACGGAGGCGGATGCGTGGCTCTCGCCATCTCTGAGACAAGGCTCGCCCCCGCGAGCACACCCGGCCATGGCCGCCGCGCCGCGCGTCCCGTGAGGAGCGTCGGCCACGCATGAAGCGGACGGGGAGGGCTGCGCGGCGTACCCGCAGGGCTGCGGTCCGGGTCGCGGCACTGTCCGGGATGCTGGCAGTCAGCGGCCTCGCCGCGGGCGCCGCATCGGCCTCCGGGAACCAGGGCAGCGCCCCGCCCGCCGCGGCACTCTCGCTGAGCTACCAATGTCGTTTCCCGGCGGGATCACACCCGGTGACCGTTGGGATGACGGCGAGCCTTCCCGCCCTGGCGAAGGTGGGCAAGCCCATCCAGCCGGCCGGTGTCACACTGACCATGGCCCTGCCACCCGCGGCCGTCGCCGCACTGGCCAGCCTGCACTCCGCGACCGTGAGCGCGGCCACCCGGCTGACCGTCAGCGCGTCCGAAGGCTCCGTCGGCACCAGCGTCGTATGGCCGGGGGTCACCACGCGGCCGGTCCGCCGGCCTGCGCACGGCGGCCTGACCCTGACCACCGCGGGCAGGGTGCCACCGGTGACCGCGTCCTCCCCCGGGCAGGTCGCGCTCACCGCCGCTGGCCTCTCGGTCACGTTCACCGCGGGCCGGGCCACCGTTCCTGCACCAGGGCCTGGGACGACGCCGGGCAGGGGTACCGTCCCCGCACCGGGCCCGGCGGTGCGGCCGGGCGCGGGCGGCCGGGCCACCCCGGCCCCAGGCGGCCGGCGCCCAGCGCCGGACGCCCGGGCCCCGCTCCTGGTGACCTGCGTGCTGGCTCCGGGCCAGCATGCCGCCCTGGGGACCGTGCTGGTCACCGGGAAGGCACGCCGGGCCGTCCGCCAGGCCGGGCACACCCGTGGGGATATGCCCCAAGCTGCCACCGGGCGGGCTGAAGCTGAATCCGCGATTCCCGCCGCCGCCGCACCCCAAGCTCACCATCGACGCCCATGATCCGTCGCAGGGGTGCGCCTTCGCGACCGGGTACGCCGACGTGCGCAAGCTGAAGGGCGCCGCCTTGCTCGCGCCGGTGATCACGAATGTGTGGGAATCAATCAACACACTGGCGAATACCTCGAAGCAGGTAAATTATCTCCAGCTTGCCAATGCCGCACGGCTGGAGTTCCACGGGCTGCACCAGTTCCCGCCCTCGACGGCAACGTTCCTGAGCTTCGGCTTCGTGCCGACCACCGCCACGTTGGAGCTGATGGAGCAGGGGACGATCAACATCTTCGTCGTGGGGCCCATCCTGCCCACCTCCGTCGCGCCATGCCATCCCAACAAGTTCCGGACTTGCGAGAATGTCGCCACGGCATACTCGCGGCTGGTGGCGCTGATCGCCCCGGGCAGCGTCAAGGTCAACGGCGTGCCGCTCGACGTGGGATCCCACTGCGAGACCCCGCCATTCGACGTCATATTGACGGGAAGCAACGCCAGCAATCCCCCTTACACCATCCAAGCCGGCGGCCCGCTCACCGGCATGGCCACGATCCCGCACTTCAAGAACTGCGGGGCGGCGGCGGACAAACTGGACCTGATATTCAACGCGGCGATCTCGGGTCCCCGGAACTTCACCATCCTCACCCAGGGTGGCCTGTGCACCGTGCAAGGCGCCATCGGCTGCGAGCCGAAACCCCCGCACACACCGATACCGGTAAAGCCGCTACGGAAGGTTACCGGCTGACATGCCGGGCAGCTGTGGTCGCCGTCAGTCACCCAGGGAGGTGAGATGGGCATCGAGGTGGTCGTCGAAGGGCTGACCAAGTCCTTCGGGCGCCATGTCGTGTGGCGTGACGTCTCGCTGTCCCTGCCGGCCGGCGAGGTGAGCGTCATGCTCGGGCCCTCCGGCACCGGCAAGACGGTGTTCCTGAAGTCGCTGGTCGGCCTGATCAGGCCGGACCGCGGCCGGGTCATGGTCGACGGCATCGACACGGTCCACTGCACGGAGCGCCAGCTCTACCAGGTGCGCAAGCTGTTCGGCGTGATGTTCCAGGACGGCGCGCTGTTCGGCTCGCTGAACCTGTACGACAACATCGCCTTCCCGCTGCGCGAGCACACGAAGAAGACCGAGGCCGAGATCCGCCAGGTCGTGCTGGCGAAGATGGAGATGGTCGGGCCTGACCGGGGAGGAGCACAAGTTCCCCGGCGAGATCTCCGGCGGCATGCGCAAGCGGGCCGGGCTGGCCCGCGCCCTGGTGCTCGACCCGCAGATCATCCTGTGCGACGAGCCGGACTCCGGCCTCGACCCGGTGCGGACCGCCTACCTGTCGCAGCTGCTGATCGACCTCAACGCGGAGATCGACGCGACCATCCTGATCGTCACCCACGACATCCAGATCGCCCGGACCGTGCCGGACAACATCGGCATGCTGTTCCGCGGCAACCTGGTCATGTTCGGCCCGCGCGAGGTGCTGCTCACCAGCGAGAACCCGGTCATCACCCAGTTCGTGAACGGGCGCCGGATCGGGCCGATCGGCATGTCCGAGGAGAAGGACGAGGCCACGCTGGCGCCAGGAGCAGGCCAGCGCTCGGCAACGGCGACGGCGACCCGGGCACGTCCCGCGCTCATGCCGCAGCTCGTGCCCAGCCCCGGCGCTGCCCGAGCGGCAGGCCGTGCAGCGGCGCATGGACCGGGTGCATGTCCATGCTGCCCACCCTGCCCACCCCGGCGCAGCAGGCGATCCTGGCCGAGCCTGCGCCGGCCAGCGAGCGGCACGGTCCCTGCGCCGGCGACCGCGCAGGACCCGGAGCGGGACCAGGCCCAGGCTCAGGCCCGCGCCGAGGCCTGGAAGCTGGCCAGGGAGCGCGAGGCGGCACAGCGCGAGGCCGCGCGCAGCCGGGACCCGCCGGAGCAGCGACGAAGGCCCGGCAGCTGGCCGCCCGACTGGCCCGGAGGCGGCGGGTGACCACGCAGCAGCAGCCAGAAGCCCGGGCCGAGCACCGAGCCGCGACCACCCGGCCGGAGGTCTCGTTCCCCGGCGCCGGGGCACTGCGGCAGACCGGCAAGCTGTTCGCGCTCGCGGCCAGCGTGATCCGGCTGACGTTCAAGCGCCCGTTCCAGGTCCGCGAGCTGATCGAGCAGTTCTGGTTCATCGCCAGCGTGACGATCCTGCCGACCGCGCTGGTGGCGATCCCGTTCGGCGCGGTGATCACGCTGCAGGTCGGCTCGCTGACCCAGCAGCTCGGCGCGGAGTCGTTCACCGGCGCGGCGAGCGTGCTCGCGGTCGTCCAGCAGGCCAGCCCCGATCATCGTGGCGCTGCTGATCGCCGGCGCGGGCGGCTCGGCCATCTGCGCCGACATCGGCTCCCGCACGATCCGGGAGGAGATGCAGGCCATGGAGGTGATGGGCGTCTCGCCCATCCAGCGCCTGATCGTGCCCCGGGTGCTGGCCGCGATGTTCGTCGCGGTGCTGCTCAACGGCCTGGTGTCGGTGGTCGGCGTGCTCGGCGGCTACTTCTTCTTCGTCTACCTCCAGCACGGCACCCCCGGCTCGTTCCTGGCCAGCTTCTCCGCGCTCGCGCAGACGCCCGACCTGTACATCAGCGAGATCAAGGCGCTGATCTTCGGGTTCATCGCCGGGGTGGTCGCCGCGCACCGGGGCCTGAACCCCAAGCCCGGCCCCAAGGGCGTCGGCGACGCGGTCAACCAGTCCGTGGTCATCACGTTCCTGCTGCTGTTCTTCGTCAACCTGGTCCTGACCGCGATCTACCTGCAGATCGTCCCGCCGAAGGGATCGTGACCCATGGGCGTGGTGACCGGCAGCGTGGCCGCAGCGGCACGGCCGTGGCCCGCCCGGCTCGCCGCGTTCGGCGACCGGTAGCCTGTCCTGGCTGGACATGCTCGGCGACCAGCTCGTCTTCTACGCCCGCGCGCTGGCCTGGACGCCGCGCGCGATCCGGCGCTACCTCGAAGGAGGTGCTGCGGCTGCTGGCCGAGGTCAGCTTCGGCAGCGGCGCGCTCGCGCTGATCGGCGGCACGGTCGGCGTGATGGTCGCCATGACGCTGTTCACCGGGACCGTCGTGGGCCTGCAGGGCTACGCGGCGCTGAACCAGATCGGCGCGGCCGCGTTCACCGGCTTCGTCTCCGCGTACTTCAACACCAGGGAGATCGCGCCCGCTGGTCGCCGGGCTGGCGCTGTCGGCCACCGTGGGCGCGGGCTTCACCGCGCAGCTCGGCGCCATGCGGATCAACGAGGAGGTGGACGCGCTGGAGGGGATGGGCGTGCCCAGCCTCCCCTACCTGGTGACCACCCGGATCGTGGCGGGCTTCGATCGCCGTCATCCCGCTGTACGCGCTCGGGCCTGGTCAGCTCCTACTTCGGCTCCCGCGCTGGTCACCGCGCTGTTCAACGGCCAGTCGGCGGGCACCTACGACCACTACTTCGGGCTGTTCCTGTCGCCGGTGGACGTGCTCTGGTCCTTCCTCAAGGTGATGCTCTTCAGCGTGGTGGTGATCCTCATCCACTGCTACTACGGCTACCGGGCCAGCGGCGGCCCGGCGGGGTCGGCGTCGCCGTCGGCCGGGCGGTGCGCACCGCGATCGTGATGATCAACATCATCGACTTCTTCATGAGCCTGGCGATCTGGGGCGCCACGACCACCGTGCGGGTCGCCGGATGACGTCCGCGGCACGGGAAAAGACCAGGCTGCCGGCTCGTCGGCGTGGTGTTCCTGCTGGTCTTCGCCCTGCTCGTCTGGCTGTCCCTGGCGCTGTACAACAAGCAGTTCACCCCGGTGGCCACGGTCACCCTGTACACCGACAGCGTCGGCAACGAGATGCACCCCGGCGCCGACGTGATGGTCCGCGGCGTGCAGGTCGGCGAGGTGCGGTCGATCTCCGCCGACGGCACCGGGGCCCGGCTGGCGCTGGCGATCCAGCCGGGCATGGTGAACCAGATCCCGGCCAACGTGACCGCCGAGATGGTGCCGACCACGCTGTTCGGCGAGCGGTACGTGGACCTGATCATGCCGGCCCAGCCCAGCGCGGCCCGGCTGACCGCGGGCAGCGTCATCACGCAGGACCACTCCGCCGACGCGGTGGAGCTGGAGAAGGTGCTGAACAACCTGCTCCCGCTGCTGCAGGCCTCCGAGCCGGACAAGCTCTCGATCACGCTGACCGCGATCGCCCAGGGCCTGCAGGGCCGCGGCAAGGAACTGGGCCAGACCCTGGTGCAGCTCAACGCCTACCTGCGCCAGGTACAACCCGCACCTGCCCGCCCTGGACACCGACATCAGGCAGCTCGCCGCGGTCGCCAGGACCTTCAACCAGGCGTCGCCGGACCTGGTCCAGGCCCTGGACGACTTCACCGTCACCAGCCGAGACGCTCGTGCAGCGAGCGGGCCAGCTTCTCCGCGCTGTACAGCACGCTGACCACGGCGTCCGACGACCTGCAGCGCGTTCCTGGACGCCAACTCGGCCAACATCATCCAGCCTGTCCACCGACAGCATGGCCACGCTGAAGATCCTGGCCCGCTACTCCCCCGAGTTCCCGTGCGTCGCTGAAGGACCTGGTCAACTTCGAGCCCGCGCGTCAACAAGCTGCTCGGCAAGGGCACCAAGCCAGCCCGGCCTGCACGTCCAGGCGGTCGTCGTGCCACCGCTCGGGCCGCACAACATCGGCCGCTACGTGCCGGCCAGGACACCCCGAAGTACGGCGACAACCTGGGCCCGCACTGCTACTCGGTCCCGTTCAAGGGCATCACCCTCAACGACGGCACCAGCCCCGTCCAACCCCGGGACCACGGCGATCCCGGCGGGCACCGCCGCCCGGGCGCCGGGCATGCGCCAGCAGGCCCACACCACGGCGGCTCAGCTGGCCGGCTCGCCCGCGGAGAGCGAGCTGGTCCGTGAGCTGACCGGGATGGAGCTGGGCCGGTCCCCGGCGCTGGTCCCCGCCTGGGGCAGCCTGCTCACCGGCCCCGCTGTTCCGCGGCACCACGGTGACCCTGAGGACCCCGGCATGAAGCGCACGAGCCTGGCCGGGCCGGTCATCAAGTCGGTCATCTTCATCGTGATCACGGCGACGGTCACCGCGATCCTGGGCATCAGCATCGCGCACAGCGGAGTCTCGGCCACGGTCGGCTACCAGGCCGTGTTCACCGACGTGACCGGGCTGAACGTGGGCGACGACGTGGACATCGCCGGGGTGCGGGTCGGTGACGTCACCTCGATCAGCGTCTACCAGCGCAACCAGGCGCTGGTCGGCTTCTCCGTGCAGTCCGGCCGGGCGCTGCCGGCCTCGGTGACCGCCACGATCAAGTACCTCAACCTGGTCGGGCAGCGCTACATCGAGCTTGGCCAGGGCACCGGCCCGGTGGGCCGGACGCTCCCCCGGGGGGCGACCATCCCGGTGGCGCAGACCACCCCCGCGCTGGACCTGACCGAGCTGTTCAACGGCTTCCAGCCGCTGTTCCAGGCGCTGTCGCCCGGTGACGTCAACCAGCTTTCCGCGAGATCATCCAGGTCTTCCAGGGCGAGAGCCCCAACATCACCGCGCTGGTCGCCAGCGTCGGGATCGCTGACCACCACCCTGGCCACCAGGGACCAGGTCATCGGCGAGGTGATCGACAACCTGAACTCGGTGCTGCACACGATCGGCACCCGCAGCGGCGAGCTGTCCGACCTGGTGACCACGCTCCAGCAGCTGGTGTCCGGGCTGGCCGCCGACCGGGCAGCCGATCGGCAGCGCGATCTCCGCCATCGCCAGCCTGACCAGCGCCACCGCGGGCCTGCTCCAGGTCGCCCGGCCGCCGCTGACACGAGCGACATCACCCAGCTCGGGCGGCTGGCCGGCAACCTCGCGAACAACACGCCGACGGTCAACACGTTCCTGCAGCAACCTGCCGGTCAAGATGTCGAGATCGCCAGGCTCGCCTCCTACGGCGTCGTGGCTCAACTTCTTCATGTGCGACGCCCTGGTCAGCGGCGTGACGGAGAAGTTCGGCCCCAACCCGACCGGGGTCCCCGTCACCGCGGCGAGGTGCCAGTGATGAAGCCCCTGTCCGAGCGCAACCCGATCGCCGTGGCCATCGTCGGCCTGGTGCTCCTGGCGCGTGATCGCATTGGTGTCGTTCGACTCGGCCAACCTGCCGATCATCGGCGGCGGCACCGGCTACACCGCGTACTTCGCCGAGGACGCCGGGCTGCAGGCCGGCAACGAGGTGCGGGTGGCCGGGGTCATCGTCGGCCAGGTGACCGGCATCTCGCTGGCCGGCAACAAGGTCGCGGTGACGCTTCAAGGTGAAGGGCGCCTGGGTCGGGAACCAGACCACCGCCGCCATCAAGATCAAGACGCTGCTCGGCGACAAGTTCCTGGCCCTCGACCCGCTGGGCACCCAGCCGCAGAACCCGGCCACGCCGATCCCGCTGTCCCGTACCACCTCGCCCTACGACGTGACCCAGGCGTTCAGCGGGCTCGGCCAGGAGGTCAGCCAGATCAACACCGTCCAGCTCGCGCAAGAGCCTGGAAACGCTGTCCGAGCGCGTTCTCCGGCACCCCGCCGTACGTCCGCTCGGCGCTGCGCGGGCTCGCCTCGGTGTCCCAGGCGATCGCCTCCCGCGACGACCAGCTCGTCCGGCCTGCTCGCCGGGGCCAAGAACGTCACCGGGACGCTGGCCGGCGAGGACGCCAGGTTCGCCAAGCTGCTCGGCGACGGCAACCTGCTGCTGGCCGAGCTGCGCCAGCGCCAGGCCGCGATCCACGCGCTGCTGACCGGCACGCGAGGCGCTGGCCATCCAGCTGTCCGGCCTGGTCACCGACAACCAGGCCAAGCTCGGCCCGGCGCTGCAGGCGCTCAACCAGGTGACCACCGTGCTGGAGCCAACCAGGCGAACCTGCACGAAGGCGCTGGCGCTGGCCGGGCCGTACTACCGGCTGCTCGGCAACGCGCTCGGCAACGGCCGCTGGTTCGACACCTACCTGTGCGGCATCATCCCCAAGTCCTACCTGCCGCCCGGCACGGGTCCCGCGACCGGGCTGCGAGCCCCCGAAACCATGAGGTGCCCGGCGATGATGACGATGCGGATCGGCGGCCTGCTGCGGACGCGGCGGGACCGGCTGGTCGCTCGGCGCCGGGGCCGTCGATCGTGGCCGCGGCGCTGGTGGCCGGCGGCGTCCTGCGTGTACCAGGCCTCCCACAAGGGCAAGCAGGTCACGGCCTACTTCAGCGAGGCCATCGGCGTCTACCCCGGCTCCACGGTCCGGGTGCTGGGCGTCCCGGTCGGCACGGTCGACGCGGTCCAGCCCGAGGGCACCGAGGTCAAGGTCACGATGACGGTCAACGCCGGCGTGCCGGTGCCGGCCAACGCGCGAGGCCGTGGTGGTCGCGGCCAGCGTGGTGTCCGACCGGTACGTCCAGCTCACCCCCGCCTACACCAGCGGCCCGCAGCTCGCCGACGACGCGGTGATCCCGGTCAGCCGCACCGCGGTGCCGGTCGAGGTGGACCAGATCTACGCCAGCCTCGACCAGCTTTCGCCAGCGCACTCGGGCCGAACGGGCTGAACAAGCACGGCGCGCTGTCCGACGCTGGTCAAGACCGGTGCCGCCAACCTGACCGGCAACGGCGGCCAACCTGCACGCCATGATCACCGCAGTTCGGCGCGCTGTCCAAGACGCTGGGCGACATCTCGGGCAACCTCTTCGCCACGATCACCTACCTGCAGCAGTTCACCTCGATGCTGAAGGCCAACAACGGCCAGGTGCAGCTGGCCGAGCAGCAGCTCGCCGAGCGTGTCCGGCTTCCTGGCCAGCGACCGGCAGGACCTCGGCGGCGCGCTGCACGAGCTGTCCATCGCGCTCGGCCAGGTGCAGGGCTTCATCGCGGACAACCGGGGGCTGATCAAGACCAACGTCACCAAGCTGGCGTCGATCACCCAGCATCCTCGCCGACGAGCGGGCCTCGCTGGCCGAGGCGCTGGATGACGTACCGCTCGCGGTGGACAACGTGGTCAACGCCTACGACGCCACCAACCACACGCTGGACGGCCGCGGCGACCTGAACGAGCTGTACCATGGGCCCGGGCGCGAACGACCTGACGGCGATCACGCCGGGCGGCACGGGCGCGGGCAGCTCCGGGCCGGCCGGCGCGGTGCCGCTGTCCCCTGCGGCGCTGCGGGTGCGTCCCGCCGCTGCCGCTGCCGGCGGTGGGCCTGTACGGCACGCCGCAGGCCGCGCAGGCGGGAGGCCGCTGATGCGTTTCGCTGCGCTACGCACCCCGGCGGATCCCCGCCGCCCGCGGCGCGCCCGGATCCCGGCGCTGGCCGCCGGGGTGACCGCCGCCGTCACCGCGGTGTGCGTCGCGGGGTGCAGTTCGGGGGGGTTCAACGGGATCTACAGCATCCCGCTGCCCGGCGGGGCCAGCCTGGGCAGTCGCATCCCTACCAGGTGACCGCGCGAGTTCAGCAACGTGGGCGACCTGGTGCCGCAGTCCGCGGTGAAGGTCAACGACGTCTCGGTCGGCCGGGTGACCAGCATCTACCTGCCGCCGCACAGCTGGACCGCGCGACGTCACCATGATCGTCAACGGCAGCGTCCACCTGCCGGCCAACGCGATCGCCCAGGTGCAGCAGTCCAGCCTGCTCGGTGAGCAGTACGTCGCGCTGTCCGCGCCGCCGGGCATCCCGCCGCAGGGCCGCCTGCACCAACGGCGCGGTCATCCCGCTGTCCCGCACCACCAGCAACGCCACCGTGGAGGAGGTGCTTCGGCGCGCTGTCGCTGCTGCTCAACGGCGGCGGGCTGGCCCAGTTGCACACGATCGCCACCCAGCTCAACGCCGCGCTGGCGGGCAACGAGCCGCAGATCCGCGTCGCTGCTCGGCGCAGCTCGCCACGCTGATCGGCAATCTGAACGCGCCACCGCCAGGACATCGTCAGCGGCGCTGGACGGGCTGAACGCGCTGTCGGCCACCCTGGCCGCCCGCAACCACCAGATCGGCCACGTGCTCGACCACCTCACCCCCGGGCTGCAGGTGCTGGCCGATCAGCGCGCGCAGCTGGTCACCATGCTCAACGCGCTGCACACGGCTGAGCGGCGTCGCGGTGCACACGATCAACGCGAGCCAGGCCGACTTCGCCAGCCAACCTGCGGTCGCTCGAGCCGATACTGCGGAATCTGGCCGACGCCGGGCAGAACCTGCCGCTGGCGCTGCAGGTGCTGCTCACCTACCCGTTCACCGACCAGGTGCTCAAGGACATCAAGGGCGACTACCTCAACGCCTACCTGTCGATCCAGGCCGCCCCGGGGACCACGGTCATCGCGCCGGTCCGGCCGCACCCTGCCGCCACCCCGACGCCGACGGTCAGTCCACAGGGAGGCGGGCACTGATGCTGACCCGCGCCACCAAGATCCAGCTCGTCGTGTTCGCGGTGATCGCCGTCCTGGTGCTCGCGTACACCGCGGTACCACTACGCCAACCTCGGCCGGCTCGTCGGCGCTGCGCGGCTACTACACGGTGCAGATGGACCTGTCCAACGCCGGCGGGATCTTCCCCAACGCCGACGTGACCTACCGCGGCGTCTCGGTGGGCCGGGTCGGCGCGCGTGCGGCTCACCGCGACCGGCGTCGTGGCGGACCTGAACATCAGCAACTCCGCGCCGCCGATCCCGGCGGACCTGCGGCCAGCGTCGCCGACCTGTCCGCGGTCGGTGAGCAGTACGTCAACCTGCGGCCGGCCACCGGCAGCGGGCCCTACCTGACCCAGGGCAGCGTGATCCCGCGCAGCGACACCTCGCTCCCGCTGCCGGTGACCAGCCTGCTGACCAGCGTCAACACAGCTGGCCACCTCGGTGCCGCTGCGGTGCGCTGCGCACGGTGCTTGACGAATCTCGGCCACCGGGTTCGGCGGCACCAGGCACCAGCCTGCAGGCGCTCATCGACGGGCAGAACAAGCTGGTCCGGGCGGCCGGCGCCGCGCTGCCGCAGACCGACACGCTGATCGAGGACGGCCAGACGGTGCTGGCCACCCAGAACGCGGAAGCCGGCGCCTTCCGCTCGTTCGCCGCCAGCTCGCGGCTGTTCGCCGGGCAGCTCGTCGCCTCCGACGCCGACCTGCGCCGGCTGTTCGCGAACGGCGCCGCCGGCCGCGGTCCAGGTGGCCGGCCTGATCACCGACAACACCCCGACGCTGGGCGCGCTGATCGCGAACCTGCTGACCATCTCGCAGATCACCCTGACCCAGGGGGCCGCGATACAGGAGACGTTCTCCGCGCTGCCCGCCGCGATCGCCGCCGGGTCCACGGTGATCACCAATAAGGGGGCGCGCTTCGGCGTCGCGCTGACCTTCTTCAACCCGCTGCCGTGCACCGCCGGGTACCAGGGCACGAAGATCCGCAACGGGCTGGACACCTCACCGGGGCCACCGCTGAACACCAAGGCGCGGTGCACCTCGCCGCCCAGCAGCGGGATCGACGTGCGCGGCTCGGCGAACACCCCGCCCCCCGCGTCCTCGTCCGGGCTGGCCAGCCTGCTGGGCCTGAACCCATGAGCCGGGCGCAACCGCTCCCGGCCATCACCTAGAGTTTCTGGACGTGTCCACGGCAAGCATGACCTCGGAACCGGGCGCCCGCGGGCGGCTGGGCGAGCCACTCGTGGCCACCGCCCTGGTGCTGGCCGTCCTGGCGGCCGTGTTCGCGGCCTGGTCGGGCTGGTCGTGGTATCGCGCGTCGAGCGCGGCGCCGCCGGCCTCCGCCCAGCGCCGCGACCAGGTGCTCCAGGCGGGCGAGCAGGCGGTGCAGAACTTCAACACGCTCGACTACCGCAAGGTCGCCGCGGGCCTGGCCCTGTGGGAGCAGTCCTCGACCGGGGCGCTGCACGCCGAGATCAACGCCGGCCGCGCGCAGTTCACCCAGCAGATCGCGCAGACCAAGACGGTCACCACGGCCACGGATCCTGGACGGCGCGCTCACCGCGCTGACCCCGAACACGGCGAGCATCATGGTGGCCGTGCAGATCACGGTGACCCCGGCCGGCGGATCGCCGACCGTCAAGCAGAGCCGCCTGCTCGGCACGCTGACCAGGACGCCGGCCGGGTGGAAGCTCAGCGCCCTGGGCCAGGTCCCGGTCGGTGCCGCGGCGCCGGGCAGCGGGAAAGGCTCCGGCGGTGGCTGACAAAGACGTGGAAGTTAGCGAGGCCACGGCCGGGGCCAACGGCGCGGCGGCCGGGGCCAACAGCGCGGCGGCCGGGGCCAACAGCGCGGCGGCCGGGGCCAACGGCGCGGCGGCCGAGCCCGCGGACGCGGCCCAAGCCAGACAGTCCGATCTCGTACAATCCGAGATCGCACAACCCGAGGACGGGCAGCCCGAGATCGCACGGTCCGACATCGGAAAGTCCGACATCGTACAATCGGAGATCGCACAACCCGAGGCGGGTCAGCCCGAGGCGGGTCAGCCGAGGCGGCAGCCCGAGGCGGACGACCGCGGAGCCGAGGCGGGTCGCGAGCGGGCAGCCCGAGGCGGGCGCGGAGCCAGCGGACGCGCAGCCAGCCGAGGACGCACAGCCAGCCGAGGACGCACAACCAGCCGAGGACGCACAACCAGCCGAGGACGCACAACCAGCGGAAGACGCGGAGCCAGCTGAGGGCGCCCGGCCCACGGCGGATGCGCAGTCCGGGCGCCGCGGCTGGCGTATCGCCGCCGCGCTTGGCGCCGCCACCGTGGTCCTCGGCGGGTTCGGGGTGTGGGCCACGCTGCACGCCAGCAGCCTGCGGGCCAACGCCGCCGCACAGGCCAACACGGCGCTCACCGACGGGCCGGCCACGGCCGCGGTGCGGCGGGAGATCTCCGCCGGGGTCAACACGATCTTCTCCTACAACTACGCCGACACCGCGGCGACCCGGCAGGCCGCGCAGCGCGTGCTCACCGGCCCGGCGGTGCACCAGTACAACACCCTGTTCGCGCTGGTGACCAGGAACGCGCCGGCCCAGAAACTGGTCGTCACGACCAAGGTCACCAACAGCGGGGTGGAGTTGCTCAACGGCAACCAGGCCCGGGTGCTGGTCTTCGCCAACCAGCAGGACACCAGGGCAGGCACCGGCCAGACCAGTTACGCCGGCGCGATGTTCGCGGTCACCGCCGTGCGCCAGGGCGGCCGGTGGAAGATTGAGAACATCGACACGTTCAGCGGCTGACCAGCCCGCGAGGAGACCGAGCCACCGTGACCGGCACCGGGCGCATGCGCGGCAGCCGGGCGCGGCTGCCCGCCACGGCCGCCGTCCCGGCAGCGCTGGCCTGCCTGCTGGCGGTGGCGTGCGGCGGCCCGCAGCCAACCGCCAGCGGCACCGGAGCCGCCGGTGATGCCGCAGCCTCTCCCGCCGCGCCGGCCTCCCCCGGCCCGAGCACCCCCGCGGCCAGCCCGCAGCCAACCGCGCCGGCCAGGCCCCTGGCCGGCATAACGGTGGGCATTGACCCCGGCCATAACGGCCGCAATGGCACCGATCCCGGCTACATCAATCAGCCGATTTGGAACGGCCGGGAAACCGAGACATGTGACACCACCGGCACCCAGACGGCCGGCGGCTACACCGAGGCGCGGTTCAACTTCAACGTGGCGCGTTATTTGCGGGCCGACCTGCTCGCCGATCGGCGCGCGCGTGGTAATGACCCGGCATGAACAACCACGGCGTCGGGCCGTGCGTGACCCGCCGGGCGCGGATCATCGACGACGCTCAGGCGCCAGCGTGGCGATCGACATCCACGCCGACGGCGGCCCGGCCTGGGGCCGCGGGTTCACCGTGCTGGAACCGGTGGCCGACGGCCCCAACGACCAGGTGATCGGGTCCTCGGACACGGTTCGGCCGGCGACGTCCGCGCCGCGCTGCTGGCCCGCACGAGCATGCCGGAGAGCGACTATTACGGCAGCCACGGCATCGAGTTCCGCAACGACCTGGCCGGGCTGAACCTCACCACGGTGCCCAAGGTGCTGATCGAGAGCGGCAACATGATCAACGCGACCGACGCCGCGCTGCTGACCACGCCCCGCTTCCAGCGGCAACTCGCCGGGGCGCTCGCTCGCGGCGATCGTGAAGTTCCTGCACCGGTAACAGTTCGGCTTTCCCAACGTTTAACGTCACCGGGTGCCCGCCCGAGCGCCAAAGGTGACCATGAATAACCGGTTACCGGCAATAGAACTAAATGTTTGACATGGATGGGATTGTCTTAGGCCGGCCGCGTGATGGCATTGCCTGCCGTGACCAAGAGCGGTCGCGCTCGGCCTGCCACCGCATGCTGGTGGTACGTTAGCTCGCCGGAGTCACTCGCCTCCGGGCTCGATCCTGCCCGTGCTCGCCACCACGGCGGCCGCGGCTACCGCGGCGCCGGGCTGGGCCCGCCGAACACCTGGGTCGCGACCGGCGCAGATGGGCGTCGCCCAGGCCGGGCAGACCGCCACGCTGCTGCACGACGGGCAAGGTGCTGATCGCCGGCGGTGGCACGCCGAGCGCGGAGCTGTACGACCCGGCCACCCGGACGTTCTCGCCGACCGGGCAGATGCCGCGTGGCGGTCACGCAACGCCACGGCCACGCTGCTCCCGGACGGCAAGGTGCTGGTGGCCGGCGGCGATGCAACGGCGTCAAGCAGGTGACGAACGCCGAACTGTACGACCCGGCCACCGGCACCTGGTCCGCCACCGGCTCGATGAACGTGGCCCGGTCCGGGCAGACCGCCACCCTGCTGCCCAGACGGCCAGGTGCTGGTGGCCGGCGGCGGCTGCAACGGCAGCGGGTACGGCTGCGACGCCGGCAGCTTCGAGAGCACGCCGGCACAGCGCCGAGCTGTACAACCCGGCCACCGGGACCTGGGCGGCGACCGGCTCGATGGAGTTCGGCCGCGAGTTCTTCACGGCCACCCTGCTGCCCGAGCGGCAAGGTGCTGGTCGCCGGCGGGTTCAACAACTGCGACGACGACTTCTGCAGCGACACTCAGCAGCGCGGAGCTGTACAGCCCGGCCACCGGGACGTGGGCCGCAGACCGGATCGATGCACGGGCGCACGCGAGCAGCAGAGCGCCACGCTGCTGCCCGACGGCGAGGTACTGGTCGCCGGCGGCCTGAACGAGGGCGGCGACTGCTGCTCGCAGTTCGAGTACTCCAGCGCCGAGCTGTACAACCCGGCCACCGGGACGTGGACCCCCACGGCCCCGATGGCTACCAAGCACGCGGGCCAGACCGCCACGCTGCTGCGCGAACGGCTGGGTGCTGGTCGCCGGCGGCGGCACCGCGGTGGCCGAGATCTACGAGCCGAAGGCCGGCATCTGGGTGTCGCCCGGCCCGATGAGCACCGTGCGCACCCACCAGACGGCGACGCTGCTGCCCGAACGGGCACGTGCTGGTGACCGGCGGTGACGGCCCGGACAGCCAGCCGCTGTCCACCGCCGAGGAGTTCCTGGCCGGGCAACGGCCCGCTGGTCACGGTCGCACCCGGCTCGATCGCGTTCGGCGGCCAGCAGGTCGGCACGGTCAGCGCCGCGCACTTCTACAAGGTCACCAACGTCGGCTCGGCCAATCTCGTGGTCACCGGGGCGGCGGTGACCGGCAAGAACCCCGGCGACTTCCGGGTGCACACCGGCTGCGCCAGCGCCCCGGTGCCGCCAGGCGGCACCTGCACCGTGGCGGCACGGTTCGCCCCGTCGTCCATCTCGCTGCGCTCGGCCGCGATCGCTGTGTCGGACAACGCGCCGAACGGCTCGCAGGCCGTGCCGGTCACCGGGTACGGCGGCGGGCCCGATGCGTGGGTGCCCGTCGGCTCGATGACCTCCGCCCGCGAGCACTTCACCGCGACCCTGCTGCCCGATGGCAAGGTGCTGATGGCCGGCGGCCAGACGGCGACCGCCACCAGCCTGGCCACCGCGGAGCTGTACAACCCGGCGGCCCGCTCGTTCGCCGCCACCGGGTCGCTGGACGCCGCACGGTCCTATCCCGCCGCGGCGCTGCTGCCCGACGGCAAGGTCCTCATCACCGGCGGCCTGTCCAGCAACTTCATCGCGCTGGCCAGTGCCGAGTTGTACAACCCGGCCACCGGCACCTGGGCGGACACCACGCCGATGAACGTGAGCAGCTACGGCCTCACCGCGACGGTGCTGCCGCACGGCACCGTGCTGGTGGCCGGCTTCGGCGGGACAACGCCCGCCGAGGTGTACAACCCGGCTAAGGCGACCTGGACCAACACCGGGCCGCTGGCGGTCTCGCAGGG
>CAVRXW010000040.1:0-146678 GCA_963725125.1 uncultured Actinomycetes bacterium
CGTCGGCGTGCGCCGCCACGTACTCGCGCCCTTCGGCGGTCAGCGCGTAGCGCTTGCGCCCGCCCTCCGGCGTCTCCGCCTGGATCAGGCCCTCGTCCTCCAGTTGCTGGAGTGCCGGGTACACCGACCCGGGGCTGGGCTGCCAGACGCCTCCGCTGCGCTCGGCGATGTCCTGGATGAGCTGGTACCCGTTGCGCGGTTCCTCGGCGAGCAGCGCCAGGGCGGCGGCCCGGACGTCACCGCGCCGGACCCGCGGGCCATGGTGGCGCCTGCCCTCCATCGCCCAGGGGCCGAGACCCAGGCCCATCGGGCCAAAACCGGGCGGGCCGAACGGGCCGCTCCGGCGCCCCGGGCCACCGGGCCCGCGGCTGCGCGAACGGCCACGTCCCCGCCCACGGCCCCAGTCTTCCTCGCCCGGGCTCCAGTCCTCTTCGCCATGCTCGCGTCGGTGTTCGTGATGTTCATGCATCTTCGTACTCCATACTCTTCGTAGTAATCTGACAGTCTCAAGAAGCATTTTTTCTTCTTCGACAGCTCGACGATATATCGATAACAATCGGAACGCAACTCCCATTCCAGCCCCACGCCGCCCGCCGCCGCAGCGGAGTAGCCAGCAAGCGCGGCATCGAGGGACAAGGGCTCGTGCGGTGGCGCCCACCCCGGCAAGCGTCATGCAGAGTGCGACAGCCCGTGCCGCCCACGCCTGGCCGTCCGCGCGGCTTGCGGCAGGCAACGGAGCAGCAGCGAGGAACAGCGCCGGCATGAGCCCCCGCACAGGCATCCGCGCGCCCATCGCCCAGTCGGCCGGCTGCGCCCATGCAACAGGGGCGTGCGTGGGCCCCGTCCAACAGGGGCGTGCGTGGGGCGCAGGCGGGTGTAGCGTGGCCCGGCCAGCCCAGCAGCCCAGCGCGCCTCGGGCCAACGGCGAGAACCCCGCGCCAGCGTGTGCCAGCCCGCCGTAGCCCCGCGTACGCCCCCCAGCGAAACCGGCAGCGGCAGCGAAAGCGCGCGAAGGAGAAGCGGCGCCGGGCCGGGTTCAGCCGCCGATGGCGGACATGGGACGGGCAGGCTGCAGGAATCCGGGCTCGTTGATCCCGTGGCCGGGCAGCTTGGCAGCGACCGCCTTCTCCCACAGCCCGGCCAGTTCCTCGTCATGGGCCCCGGCCCGCATCGGATCGCGGAGGTTGCTCTCGTCCTGCGCGAACAGGCAGTTGCGGATCTGGCCGTCGGCGGTGAGCCTGACTCTGTCGCACGCCCCGCAGAACGGCCTGGTCACCGAGCCGATCACGCCGACCTGGGCGGGGCCGCCGTCGACCAGGAAGGTCTCCGCGGGCGCCGACCCACGGGCGGCCGCGTCGTCCGGCGTCAGGGTGAACTCCGCCGACAGGGCGTCAAGGATCTCCGTGGCGGTCACCATGTTCTCCCGGCGCCAGCCGTGCTGGGCGTCCAGCGGCATCTGCTCGATGAACCGGAGCCGGTAGGAGTGTTCCAGGCAGAACCGGAGCAGCGCGACCGCCTCGCCGTCGTTGACGCCGCGCATGAGCACCGCGTTGACCTTGACCGGCGTCAGCCCGGCGTCCGCCGCGGCGGCCAGCCCGCGCAGCACGTCGTCGAGGCGGTCCCGCCGGGCAAGATCCTGGAACACCGCAGGCCGCAGCGTGTCCAGCGACACGTTCACCCGGTCCAGGCCGGCCTCGGCGAGCGGGCCCGCGAGCCGGTCCAGCCCGATCCCGTTCGTGGTGACCGAGATCTCGGCACGGGGTTGCAGCGCCGCGGTGCGGGCGACGATGCCCGTCAGGCCGCGCCGCAGCAGCGGCTCCCCGCCGGTGAACCGGATCTCGGTGATGCCGAGCCGCTCCACGCCGATCCGGACCAGCCGGACAACCTCGTCGTCGGTGAGCAACTCAGGGCGCGGCAGCCAGTCCAGGCCCTCGGCGGGCATGCAGTACGCGCAGCGCAGGTTGCACCGGTCGGTGAGGGACACCCGGAGATCGGTAGCGATCCTGCCGTAGGAATCAGCCAGCACCGGGCATCACCTCCTTGCGCAGCCGGGGATTCGGATGTGCCTGCAGCGACTCCAGACTACTTGCGTAGAGCAGCATGACCGATTGTGGTGCCAGGTGGTGACCAAGTAGGGAGACAATTGGGTCATGGTCGCTGAGACTCCAATCTGGCGGGACCGGCTCACCGATGAAGAGCGGGCACAGCTCGGCCGGGGCGCGGGCAGCATCTCGCTGCCGCGCCCCGACATCCTGGTGATCGGCGGGGGAATAGTCGGCGTCGCCACCGCGGCCGCCTGTCATTCGGCCGGGCTCGGCTCGGTCCTGCTCATCGAGGCGGGGCGGCTGGGCTCGGGCGCCACCGGCGGGGCGGCCGGGCTGCTTACGCCGGAGATCCACGAGTGGAGCGACCCCGAGCCCTTCGTCGACCTGGCCCGGACCAGCCTGGAGCTGTGGGGCGAGCTGGAGCAGAGCTGGCCGGGCGGCGTCGGGCTGATCGAGCTGGACTGGATCGGGCTGGCACCGGATCCCGACGGGTTCGCCCCGCACCAGCGCCCGGCGGTGGAATGGCTCGACCACGACCAGGTCGCCGAGCTGGTTCCGGGTCTGGCCCGCCCCATGGCCGGGGCGCTGATCCGGCAGCAGGCGCGGGTGAACCCGCTGCGGTCGCTGTCCCGCCTGGCCGCGGTGCTGCCCGCGGTGGCGACCGGGACCGCGGCCACGTCCATCACGACCGAGGGCGGCCGGGTGACCAAGGTCACCACGACGGCCGGAGACATCCACCCGGGCGCGGTCGTGTTCGCCACCGGGCTGCCGCCGCTGCTCGACGGGCTGCCACCTCGACCTGCCGTCCAGCCGGGTCAAGGGTCACCTGCTGGTCACCGAGCCCTCGCCGGTCCGGCTGCCCGGCACGGTGGCGCCGGTCGCCACTCAGCTCGACGACGGCCGGCTGCTGGTCGGCGGCACGTTCGACATGGGCGACGAGACGCCCGCCGTCCGCCAGGAGGTCATCGACTCCATCCTGGAGGCGCTGTACGCCACCCTGCCCGCGGTGCGCGGGCTGCCGGCCGCCTACCAGTGGTACTGCTTCCGGCCCCGGCACCCGGACGGCCGCCCGGTCATCGACAAGGTGCCTGGGCTCGACAACGCGTGGCTGACCTCCGGGCACTTCCGCACCGGCATCCTCATGGCCCCGGTCACCGCGGCCACGATCACCCGGTGGATCTCGGCCGGCGACCCGCCCGCGGAGGCCGCCGCCTGGAGCACCGACCGGTTCGCCGAACGGCGGCACGCCCGGCACTGACGGCCGCGGTGCGCCCGGAGCGGGCCCGGCGCCGGCCGCATGTGCGGCGGGCGAACCCGTGTGCGGATCCGTGCATGGCCGCCGTAACCGCGGGTAGTCCGGATGCGATATCGACTGGAATGTGCTCAGGGAGTGATTCCTCATGACAGCGATGATGCGAGTACCCCGCACCCGCGGCGTCGGCAGCGGCCTCCTGCTGATCTTGCTTGGTGCGTGGGGCGCGCTGATCCCGTTCGTCGGCCCCTACTTCCATTTCGCCTACACCCCCGACACCGCGTGGACCTGGACCTGGGGCCGGTTCTTCCTGGAGGTCGTGCCCGGGGTGGCCGCCGCGCTGGGCGGGCTGATCCTGATGATCAGCGCGTTCCGGCCGGTCGCGATGTTCGGCGCGGTGCTGGCCGCCGCCGCGCGGCGCCTGGTTCACCGTGGGGCAGCCTGCTCGGGCCGGTGTGGACCAGCAGCACCACGCTGGGCGTGCCCGGCGGTGTCCCGGCCGCACTTGACCCGGGCCACGCCGACCGGCGGCCCGCTGCACATGGTGGCCGAGCACCTCAGCTTCTTCACCGCCCTCGGCGTGGTCATCGTGTTCCTCGCCGCCGTGGCGCTTCGGCCGCCTGGCGGTCGTCGGCACGCGGGACGCCGAGCTTGCGGGCGACGAGGTGACCTGGGGCAAGCCAGGCCGGTCCGGGAAGGCGGAGAAGCCCGCGAAGCCGGAGAAGCCTGCGAAGCAGGACGAGCCCGCCACGGAGCAGGACGGCGACCGGCCGAGCGTGTGGCGCCGCCTCACCGCGGCGCGGTAACCAGCCGGTGGCACGGCACGAGGGCGGGCCCGGGACTGCCGGGGCCCGCCCTCGTCGTCATGCGCGGGGTCAGCTCGGCGGCATGTTCTTGTACCGGAAGTCGTTGAACAGGCCGACCTGGTCGCACAGGTGCGGGCTGGGCGTGCCCGCGGCGGAGATGAACGCCGCTCTGCCCGGGCGGCAGCTCGTCCTGGCCGGTGAGCGTGCGGCCGACGTCCACGCCCATCATGAACGTGCTGCGGTTCTGGCTGGCGCTGGTGCCGCAGTGGGTGGTGACCCCGGCGGCCAGCGGGTCGAGGCTGTCCCAGTTCTGGTCCTGGGCCGGCTGGTAGCCCCACTTGGCGATGTCGGTGGTGCCGAAGCCGGGGACGTTCTGGCCGAGCTGGGTGCCGGTGCCGGACAGGATCGTGATCGCGTCGTTGAGGCTCTCCACCAGGAACTGGTCGCGGTGCCCGGCGAAGTAGCCGCCGTGGTAGCACAGCGTCACGCAGGGCAGCACGCCGACGGTGTCGGTCAGGATGTGGTACAGCAGGTTGTAGGTGCCCATCCCGCCGAGCCCGCCGTAGGTGCCCAGGCCCAGGCTCGCCGTCGCTGAAGTTGACCTTGCCCGGTGTACTGCTCGCCGGGGAAGGTCCCGCCCTCGAACACGTTGCGCTCGTAGCGCCTCCAGGAAGTTCATGAAGATCGACATGGCCGGGCTGCCCAGCGTGGTGACGCCGTTCCAGTGCGCCAGCGCGCGCGATCGCCGGGCGCAGGTCGGGGTGGGTCGCCGGGTTGACCAGCGGGTCGCGCGGCCTTCACCAGCTGCTGGTAGGCGCTGGACCAGGAACGGGATGAAGTAGCGGCGCGGCGGGCCGGGTGTTGTCCCCGTTGTCGATCGTGCCGATCGCGTGCTCGATGCCCTCCAGGTAGCTGACGCTGATCGTGCGTGCTGGCCGCGGCGAGCTGGCTGATGAGCTGCGACCGGAAGATCGTGCCCCAGTACTCGTCACCGGAGTTCTGCTGGTAGAAGGCCTGCTGTGAGGGCTTGGTGTTCCAGTTGTCGAGGAAGCCCTGCCGCGGGTTGATGCTGTGCGGCATCTGCGCGAACGGCACGAAGCCCTTCCACTGCTGGGTCCCGTCGCCCAGCGCCGGGCAGCCGCGGGTCCACCGCCGCGCGGCTCGATCGGCACCAGCCCGTCGCCGAAGTAGGCGATGTTGCCCCGCCGGTCGGCGTAGAGGAAGTTGTGCAGGGTCGTGACCAGGCTCATCGAGTGCCGGAACTGGGCCAGGTTGGGGTCCCCGCCGAGCTGGGAGAACCCGGTCAGGCGTGCCGGTCTCGCGGTTCCACGACGCGAACCGGACCGAGATCGCGAGCTCCGTCGGCGGGGTCGGTGGACACCACCGGCCCGTCGATGGTCCGCAGCACGGTGAAGCTCACCGGCGGCTGCCCGGCCACCGTGGATCGTCTCCTGGATCGCCTGCATCGGGATCTGCTTGCCGTCGAACTCGTAGGTCGGCGGGTTCGCCGCGAAGTTGACGTTGTGCTCGATGTAGATCCGCTGGTCGACGAGTTCCTCGCTGGTGGTGGTCCAGGCGATGTTGGCGTTCCGGCCGATCAGGATGAACGGCTCGCCGGTGATGTACATGCCGCCGGCGTCGTAGCCGGGCGCGTGCAGGTACTCCTCGCCGTCCACGCTCGGGGTGCCGAAGCCCTCCTGGGGCGCGCCCCACAGCAGCGCGTGGTGGTCGGCGGAGCGCCACGGCGCGACCGCGATCGCGTTCGACCCGCCGTGCGACAGCACCCGCAGCGAGACGCCGGTCTTCAGGATCGTCGCCCGGTCGGCGGCCAGCGCCGCGGCCGCCTTGGCGAGCGCGCGCGTGGCTCAGCGCCGGCAGGGCCGCGCGGCGGCGTGCAGGACGGCGGCGTCCGGCGCCGGCCTGCGCGCCGCCGGGCCGGCCCGGGCGGGCCAGCGGCGGCCGGGCACCGTGGTCGGGCGCGGTGAGGTCGTCGGTCCAGCGGGCGTCGTTGAAGATCGCGGCCGCGTCGGTGAACGGGCTGCTTGGCCCCGTCCTTGGTCAGCTCGGTCGTCCAGGTACTCGAGGAACTGCAGGTTCTGCAGCTCGCTGCCACCGCCGCCGCCGAACTCCCGGGCCAGGTAGTTGCCGACGGCCACGGTGTCCATCGGGCGCCACGGGGCCGGCCGGTACGGGCCGGTCAGCCCGAGCAGCTTGCCGAGCACGAAGAACTCGTAGGGAACCGTCGGCCTGCTCGCTGGCGGCGCTGGTGTACGCGCTCGCCTCGTAGGCGTTGATGCCGTCGGAGAACGCGGTGACCGCCGCCCTGGTGGCGGCGGGCAGGGACTGGATACTGGGCGCGTCAGCTCGGCCGGGGTGTAGAAGAACGTGCGGACGGTCTCGTCCTGGCTGAGCTCACTCGGGCCGAGGATCGCCGACAGCGTGCCCTCCACGGCTCGCCTGGTCAGCTCGAGCTGGACCATCCGGTCCTGCGCCTGTGCCCAGCCGGCCCCGAACCACATCCGGGCCTGCGACGTCCGCGGTGATGGTCGGCACCCCGTAGGAGCTGCGCGCGATCGTGAAGCCCTGCGCGGCCGGCGTGGTCCCGGCCGCCGCGGCCGCGCCGAGGGCTCCCGGCACCACTCCGGCCACGGCCAGTGCCACGGCACCGCCCACCGCCGCCAGCCGGAACCTGGTCACGCCATGCCATGCCACCAACCGACTCACCGCCCCACTCGCCGCGCTCCGAAGCCGGGGTAAAAACCACATTTCAGCGCATCAAACCCTCGGAACGTAATGCGGCCCGCTGGCCAGTGTCAACAGCCCGCGCGCGGTGGCAGCCGATCACATTCGCCCGGCCGCCCCGGACGGGCTTGGCGGTAAAAACGCGGATCCAGGCGTTGATCCGGAGGCATGGTGGAATTCCGGGCATACGAGTGGAAGGGCAGGCAAGTGCGGTTCCGCCTTCGTTTCGTGCTGTACCCCGTCCTCGCACTGTGCGCCATCGTCGCCTTAAGCGTCGCCCAGCCCGCCCAGAAATCGCAGGGGGCGGCCGCCGCCCCGCCAGCCCTGCAGGGCATTCACAAGATCCGGCACGTGATCATCATCATGCAGGAGAACCGGTCGTTCGACTCCTACTTCGGCGTCTACCCGGGCGCGGGCGGGATCCCGATGCAGGGCGGCGTGCCGGCCGTCTGCGTACCCGACCCCATGACGGGCAAGTGCGTGGCCCCGTTCGCCGACCACAAGGACCAGAATCCCGGCGCGCCGCACAAGGCGGCCGACAGCCTCGCGGACGTGGACGGCGGCAAGATGGACGGCTTCATCGCGGACGCCGAGCAGGGACGCTGCACGACCGGGCATAAGTGCGTGGCCGATCAGGTCATGGGCTACCACGTGCGGTCGGACATCCCCAACTACTGGGCGTACGCGAAGCACTTCGTCCTCGACGACCACATGTTCGAGTCGGTGGCGTCCTGGAGCTTCACCTCACACCTGTCGCTGGTCTCCGCGTGGGCGGCCAGGTGCACGGACACGCACAACCCGATGAGCTGCAAGAGCGAGCTGATGCCGCGGGACAGGACCGACAACGACCCGGAGCCGTTCGCCTGGACCGACCTGACCTACCTGCTGCACGCGCACAACATCAGCTGGGGGTACTACCTCGACCACGGCGCCCAGTCCACGGCCAACCCGAACGGTGTGCCCAAGCTGTGGGACGTGATGCCCGGCTTCACCGACGTGCATTCCGACAAGCAGACGGGCAGCGTGCAGCCGCTGACCAACTTCATGGCCCAGGCCAAGGCGGGCACCCTGCCGGCCGTGTCCTGGATCGTGCCCGACCAGGAGGACAGCGAGCACCCCAGCGCGCTGGTCAGCACCGGCCAGGCCTACGTGACCCGGATCATCAATGCGGTCATGCAGAGCAGCGACTGGGGTTCCAGCGCGATCTTCCTCGCCTGGGACGACTGGGGCGGCTTCTACGATGGCGTGGTCCCGCCGGTCGCGGACTCCCTCGGCTACGGGATCCGGGTGCCCGCCCTGGTGATCAGCCCTTACGCCAGGCCGGGGTACATCGACCCGCAGACGCTGTCGTTCGACGCCTATCTCAAGTTCGCCGAGGACGACTTCCTGGGCGGCCAGCGGATCGACCCGGCGACCGATGGGCGGCCGGACTCACGCCCCGACGTCCGGGAGAACCTGGCCATCCTCGGCAACCTGGAGAAGGACTTCAACTTCAGCCAGTCCCCGCGGGCGCCGCTGATCCTCAACCCGTGCCCGCCGAACACCACCCTGACGCCCAGGCCCCCGCCCACGTGCAACCGGCAGGTCAAACTGCCCAAGCACGCGCCCGCCTCCTAGGCGCGCCGGCGATCCCGCCGGGCGGCCGGGCCGCTCAGGTCCGGGCCGTCCCGGGCGCCAGGTCGTACAGGCCGCCGGACTCGGTGGCGACGAACAGGCTGCCCTGGGCGAAGACCGGCTGGGCGAAGACCTTGCCCGCCGCGACCGGCAGCGTGGTGAGGATGGCACCGGTGGTGGCGTTGATCAGGTACGCCCCCGGCGTGGCCGGCTTGACGCAGCGGTAGCTGCCGACCGCGAGTACGCCGGCACCGTCCAGCGCTGGCGTGCCCATCACCGCGCAGGGCAGCCCGGTATGCCAGCGGAACGCGCCGGTGGACGGGTTCACCTGGCCGACAGAGCCGCCGAAGCTCCGGCCGCCGATGGTGGTGCCGTTGCCGCTCAGGTATAGCGTGCCGGCCGGGCCGTTCCAGACCGCGCTGGAGATGCACACGCCTCGCGCCCCGCCGGGCACGCCCAGCCGGTCGGTCCACACCGGCGAACTGCCCAGCGGGTTGTCGGCGAGGGCGTAGTAGAGCCCGTCCTTGTTGCAGGCGCCGACGTCCGGCGGGATGCCCAGGCCGCCGAACAGGGTCGGCGAGGAGCCGAAGTCCCAGTCGTGTCCGTGCCCAGCGGTGCCCGGCGCCTGCCAGGCCTGCAACAGGCGCAGCGACGGGGACAGGTGCACGATCGACAGCGAGTTCCCGATCTTGTCGCCGGACGGGCACTTGTTGATGGTGGGATCGCACTCGTTCCCGGTCGACGCCCAGACGTCGCTGTCGGTGGACGAGACCGCGACGCTCGACCAGACGCTGCCGCCGATCGATCCGGCGGGCACGGTGTACCAGGTGTGCAGCACCTGGCCGGTGTGCTGGTCGAGTTCGACGACCCCGCCGCGGACGAGCGGGTTGTCGCAGTTCGACGCCAGCCCGGCGTAGATGTGGCCGCCCGCCACGGTCGGGGACGACCAGTTGTAGTACCCGTCCGGCTGGGCCTTGTCCGGTGGCCCGAGCTCGGTCTTCCAGACCACCGCGCCGGTGGCGGCGTTCAGCGCGTAGAGGAACCGGGCACCGGACACATAGACCGTGGACGTGCCGGTGACCGGGTCGGGCAGCACCGCAGCGGTCGAGGTGATTCCCTGGGCGGTGCAGGTCACCGCCGGCTGGGTGTCGAGCCGGCGGCTCCAGATCACCGCCCCGGTGGCTTCGTTCAGCGCGTAGAACCCGCCGCTCTGTGCACCGATGTAGACGACCCCGGCGACCACCGTCGGGCTCGCGTCCAGCGCGGGCGCGAGCTCGCCGCTGATGACCGGTGGCTGCCAGTGCCACACCTGCTTGGCCGACGCCGCGTTCGGCACGGTGAACGCCGCCGCGTTGCTCACCGAGCTGTGCTGCGGGCCGTGCAGGTACTGGGGCCAGTCCAGGTTCGGCCCGGTACGGGCCGGGCCGGCGCTGGCCGCATCTGCGGCAGGCGCGAGCACCACGGCCGCCAGTCCTAAGGCCGTGATCACCAGCATCGCCCGCCGTCGCGAGCTGAGGTGGGACATGTGGACTCCTCCCGCTAGCCGGGCGTCCCGTCGCGCCCGCTTCCTCGGGCGAGGCGCTGGAGCTGCCGTGCGTGCACGCCGGACAGCCAATCGAACGTGGCCGACGGGCCGACCCGCGGGTCGCCGGGAACACCGGCGTCACGCAGGGCATGCACGTACGCGCGATCCTGGTCGATCCGTGCGTGTACCTGATCAGCTCCGCCGATGGACCCGTGGCCGGGGACGAGGACATCGACGTCGCCCGCCACGCCCTCGAGCAGCCGCAGCGCGGCGAGGTAGTCCTCGATCGGGTCCGCGGTGCCGTTCAGGTCGAGCATCGGAATCAGGACATCAGAAAGCATGTCGCCGGCGACGAGAACCCCGCGTTCCCCGATCAACAGCGCCGCATGGCCCGGGGCATGCGCCTGATGCTCGATAATCCGGACTTGAGGGCCATCCCAAGGAATCTGCGCCATCTCGGCGGGCAGGCCGGTAATGCGGCCGAGCAGGTCCAGCGGTACCTGCTCGGCGATGTCCGGCGGTATCCACCCGGCGATGCGGGCCTGCCAACCCGCGTTCGACAGCAGGACTCGGACAGTGGCCGCGCAGCGCGCCGTGCCGTAACGAGGCGCCGCGCCGAGCCTGGCGTGCCAGAGCAGGTGATCCCAATGCGGATGCGTAGAAAACCCTGCCACAACGGTCTGGCCCGAATCGGAAAGGTCGTTCGCGAGGCAGGCCATTTCGGAGCCGTGCACCCCGGGGTCGATGAGCAGCACACCGGCCCGGCCGTGCACGACAACGGCGTTGCTCTGGCAGAAATCGCTTTGGTGGATCAGCACACCCTCCGCGACCTGCCTCAGCACGGGTGGCTCCCTCCGCTTGTGGTTTGCAACCGCTTGCCGAGACCGTAATACCTGGCGGCAGTAGCTGGGTTTGCGCAGGTGGCGGAGGCGGACGGGAATCGAACCCGCCAGCCGCGCGGCGCGCGGCTCACCGGTTTTGAAGACCGGGGGGGCCACCAGGCACCCGGACGCCTCCGGCCCCGACCCTACTCGGTGGCCAGGACCGGCCCCGCACAGCGGAGGAACGCCCGGTTGGCCCGGGCGGCTGCGGAAGCTTGGGTTAGCCAAGCGTAGCGCCCGGGCTGCACGGCCTGGGTAAACCGGGCGGCGCCCCGCTGCGTCTTTTGTCCTAGAGTGAGCCGCACGGCGAGCGGAGGTCCGCATGGCCACGACCGGGCGCGCACAGCGCGGCGGCAGGCTGCACCGCAACACCGCCGTCTGGGCATGCGCCGCGCTGGCCGCGGCCGCGGTATCCGCGGCGGTACCGGCCCAGGCGGCCGCCGTGGCCCGCGCTACCGGCCACACCGGGGCCACACCGGCCCGGGCCGCCGCCGCCACGCCGCGAGGCCGGGAGTGGGCGGCATTCGCCTATTACCCGCCCAAGAACGAGCTGGTCCTGTTCGGTGGCCGGCGGCCGGGCACGGTCTTCGGCGACACCTGGACCCGCACCGGGAGCACCTGGACGCAGGCCCACCCGGCCACCTCGCCGTCCGCACGCACCGGCGCGGCCATGATCTACGATCCGGCCAGCAGCCGGCTGGTGCTGTTCGGTGGCGGCGCGACCACCGGCACGGGGTTCAGCAACCAGACCTGGACCTGGAACGGCACCACCTGGACCCTGCTGCACCCCAGCGCCTCCCCGCCGGCCAGGGAGGACACCGAACTCGTCTACGACGGCGCCACCAAGACCGTGCTGCTGTTCGCCGGCTGGCACGGCGCCTACTGGGACGACACCTGGTCCTGGAACGGCACCACCTGGACCCAGCTCAGCCCGGCCACCTCGCCCAGCGGACGGGACAGCGACGCGCTCGTCTACGACGCGGCGACCAAGCAGGTCATCCTCTTCGGCGGCTTCCGCGGCACCGGCTACACCCCGGGTGACACCTGGTCCTGGAACGGCACCACCTGGACCCAGCTCAGCCCGCCTGCCTCGCCCGGTGTGGACGTCTTCGCCTGGCAGGCCAGCTATGACCCGGCCAGCGGCCAGGTCGTGCTGTTCGGCGGCGACGAGGGCGGCGGCACGTTCGGCAACAACACCTGGACCTGGACCGGCACCACCTGGAGCCAGCTGAGCCCGGCCACCGTGCCGGAGGTTCGCGCCTTCGGCACGATGACCTATGACAGCGCCGATCATCATGTGGTGCTGTTCGCGGGCAGCGAGAATGCCCTCCAGACGTTCCCGACCGACATCTGGAGCTGGACGGGCACCACCTGGAGCCCGGGCAGTTAGCGCGCCGGTCAGTCGTACAGCGTGTCCAGGACGTCGGCGTACTTGGCGTGCACGATCCGGCGCCGCAGCTTCAGCGTGGGGGTGAGCTCCTCGGTCTCGGCCGTCCACTCCACCGGCAGCAGCCGCCACTGCTTGACCTGCTGAACCCGGGCCAGCCGCTCGTTCACGGCCGCGACCGCCGCGCCCACCTCGGCCAGCACCACCGGGTCCGCCGCCAGCTCGGCCAGCGAGCCGGCGGCGACACCGCGGGCCTGCGCCCAGGCAGGTGCGACCTCGCCGTCCAGGGTCAGCAGTGCCACCACGTACTTCCTCCGGTCCCCGTAGGCGAGCGCCTGGCCGATCAGCGGATGGGCGACGAGCAGGCCCTCGATCGCGGCCGGCGCGATGTTCTCCCCGCCGGCCGTGATGATCAGCTCCTTCTTGCGGTCCACCACGGACAGGAACCCGTCGTCGTCCAGCTTCCCGATGTCGCCGGTGTGCAGCCAGCCGTCGCCGTCGATCAGGTCCGCGGTCAGGTCCGGCCGGTTCAGGTACCCGGGCGTGGTCAGCGGGCCGCGCATCAGGATCTCCCCGTCATCGGCGATGCGGACCTCCATGCCCGGGTAGGGCCTGGCCCACCGTGCCCAGCTTGAACGCCTCGGGCGTGTTGGTGGTGAAGGCCCCGGTGGTCTCGGTCATCCCGTAGATGTCGAGGATCTTCATGCCCAGGCCGGAGAAGAACGCCGCGACCTCCGGCGGCAGCGGCGCCGCGGCGCTCGACACGACCTCCGCCTCGCCCAGGCCGAGCAGCCCGCGGATCGGCGCGAGCACCGCTGCGTCCGCCGCGGCGAACTCCGCCTCCAGGCCCGGCGGCATGCTCCGGCCGTACTGGCACGCCTGCACGTAACGCCGCCCGGTGTCCATCGCCCCGGCCACCGCGGCCCGCCTGCCCTCGTCCTGCTCCAGGGTGAGCAGCGACTCGATGCCGGCCCGGATCTTCTCCCACACCCGGGGCACGCCGAAGAAGCCGTTGGGGCGGACCTTGCCGACCACCCGCAGCAGCTGCGCCGTGTCGGGGCAGAAGTGGACATGCGTCGCCGATGTCGATGGGCAGGTAGATGCTGAACATCCGCTCGGCGATGTGCGCGAGCGGCAGATAGGACACCCACCGCGCCTTGTCCGGAATGAGGCCCATGCCCTCGGCGCAGGCAAGCTCGTAGCCGATATTGCGGTGGGTGAGCAGGACGCCCTTCGGGTTGCCCGTGGTCCCCGAGGTGTACAGCAGGGCCACCGGGTCAGCCACGGTGATCTCCGCCACCCGCCTGGTGACCAGATCCGGGTCGGCGGCGTACCGCTGCTTGCCGAGCGCGGCGAACGCGTCCCAGGTCAGGTACGAGCTCCCCGGCCGGGCAGGCGGCGGCGTCCCGGACGATGATCGTCTTCAGCCCGGGCAGCTGGGCCAGCACCGGCTGCCAGCGCGCCAGCTCCCCGGCCCCGTCCAGGACGGCGATCCGGGCGTCACAGTCCCCGGCCACGAAGGCGATTTGCTCCGGCGCCAGCGTGGCGTAGACGGTGACCCCCAGGCCACCGGCGTGCACGGCGCCCAGGTCGGCGAGAACGTGCTCGGTCCTGTTGGGCAGCATCAGGGCGACCCGCTCGCCCGGGGCGAGACCCAGCGCGGCGAAGCCCGCCGCCAGTTCGCGCACCTGCTCGCGGACCTGCGCCCAGGTCAGTGTCTGCCAGCCGTCGCCGTCCTCGTTGGAGTACGCCGGGGTGTCCCCCGCCGCGGCGGCCGCCCGGTCGAGCCGGTCGCACACCGTCCGGTCACCTGCCACCCGCTCGATCTCGGCCCGCTGCTGGAGTGTCTGTGCCGTCATGGTGGTCCTCCGGTCCCTCTGGAGTCGGGCCATGACGGCCGACACCCGGTTGACCCAGTATGCGAGGGGCAGGGGCGGTCTGTGCAAGATCCCGCCGGAGACCCCGCGCAAGCCCGCGGCGCCCGCGCGGCCCGCCCGGATCCCGCAGCGCTAACCTCGACCCCATGGCCTCCGGATCCGAGCACCTGCGCCCGAACCTGCACGAGTACCTGGTTGCCCACTCCAGCCCGCCGGACGCGCTGCTGCGTGACCTGATCGCGGAGACCGCCGAGCGGTTCCCGGACCGGGTGATCTTCCAGATCGGCCCGGAGCAGGGCACGTTCATGACGATGCTGGCCAGCATGATGGGCGCCCGCCAGGTGGTGGAGGTCGGCACCTTCACCGGCTACTCCTCGCTGTGCCTGGCGCGCGGCCTGGCCGAGGGCGGGAAACTGCTGTGCTGCGACGTCAGCGAGGAGTGGACCGCGCTGGCCCGCGCCTACTGGCAGAAGGCGGGCCTGGCCGAGCGCATCGAGCTACGGCTCGGCCCGGCCCTGGACACGCTGCGCGCGCTGCCCGCCGGCCGGTGGATCGACCTGGCCTTCATCGACGCCGACAAGCAGGGCTATCACGGCTACTGGGAGGAACTCGTGCCGCGGATCCGGCCCGGCGGCCTGATCCTGGTGGACAACACCCTGCTGCACGGCCGGATATTCGAGGCCAGCCCGGATCCCGACGCCCAGGCGATCAAGGCGTTCAACGAGCAGGTGCTGCGGGACGACCGGGTGGAACTGGTGATGCTGCCGGTCGGCGACGGCCTCACCCTGGCCCGCGCGAAGTAGCCGCGGCCAGGGATCGTTGTCCGGCGGCCCGGCATTGCCTCCCCGACACCCGATCTGCAATGGTTTGCATAGGGGCGGGCGCGGCAGTGCGCAGGACTAGCGGGAAGCGAGGCGAAGCATGACCAGTGCCGACATCGTGGTGGCCGGAGCAGGGCACAACAGCCTGCTCACCGCCTGTTACCTGGCCAAGGCCGGGTACCGCTGCGTGGTGCTGGACGCCCGGAGCATTCCCGGTGGCGGCGCCGCCACCGAGGAGCTGCTGCTGCCCGGCTTCGGCATCGACACCTGCGCCACCGGCCACACCATGATCCGGGTCAACCCGGCGCTGCTGCACGACGAACTCGGGCTCATCGCCGACTACGGGCTGCGGTACGTCGAGCCCGACCCGGTGGAGCAGGTGGCCTTCCCCGACGGCGAGCAGTTCACCATGTGGCTCGACCGGGAGCGCACGATCGAGGAGGTGGCCAGGTTCTCCCGCGACGACGCGGCCGCCTACCGCCGCCTGCTCGACGACTACGACGAGGTCAAGGCCCTGTTCAGCCGGTGGCAGTTCACCCCGGTGGGCTACGGGCCCTCGCTGGAGGAGATGCTCGCCGACCACCCGCGCGGGACGGATCTGGGCGCGGCGCCGCCAGCTCTCGGCGGTCGAGGTGGTCCAGCACGAGTTCACCAGCCGGCACGTCCAGGCGTTCCTGCTCTGGATGGCCTACCAGGTGTTCCAGCCGCTGGACACACCCGGTTCCGGCGTGCTGCCCTACCAGCAGACGTTCGGCCGCCAGCAGCGCAGCTGGTCGATCCCGGTCGGCGGGTCGGCGAGCCTCACCGCGGCGATGACCGGGTACCTGGAGGACCACGGCAGCACCATCCTGTGCGGCCGCCGGGTAGCCCGGCTGCTGGTGGAGGACGGCCGCTGCACCGGCGTGGAGACCGACGACGGCGAGCAGTACCTGGCCGGCACGGCCGTGGTGTCCACGATCCACGTCAAGCACCTGCGGGACATGGCGCCGGCCGCGGCTGTGGCCGGAGGAGTTCCACTACGGCGTGGACACCTACGACGTGGGGGTGCCCGGGTTCGCCGCCTACTACTGCACCACGGCGGCCCCCGAGTTCGCCTCCCCGCACGGGCCGCGCACCGCGGTGTCCGCCGGGATGGCGGGCTGGCCGGAGGAGATGATCCAGCTCGGCGCGGACCTGCGGGCGGGCCGGTACATCCCGGACCCGCCGTGGGTGCTGGTGGCCACCCCGACGCTGGCCGACCCCGGCCGGGCACCCGAGGGCTGCCACACCGTCAAGATCCTCAGCCCGCAGACCTACCGGCTCCCCGGCTCCATGGGCGGCTGGGAGAACGTCAAGGAGCAGCATGCGCGGCGGCTGCTCGAGCGGCTGCGCCGGCACGCGCCCAACCTGACCGACGACACCATCCTGGCGCACCTGATCAAGTCGCCGGCCGACATCGAGCAGCTCAACCCGCACATGATCAACGGCGCGTTCCACGGCGGCAACCGCGGCCCGGCGTTCAGCGGCGCGCTGCGCCCGGTCGCCCGGCTGGGCGAGCCACCGGATGCCCATTCCCGGGCTGTACCAGACCGGCGGCAGCACGCACCCGGGCGGTTCCATCACCGGGGCCCCCGGGCGCAACGCGGCCATGGTCCTGCTCGCCGACCTCGGCCACGACCCGGCCGAGGTCATGTCCGGCCCCGGTGTCACCACCGCGACGGGAGCCCAGGCGCATGGCTGACGCACAGGTCTCCGCCGGCCATCGCCAACTGGGGGCCACGGTTCACCGCGCAGGGCGTCGACCCCGGCGACTTCGCCCGGGTGACCGCGCGGCATCGAGCGCTGGGAGGACTGGCTCGGCGCCTGGCGGGACAACGGCGACCTGCATGCCGGGCTGGCCCGCGAGGCCGCCGCCCGCGGCTGGCTGCGGACCGCCGGGCGAGGCCTGGATCCGGGCCGCGGTCAGCTACCACTTCGGCAAGTTCGTCTGGATGCTCGACATGGACGCCCACGACGCCGTCGCCGCCCAGGCGGTGGCGGCGATGTACCGCGGGCTGGAGCTGCTCGACCCGGCCGCCGAGCGGATCGAGATCCCGTTCGGCGGCGCGGTGATGGCCGGCAACCTGCGCAAGCCGCCGGGCGCGGACCGCCCGCCGCTGGTGCTGCTGATCGCCGGGCTGGACTCCACCAAGGAGGAGTTCTTCGCGGTGGAGAACACCTTCCTGGCCCGCGGCCTGGCGACGTTCTCGCTGGACGGGCCGGGTCAGGGCGAGCGGCCAGGGCGCTGAAGATCCGCCCGGACTTCGAGGCGCCGGTCGCGGCCGTGCTCGACGTGCTGTGCCGGCGCACCGACCTGGACGGCGACCGGGTGGGCACGCTCGGGGTCAGCCTGGGCGGTTACTACGCGGCCCGCGCGGCGGCGTTCGAGCCGCGGCTGAAGGCGGTGGTCGTCTGCGGCGGCTGCTACGACTACGGGGCCCTGATCCGGGACCGGTCACCGCACAGCTTCGCCACCTTCAGCTACGGCTGCGGCGCCGCCACGAGGGAGGAGGCCTACCAGGTCGCGGAGCGGATGAGCCTGGCGGGCGTGGCGGAACGTATCGCCCAGCCGATGGTCGTGGTGTTCGGCAAGCGCGACCGCCTGGTCCCGTGGCAGCACGCGGAGCGGGTGGCGGCCGAGGCACCCGCGGCGCAGCTGTGGATGTTCGACGAGGGCAACCACGTGTGCATGAACCTGACCTACCGGTGGCGCCCGCAGGCCGCCGACTGGCTCGCCGACCAGCTGGCCAGCGTGACGCCCGGGCCGTGAGGCCACCGGGCCGGGGGGCCGCTCCCGGGCTAGCTCAGAGTCCGGCGGCCGCCAGGTCGGCGGCCAGCGCGTCGCGCTCGGCGGCGGTCAGCGAGACCAGCGGCGGGCGGACCGGGCCGCCGGACATGCCGACCAGCCCGGCCCAGGCCTTGATCGAGGCGATGTTGTCGATCCGCCGCGCGTGGCCCTGCAGCCACTTGGCCGCCACCGCGCGGACCGGGTCCAGGGTGGCGGCGACCTCGGCGGCCTTGGCCGGTCTCCCCGGCCAGCGCCAGCGTGGTGTACTCGCGCATCGGCTGCCAGCGACGGCGTCTGGTACAGGTACGGCGCCGCCGAGGACATGTAGACCCGCTGGCCGTGCGAGGTCATGTTCTCCAGCCAGGTCTCCTCGTGCGGGGAGCAGACCAGGATCGCGTCGCCGAACCGGCCCAGCAGGTCCAGGTACCTGGTGTGGTCCCGGCCGACCTTGATGCCGACCACGTTCTCGATCCCGGCCAGCCGCTCGATCAGCCCGGTGGACAGGGTCACCCCCGAGTAGCTCGTGTCGAACAGCCACACCCCGATGTCCACGCTGGCGCAGACGTGCGCGAACCACGCGTAGAGGCCCTCGTCGGAGGCGGGCGGATAGTAGGGGTTGATCACCACGGCGAAGTCCGCGCCGACCGACTGCCGCGTGCCGGGTCAGCTCGATCGTCTCCGCCGCGCTGTGCTGCCCGGTGTGGGCGAGCACCGGGCACCGTCCCCGCGCCCGCTCGACCACCACCTCGGTCAGCCGGCGCCGCTCAGTGCCGGACAGCGCCCAGAACTCGCTCATCACCCCGCCGCTGAAGATCCCGCTGATGCCCAGGTCGCCGGTGAGCCGGTCCAGGTCGGCGCGCAGCGCGGCCTCGTCGATGCCACCGTCGGCACCGAACGGGACGGTGATGGCCGCCCACAGCCCGGTGAATCGCTCCCTGGCCGCCTGCTTGGCCTCCGCCTTTGAGTAGTCCACCGCCACGCCTCCGCCGGTCAGAGTGTTTCCGCGAGCCAGTCGGCCACCAGCGGCCGCGCCTGGTACCAGAGGTTGTTGAGGATGTGCACCCCGTCCGGGTAGATCACCGTGGTGACCGGGCCGCCGTATTCGGCGGCGATCCGCTCCCCGTGCACCGGCGGCGAGCCGGGGTCGTTGCCGCCGTACAGCTGGAGCAGCGGGACCCGGGCTCTGGCTGCCACGCCGGCCAGCGTCATCGCCGCCATGTTGGCCGCGGGGTCGGGGCCGTGGTGCTGGTACTGCCCGGGCCGGGTCAGGTCGTCCATCTCCGCGAACCGCCCCGCCGGGGTGTACCAGCTGGAGATGGCGAACACCGCCCGCACCCGCTCGTCCACCGCGGCGGTGCGGATGGCGAACATGCCGCCGTAGGAGATGCCGCCGACGGCCAGGCGCGAGGCGTCCACGTCGGGCCGGCCGGCCAGCGCGTCGATGATCGCCTGGATGGCGACCTCCTGGTCGGGCCGCAGCTTGCTGTCGAAGCTCAGCAGGCCCTGGCCGGGGCCGTCGAAGACGGCCACCGCCAGCCCACGGGCGACGATGTGGTCGGCGAGGTTGTACAGCTCCTCCTTCGCCGAATCAGCCCCAGGTAGCAGCAGAACGATTGGCGGGCGGCTGGCCTGATCCGGCACGCGCAGGTAGCCCGGCATGACCAGCCCCTCGAACGGGACGCCCAGCAGTTCCATGGGCGGCGCGACGAGCGGGGCGGCCTTGGCCCAGGCCGCCCCCATCGCCTCCAGCGCGGCGCGGAACTGGGCCTGGTCGTGGGTGAACACGAAGCTGGCCCAGTGGTAGGCGAGCGCGCCGCGCAGGTAGGCGTCCCCGGCGGTACGCCGCCGCCCGGCGGCCAGGGCGTCGTCACCGCGCTCGACGTGCCGCGCGGCGTGCCGGCTCCACGCGGCGCACCACTGCTCGTAGTCGGTGATCTCCGACTTGAGCTGCTCGAACTCCCACGGGGTCACGTAGTTGGACAGGATCCGCCAGGTGAACCGGCGGTACATGGCGACCAGCCGCTCGTCCATGGTCCGCCTCTCTCAGCCCGCCGGTGCCCAGGTGCACCGGTCGCCGGTCACGGTCCAGATGGTCTCGGTCGGCGGCGGTGCCCAGAACTCCACGAACGAGAAGTTCTCGCCGGTGTCGTTCTCGAACCAGTGCACCTCACCCGGGCCGACCAGGGCGCTGTCCCCGGCGTCCAGCCGGTGGCCGTGCTCGCCGGTCGTACAGCAGCCCGGACCCGGCCAGCACGCAGAACACGTGATGGCAGTCGGTGTGGTAGTGCGCGGCGGCGGTGTCGCCGGGGTGGTAGAGGATCCGGTCGGCGCGGATCGCCAGCGCGCCCACCGGCACGTTCTCGGTGACCAGGTCGAGCCGGTCCCTGGTGTCCCTGGTGGACACCAGGTGCGGCAGCTCGTCAGCCGCGAAGACCTTGCGCAGCGGCGGGAACCCGCCCTCGGGAACGGGCCCGGTGCTCCACGCCACCATCAGGTCCAGGCCATCGGCCCCGGCGTCGGTGGTGAGCTCGTCGCAGGCCGACAGCCACAGCACGCTCTCGGGGCCGAGGGCAAAACGCTCACCGTCGTCGGGGCGAGGCGAGCGCGCTTCCCGAGCCAGCGATCACGTAGCTCATGGCCTCGGTGCCGCCGAGCCGGATCCGGTCCACGTGGGCGCCGGCTTCCAGCCGGAAACGGCTGACCTTCAGCGGGACCGGCTGGCCAAAGATGCCGCCGCTGGCCCAGGGCCCGAACGTGCAGCCCGCCCAGCCACAGGTGGCGGAGAAGTCGGGGGTGCAGATGTGGACCACGGGAGCGGCTCCTCGCTCAGGGGATGAGGATCGGGCGGATGGCCTCCCGGCGCTCCAGCGCGCCGAAGGCGGTGGCCACGTCGGCGAGCGGGTAGATGTGGGTGGTCAGCGGCTCGGTGCGGATCGCGCCGGAGGCGAGCAGCGCGATCATGGCGGGGTAGGCGTTCGGGCTGGACCGGATGCCCAGCACGTCGAGTTCGTCGAGGGTGACCAGATCGACCGGGAGTTCCGCGCTGGCGCCGCCGGCCAGGCCGAGCAGCGCCACGGTCCCGCCCCGCCGGGCGCAGCGCAGCGCCTGCGCCACCACGGCCGGGATTGCCCGAGCAGTCGAACACGCAGTCGGCGCCCCGCCCGCCGGTGGCCTCCCTGACCCCGGCCACCGGGTCCTGGCGGGAGTAGTCCACGACGGCGGTGGCGCCGAGTTCGCGGGCGATGTCCAGCCGCGGCCCACGGCCCACCACGATCGACGCTGGTCGCGCCGGCGGCCCTGGCCACCTGGAGCATGAGCAGCCCGAGCAGGCCCGGGCCGAACACGACGGCGCTCGCACCAGGCCCGAGCCGGGCCCGGCGGGCCGCGTGCACGGTCAGCGCGCCCTGGTTGACCAGGGCGGCGGATACGTCACTCACCGCGGCCGGGACCTTGTGCAGCGCGACGGCGGGCCGGACCGCGTACTGCGCGAGGGCGCCGGGCGCGGTGTGGCCGTACAGCTTGAAGCCGGGCTCCCTGACCCGCTCGCACAGGTTGTACCGGCCCGCCCGGCACATCGGGCAGCTGCCGCAGCCGGTGTGGTTCTCCGCCACCACCCGGTCCCCCACGGCCAGCCCGCTGCGCTCGGTGCCCGGCCCGAGTTCGGCGACCTCGCCGGACCATTCGTGCCCGATGATGAACGGCAGCGCCGGCGGCCAGGTGCCCCGGTAGGCGCCCGCCACGATCTTCAGGTCGGTGCCGCAGATGCCGCAGGCCCTGACCCTGACCAGCACCTCGCCCGGGCCGGCCTCGGGCACCGGGACGCCGGCCACCTCCAGGCTGCCGAACTCCCGCAGCAGCGCGGCCTGCATCGTGCTCATTCGCCCTCACCCACCGGCAGCGCCGCCCATATCTCCGTGGCGCGGGCCACCGCGTGGTCGGCGACCGCCTCGGCGATCTCCTCCGCGCGCTCCGGGGTGGCCAGTTCGGGGCGGCCGTACCAGCCGGTCTCGGCGACGTGGTGGAAGTCGCGCATCACCGGATAGACGTCCGGGCGGCGGAACAGCGCGTGGGCCGTCTCACCGGCCGCCCGGTCGCTGGCCGGGGTGCTGTTTTCCAGGTGCACCAGGGCGGGATCGAAGGCCAGCACGGCCGCCGTCTCCATGGACCCGGCGTGGGTGAACTCCATCTCGTCGGGAAACAGCGTGTGGGTGATCACGTGCGTCTCGGCCATCACCACCTGCACCCCGTGACTGAGCTGCGCCCGGTCCGCCGCCAGCCGCAGCGTGGCCGAGTTCCCCTCGTGCCAGTTCACCGACAGGATCCGGCGGGCGCCGGCCTGCGGCCAGCCCGCCGCACACGTCACCGAAGACCGCCATCAGCGTGGCCGGGGACAGCGTCAGCGTGCCCGGCCAGGACAGGTGGTAGTGCGCGACGCCCACCGGGCCGAGCGAGACGGCGACGGTGTCCAGCCGGGCCGCGGCCCGCTCGGCGATGGACTGGGCGGCGAACGCGTCGGTGCCGAGCGGCAGGTGGCCGCCGTGCTGCTCGATGCTCCCGGCGAAGACCACGGCCGCGCCGCTCGCGGCGATCAGCCGGGCGGCCTCGGGCTGGGCGAGCCGCTCGATCAGCCGGTCGGGGTGGCGGGGCATCGCGTCGTCAGCCTCCATATCCGGTGGGCGCACCGTCGGTCGCGGGGTCCCGCACCGCGTTGCGGTGCGCGGCGATCGGGGTCTGCCAGGTTTCGGTCACCACGTCGACCAGCGCGGGGCCCGGCGCGGCGCACGCGGCCCGCAGCGCCGCCGCCAGGTGACCGGGCTCGGTGACCCGCTCACCGGCCAGCCCGAAGGCCCGCGCCACGTCGGCGAAGGGCACGTCGGAGAAGTCCTCGCCCTCCCAGCCCCGGCCGAAGGTGATCCGCCGGTACCAGCGGATCCAGCCGAGCGACCTGTTGTTCAGCACGATCACGGTGACCGGCAGGCCCAGTTCCGCCACGGTGGCAAGCTCGCCTGCCGCATACCCGAGGCGCCGTCGCCCGCCAGCACCACGGTGCGCCCGCCGGGGCGGGCGGTGGCCACCCCGATCGCCGCCGGCAGCGCGTAGCCGAGCCCGGCCTGCCCGCGCGGGCAGAGCACCTGCCGCCCGGCGCGGCGCTGCTCCAGGTAGGCACCGCCCCAGCCGCTGGCCAGGCTGGCGTCACAGATGAGGATGTCGTCGCCGCCGAGCACCGCCTCGATCTCCGCGAGCACCCGCTGCGGCGCGATGGGGACGGCGTCACTGGCCCGCTCGGCATCCCGGTCCGCGCGCCAGGCCGCGGCCAGCTCCGCGATCCGCGCCCGCCAGGCCGCCCGGCCCGGTTCCGCGCCCCCCTGGCCCGCCGGCCCGGCCAGGGCGGTGTGCAGGCTGGCCAGCCCGGCCCTGGCGTCGGTGAGCACGGCGGCGGCCACCGGGAAGGCGCGGCCCAGTTCGGCCGGGTCCAGGTCGAGTTGCACGATGGCCTGCCCCGCCGCGGGCAGGGTCCAGCCGAAGGTCGGCCCGCTGCCGGCCTTGGTTCCGGCGAGCAGCACCACGTCCGCCTCGGCGAGCGCGGCAGCCGCGGCGGCGGTGCCCATGCTGCCGGTGACCCCCACCGACAGCGGATGGTCTTCGGCGATCGCCCCCTTGCCGGACAGCGTGGTGCCGACCGCCGCCGACAGGGCTTCGGCCAGTGCGGTCAGTTCCGCACCCGCGCCGGAGTGCAGCACTCCCCCGCCGGCCAGGATGAAGGGCCGCTCCGCGGTCCGCAGCACCGCCGCGGCCGCCGCGACGTCGTCCGGGTCGGGCCAGGGGCGGAACGCGGGGAAGCTGCCGAACCTGGACGACGGCAGTGCCAGGTAGTCCGGCGCCGGGCCGTCGAGCACGTCCTGGGGCAGGAACAGCGCGACCGGGCCGGGCCGTCCCGTGGTGGCTTCGCGGAACGCCTGGCGGACCAGGGCCGGGAGGGTGGCCGCGTCCGGCACGGTGGCGTGCCACTTGGTCACCGCGGCGAGCAGGGCGGCCTGGTCCAGCGCCTGGGAGGCAGCGCTGCGGTAGCGGTGCGGCGCAAGCCGCGCGGGCAGCTCGCTGACCAGGGCGACCACCGGCACCGAGGCACCCAGCGCCTCGCCGAGGCCGGACGGCAGCTTCGCCGCGCCGGGCCCGACCGTGGCGTCGCAGACCCCGGCCTGGCCGGTGACCCTGGCGTAGCCGTCGGCGGCGTAGGCGGCCGATCGCTCGTCCCTGACCAGCACGTGCCGCATGCCGGGTTCCCGGTCGAGGATCGCGTCGTAGAGCGCGAGCGTCTGCCCGCCGGGCACGCCGAACACGTGCCGCACGCCATGCTCCGCGAGCAGGCTGGCCAGCAGCGCCCCGCCGTGTTTGCCGTGTCTGCCTGGGGGGGCGACCCCCCTGGAACCCCCCGCTGGCTCAAGGCCCCGTTCCTCCGTCACGGGGCCTTGGCCCTGCTGGCCCGGGTCAGCCACGGGGTATCCCGAGCAGCGCGGCCGCGGTGCCGCCGAGCACGGATTCTTCGCCGGCGCCGAGGCCCAGTGCCCGGACCTCGCCGACGGGGTCGTCGGTGCCCATGTCGAACGGCCGGTCCGAGCCGAGCAGGACCTGCCCCGGGCCGGCGTAGCGGACCAGGTCCGCGAGGAGGTCGTGGTCGTGGGTGACGGTGTCGTAGTAGAACCGGCGCAGCGCGGCGTCCGGGCCCGCGGTGAGCCGGGCCCGTGCCTCCGGCCGGACGGCGAAGGCGCGCCGGAGCCGCCCGCGCACCACCGGCAGCGCCCCGCCGCCGTGCGCGAGCACCACCCGCAGCCGGGGATGCCGTTCCAGCACCCCGGCCATGGCCATGTGCGCGCCCGCGATCGCCGTCTCCATCGGGTTCCCCACCGAGTTCCACAGGTAGTACCCGTCCAGCGCGGCGACGCCGAACCCACGCGTGGTGGGGTGGATGAACACCAGCGCCGCGGCCCGCTCGGCGGCCTCCCAGAACGGGAGGAAGAAGTCGTCGCCCAGGTACCGGCCGCCCACGCTGGCCGGGATCTCCGCCCCGGCCAGGCCGTAGCCGGTCACCAGGTCGGTGATCTGCCGGGCGGCGAGTTCCGGTTCCTGCAGCGCCACCGCGCCGACGGCGCTCACCTGGCCCGGGTGCGCCGCGGTCAGCGCGGCCAGCGCGGTGTTCTGCACGTCGCAGACGTCACGCGCGGTCGCCAGGTCCGCCTCCGCGGGCACCAGGCTGATCCATGGCGACAGCAGCAGCCGGTCCACCCCGGTGGCCGCGGCCTGGCCCAGCATGGTGTCGGTGTCGGTGAACTCGCCGACCACCGAACTGATGTCGCGGCCGCGGAAGTTCAGCCGGTACCGCCCGTCTTCGCGGCTGATCGCCGGGCGCCAGTCCGGCGGCACCGTCCGCGCCGTCATCTCCTCGACGATGACGTGGCAGTGAACGTCAACGATCAACGAGCCGCCCGGGACGCCGTGCCGTTGACCGCCCCGGTGCCGCCCTCGCCGTCCTGGTCACCCTGACTGGCCCCGTTCGCCGAGCCGCCCGTGGTCACCGCGCCGCCGAGGTAGAGGGCGCCGATCTCCGGGTGCTCGAGCACCTCCTTGCCGGTGCCCGAGCAGCCGGACCAGACCGTTCTCCAGCACCACGCCGTGGGTGGACAGCCGCAGCCCGGCCCGCGCGTTCTGCTCCACCAGCAGGATCGTCTTGCCCTGGGCGTTCATCATCCGGACCGCGTCGAAGCACCGACTTGAGCACCTTGGGCGCCAGGCCCATCGACGGCTCGTCCGAGCACCACCATCGTCGGGTCGAGCATCAGGCGAGCGGGCGAACTCCACCAGCCGCTGCTGGCCGCCGGACAGGCTGCCCGCCTTCTGGCCAAGCCACGTCGGTGACCTGCGGGAAACATCTCCAGTACCCCGTCCAGCCTGCGCTCGGCGAGCCGCCGGTCGCGACACGATGTAGGCGCCGAGGTTGATGTTCTCCCGTACCGTCATCTCCCGGAACAGGCTGTGGTTCTGCGGTACCTGCACCACGCCCATCTTGAGGATCTCGCGAGGGCTCTTTCCCACAATGGACTCGCCGTGCAGGTAGATCTGGCCCTGCCTGGGCCGCAGCAGCCCGCTGACCGCCCGGAGCAGGGTCGACTTGCCGGCCCCGTTCGGCCCCACCACGCAGGTGATCCCGCCCTGCACCACCTGCAGGCTCACCCCGCGCAGCACGTCGCCGCCGCCGTAGCCGGCGAAGACGCCCTCCACCACCAGGGCGGGCGCCCCGGCCTCAGGCTGCGCTGGCATCGTCGTCACCCTCCGCTGTGCCCAGGTAGGCGTCGAGCACCCGGTGATCGCTGCGGATCATGTCCGGCGGGCCGGTGACCACGGCGTTGCCGTAGTCGAGGACCGTGACCCGGTCACACAGGCCCATCACGAAATCCATGTTGTGCTCCACGATCAGGAACGTGGTGCCCTGCCGGTTCAGCTCGCGGATCCGGTCGGTGATCGTGCCGATGAGCGTGGGGTTCACCCCGCCTGCGGGTTCGTCCAGGAGGATGATCTCCGGTTCGGCCATCAGCACGTAGGACAGTTCCAGCAGCTTGCGCTGCCCGTAGGAGAGCGTGTCCGCGAGTGCGCCCGCGTGCCCGTGGATGCCGGTGAACTCCAGCAGTTCCATGGCCCGCCGCCGGGTGGCGGGCCCGCCTGCCCGGGCGAACGGGTTGCGGAACCGGGCGCTCTCGGCCCGGTCCTTGTGGTGGGCGGCGACGATCATGTTCTCCATCACCGTGAGCCGCCCGAAGACCCGGGTGAGCTGGAAGGTGCGGCCGATCCCCAGGGCGAACACCTTGTCCGGCGGCAGGTTGGTGATCTTGCGGTCGTTCAGGTACACCTCGCCCTGGTCGGTCCGCTCGTATCCGGTGATCACGTTGAACAGCGTGGTCTTCCCGGAGCCGTTGGGCCCGATGAGCCCGGCGATGCTGCCCTGCTCGACCTCGAAACCGCACTTGTCGAGCGCCTGGACGCCGCCGAACGCCTTGCACACGCCTTCGATGCGCAGCAGCGCGGTCATCGGGTGCCTCCCGCGCCTGGCATGCCGGAGGGCTCCGCGGTTCCCGCCGCGGTGACCGTGCCGTCCCCCGCCGCGGCCGTCACGGCCGTGCCCGGCGCGGCCACTCCGCCACCGGGCGCGGACTCACCGCGCCGCTGCCACCAGGCGCGCAGCCCGTCAGCCCACTCCTTCCCCGTCGGGATCAGCCCGCGCGGCAGGAACAGGATCACCAGCAGGAACAGGCAGCCAAGCACGATCAGCGATGCGTAGCCGTTGGTGAACCGCTGGGTGAGCTCCTGCTGCAACGGCTCCAGGATGAGCGCGCCGAGGACCGGGCCCCACAGGGTGCCGAAGCCACCGAGGAAGGCCATCAGCGCGATCGACAGGTCGTAGGCGGGATTGAAGCCACCCGGCGGTACCACCTCGCCGATGAACAGCACGTACAGCCCGCCGACGATCCCGGTGACGAACCCCGAGAGCACGAACGCGGTGAGCTTCACCCGCATGGTCCTGACCCCCAGGCCCCGCGCACGGTCCTCGTCATCCCTGATGGCCAGCAACTGCAGGCCGAACCGCGACCCCCGGACCAGCCAGGACAAGGCGATCGCACCGATCGCGACAAGGAACGCCGCGTAGTAGTACGGGTTGTTGTAGGTGGCCGGGTTCCAGGTGGCGAACGGCGTGGACACGCCGCCGTTGCCGTTGGTGAAGGGCAGGTTGTAGGCCATGAGCTGGAAGATGAAGAACATCGCGATGGTGACGACGACGAAGGTATGCCGCCGCACCCGCAGCGCGATCAGCCCGAATGGGACGGCCACGACCGCCGCGACAACGCCCCCGACGAGAAGCAGCGCGAAGCTGACGCCGCCCTTCAGATTCTGGTGCACGGCGATCAGCGCTACCGTGTAGCCGCCGCAGCCGAAGAACACCGCCTGACCGAGCGAGATGTAGCCGGAGTACCCGGAGAACATGTTCCACGCGACGACGCCACCGACGAACAGCAGCGTGTCAATGGCATAGTCGGTGGTGAGGGGGGCCGTGAACACCAGCGGGAACACCGCTCCGAAGGCGAGCAGCGCGACGAGCACCGCCGGGCGGCCCCAGCGTTTCACCATGCTCATTGCGCCCGTGCCTCCTTCTTCCCGAACAAGCCGTTGGGCTTCAGGGTGAGCACGAGGACGAGTGCCGCGTAGAACACCACCACCGACCACTGCGGCGACCAGATGTCAACGACGGCCTCGATGGTGATCATGAATACCGCCGCGGCGAGCGCGCCGCCGATGCTGCCGAGCCCACCGAGCACGATGATCGCCAGCAGCCGGGAGATCAGGTCATAGCCGTTGTTCGGCGTTGAACGCGTTGAGCGAGCCGTACACCATGCCGCCCGCGGCGGTCACCGCCACCCCGATGCCGAACGTGAGCGCCGCCACCCGGTTCACGTCGATGCCGATCAGCCGGGCCGCGGTCTGGTCCTGCATGGTCGCCCGGACGCTGCGGCCGAACTTGGTCCGGTACAGGATCAAGTAGATCGCCACGACCAGCAGGACCGCCAGCCCGAAGCCGAACAGGTAGATGTAGGGCAGGTAGTACGGCTCGGCACCGCCGAGGATCTTCACGCCATCGGTGACATACCAGGCGTTCATGGACGGTGTTCGACCCGAAGATGGTGTAGAGGACCCCCTCGGGATGATCGCGACCGCGTAGCAGGCCAGCAGCGACATGGAGATCCGTTCGCGTCCCGCGCAGCGGCCGGATGAACAGCAACTGGATCGCCACGCCGATCAGGAACATCGCCGGGATGGTGATCAGCAGGCCGAGGAACAGGTCGATGTGCAGATGGATCGAGAGCACGTAGCTGAGATAGGCACCGAGTATCACCATGATGCCCTGGGCGATGTTGATGATGTCGAGCACGCCGAAGATCAGCGTCAGCCCGACGGCCATCAGGCCATAGACCCCACCCCAAGGACACCATCGATGATCGCCTCGAAGAGAAGCGTCCCATACCAGTTCCGTGCTCCGTTCCTGCGTGTTGGGGCGATGCTCAGCCGCTCCAGGTCGGCTTGGTGCTGAGGACCGTGGGCGGTGGCCCGGGCAGGACCTGGACGAACCTGGCGCCCGGTGCCGCCGCGGCCCGGCTGCCACTGGAAGATGGTCGCGGACTGTAGCGCGTCGGTGTTCTCACCGTCGTTGTCGAAGGCCACCGGCCCGAGAACCGTCTGCACGGTGTTGCTGTGCAGCCAGTGGATGAGCTGGACTGGACCGTGCCGTCGGTGTGCCTCCACCGCGGCCTGCAGGACCTCCGCCGCCGAGTAGGACTCGGCCACGTCCGCGTTGATGGCGGAGGCGGTGCCGCCGTACTTGGCGATGTAGTCCTGCACCATGACGTGGCTGAGCGCGTTCGGGAAACCGCCGTACCAGCCGTTGGGGACCATCGTGCCGATCGCGTTGCCGGTCCCGACCGCGTTCAGGAACGCCTGCCCCTGGTCGGGACCCGCCGCCGCGATGAAGATCTTCGGGATGGTAGTTCCGGGCGGCGAACTGGTTCATGAACGCCGACACGGTCGGCACGTCCACCGAGCCGAGCACCACCATCTGGGCGCCCGAGTCGACGACCTTGTTGGCGTAGCCCGCCAGCGCCTTCGGTGACAGGTTGACGTAGCCAAGCTGTCCTTTGATGACGGGAGACCTGTAGACCGTCTTGATCCCGGCGTGTTCGAAACGTCGCCTGCGTGGCCTGCACGGGCGGGGCCGAGAACGGGTTGTTGACGACCGGGTAGGCGGCGCTGGTCGGGCCGCTCGCTCGGCGGAAGGCTGGTGACCCACTTGGCGAACGGCACCATCTGGATCGCCACGGGCACGTTCGTGGAGAACATGTCGGGTCATTCAGCGCGTACACGGTCGGCGCGCCGGCCTGCCCGGCCGCGAGCGCGTAGTGGAGGCTGCTCGGTTACCGGGCCGGCCGCCAGCGCGTTCAGCAGCGACGAGAACGGGGCCAGGGTCAGGTTCACGTGATCGTGCTTGATGAGCCAGTTGTAGTCATACTTGGTGCTCGAGAGCCAGCCCTCGTCGTTCATGACGATCAGCTTGACCGGGTGGCCGAGCAGGCCGCCGTGGCTGTTCACGTCGCTGGCCCACAGCTTGTAGCCCCTGAGGCACGCCTGCCCGTCGGCCTCGAACCCCTGGGCCTGGGCCGGGCCGGAGAGCGGTTCGGAGATCCCGACCGTGATCGGCGTGGCCGGACGGGCCGGCCAGCAGGGTGTTGGTGTTGTTGGCACTGCTGAGACCGCACGCGGCGGGACGGCAGCGCTCGCGGCGATCGATCGCCGCGAGCCGGAGAGTCCTGGCGCTTGGGCGCCTCATCTGCCTCTCTCCTTCCCTGCCAGTCCAGCGTGCGGGTTCCCGGGTGACCGTGGTGCGCGGAGCGCGGTCAGCGCGCTCCGCGCACCACGGGCGGTCAGCCCTTGCCCCAGTCAGGCCGTGGGTTGACGATCGGCACAGAACCGGTGGCACCCGCGGGCAGCACCTGCACGAACTTCTGGCCGTGCTGCCACTGGAAGATGAACTTGGATGCCACGACATTCTCGCCGATGCTGTTGTACTTCGCGGGCGCCCTGCACTGTCTGCGTCGGGTGAGCTGTGCAGCCAGGCGATGACCTTGGCGTTGCTGCAGGCTCTTGGTCGCCACGACCGCCTGCGCGAGCGTCTCGCCCACCGAGAACGCCTCGGCCGCGTCGGCGTTGATGTCGGCGGCGTGCCGCCGTACTTGGCGTTGTACGCCTTCACGAACGCCTGGCTCAGCGCGTTCTGCAGCCCGCCGTACCAGCCGTTCGGCACGATGATGCCGGTGGCGTTTGGACCCGCCCGATCGCCTTGAGGAACGCGGCGCCCTGGTCCGGGCCGGAGGTCGCGGCCAGGATCTTCGGGTTGTAGTGCTGCTGCTCGAACGCGGTGATGAAGGCCTGGACACCGTGGCACGTCCACCGTGCCCATGACCACCATGTGCGCGCCCGTGGCGGCCACCTGGTCGGCGCCCGCCTTGTAGCGGGGTTCTCCGCCGGGAAGATCGTGCGAGTAGACCGTCTTGATGCCGGCCTTCTGCAGGATGCCCTGCGCGTTCTGCATCATCGGGATCGGCGAACGGGTCGTTCACCATCGGGTAGGCGGCGGTCTTCGGCCGCTGGCTGGGCGGCAGCGACGCCACCCACTGCGCGAACGGGACAAGCTGATCGGCCACCGGCGGGCTGACCGCGAAGATGTTGTGCAGCCCCAGCGCGAACACCGACGGGCCGCCGCCCGCGCCCTCGGGGAACGCGTAGCCGTACCGGGCGGCCACCTTCGCCGCCGGGCACGGTCAGCAGCGTGGAGAACGGCCCGAACACGAAGTTCACGTGGTCGGACGCGATCAGCTTGGTGTAGTTGGTCGTGGTGGTTGCACCGGTCTGGTCGCTGTTGTCGTTCAGGACCACCAGCGTGACCTTGTGGCCCATCAGCCCGCCGTGACTGTTCACGTAGTCGGCCCACAAGGTGTAGCCGCGGTCGAAAGCCTGGCCGTCTACGGAGAAGTCTCCGGTCAGCTGCAGCGAGGCGCCGATCGTGATGGGGGCCTTGCTGCCGCTGCTGGTGCTGGTTGCTGCTGCTACTGCTGCACGAGGCGAGCGCCATCGCCGCTGCGGCCGCGACGGCGGTGAGAGCCAAGAACCGGGTACCGTGAGGTCTCATCCGGTCCTCCTTCCAGTTCTTCAAAATGGCCGGGTGGAATTAGCCAGCCGCCGTTGGCGCCCCCAGGAGGGGCACCTACGTGACGAGGTGCCCAAGCCGGTTAGCGGTCGGCCACGGACGGTGGTGCCGGGGGTCACCGTACTGCATTTGACGTTGTTCGTGTCGGCTGGGTCCAGTCCGTCGGAGATATCCGCGTTTTCGCTCACCAGCGCCAAGGCCGGCGCCCGCGGCGGCCAGCTCAAGCAAAGCGGCGAAGTCCTGGTCGGCATGCCCGGCGCCGATCAGGCCCTGGATGATCTCGTGGACCAGGGCGGCCACCGGAAGCGGCACCTCAGCCTGCCGCGCGGCAGCCAGCCCGAGGTCGAAATCCTTGCGCAGCAAGGATGCGGTGAAGGTGGGATGGAAGTCGAGGTTGACGAACGCGGGTGTCTTGTAGCGGGTGAACGGCGAGCCCATCACGCTGTTGTTCAGGCAGGCGAGAAACGCCTCCCGGCTGATGCCGCTCTTCTGGGCGAGAACCGTCACTTCCGCCAGCGATTGCGTCACGACGCCGAGGAAAAGGTTGTGACAAATTTTTACTATCCTGGCAAGCTCGCCCTCGCCGACATAGGTCGCACCGGACGCCGAGTATGTCGAGGTAGGGCTGCGCCGCCTCGAAGGCGGCGCGCGGCCCGGAGACCGCCAGTGTCAGCCGCCCCGCCGCCGCCACCCGGGGGTTGCCCATGACCGGCGCCGCGAGCAGGTCCGTGCCGTGCACGGCCAGCCGCTCACGCACCTGCTGTGAGGCCTCCACCGAGATCGTCGAGCAGTCCACCACGACGCTGCGGAGCGGCACCGCCGGAGATGAGCCCGGCCGGGCCGAGCACCGCGTCGAGCAGGTCCTGCGGGGTGCCCACCGTCGCGAACACGATGTCGCGGTCCGCGAGCTCGGCGGCCGAGTTGACTATCTTCGCACCGTAGGCCGCCAGCGGTTCCGCCTTGGCCCTGGTCCGGTTGTAGACAGCAACATCGCAGTCGGCCGCGAGCAGGCGCCGGGCCAGTTCTGCGCCCATCCGCCCGGTGCCGAGCCAGCCAAGGCGGTGCATAGTGCCCTGCCCAGCCATGCATTCTCCTAACAATCGTTTGCAGAATGCAGCCTGGCGGGAAGGCGGCAGTCTGTCAATCCCTGTCCCCAACCTGTTACCTAAAGCAGGGGCCGTCCCGGCAGAGCCGGGCAGGTCAGGCTGGGGACAGCCACGAGGGTCAGCCTAGGTCCTCGGCCGGGCCAGGCTCGGCAAAAATCGATCAAGAGCACCGAAATCGCTCACCCGCCCCGCGAGATCGCCGCAGCTGGCGCGTCGGGCCTGCCCGTGCGGGCCCAGGCCCCGTGACGCACGGGACCGCAGGCCACCGGGGGCTCCGGCGGGCTCGCCCCCGGCTGACGGCGGCGGTCGAGCCCCGCACCACCAGCTCGGGGGCGAGGTAGAGCACCTTGACCGGGCCGCCGCCGTCCGAGATCAGCTCCAGCAGGAGCTGCGCGGCCTCGGTGCCCACCTGGTAGTGCGGGAACCGGATGGTGGTCAGCGGCGGCCGCAGCCGGTCGATGAACGGCATGTCGTTGAACCCCACCACGGACAGGTCCGCCGGGCAGTTCAGCCCGGCCTCCTCCAGCGCCGCGAAGCAGCCCATCGCCAGCATGTCGTTGGCGGCAGCCACCGCGGTGCAGCCGCCACGGTCGAGGAGCATCCGGGTGCAGCGCATCCCCTCTTCGATCGAGTACGCCTTGGCGACCAGGATCAGGCTGGGATCGGCGGCCAGCCCATGCGCCTCCATGGCCGCCACGAAGCCCCGGTACCGGTACAGGCCGGTGGACACCTCCTGCGGCCCGGCGATGTGCGCGATGCTGCCGGTGGCCCTGCCCGATCAGGTGCGCCACCGCCATCCGCATGCCGCTCTCGTTGTCCACCGACACCGACGGCAGGCTGTGGTCCTGTGCCATCCGGTTGACCAGCACGACCGGGAGCCCGGTGCGGGCCGCCTCGGCCAGCAGCGGATCGCTCAGGTGCGCGGTGGCCAGCACGATCCCGTCCGCGTGCCGGGCCCTCATCTGCTCGAAGACCAGCCGCTCCCGCTCGCCGTCGCCGTCGGTGTTGCCGATCAGCGCCACGATAGCCCGCCGCGGCGAGCCGGTCCTCCAGGCCGCGCACGATCGGCGGGAACAGCGGGTTGGTCAGGTCGGGGATGAGCACGCCCACGGTGTGCGACCGCCGGGTCCGCAGGCTGCGCGCGACCGGGTTGGGGTGGTAGCCGAGCAGTTCGGCGGCTTCGAGGACGCGGCGGGCGGTGTCCTCCTTCACCAGCAGCCTGGTCTCCGGGTTCAGCGCACGGGAGGCCGTGGCAGGGTGCACCCCGGCCCGGGCCGCGACATCCCGGAGGGTCACCGCTTGCTCGGTCATGGGCGCTCCCCTCTGCGCCGGCAGACGACCACGAAAGGCCGCCGCGCCCGGCTTGATCTTAAGGCATGTCCCATGGATCCCCAGCCAGCGGCGCGGGACCCACCCTACGCGCGAGCCCAGGCTGGTGCCGGGCCAGGTGGGCGGCAGCGGTCAGAAGTCGGGCGGCCGGTTCTCGTACGGGGTGCTCAGCACGATCGTGGTCCGGGTGGAGACGTTGGCCGCGGCCCGGATCTCCGAGAGCAGGTTCTCCAGCGCGGCCGGGGAGGCGACCCGCACCTTCAGTATGTAGTTCTCCTCCCCGGCGACGCTGTGACAGGCCTCGATCGCGGACAGGTGCGCGAGCCGTTCGGGCGCGTCGTCGGCGGCGGCGGGGTCGAACGGCTTGACGGAGACGAACGCGGTGAGCGGCAGGCCCGCGTCCGCCGGATTGATCACCGCCGCATAGCCGCGGATCAGGCCGCGACGCTCCAGCCGGCGCACCCGCTGGTGGGTCGCGGAGACCGACAGCCCGGTCTGGCGCGCCAGGTCGGTGAAGCTCATCCTGCCGTCACGGGCCAGCAGCAGGAGAATCTTCCGATCGATCTCTTCCACGCGGTCACGGTAGCCGCTTGGCGACCTGGCGCGCACCGCGTTGCGCCCGGCGGATCCCCGCGCGCGGGTGGGCGGCTACCTAAATCGGGCCAAGGCGGATACGCTCCGGGCAGTAAGCAGCGTCAGCCCGGGGGGCGACCCCCCGGGCTGCGCCGTCACGGCTGGCCGGACGGCGGATGGGCCACGAGGATGGAGAGCGAGCATGGCCGAGATCGTCCTTGACCGGGTGAGCAAGGTCTACTCCGGCGGGGTCAAGGGGGTCAATGACCTCAGCCTGGAGATCACCGACGGGGAGTTCATGGTGCTGGTCGGCCCGTCGGGCTGCGGCAAGTCCACGGCGCTGCGCTCCATCGCGGGCCTGGAGGAGATCACCTCGGGGACCATCTCGATCGGCGGGCGGGTGGTGAACAACCTGCCGCCCAAGGACCGCGACATCGCGATGGTGTTCCAGAACTACGCGCTGTATCCCGCACATGACCGTGGAGCAGAACCTGGCGTTCGGCCTGCAGCAGCGCAAGACACCGAAGGCGGAGATCACCCGCCGGGTCAGCGAGGTGGCCCGGATGCTCGGCATCGGGAGTACCTCAAGCGCAAGCCCGCCGCGCTGTCCGGCGGGCAGCGCCAGCGGGTCGCGATGGGCCGGGCGATCGTCCGCGAGCCGCGGGCCTTCCTGATGGACGAGCCGCTGTCCAACCTGGACGCGAAGCTGCGGGTCTCGATGCGCGCGTCGCTCAGCCAGCTACACGACCGGCTCGCCGTCACCACCGTGTACGTCACGCACGACCAGGTCGAGGCGATGACCCTCGGGCACCGGGTCTGCGTGCTCCGCGACGGCCAGTTGCAGCAGGTGGACACGCCCCAGGCGCTCTACGACCATCCGGTGAACCTGTTCGTGGCGGGCTTCATCGGCTCGCCCGCGATGAACTTCGTCACCGCCGAGCTGGTCCGTGACGACGGGCCCTCGGTGACCTTCGCCGGGCACCGCCTGCCGCTGCCGGCCGGCGTGGTCGACGGCCAGGCCGGGCCTGGAGCGGCTACTTCGGCCGCGAGATCATCCTGGGCATCCGGCCCGTCGGACTTCGAGGACGCCACCCTCGCCGACGCCGGACTGGGCGCGGATGCAGGTCACCGCGAACGTCACCGAGGAACTGGGCAGCGAGATCCACGTCATCTTCACCCTCGACGCGCCGCCGCTGCAGCCACCCCAGCATCAGCGACGCGGTGGCCGCCGACGACGACGCGGACGAGGCGGCGGCGGTGCTGGCCGGCGGCAAGTCGCTGTGGACCGCCCGGGTGGCCTCGCGCAGCCACGTCCGGCCCGGCCAGCCCATCGAGCTGGCGGTGCACACCTCGAACCTGCAGTTCTTCGACCCGGCCACCGGGCTGGCGATCGGGCACCCGGACCGGGGCGACGCCTGACCGGGCCGCCGCTGGTCGCCGGCGGTCAGCGCCTCGGCCAGCGACCGGGCGATGACCAGCCGCTGGATCTGGTTGGTGCCCTCCACGATCTGCAGCACCTTGGCCTCGCGCATATAGCGCTCGGCCGGGAAGTCCTGCACGTACCCGTAGCCGCCGAGGACCTGCACGGCGTCGATCGTCACCCGCATCGCGGTGTCGCTGGCCAGTAGCTTGGCCATCGCCGCCTGCGGGCCGAACTCCTGCCCGGCGTCCTTGCGCCTGGCCGCGGCCAGGTACAGCGCACGGGACGCCTCGACCGCGCAGGCCATGTCGGCGAGCATGAACGACACGCCCTCGAAGTCGATGATCGGCTTGCCGAACTGGTGCCGCTCGCGGGCGTAGCCGACCGCCAGGTCGAGGGCGGCCTGGGCCAGCCCGGTCGCGCAGGCCGCGATGCCCAGCCGGCCGGAGTCGAGCGCGGTGAGCGCGATGGCGAAGCCCTGGTCCTGCTCGCCGAGGAGGTGGCCGGCGGGCACCCGGGCGCCATCGAAGATCATCTGGGCGGTGACCGAGGCGCGCATGCCCATCTTGTGCTCGGCCGGCGCGGCGCTGACTCCCTCGGTGGCCGCGGGTACGTGCAGGCAGCTGATCCCGCGGGCCCGGTCCCGCCCTTCTGGCCTGCCGGAGGTGCGGGCGAACAGCGTGTAGAAGTCGGCCTGGCCGGCGTGCGAGATCCACGCCTTGACCCCGTCGATCCGGTAGCCGCCCATGCCGTCGGGGACCGCCGCGGTGGTCAGTGCCGCCGCGTCGGACCCGCTCTGCGGCTCGGACAGGCAGTAGGCGCCCAGCAGTTCGCCGCCGAGCATCTCCGGCAGCCAGCGGTCCCGCTGCTCGTCGGTGCCGTGGGCGGCCAGCGGCAGGCAGGCCAGCGTGTGCACGCTCACCCCGAGGCCGACCGCGAGCCACGCCCGGGCCAGTTCCTCGACCACCTGCAGGTAGACCTCGTACGGCTGGCCGCTGCCACCCCAGCGCTCGGCATAGGGCAGGCCGAGCAGCCCGGAACGCCCAAGGACGCGGAACACCTCGCGCGGGAACGCGGCGTCCCGCTCGGCGGCCTCGGCACGCGGCCGGACCTCCTTGTCCGCCAGTTCGCGGGTGAGATCCAGTAATTCGCGCATCACGCACCCACCACGATGAGGTCCCGGCTGGCGTTGTTGAGCCGCTGGTAGCCGTCGGCCGTGCACACCACGATGTCCTCGATCCGGGCGCCGTGCGGGCCGGGATAGATGCCCGGTTCGACCGAGAAGGCCATACCGGGCTCAAGTTCCTCGCCGTTGCCCGCCACGATGTACGGGTCCTCGTGGGTTTCCAGGCCGATGCCGTGCCCGGTCCGGTGGGTGAAGTGCGCACCATGGCCCGCCGCGGTGATCGCGTCCCGCGCCACGGCGTCCACCGCCTCGGCGCGGATCCCGGGCCGCACGGCCACGCACGCCGCCTCCTGCGCCGCCCGCAGCACCTCGTAGTAGCGGGCCATGTCCGGCGGCGCCGCGCCGATCGCGTAGGTGCGGGTGCAGTCCGAGCAGTAGCCGCTGGGCATGGTACCGCCGATGTCGACCACGACCGCGTCTCCCTCGGTCAGTACGCGATCGGAGGGCTCGTGGTGCGGTTTGGCCGCGTTCGGGCCGGACCCGACGATGACGAAGTCGATCCGGGCATGGCCCGGCCGCTGCGATCGCGCTGGCGATGTCGGCGGCGGCCTCGCGCTCGGTCCGTCCCGGCCGCAGCCACTGCGGCACCGATGCGTGCACCCGGTCGATCGCCGCACCGGCCGCTGCTAGCGCCGCGACTTCGGCCGGCGTCTTCCTGATGCGCAGCGCCCGCAGCGCCGTGCCGGCCAGGTCCTGCCGGGCGCCGGGCATCGCGTCACGGAAGCGGAGCACCATCATGGCCCACATCTGGCCGGCCAGGCCCACGGTGGTGGGGCTGCCGAGCCGCCGGGCGACGGCCTGGTAGGGGTCGTCGGTCTCGTCCCACACGACGAACTCCAGGTTCATGCCGCCTGCCGGGGACGCCTTCGCCGAGGCCAGTTCCAGCCGGGGCACCACCAGGAAGGCGGGGCCCGCCGCGGGCACCGCGAGGCAGGTGAGCCGCTCGGACTGGTGCGTGTCGTACCCGGTCAGGTAGCGCAGGTCGGGCCCGGGGGTGAGGAGCAGCGCGTCCAGGCCGGCCCGGCCCGCCGCTTCGGCGGCCTGCTCCAGCCGGCCCGCCGGGTACAGATCCGCCGCCGGGTGCCCGCCCGGACCGGACGCCGCCTGCGTCGTCGCCGCCTGTGCTGACATGTCCCGCCCTTCGCCGTCCGCAGCCTCCAACCAGGTCATCTAATCACGCGCCTGGCACGGCGCCGGCGGCAGCCGTGGCCCGTACCGGCCCCAGGGCGACTTGCCGCCGTGAGGTAGACAGGACCGCCCCGCGTGCCTCACGCTTAGTAGACTCAGGCTCACTGATGCGGACGGCGATGGCATCCTCCGAGATCGTTGCTCCTCCGGCTCACCCCGAGTCGCTCGCTGAGCCCGCGCGTCCCGCCGCTCCCCGAAAGCCGTCCGGAGGCAGCGCACGGATGAGGAAACCCGTAGCCCGGATGTCCCTGCAGCAGAGCGAGCTGGCCCAGGCCGATACCGGTGTGGCCGACACCGCCGGGCTGGCTGCCGCGCTCGCCGCCGAACGGCACGTCACGCTGGAGTTGCAGCGGGCGATCCTGCCGCTGCACGACGCGCCCTTCGAGCTTCCCGGGCTGCGCGCCGTCGTCCGCTACCTGCCCGCCTCGCACGACAGCCGGGTGGGCGGCGACTGGTACATCACCGCCGAGATGCCCGGCGGCCACGTGCTCCTGGCGATCGGGGACGTCGGCGGGCACGGCCTGGCCGCGGCCGCGGGGATGGCCAGGCTGCGCGGCGCGCTGGCGGGCCTGGCGATCACCGGCGCGCCGCCGGAGCGGCTCGTCGGCTGGCTGAACGACCTGGTCCACCACGTCGGCCCCGAGCACACCGCCTCGGTGATCGCCGGCTATTTCGACCCACCCACCCGCGTGCTGACCTGGGCGCAGGCCGGGCATCCGCCCCCGATCCTGGTCCGCGGCCGGCATGCGACGGCGCTGGGGTCAGCCGGCGGGCATCCTGCTCGGCGCGGCCAGGTCCGGCTACGATGCCGCATCGGTGCAACTGCGCGAGCGCGACCTGTTGCTGCTTTACAGCGACGGCCTGATCGAGCGCAGGCACCGCTCCCTGGACGAGGGCCTGGCCGCGCTCACCGCCGCCGCAGCAGGCATCACCGACCCGGAGAACATGATCTCCGTCGTCCTCGACACACTCGGCTCCACCGACACCGAGGACGACACGTGCCTGGTCGCCCTGTACGTGCGCTGACCTGACGGCGCCCGGCCTGGCGGGCGAGCGTATCGCAGCGAAAGCTGTGTCAGCCTTCGGACAGTGCCGCGACCGCCCGGCGCAGCGACGAGCCGAGGCCGAACCGGGCGTCCAGGCTGGTCAGCGCCTCCGGGTCCACCCGGTGGACCGGCAGGCCACCGTCCACCTCCGGCACCGGCGCGTCCGTCGCGACACGGACCACCGCGGGTGCGACCGTCAGGTAGTCGCGGGCCGCCGCCACCTTCTGCCTGGCCCCGGCCGGGAAGCCGCCGTGGCCCTTGTCGATGGCCTCGCAGATCGCCTCGACCGACCCGAACGTCCTGACCAGGGCGGCCGCCGTCTTGTCCCCCACGCCCGCGACCCCGGGCAGGCCGTCGCTGGGGTCACCGCGCAGCGTCGCGAAGTCGGCGTAGGCGCGCCCGGGGATCTGGTACCTGGCGGTGATCGCCGCCTCGTCCACGATGTCCAGCTTGACCAGGCCGCGCGCGGTGTAGATCACGCGCACCGGCTTGGCGTCGTCGACCAGCTGGAACAGGTCGCGGTCCCCGGTGACGATCTCGACGGGCCCCGGCGAGTGGGCGGTGAACGTGCCGATCACGTCGTCCGCCTCGTAACCGGGCGCCCCGGCCAGCGCCACCCCAGCGGCGGTAAGGACCTGTTCGATCACCGGCACCTGCGCGGCGAGGGCGGGCGGGACCTCCTCCTGCTCGCCGTCGGCGCTGGCCCGGTGCGCCTTGTAGGACGGCAGCGCCGCCACCCGGAAGGCGGGCCGCCAGTCCGCGTCCAGGCAGGCCACCAGCCGGGCCGGGTGCCGGGCCCGGACCAGCCGGGTGATCATGTCGAGCAGCCCCCGCACGGCGTTCACCGGGGTGCCGTCGGGCGCGGCCACGGTCTCCGGTACGCCGTAGAACGCGCGGAAGTACAGCGAGGCGGTGTCAAGCAGCATCAACGAACCCACCTGCGCCATCCTGCCAGCATGGCAGGACACTGATCCCCTCCTCCCGCAAAGATGATCATGAAAATTATCCGGGACGGTGTGGCGATGGCCGGGAAATGTCAGAGTCGGCCGCTATTCTGGAACTAGATTTCGATAAATGTTCGGCGGACTGGCTGAGGGCGGGAGGTGAGGGCATGTGTGACGACCGGTGCTTGCCGGGCAGTGTGACCGAGGCGCTGGCGTTGCTGAACCGTGCCCTGGATCACCTCAACGCCGCCGACGTGGCGTCGTTGCCTGCGGGCGTGCAGGCGGAGGCACTGCGGGCGCTGGGGCGGGCGGAGGCCAAGCACACCGCGGCGCAGGGCCCGGGTGCTGGGCGCGTTCGCCGTCCAGGGCGGGTTCGAGGATGACGGGCATGGCACCGCACGGACCTGGCTCAAGTGGCAGACCCGGGTTACCACCGGGGCCGCCGCGGGCGCGGTCGGCTGGGCGCGGCGGCTGGCGGTGCACCCGGCGATCGAGCGGGCGCTGGCCGCCGGGGAACTGTCACCGTCGTGGGCGCGGGCCATCTGCGAGTGGACCGACCGGCTGCCCGGAGGACCGCCGGAACGACGCCGATGAGATTCTGGTCGCGGCGGCCCGCGGCGGCGCGGACCTGGCCGCGCTCGCGGGGCTGGCCCAGGAGATGTACGAACGGTGCGGGGCGCCGGACGCCGAGGACGGGTTCGAGGACCGGTGGTTCCGGCTGGGCATCACCTTCCGCGGCGCCGGCCGCGCCGAAGGCGACCTGACGCCGGGGTGCGCGGCCGCTTTGGCGGCGGTGCTGGAGGCGCTGGGGAAGAAGGCCGGGCCGGAGGATGTCCGGACCGGGGCGCAGCGCCGTCATGACGCGCTGGAGGAGGCGTGCCGGCGGCTGATCCGCGCCGGGATGGTCCCCGGCCGGGCCGGGCAGCCGACCCAGGTGCTGGTGCACCTGACCCTGGCCCAGTTGCGCGGCCTGCCCGGCGCCTCGGCGGCCGAGGATGCCTGGGCGGCGGCCCGGGCAGCCCAGCCCGGCTGGCTCACCGGCCCCGACGCGGACGCCGGCGCGTGTGATGCGACCGTGGTCCCGGTGGTCACCGGCCACGTCGACGGGGCCGCCCTGGACCAGTTCACCGACGCGTTCCTGCTCGCCCGCGCCATCCTCGGCCCGCCACGCCGGGCCGCCGGGCCACCCCGGTCGCGTGCCGGCCTGGCCAGCAGCGCCGCGGACTGGGCCAGCCGCCGGCGGCCCGTGCACGCGACCGGCGGACCGGGTTCCGGCCCGGCCCAGCGGCCGCCGGCCAGCCGGCGGCAGCCCGCAGGCAGCCCGGCAGGCCGGCGCCGCGCTCAGCCTGCAGCCAGGTCGCTGGCCCGCACGCCGGCGCGACACCGGCCCCCACGCCGCTCAGCCCGCCACCCGCGACCGGCTGCGCCGGGCGCTGCTCGCCCTGGCCGCCGACACCCTGTCCGGCCCCGGACGGCCTCGCCGCCCGGCTGCGCGCCGTCCTCGACGGCAGCCGCTGACCTCGGTCAGCCTGCCGCTGGACATCGGCGCCGCCACCGAAACCATCCCCGCCCACCTGCGCCGCGCCGTCACCACCCGCCACCCGCACTGCGCCTTCCCCGGCTGCGACCAGCCCGCCAGCGTCTGCGACATCCACCACATCATCCCCCGCTCCCGCGGCGGCCCCACCAGCCCTGCCCAACCTGGTCACCGCTCTGCACCTTCCACCACCAGATCGCCGTCCACCGGTGGGGCTGGAACCTGGCCCTCAACACCGACGGCACCACCACCGCCACCAGCCCCGACGGCCAGCGCACCCTGCACAGCCACAGCCCACCCGGACACGACCCACCCAGCCAAGCCGCCTGACCGGAGCCGGGAGATAGCCTGCTGGAGATGGTTTCTGGCGATGAAAGCGACCTGGTCCGAAAGGGCTATGACGCCCTGTCGTACCGCTACCGTGCCGACGACGCGGACGAGGACCGGTACGCACCCTGGCTGGCCGCGCTGCGGGCCCGGGTGCCGGCCGGCGGCCCGGTGCTCGACCTGGGCTGCGGCTGCGGGGTACCCGTCGCCCGGTCGCTGGCCGCGGCCGGATATCAGGTGACCGGCGTGGACATCAGCGAGGTGCAGATCGGGCGGGCACGGCGCCTGGTCCCGGCCGGGACCTTCATCTGCGCGGATGCCAGTACGGTCACGTTTCCGGCCGCGTCGTTCGATGCCGTCGCCTGCCTCTACGCTCTCGTCCACATGCCGCTGCGGGCCCAGCCGGAACTGCTGCAGCGGGTGGCGGGCTGGCTGCGGCCCGGAGGGTGGCTGCTCACGGTGACCGGCGAGCGGGAGTGGACCGGCACCGAGGACAACTGGCTCGGCGGCCCGGCCGCGATGTGGTGGAGCCACGCCGGCGCGGACACTTACCGCGCCTGGCTGGAACAGGCCGGCCTGCAGGTCACCGCCCAGGAATTCGTCCCCGAAGGGGACGTTGGCCATGCGCTGTTCTGGGCGCGCCGGCCGCCTCAGGAGTAGACGCGCTCCGGTGTCACCAACACGGCGGTGCGCCGCTCCCTGGCCATCACCGTGTCGTAGCCGTCCCAGTCGTCGTGGGTCCCGCCGGCGGCGGTGAACACCGCCCGCAGCAGCAGGCGCAGGCCCTCGGCGTCCACGCCCGGCAGCGGGTCGTCCGGGCCGCAGAGCTGCACCGGGCCCTCCGCCGCCGCCCACTGCCACCCGGCGCGCAGCACCACGGTGACCCGCGGCGTGGCGCGCAGGTAGGCCAGCCTGCGGGCATCGCCCCGGCTGACGAAGGCGACCACCTGCTCGCCGGTGACGGGGTGGCGGAGCACCCCGGCGTTCACCACGGAACAGCTGACGGTCGAGTCCGGGCGCAGCGTGGACACCACGGCCAGGCCGTGGTCGCGCGCCACCAGGGCGGCGAAGTCTGCCAGGTCGGTCATGCCGGGAGCGTACCGCGCCGGTTGCCACCGACCGTCAGATCCTCGACCGAGGTGTAGGTCACCACGCCGTGGCCCAGCGCATCGACGGCCTTGAGCGCCGCGGACCGCAGTGGCGTGCCCCGGCCCGCCGCGACCGCCACCTGCCCGAGCAGGTCCATGAGCTGCTTGACGGCGCGGACGAAGTCACCCGGGGTCAGGTCCGGCCCGAGCACGGATTCCAGCGACTTGCCCTGGGCCCAGGCGTGTGCCGCCCAGGCGAATGCCGCGTCCGGTTCCCGCAGGAACGACAGCCGGTTATCGGACTCGATCTCGTCGAGCTCCCGCCACACCGACACCGTGGCGGCGAGCACCTCGCGGACCGGCCCGCCGGGCAGCCGCACCGGCGTGGCGGCCTCGGCCGTGCGGGACTCGAACGTCAGCGCCGACACGCACGCCGCGAGCTCCGCCGGGCTCAGCCCGTCCCACAGCCCGCGGCGCAGGCACTCCGCCGCGAGCAGGTCGAGTTCGGTGTACAGGCAGGCGAGCCGCCGGCCCGCGTCGGTCACCCGGTCGCCCTCGGTGTAGCCGAGGCGCGCGAGCACGGCACAGACCCGCTGGAAGGTGCGGGCGATGACGTGGGACCGGCCGGCCACCGTGGTCTCCAGCCGCTCGCACGTCGCGCTCCAGCCGGGCCCGGCGCTCGGCGTGGCGGGCGTGCTCGTCCCGGTCGGGGCAGCCGTGGCAGGGGTGGGCGCGGACCCGGCGGCGCAGCGCGGCGATCTCCTCCTGGGCCTGGGCCGGGGCGGCCTGCCCGCGGCGCGGCAGCTCCTTGTCCCGCCCGGCCAGCTTGGTCAGCACGCTGGCGGCCAGGTCCCGGCGGTGCTTGGGCGACCGGGCGCTGAACCAGTTCGGGATCCGGACCCGGTCGATGGGCTGTACCGGGACCGGGAAGTCGGCCATCGACAGCCGCCTGACCTGGCGGCCCGCGGTCAGCACCAGGGGCAGCGGCAGGCTGTCGGCGCGGCGCCCGGGAGCAGGGACCCCAGGCTCGAGCACCACGGCCACGCCCGCGCGGCGCCCGCCCGGCACCTTGATGATGTCGCCGCGGCGCAACTGGCTGAGCGAGGCGATCGCATCGGCCCGCTGGGCCGCGGCGCGCTGCCTGGCCGCCTGTCCCTCCAGCTCGGACAGGCTCCGGCGGAGCCGGAAGTACTCGGCGAAGTCGCCGCGGTCGCAGGTCACCGCGAGCCGGTCCAGCTCCTCCCGGCCGCGCTGCGCCGGACCGGGCCACGTCCGCGACCGCCCGGTCGGCCTGGAACTGGGCGAACGAGGACTCCAGGATCGCCGCCGCGCGCTCCAGCCCGGCCTGCCCGACCAGGTTCACGGCCATGTTGTAGGAGGGCCGGAAGCTGGAGTTGAGCGGATAGGTCCGGGTACCGGCCAGGCCCGCCAGCGCCGCCGGTTCCAGGCCCGGCTGCCACAGCACCACGGCGTGCCCCTCCACGTCGATGCCGCGGCGGCCGGCCCGCCCGGTGAGCTGGGTGTACTCCCCCGGCGTCAGCGCCGCGTGGGCCTCGCCGTTCCACTTGTCGAGCCGCTCGATGACCACGGTCCTGGCCGGCATGTTGATGCCGAGGGCGAGCGTCTCGGTGGCGATAGACGACCCGCACCAGCCCCGCCTCGAACAGTTCCTCCACCACCTCCTTGAAGGTGGGCAGCAGCCCCGCGTGGTGCGCGGCGATGCCACGCTGCAGGCCGGCCAGCCACTCCCCGTAGCCGAGCACCGCCAGGTCCGCGTCGGGCAGGTCCGCGGTGCGCCGCTCGGCCACCTCGGTGATGATCTCCGCCTCCTCCGGGGTGGTCAGCCGGAGCCCGGCGTCCAGGCACTGGCGCACCGCGGCGTCGCAGGCGGCCCTGGAGAAGATGAACGTGATGGCCGGCAGCAGCCCCGCCGCGTCCAGCCGTTCGATCATCAGCGGCCGGCTCGGCGGCCGCGGCCGGGACGGCCGGCGGCCGCCCCGCACCGGGCGGCCCGGCGTCCTGCGCTGCGCCTGCTCCTCCCGCCGGGACAGCCGCAGCAGCTCCGGGTTGACCTGCGGGGAGTCGGGAGCCCCGTTCGGCGACACGAACAGGTCGTACAGGTGGCCGTCGGCCAGGACATGCTGCCAGAGCGGCACCGGCCGGTGCTCGTCCACGATCACCGTCGTCCCGCCGCGGACCTGGGTCAGCCACTCACCGAACTCCTCGGCGTTGCTCACCGTGGCGGACAGCGCGACGACCCGGACGGAATCGGGCAGGTGGATGATCACCTCTTCCCACACCGCGCCGCGGAACCGGTCGGCCAGGTAGTGCACCTCGTCGAGCACCACGTAACCCAGCCCGTCCAGGGTGGCCGAGCCGCCGTAGAGCATGTTGCGCAGCACCTCGGTGGTCATCACCACGACCGGCGCCTCACCGTTGATGCTGTTGTCGCCGGTGAGCAGCCCCACCCGGTCCGCGCCGTAGCGGCGCACCAGGTCGCCGAACTTCTGGTTGGACAGCGCCTTGATCGGCGTGGTGTAGAAGCACTTGCGCCCCGCGGCCAGCGCCAGGTGCACCGCGAACTCCCCGATCACGGTCTTGCCCGACCCGGTCGGCGCGGCCACCAGCACCCCGTGGCCCTCGTTCAGCGCCTGGCACGCCCGGCGCTGGTAGTCGTCGAAGGAGAAGTCGTACAGCGCCTGGAACTCGGCCAGAGCGGGACCGTCCTGCGCCCGCCGCCGCCGGGATTCGGCATACCGCTGCGCAGGGCTCGCGTGGGTGGACACGCGCTCCAGCCTAAGCGACGCCCCCGCGCCGCCCTGCGGGCAGGATTAACCGCGCAAGTCGGTGTCGCTGAGCTCGGAGATCCCTTCCTCGGCCAGCAGCGCGGCGTCACGGCGGGCCCGGCGGCGGTCGTTCAGCCAGACGAACAACTCGGCCAGTTCCACCAGGACCACGCACGGGATGGCCAGCAGCAGCATCGAGAACGGGTCCGGGCTCGGGGTCGCCGCGCCGGCGAACACGAACACCAGGAAGATCATCACCCGGCGGTGCTTGCGGATGAACGCGTGGCTGACCGCCCCGGCCATGTTCAGTATCACCAGCACCAGGGGCAGTTCAAAGGCGATCCCGAAGATGAACAGCATCGCCATCGCGTAGCCGAAGTAGGTGTCGATGGTGATCAGCGGCCGGACGTCGTCCGGGGTCAGGCCGAGCAGGAAGCGCAGGCCCCGGCTCATCGCCAGGTAGGCGAACACACCGCCGAGCGCGAACAGCGGCACCGCGGTGCCCACGAACGCGAACGTCCAGCGCTTCTCGCGGCGGTAGAGCCCCGGCGCGATGAACGCCCAGAACTGGTAGAACCAGATCGGGGACGACACGATGATGCCGACGACGAAGGCGACCTTCAGCTTCACGAAGAACGGGTCGAAGACCCCGGTGACGACGAGCGGGTGCCCGTTCGGGCCGCAGCCCACCGTGTCCTGGATGGGGACCCGGCAGAACGGCCCGGTGATGAAGTTGAAAGCCCGCGCGTACAAGAACCAGCCGACCACCATGCCGAGGATGATCCCGAGAACGGCCTTGACCAGCCGGTTGCGCAGCTCCCGGAGGTGCTCCATGAGCGGCATCCGGGCCTCGGGGTTACTCCTGAGGAGCGGAACCCGGGATCCGCGCCCCGGCGCGGGCGCGGTGGTGTCCGGCGGCGAGCTCATGTGTCAGCCCCTTGGGCCGTCAGCCGGGCTGGTTGGTGTGCTGCGTCTCCGGCAGTGTCCCGCCGGGCGCGGTGGTGCCCGGCGCCGGCGGCTGGGGGGCGGCCACCTGCTGCTGCAGGGCGTCCATCTGAGCCTGCAGGGCGGCCATCTGGGCCTGGGTCGTCGCCTGCTGCGGCGCCACCTGCGGGGCTACCTGCGGCTGCGGAGCCGTCACCTGCGGCGACGGAGCGGTTACCTGCGGCGGCGGAGGCTCCCACGCCTCGGTCTGGCTTGTGGACGCGTCCTCCTCATGCATCTTCGCCGATTCCTTCTTGAAGATCCGCATGGCTTCGCCCATGGACTTGGCGGCCTTGGGCAGCTTCGCGGAGCCGAAGAGCACGACCAGTACCACCAGGATGATGAGCAAGTGCGTCGGGCTGTCGAAAAGTCCCATAGTCCCTTTGTTCCTTCTCGGCGAGGATGCTGCCCCCGCGCCTGGGGTGTCCCGTCAGGCACATGCTACGCCCAGACCGGAATTAACTCACCCCTGCGCGGGGCGTGTGCCGTCCTCAGGGGTGTCCGTACTATACGCGGCCAGCGCCGACGCCGCATCAGCCCGTACCGCCGCCGCGATCGCGGCGGGCGCCATCACCCGCCCGTCCTCGCCGAGGCCGAGCGCCAGCCGCCGCGCCCACGCCCCGTCCGGGGTGCGCAGCGTCACCCGGAGCCTGCCGTCGCCCAGCTCGGCCACGTCCTCACACGGGTAGTACTCGGCCACCCACCGGCCACGGGGGGTGAGCTCCAGCACCACGCGCATGTCGCCGGGCGAGGGCCGGAACAGGCCCTGGTCCACGTCCACCGGCTCGGCCTGGCGCGGCACCTCCGCCGCCACCGCGAGCACCTCGATCCGCAGCACCCGGTCCAGCCGGAACACCCGGACCGCCTCCGCCCGGCGGCACCAGCCCTCCAGGTAGGTGCGCCCCTCCACGACAAGCAGCCGCATCGGGTCCACGTCCCGCTCGGTGGCCTCGTCGCGGCCCGGCACGTAGTACGACAGGTGCAGCCGGCGCCCGCTGGCCAGTGCCTCGCGCACCTGGGCCAGCACGCTGCGCTCGGCGTTCTGGTCGACCTCCACGGCCACCAGGGCGCTGGGTGCCCCGGCCTCCCCCGCCGCCGCTTCCAGCTTCGCGATGGTGCGGCTGAGCGCGGAGCCTCCCGGCCAGGTCAGGGACCGACGTCAGCTCGCCGACCTCGGCCAGCATCCGCAGCGCCACCAGCAGGGCACTCGCCTCGTCCACACCCAGCCGCAGCGGCCGGTCCACCGGCTCGGCCTGGCTGATCACGATCTCGCCGCCCTCGTAGGACAGGTCGATCGGGCAGTAGGGGTCCGGCGTGCGCAGCTCCACGCACCACAGCATGTTCAGGTCGTCGGTCAGCTCCCGCTCGGTGACGCCGAACGCCGCCGCCGTCTCGGCCAGCCCGACCACCTTACGGCTGATCACGTAGGGCACCAGGGCGAGCAGCCGCTGCAGCCGGTCCGAGCTGGTGCCCGGGCTGCCGTGCTCCGCCGCTTTCGCCGCCGTCATGCCAGCGCTCCCTTCAGCCTGGTGATGACCGCGTCCCGCAGGTCGGCGGGCTCGCGGACGATCACGTCGGGGCCGAATGAGGCGAGGTGCTCGGAGAACCAGGCGACCTCGGCGAACGGGGTCTCGACCTCGTCCCAGCCGTCGGTGCCCGGTACCTCCCGGGTGGCCTGGCGCCGGATGCCGAGCCCGGCACCGGCGCGGACGCTCAGCACCGCGGCCCGCGGCGGCGCGGGCCGGTCATCCCAGGACTTGACCAGCTCACGCACGTCGGCATCGGCGGGCACGGTAACGGACCCGGGCGGCCCGCTGAACGCCACCCCGCCCTCGATCCGGCTCAGCCGGAACGCGCGCACCGCCTCGCGGGCCCGGTCGTGGCCGGCCACGTACCACCGGCCGTGCCGGTTCACCACCCCCCAGGGCTCCAGCTCGCGCTGCTGCGCCTCGCTGCGGCCGGCCGCCCGGTAGCGGAACGTGACCGGGCGGCGGTCCCGCAGCGCCTCCCACAGCGGCGCGAACGCGGCCTCCCCGGCCTGCAGCCGCGGCTCGATCCCCGGCTGGGCGGTCTCCTCGGCCTCCACCCCGGCCGCGCGCAGCTTCAGCAGCGCGCCCGCCGCGGCGCCGGCCAGCTCGGCCCGGTGCCACACCCGGGCCGCCACGGCGAGCACCGCCGCCTCGTCCGGCTCCAGCCTGATGTCGGGCAGTTCGTACGCCTGCCGGGGAATCCGGTAGCCGACCTCGTCGTCCAGTGCCGCGTTGGTGCCCATGTCCAGCGGGATGCCCAGCTCGCGCAGCTCTTCCTTGTCCCGCTCGAACATCCGCTTGAACGCGTCGAAGGACTCCGGGTAACCAGGCACCGCGGCGCGGATCTGCGTGGCGGTCAGGTAGCGCTGGCTGGAGAGCAGGCAGACCACCAGGCTGAGCAGCCGCTCGGTCTTTCGCCGTGACATAGCTCTCTCCCGCCAGCCGCACCGGCTGCCATTGTCCCCCGCCTGCCCGGCGCGCGGTGCGAGGTTGCAGTGACCAGGCAAGGCGCCGATGCCGGCCAGGTTACCCTGCCGGAGTGATTCGTTGGCGGAGCGCCGTGGTGGCGCAGGTGCGGCGGGAATGGCCCGGCGCGGTCGAGCTGGAAGTCACCACCGGTGACGGGCCGCTGCGGGCCCTCGCATACCCGGCGCTGACCGGCCGGCCGCAGGCTGGTGACCAGGTATTGCTGAACGCTACGGCCGTGGAACTGGGGCTCGGTACCGGCGGCTACGCCCTGGTGATCGCCGTGCCGGACCGGCTGCCGTCCGGCCCGCCCGGCCCGGGGCATCTGATGAAGGCGCGGTATACCCCGATGCAGGCCTGCGTCCAGGGGGCGGACGAGCAGGGATCACCGCACCACGAGGTGCTGCGCGATGCGGACGACCTGGGCGGCATGCCGGTCGTCGTGGCGGACCTGCACTCGGCGCTGCCGGCGATCCTCGCCGGGCTGCGCGCGTCCCGCGATGTCCCGCCGGTCGCCGTGTACGTGATGCTGGATGGCGGCACGCTGCCCGCCTGGTTCTCCAGGTCCACGGCGGGGCTGCGGGAGGCCGGGTGGCTCGCGGGCACGATCAGCACCGGGCAGTCGTTCGGCGGCGATCTGGAGACCGTCACCGTGCACACCGGCCTGCTGGCGGCCAGGCATGTGCTGGGTGCCGACGTGGCCGTGGTGGCGCAGGGGCCGGGCAACCTGGGCACCGGCACCCGCTGGGGGTTCTCCGGCGTGGCCTGCGGCGAGGCGGTGAACGCGGCCGCGGTGCTCGGCGGCCGCCCGGTGGCGTCCCTGCGGATCAGCGAGGCCGACGCCAGGCAGCGCCACCGCGGCATCTCGCACCACAGCCTCACCGCCTACGGCCGGGTGGCGCTGGCCGCTGCCGACGTGGTGGTGCCGGTGCTCGGCGGCGATTTCGGCGCCCAGGTGGCGGCCCAGGCGCAGCAGCTTGCCCCGCGGCACCGCCTGGTCAGCGTGCCGACCGGCGGGCTGGCCGACGCCCTGGCGGCGTGCCCGGTGCCGCTGGCCACGATGGGCCGTGGCCTGGACGAGGACCACGCCTACTTCCTCGCCGCGGCCGCGGCCGGCCGGCACGCCGCCGCCCTTCTGGACTGAACCCCGGCCGGGCGAGGCCCGCCGGGGTTCAGTCAGGCCGGATTAGGCCGGTGCCGCGCTGAAGGCGCCCAGGATGTCCACCACGAAGACCAGCGTGTCGGTCCCCTTGATGTGCGCCTGCGGGCTGCCGGTCTTGCCGTAGCCGTCGGCGGGCGGGATGACCAGCATCACCCGGCTGCCCACGGTCTGGCCGACCAGGCCCTTGTCCCAGCCGAGGATCACCTGGCTGGGGCTGGCGCCGATGGTGAAGCCGAACGGCTGGCTGCGCTTCCAGGACGAGTCGAAGACGTAACCGTTGCGCCAGATCGCGCCGACGTACTGGACCACGACCGTGTCGCCCTCGGCCACCGTCGGGCCGGTGCCCTTGATCAGGACCTGAGTGGTCAGGTTCTTCGGCGGGTTGCCCTTCGGCATCGTGATCGTCGGGGCGGACCCGGCGACCGCGGTCACCGTGGGCAGGCTGCCGCCGCCGTTGGACACCGGCTGGCCGGACGCGGCCGCGTTGGCGGCGAAGTCCTTGAGCATGTCAACGACGAAGACCAGCGTGTCCGTGCCCTTGATGCCCGCCTGCGCGTCGCCGCTGGTGCCGAAACCCTCCTTGGGCGGAATGACGGCCAGCACCCGGCTGCCCATCTTCTGCCCGACCAGCGCCGTCTCCAGGCCGGGCAGCAGCGTGCCGGAGAACAGGGTCGGCTTGCCGCCGGCCTTGAAGGTGCTCTGCAGCAGCTTGTGCGAGGTGCCGCTCCAGAGGTAGATGGCGTAGTTGCCGACGAAGGCGTCGGTCCGGGCGAGCGCCTGCCCGGTGCCGTGGACCAGGGTCTTCACGGCGAGCTTGCTGCCGGCCTTCTGCGCGGGGATGTTCACCTCCGGGGCCTTGCCGAAGGAGCCCGATCACGCTGACGGCCGAGCTGCCGAGGAGTTCGAGGAGGAGCTGCCGCATCCGGCCAGGGCCACGGCGGCCAGCAGGGGAAGTGCGGATAGTACCGCGATACGTCGCATGGGAAGAAAACCTTGTCGTCGTCGGCTGTGTCGTCTCGGCGGGAGCCCGGCCAGCCTACCGGCTGGCCGCCCCGGGCCGGCCCGGACACGTCCCGGGCCGGTCACGGCCCGCAACTATGACCGCCCCCACGCTACCCTCACGCGCCGGCCGTTCGCGCCCGGGCCGCTTTACCCGCCGGTGGTGAGTTCACATCCCGGCGATGAGCTTCTCCACCCGCTCGTCGGTACAGCGGAACGGGTCCTTGCACAGCACCGTCCGCTGGGCCTGGTCGTTCAGCTTGAGGTGGACCCAGTCCACGGTGAAGTCCCGCCGCCGCTCCTGGGCGCGGCGGATGAACTCGCCCCGCAGCCGGGCCCGGGTCGTCTGCGGCGGCACGGACTTGGCCTCGAAGATGTCGATGTCCCGGGCGGCACGCACCACCGCGCCGCGCCGCTGCAGCAGGTAGTAGAGCCCACGGCCGCGGTGCACGTCGTGGTAGGCGAGGTCGAGCTGGGCCACCCGCGCCGACGACAGCGGCAGGTCGTGCTTGGCCCGGTAGCGCTCGATGAGCTGGAACTTGGTCACCCAGTCGATCTCCCGGGCGACGTCGTCGAGGTTGCCGCTGTCGACCGCGTCCAGGGTCCGTTCCCACAGGTCCAGCACCCGCCGGGCGCTCTCGTCCGCGCCGCGCCGGTCGGTGAAGTCGCGCGCCTTGGACAGGTACTCGCGCTGGATGTCCAGCGCGCAGGCCTCCCGGCCGTTGGCGAGCCGCACCCTGCGCTGCCCGGTCATGTCGTGGCTGACATCCCTGATCGCCCTGATCGGGTTCTCCAGCGACAGGTCGCGCATGACCGTGCCCGCCTCGATCATGCGCAGCACCAGGTCGGTGGCGCCCACCTTGAGCAGCGTGGTGGTCTCGCTCATGTTCGAGTCGCCCACGATGACGTGCAGCCGCCGGAACCGCTCGGCGTCGGCGTGCGGTTCGTCGCGGGTGTTGATGATCGGCCGGGACCGGGTGGTGGCCGACGACACGCCCTCCCAGATGTGCTCGGCGCGCTGGCTGACGCAGTAGACCGCGCCGCGCGGGGTCTGCAGCACCTTCCCGGCACCGCAGATGACCTGCCGGGTGACCAGGAACGGGATCAGGATGTCGGCGAGGCGGCCGAACTCGCCGTGCCGCCCCACAAGGTAGTTCTCGTGGCAGCCGTAGGAGTTGCCCGCCGAGTCGGTGTTGTTCTTGAACAGGTAGATATCGCCCGCGATGCCCTCTTCGCGCAGCCGCCGGTCGGCGTCGACCAGCAGGCCCTCCAGGATCCGCTCCCCGGCCTTGTCGTGGACCACCAGGTCGGAGATGTTGTCGCACTCCGGCGTCGCGTACTCGGGATGGCTGCCGACGTCCAGGTACAGCCGGGCCCCGTTGCGCAGGAACACGTTGCTGCTGCGGCCCCACGAGACCACGCGCCGGAACAGGTACCTGGCCACCTCGTCCGGCGAGAGCTTACGGCTGCCGCGGAACGTGCACGTGACCCCGTACTCGTTCTCCAGCCCGAATATTCGTCTGTCCATCTCGGACTCAGTTAATCACGGCCGTGGCCGGGCCTCCGTCCGCCACGCTCGCGCTGGTCTACCAGTCGACCGCGATGTACTTGCTCTCGGTGAATTCCAGCAGGCCGTCGTGGCCGCCCTCGCGGCCCAGGCCGGACTGCTTGACGCCGCCGAACGGGGCGGCCGGGTCGGACACGATGCCACGGTTGACGCCGACCATGCCGGTGTCCAGCGCCTCGGACACCCGCAGCGCGCGGCGCAGGTCGGCGGTGTAGAGGTAGGAGACCAGCCCGTACTCGGTGTCGTTGGCCCAGCGGATCGCCTCGTCCTCGTCGCGGAAGCGCACCACCGGCGCCACCGGGCCGAAGATCTCGGTGCCGAGGATGGCGGCGTCCGGCGGCAGGTCCCGCAGCACGGTGGGCAGGTAGAAGTAGCCCTTGCGGTCCGGCGCCCGGCCGCCGGTGACCACCTGCGCGCCGCCGGTCGTGGCCGAGTCGACCAGGCTGGCCACCTTGGACCGGGTGTCCTCGTTGACCAGCGGGCCGAGGTCGGTGCCGGCGTCCAGGCCCGGGCCGACCGCGAGCTTGCTGAGCCGGTCGGCGAACCGGGAGGTGAACTCGTCGGCCACCGCCTCGTGCACGTAGAACCGGTTGGCCGCGGTGCAGGCCTCGCCGCCGTTGCGCATCTTGGCGAGGAACGCGCCCTCGATCGCCGCGTCGAGGTCGGCGTCGTCGAAGATCAGGAACGGCGCGTTGCCGCCGAGCTCCATCGAGCAGTTGGTGATGGTCTTCGCGGCGGTCTCCAGCAGCACCCGGCCGACCTCGGTGGACCCCGTGAAGGAGAGCTTGCGCACCCGCGGGTCGGCCAGCATGGCGCCGACCAGCGGCCCGGCCTTCTGGGTGCACACGACGTTGACCACGCCGTGCGGCACGCCGGCCTCGCGCAGGATGTCGGCGACCGCGAACGCGCTCAGCGGGGTCTCCTTGGCCGGCTTGAGCACCACCGTGCAGCCGGCCGCCAGCGCGGGACCGATCTTGCGGGTCGCCATGGCCGCCGGGAAGTTCCACGGGGTGACCAGGACGCTGACCCCGACCGGCTGGCGCACCACCATGATGCGGTTGGCACCGGACGGCGCGGTGGTGACCGCACCGTCGATGCGGACCGCCTCTTCGGCGTACCAGCGGAAGAACTCGGCGGCGTAGATGACCTCGCCCCGGGCGTCGCGCAGCGCCTTGCCGTTCTCCAGCACCATCAGCCGGGCGATCGCCTCGGACCGCTCGATCATCAGCGCCCAGCGCTCTGCGCAGGCACTCGGCGCGCTCGCGGGGCGGCGTCGCGGCCCAGCCGGGCAGGGCCCGGTGCGCGGCGGCCACCGCGGCCAGGGCGTCGTCCGGGGTCCCGTCGGTGATCTCCACCAGGGTGTCCTCGGTGGCCGGGTTGGTCACCGGCAGGGTCCGGCCGTTGGTGGTCCACTCACCGTCGATGAACAGCCCGGTCGGCACGTCGATGCCGGTCAGGGCGGCAAGGTCAGCGGTCACGCGTCCTCCAATGATTCGCGCACCGTCTGCGTGATCCGCGCCACCGACGGCAGCACGTGGTCCTCGAGCGCGTCGGCGGCCGGCAGCGGGATGTGCGGCGTGGTGATCCGCACCGGCGGCCCGGTCAGCGCGCCGAACGCCTCCTCCACGACGATCGAGACGATCTCCGCGCCCCACCCGCACAGCCGCGGGTTCTCCTCGACCGTGAACAGCCGCCCGGTCCTCGCCACCTCGGCGAGGATCGTCGCGGTGTCGAGCGGGACCAGGCTGCGCACGTCCACGACACTACAGTCAATGCCGTGCTCGTCCGCGAGCAGGCCAGCGGCTGCGTCGCCCGGCGGACCATGGCCGCCGAGCGCCAGGATCGTCGCGTCGCCGCCCTCCCGTGAGCACCTTCGCCCGGCCGAGCTCGTCGACGATCTCGCCGTCCTCCACCTCACCCTTGGTCGCGTACAGCGACTTGTGCTCGAAGAACAGCACCGGGTCCGGGTCGCGGATCGCGGCGGCGAGCAGGCCGATCACGTCGCGCGGGTTGGACGGGCGCGACCACCTTGAGCCCGGGCACGGCCATCGCCCAGTTCTCCACCGACTGGGAGTGCTGCGCGCCGAACCGCACGCCCGCGCCGTTGGCGCACCGGATCACCAGCGGGAACGACACCTGGCCGTCGGACATGTACCGGCTCTTGGCGATCTCGTTGGCGACCAGGTCCCAGCACACCGCGAAGAAGTCGCTGAACATGATCTCGGCGATCGGGCGCAGGCCGGTCATCGCGGCGCCCATCGCCGCGCCGAGGATCGCCTGCTCGCTGATGGGGGTGTCGCGCACCCGCCGCGGGCCGAACTCCTCGAGCAGGCCCACCGTGGCCTTGAACACGCCACCGGCCGCGGCCACGTCCTCGCCGAGGAACACGACCCGGTCGTCGCGGCGCATCTCCTGGGCGATCCCCCGGGCGACCGCCTCGCGGTAGGTGATGGTGGTCACTGGATCACCGCGATCACGGTCCCGACCGGCACCGGTCTGGTCCGCCTCGACCCGGATCTCGGCGAGGGTGCCGCTGACCGGGGCCGGAATGTCGGTGTCGACCTTGTCGGTGCCGATCTCCAGCAGCGGCTCGCCCTCGGTCGACCTGGTCGCCGACCGCCTTGTGCCAGACGTTGACGGTGCCCTCGTCCACCGTCTCGCCCATCCGCGGCATGACAACCTCGGTGCTCATCGGCTCAATTCCTCCAGGCCCAGCCGCCGTCGTCCCACACGTTCGTGTAGGCCAGTTCCAGGTCCGGCTCCGGCCCGGCCTTCGCCTCCTCGGTCGCCAGGTCCACCGCCGCCTTGGCCTCGGCGTCGATCTGGTCGAGCACCGCCTCGTCCACGCCGCGCGAGATGAGCACGCGCGCGGTAGACCGGGATCGGATCCCTGGCCAGCCACTCGGCGACCTCGTCCGCGGGCCGGTACTTGCCGGGGTCGGCCCGGGAGTGCCCGCCGTGCCGGTAGGTGAGCGCCTCGATCAGCGACGGGCCGCCGCCCTCGCGGGCCCGGTCGATCGCGGCGGCCGCGGCCGCGTACACCGCCTCCACGTCGTTGCCGTCCACCACGACCGCGGGCAGGCCGTAGGCGGGCGCGCGGTCGGCCGCGGGCCGCTTCACCGCGGTCACCGTCTCGATCGCCGTGTACTCCATGTAGTGGTTGTTCTCGCAGATGAACACCACCGGCAGCGCCCAGACCACGGCCAGGTTCAGCGCCTCGTGGAACGCGCCGATGTTGGTGGCGCCGTCGCCGAAGAAGCACACGGTGACCTGGCCGGTGCCGCGGTACTGGGCCGACCAGGCGGTGCCGTTGGCGATAACGAGCTGCGCGCCGATGATCGCGTAGGAACCGAGCACCCCCTTGGACACGTCCAGCAGGTGCATCGAGCCGCCCTTGCCGTGCATCAGGCCGTTCTGCCGGCCGAGCAGCTCGGCCATGACCGGGGTCATCTCGGTGCCGCGGGCCAGCACGTGGTTGTGGCCGCGGTAGGTGACGAACGTGTAGTCGTCCGCGCGCATCGCGGCCGCGACCCCGGCCGCGATGGCCTCCTGCCCGGTGCCCAGGTGGGTGGTCCCCTTCACCAGGTTCTGCAGGAACAGGTCGTGCGCGCGCTTCTCGAACTGCCGGATCCTGGTCATGGTCCGGTAGAGCCCGAGTGCGGCTTGCTCATCCATCGCGCCGGTCCTTAGTACGGGTTGGTGACGAACAGTTCCTTGGACGGGAACCTGGTGATGATCTGGACGCCGTCGTCCACCACGACGACCTCCTCCTCGAGCCGGGCGGCGGACACGCCGTCGCTGGCCGGGCAGTAGGTCTCCAGCGCGAACACCATGCCCTTGCTGGATCTCCATCGGGGCGTCCAGCGAGGAGAGCCTGCTGATGATCGGCCGCTCGTGCAGGGCGAGGCCGAGCCCGTGGCCGAACTGCAGGCCGAACGCGGTCTTCTCGTCCGGCAGCCCGATGTCCTGCGCGGTCGGCCAGAGCCTGGCCACCTGATCGGTGCTCACGCCCGGGCCTGATCGCCGCGATCGCGGCGTCCATCCACTCGCTGGCCCGGGCGTAGGCGTCGCGCTGCGCCTGGGTGGAGCTGCCCACGCTGAACGTGCGGTAGTAGCAGGTCCGGTAGCCGTTGAAGGAGTGCATGATGTCGAAGAAGGCCTGCTCCCCGGGCCGGATCATGCGGTCGGAGAAGTTGTGCGGGTGCGGGTTGCAGCGCTCGCCGGAGACGGCGTTGATCGACTCCACGTCGTCGGAGCCCATCTCGTACAGCCGCTTGCTGGCCAGCGCCACGATCTCGTTCTCCCGCACGCCCGGCTTCAGCGCGTCGGTGATGTCCTGGTAGACGCCGTCCACCATGGCGGCGGCCGTGGTCAGCAGGGCGATCTCGTCGGCTGACTTGAGCTGCCTGGCGTCGAGCATGACCTGCTGCCCGTCGCGGACCTCGATGCCGCTGCGCGCTGCAGTTCGAAGAGCGTGGGCAGCTCGGCGAAGTCGACCCCGACCGGCATCGCCCGCCACGCCGGTGTCCTCGAGGATGCCCTTGATCTCCGCGACCGCCTTGGCGACGAGCCCGGCCTCGGGCGCGGTCGCGCCGCGCATGGTCGTGTAGGAGGCGATGCAGTGCTCGGGCTTGAGCCAGGGGCAGTACATCCGGTGGTGCACGGCGGCCGAGCCGAAGTCCCAGAGGAACAGCTCGCCGGTGCGGGTGTACAGCGCGTACCGGCAGAGCTTGTCCCTGGTCCACTCGCCGATCGCCACCCCGGTCAGGTAGCGGATGTTGTTGTTGTCGAAGACCAGCAGGGCGCCGAGGTCGCTGGCCTCCAGCGCGGCCATGGCGCGGCCCAGCCGGTACTCGCGCAGCCGGGCGAAGTCGACGCGCTGCTCGAAGTCGACGTTCATCCGCCCGGGGGCGGGCGTCAGCGGAAGGGCGGGCACGGGCGGGATGGGCGCGACCATGAGGGCTTCCTCTGCGCGGGCCGACCTATGTACAGCCTGATTAAACGTATGTACAGTGTGGCTGTCAAGCGGCCAGAGCCGGTGCCCCGGAATGGACTGCGGTGCTCATGGCGGGTTCGTTCGATCCCGGCGCGGAACTCGGACCCCGGCTGCGGCAGGTACGCGAGCAGCGCGGGCCTGTCCGTGCGGGAGCTTGCCCGGCGCACCCAGTGCTCGCCCAGCCTCATCTCCCAGATCGAGCGGGGGCTGTCCGCCCCGTCGGTGGGCATGCTGTACGCCCTGGCCACCGAGCTGCGCACGTCGCTCGACTTCCTGTTCAGCGCCGCGGCGCCCGCCGAGCGGCCTGACGGTGACCGCGCACGGCGACGGCCAGCTGCGGCAGGCCGGCGCCGGCGGCCACGCTGCCCGGCGGCCACGGCGTCGTCCAGCGGGCCGGCACCCGGCGCACCATCGACCTGGCCAGCGGGGTGCGCTGGGAGCGGCTGACGCCCGGGCCCGGACGAGCGGGTCGACTTCCTCGAAGTGATCTACGAGCCCAGCGGGCACTCCACCGACGCGCGGCGCCCGCTGCGCCACGACGGCCGCGAGTACGGCCTGATCACCAGCGGCACCCTGCACGCCACCGTCGGCTTCGACACCTTCGAGCTGGGCCCGGGCGACTCGATCGCGTTCGACTCCGCGGTGCCGCACCTGTACTGGAACGCCACCGCGGCGGACGTGCACGCGATCTGGGCGGTCGTGCACCGCAGCCCGGGCTCGCCTGAGCGGTGCCAGCCCGGGGGCGACCCCGCGGAACCCCCCGCTGCCTGCGGCCCATTCCTTTGTCACGGGGCCTTGGCCGTGCTGGCCCGGGGGGCGACCCCCCTGGAACCCCCCGCTGGCTCAAGGCCCCATTCCTTCGTCACGGGGCCTTGGCCGCATCGTCCGCCGGCCGGCCCGGTTCGCGGTGCGGCGGGCGCACCGGCAGCTGCGGCGGTGGGCGGTGCCGGGGGCGGCTGCCCGACCACACCGCCGGGGGCAGGTCCAGGAAGCGCGCCAGTGCGTACGCCGCGCCCTCGTAGTTGACCCGCCAGCCGTGGAAGTGCGGCCAGGCCTCGTCAGGCTCCCGCTCGAACACCCAGCCGGCCCGGCGCATCCGGTCCAGCGCGGTGTCGAACTCCGCCCGGGTCAGCACGAGCGGGTCGTCCGGGTGCGGGTCCTCGGTCACCGGTATGCCCAGATTGCGGGCCAGCCTGCGCATGGTGATGTAGCCGACCCGCACCAGCGGCCGCGCCTCCGCCGGCGCGGTGCCCGGGTTGAGCGACAGGTGCAGCGCGGCCGCGTCGAGCACCGCGAGCAGGCCGAGCAGCCAGGAGGTCTGCGGGTCCGGGGACCGGAAGTAGACCAGGGTGCGGTAGTTGGTGTGGCTCTCGGCAATGTCGGCGGCCCACTCGGTCCACCGCTCGTAGACCTTGGGCAGGTAGGCCACGTCACCGATGAGGGCCTGGCGGGCCAGCAGTTCCGGGCCCCACGGCGGGGACCCGGCCAGCGCCTCCAGCATGGTGACCGAGATCTCCCGGCGGTTGAACGCGGTGTAGAGCGTCGGCAGGTAGGCGATGAGCAGCGCCACCATGGCCAGTCCGCTGGCGCCCGCCAGGAACACCAGCGCGACCGGGCCCGCACCGAAGGGCCGGACGAAGCCCAGCGTGAACAGCGAAGACCCGGCCTCCTCGAGGGCCAGCGGGAAGGTGTGGTGGTTCAGCGGCCACAGCAGCAGCGCGTACCCGAGCAGCAGGCAGGAGAGCCAGCTGACGAGCAGCGCGATCAGCCACGCCGGGCCGCCAGGCGGCCAGGATCCGCTCGCGCTGGCGCAGGTCCTCGACCCGTGCGGTGATCTTGCCGAAGATCCACCGGTTCAGCCATCCCACGGTGCTGCCGAATGCCGAGGTGGCGGCCCGGGGGATCAGCAGCGTCTTGATCACGCTGGAGGCGATGGTGAGCAGCAGCACGACCCCCGCCGCGAAGCCGAGCCACCGGATCATGCCCATGCGAGCGAAACCCTGCCCGGCTAGGGCGCGGTGCCGTCACCGGGCGACGGTTCCCCCGCGGCATCCCCGCCCGCGCCGTCCGCCGCCGCGCCCTTAGCGCCCTTGCCGCCGGCCGCCTTGCCGCCCGGCTGGGCCTTGCCCAGCAACTCCTCCAGCTGGGCGCCGCGGATCCGGCGGAACGTGCGGTGCACGCGCCCGCGCACCAGCACCGCGACCTCAAGCTGGCTGCCGTTGATCTCGCCGCGCTCACCGTTGCCCTGGCCGGACAGGGCCGCGATCGCCGCGCCCAGCGCGGCCTCGATGGACATGCCGGTGGCGTAGCGCTCCTTGAGCACCTCGGCGACCTGCTCCGCCTGGCCGCCCATGGCGACGAAGCCGTGCTCGTCGGCGACCGAGCCGTCGAACGTGATCCGGTACATCTGGTCCCCGTCGGGGGTGTCCCCCACCTCGGCGACCACCAGTCTCCACCTCGTAGGGCTTGTTGCTCTCGGTGAAGATGCTGCCGAGGACCTGCGCGTACCAGTTCGCCAGCCCGCGGGCGGTGACGTCCTCGCGCGCGTACTGGTAGCCCCGCGTGTCGGCGAAGCGGACCCCGGCCACGCGCAGGTTCTCGTACTCGTTGTACCGGCCGACCGCCGCGAACGCGATCCGGTCGTAGATCTCGCTGACCTTGTGCAGGGCGCTGGACGGGTTCGGCGCGACGAACAGGATCCCCTCGTCGTACTCCAGCACGACGCTGTTGCGCCCGCGCGCGATGCCCTTGCGCGCGTAGTCCGCCTTGTCCTTCATCTGCTGTTCAGGCGACACGTAGAACGGCATGGACACCGCTGGGGTTCCCCTAATCGTGTGGACGGATAGTTACCGGGGCCGGCGTTATGACTACTGGCCTGGCGCAGCGGCGCGGTCGGCCCGCCCGGCGAGCTCATTCGCTCGTCGACGATCGCCTGCGCGTACTCGCCGGCCTCGTCGTCGGTCAGCCGCCGGAACCCGTCGCGCGGTGACCAGCGGCCACCACCGGGTAGATGCGGCGGGTCAGGTCGGGGCCGCCGGTGGCGGAGTCGTCGTCCGCGGCGTCGTAGAGGGCCTGCATGCACACGGTGATCGCGTCGGGCTCGGCCATACCCTCGGTGTAGAGCTTCTTCAGCGAGCCGCGGGCGAACACCGAGCCGGAGCCGATGGCGTGGAACCTGCGCTCCTCGTACCGCCCGCCCGCCACGTCGTAGCTGAAGATGCGGCCCGTGCCGGTCTCCTCGTCGAAGCCGGCGAACAGCGGGACCACGACCAGGCCCTGCATGGCGCCGCCGAGGTTGCCGCGGACGAACGCGGCCAGCCGGTTGGCCTTGCCCTCCAGCGACAGCGTCCGGCCTTCGATCTTCTCGTAGTGCTCGAGTTCGAGCTGGAACAGCCGGACGAGCTCGAGGCCGATGCCGGCCACGCCGGAGATCCCGACGCAGGAGAAGTCGTCGCTGCGGAACACCTTCTCGATGTCCCGCTGGGCGATCATGCTCCCGGCGGTGGACCGCCGGTCGCCCGCCATGATCACGCCGTCGTCGTACTCCACGGCGACGATCGTGGTCCCGTGCGGCAGGTCCTGGCCGAGCTGCCGGCCCTGCCGGCGCGCCGAGGCCGCCCGCCGCCCGGGCAGGCACGCAGGCCCGGGGGCGGAGTGTGACAGCGAGGAAGTCGGCGAAGGACGAGCGTGCCCACGCTCAGGCACGCCGCGGTGAACTGCCCGCCCAGGTAGTCAGCGCCCACGAGGATCCTTCCGGTTATGGCGTCTTCCTGCGACCCTACTGCGGCGCCGGACCGACCCGGCACCGCCGCGGCGGCCGGAGGATCAGCCCAGGGCGAACCCGGGCAGCGGTCACTGCGCCGCCCTTCTGGACGTAGGAGCGGACGAACTCCTCGGCGTTCTCCTCGAGAACCTCGTCGATCTCGTCGAGGATCGCCTCCACGTCGTCGCTGAGCTTCTCCTGGCGTTCCTTGACTTCCTCGGCCGCCTCCGGGCTCGCGTCCTCGGTCTCCTCGCTGCGCCTGGTGGTCTGTCGCTGGCCGCCAGTGTCCTTCGTTGCCATACGATTCCTCCGTGGTCCGGGTGATCCTCGCCGCCTCAACCGTATCCTCGCCAGCGAGGAGCCCGCCCAATCCTGGGCTGGCGTGTCAGCGCAAGTGACTGGTTTCCCGCGCCTGGCGGGGCTAAGGCCCCGTGACGAAGGAAACGGGCCTTGAGCCAGCGCGGCGGTCCGGGGGTCGATCGCCCGGGCTAGCCGCTACCGGTGAGCGCGGCCACCAGGTCCGCGGCGGTGCGGCAGCGGTCGATCAGGTCGCCCACGTGGGCCCTGGTGCCGCGCAGGGGCTCCAGGGTGGGCACGCGCTGGAGGGAGTCGTGGCCGGGGATGTCGAAGATGACCGAGTCCCAGGAGGCGGCGGCCACGGAGTCGGGGTACTTCTGCAGGCAGCGGCCGCGGAAGTAGGCCCTGGTGTCGTCCGGGGGCTGCTCGACGGCCCGGGCGACCTCGTCGTCGGACACGAGGCGGACCATCCGGCCCGCTGGCGGCCAGCCGGTTGTACAGGCCGCGTTCCGGGCGGACGTCGGAGTACTGCAGGTCGACGAGCTGCAGCCGGGGGTGCCCCCAGCCCAGCCGGTCCCGGGTCCGGTAGCCCTCAAGGAGTTCGAGCTTGGCCACCCAGTCGAGTTCCCTGGAGGTCAGCATCGGGTCCTCGGCCAGCCGGGCCAGCACCGACTCCCACCGGTTGCAGGACGTCGGCGGTCATGTCGTCGACGTCGGCGCCGTACCGGTCCTCGGTGTACTTGCGCGCCCGGTCCAGGTACTCCATCTGGAGCTGGACCGCGGTCATCTGCCGGCCGTCGCGCAACGCGACCAGGTGGCGGCAGGCCGGGTCGTGGGAGATGGCCCGCAGCTCGGCGACCGGCGATCTCCAGCGCGAGGTCGCCGTCGAGGAACCGCTCCTCGATCATCGCCAGCACCAGCGCGGTCGTGCCGAGCTTGAGGTAGGTGCTGACCTCGCTCATGTTCGCGTCGCCGATGATCACGTGCAGGCGGCGGTACTTCTCCGGGTCGGCGTGCGGCTCGTCGCGGGTGTTGATGATCGGCCGCTTGAGCGTGGTCTCCAGGCCGACCTCGACCTCGAAGAAGTCGGCCCGCTGGCTGATCTGGAAGCCCTCGTTCCGGCCGTCGGCACCCTGGCCGACCCGGCCCGCACCGCAGACGACCTGCCGGGAGACGAAGAACGGGGTGAGGTTCCGCACGATGTCCGCGAACGGCGTGGCCCGGCGCATCAGGTAGTTCTCGTGGCAGCCGTAGGAGGCGCCCTTGTTGTCGGTGTTGTTCTTGTACAGCTGGATGGGCGCGGCGCCCGGGCACGGTGGCGGCCTTGACCGCCGCCTCGGCCATCACCCGCTCGCCCGCCTTGTCCCAGATCACCGCGGCCAGCGGGTTGGTGCACTCGGGCGTGGAGTACTCCGGGTGGGCGTGGTCCACGTACAGCCGGGCGCCGTTGGTGAGGATGACGTTGGCGAGCCCGAGGTCCTCGTCGGTGAGCTGGCTGGAGTCGGCCGCCTCCCGGGTGAGGTCGAAGCCGCGGGCGTCGCGGAGCGGGTTCTCCTCCTCGAAGTCCCACCGGGCCCGGCGCGTCCTGGCCGAGGTCGCCGCCTGGTAGGCGTTGACCACCTGGGACGAGGTGACCATGGCATTGGCACCCGGCTGGCCGGGCACCGAGATGCCGTACTCGGTCTCGGTCCCCATCACCCGCCGCACGCTCATGGTGAAAGCCTAGCGGCGGTTCGGCAGTCGCCCCAGGCGAGCCCGATCGGGCGGGCTCGGGGTCCGGGGGTCGTCCCCCCGGGCTAGCACTGCGGGCGGCGAGCCGCCAGGGCGTAGCCGCGGCGGCGGCCCGTAGCCGCCTGCCGTAACCACGCTAGAGGTACTGGCCGGTGTTGGCGACCGTGTCGATCGAGCGCCCTGCCTCGGTGCCCTGCTTGCCGGAGACCAGGGTCCTGATGTAGACGATCCGCTCGCCCTTCTTGCCGGAGATGCGCGCCCAGTCGTCGGGGTTGGTGGTGTTGGGCAGGTCCTCGTTCTCGCTGAACTCGTCCACGCAGGCGGACAGCAGGTGCGCCACCCGCAGGCCCTTCTGGCCGGTTTCGAGGAACTCCTTGATGGCCATCTTCTTCGCCCGGTCCACGATGTTCTGGATCATCGCGCCGGAGTTGAAGTCGCGGAAGTACAGCACTTCCTTGTCACCGTTGGCGTAGGTGACCTCGAGGAACCTGTTCTCCTCGGTCTCGGAGTACATCCGCTCGACCACGCGCTGGATCATCGCGTCCACGGACGCCTCGGCCGATCCGCCGTGCTCGGCCAGGTCGTCGGGGTGCAGCGGCAGGCCGTTCAGCACGTACTTGGAGAAGATGTCCCTGGCCGCCTCGGCGTCCGGGCGCTCGATCTTGATCTTCACGTCGAGCCGGCCGGGGCGCAGGATCGCCGGGTCGATCATGTCTTCCCGGTTCGACGCGCCGATCACGATGACGTTCTCCAGGCCCTCGACCCCGTCGATCTCGCTGAGCAGCTGCGGGCACGATCGTGTTCTCCACGTCGCTGGACACGCCCGGACCCGCGGGTGCGGAAGATGGAGTCCATCTCGTCGAAGAACACGATGACCGGCATGCCCTCGCTGGCCTTCTCCCGGGCCCGCTGGAACACCAGCCGGATGTGCCGCTCGGTTTCGCCGACGTACTTGTTGAGCAGCTCGGGGCCCTTGATGTTCAGGAAGAAGCTCTTGCCCTCACGCTCGGTGCCCTGCTGCGCGGTGCGGGCCGCGACCTGCTTGGCCAGCGAGTTCGCCACCGCCTTGGCGATGAGCGTCTTGCCGCAGCCGGGCGGGCCGTAGAGCAGGACGCCCTTGGGCGGGCGGAGCTGGTGCTCGCGGAACAGGTCCGCGTGCAGGTAGGGCAGTTCGATGGCATCGCGGATCTGCTCGATCTGGGACGCGAGGCCGCCGATGTCGCTTGTAGCTGATGTCCGGCACTTCCTCGAGGATCAGCTCCTCGACCTCGGCCTTGGGGATGCGCTCGTACACGTACCCGGACCGGGGCTCCAGCAGCAGCGAGTCGCCCGCGCGCAGCGTGGACTCGCGCAGCGGCTCGGCGAGCCGGGCCACCCGCTCCTCGTCGGCGTGCGAGATGACCAGCGCCCGGTCGCCGTCCGTCGAGGACCTCCTTGAGCATGACGACCTCGCCGACGGTCTCGTAGCCCTGGGCGATGACCACGGTGAGCGACTCGTTCAGCACGACTTCCTGGCCGGGCCGCAGCGTGTCGCCGTCCACCGTGGGGCTGACGTTGACCCGCATCTTGCGGCCGCCGGTGAACACGTCCGCGGCGCCGTCCTCGCAGGCGTTGAGGAAGATGCCGAAGCCCGACGGCGGCTTGGTCAGCCGGTCCACTTCCTCTTTCAGCGCAACGATCTGGTCGCGCGCCTCGCGCAGCGTGTCGGCGAGCCGCTCGTTCTGCCGGTTGACGGTCGACGAGCCTGGCCTCGGCCTCGCCGATCCGCTCCTCGAGCAGCCGGCTTGCCGCGGCGAGTCGGTCAGCCTCCGCCGCAGAACCGCGACTTCCTCCTCCAGGAAGGAGATCTGCGTCGTGAGGCTCTTGACCTGGTCATCATGCCGTCCCGCGAACGAGCCGTCATCACGAGTGGCCACGTCCTCACCTCCGTTCCCAGAGCGATTCTCTCCTAGACCCTACCTACCCAGGACCGGGCCGTAACCCTGCCACCCGGCCCTGCTGTACCTTGCGTTCCCTCTTGCGGCGACACCTGCGCAGGTCACCCGGCAGCCTGCGGGTCATGCGCGCCCTTGGCGGGCCGCCGCCGCCGCGGTGGCGCGATGACCCCCTCGGCGAGCCGCCGTGCGGTGACCAGGAAGCCGGTGTGGCCCACCATCCGGTGCTCGGGGCGTACCGCGAGCCCGTCGGCGTGCCAGCCGCGAGTGAGGGATTCCCACGCGGCAGGCTCGTCGAAACCCCCGTGGCCGCGAATGGCCTCCACAATCGAGGAAAGCTGGGTCGCGGTGGCGACGTAACAGGCGAGAACTCCGCCGGGCAGCAGCGCCCGTGCGGCGCTGCCGACGCACTCCCAGGGCGCCAGCATGTCCAGTACCACCCGGTCGAACGGCTCCTGTCCGCCGGTGCCGTCATCCCCCGTGCCGGGGTCCCCTCGCCGGCGTCCCCGCCGAACTCGCCGGGCCGCAACTCCCACTGCGGCGGCGGCCCGCCGAAGAACCGCTCGACGTTCGCCCGCGCGATGTCGGCGAAGTCGGCCCTGCGCTCGTAGGAGACGAGCAGCCCGCCGTCGCCGACGGCCCGCAGCAGCCAGCAGGACAGCGCGCCGGAGCCCGCGCCGGCCTCCAGCACCCGGGCGCCCGGCCAGATGTCGGCCATGGCCAGGATCTGCGCCGCGTCCTTGGGGTAGACGACCGCCGCCCCCCTGGTCATGGACAGGGTGAAGTCGGCGAGCAACGGCCGCAGTGCGACGTAGGGAATGCCGGACGACGACCGCACCACGCTGCCCTCCGGGCTGCCGATGAGGTCGTCGAGGGCGATGGAGCCCCGGTGGGTGTGGAACACCTTGCCCGGCTGCAGCACGGCCAGATGGTGCCGCCCCTTGGGGTCGGTGAGCTGAGCCTGGTCACCAGGGGCGAACGGTCCGCGGCGAGAGATCACGCCGAAAGGGTACGGGTTCCGGGGGGCGCCCCGGGGCGGTACCAACTACACTCCGGCGAACGCGTGGTCCAGGTCGGCCGCCGCGAGCACGCCGAACACCTGGCCGGACGGCTCGACCAGCAGGTACTCGCTGGCGGGCGAGCGGCGCACCGCCTCGATGAGCGCCATGCCGGACAGGTCGGCGCTCAGCACCAGGCCGGGATCGAGGGTACGGGCCAGCGACCCGGCATCGACCCAGGGCCGCCGCTGCACCGGGGTGGCCATCACCGCCGCCTCGCTGACGATCGCGATCGGCCGGTCCTCGTGGTCCACGATCACCAGGGCACGCGCCTGTGCCGCGTCCGCCCGGCGGATCGCCTCGGCCAGCGGCAGGCTGGACGGCACCGGGATGGCCCGCCGGGCCAGCAGCCGGGCCTGCACCCCGGGCAGCCGCTCCCGCACCCGCGAGGCCCGCAGCGACTGGGTGGCGCCGGTCCACATGAACGCGGCGATCACCGCCAGCCACAGCGCGTCGAACACCTGCACCTGGCTGCCGGTCCGCAGGAACAGGGCCAGCGGGACGAGCAGCACCGCCACCGCCAGCCCGCGGCCCGCCCAGGCGGCCGCCACGGTGGCGGAACTCGGCCGGCCGGTCAGCTTCCACACCCCGGCCCGGAGCATCCGGCCGCCGTCCAGCGGCAGGCCCGGGAGCAGGTTGAAGAGCCCGACCAGCAGGTTCGCCACCACAAGCTGGCTCAGCAGCACCCCGGGCACCCCGGTGGGGTGGAACGCGCGGGCCAGCCCGAACCCGATGGCGGCCAGCACCAGGGAGATCAGCGGCCCGGCGGCGGAGACGAGGAACTCCCGGCCCGGAGTGGGCGGCTCGCGCTCGATCTCGGAGAACCCGCCGAGCGGGTACAGCAGGATCCGGCGCACCGGCAGCCCGAACCCGCGGGCCACCACGGAGTGGCTCAGCTCGTGCACGAGCACCGACGCGTACAGCAGCACCACGAACGCGGCCGCCACGACGTAGCGGAGGTTCGCCGGCACGGAATGGTCCAGGCCACGGGCGTACAGGACGACGAACACACCGGCGATCAGGAACCAGTACGGCGAGACGAACACGGGAATGCCGAAGGGACGCGCGATCCGCACGCCCGGACTCGGCTCCCGGGTTCCCCGACCCTCCGGAGCATTGCCTGCCACACGCCGATGCTACGTCCTGGAACGCGTGACGGCGTGTCGCGTGGGACGCGTGCGCCCATTCCTCTTCGAAGACACGCCCGGAATGGACGGGCAACTGTCGTAGGGCTCACCTACGCTCGGCAGGCATGGGTGATGAGAGCGCGACCGTGACCGCCGTTTCCGCGCTGCTGCCGGGCGACGGTGTCACCCCGGAGCCGGCCGCCCGGCCCGCCGGGCCGTCACTCTCCCCGTCGCGGGCCGGTGACTTTCTCACCTGCCCGCTGCTGTACAGGTTCCGGGTGATCGACCGGCTGCCCGAGCCGCCGAGCTCCGCCGCGGTGCGCGGCACGCTGGTGCACTCGGTGCTTGAACGGCTCTTCGACGCCGTCGCGGCCGAGCGCACGCCGGCCGCCGCGCGGGCGCTGGTGGAGCCCGAATGGTCCCGGCTGCAGGAGGCCGAGCCGGACGTGGCCGGCCTGTTCGACGACGACGCGCAGCGCGCCGCGTGGCTGGACGAGGTCATGGGCATGCTGGACCGGTACTTCACCCTGGAGGACCCGCGCCGGATCGAGCCGGCCCACCGCGAGCTGTGCGTGGAAGCGGAACTGGCCTCCGGCCTGCGGCTGCGCGGCTACATCGACCGCCTCGACATCGCCCCGGGCGGCCAGATGCGCATCGTGGACTACAAGACCGGCGGCTCGCCCCCGCAGGAGTTCGAGGCGCGGGCCCTGTTCCAGATGCGGTTCTACGCGCTGACCCTGTGGCGCGCGAAGGGGCAGGTGCCCAAGCTGCTCCAGCTGATCTACCTGGGTAACGGCGAGATCGTCCGGTACGAGCCGGACGAGGCGGACCTGCTCGCGACGGAGCGCAAGATCGAAGCGCTCTGGCTCGCCATCGAGCGGGCCAGGCTGAACCGGGACTGGCGCCCCCGGCCGGGGCGGATCTGTGACTGGTGCGCGCACCAGGCGATCTGCCCCGCGTTCGGCGGCACGCCGCCGCCGGTCCCCGACGCTCCCGTGCGCCCGGACCCCGTCCCCGAGCCCCGGGACGGGGCATCGCCGGTCTAGGAGTCCCCGAAGATCTGGTCGAACTGGGCGTCCAGGACGGCCAGGGCCTCGTGCTCGGTGTAGGCCCCGAACAATAGTGGCCAGCGCAGGCCCTCGACCACGCTCACCAGGTGCCGTGCGGACCGGGCGGTATCCCCCGCCGCGGCGTGGCCGGGTACGGCCTCGGTGAGCCCGCGGACGACAAACTCGGTGAGCCCGGTGTAAGCGCCGGCCGCCAGCTTCCGGGTGGGCTCGTCGACGCAGCCCCGGGCGATCAGGGCGGCCCACAGCCGTGCCCCCGTGCGGCTCTCGTCATCGAGGGGCAGCAGCACCCCGCAGAACCACCGGAAGGTCTCCCGCGGCGTGCCGGGCTGACGCTCGGCCAGCATCCGCGGGATGCGCACGCGGAGCAGGTTGTTGCCATAGTCCAGGGCGAACAGCAGCATCTCGTCCGTGGTGGTGAAGTAGTGCTGCACCGCGCCCATCGAGACGCCTGCCTCTGCAGCCACGGCGCGCAGGCTCGCCGCTTCCACACCCCCGGACGCCACCAGGCGGACGACCGCCTCGGCGATCGTCCGGCGCCGCTCCTCGTGGTCCACCTGCTTGGGCATCGGCACTCCGTTCGTCATGCACTCGCATTGCATAGGTTACGATGTAATGCGAGTGCATTGCAAAGTTCGGGAGGTGCCGCGTGGAGAGCGGAGTCACGCGCAACGGCGAGGTCCAGATCGCCTACGAGGTGTTCGGCAAGCCAGAAGGCAGGCCGCTCCTGCTGATCAGCGGCCTGGACGGGCAGATGATCGGCTGGCCCGACGGATTCTGTGAGGCTCTCGTCGGCGCCGGGTTCCAGGTGGTGCGGTACGACAACCGGGACTGCGGCCTGTCCACGCACTTCACCGGCAAGAAACGGGCCTACGGGGTCACCGACATGGTCGACGACATGATGGCCGTACTCGATGCCATGGGCTGGCAATCGGCCAACCTGGCCGGCCTGTCGTCCGGCGGCGGGCTCGCCCAGTTCGCCGCGCTGCAGTATCCGGCGCGGGTCAGGACGATCACCACGATCTCGGCGGTCCCGCAGTACGGCAACCAGTTCCTGCTGTTCCGCTACATCCGCTTTCCCGGACCGCTCAAGCTGGCCTTCCGCCGCTATGGCGACACCCCCGCGGAGAAGCAGCGGATGCTCATCGACGTCACCCGGCTGGCCGAGGCCAAGAGCCTGCCACTGGACTCCGAATGGCTCCGGCAGGTCGCCGAGGAGTCCGTGCGCCGCCGCTACCCGGACCCCCACGCCCGCGCCCGCCAGCTCGCCGCGGGCCGCGCGGTGAAGCTGCCCGCGGGCGGTATCGCTGGGATCACCCAGCCGGTGCTCGCCCTCAACGGTGACGAGGACGCGCTGGTCCGGCCCGCGGCCGGCCGGAAGATCGCCGAGACCGTGCCGCACGGGCGCTTCGTCCTCGTGCACCGGATGGGCCACCTGTTCGCCGAGCCGCTCTGGCCGCAGCTCGTCGGCGAGATCGACCGGCACGCGGCCTGATCAGCCCGCACCTCAATCAGCACCCGCCCCTTGCCGGCATCCTCGCTCTGTGGCCGCCCCGCCCGGCGGACGCCCTCGCCCGGGAGCCGCCCTCCGCAAATCAATTTGACAACACGAGATTAGTCTCGTGATACTAATCGCATGAATCTAACGCGGCTCATGGTGCTCGGCACGCTGACCAGGCACGGCCCGCGGCACGGGCATGAGATCCGGCGCATCGCCGAGGTGACCAACGTCGGCGAGTGGGGCGGGGTGAGCGTGGGGGCCCTGTACCGGGAGCTGCGCACGATGGAGGCCGAGGGCCTGGTGGCGGCGGTCCGGACCGAGCAGGTGGGGCGCCGCCCGGCCAGGACGGTGTACGCGATCACCAGCGAGGGCCAGCTGGAGCTGGCCATGCAGCGGGAGCAGGCACTCCGGAGCATCCACTGGTGGCCGGACCCGCTCGGGGTCGCGCTGTCCTTCGCCGTGGCCGGGACCGACCGGGAGGAGCTCGCCAGCTGGCTGCGCACGCGCCGGGAGACGTTCGCCCTGACCGCGGCCCAGCTCGCGGAGGACCGGGAGCGGATGGTGGCCAAGGGCTACCTGGACCCGTTCCAGGCGACGGTCATGTACCGGGGCCAGCTGCACGCCGAGGCGGAGATCCGCTGGCACGACGAATTTGCCAAGATCCTGGCCGGATTGCCGCCCGAAGAGGACGGCGGCGGCCAGGCGCCTGCACTGCCAGGCGCGAACATGGAAGGGACACCGCACTCCGATGGCGATCATCGAGTCGCGCGGGCTCGCCCGCACGTTCACCAGCCGCAAGCGCACCGTGGCGGCCGTGCGCGGCGTCGACCTGACCGTCGCCGACGGCGAGATCGTCGGCTTCCTCGGGCCCAACGGGGCCGGCAAGACCACCACCTTGCGGATGCTCACCACGCTGCTGCGGCCGACCACGGGCACCGCCACGGTGGCGGGCGCCGACCTGCTCGCCGATCCGGTCGGGGTGCGCCGCAGGATCGGCTACGTCCCCCAGGCGATCGGCGCCACGGGTGGCGGCTCCGACCCGAACTGCGACGGTCGGCGAGGAGCTCACGCTGCAGGCCCAGGCTGTACCGGAAGTCAGCGGCCGAGGCGGCCCGACGGACCGCGCTGCTCACCAGCCAGCTCGATCTGGCCGGACTGGAGCGACCGGCTGGTGCAAGACGCTCTCGGGCGGCCAGCGCCGCCGGCTCGACATCGCGCTCGGCCTGGTGCACTCACCGCGGCTGATTTTCCTCGACGAGCCGAGCACCGGCCTGGACCCGCAGAGCCGCAGCAACCTCTGGGACCACATCCGCAGGCTCCGCGAGCGAACTCGGCACCACGGTGTTCCTCACCACGCACTACCTCGACGAGGCGGACGCCCTGTGCGACCGAGTGCTGATCATCGACCACGGCCAGATCGTCGCCGAGGGCAGGCCGGAGGAGCTCAAGCGCCGGATCTCCGGCGACGTGATCACGCTCAGCGTGAACGGCGGCCCGGATGCCGCAAGGGCGTCCTCGCCGGGCACGACGGGATCCGCGAGTCGCGGTCAGCGGGCGGTCGCTGCGGCTGACCGTGGACCACGGCGAGGAGGCGCTGCCTGGCCTGCTGCGGGCGCTCGACGCGGCCGGGCTCACCCTGCAGTCCATCCAGCTGGCCCGGCCCACGCTCGACGACGTCTTCCTCACCGTGACCGGCCGCTCGCTGCGCGAGGACGCGCCGGACACGGCCGCGCGGGCCCGGTCCCCGCGGCCTGAGCCCACACTGTCACCTGGAGCAACCGACATGACCTTCGCCCGGGACACCCTGCTGATCTTCCGGCGGCAGATGCGGCTGTCGCTGCGCAACCCGGCCTGGGTCATCATCGGCCTCATCCAGCCGATCCTGTACCTCGCATTCTTCGGCCCGCTGCTGTCCAAGGTCTCCAACCGCGCGTCTGCCCGGCGTCCGGCCGGCAACGCCTACAGCTTCTTCGTGCCCGGCCTGCTGATCCAGCTCGGCCTGTTCGGTGCCGCTTCGTCGGGCTTCTCGATCATCGCGGACTATCGGTACGGGGTGATCGAGCGGCTCAGGGTGACCCTGGTAAGCGGATGGCGCCATCCTGGCCGGGCGGGTGATGCGCGACGTGATCGCGCTGCTGGTCCAGGCGGTGGTGCTGATCCTGCCGGCCTCGCGTTCGGCTTGCGTGCCCCGATCGGCGGGGTCCTGATCGGCCTCGGCTTCATCGCCGTGGTGGCGGTCAGCCTGTCGGCGATCTCCTACACGGTGGGCCTGCTGCACGAAGAGCGAGGACGTGCTCGCGCCCGCCACTCAACATGGTGGTGGTCCCGCTGATGCTGCTGTCGGGGATCATGCTGCCGATGACGCTCGGGCCCGGCTGGCTGCAGGACATCGCGAGGGCCACCCCGTTCCGCTACATCATCGACGCGATGCGCGGCGCCTTCGCCGGGCAGTACCTGACCACGATCATGCTGGAGGGCGTGCTGGTGGCGATCGGCCTGGCGGCCGCGTGCCTGTGGATCGCCGGCCGCGCGTTCGTCCGCGAGAACGCCTGAGCGGGCCGCCGGGCCCGGCCCGCGGGACGGTAGGGTCTGCCAGCATGACCGACGCACCGTTCCCGCAGGCCGGCTCGGCCGCCGTCCATGTGCTGCACGAGGGCTACGCCCGCGAGGATCGGGCCGGGGACCGGGTGGGCTCCTCGGTCACGCTGATCCTCGACGGTGACCATGTGATCGTGGTCGACCCGGGCATGGTCTCCGACCGGGACCAGCTGGCCGCCGCGCTGGCCGCGCACGGCCCGGTACCCGGTGACGTGACCGACATCGTGTTCAGCCACCACCACCCGGACCACACGGTCAACGCGGCGCTGTTCCCGGGCGCCCGGATTCACGACCACTGGGCCACCTATGATCGGTGACCTGTGGACTCGGCCGGGACCCCGGTGACTTCGCCCTCACCCCGTCGGTCCGGCTGGTGCCCGCGCCCGGCCACACGCCCGAGGACATCACCACCCTGGCCGCCACGCCCGAGGGCGTCTACGCGTGCACCCACGCCTGGTGGGGGCCGGACGGCCCGGCGGAGGACCCGCTGGCCACCGCTGCCGCCGGCGCTGGCGCGCCAGCCGGGCGCGGATCCTCGCCGTCGCGACCGTGATCATCCCCGGCCACGGCCCCGCCTTCCGCCCCGGCCCGGCCACGCCCCGGTAACCACCCGCCGCCTCCCCAGGGTCGCTCCCCCGGGCCAGCACTGCGCTAGACCGCGTCGCCCTTCAGCGAGAACGAGGACAGCGCGCGGACCGCGATGACCAGCGCGATGGCGGTCACGATCGCGCCCATGACGACCGACGTGCCCAGGTTCAGGCCCGCGTTCAGCGCGTTGCCGTCGTGGGCGATGCCGTTCGCCACGCCGAGCGAGTAGTGCCCGACCGACAGCAGCTTGGCGCCACTGACGAAGTTGGCCAGCAGGCCCTCCCAGATCAGCACGTAGAGCAGGCCGACCGCGATGGCCCGCGTGGTCAGCACGGAAAGCATGACGAAGACCGCGTTGTACATGACCGCTGCCGGCCAGCGCGCCGACGAACAGCCCGATGGCCAGCTTGGTCAGGCCACCGGTGGCGATCAGCGCCGGCCAGCAGTTCGGGCACGCGCGACGAACGCCACGGTCAGCGAGACCGCGACCACGTACTTGCTGCCGATCACCACCGACCGGGCACCGGCGTGGCGAGCAGGTGCACGATGCTGCCGTCGTCGACCTCCGCGCCGAGCACGCTGGTGCCGATGATCAGCGCGGTCAGCGGCAGCACCACGGAGAACCCGAAGACGCCGAGAATCTGGCTCGGCCAGGACGGGTCATGCGGGTGCGCCAGCTTGATCAGCAGCGGTCACGAGCGATGCAGGATCACCGGCGGGATCGCGAACAGCAGGGCACGCTTGCGGCCCATCGGTCGCCCGCATCGTGATCGGATGCGATCACCCGTGCCTGGTCACCGAACATGTGTGTCGCTGCTTTCTCTCGGCGCGTCAGGTTTCGACCAGGTAGGCGAACACGCTTTCCAGCGACTCGTCCTCGGGCAGCAGTTCGCGCAGCGCGATGCCCTGGTCCCTGGTCAGCGCCGCGATCTCCCGGGTGAACGTGCCGTAGTCGGCCGCCCGGACCGACAGCCCGTGGTCGGTCACCTCGACGCCGGTCACCGCCGGGCGGCCGATCAGCGCGGCACCGAGCCTGCGGTCGTCCGAGGTGCGCACCAGGAACACGTGCGGGCGGCTGGTCATCAGCCGCCGGATGGCGCGGAAGTCGCCGGAGGCGGCGAGCCTGCCCGACGACGATCACCTGGATGGTGCCGGACAGCCGTTCCACCTCCTCCAGGATGTGCGAGCTGAACAGGATCGTCCGGCCCTGCTCGCCCAGCCCGTGCAGCAGGTCCATCATGTGCAGCCGCTGCCGCGGGTCCATGCCGTTGAACGGCTCGTCGAGCAGCAGCACCTCCGGGTCGTGCACCAGCGACGCCGGCCACCCGGATCCGCTGCCGCATGCCCTTGGAGTAGGTGGAGATCCTCCGGTCCTGCGCGTCGGCCATCTCCACGATCGCGATCGCCCGCCGCGCGGCCGCGTCCGGAGTCGGGCAGCTTGTGCAGCCGCGCCGCTGGCCGGACGAACTCCTCGCCGGTCAGGAACGCGTACACCGAGTCGCGCTCGGGCACCAGCCCGAGCGTGCGGTAGATTCCGGGGTTGTGCCAGCTCGGCGTCGCCGCCGACGGTCAGCTCCCCGCGCGACGGCGCGAGGAACCCGGCGATCAGGTGCAGCAGCGTGGACTTGCCCGCGCCGTTCGGGCCGAGCAGCCCGGTCACCCCCGGCCCGATCGTCATCGTGATGTCGTTGACCGCCACCACGTTGCCGTACCAGCGGGAGACGTTGCGCAGCTCGATCGCGGTCACGACGCACCCACCTTCCGGTACCGGGCGGCAAGGCCGCCAAGGCTCGCCGCCCAGCAGATCAAGAACATGACGCCATACGCCCATCCCGACGCTGCCCGGGATGCGGGATCGGGCCCGGGATTCGTGCCACCCAGCCACTGCCGCACCCCGTCGAGCACGGTGAACGGGCTGATCAGGCCGGCGCAGCCGGGCGCCGAGCGAGGCGCTCGCCGTACCGGCCCTGGGCGGTCCGCGTCACCGGCCCGTGCCCGGCCCCGTGCTGAGCGACGTTGACCAGGATCGTGGCCAGGTCCAGGTGAGGAAGAGGTAGATCGCGATCAGGCCGGTCGCGTACGCCCGGCGGCCGGTGAACGAGGCGAGGACCAGCCCGATCGCGGCCAGCAGCACCGCCCACAGCACCCCGACGCCCAGGCCGGGGATCAGCGCCTTGGTCTGGTGCCCAGACCGCGCTGCCGCCGCCGGCCGACAGGACGTTGCCCACGTAGAGGATGATCAGCGGGATCTCGAGAGGAGCAGGCAGGCGGCGGTGAACGCGGCGTACTTGGCCAGCGGGTAGTCAAGGCGCCGCATCGGCCGGGAGTAGTACAGCGGCAGCACGTGGCTGCGCAGGTCCCGGGAGACCAGTTCGGGCGCCTGCGCCGCCACGAAGATCAGCATGACCAGCGAGCGCAGCCGGCAGGTGTAGGTGTCGTAGTCAGACGATCGGGGTCGACCCGGGGTGCTGCGCCACCGAGATCGCGTTGACGATCGCGGGCAGGCACATGAGGACGAAGATGAGGATCGGCACGATCTTCGCCCGGGCGCCGCGGCCGATGCCGAACGCCGACCGCAGGCTGTGCCAGTACAGCGCGCGGATGATCCCGGCCCGGCCCAGGCGCTGCCCGTCGTAGCGGCGGTAGCCGAGATCGTGGATGACCCCGCCGCCACCGGCCGCGGCCACCCCGTTCCGGCCGATGCCACGCTGCCACCGGTCGCGGCCACGCTGCCGTCAGTGGTCACCGGGTGCCTCCTCGCCTGAGTCCTCCTGGTCGCGGAACAGTTCCTCGACCCGCCGCCGCTGCTGCTCCAGCCGGTTCAGCGGCAGGCCCAGGTCCGCGACCGCGTCCCGGACCACGTCGTAGGTCTGCGTCGTCCGTCGATCGGCACCAGCAGCCCGCGGCCTGGAGCGCCGCGGCGCCAGGCCGCGGCGCGGCCAGTTCCGCCGCGAGCTCGGCCGCGCCCTCGTCGACCTCGATCAGCAGCACCTGGCTGATCTGGGTGAAGCTGGTCATCGTGTCGGAGCGGAGCAGCTTGCCCCCGTCGATCACGACGAGCTGGTCGCAGATCTGCTCGATCTCGCCCGAGCAGGTGCGAGGAGACCATGATGGAGATGCCGAACTCGGCGCCGATCCGGCTGATCAGGTCGAGCATCGACGCGGCGCCCGGACGGGTCCAGGCCGATGGTCGGCTCGTCGAGCAGCAGCAGCCGGGGGTCCCCGACCAGCGCCTGGGCCAGCTTGACCCGCTGCTTCATGCCGGTCGAGTAGGTGCCGATCTGCCGGTACCGCTCCTCGTAGAGGCCGACGTGGCGCAGCGACTCGGCGGCGCGCTCCTTGGCCGCGGTGGCCGGCAGCCCCGACATCCGGCCCAGGTGGGTGACGAACTCGGTGCCGGTGACGTCCGGGGGCAGGCAGTCGTGCTCGGGCATGTACCCGGTGAGCGTCCTGATCCGCTCCCCGCTGTGCGGCGGCGTCGTGACCGAGCACGACCGCCCGGCCGCTGGTCGGCGGCAGCAGGCCGAGCAGGATCTTGATCAGCGTGGACTTGCCGGCCCCGTTCGCGCCGACCAGCCCGGTGATCCCGGGCGCGATGGCCACGGTGAGCCGGTCCAGCGCCGTCACCTCGCGGGTGTAGCGCTTGGTCAGCGCGTCCGTCTGGATGACGGCCGCGGCGGTGCCCGCGTCCGCCGGGCCCGGCCCGGCGCGCAACTGGCAGTGGTGCGGTCACGGTGATCCTCGCCTCACCTTCGTCGGGCAGCATGCCGGAGCTGGCCGCACGTGCTCGTGGCGGCGATCCCAGCATGCCGGCCGGCGCGACCCCGCGTCGTCATCCTCAGGTCTGCTTTTCGCGTCACCCGTAAGGCGTGCGTGGCCTCATGTGGCCGCCGGAATCCGCCCGACAGCCTACGCCCGCGGCATGACGCGCCTGGGCAGGCCAGGCGTTACCGTGAACGGGGTGAGCGCGGACGCCCGGACGCCCACCGCTGAGCATGCGGTTCAAGGAGCGTGCCTGGGTCAGGGTGGACTGGGCCGCTGGCCGCCATGTGCGCGCTGCTCGTCTACGGCGTCATGTACCGGGCCCCCGGACCACACCGTCTACGTGTTCCCGCTGAGCCTCTGGCTCGCGGCTGGCTGGGCCCGGCCGCTGCTGGCCGTCGTCCTGGCGATTCCCGTCGACTGCGGCGCCGCGACCCCACGGGCGCACTGCTGCTGGCGCTGGTCGGCTGCTGCACTCATCGTGGCGGTCGGGCGGTGAGATCAACCGCGGCCCGTTCCTGCCGCTGGCGCTCGTGCTCTTCATGGTGGCGGCCACGCGCACCCGGGCGGTGGCGATCGCCGCGCTCGCCGCCTCGCTGGCACTGCTCGTGGTCGCAGGGGTTCATCCTGACCAGACCGGCAACGGCTCTGGCCCGGCGACCGGCGTCGCGCCTGGGCCTGATCATCGCCTGGATGATCGGCATCAGCGTGCAGCAGCGCCGCTCCTACACCGCGCGGGTGCGCGAGCAGGTGGCCACCGTCGCGGTCACCGAGGAACGGCTGCGGATCGCCAGGGAACTGCACGACGTGGTGGCGCACAGCATGACGGTGGTCGCGGTGCAGGCCGGGTTCGGCGAGTACGTCTTCGACACCGACCCGGCCGAGGCACGTGCCGCGCTCGGCAACATCCAGCAGGTCACCAGGGAAGCGCTCAGCGACATGCAGCGGCTGCTCGGCGTGCTCCGCCAGGACGGCACCGGCCAGCCCGGCGCCGCGCCAGGCCGGCGGCCAGCAGGATGCGGCGCCGGCCGCCGACGGCACCAGGCCCGCGCGGCCGCTCCAGCTCGCGCCCGCCCCCGGCCTGGCCGACCTGGAGCGGCTGGTGTCCACCACCGCGGGCGCGGGCGTCCGGGTCAACCTGACCAGGACCGGAGAGCAGTCGCGACATCCCCGCCGCGATCGACCAGTCGGCGTTCCGCATCGTGCAGGAGGCGCTGACCAACGTGGTCAAGCACTCCGGGCGCCAGCTCCTGCAAGGTCGCCGTCGGCTATGCGCGGGCCAGCCTGTACCGTCGAGATCACCGATCCCGGCGGGCGCGGGGCCGGGTGCCCGCCAGCCGCTGGCCACCGGCGCGAGCGGCACCGGTCACGGGATCATCGGCATGCGGGAGCGGGTGAGCCTGTGCGGCGGCGAGTTCAGCGCCGGACCAGTGCCCGGGCAGGGCTTCCGGGTGTCGGCCCACTTCCCGCTCCCGGCACAGCCCAGGGCGGGCCAAACAGGCGTGCCGCTGAAGCGCTCCCCGCTGAAGCGCTCCCCGCTGAGCGCGCTGCGCCACCCGGGCGCTTCCCGGGCAGGCCGGTGAGCCTGCGGGTCGTGGTCGCCGACGACCAGGCCCTGGTACGGGCCGGGTTCTGCGGCATCGTCGCGGCCACGCCGACGGCTGGACGTGGTCGGCGAGGCCGGCACCGGCACAGCGGCGGTCGCGGTCACCCGCAGGACCAGGCCCGACGTGGTGCTCATGGATGTGCGGATGCCGGAGCTGGATGGCATCGAGGCGACCCGGCAGATCACCGGCACGCCCGGCCTGCGCCGCCCGGGTGCTCATCCTGACCACGTTCGACCTGGACGAGTACGTGTACGCGGCGCTGCACGCCGGGCGCCAGCGGTTTCCTGCTGAAGAGCACCGAGCCCGCCGAACTGGTCAACGCCATCCGGGTCGTCGCGGCCGGCGACGCGCTGCTCGCGCCGAGCGTCACCCGGCGGCTGGTCGAGGAATTCACCCGCCGTCCCGTTCCCCGGCCGTCCGTCCCGGAGCCGCCGCCCGCGGTCCGGGTGCCCACGGTGAGCCTGGACGCGATCACCGGCCGCGAGCGCGAGGTGCTCGCGCTGATCGCCACCGGCCTGTCCAATTCGGAGATCGCGGCCCGGCTGTCGATCAGCGAGGCCACCGCCAAGACCCACGTCGGGCACCTGCTCACCAAGCTGAGCGCCCGCGACCGGGTGCACCTGGTCATCCTCGCCTTCCAGGCCGGCCTGGTGACCGCGCGCTAGCCGGTTACCGGCCGACGGCGTAGCCCTGCATCCCGCGAGCGTTGGCGGCGGCGTACAGCAGGCCGCCGTCCCTGGCGACGGCGCTGACCCGGCCGAGGGACCAGGGCGCCGACACGGTCACCTCGTGCCCCCTGGCCCGCAGCCCCTCGATCACGTCCTGGCCGGCCCGGTCCTCCAGGTCCACCGCCGCCGGGAAGGACTCCCTGGGCCAGAACGACGACGGGAAGTGCCGGGTATGGAACGCCGGGGCGTCGATCGCCTCCTGCAGGTTCATCCCGAACTGCACGTGGTTGAGGAAGAACGACAGCGCCCACTGGTCCTGCTGGTCCCCGCCCGGGGTGCCGAACGCCAGGTACGGCTCGCCGCCGCGCAGCGCCAGGCCGGGCGACAGGGTGGTGCGCGGGCGCTTCCCCGGCGCGAGGCTGTTCGGCAGTCCCGGGGTGAGGGTGAACATCTGCGCTCTGGTGCCGAGGCAGAACCCGAGCCCGGGGATCACCGGCGAACTGTGCAGCCAGCCGCCGCTCGGGGTCGCCGCCACCACGTTGCCGAACCGGTCGGCCACGTCGACGTGGCAGGTGTCGCCGCTGTGCGTCAGCGTCGGCTCCCCCGCCCAGGCGCCCCCGGCCGTGCCCCGGCGCGGGGCGGTGACGAACTCCGGCAGGGCGGGCTGCCGCCCGCCGGGGCTGCCCGGGCGCAGGTCGCGCGAGGCGGACCGGCCGACCAGGGCGCGGCGCTGTGCCGCGTACTCCGGCGACAGGAGGTCCGCCAGCGGCACCTCGGTGCAGGCCGGGTCGCCGTACCAGGCCTCCCGGTCGGCGAACGCCAGCTTCGCGCACTCCACGACGGTGTGGATGTGGTCCACCCCGCCCGGCACCATGTCGCCGAGCCCGAGCCCGGCCAGCAGCCGCAACTGCTGCAGGAACACCGGGCCCTGTCCCCACGGGCCGCGTCTTGCACACGGTCAGGCCGGCGTACCCGATGGTGGCCGGCGCTTCCGTGCTGGCCCGCCAGGCGGCCAGGTCCGCGGCCGTCAGCAAGGCCGGCGTGCGGCTCGCCGGTGCCGTCCATCGACCTCGCGCGCCGGTCAGGTAGCCGCCGATCGCCTCGGCCACGAACCCCTCGTAGAACGCCCGCCGCGCCGCGTCGATCTGGGCCTCCCGGCCGGTGCCCGCCGCCTCCGCCTCCGCAGGATCCGCTGGTAGGTCCCGGCAAGAACAGGATTTGCAAAACGAGAGCCCGGGGCTGGCACGCCATCCGCCAGGTAGATCTCCGCCGAGCTTGGCCAGTGCTCGGTGGAACACGTCCGCCACGGAGCCGATGGCGGCGCTGATCCCGGGCACCACCGGGTAGCCATCCCTGGCGTAGCCGATCGCGTACCCCATGACCTCGCGCAGCGGGAGGCGGCCGCGGGAGGCCAGGAGCAGCATCCAGGTGCCGAAGGCGGCGGGCACGCACGCGGCCAGGAGCCCGGCCCCGGGAATCAGGTCCAGGCCGAGTTCCCCGAACGCGCCGATGGTGGCGGCCTGCGGTGCCGGGCCCCTGGCCGTTCAGCACAAATACCTCGCCGTCGCGGGCGTCGAAGCCGATCACCGGCACCTCGCCCGCCGGGCCGCACATGTGCGGCTCGACCACCTGGAGCACCAGGCCGGCCGCTACCACCGCGTCGAAGGCGTTGCCGCCCTTCTCCAGGACCGCCAGGCCGGCCGCCGACGCCAGCCAGTGGGTCGAGGCCACCATGCCGAACGTGCCGGCGAGCTGCGGCCGGGTGGTGAACGTGGCGCCCTGCGGCATCATCTGCATCCCGCCTTTCTCCGATCGCTCTATCTGACCACCAGGCGACCTGCGTGCGCGAGGGGCGATTCCCGGCTACAGTCTGTGACCGGAATCTCACGTCTCGCATCATGCAGAGGAGAAGCCGATGACCTCCGCCACCCGTCACCTCCTGGGCACCACCCTGCTGGCCACCGCGGCGCTGGCCACCGCGGCGCTGACCGCCGCGTGCGGCCCGGTCAACGGGAACTCGGCCTCGGGGGGAGCCAGCTCCGCGCCGTCGGGCGGGGCCGCGGCCGCCAGTTCCGCGCCGGCGTCCCCGGCCGCCTCGCCGGCCGCCTCGCCCAGCGGCGGCGCGACGGCGGGGTGTGCCTCGTCCGCGCTCACCGTGCACGTGGACCTGGGTCAGGGCGGCGCGGCGGCGGGCAGTACGTACGTGCCGATCGACTTCACCAACACCTCGGGCAGCTCCTGCACGATGGACGGCTACCCGGGCGTGTCGTTCGTGCGCAGTCCCTCGGGCGGCCAGCTGGGCAACCCCGCCAGCAGGAACCCGGCGGCCCCGCCCGACATGGTGACGCTCGCCCCCGGCGGGATCGCACACGCCATCCTCCAGGTGGGCGAGGCCGGCAACTACAGCCAGTCGGCGTGCACCCCGGTCACCGCGCACTGGCTGAAGATCTTCCCGCCGAACCAGGTCAGCGCGATCTACGCGCGCTACGACGTCCAGGCGTGCTCGGCCAAACTGCCCGCCAAGCTCGGCAGCCAGCTCGCCGTGTACGTGGTCCGGCCGGGGGCCGGCAAGGCAGGCCACGCGCCGTAATGCCCGGCCCGGCCGGACGGCGCCGCCCGGCCGGGCACGATAGCGTCGGGTCCCATGAATGACCTGTCTGCGCGGCTGCGCGCGGTGTGCGACCTCGACCTGGCCGAGGCCCGCGAGTACAGCGGGCGGCACGAGTACGACGGCGCGATACAGGACCTGTCCCCCGACGGGGTGCGCAGCAGCCTGGCCGCGCTGGCCGAGGCGGCCAAGTCCGGCGACCCGCTGGAGGATGCGCACGACGAGGCGCACCTGGCCGCGTTCGAGGACCGTGCCCGCGTCGTGTACGGCGAGCTTGAGCTGTACCGGCGCAACCCGCTGATCCACCTGGGCGCGCTGGACCTGGCCTGCTATGACCGCGACTACGCCCCGGAGGCGGACCGGGACCAGGCCAGGCTGGCGCAGCTGGCCGCCTGGCCGCAAGCGGTCGACGCCGCGGTGGCGGCCCTGGACCGGGTCAGCGCGCCGGTGGCCACCGCGCTGGCCGCCGGGACGCGGGGCCTGGTGAGCGGCATCCCGGCCGGTGCCCCCACCGAGCTTGCCGCCGCCGCGCAGGCGGCGCATGCCCGGCTGGTCGCCCATATCGAGCAGGCCGCCGCCAGCGGTGATCCCGACCCCGCGCTGGGCGGCCAGGCACTGGCGGCGATGATGAGCAGCTCCGATCGGATCGAGGTCGACCTGGGCAGGCTCGCCGAGGAGGCCGACGCCGAGCGGGACCGGCTGGCCGCGCGGCTCGCCGAGAGCTGCGCCCGGATCGACCCCGGCCAGGCCGGCCCTGGAGGTGGCCCGGGAACTGGTCCGCGACCACCCGGGCCCGGACGGGGTGCTGGACGCGGCGCGGCACTGGACCGAGCGGGCGATCGAGTTCACCAGGGAGCACGACCTGGTGCCCTATCACGACGGCGAGTGCCTGGTCGGGCTGGCGCCGGAGTCGCGGCGCTGGGCGATGGCGATGATGTCGCCGGCCGCGCCGGGCGAGCCCGACGGGCCGTCCTGGTACTACATCACCCCGCCGGACCAGTCCTGGCCGCAGCCGGAGCAGGAGGACTGGCTGGAGGTCTTCAGCGCGACCACGCTGCCCGGCATCACCGTGCACGAGGTCGCGCCGGGGCACTTCTCGCACGGCCGGGCGCTGCGGCACGCGCCCACCGCCGGTCCGGCGGACGCTGCACTCCAGCGCGTTCATCGAGGGCTGGGCGCACTACGCCGAGGAACTGTGCGTCGAGGAGGGATTCGCGGCCGACGACCCCCGGTTCGCGATCGGCGTATGGCTGGAGGCGCTGGTCCGGATCACCCGGCTCGCCTGCGCGATCGGCGTGCACTCGGCGGGCATGACGGTCGAGGAGGGCGCCGCCAGGTTCGAGGCGGACACGCACCTGTCCGGGCCGGCCGCGCTGTCGGAGGCCCGCCGGGCCACGTTCGACCCGACCTACGGCCGCTACACCTGGGGCAAGCTGGAGATCCTGAAGCTGCGCGAGGAGGCACGCCAGCAGTGGGGCGCGGGCTTCATCGCTGAGCCGGTTCCACACCGCCCTGCTCAGCCTCGGCTCGCCGCCGCTCGGCCTGATGGGCACCGCGATCGTCCGCGGCTGACCCGGCCCCGCGCGCAGCTCCCCCGCCAGCTTCACCCAGCGACAGCGCCTGCCAGGCCAGCCGCACCCCGCGCCTCAGCCGCTCCGTGCGCCCCAACCGCCCCGCGGGCCAGAGCCCCGGTACCGCTCTGGGGTGATGATCATGGTGTTTTGGCTACAGCGACCAAGGTGCCATGATCACGAAGAAATGGCCTTGCCCGGCGTGCCCGGGCGAGCAATACTCTTGCCTATGTCAAATACTTCGTTGACTCCGTCAAGTGACTCGCACGGAACCTGGCGCGGCGGAGGCGGGCCCGCCGGTGACCGATGGCGAGGTCGCGGCGGTCCGGGAGTTCAACTCGCTTCTACACCAACGTGCTCGGGCTGCTCCGGGAAGGGCTGCTGGACACCCCGTACTCGCTGACCGAGGCGAGGGTCATCTTCGAGCTGGCCCAGGCAGGACGAGACCGAGGCGGCGCGAGATGCGCCGCTGGCTGGACATCGACGCCGGGTACCTGAGCCGGATCCTGGCCCGGTTCGAGGCGGACGGGCTTGTGCGCCGGTCACGCTCCCCCGGCGACGGCCGCCGCCAGGTCATCGCGCTGACACCGGCGGGACGCGCCGTGTTCGGCAAGCTCGACGCGCTGTCGGCTGAGCAGATCCGCGGGCTGCTCGGCCTGATCCCGCCGGGCCGCCGCGATCGGCTGATCGCGGCGATGGCCGGCATCAGGGAGATCCTCGTCGGACACGCCCGGCGGCCGGCACCGTCGTGCTGCGCCCGCCCGCCGCCCGGCGACCTGGGCTGGGTGGTGCAGCGCAACGGCGCGCTGTACGCGGCGGAGTACGGCTGGGACGAGACCTACGAGGCGCTGGTCGCCCGGATCGTCGCGGACTACGCCGCCCGCGCCGACCGGGCCGGTGAGGCGGCGTGGATCGCCGAGGCTGGACGGCGAGCCGGCCGGCTGCGTGTTCTGCATGCGCAAGAGCGAGCAGACCGCGCAACTGCGGCTGCTGCTGGTGGAACCGTCCGCGCGGGGCATGGGCATCGGCGGGCGGCTGGTGGCCGAGTGCCTGGCCTTCGCCCGGCGGGCGGGGTACCGGGAGATCGTGCTGTGGACCAACGACGTGCTGCACGCCGCCCGGCGGATCTACCAGCGGGCCGGGTTCGAACTGGTCGGCTCGCAGCCGCACCACAGCTTCGGCCACGACCTGGTCGGCGCAGGACTGGCGGCTGGCACTGCGCTGACGGCCACCGGGACCGGGCCGGGCAGTCACTCCGGCGGCGTGCCGGGCACCACGATGCCGGTCTCGTAGGCAAGGATCACCGCCTGCACCCGGTCGCGCAGCCCCAGCTTGGCCAGCAGGTTGCCGACGTGGGTCTTGACGGTCGCCTCGCTCACGAACAGGACGCGCGGCGATCTCGGCGTTGCTCCGGCCCCGGGCGAGCAGCAGCAGCACATCCCGCTCCCGGGCGGTCAGCGAGGCGAGCCGCGACGGTGACGGTGAGGTCTCCGGTGGCCTGCGGGCGAACGCCTCGATGAGGCGGCGGGTCACCGACGGGGCGAGCAGGGCGTCACCCGCGGCGGCGGCCCGTACCGCGGCGATGAGGTCGTGCCGTGGCGAGTCCTTGAGCAGGAATCCGCTGGCGCCGGCCCGGAGCGCCTCGTAGACGTAGTCGTCGAGGTCGAACGTGGTGAGCATGACCACCTTGGGAGGGGTGGCGGGGCCAGAACCAGCAGAGCGCGGGGTGGCGGGGCCAGAACCAGCAGAGCGCGGGGTGGCGGGGCCAGAACCAGCAGAGCGCGGGGTGGCGGGGCCGCGGGTGATCAGCCGGGTCGCCTCCAGGCCGTCCATCCCCGGCATCCGGATGTCCATCAGCACCACGTCGGGCTCGTGCGCCGCGACACCGGCGCACCGCCGCCTCGCCGTTGGCGGCCTCGCCCACCACGGTGATGCCGTCGGCGGCGTCGAGGATGACGCAGAACCCGAGGCGCACCAGTTCCTGGTCGTCGACGACGAGCACCCGGATCGGGGCGGGATCGGCGGGGGCGGTCATAGCGCGGGCAGCCGGGCGGTGACGGCGAAGCCGCCGGACTGGGTCGGCCCGACGGTGAGGTTCCCGCCGCACGAGGCCACCCGCTCGGCGATCCCGGCCAGGCCGAGGCCGGACCCCGCGATCAGGCTGCCCGGCCCGGCCGCGGCACTGCCGTTGCCGCGGGGCAGCCCGTCGCCCCGCGCGGGCCCGGAGTCGGTCACGCTGACGGTGACGTAGCCAGGCTCATAGCTCAGCGTGACGGCCGCACGGTCCGCCCGGGCGTGCCTGATGGTGTTGGTCAGCGCCTCCTGCACGATCCGGTACGCGGTCAGGTCGACGCCGGGCGCAAGCTGGCCCGGCGTCCCGACCACCTCGAAGTCCACCGGCAGGCCGGCGCCGCGCACCTGGTCGAGCACGCCGCCGATCTCGCCGAGCGACGCCGACGGCGCGGTCTCCAGCCGCTCGGACGGGCCGCGCAGCACGCCGAGCAGCCGGCGCAGTTCGGTCAGGGCCAGCCGCGCGGTGTCGCCGATGATCTCCACCGATCGGCGGGCCTGCGCGGGCTTGCCGGGAAGCAGCGAGATCGCCGCCTCGGCCTGCACCGCCATCAGGCTGACGTGGTGCGCCACCACGTCGTGCAGTTCCCTGGCGATCCTGGCACGCTCCGCCGCGGCCTCGCGGGTCGCGTGCCGGTCCAGTTCGGCCTCGGCGCGCTCGGCCCGGCTTTGCGCCGCCTCCAGGCTCGCCCGCTTGGTGCGGTTGAGCACCCCGGCCGCCCACGCCGTGCCGAAGATCATCGCCTGGAAGATGGCGTCGTAGGGCTCCGTGTGCCCGGGCGAGGCCAGCGAGATCGCGATGCCTGCGGCCACCCCGGCGATGGTGATCCAGCGCCAGACCGGGCCGCGGCGGTCGATCACCGTGTAGAACGCGATGGCCGGCCCGAGCGGCAGCGGCGCGAACCCGAACCCGATCCGGTCGTAGGCGACCCGGACCGTGCCGATGATGATCATGGTCCCGATGACGTTCGACCGGCGCCAGGCCAGCGGGATGCCCTGCGCGGCGACCAGCACCAGGGCGAGCCACAGGGGATGCAACTGGGACCGGTACGGCAGCAGCGAGACCACGTTGACGGCGGCGAGCGCGACGCCGAGACCGGCGTCCTGGATCCGCTCCTGGCGGCGCTGCGGCAGCGCGGTCACCCAGGCCGCCCACTGCTGCGGGGACCCGGTCACCCGTGCCGCCAGCCTTGTCACGACCCGATCGTACGGCGCGGCCGGGCGCCCGCGGATCGGCCGCGCGGCGGAGTCGCCGGGTCAGTCCCGCGGGGGAACCCGGGCCAGGGCAGGGCTATCGTGGAGGCGGCCGGAACAGACGAGATCAGGACGGATGCGAGGCGCTGAATTGGCGACGGGAACCCGCAGGCCATCCCGGGGCCGGCGGCCAGGCAGGATGGGGCGCGGCGCGGCCGTGGCCGCGGTCGCCACGGCGGTGGCCGGCCTGGGCACCGTGGCGGGCTGCGCCGCACAGGCGGGTGCCAGCGCGTCGATCGAGCTCGCCACCGCCTACGTCCCGGTCCCGCCGACCCCCGGCACCACGGTCGCCTACGTGGTGATCCGCAACAACGGCAGCGCGGACCGGCTCGTGGCCGCGCATACCAGCGTCGGCGGCCGGGTGACGTTCCGCACGGCACACGGCCGGGGCGCTTCGGCGATGAGCACCATCGCGTCGGTCCGCATCCCCGCGCACGCCACGCTGGCCATGCGCCCCGACGGCGTGCACATGGTGATCACCGGCGCCGGCCGGATGCGACGGCGGCAAGGACATCACGCTGACGCTGGTGTTCGCACACGCCGGGCGGCTGTCGGTGGTGGCGCAGGTCACCAACCCGCAAAGCGGCGGCAGCAGCTACTTCCTCAACTAAAGGAGTGGCCCGGGGGGCCGTGACGCGCGGCGCCAGTCCGCGTACGGTGTCGTCTCATGCCCTACCCAGCTAGCTCTGGCCCCGCCACCCCGCCCTATCGCCAGCCAGGCGTCGTGCTCACCGACCATGCCTTCACCGTGCCGCTCGACCACGCCGATCCCAGCGGGGCGCAGATCGAGGTGTTCGCCCGGGAGGTGGTGGCCACCGGTAAGGCCGGGGCGGACCTGCCCTGGCTGCTGTTCCTCCAGGGCGGGCCCGGGTTCGGCGGCCCGCGGCTGTCCGGCCGGGGCTCCTGGCTGGACACCGCGCTGGACCGCTACCGGGTGCTGCTGCTCGACCAGCGCGGCACCGGCCGGTCCACGCCGGTCACCAGGCACAGCCTCGCCGCCCGGGGCAGCGTGGCCGATCAGGCCAGGTACCTGTCCATGTTCCGGGCCGACGCGATCGTCGCCGACGCCGAGGTCATCCGGCGCGAACTGGTCGGCGCACCGTGGAGCGTCCTGGGCCAGAGCTTCGGCGGTTTCTGCACGGTGACCTACCTGTCCATGGCGCCCGACGGGCTCGCCGAGGCGTTCATCACCGGCGGCCTGCCCGGCCTGGCGGCCACCGCCGACGACGTCTACCGGGCGACCTACCCGCGGGTGCGGGCGCGGACCCTGGCGCACTACGCCCGGTACCCCGGTGACGAGGAACAGGCCAGGCGGGTCGCCCGCCACCTGGCCGGCACCGAGGTGCTGCTGCCGGACGGCGCCCGGCTCAGCCGTCGAGGCGTTCCAGTCGCTCGGCCGCCTGCTCGGCTCCAGCACCGGCAGCGACGAACTGCACTACCTGCTGGAGGGCGCCTTCGACGGCGACCGGATCGCCGACGCGTTCCTGTACGACGTGTACGGCCACCTGTCGTTCGCCACGGGGCCGCTGTACGCGGCGCTGCACGAGCCGTGCTACGCGCAAGGGCGCGGCGACCCGCTGGTCGGCGCAGCGGGTCCGGGCGGAGTTCGCTGACTTCGATCCCGGCCACGCGCTGGCGGGCACCGGGCCGCTGCTGTTCACCGGCGAGATGATCTACCCCTGGATGTTCGGCGAGGACCCGGTGCTCCGCCCGCTGCGCGAGGCAGCGGGCCTGCTGGCCGACTACGCGAGGACTGGCCGCCGCTCTACGATGCGGCACGGCTGGCCGCCAACGAGGTCCCGGTGGCCGCGGCGGTGTACTTCGACGACATGTACGTCCCGCGCGAGCTGTCGCGTGCCGACGGCGGCGGCGATCCGCGGCCTGCGCGCCTGGGTGACCAACGAGTACGAGCACGACGGCCTGCGGGTCAGCGACGGCGCGGTGCTGGACAGGCTCATCGACCTGGCCCAGGGCCAGGCCTGACGGCCGCGGCTCCTGCCCGGCCACGCGGCCAGGGCCGCGCGCCGCGGCTCCCGCTCCCACGGTGCCGCGTACCGCAAAAATATAGTTGCGGTCAAGCAAGTAATTTTGGGTAGGCTTGGGTCACGTGCGGGATATGACGAGCAGGGGCAGGCAGTGAGCCGGGGGCAGGCCGGCGGCAACGGGCTGGCCGCGACGGCCAACGGGCACCAGCCCCCGGGCGATCGCTACAAGTGGGTGGCGCTGTCCAACACCACGCTGAGCATGACGATGGCGACGATCGACGCCTCGATCGTGATCATCGCGCTGCCGGCGATCTTCCGCGGCATCGGCCTGGACCCGCTCGACCCGCACAACGTGAGCTACCTGCTCTGGATGATCATGGGGTACCTGCTGGTCACCGCGGTGCTGGTGGTCACCCTCGGACGGCTGGGCGACATGTACGGCCGGGTGCGCATCTACAACCTCGGCTTCGTGGTCTTCACGCTCGCCTCGATCGCGCTCTCGCTCGACCCGCTCACCGGCGCCGGCGGCGCGCTGTGGCTGATCGGCTTCCGGATGGTGCAGGCGGTCGGCGGGTCGATGCTGATGGCGAACTCGGCCGCGATCCTCACCGACGCGTTCCCGGCCACGCAGCGCGGCATGGCGCTGGGCATCAACCAGATCGCCGGGATCTCCGGCCAGTTCGTCGGCCTGCTGCTCGGCGGGCTGCTCGCCGCGTGGGACTGGCGCGCGGTGTTCTGGGTGAACGTGCCGATCGGCGTCTTCGGCACGGTGTGGTCCTACCGGAGCCTGCGGGAGATCTCGACGACCCGGCGGGCGAAGATCGACTGGCCGGGCAACATCACGTTCGCCCTGGGCGCCGGGGTGCTGCTCGTCGTCGATCACCTACGGCATCCAGCCCTACGGCGGGCACCCCACCGGGTGGACCAACCCGTGGGTGCTTTCCGGCCTCGCGGCGGGCGTGGCGCTGCTCGTGGCGTTCGGCGTGATCGAGACGAAGATCGCCGAGCCGATGTTCCGGATGCAGCTGTTCAAGATCCGGGCGTTCGCGGCGGGCAACGCGGCCAGCCTGCTCGGCTCGATCGCCCGGGGCGGGCTGCAGTTCATGCTGGTGATCTGGCTGGCCGGGATCTGGCTGCCGCAGCACGGGTACCCGTTCAGGGTCACGCCGCTGTGGGCGGGCATCTACATGCTGCCGCTGACCGCCGGGTTCCTGCTGGCCGGGCCGGTGTCGGGGTACCTGTCCGACCGGTACGGCCCCCGGCGTTCGCGACCGCCGGCCTGCTGGTGGCGGCGGCGGCGTTCGTCGGCCTGATGCTGCTCCCGGTGGACTTCCCGTACTGGGCGTTCGCCCTGATCATCTACGTTCAACGGCATCGGCTCCGGGCTGTTCGCCTCGCCCAACACCTCCGCCATCATGAGCAGCGTCCCGGCACGGCACCGGGGCGTCGCCTCGGGCATGCGCTCGACGTTCCAGAACTCCGGCATGTCCCTGTCGATCGGCGATCTTCTTCTCGCTGATGATCGTCGGGCTGGCCGCCACGCTGCCGCGGACGCTCAGCCGCGGGGCTGCGCGCCCAGGGCGTCCCGGCCACGGTGGCCGCGCAGGTCAGCCACCTGCCGCCGGTGAGCACCGTGTTCGCGGCGCTGCTCGGCTTCAACCCGGTCCAGCACCTGCTCGGCCCACTCCGGGGTGCTGGCCACGCTGCCGCGGCACAACGTGGCGGTGCTCACCGGGAACCAGTTCTTCCCCCGCCTGATCTCGGCGCCGTTCCACCACGGCCTGATCATCGTGTTCACCGCGGCGGCCCTGATGTCAGCGACCGGCGCCGTGGTCTCGCTGCTGCGCGGCGGGCAGTTCTACTACGAGGAGGGCCGGCCAGCACCGGCTCGCCGGTGCCCGCGGCGGCCGCCGCGGGCAGGGCCGGCCGAGGGTTCCGTGCCGAACGGCCATGCCGCGCCCGCGGCCAGCCCCGCGCCGCCACTCCCCCGTGGCACCGGTGTGACGTAGGCTTCTCGCGTGCCACGGTATGAGTACCGCTGCCGCGCATGCGGCGCGACCTTTGAGCGCGCCCGGCCCATGGCCGAGGCCTCCGCACCGGCCCAGTGCCCGCAGGGGCATGACGACACGGTGAAACTGCTCTCCACGGTGTCCGTGGGCGGTAGGGCGGGGTGGCGGGGTCAGAGCCAGCAGAGTGCGGGCGCCACCGGCGCCGAGCCCCGCAGCGGGGGCGGCTGCTGCGGCGGCGCCTGCGGATGCCGCTGACCGTGATCTCCACCGACCTGCTTCTCGCCGAGGTGACCGGCAGCGCCGGCACGCTGGCCGGGATCGCCGCCACCGCAGACCTCACCACCACGGTGCCCACCTGCCCGGACTGGACGCTGCGGCAGCTCATCACCCACGTCGGGCGGGCGCACCGGTGGGCCACCGTGATCGTGGCCACCAAGGCGGCCGAGCCGATCGGCTTCCGCGACGTGCCCGACGGCCGGCTGCCCGACGACCCGGCCGAGCGGCCGGCCTGGCTCCGCGACGGGGCAGCCAGGCTCGCCGAGACGGTCGCCGCGAGCAGCGGCCCGGTGTGGACCCATCTCGGCCCCGGGCCGGCCAGCTACTGGGCGCGCCGGATGGCGCACGAGACCGCCGTGCACCGCGCCGACGGCGAGATCGCCATCGGGACCCGGCCGGTGATCGACCCGGTGATCGCCGCTGACGGCCTCGCCGAATGGCTCGGCTTCTTTCCGGACGGCCCGGCCGGCCAGCAGGCCGATCGCCCGGCCCCGGTGCCCGAGGGCAAGGTTATCCACCTCCACGCCACCGACGCGGCAGCCGACGGCGAGTGGCTCATTCACGGCGGCCGGACGGCGTCACGGTGGCGGCCGGTCATGGCAAGGGAGACCTGGCCCTGCGCGGCCCGGCCTCGGCGATCCTGCTGGTGCTGCTGCGCCGGCTCGCCGGCGGACGACCCGGCGGTGGAGGTCATCGGGGACCGCTCGCTGCTGGACGGCTGGCTGGCGGCCACCCCGTTCTGATCAGTCCCTGGCGGGCTCGCCGTGGGCGGCGTTGGCCCGCCCCAGGCCCCAGTAGGCCTTCGGCGACACCTGGCCGTCGGCCAGCCCGCGGGCCGCCAGGGCCTCGCGCAGCGCCAGCACCAGCCTGGCCTCCCCGGCCAGGTACGCGTGACCGGCCTGCGGCGGCAGGGTGACGTCGGCGACCGCGCCGGCCAGGGCCGCGGGGTCGCCGGGCGGGCGGCCGTCAGAGTGCAGCCAGGCCAGTTCCACGTCTGCCGCTGCCGCCAGTTCCTGCTCGTCCCCGGGACCGGGCACCTCCAGGATCACGGTGGCACGCTGGCCGGGCCGGCAGCGAGCCGGCCATCGTGAAGAAGGCGGGCAGGGCGGAGAAGTCCCCGGCGAACAGGTGCCAGGCCGCGTCCGCCGCAGGAAAGATCTTGCCGCGCGGGCCGATTCCCTCGATCTGGTCCCCCGGCCGCGCGGTCGCGACCCAGCGCTCGCCGGGACCGCCGTCGTGGCGGACGATCCACAGGGTGAGCCGACACCGTGCCGGGTCGATCGCCCTGATGGTGTACCGGCGGCGCACCGGGCGGTCGCCGTCCACGTCCACCATGAGCATGAGGTCCTGGCCCGGCCGGTAGGTGAAGCCGGCCAGTTCCGGGGCGGACAGCACCACCTGCTGCATGGCCGGGGTCAGCAGGCGGTTCCGCACGACCTCGCAGCGCATCCGGGTGGTGCCGGCCAGCGGGCCCTCCAGCTGGCGAACGGGTCGTTGAGCATGGCCGTCACCGGGGATCCGGCCGGTCGACGTTCCAGTGCCTGCCCGCGGACAGCAGCCAGTCCTGGTCCCCCCGTGGGATGATGCCGAACCGCGTGATGACCCGCTGGCCGCCCTCGTGGTCGCCGTAGAGCACGTCAATGGTCATCTGCACCCGGGTCGTCACCGCCTTGCAGGCCTCCTCGTACTGGGGGTCACCCTCGTCGCGGAACGCCGCCTGCCAGAAGCCGACGTCCCCTGGCGGCAGATAGAGGTCACGGTTCTGCCGGTGAAATTCATCGACAGCCGGTTCCGGCCGGTCCGGGTCCCAGTCCCCGTAGAAGCGCCAGCCGTGCACCACCGCGATGCCGCGGCCCACGTTGCGCAGCGACATGGTCAGGTAGATCACGTCGTCTTCGGCCTGAAGCGTCGCGCGCCCGCCCGGTATATGGAGCCACTTGCCGTCGCCGAACATCACCTTCTGCGTTTCGTCCTGCAGCCGGGACGGCACCAGCAGCGGCCGCAGCCCGACAAGCAGCGACTGTTCCGCGGCCCGCGCGGCGCGGTTCGCGGACCGGACCGCGGCGAACGTCGCTACCGCGAGGACCAGCGTCCCGGCTGCGGTCGCCAGCGACGCGATCGACGCCCAGTCCGTGGAGTTCACGGACTGCAGAATAGTGCACGCTGGCGGCGGCCCCGTGGGGCATGGAGGCGTGCGCCGGGGACAGGCACCGGCCGGCCGAATGGCGCAGAACAGGAAAAAGCCCCCTAGGACGGACGGCGGCCGGCCCTTAGACTGACGCCAGCGCGGCCGGCCGGCCAGTGCTGTCCTCGCGGTTCGCGGGCAGATACGCGAAAGTCTCGGGCGGAGGTTAATAGTGAGTGTCTACTCTCACAACTTCGCGTATACGGACGGTGAACGGCCGGTTGCACAGGCGGTACGGGAAGCACTGGCGCCGCGGTTCACCGTGGTGCCCGCCACCAGGGCGCGCACCCTGCGGCGCACCTGGCTGGACACCTTCGACTGGCGGCTGCACCGGGCCGGGCTCACGCTGGAGTGCGTGACCGGCCGCGGGCCGGCCGAACTGGTGCTGTGCGGCACGGCCGGCGAGCGGATCACGGCAGAAGCGAACGGGACCCACTGGCCGGCCCTGGCCGAAGGGCTCCCCTGCGGCCCGCTCCGGGACCGGCTCAGGGGGCTGACGTCGGTGCGGGCGCTGCTGCCCGCCGCGAAAGCCGCGAGCACGCTGTCGGAGTTCCGGCTGTGCAATGCCGACGACAAGACGGTGGCCTGGCTCACCGTGGACCGCCTGCACCCGGCCGGCCGGGCCGCCGCCGACCCGCCCGCGCGGCTTTCGCTCACCGCGGTGCGCGGCTACCAGGGGCAGGCCGACCGGATCGCCGAGTGCCTGGCCGCGCAGCCCGGGGTGTTCCCCGGGCCGCCGCCGCCGCTGGACGCGGTCCTGGCCACCGTGGGCCACGCGCCGGGCGAGTATACGAACAAGGTCGACGTGGAACTGTCCGCCACGATGCCCGCCCGCATGGCACTCGCCGCGGTGCTGCTGCGGCTGCTCGACACCCTGGAGGCGAACGTCGCGGGCACGATCCGCGACATCGACACCGAGTTCCTGCACGACCTGCGCGTCGCGGTGCGGCGCACCAGGACCGCGCTGAAGCTCGGCGGCCGACCTGCTGCCCGGACGGCCTGGCCGCCGAGTACCAGCCCGCCTTCAAGTGGCTGGGCGACCTCACGACGCCCACCCGCGACCTCGACGTGCACCTGCTGACCTTCGCCGCCGGAGCGGCCGAGCTGACCTCTGCCAGCCCGGCCGATCTGGAGCCGTTCCACGCCTACCTCGCCGAGCGGCGCACCGCCGAGCAGCACCAGCTGGCCCGCGCGCTGCGCTCGGCGCGCTTCACCACGCTCAGCGCCGCGTGGCGCGGCACCGCTCACCGGCCTCACGCCCCCGCGGCGGGGCCCGGACGCGGCACATGCCGCCGCGCGGATCATCGGCCGCGCGCACCGGCGCGTCCTGGTCCGTGGCGGCGCGATCGGTCCCGGCTCTCCCCCGGAGCGGCTCCACGACCTGCGCAAGCGGTGCAAGGAACTGCGGTACGCCCTGGAATTCTTCGCTTCCCTGCACGACCTGGCCGCGCACCGGCGGGCGGTGCGAGAACTGAAGGGCCTGCAGGACTGCCTGGGCACCTACCAGGACTGCGAGGTGCAGCAGGAGGAGATCCGGATGATCGCCGCCGACATGCTCGCCACCGGCGGCGTGCCGGCCACCGCGCTGCTGGCCATGGGGGATTTCGCCGCCCACGTCGGCCAGCGGGAACGGCGGGCCCGCCGCGAGTTCTCCGGCCGGTTCGCCGCGTTCTCCAGCCCGCAGGCGCGCGCTCGGTTCGAGATGCTGACCGCCGGCGCGGGCTCATGAAGATTGTCGCCACATACAACATCAAAGGCGGCGTCGGCAAGACGACCGCCGCGGTCAACCTCAGCTACCTCGCGGCGGCAGACGGGCAGCGAGTGCTGCTGGCCGACCTCGATCCCCAGGCCGCGGCCAGCTTCCTGTTCCGGGTGCGCCCCCGGGTGAAGGGCGGCGGCGCCGGCCTGATCCGCGGCAACAGCGACCTGGACAAGGCGATCAAGGGAACCGACTTCGACGGTCTCGACCTGCTCCCGGCCGACTTCACCTTCCGCAACCTGGACCTGATCCTGGACACCACCAAGAAGCCCACCCAGCGACTGGCGCGCCTGCTGCGGCCGCTGCGGGCGTCCTACGACGTGGTCTTCCTCGACTGCCCGCCGGGCATCTCGCTGCTGTCGGAGGCCGTCCTGTACGCCGCCGACCTGGTGCTGGCCCCGATCATCCCCACCACGTTGTCGCTGCGCACCCTGGACCAGCTCACCGAGTTCATCAGCGGCCTGGACGGGCACCGGCCCGCGCTGCTCGCGTTCTGCTCGATGACCGACCGCCGCAAACGGCTGCACAAGGAGATAGCGGAACGGCTGCCGGCCGAGCGCGACGACGTCGCGGCCACCGCGATTCCGGCGCTGTCCATGATCGAGCGGATGGCCGTGCAGCGGGCGCCGGTGACCGCCTTCGCCCCGCGCAGCGCGGCGGGCCGCAGCTACGCCGCGCTCTGGGCGGAGGTTCGTGACCGGCTGACCTGAGGGGCTCTGTTAGCCTGGGGGGCCACCCCCTCGAACCCCCCTGGCCTTTCCCCTTCCTTCGTCACGGGGCCGTGGCCCCCGGTGCGGCGCGTGCGGCCCACGTAGTCGTGAGAATCACATTCGTGGTTTATCACCGAATACCGGGCTCCAACCCCGCCTGGCGGAGCATGCTAGACGGGAAAGAGCATGTAAAGGGGGCACGTGTGAGCCGAAGGTTGCTCCGGCTGGAGATACCCGTCTTCCCGGATCGGCGCATGTTCCGGCTGCATGATGCCACCGTGGATCCCGACGGGCCGGGCAGCCCGGCACCGCCGGACGGGGCGCTGATCAGCGTCACCCGTGAGCAGATGTGGGTGGCCAGCCTCCAGGAGATCGTCAGCGCGCAGCTACTGCTGGAGGAGTGGGACTCGGCCCCGCCCCCGTTCGGCGAGAAGTGGGAGGACGAGGCCAAGGCCGTCCTCTACCTGCGGGGTGCGGTCAGCATCGACATGGGCACCGCGGGCAAAGCCGTGGACAGCCTCAAGCTGGCGGGCGGCGTCGGCGACTACGTGGTCCGGGTGTTCGCCCGCAACCGCACCGAGGTGCCCCGGCGCTATCGCGACCTGTTCCGGCGCGGCCTCGACCCGCTCAGTGACGAGTTCCAGCAGGCGCGCAACACCCTGGACGGGCTCGAGCAGTACCTGATTCAGCTCTGGCGCGAATCGTAGGGCCGCCCGGCTGCCCGGCTTGCTCAGCGCTGCCGGGGCGCGCTCATCACCGGGTGCTGCAGCACCGCGTGCGGCGCGGACGACGCCGTCGGCCCGCCCGCCGGGTGGTCCCGGGGAGCCGCGGGCAGCGCCACCAGCGCATAGATCACGACGGGCAGCACGGTGAGCAGGATCAGGGCGGCCACCGACGCCACCGCCAGCACCCGCGACGAGCGGCGCCGCTGGCTGGGCGCGCGGAGCAGCCCGGCGCGGCCGGGGCGGGAGAACATGGTCAGGCACGCGGCAAGCACCGGCTCGGAGCGTTCCAGCTCCTGCTCGATTTCCGCGAGGATGCGCTCCTCCTCCATGGACAGTGCCATGGGCGCCACCTCCACACCCCGCGCTCAATTGCCTACCGAACGGCTCATATTGCGCTGTTTCCCACGGTATCCCCCACGGCAAGATTTTTAGCCCTGGTAGGGCAGCCCAATAGTGGCGGTGTTCGGCCACCGGGCCAGGCGGCGATCGCCTAGAACTGGTGTTTGACTGAGTCGAATGCGTGTTCTAAGTTCGATCACATGCGGTGGGATGCGCTGCGAGCCGGCGCGCCGGGCGACGGATCACCTCCGGCGCAGCCCGCGCCGATGCTGTTCGAGCAGCGCGCGGTGACCCGGACCTTCGACACGCCGGCCTTCCGCGGCATGACGTTCTTCGAGGTCCAGGCCCGGTCGATCATCAACCGGGTCCCCGACGCTTCCCGCGTCCCCTTCCGCTGGACTATTAATCCCTATCGTGGATGTAGCCATGCGTGCCGCTACTGTGAGTGGGGCGAGACGCCGATCTTGATGGCGGATGGCCGCACCAAGCCGCTGTCCGACCTGCGGGAAGGCGACAGGGTCTACGGCACGATTCGCCGGGGCTCCTATCGGCACTACGTGCCCACCACGGTGCTGGCGCACTGGCAGACGGTCAAACCCGCCTACCGGATCACACTGGAAGATGGCACCCAGCTCGATCGCCAGCGGCGACCACCGGTTCCTCACCGGCCGTGGCTGGAAGCACGTCACCGGCACCGAGCACGGCCCTGCCCGGCGGCCACACCTGACCATCGGCAGCAAGCTGATGGGCGTCGGCGCGTTCGCGGAGCCGCCCAAGGATTCCGCCGACTACCGGCGTGGCTACCTGTGCGGCATGATCCGCGGCGACGGGCACCTCGGGACTATTCCTACGAGCGCGCGGGCGACGGGGGCGGGCATGTCGCTCGTTCCGGCTGGCCCTTGCCGACACCGAAGCGCTGGACCGAACGCGCGGCTACCTGGCGCAGGCCGGGATCGCAACGGCCGAGTTCACGTTCGCCGCAGGCCACTGGGACGCGGCGGCGCGTGATCGCGATCCGCACCGCGCGCCCGCGACCAGGTCCGGTTCATCGAGTTGCTGATCGCTGGCCCAGGTCGCCGAGCTCGACTGGCAGAAGGGCTTCCTGGCCGGCATCTTCGACGCGGAGGGCAGCTACAGCCAGGGGCATCCTGCGCATCTCCAACACCGATCGGCGCGATCATCGGCTGGACGATCGTCCTGCATGGCCGCGCTGGGCTTCGGCGTGGCCGCCGAGCCCAGCGGCCGTGCCTAACGGTCTCGTCTGCCTCCGGCTACGCGGTGGGCTGCGGGAGGCGCTCAGGTTCTTCCACACCACCGATCCGGCGATCACCCGCAAGCGCACGATCGACGGCGCGGCGATCAAGAGCAACGCCAGGCTGAACGTGACGTCGATCGAGCCGCTCGGGCTGGATCTGCCGATGTTCGACATCACCACCGGTACCGGCGACTTCATCGCCAACGGCGTGGTGAGTCACAACTGCTTCGCCCGGAAGTCGCATACCTACCTTGACCTGGACTCCGGCCACGACTTCGACTCGCAAGATCGTGGTCAAGGTCAACGCGCCGGACCTGGTGCGCAAGGAGCTGGCCGCACCGCGGTGGCGCGGCGAGCACATCGCCATGGGCACCAACGTGGACTGCTACCAGCGGGCCGAGGGGCGTTACCGGCTCATGCCGGGCATCATCGGCGCGCTGCGCGACGCGGCCAACCCGTTCTCGATCCTGACCAAGGGCACGCTGATCCTGCGCGACCTCGACCTGATCGGCGCGGCGGCCGACGTGACCGACGTCGGGCTGGCGTTCTCGGTGGGATGCACGGACACCGGGCTGTGGCGGGAACTGGAGCCGGGGACGCCCAGCCCGCAGCGCCGGCTCGAGGCGTGCGCCGCGTTCACCGCCGCGGGGCTGCCGTGCGCCGTGCTGATGGGACCGGTCGTGCCGTTCCTGTCCGACTCCCCCGCGCAACTCGAGGCCACGGTGCGGCAGATCGCGCAGGCGGGCGCCACCTCGGTCACGCCGATCGTGCTGCACCTGCGGCCCGGGGCGCGGGAGTGGTTCCTGCGCTGGCTGGGCGAGCGCGCATCCGGACCTGGTGCCCCGCTACCGCGCCCTCTACGGCCGCGGGTGCCTACGCCCCGGCGGCCTACCAGAAGCAGGTGACCGAGCAGGTGCGGGCGCTGGCCCGGCGGTACGGCGTCGGCGCCGGGCGCGCCCGCGCCCGCGCAAGCGCGGCGACGCCTTCCGCTGCGTCCCGCCGCGGCGCGCGGCGGGCCGGCGGCGCCGGCCGCGAGCACCCCGGCCGCGGAGCCAGCCCAGCCGCAGCTCAGGCTCATCTAGCCGCAGCTGCGGCTCGCGCGCTAGTCGTGACGAGGCGGGCGCGCCGGGGGGATCGGGGGTCGCTCCCCCGGGCTAACACTGACCACCGGCAGGCCGGCCCGCTGCCAGGCACGGAAGCCGCCCTCCAGGTCGGTCGCCCCGGCCAGGCCGAGGTCCTGCAGGGACGCCGCGGCCAGGCTGGAGGTGTAGCCCTCCACGCACATCACGATCACGCGCAGGTCGTAGCGGGCCTGCGGCAGCCGGGCCGGCGACCGCGGGTCGAACCGCCATTCGAGCACGTTGCGCTCGACAGTGCAGGGCCCCGGGCACCAGGCCCTGCTCGGCCCGCTGCGCCTGTGACCGGATGTCCACCAGCAGCGCGCCCGCCCGCATCGCCGCGCTGGCGTCCCGGCGGGGCCAGCCGCCGCAGCCGGGCCCTGGCCTCACCGAGGATCTCGTCGATCGAGCGGGCGGCGCCCCCGTGGCTGCCCGCTACCACCGGACCGCCGTTTCCATGGTGACCTGTTCCAGCCCGCCGGGGCCGAACTCGAACCGGCGCATGCTGGTCAGCGGGGGCGAGTAGGCGTGCACGCTCACCGCCGGCTGCACTGAGGCGTTGATCACATCGTGGACGTACCAGGGACCGAACGAGCGCGCCTCGCCCCTGGGCACCGCGGTGGACGGCCCGGGACGACTGCCAGGCGCGGCCCGCTCCCGCAGGGCACCGCGCGCCACGGTGAAGGCACCGGAGGACTCGCCATGGTCGTGGAAGCCGGTCCGCTGCCCGGGCAGCCAGCTCAGCAGCCATACCTCGTGGTCGTCGTCCCAGTTCAGCCGCTGGTACCAGCGCCGGTTGAGGTCGTATCGGACAAGGCTGAGCCAATCGTGCTCCCTGGCGGCCAGGCCCTGGACTAGCTGCCGCAGCCGGACCTGGCTCAGCGGTGAACTGGCCGTGCGCACATTCATCCTTTTAATCCGATCGTTTTAATAGAGATTTGATGCCGAGGACGATACCACACGCCCCACGCCTCGCTCCGGCATCTGGCGGGCGGGTGTCCCGGGCGCCGCGTCAGCGATCCCCGCCGGCCGGACAACCCGGACACCCACGTAAAGTTGTCTGCCGTGGCACCCCTCCGGGACATCGACGGTCAGCAGGCGCCGGAACGGCTGGCCGTGCGAACCGTTGAGATGGCCGACCCCGGCGACCTGGTGGCGCTGTTCCCCGAGCCGGCCGGCGTCGCCTGGATCCGCCACGGCGACGGTCTGGCCGGGTGGGGCGAGACAGCCAGGATCACGCTCCCCGCGGGCGAGGACAGGTTCACCGCCGGCGAGAAGTGGCTCCGGGCGCTCTTCGACGGCGCCGAGGTCGACGACCAGGTGGCCGAGCCCGGCTGCGGGCCGGTCGCCTTCGGCAGCTTCACCTTCGACTCCACCTCCGACGGCTCGGTGCTCGTGGTGCCGGAGACGATTGCCGGGCGCCGGGGCAGCAGATCCTGGCTCACCACCATCCGCCCGCTGACGACGGGCTCGCCGGAGGTCTCCGCCGCGGGCGCGCCGCCAGCCCCCGCGCCACTGACCGTGCCCACCGAGATCCGCTGGCACGACGGGAGCCTGACCGCGCCCGGGTGGGAGCGCGCGGTCGCCGCCGCGGTCGACCGCATCCGGGCCGGCCAGCTCAGCAAGGTGGTCCTCGCCCGCGACCTGTACGCGGCCGCAGCCCGCGACCTCGACATCCGGGTCATCCTGCGGCGGCTCGCCGACCGCTACCCCGACTGCTACACCTTCGCCTGCGCGAACCTGGTCGGTGCCACCCCCGAACTGCTGATCCGGCGCCAGGACGACGACGTCAGCTCGCTGGTGCTCGGCGGGACGGCGCCGCGCGGCCGCGACGCCGCCGAGGATGCCAGGCTGGGCGACGCGCTGCTCGCCTCGGCCAAGGAGCGGGAGGAGCACGAGTACGCGGTGGTGGGGGTGCGGTCGGTGCTCGCCGCCCGCTGCGACCAGCTGCACGTGGATCCGGGCCCGTCGCTGATGCGCTTCGCCAACGTGCAGCACCTCGCCACCTGGATCACCGGGCGGCTCGACGGCCGGCAGCCCGCGAGCGAGCATTCTGTGCTGGCGCTCGCCGACGCCCTGCACTACACCCCGGCCGTGTGCGGGACCCCGGCCGAGGCGGCCATGGAGCTGATCCGCGATCTGGAAGTGATGGACCGCGGCCGGTACGCGGGGCCGGTCGGCTGGGTCGACGCCCGCGGCAACGGGGAATGGGGCATCGCGCTGCGCTGCGCCGAGGTGGACGGCCGGCGTGCCCGGCTGTTCGCGGGCTGCGGCATCGTGGCCGGCTCCGACCCGACCGCCGAGCTCGCCGAGACCCAGGCCAAGTTCGCCGCCATGCAGTTCGCGCTGGAGGCCTGACCCCGGACTCCCCCGGCTACCCGGCCGCCGCCGCGGCGGCGGTGCAGGCAGCCCGCAACTCGCGGCGCAGCGCCGCCCCGGCCGCCCGGCTGGTGCGCACCTCGACCACCCGGACCCCGCCACCGGCCAGCGCGCCGGGCAGATCGCACGCCCGCTCGACGGTGCTGGCCGCCAGTCCGGCCGCGGCGGCCAGGCTGCCCAGCCTGGCCCCGTGCGGGGTGCCGAACACCCGCTCGAACGGCCCGTCGTGCTCCGCCTGCTCCAGCTGCGAGAAGATTCCGCCGCCGTCGTTGTTGGCCACGACCAGGACCAGGTCGGGCCGCGCCTCCTCCGGCCCGGTGAACAGGCCAGGGGCGTCGTGCAGGAACGCGAGGTCACCCACCAGGGCAGCGGCGGGCCCGCCGCCCGCGCGCTGGTGGGCCAGCGCGGCGCCGGACGCCGCGGAGATCATGCCGTCGATCCCGCTCGCGCCCCTGCTGGCCAGCACCGTCAGCCCGGCCCGCGGCGCCATCTGCTGGTCCAGGTCGCGGATGGGCAGGCTGGACGCCGCCCACAGCAGCGCGCCGTCCGGCAGGGCCGCCGCCAGGTCGCGGGCGAGCCGCGGCTCGGAGAGCGCCTCGCCGTCGCCGAGGATGGCGGCCGCCGCGGCGCTCGCCGCCGTGTCGGCCGCACGCCAGGACGCCAGCCAGCCCGTACCCGCACCGGGCTCCCCGGCCAGCCGTACCGCCGGCACCACGTCGGTGGCGCTGCGCGCCGGGTCGGCCCAGTGCCCCGGGCCCTGCGCGACGACCACGTGGCGGGCCAGCGCACCCAGTTTCAGGTAGCCGAGCTGCGCACGGGACAGGCCGGGGCGCCCGGCGGACACGATGACGTCCGGCCGGTGCCCCGCCACGAATCGGGGCGATTCGAGCAGGTACTGGTAGGCGGTCATGCTCATCGGCCCGGCCCGCGCCCCCGACGAGGGCTCGGCGAGCACCGGCCAGCCAGCCTGCTGCGCCAGATGCAGCAGCGCCGCGGGGTCCGCGCAGCCGTCGCCGCAGATGATCACCCCGCGCTCGGTCCACGGCAGGTCCAGGACGCCCGGCGCCGGGGCAGCCGGGAAGGCCGTCCACGGGCCGCCGTCGGGGCGCCCCTCCAGCGGCTCCGGCCAGCCATCGCCCCGGCCGCCCGCCGGGTCCGGCACGCCGGGCACCAGGGGCTCACGCAGCGGCAGGTTGAGGTGGACCGGCCCGGGGAACCTGTCCCCGGCACCCCCGGCGGCCGCCCACGCCCGGCAGGCCAGCGACCGCCAGTAGCCGTTCATCCCCGGCCGCGCCTCGGGCACCCCGGCCTCGCAGAACCAGCGCACCGCGTCCCCGTACAGCTTGACCTGGTCGATGGTCTGATTCGCGCCGGTGCCGCGCAGTTCAGGAGGCCGGTCCGCGGTGAGCACCAGCAGTGGCACTCCCGCCTCGCCGGCCTCGATCACGGCCCCGTGGAAGTGCGCCGCCGCGGTCCCCGAGGTGCACACCAGCGCGACCGGCCGGCGGCTCGCCTTGGCCAGGCCGAGCGCGAGAAACGCGGCGGACCGCTCGTCGATCCGCACATGCAAGCGCAGGCGTGCTGGCCCGGGGGGGCGACCCCCCGGAACCCCCCGCTGGGCCGTAAGGCCCCTCGACTCCGTCGCGGGGCCTTGGCCCGGCGGCGCCCCTGACGGGCCTTGGCCCGGCGCCGGTTCGACCTGACCCTGCGCGCGGTCCCAGAGTGCCATGGCCAGCGGTGCGCTGCGGGATCCCGGTGCCAGCACGGCTTCGGCCAGCCCGCACCTGACCAGTTCGTCCACCAGCGTGACCGCGAATGCGGTGGCCGGGTTCATGCCGGATCCAGGTACCGGGCGGCGGCCAGCGCACGGGCGCGCCACGGCGCGGGGTCGGCCTCCCACGCGGCCAGGCACGCGGCGTCGACGGCGGGCCGCGCGACCGGCAGCACGCCCGCCCGCTCGGCCAGCGGCGCAGCGGTGACGTCGCCCTCCAGCAGGCTCATGGTGGCCAGCCCGCAGGCGAAGCGAAGCTCGGGCAGCGCGGCGGCGAACGCGACCCCGGCCGCCAGGCCCACCGAGGTCTCGACCGCACTGGACACCACCACGGGCAGCCCGCACGCCGCCGCCACGGCGAGCGCCGCGCGAACCCCGCCCAGGGGCTGGGCCTTGAGGACCACGATGTCGCAGGAGCCGGTGGCGCGCACGGTGAGCGGGTCCTCGGCGCGGCGGATCGACTCATCGGCGGCCAGCGGCACGTCCACGGCACGGCGCAGTTCGGCCATCTCGGCGAGGGTCGCGCACGGCTGCTCGGCGTACTCCAGGCCGAAGGCACCCAGCGCCCGTAGCGCCTGCCGCGCCCGGTCCACATCCCAGGCGCCGTTCGCGTCCACCCGGATCGCGCCGTCGCTGCCCAGCGCGTCCCTTACCGCCTCCACCCGGGCCACGTCGTCGGCCAGGGACTGGCCCCGCTCGGCCACCTTGACCTTGGCGGTACGGCACCCGGAGGCGGTCACCAGCGCATGCGCCACAGCCGGGCCCACAGCGGGCACGGTCACGTTCACCGGCACCTGGTCCCTGACCGGCGCGGGCCAGCCGTCCGTCGCCGCTTCCAGGGCACAGGCCAGCCAGCGAGCGCACTCGCGCGGCCCGTACTCGGCGAACGGCGAGAACTCGCCCCAGCCGGCCGGCCCCTCGATCAGCGCGCCCTCGCGCACCGTGATGCCACGAAAGCGGTTCCGCATCGGGATGGCGAACGCCCGCAGTGAATCGAGCAGCCCCGCCACCCGGTCCTGGGCCGGGGCGGTCACGGCCGGGGTTCCGGCCGGTGCCACTCGGTCACGCGTGCCCCTCCCATTCCGCCGGAGTTTCGCCCGTTAACCTTACGTTGATGTCCGGACGTCCCCTGCACGCTCTGCTGCTCCCGCCCGCCGCCGGAGCCGGCCGCCTGCTCGACCGCGCTCGCGGCGGCGCTGGATGGCAGCGGTCCCCCAATCCTGCCGCTCGACCCGGGCCTGCCGCAGGCCAGGGTCGATGATCTGCTGCACGCCTTCACCCCGGCCGCGGTGGAAACCGAAGACGGTGCCCGACGATGGCGCCCCGATGACGACCGCCCGCCCGCACCCGGCGCCGGGGCGGATCTGCCGGACGGCACGGCGGTCGTGATAGCCACCTCCGGCTCCACCGGCGAGCCCAAGGGGGTCCAGCTCACCGCGGCCGCGCTGCTGGCCTCCGCACGGGCCAGCCTGGACCGGATCGGCGCCGACCCCGCGGCCCGCTGGCTCTGCCCGCTCCCGACCAGCCACATCGCCGGCCTCGGCGTGCTCGTCCGGTCGATCGTCGCCGGGACGGCCCCGGTGGTGGTGGACCGGCTGGACCCGGCGCAGCGCAACCTGGCCGCGTTCGGCTGCGGCTACGCCTCCCTGGTCCCGGCGCAACTGCGCCGCATGCTGGACGCGGGCGCGGGGCTGTCGGCGTTCGGCGCGATCCTGCTCGGCGGCGCGGCGATCCCGTCCGGCCTGCTGGCCGGCGCCCGGGCCGCCGGGGCCAAGGTGATCACCACGTACGGCATGTCCGAGACCTGCGGCGGCTGCGTCTACAACGGCCTGCCCCTCGACGGCGTCCAGTTGCGCACCACCCCCGAGCACCGGATCCAGATCACCGGCCCGGTCCTGTTCTCCGGCTACCGCAACCGCCCCGACCTCACCGCTGCGGTCATCGACGAGGACGGCTGGTTCACCACCTCGGACCTGGGCGACATCGGCCCCGGCGGCCGCCTGTCCGTGGACGGCCGCGCCGACGAAATGATCAACACCGGCGGCCACAAGGTCTCCCCCACCGAAATCGCCGCCATCCTGGAGAGCTGCCCCACCGTCCGCGAAGCCCTCGTCTTCGGCGAACCAGACTCCCAGTACGGCCAGCGCGTCACCGCCGTGGTAGTCCCCGCCCGCCTGGCCACGCCCCCCCGCCTGGAAGAGCTGCGCGCCGCGGTCAAGAAGCGCCTCCCGGCCTACGCCGCCCCGCGCGCTCTGGTCGTCATCCCCACGATGCCCCTGCTCCCCTCGGGCAAGCCCGATCTCGCCAAACTCCGCGGCCTCGGAAGGGATCACGCCACCTGACTGTTGCTGTTAAGCAGCAGCAGCGAAGGGCCGGGGGGCTGACGCTCACAGAAGCGGAAGAAGTGCTGTCCAGGCGGGGGTATGGCGCTCATCTAGCGGCAGAAGGTGATCTGGGCACGGAGTTCTGTCCGTGCCCAGATCACCTTCTGGCAGCCTTTGGCGGCAAGAACAGGACGCCCCGCCCAAGACAGCGCGCATGGCAGAGCGCCACGGGAACATCTGGGCGCATGAAGCGTTAGAAGTAATGCCCGCGCTTCACAGTACCAGCCGATTTCGTCCGGTGCCGTCCCCGCGACGGCGGCACCGGACGCGGGGGCCGCCAAGCGATGCGTCCGCCGTGACGCGCGCATACGGAAGGAGGTGCCTCATGCCGAGGACCGTACGCACCGCGCCCGCGCGGAAGGCCGCTGAGCGCACCACCGCCAGCGGCCGGCCGCCACGCGCGCCAAGCGAGCACCAGCGAAGACCCCTGCCCAGACCGGGACTGGAACCAGTAAGGACGTCATGACGACTGTGCAGACCGAGCCGGCCCCGAGCAGATCGCAGGTCGTGGGGATGGATGGGCTCGACGCCGAGGCTGAGGCCGCGGCGCTGATGGATGCCACGCCCACGGCGGCCGAGGTGGATCTGGATGACCAGACGTCTACGATGGGCGACTCCGTCCACACGTACCTGAAGTCCATCGGCCGCACCAGCCTGCTCACCGCCGAGCAGGAGGTGAACCTGGCCAAGCGGATCGAGGCCGGGCTCTACGCGGAACACAAGCTGGAGACCGAGCCGGATCTCGACGGGGCATACCGCCGCGACCTGGAACTGGTCGCGGAGGACGGCAGGCGCGCCAAGGCGCACATGCTGGAGGCGAACCTGCGGCTGGTGGTCTCGGTGGCCAAGAAGTACAGCGACCGCGGGCTGTCCCTGCTGGACGTGGTGCAGGAAGGCAACCTGGGGCTGATCCGGGCCGTGGAGAAGTTCGACTACACCAAGGGTTACAAGTTCTCCACCTACGCGATGTGGTGGATCCGGCAGGCGATCCAGCGCGGCTTCGCCGACGCCGCCCGCACCATCCGGCTGCCGGTGCACGTGCTGGAGATGCTGTCCAAGCTCAGCCGGGTCGAGCGGGACATGCACCAGCGCCTCGGCCGGGAGCCCACGCCGGAGGAGCTCGCGGTGGAGCTGGACCGCACCCCGGACCAGATCGAGGAGCTGCTGCGCACCAGCCGCCAGCCGATCAGCCTGGACTCCACCATCGGTGAGGACGGCGAGACCAGCATCGGTGACCTGATCGAGGACGTGGACGCGCCGGAGGCGTCCGAGCTCGTGGACCGGCAGCTCATGGCGGACCAGCTCAGGAACGCGCTCGACGCGCTGACGCCGCGGGAGGCCACCATCATGGCGATGCGGTTCGGCCTCTACGACGGGAACCCGCACACGCTGGATGAGATCGGGCGCGCGCTCGGCCTCACCAGGGAGCGGATCCGCCAGCTGGAGAAGCAGTCCCTGTCCAAGCTGCGCCACCCCAGCCGCGCCCAGCCGCTGCTGGACTACGCCAGCTGACCTAGCACGCGCGATGGCGCCTGCCGGCTCGCCGGCCAGGCGCCATCGGCGCGCCGGGGGTTCCAGGGCCATCGGGGTCCGGGGTGTCCCCGGAGAGAGCGGAGTGCTCCCCCAGGCCAGCACGGCGCAAAGACGGTGCCGGCCCGCCACGCGGGCCGGCACCGTCTTTGCGTGTGATCCGGCGTTACCGGCTGACGTGGGACAGCGGGCCCGCGTTGACCGGGAACTGCGCGGTGTTGACGACCTGGATGCCGGCGTTCTGCTCGCCGTTGAACGGGGTCACGGTCGGCGAGGTGGCACCGGGCTCACAGCCCAGGTTGAACGGGACGCTGGGGCTGGCGAACCAGACGCCCAGGTGGTACTGGTGCGTCGGCGAGAACGTGGCGGTGCCGCCGAGGGACACCGAGAACGTCTCCTTGTCGAAGACGCCGCGGACCGTCGCGCTGCCGGACCCGCTGCTGCCCGTCTGGATGTCGGTCTGGTACCAGGCAACGCCGAACGGCGCGGTGGGCTGCTGGATGACGAACAGGTCGAAGCCCGTGTTGGCCGGCATGCCGTGCAGGCTGACCGTCATCGTGTCGTTGAGCTTTCCCGGGGTGATGGTGGCGTGCCCGCCGGCCTTCGGCAGGCAGGCAGAGATGGCCGACGACGACGGCTTGAGCGCGAACGAGAACGAGTCGGTGGCCGTGCGGGCATGTGCGTGCGTGGCCGCCCCGGCCGTGGCCGTCAGGCTCAGTGCCGCGGCGACCACGCCGGCCGCGGCAACGGTTACCGCCTTGGCGGCAGTGGGGGCCAGGACGCTTCGGATGCTGGGTCGGTTACTGCTCATGGCTGGTCCTCCTGTCACGGCGGCGGCTCCCCCGCCCCCGTCTGGCGGCCCGTCGGATGCCGGGCCGTGGTCAGTTGGGCAGGGGTACGCACGGGCACGCGGGAATGGTTCAATTCGGGGCATGGCGATCTCGGGGCCAGCCGGCGGCGGAGCCGGGACGGGGGGTGCCGGCGCTGCCCGGCTCACCGGCGCGGCCGGCGACGACCTGATGGTCACCGAGCTCTACCGCCAGTACCGGGCGCCGTTACTGTTGTTCGTGCTCCGGCTCACCGCTGGCGACCGGCAGCAGGCCGAGGACATCGTCCAGGAGACGATGGTCCGGGCCTGGCGCGAGGCACGCCGGCTGGACCTGACCGAGCCCTCACTCATGCCCTGGCTGGCCACCGTGGCCCGGCGTATCGTGATCGACGAGCAGCGTCGCAAGCGCGTCCGCCCGTCGGAGATAGGGGGCGCCGAGGTGGATCAGGCACCCGTCGCCGATGATGAGACAGAGAACCTGCTGCGCAAGATGCTGGTCACCGAGGCACTCCAGGCCCTGTCGCCGGCCCATCGCGAGGTGCTCAACGAGACGATCCTGCGAGACCGCACGGTGAACGAGGCGGCCGAGGTGCTCGGCATCCCGGTGGGCACGGTCAAGTCGCGGGTCTACTACGCGCTCAAGGCGCTGCGGGTGGTCCTGGCCGAGCGGGGGGTGTCGGCATGAGCGGCGAGCCCGTGAGCAGCGAGCACACCGACGTCGGCGCCTACGCGCTTGGCCTGCTCGAAGCGGCGGACCGGCAGGCGTTCGAGGAGCACCTCGCCGGGTGCCCGGCCTGCGCCGCGGAACTGGCCGAGCTGTCAGGAATGAAGGACCTGCTGACCGGTATCGGCCCGGTGGACGCCCCGGCGGACGAGCCGGCCGAGGCCGAGGTCACCGACCTGGTCCGGCGCCGCGCCGCGGCCCAGCGCCGCCGCGTTCGCTGGCAGTCCGTGCTGGCGGCGGCGGCGGCCGTGGTCCTGCTCGCCGTGGGTGTCGGAGTAGGGCTGGCCACCGCACCGCGGTCCCACGCGCCCACCACGCAGCCGCTGGTCACCCTTGCCGTCCACCGGAGCGCGACCGCGACCGGCACCAACCTCCGGACCGGGGTTTCCGGTGTCGCCGGCCTGGCGAGCAAGCCCTTCGGCACTCAGGTCACGGTGAACCTCAAGATGAAGGGGCCGCTGGAGTGCCAGCTCGTCGCGGTGTCCAAGACCGGCGAGCGGACCGTGATAGCCACCTGGTTCGTGCCACCCGTCGACTTTGGCGGGACCCAGCATCCCGCGCCGCTGCACATCCAGGGCTGGACCACCATCAAGACCGGTGACCTGGCCCGCATCGACGTGGACCGGGTGCCCGGCGGCATCACGGCCTGAGGCCTCGCGACGAAGGAACGGGCCTCGGGCCATCCAGGCCTCCTGGCCCCGGGGCTGGCAGCAGCGTGGCCGGTGTCAGGACGCCCCGGTGGGGGCACGGCGCTCGCCGGCCCAGAGGGCGGCCACGTCCGGCAGGGACGCCTCCGCCTGCGCGTACCCGGCCTGCGGCGGCGGCGGCACGGTTCGCCGAGTCGAGCACGTTGCCCATGGCGGCCAGCGACCCGGCGTCCGGCAGGACCAGCATCACCGCCGGCTGCCCCCGGCGGCGAGCTGCTGGCACTGGCGCAGCGCGGGCGGCATGACGCGCAGGCCCCGCCACAGCGGCGCGAGCACCACGACCCGGTCGAAGCCGGCCGCCAGGTCGGCGTTCGCCGCCGAGCGCATCCCCCCGTCCATCCACCGCCGCCCGTTGATCCGGACCGGCGGCCAGACGCCCGGCACGGCGCAGCTCGCGCTGACCGCCTCGATCAGGCTCGCCCCGCTGGCGGAGTCGAACGTGGCCGCACTCCCCCGTGTCGGCGTCCACGGCGGTGATCAGCAGCCGCTGGGCGGGCCATTCGTGGCTGGGCAGCCAGGCCCCGATCACCGCCTGCGCTCGGCCTCGGCAGCGGCGGCGAGGCCCTGGCCACCCGGCCGATCCGCTTGCGGGCCCTGGCCGCGGTACCGGGCAGTGAAACCGCCAGCCGTAGCGGAGCATCAGGACCCGGCCCATGGTGGCGGTGATCGCGATCTCCGTACGGCGCGCACTGGTCCTGGTACAGGTCCTCCAGCGGGGTTCCCGAGGTGAGCTGGGCGCCGGCCAGCGCGCCGGCGGACGTGCCCACGATCAGGTCCGCGGCGGTCAGGTCGAGCCCGCGGTCGGCCAGCCCGGCGACCAGGCCCACCTCCCAGGCCGCGCCGGTGATGCCGCCGCTGCCGAGTACCAGTGCTTGGCTCGTCACGGTCGTGCCTTACCGCCGCACCAGGCCGGGACGGCAAGGTAATCTGCCCGGCGTGACTGTTGAGGTGGTTCACGAGGTGACCGACGAGGTGGTCGCGGCGTTTGCCCGGCTCGTTCCGCAATTGTCCGCGACCACCGGCCCGCCCGACCGGGCCGCGCTGGAGACGCATCGTCGGCTCGCCGGCGGTCACGCTGCTGGTCGCCCGCGCGGAGCGGCACGATCGTCGGCACGCTGACGCTGGCGATGTTCCCGATCCCCACCGGGTTCCGCGCCTGGATCGAGGACGTGGTGGTGGACGAGGCGGCCAGGGGCCAGGGCATCGGCGACGCAGCTCTCCGGTGGAGGCGATCGGCCTCGCCCGGGCGGCCGGGGCCAGGACCGTGGACCTGACCTCCCGCCCGTCCCGCGCGGCGGCCGGGCGGCTGTACGAGAGGGTCGGGTTCGACGCAGCGGGAGACCCGCGTGTACCGGTACCTGGTGCACGGCCCGCCGACTGAGCCCGGCACCGACCGCCCGGCACACGGCCTACACCGCCGTCTCGGTCCGCTGCTGCAGCTTGTTCATGCCGTGCAGCCAGCGGTCGGTGTCGGTGGCGCGGCTCGCGTACATCCGGGCCACGTCGGGGTGCGGCAGGATCAGGAAGCCGGCCGTCGGCGATGGCCGGCGACCACGGTGTCCGCCACGTCCTCGGCGGCTCGATCGCGGTCTCGCCCAGGATGAGCTCCGCGGCGGGCGAGATGCCCGCCAGCATCGCGGTCCGCACGCCCATCGGGCACAGCGCCTGCACGGTGAGCCCCCGGTGCGCGTAGGTCGCGGCCAGCCACTCGGCGAAGCTGAGCGCGGCGTGCTTGGTGACCGAGTACGGGGCCGAGCCGAGCATGGTGAGCAGCCCCGCCGCGGACACGGTGCAGATCAGGTGGCCGTTGCCGCGCTCCAGCCAGCCGGGCAGCAGCAGCCGCGCGGCGCGGACGTGCGCCATGACGTTGACCTGCCAGGTGGCGGCCCAGTCGGCCTCGGTGGCGTCGTCGCCGTCGCCCCGGGCCACGCCCGGCGTTCGCGCAGAACAGGTCGATCTCGTCGAGCACATCGGCGGCGCGCTGGCGAGCAGCGCGGCCACGCCGTCCGTCGCGCGCCGCGTCCCCGGGCATCGCGATGGCGCCGCACGACCGCGCCACCGCGCCGCGGCATCGGCGTTCGAGGTCGTTGACCACGACCCGGGCGCCCTCGGCGGCGAACCTGCGGGCCAGCGCGGCACCGATGCCGCTGCCCGCCCCGGTCACCACCACGCCCGCGCCTGCCACCGACCTCATCGCGGCCCCTTCCCTCCGCTGGACCCAGCAGTTGCTCTGTGTCGCATTCGTTCAGGCCGGGCGGCGGCAGGTCCACCAGGGCGGCCAGCGCGGCCCGGTGCCGGTCCGGCGAGCCGAACGCCGAGCGACCCGGCTCTTGGCCCGCTTGAGCAGCAGGTGCGCCGGGTGCTCCCAGGTGAAGCCGATCCCGCCGTGCAGCTGCACGCATTCCTGCGCGGCGTGCACGGCCGCCTCGCCGCAGGCCGCCTTGGCCAGGGCCACCGCGACCGGGATGTCGGGGTCGCCCTCGGCCAGGCAGGCGGCCGCGTACCTGGGCGGCGGCCCTGGCCTGGGTCACCGCGATCCACACGTCGGCCAGCCGGTGCTTGAGCGCCTGGAACGAGCCCACCGGGCGGGCGAACTGGCGCCGTTCCTTGACGTAGGCGACGGTCATGCCCGAGGCAGCGCTGCGCCACACCGAGCTGCTCGGCGGCGAGTGATCGCCCGCCCCGACGGTGAGCGCGGCGGCCACCGCGCGGCGCGGCGTCCTCGTCGGGCGCCACCAGCCGGCCCGGCGCGTTGTCCAGCGTCACGTCGGCCAGCGGCCTGGTGGCGTCCAGGGACACCACCGGCGCCCGGCTCACCCCGGCCGCGGCGGCGTCCACCGCGTACAGGCCGAACGGCGACGCCGTCGCCGGGCACCAGGAGCACGTCGGCGGCAAGCGCGTCGGCCACGCCGCTGACCGCCCGGACTGAGCCGCATCACGCCGGACGGGTCGCCGGTCTCCGGCTGGCCACCCGCACCGGCCAGACGGTGCGCCCGCCACCCCCGCCCCTTCACGGTGCGCGGCGGCGGCTGCCGCGAACGGCGACCGCGAGCGCGGCGGTCAGCCGCCCGGACGCCAGCCCGCCGAGCAGGTCCGGCTCGCCGGTGCCGAGCAGCGCCGTGGTCGCCATCACGGCACTGCCCAGGTACGGGACGGAGGCGACGGCGTTGCCGGTCTCCTCGGCGACGACGGCCGCCTCGCGGTAGCTGGCCCCGGCGCCGCCGTGGCTCTCGGGGATCAGCAGCCCGGCGCAGCCCAGGTCGGTGGCCAGCGCGCGCCAGAGCGGCGAGGTCGTCGGCCTCGCTCGTCTCGATCCGGGCCAGCAGGGCCGGCCACGGGCTCCGGTCGGCGAGCAGGTCGCGGACCACGCCCGCAGCTGCTCCTCGGCCTCGCTGTAGCGCAGGTCCGGTATGGCCCCGGACCGGGCCGGCGCGGCGCCGCGGTTGGTCGTGGTGGTCACCGCGGCAGGTCCTTCCAGGGCACCTTGGTGTCGACTCGCGGCTCGGCGGGCAGCCCGAGCACCCGCTCGGCGATGATGTTGCGCAGGATCTCCGAGGTGCCGCCCTCGATGGAGTTGCCGCGCGAGCGCAGGTAGCGGTAGCCGGGCCCGCGGCCGAAGAAGCTGACGGTCTCCGGCCGCCGCAGCGTCCAGTCGTCGTAGACCAGGCCATCGGCCCCGGCGAATTCCAGGTCGAACGCGGACAGCTCCTGGTTGAGCCGGGCGAAGACGATCTTGGCCGCGGAGCCTTCCGGCCCCGGCGTCCCCGCCGCGAGTTGCTGCCGCAGCCGCGCCCCGGCCAGCCTGGCCACCTCGGCGTCCGCCCACAGCCGGAGCAGCCGGTCGTGCAGGCCCGGCGTGCGTGCCTCCGGGTGCTCCCGCCAGGCGGCCGCGGCCACGCCGACCATGCCGCCCTCCCGCGGCAGCGCCCCGCCGCCGATGGCGATCCGCTCGTTCATCAGCGTGGCCTGCGCGACCCGCCAGCCTTCGCCGATGCCGCCCGATCCGGTCGGCGTCGGGGACCGCCGCATCGGTGAGGAACACCTCGTTGAACTCGGCCTCGCCGGTGAGCTGGCGCAGCGGGCGGACCTCGACGCCGGGCTGGTTCATGTCCAGGCCGAAGTAGGTGAGGCCGGCGTGCTTGGGCACGTCCGGGTCGGTGCGGGCGAGCAGCAGGCCCCAGCGCGCCGCGTGCGCGATGGACGTCCACACCTTCTGGCCGGTGACCCGCCAGCCGGTCGCGTCACGGACCGCCCGGGTCGCCAGGCCGGCCAGGTCGGAGCCGGCGCCGGGCTCGCTGAACAGCTGGCACCACACCTCCTCGCCGGTCCACAGCGGCCGCAGCCAGCGCTGCTTCTGCTCTTCGGTGCCGAACGCCAGGATCGTGGGGGCCGCCATGCCCAGGCCGATGCCGATCCTCGCCGGGTTGTTGTCCGGGGCGCCCGCCGCGGCGAACTCGGCGTCCACCGCGGGCCTGCAGCGAGCGGGGCAGCCCCTGGCCGCCGAGCCCGGCCGGGTAGTGCACCCAGGCCAGCCCGGCGTCGAACCGGGCCCGCAGGAACTCCAGCCGGGACATCGCGGCCGGGTCATGCCCGGCCAGGAAGTCGCGGACCTGCTGGCGCAGTTCGGCGGCCTGATCGGCCCCGGTCAGCACAGCGGCCCGCCCGCCACGTAGATCACCTGCCCGGACACGAACCCGGCGCCCTCACTGACCAGGAACGAGATCACGTTCGCTACGTCGTCGGGCTGGCCGACCCGGCGCACCGGGATCTGGCTGGCCGCAGCCGTCCTGGAAGTCCTCGAAGCCCATGCCTACCCGGGCCGCGGTGGCGGCGGTCATGTCGGTGGCGATGAACCCGGGTGCCACGGCGTTGGCGGTGACACCGAACGGGCCCAGCTCGATGGCCAGCGTCTTGGTGAACCCCTGCATGCCGGCCTTGGCCGCGGAGTAGTTCACCTGGCCGCGGTTGCCCAGCGCGGAACTGGAGGACAGGTTGACGATCCGGCCGAAGCGCTGTTCCACCATGAACTTCTGCGCCGCCCGGCTCATCAGGAACGCGCCGCGCAGGTGCACGCCGAGCACCATGTCCCAGTCGTCCTCGGACATCTTGAACAGCAGGTTGTCCCGGATGATCCCGGCGTTGTTGATCAGGACCGCCGGCGGGCCCAGCTCGGCGGCGACCTTGCCCACCGCGGTCGCCACCTGGTCGGCGTCGCTCACGTCGGCGCCCACCGCGACGGCGCGCCCGCCGGCGCCGGTGATCGCGTCTACGGTCCCGGCGCAGGCACCGGCGTCCAGGTCCAGGACGGCGACCGCCATGCCGTCGGAGGCGAGCCGCCTGGCAGTGGCCGCGCCGATGCCACGGGCCGCACCCGTGACGATGGCGACCCGTGCTGAGTCGGTTGGCATCTGCTGGTTCTCCTTAGTTGTCCGGCGTCATCCGGCCTGGTACCGGCGCAGCTCACGGCGCGCCAGCGAGCGCTTGTGCACCTCGTCGGGGCCGTCGGCGAATCGCAGCGACCGGGCTGCAGCCCACATGTGGGCGAGCGGGAAGTCCTGGCTGACCCCGGCCGCGCCGTGTGCCTGGATCGCCTTGTCGATCACCCACTCGGCCATCGCCGGGGTAGCGACCTTGATCGCCTGGATCTCGGTGTGGGCGCCCTTGTTGCCCACGGTGTCCATGAGCCAGGCGGTCTTGAGGACAAGCAGCCGGGCCTGCTCGATGCGGACCCGGGACTCGGCGATCCAGTCCTGGATCACGCCCTGCTCGGCGAGCGGCCGGCCGAACGCGGTTCGCTCGGATGACCCGCGTACACAGCAGTTCCAGCGCCCGCTCGGCGGCGCCGATCAGCCGCATGCAGTGGTGGATCCGGCCCGGGCCGAGCCGGGCCTGGGCGATGGCGAACCCGCCGCCCTCCTCGCTTATGAGGTTGGCGGCGGGCACCCGGACGTCGGAGAAGCCGACCTCGGCGTGGCCGCCGTGCGGGCCGTCGTCGTAGCCGAACAGTTGCATGCCGCGGCGGATGCTGATCCCGGGAGTGTCCCTGGGCACCAGGATCATCGACTGCTGCCGGTGCCGTTCGGCGCCCGGGTCGGTCTTGCCCATCACGATGAGGATCTCGCAGGCCGGGTCCATCGCCCCCGAGGACCACCACTTGGTGCCGTTGATCACGTACGAGTCCCCGTCGCGCTGGATCCGGGTGGCGATGTTGGCGGCGTCGGAGGAGGCGACGTCCGGCTCGGTCATGCAGAACGCGGACCTGATCGCGCCGTCCAGCAGCGGCTTGAGCCAGCGGGCCTGCTGCTCCGGTGAGCCGAACTCGGCCAGCACCTCCATGTTGCCGGTGTCGGGGGCGGCGCAGTTCAGCGCCTCGGGCGCCAGCGCCGCGCTGTGCCCGGTGATCTCCGCCAGCGGCGCGTACTGCAGGTTGGTCAGCCCGGCACCGCCGGAGTGCCCGGGCAGGAACAGGTTCCACAGCCCGCGCTCGCGGGCCGCCGCCTTGAGTTCGGCGATCACGGCGGGCGGCGCCACGGGTCGCCTGCCTGCGCGGCCTGCGCCGCCTGTTCGTCGTAGACCGGCTCCGCCGGGTAGATGTGGCTGTCCATGAACGACTGGAGCTGCGCGCAAAGCTCGCGGGTGCGTTCGTCGTGCCCGAAGTCCATGGCTTCCTCCCGGCGTTGCCCGCAATGACTCTATCGGGGATGTTTCCCCCTGACTGCCCCGGGCTACCCGCCAGTACGGCCGTCCCGGCGGAACACGTACACGCCGTTGTCGGCGAAGACCCGCAGGTAGGCCCACCCCGGGTGACGCTGCTCGATGAACGTCAGCAGGTTGGCCGGCGGCGGGTTCCAGCCACTGTCGGTGTCGTCGAACACGACGTAGTCCGGGGCCGGGTTGGGGTAGGTGCCGATCCAGTAGGTGTCGTCCCGGGCCGCCAGCGGGGCCAGCATGGTCAGCGTCGCCTCCACGGTCACTCCGTCCGGCACCCGCGCCATCGCCGCGTCCTCCGCGCTGACGTGCGGCGTGATCACGTAGGTCTGCGGGCTCCACAGCGTGTCCAGCGGGAACCGGAACGCCAGCCAGCCCGCGATGACGACCAGCACCGCGGCGCCGTACCTGGCCACGGCCTCCCCGGGGGCGGGCAGCCAGGGCGGCGCCCGGCGGCGGCCGGCGGCGGCGCGGCGGCGGGATCCGGCGCGGAAGGCGGCCATGCGCGTCCACCGCGGCCAGGAACAGGATCGGCATGACGGTCGCGTCGTAGTGCCAGCCGGTGCCCCAGAAGTAGCTGTTGGTGGAGACGAACCGCAGCAGCAGGCTGGGCACCGCGATCAGCGCGAGCGGGGACCGCAGCGCGAGGAACGCCACGGGCAGCAGGATCAGGTAGGTGGTCCACAGCTTCTCGTGGCCGGACTGGGTGAGCTGGTGCAGCAGCGCGCTGACCGAGGGGTGGCCGCCGGGGCCGACCACGCCCCCGTCGTTCCAGTACGGGTAGTGATGCCCCGGGTTGAAGTGCGGGATGATCACCGCGATCGCCAGCACCGACCAGGCCAGGCCCCATACGGCCAGCAGCGCACCGGCCCGGATCCAGGCTCCTGGCTCTGCCTGGTTGATGGCGTCCTGGCTGGCCGCAACCGCGCGGCGCGGCTGCCCGCGGCGGTCGGCCCGCACCATGGCCAGCCCGATCCCGGCCATGACCAGGCCGATCGCGGCGACGGTGAACCCCTGGTCCTCCTTGACGAAGACCAGCGGCAGGGCCCAGAGCACGGCGGGCCGCAGCCGCCGGCGCACCAGCGCGGACAGCGAGAACGCCAGCAGCGGGACGGCGAACGCGATCTCGTGGAAGTCGAAGTTGACCATCTGCTGCAGGCCCCAGGAGAAGCCGTAGGCAAGGCCGATCCCGCGGCTGGCCCAGGTGCCCAGCAGTTCCTGCGCGGCGCGGCAGACCGGGATCACCGAGGCCGCGGTGAGCAGGGCCTGGGCGACGAGCAGCGTCTCGGGGGTCGGGAACACCCGGAAGAACGGGGCGAGCAGGCCCACGATGGGCTGGAAGTGATCCCCGAGCAGGTTGAACCCGGCGCCCCTGATCGACACGACGGGGGCACGCAGGTGGGCGAGCTGCTTGACGTACTCGGTGAAGATGCCCAGGTCCCAGGAACCGGGATCGAGGCGCAGGTACTTGAACACCGAGATCGTGTCGTAGGCGATGAACGTGGCCAGCGCGATCACCCAGGTGACCGGGTCCAGGCGCGGGCCAGCCACGGGCGCCGGGCTGCCGGCGGCATCCCGCAGGCCCGCTGCCGCCGGCGCTTCGGCGCCCGCCACGGCCGGCGGTGACCGTTCGTCTCCCGGTATCAACGGCTATCCGTAAAGCAGCGATTCATAGTGCGGGCCGTAATGGCGTTCCAGCTCCTCCAGGGTCTCCCCGCAGGGCTGGACGCTCTTGACGATCTGGGCGTGCGGCGGCACGGCGTCCGGGTTCCAGGACCCCGGCTCCCACAGCCGGGCGCGCATGAGCGCCTTCATGCAGTGGAAGAAGATCTGCTCGATCTCGACGAGCACCGCGAGCTGCGGCCGGTGCCCCTTGACGATCATGTCGTCGAACCACGGGGCGTCGCGGATCAGCCGGGCGCGGCCGTTGATGCGCAGCGTCTCCTTCCGCCCGGGGATCAGGAACACCAGGCCGACGTGCGGGTTCTCCAGGATGTTGCGGAACCCGTCGGCGCGCCGGTTGCCGGGGCGCTCGGGGATGGCAATGGTCTGCTCGTCGAGCACCCGGACGAAGCCCGGCGGGTCGCCCTTCGGCGACACGTCGCAGGTGCCGTCCGCCGCGCAGGTCGCGACCAGGCAGAACGGTGCGGCGGCGAGCCACTCGACGTCCCGCGCGTGCAGCCGGGTGCGCTCCTTGGTGATCGCGCGGCCTGCCGGGGTGCCGAGCAGTTCGGCGAGTTCGGCCGCGGACGAGATCTCCGTGAGGGTCTGCGTCACCGCCATGGTTCTCCCTTTCCGGCCGCGCCATGGGAGTGCGGCGCGCGCCCGGTGCTGCCAGCCTAGCCGCGCCCGGCGGAATGCTCAGGTGAGCAGCAGGCGGCCGACCCGGCGGCCGGCCAGGTACAGGCCCGCCAGGCCCATCACCGCGAGGTAGGCCACGCGCCACAGCAGGCCGGGGCCGACCATGCCGAGCGCGAGCCCGCGCATCAGCGTGACCGCCTGGTAGAGCGGCGTGCACTCGACCAGGACCGCCACCGGCCGCGGGTACACGCTCAGCGGGTAGAACGTGGTGGAGAACAGGAACATCGGCACGCTGACCAGGGTCACGTACTCGAAGTCCTGCCAGCTCCGCATGAACGTGGTGGCGGCCATCCCGGCGGCCGCGAACGCGAACCCGGTGAGCACCGCGGCGGGCAGCACCGCGACCGCCCAGTACGAGTGGAACAGGCCCATCACCAGCATGACGCCGGTGAACGCGAACGCGTACATGGCGCCGCGGATCAGCGCCCACAGCACCTGGCCCAGGGCCAGGTCCTGGGCCCGCATCGGCGTGGCCAGCGCGGCGTCGTAGGTCTTGGCGTATTTGATCTGGAAGAACACGTTGAACGTGGAGTCGTAGATCGCCCCGTTCATGGACGAGGTCGCGAGCAGCGCCGGGGCGACGTAGGCGGTGTAGCTGACCCCGCCCACGCTGCCGACCAGGTGCCCGAGCCCGACCCCGATCGACAGCAGGTAGAACAGCGGCTCCGCGACGCCGGACAGCAGCATCAGCCACAGGTGCCGGTAGACGCGGGCGTGCCGCTCCACCAGGTGCAGGCTGGCCTTGCCGCCGAGCGACCGCCACGGGCGGGCCGACCACGGCGGTGGGCACGATGCGCAGCGGCTCCTGCCGGACACCGAGGTCAGACATACAGCCGCCGCCGGTAGCTGCGGTTGCCTGCGGCCACCCCGATGGCGGCCAGGCCGGCCAGGTACCCCACGTGGATCAGCGCGCCGCCCAGGGTCGCGGTGCCCAGGCTGAGCGACCGGCACAGCGCCACCCCGTGCCACAGCGGCGTGACGTAGGCGACCGGCCGGAGCCAGGCGGGGAGCTGGGTGATGGGGAAGAACGTCGCCGGAGAACAGGAACAGCGGGATCATGCCGAACCGGAAGATCACCGCGAACGACGTGTCCCTGTTGCGGGTGATCGCCCACGCCTCGATGACCGCGTTGAACGTCACCCCGGTGAGCACGGCGACCGGCAGGGCCGCCAGGGCCCAGGAGGAGTGCACCGCGCCGAGCGCGGCCGCCACGGCGAGGAAGATCGCACAGTTCATGGTCAGCCGTAGCGCCACGAACAGCATGTGGCCGTGGAAGATGTCGGCCGGGCGCAGCGGCGAGGCGGTGGCCGCCTGGTAGGTCTTGACCCACTTGACCGAGGCGAGCACCGGGTAGGTGGACTCCCCCACGGCCGTGGTCATCGCGGTCGCGGCCAGCAGCCCGGGGGCGAGGAAGGTCAGGTAGCTGACCCCGCCGATCGCGGTGTCCCCGTGCGCGTTGACCAGGCTGCCCAGGCCCAGGCCCATCGCGCCGAGGAACAGCAGCGGGTTCAGCAGGCTGGAGTAGATGGAGCCGCGCCAGGTCCGCCGGTAGTCGGTCAGCCAGAACCGCAGCTCGCGGACGGCGAACACGGCTCCGGGCAAGGCGGGGCGGGTGAGTTCCGTGGTGCCGGCGGCCATCAGTCCTCCAGCCGGCGGCCGGTCAGCCGCAGGAACACGTCCTCCAGCGTGCTGCGGCGGACCAGCGAGGTCAGCGGCTCAAGACCGAGCGCCCGCACGCGCCGCCAGGGTGGCGTCGCCGTCGGTCACGTACAGCAGGATCCGGTCGGCGAGCACCTCGCGGCGCTCGGCGGGCACGCTGGCCAGCTTCTCCGCGGCGACCTGGTGCCGGTCCGGGTCGAACCGCAGTTCCAGCACCTCGGGGGTGGAGTACCGCTCGATCAGCTCCCGCGGCGACCCCTCGGCGGCGATCTTCCCCCGGTCCATCACCACCAGCCGGTCGCACAACTGCTCGGCCTCGTCCATGTAGTGCGTGGTGAGGATCAGCGTGACGCCCTGCTGCTTGAGCCGGAACAGCCGGTCCCAGACCGCGTGCCTGGCCTGCGGGTCCAGCCCCGTGGTGGGCTCGTCGAGAAGCAGGATCTCCGGCTCGTTGATCAGCGACCTGGCGATGGTGAGGCGCCGCTTCATGCCGCCGGACAGCGGCTCGACCTGGTCCTCCGCCCGGTCGCTGAGCTGGACGAAGTCGAGCAGGTGCGCGGTGCGCTCGCGGATCACGCTCGCGGGACATGCCGAAGTAGCGCCCGTAGACGAGCAGGTTCTCGCGCACGGTCAGTTCGAGGTCGAGGGTGTCCTCCTGGGGCACCACGCCGAGCCGGGCGCGGATCACCGGGCCGTCCGTCACCGGGTCCAGGCCCAGGATCGACAGCTCGCCCCCGCTGGGCGGGGACACGCAGCCGATCATCCGCATCGTGGAGGACTTGCCCGCGCCGTTCGGCCCGAGGAAGCCGAACGCCTCGCCGCGCTGCAGCTCGAAGTCGATCCCGTCCACCGCGGTGAAGCCGCCGAACCGCTTGACCAGGCCCCGAGCACGTATCATGGGTCGGGAGCAGCAGGCACTCACGCGAGGTTACCGGGCCAGCCGGTATCCTCTCACCGGGATTTCCCGGCATCCGCAGGACACGCGGTGCCGAGTTGGCCGCCTCGTACGTGTCAGTGCGGCCGGGGGCGGTACTGTCACAGGAGTCACCGTGACCGCTGCAGACCATGGTGAGGACCTGGACCGAATACGTAGAGAGAGTTGATCGCCCGGTGACTGTGGTACGTGCGTTGTACGACGCGGTTCAGGCAGATCATCCATGAGTTCGCCAAGTTCGGCGTCATCGGCGTCATCGGCCTGATCATCACCAACGTCGGCTACGCCCTGATGCACTCCCACGGCGTGGGCCCGGTCACCGCGACGACGCTCGCCACGATCATCGCGACGATTGTGACCTACATCGGCAACAGGTACTGGTCGTTCGCGCACCGCGAGCGGACCAGCGTGCCCCGCGAGGGGCTCGTCTTCTTCGTGCTGAACGGCATCGGGCTGCTGATCCAGGACGCCGTGGTGGCCTTCAACTCCTACGTGCTGCACCTGGAGCACCACAAGCTGGCCGAGTTCCTGGCGCTGAACATCGGCATCGCGATCGCCACGATGTTCCGGTTCTGGTCGTACCGCAAGTTCGTGTGGCGGCCGACCCCGACCGACGACCGGGTACCGGCGCGGTGCCGGACCGCCGGCCCGTCCGGCCAGCCGTCGGCCGCCGGCCAGGGGCATCGGCCGAGCCCGGCGCCGACGGGCTGTCCCCGGCCGAGGCCAGCCCCGGCGCGCCGCACCCGAACGGGCACACCGCGGCGGGCCGGGCTGCCCAGCGCGGTTCGTTCTCCCGGAGCTAGCCGGCGCTTGTAGTCATCCCCGGGTCCCGGTTCGCGGGTGCCCCGGGGTGGCGCGGGCCGCGTAACGCATGCTGCTGCGTCAGCGGGCGGTGCAGCCTCTGGCCGGGCCGCCGACGAGGTGCAGCGGCGCGCGGTAGGCCCGGGCCGCCTGCGCCTGGGTGAGCTTCCCCGTGGCGGCCAGCCGGCCGAGCACGTGTGCCTCCCGCGCGCGGGCCACGCTGTAGTGCGCGATCGGGTTGTCGGCGGTGGGCGCCTGCACCAGGCCGGCCAGCAGCGCCGCCTGGGGCCAGCTCAGCCCGGCCGGTGTCACGCCGAAGTAGCCGCAGCTTGCCGCGCCCAGGCCGTAGTACCCGTGGCCGAAGTAGGCGACGTCGGCGTACAGCCGGAGGATCTGCGCCTTGGAGTAGCTGAGGTCCAGCTTGATGCCCAGAATGATCTGTTCCACTTCGACGTTCATCCCGGCCTGGCCGGGCGTGTAGAGCATCTTCGCGAGCTGCTGGTAGAGCGTGGCACCGCCCTGGTCGGGCTGCCCGGTGACGCGGCCGGCGATCACCCGGCCGATCGCGATGGGGTCGAAACCTGGTTCGGAGTAGAACCGGTGATCCTCGGTGGAGGTCAGCGACGCGGCGAACCGGGACGGCACCGGCGGCCCGGGGTAGGCCGCGCCGTGCGCCTGATCGAAGGCTTGTGCCAGCGACGGCGCGGTGCTCACCGACGGTGTGACCAGGAGCAGCGTGGCGAAGGCCACGACCCCGGCGAGCGCGAGGGCCAGGACGGTGATCAGGACGCGGCGCAGCCACCGCGGCAGGCGGGGCTGCCGCGCTGCCGGGGACCGCCCGGCGCGAGGGCCCGGGGGCCATCCGGCGCGGGGCATGCCCGGGGAGGTCGGCGTGTGCGGGATGCCGGGCAGCGGCTGGGTAGGCGCGGGCCGACCGGCCCCCCAGCCGATCGGCGCGGCCGGTGCGGTCGGGGCGTCCGCGTAGCCCCCGTCACCCGCGGGCACGCCTGTTGTCATGAGTTCCGCTCCATCGGTAGGCCGGGGCCCCGCCTGCCCGAAGCGGCTACCCGGTCACCCACTCCCCTCTAGCCAATAACGAACGAAGCTTTTCCGGAAGTGCCCGATGAAGCAGGAAATTCGTTCCGTCACGGGACTGCGGGCGTGGCGGCTCCCCGTCAACGACGGCACGCTACCCGGTGGACTACGTTCCGTTAATCACTGTACACACTATGTACACATGAGAGCCACAATGCGTACTTGTCCGGGGCGCCGCTCGTGCCCGCAGCCGCGGGGTAACCCGTGCTAACCCGCGGCGGACACCGATCCGCACGTGCGCGTGGACTCCCGCCGTACGCTATCTTCGTAGGGTCCGCGAGGGCGGACGGGACGTGGCGCAGTTTGGTAGCGCACTTGACTGGGGGTCAAGGGGTCGCCGGTTCAAATCCGGCCGTCCCGACCAGAAGGTCCAGGTCAGAAGGGGTTCCGGGTTCCTGCCCGGGCCCCTTTTACGATCTTCGGGGAGCCAGACGGGAGCCCCCGGAAAGCACCGGAAAGCATCGTTCGCAGCCACAGCCACTTGACGCAGCCACTTGACGCCAGTCAACGAGGATCCGGTCCGGATGCCTGCCGCCGCAGGTACCACCGCGCTGGAGCAGAATGTCCGATCGATCTTGTCGGCCAGCACGAGAGACGTACTCGCGGGTCATGCCCTCGGACTTCCGCCGGAAGTGTCCGAGACCGCCGGCCACTTCTTTGACCTCCTCGCCGAGGATGTCGTCTTCGAGTTCATCATCACCGTCCCCGCCTACCCTCGCCGGATCGCAGGACGCGACAACCTGATCGACCTCTACCGCGGCTACCACAAGGCATTCTTCCTCGATCGCTGCTTCGACCTCAGGACCCACCGGGACGACGACTCCACCGTCACGCTCGAGTACGCGTCCGAAGGCAGGGCCGTCGCGACCGGACGGCCATACAGCAACCATTACGTCTCAGTCGTCACCATTAAAGACCGCAAGATCACCCACTGGCGGGACTACCTCGACCCGCTCCGCGTCTTCGCAGCGCTCGACGTTGAAGACTGATGCCAGTCAGTGACGCGCCCAAACGCTCGTTCCAGATCCTCGGCTCCCCGAGCCCATCGACCGGGACTGGTGTAGCTGGAGAACATGGCCAGCGCCTTGTTCCTGGCACCGGCAGCATCCGCCGTGTAGGCGCTGAGCGCCCCGTGCCGGTACGTGCGCCCAGCGGCGCTGGCTTCGGTGCGGCCGAGTCGGTCCGGGTTGGCCAGCATCTTCAGTGCCGGGCCGTGCCCGCGCATGACGAACACCAGGTCGCCGTCGGCCAATTCTCGCTCACGCACATAGGCCTGGAGCTTGGCGACGACCTGGCCGGTCAGCCTGAGCCGCCGGTACTCGCCGTCTTTCGGGTAGTCCTTGACGAGGAAATGGCCAGCTGGGTGGAACTTCGCGCCCGCCTCGACCACGGCCCGGCTGACCCGTGAGCATCCGGGTCGAGAAGTCGTCGTCCCGCACCCGCAATTCGGTTAGCTCGCCCCAGCGTAGGCCGGTCTCGATCTCGTCTCCGCGAGGAGCCGCATCGTTTCGTCTGGCGGGCGTCGTAGAGGCGGCCGAACTGCTCCAGGGTGATGATCGCGCGGCTCTGCCGTGTCGTCACTTCGATCTGCTGGCCCGGCAGCCAGACCTGCTCCACGTACACCTGGAACGTCTGCCGCCCGCGGCCGGGATCGTTCTGCAGCTGGTGAGCGCCGAGCTTCTCGGAATGGCGCGGAAAACAGTTGCTGAGACCGGTTGCAGTGCTGCCGATGTTCGGCTTACCATCCCAATAGATGGTAAGGGGATGGTTAGTGGATGGCCCCGAGTGAGGGCGAGAAGACCGAGAAGATCACTATCAACCTGGGATTGGTGGACCTCGGGCAGATCGATCTGCTGGTCCAGGAAGGTTTCTACACCAACCGCACCGATTTCATCCGCACGGCCATCCGCACCCAGCTCGCCGCCCTGGGCGAGGCGCTCGACCAGACAGCGGCCCGGCGCACCCTCACTCTTGGCACCTGCCACTACACCCGCCACGACCTGGAGTACGTCCGCGACACCGGGCAGATGATCCACATCCGGGTGCTGGGACTGGCGAGCATCGCCGCCGATGTCTCTCCTCAACTGGCCCTGGCCACGATTGCCTCGGTGGAGGTGCTCGGCGCCTTTCGGGCCCCCACGGCGGTGAAGGCCGCCCTCGCGGCCCGCACCGCCTGAGCCGACCGCGGTCACCACGGCTGCCCGGACCGCCGGGCCCCAGCGCACGGGCCGTTCTGCGAGGAAGACCAGCGAAGACACCGCGAGAAGGGATACCGCCATGGATGCACGCCAGACGGCAGCGATGGCTGAGGCCACCCACCTGACCCGCCAAGGCCGCCTCGTTGAGGCAACCGCGCTCATTCAGCAAACGCTGGCCGGGCCGGCGGTGACACGACGGGCGCCGGATGCGCCATACGCCGAAGAGGAGACCGGTGCCGCGCCAGGCAGCTCCCCCGCTCCCCCGCCACCGCTGTCCGCCCGCGGGGGGATACCGCTGAGGCGGGTCCCTTCTGGCTGGATCCGCCGCCTCCGCACTTTCCCCCGCCGACACGCATCCGGTCTTCACAGCGCGCACCAGCCCGCTGCCCCGGCCGCAAAGCGACCGGCGGGCCGGTTTGACGCCTTCTCCTATACCAACGCCGCCGGTACCCGCGCCTACTGGCTCTATGTCCCCACCGGCCACATCGGCGGCTCCCTGCCTTTGGTCGTGATGCTGCACGGCGGCACTCAAGACGCCGCGACCTTCGCCGCCGCTACCGGCATGAACGACCTCGCCGAGCGTGAGACATTCCTCGTCGCCTATCCTGAACAGTCCCGCTCGGCAAATCCTGGCAGGTACTGGAACTGGTTCGACCCCGGTCATCAGCGCCGCGACGCCGGCGAGCCGTCGCTGATCGCCGGGATCACCGGCCAGGTCATGGACCGCTACGGGGCAGATGCCGGCCGGGTGTGTGTGGCTGGCTTCTCCGCCGGCGGCGCCATGGCCGCGGTGATGGCCGCGGGATACCCTGATCTTTACGCCGCTGCTGGCGTGCACTCCGGGCTGGCCTGCGGCGCTGCCGATGGTGTGGCCTCCGCGTTCGCGGCGATGAGGCAGGGCCCATCGCACCCGGCCCGGCCCCCGGCGCGGCCCCTGCCGTTGATCGTCTTCCATGGTGACCGGGATGCGACCGTGGCCCCCGTCAACGCGGAGGCCCTCATCGGACACGCCCTGGCAGCAGGCAGTCGCGATGCCGCGCCCACCGCGGTGACCAGCGGCGGGCAGGTGCCCAGCGGGCACGCCTACACCCGCACCTGCTACCGCGACCGCGCCGGAGCGACCCTTGCCGAGCGCTGGACTATCCACCAGGGCGGACATGGCTGGTCCGGTGGTGTCCCGCACGGGTCCTACACCGATCCCCACGGGCCGAATGCCAGCGCCGAGTTCATCCGCTTCTTCGACGAGCATCCCGCGCCTCGCTGACCGGCACCGCCCGCCGGACTCCCGCCGCTGCCCCGGCCCTCCCTGGCCTAGCGTGAGGGACTAGAGACACGGCGATCCGGGCACGGAAGGACGTCGAATTCCTGCTGACTCTTCCTTTGCCAGGCGAAGGAGGCAGCAGGTGAAGGCGCATCGGGCTGTCATTCGATCAGGACAGATGCCGTCAGGACTGGTAATGGGCAGACATCAACCCGATCACGGAATGTGATCGCATGCGAAGCTAGGCCGACTATTGGAAATCAGGCGTTGCGGTGAGGGTCTGGCTCGCATGATCAGGGACCTGGTAGACCGTCATTGCTGCCGGATCTGTAGGGTCCTTACTGGTGAGGGGGAGCTTCGCGGGCCAGGAGGGACCTATGACCGCTGACCTGAGAGCCCATGCCGACAGGCTCCGCGGGCTGCACCACGCCGGCGAGATGCTTGTCCTGCCGAATGTGTGGGACGCGGCCAGCGCCAAGATCGTGGCCGAGGCCGGGTTCCCCGCGGTCGCCACCGCCAGCGCCGCGATCTCGGCGATGCTCGGTTACCCCGACGGCGAGGGCGCGCCGTGGCAGGAGATGTTCGCCGCGGCCGGGCGGGTTGCCCGGGTGGTGCCGGTTCCGGTCACCGTGGACGCCGAGGCGGGATACGGCATGGCGCCACGGGAACTGGTGGACCGGCTGCTGGAGATCGGCGCGGCCGGCTGCAACCTGGAAGACACTGACCACCGCGCGGGCGGGCTGGCCGATGCCGGCGCGCACGCCGGGCGGCTGGCAGCCATCCGGGCCGCCGCGGACGACGCCGGGGTGCCGATCGTCATCAACGCGCGCGCGGACACCTTCTTGCCCCGGTCCGGGGTGCCCGAGCAGGAGCGGGTCGCCGAAGCGGTCCGCCGGGGCCGCCTCTACCTGGAGGCCGGGGCCGACTGCATCTACCCGATCGGCGTCAGCGACGAGCGGGACATCGCCGCCCTGGTCGCCGAGGTACCCGGACCGGTCAACGGCAACACCAGGCCCGGAGGGCCGGATCTGGCCAGGCTCCGGGAGCTGGGCGTGGCGCGGGTCTCCTACGGCCCCCGGTTCTACCGCGAGGCGCTGGCCAGCCTGAAGGCCGCAGTCCAGCAATTGCTGGCCTGACCGTCGCGCTTGACCGCCCGCGCCGCCCAGCTTCGCTACAACGCCAGCACCGACCACTGGAGCCTGTACTGGGCCGACCGCAACGGCCGCTGGCACAGGTACGACGATCTCTCGCCCGGTCCGTCGATCAGGTGCTCCAGGAGATCGAAGCTGACCCAACCGGCATCTTCTGGGCTGAAACCTTCTTCGCATGTGGCGGGACGTTCTTCCCGGGAGCCTGATCCGCCAAGGGATTCATGGGAGCCAACGGCGGGAGCCAATGCCATCAGATTCGTCTCGACCTACCGCGATGCCTGCGGAACGTTGCCGCATGTGAGCGGCTCCCCATTCGGCTCCCTCAGAGCGGGCCAGACCCTCGCTTCCTGCCTGAACGCTGAGCTGGAAAGGCGGGCCAGACCCTCGCTTCCTGCCTGAACGCTGAGCCTGGAAAGGCGGGCCAGACCCGGTGTCCCGGCGGTAGCTCAGGCATCGGGCCACACGCTTGTACTTGGATGGACAACCCGCACGTCAGCACATCCAGCACGCGGCTCACCGAAACCTACGCTCAGCAGCCCAAACGGCTAGTCCAGTATCCTGGGTCGGAGGGTTCACCGTTCAATCCGGCCGTCCAGACCAGAAGGTCCAGGTCAGAGGGAGTCATGAGCGCGCAGCGTGAGGAGCTGCTCCGGCTGGTGGAGGAGCTGCCCGAAACAGAGGTGCCAGCGGTGCTCGATGACGTGCGCCGTCACCCTCGCGCGGTCAAGGACAAGTCCTGGCCCCCAGCTTGGTTCGGCGCTGGTCAGGGCAGTACCCCTGACGTGGCGGCCCGGTCCGAGGAGCTGCTCGACGACGGGTTCGGCCGCCCGGCGTGATCATCTGCGACACCGGCCCTCTGGTCGCCGCCGCGCTGACCAATGATGCCGACCACCTGGCGTGCGTTCGCCTGTTCACCGACATGCACACCGCCAACAGGGAACTCCTGGTCCCGGCCACCGTGGTCGCCGAGGTCGGGTACCTCCTGGCTCGTGAAGCCGGGCCCCAGGTTGGCCCTGTTCCTCCAGTCACTGGCCGACGGCGATTTCTCCGCCATCGAGCTGACGACCAGCGACTTCGCACGGATGGCCGAGTTGGTTGTCACATACGGCGACCTTCCGCTTTGAACCACAGACGCGTCCGTCATCGCCCTCGCTGAGCGCCTCACGCTGACCGAGATAGCCACACTGGACCACCGCCACTTCACCGTGGTGCGGCCCGCGCACGTAGACACGCTCACGTTGTTGCCGTAGCCACTCCTGAGAGCACCATCGACTGCCAATCTGCGGCAGTGTTGGTGACTTTGGGAGCCAGTCCTGGGAGCCAACGCCGTCCGATCCCACTCGGCCCACCGCGATCCCTCCAGACAGTTTCTGCAGATGAGATGCTCTCTGCTCGACTCCCTCAGACCGGGTCAGACACTGGATTCGTGCCTGGGGGTCAAGGGGTCGCCGGTTCAAATCCGGCCGTCCCGACCAGAACGCACGCCCGCTGACTACAGCAACAGCCCAGGTCAGCGGGCATCTTCATGAGCCGATGGCTGGTCCGCGGCTCCCTGCACGAGCCGATCTTCTTGATCTCCCGCCGCTGGCCGAGGGTGAACTTCGGCGCCCGGCCACCTTTGTACTTTTGGGTAGAGGGAATCGAACCCGTCGGCGTTGAAGTTGCGGATCACATCGCAGACCCGGTCCTCGCTGGTGAACGCGATCTTGGCGATCGCGGCCACGCCCATGCCCTGCGCCGACAGCAGCACCATCTGCGCCCGCCGCCAGGTCACCACCGACCCACTGCCCCGGCGCACAATCCGCACCAGCCGCCGCCCCTCGTCATCATCGATCTCACGCACCCGCCGTCGCTCGGTCACCGGTTCAGTCTCAAGGATCACTAACCCCAGGAAAGCGCCGCCTGGGCAAACGCAGGACCTGCTAGCCGCCCGATGTCAGCGGCCCGGTCTAGCGTCAGGACATGATGTTCTGGCAGTTGACCATCGACGCGAATGACCCCGCTGTGCTAGCGCGATTCTGGGCGCAAGCGCTGGGCTATCAGCCAGTACCACCGACGGAGCCAGCGACGGCCTGGCACGCGCTCTACCACGCCCGGCTGGGCGAGGACGCAGCCTTCGACGACCGGCTCTTCGACCCGGACGGCCTGCGCCCGCCGATCTGGTTTCAGCAGGTGCCCGAGACGAAGGCCGGGAAGAACCGGCTCCATCTCGACCTCTACCCCACCGGCCGCGATAACGCGCTGCCCATGGAGCGGCGGATCGAGATCGTCGAGGCGAAAGTCGCCGAACTGACCGGGCTGGGCGCCAGCGTGCAGCACCGAACCCGGCATGACGACCCGAAGGACCCGACCTACTTCGCGCTCATGCACGACCCAGAAGGCAATGAGTTCTGCGTCGGCTGAAACTCACCGCGAGACACAGGCCCGCATCCGCGCAACCCACACGGGCCAGCTGCGGGAGCCAACACCCTCAGTTCACCTCCGCCGATCCCGACCCAGCCAGACCGTCGCCGCAGGTGAAAGGCTCTCCGCTCGATTCACTCAGACCGGGCCACGCAGTTACGCGGTGAGGTCCACGACAACCTTGATGTCTTCCGGGTGCCGGTCGAGCGCTTCGGTCCAGGAAGCGAGCGGCACACTGCGTGTGATCAGCCCACCCAGCCAGCCGGGATCAGCCGCCGCGAGCGCTTGGGCCGCTTGTTCCCAGTGGCGGCGGCCGGCGTTCACGGTGCCGAACAGTACCTGGTTGCGCAGCACCATGTTGCGGTTGAGGGTGGTGGCGTCCACGTCCAGGGTTGGGCTCAGGTTCATGATCCCGGTCAGGCACATGATTCCGCCGCTGGCCAGCCTGCGGCCGGCGGAGCGGCCGACCGCACCGAGTCCGGTGCACTCGATGACGACATCGACGTCGATATCTATGTCGGCGGCATCACCGGCGTGATATCGGGCGCCGAGGTCCTCGACGAGATCACGTTTGCGGCCGGCTCGTGCGAGGTCAACGGCGTGCATCTCGTAGCCGCGCTGTACTCCGAGCAGGCATGCCATCAGCCCGATCGGTCCGGCGCCGGTGACTAGCGCCCGGCCTGGCAGGAAGAATGCGCGCTGCGAGATCTGGTCTACCTGGTCCCATGCCTTGGCCAGCACCGATGCCGGCTCTAGCAGAACACCGAGATCGCCAAGGCCGGAGGGGATGGGCACGGCGAAGTCGGGCTCCACCCGCCAGCGTTCACTTCCGTATCCGTGAAGGCGGACAATCCCGCGCTCGCCGAAGCTGTCGTTTCGGCACATGTCCCACTGTCCGACGGCGCATGCGGGGCACGGCACCGGGTCAGGGCGGCGTACGATCCCAGCGACCAGGTCGCCGGGGGCGAAGCCTGATCCTGCCGGCGCCTCGACTACCTCGCCGAGGCTCTCGTGGCCGACGACCAGGGTCCTTTCACCGGATGGCGGCGTGCCGTAGGTACCCTCGGCGATCTCGCGGTCGGTCCCGCAGACACCGACCGCCCTCCCGCGCACCAGCAGCGCGCCGTCTTGCATAGCCGGGTCCGGAACCTCCCCGACGCCAGCGGTCCCCTTCTGGCCCGGCACAACGGTCATCGCACGCACCTCCACATCGTCGCACCCGCCTACCGCCGCCGCCGTCATCCGTTGCGGGTGATGACGGCTGCGGCGGCGGTCCGGATGATCGAGGTCATGGCCTCATCGCGGCCCGAGCCGTTCGATGTCGTGGTCGTCGGCGCAGGACCCGCCGGCGTCGTCGCGGCGCTGCGCGCGGCCCGCCTCGGAGCCAAGACGGCGCTGATCACCCGCGATCAGTTCGGGGGAATGGCCGCGAACGACGGGCCCGTGCCGGTGCGCACGCTCGCCCAGGCAGCGCGGCTGATCCGCGAGGCCAGGCAACTCCCTCTGTATGGGATCGTGGGCGGTGAACCGTCACTCGACTACGCCCGGCTGCTAGCGCGTGTCCGCGACGTGACCGAGGACGCCCGCCAGCACACGCTGCTGCGCGATGATCTGGAGCAGGCCGGGGTGAGGATTTATGAGCAGGCGGGCCCTGCCCGGTTCGGGGACGCCCACATAGTAGAAAGCGACAACGCGCCGCGGCTGCAGGCCGACAAGGTCGTCATCTGCACCGGGGGGGTCTCGCGGCCGCTGGCGGTTCCCGGTTTCGGCTTGACCGCGACGCACAGCGACGCGTGGCAGCTTTCCTCAGTGCCGCCGTCGCTGCTTGTGATCGGCGCCGGTGCGACCGGCGTGCAGGTAGCTTCGATCTTTAATGCGTTCGGCTCACACGTTTATCTCGTCGAGATCGCTCCCCGCATCCTGATGAGCGAGGACGAGGAGGTCTCCGCGGCAGTGCGTGCCGCCTTGGCCGGTTCGGGTGTCCAGATCGTCGAGGACGCTGGAACGATTGACCGCTTCGAGCCCGCAGGGGCCGGCGTGCGGCTCATCCATTCGGCAGGCGGCGGGCAGCAGAGCATCGACGCCACGCTCGCGGTGGTCGCGGCCGGATGGGTTGCTGCCACAGCCGGACTGAACCTCGACCGGGCCGGCGTGCAGACGGACCCGCGCGGGTACATCCAGGTGGACACGTACTTGCGCACGACCGTGCCTCATGTGTTCGCCGCCGGTGATGTCACCGGCCGGGCGATGGTTGTCCACGAGGCGGTCCGGCAGGGGCTGGTGGCCGCGACCAACGCCGTCCTCGGGCCAACAACGGTCCTTCCTTCCCAGGTGAGCCCGATCGGCAGTTTCACCGACCCCGAGTACGCGTCGGCCGGGCTGACCGAAGCGGCCGCCCGGGAGACCCGTGATGTGGTCGTGGCGACGGTTCGCTTCGACTCGCTCCCGCGACCGATCATCGATGGCCGCCCGACCGGGTTCTGCAAGCTGATCGTCGACCGCGAGCTCCATGCGATTCTGGGCTGCCATGTCGTGGGAGAACGCGCGGTTGAGCTCGCCCAGCTGGCGGCGACAGCGATGGCTGCGGAAATGCCCGTCGAGCAGCTCGCACTGGTCCCATTCTCGTTTCCTACCTACGCCAACGCCCTGGGCCGGGCGGCGATCGTCGCCGCGGTCGAACTCGATCACACCGGGATGTGGGCGGTCGATCATCTCGGCGAGGCAGTGGAGGCCGGAGTTGCCTGAGTTCGCTGCGGGTACTGCATCCAGCGGCCGGCTGCTACCGCGCGCCGAGTCAGGACGATGTCCCTTATTGACAGGAGGAAGACCTTGGCAACCCCTTCGACAGGAACGCACCGGCCGGGCGTGCGCGTTGGCTCCACGAGCGAGTTCAGCTTGTTCTTCCATGTCCGGCCGGGTCACGAGAATGATCTGCGCGAAGCGGTGCAGGCACTGCAGAACAGTCCGGGCTACCGGCCGGGGGACTATGAGTTGCCGATCGCGGTCATTCACGAGGCTAGGTTCGTGCTGTTTGACAGTGACACGCGGTTGCTGTTCGCGACGAGCTTCGATGGCTCGTGGGATGCCTACATGGACGACTTCGCGTCCAAGCCGCTGCAGCTTTTCGACTCGATCTTCCGGCACGTGGAGGGCTACGAAGGTCTTCCGGACCTCGCCGCGGTGAAGGATTTCATTCTGAGCGCTCAGGTCACTGCCGCGGCCTACGCCCGGAACTACCCCGGCACGGTGAAGGAGATCCGCAAGGCGCTGCGGGTGAACGAGGCGTTCCAGCGGGTGCTCGACGATCCTAAGGCCGCGGAGGCGTTGGGGCACCCTGCGCTGCAGCCGCTGCTCGACCAGGCCGCGGACGCCTGACCGGACCGCCGCGGAATAATAGCGAACCCGGTGGAGGCGGGCGATGTCGCATCACATCTCTGGGCCGCGAGCCGCGGCGCAGCCGATCGCGGACATCACTGACCTTTACGCATTCCCAAGTCCCGAGCATTCGGGCTGGCTGGTGCTAGTGCTGAACACGCTGCCGTTCGCGCCGCCGTCGGCGGTGTTCTCCGACGGGCTCATCTACCGCTTCCGGTTGCGGCCGCTTACCGCGAACACCGGGGGGATGGGGCGCCGTTCGTCGTGGACGGCAAAGAGATCGTGCTGGACTGCGTGTTCTCGGCCCCGGTGAGCGGACATCGTGCCAGCGGCCCAGGGCAAGAAGGCGCATGCTCGATGCCGGCCGGCGAGACGATCTCGATAGCAGTGAACGATGAGAGCGACGATCAAGCCCACGGCATTCGCGTGTTCGCCGGGCCGCGGTGGGATCCATTCATCATGGATGCGCCGGCGGCGCTGAAGACGATCGCCACGGGAAAGCTCGCGTTCACTGAGCCGGGCGCGATCTACCTCGACGGCAAGAACGTCCTCAGCCTGGTGGTCGAGATCGACTGCGCCCAGGTACTTGGCGGCGCTGAGCTGTTCGGCGTCGTCGCCGAGACCCTGACGCGTGGCAGCCTCAACGTCCGCCTCGAGCGCGCCGGGCGGCCCGAGGTGCCCAACCTCATGCTGGCGCCGAAGCAGTTCGACCCGGTGAACCGCGACCTTGAAATCCGCGATCTTTACAACATGGAGGACGCGTTCCACCTCAGCCCCGCCTACGAAAATGCGTACCGTGCCAGGCTGAACGCGAATCTCGCGTTCTGGGACGGTCTGGACGGCAAGACCGACTGGCCAGCTCGCGAAGATGGCGCGCACCCGCTGACCGAGCTCATGCTCGCGGACTTCCTCGTCGTCGACGTGACCAAGCCGTACGCGGAGCAGGGTTCGTTCCTGGAGATCGAACTCGCCGCCCGGCGCGGGGAGGCTCACCGGACCTGCGGTGGCCGGGCGCTCAACGACGACGTCATGGACACGATCTTCACGCTGCTGGTGAACGCGGGGAACGGGCCCGTCATCCGCGATGGCGTCGACCAGGCAACGAGGCCCGCGTCGCGCGCGTTCCCCTACCTGGCGCCCCCGAATCCCGATCCCCCGAAGGCTCCCGAGCATGTGTAGCGACCGAACGTCCGCGGACACCGTGACGACCACGGCGAGCACCACTCTCGAACTCGATGACATTCAGTTCGGAATGCTTCACCAGCGGCCGGCCTCCTACCTCGGCACATACCTTCTGCTTCGCATCGACAACCGCGAGGCGGGCCGGAGGCTGGTCGACCGTCTGATCCCGGTGATCGAGTCCGCCCGGTCCCCGTCCGATCCGGCCCGAAACGCGTGGGTCTCGGTTGCGTTCACCTATCAGGGGCTGAAGGCACTGGGCGTTCCCCAGGACTCCCTTGACAGCTTCGCGCCAGAGTTCCGGCAGGGTATGGCGGCACGCGCGGCAGAGCTCGGCGATATCGGCCTCAGCGCCCCCAGCCACTGGGAGAAACCGCTCGGAAGCCCCGACGTCCACGTAGCGCTGTCGGTGCTATCGCCTGATGCCGCGCGGCTGGAGAGCCTGCTCGAGCGGGCGCGCCGCGCGCACGCGGAACTGGCCGGTGTCGAGGTGATCTGGCGCCAGGACTGCTACCAGCTACCGACCGGACGGACGTCCTTGGGCTTTAAGGACGGAATCGGACAGCCGGCCGTGGAAGGGAGCGGAATCCCCGGCTCCAACCCGGACGAGCGGCCGATCAAGGCAGGCGAGTTCATCCTCGGCTACCCAGACGAGACCGGAAGCGTGGGGCCGATGCCGAGCCCCGAGGTCCTCGGCCGCAACGGCACCTACCTGGCGTTCCGGAAACTCCATACCCGGGTGGCGGCCTACCGGCAGTACCTTCGCGCGAAGGCCGCCAGCCGCGAGGAGGAGGCACTGCTCGGCGCGAAGATGGTCGGCCGCTGGCAGAGCGGCGCCCCGCTCGCGCTCTGTCCCGAGCGAGACGATCCCGATCTCGGCGCGGACCCCGGCCGCAACAACCGCTTTCGTTACGGCGACGATGTGCGCGGTTTCAGGTGTCCCGCTGGCGCGCATGCCCGACGTGCGAACCCCCGGGACGCGCTCGATCACGAGATGAGCGTCGACGTCCGCCTCCACCGTGTGCTCCGGCGCGGCACGAGCTACGGCCCGATGCTCCCCGAAGGGGTCCTTGAGGACGACGGCGCGGACCGTGGCATTATCTTCGTCTTCGTCGGCGCTTACCCCAAGCGCCAGTTTGAGTTCGTCAAGACCCAGTGGCTGAACGACGGCATCTTTATCGGCGCGCCAGCCGAGAAAGATCCGCTCGCCGGGGCAAACGACGGATCTGGCACCTTCACCATCCCTCAGCGGCCGATCCGCAGACGGCTGCAGAGCCTGCCGCCGTTCGTGATCACTCGTGGTGGCGAATACTGCTTCGCGCCGGGGCTCCGGGCGCTGCGCTGGCTAGCGGAGCCGGACACCCAGAACGGCTGAATAGGAAGGGAGAGAACGTGGCAACCAGCCCTGCACGCACGGAGCGCTGGACGGCACTCGGTTTCGGCCCGCCGCCATCAGATCTCCAGGAGCCCGACCTGCCTGTGCTCGTCGAGTACACCCAGGACGAGCGCGTGGCGGTCATCACGCTGAACCGGCCGCACGCAGACAACGCCATCACGACGGCGATGGGGGCGCGCCTGACCGAGATCCTGGAGACGATCGCGGTTCACCCTACGGTCCGTGCCGTCATTCTCACCGGAGCCGGTCACCGCGCCTTCTCCGTCGGCAGCGACCTCCGGCAGCGCAAAAACATGACCAAGGAGGACTGGCTGCGGCAGCGCCAAGACTTTGATCGCACTCTTTACACCGTGCGCCAGCTGCGGAAGCCGATCTTCACTGCCGTCAACGGGATTGCCTACGGGGGCGGCTGCGAACTCGCCCAGAGCACCGACTTCATCATCGCGTCCGACAACGCCACCTTCGGCCAGCCTGAAGCGATGCTCGGCCTCGCAGCCGGGGGTGGCTCGCCAGCACTGCTTCCGCGCCTGCTCCCCCCCGGGAAGGCCATGCAAATGCTGATGACCGGTGATCCGATCAGCTCGCAGGAAGCGTACCGGCTCGGCATGGTCAACGACCTCTACGCTCCAGACGAACTCCTCGACGCCGCCCACCGGATCGCGGAGAAGATCGCCAGCAACTCACCGACCGCGGTACAGGCAGTCAAGCAGGCGGTTCGAATGGGCCAGGGCGAGCCGATCGAGCAAGCCATCGCGATCATGATGGAGGCGCACTGGCGCTCGGCCGTCCATCCCGATCGCGTCGAAGGCATCAGCGCGTTCAACGAAGACCGCGAGCCCACCTTCCAAGACCCAGACCACTGATTCGCCCCACGCAGGGCGCACCGACACAACACAAGAAACCGAGCGACCTGCCGCACCCAGGTGGCTTCTCAGTTCCGCGGTCCGCCGAGCCAGCCGATCCGCAGGTGGTCGGTGGCTGGGAACGAACTGGGAACCAGGTGCGCTCACAGCGGGAGCCAACCGCGGGAGCCAACCCACTCAGACTCGTCCCGGCCCACCGCGACGCCCGCGGAACGTAACCGCAGATGGGAGGCGGCATACTGCTCAGCGGTCCAGCCTCGCGACATGATCAGCAGGAAGTACTCTGGGGCGTTCATCGATCACAACAGGTTGGCGACATTGTCGTCGTCGACGTTGTCGGTGTCCACCGACGCCCCCCCAGCCACTCGGGCGATCTGTGCGACACAGGTGCCAACCCAGACCTCCCCGACGGCTGTACTTCCCTTAGGGTCGATTTAGCCAGCTACGCGCCGGTACCCGCCGCTGATCCAGTCAGCGACCAGGCGGCCGTACTCCTCCGGCGTTTCCTCCCAGGCGAAGTGGCCTGCCTCCAGCGCGTGGACCTCACTGTTCGGCAGAAGGTCGCCGAGGTACTGGTTGTTTGACCACGGCACGAGGTCATCGCTGCGCCCGGCAACGATCTGGGTAGGCGCGGTAATTCTCGGTAGCAGGTCACCCAACACCTTGTTCTGCTCGGGATAATGCCGCACGAACCGGGCCGACTCCGCGAAGCGCCCGAGGTCGTATGCGCTGACATAGTCCTCGTGGACGTCTGGTTCGCTGTCGCTCGGCGCAGCTGGCTCGGTCGCGGCGCTGATATTCGTCCTGGCATCGAGCTCTCGCACCACGTCCAGGCTTGGTGCTTCGATGACATTCTTGAGCGCGCCGCCCGCTTCGACGGGGAACCGCACCGCGCCGCCTCCGATCGTCAGGCTCGTCACGCGCTCCGGCGCCTTCGCCGCAAGGAAGAGAGCTGCCGCTGTGCCAACGTCGGGGCCCACGATGTGCGGAGCCCCCAAGCGCCACTCGTCGATCAAACGAGCCAGGAACTCTCCCATCGCATCGGGCGCGATCAGGTCCGGGCGCTGCTGGTCGGAGTGACCGAAACCCGGCATGTCGAGAGCGACGACCCGCCCCAGCGGCCTGACGCGATCCCAGATGCGACGGAAGGCCCAAAGGCTTTCGGGCCACGGTGCCAGCATGAGCACGGCGGTGTCCGAGTCTGCCTTAGTATCCGCGTACCGCAGGCGCACCCCATCGCACACGCGGAAGTAGGTCGTGATTGACGAAGCCGGTTCTATGCGCACTGGTTGTCTCCTCTTTCGGTCGTACTTCACCGTCTGACGACCGCCCGGCCGTCAGCTATCAGCGGGCTGATGCTGGTCGGCGAAGATTCCCGCGGCGGCGTACAGATCGATCACCAGCCTTAGCGGGACCTCCTCCAGATCCGCTGCCTCGAATCGGAGGCCTCCCGAGCAGGATGACCGGCCGGACCCATCCCCTACCTCACACGTTCGTGTGGTTCCTTGCCGCGGCCACCGCCCGCTGCTGGGCCTTGGCCTTGGCGGTCAGCACGGGTCTGATGCTCGGCGCCGCCACCAGCACGGTGCTGACCTACATGAATCCGGCTGTCACGCTCTGGCGCTTCCGCCAGCGAATCACATGAACGCGTGAGGTCCGGGGTTCCCCTGAAAGCGTGGACACTCTGATGGAGCTGATCTTGCTTGTGTGTCCTGCTTCGTTAGCTGCCATGTAACTGCCGGAGCGCAGGTCCTGTCCAGGTGGAGCCCCCGCAGGGCCGTAAGGCCCTGGGGAGGAACGACCTGGACAGGACCGAGCACCGGCGGATGATGGATGGCGGGGGAAGCGGGGCATTTTAGGCTGCCTCCCCGGCCGCCAGGGCCAGTTCGTAGTCCACCGGTGACATCATCCGCAGCGCGGAATGCCGCCGGCGGGTGTTGTAGTCATTGATCCAGGCGGCGACCCTGGCCCGCGCTTGCGCCTTGGTGGCGAAGTGCTCCACCGAGCGGAGTTCGAACTCCAGGGTGGAGTGCCAGGACTCGATGACCGCGTTGTCCAGCGCGGAGCCGGGCCGGCCCATCGACTGGACGATGGAAAGCCGGGTGCAGGCCGCCCGGATGGTGCCCGCGGTGTATTCGCTGCCCTGGTCGGTGTGGAACACCACGCCGGGGGCCTGCCCGCCGCGCACCGCCACCGCCATGGCCAGCGCACCGTAGGCCAGGGCGGCGTCGTGGTGCTCGCCCAGGGCGAAACCCAGCACTCGCCGTGAGGCCATGTCCAGCACCGAGGCAAGGTAGAGCTTGCCCTCCCCGGTCGGGATCTCCGTGCCGTCGCCGTACCACTTGCGGTTGATCTTCGCTGCGGGGAAGTCCCGCTTGACCAGGTCCGGCGCCCGCCACCGGCCCCTGCCCGGCCGGGTCGTAGACCTCCGTTTCTTCTTCCGCCGCGCCGCCAGGCCCAGCTCACCCATCAGCCCCGCGACGGTGTTCTCGCTCACCCGCCAGCCCTCGTCCTTCAGGTCGGCGGTGATCCGCGGTGACCCGTACTTGCCGTCGTGGAGCCCGAACAGGCGTGCGACCTCGGCTTTGAGCCGGTCCCGGCGCTGCGCCCGCGGCCCCGGAGTGGCGTCTTTCCACTTGTAAAACCACGACCGGGACACATCCAGCGCCCGGCAGGCCACCGTGTGCGGAATCCCATGCCGATCCCTCTGGGCGGCGATCAAGGCGGCCACCGCTACCGCCCCATCGCGTCCTTCACCCAGAGGGCCACGCTGCGCTTGAGGACATCACGCTCCATCGCCAACTCGGCGTTCTCCCGCCGCAACCGCGCCAGCTCCGCCCGCTCATCCTCACCCAGCGCGCCGTCACCCTCACCGCGGCGCCGCTTATCGGCGTTCACCCAGTTCCCCAGGGTGCCCTCGTTAATGCCCAGGTCCCGGGCCACCTGCGCGATCGGCTTCCCGGTCTCCCGGACCAGCCGGACCGCGCCCTCACGGAAATCATGATCGAACTTCCTGCGTGTCTCACCCATCGCCATCTCCCTTTAAGGCGATGTGTCCACGTTACGAGGGGAAGCCCAGTCAGCGGCAGAACCTCCCAGCCATGCTCGTCGGAAGGCCCGGTCCGCGGGTGGCGTCCCAGAGCCGGTGTAAATGACGGCGGCTCGGTTCCTTCGTGATGGATGTTAGGCGGCAGCTCCGACATTGTCCGGTGGCGCACTCGCGGCAGCCGGATTCTGGCGCCGGATGGGTGCAGGCGGGTCGAGGAGCTGGCGGCGGAGGTCTTGGAGTTGGCGGGTGCTGTGGCTGGTGGTGGTCAGGCCGCGCCAGCCTCTGGAGGCCCTATCGAGGACGGCCCAGATGAGGTTGAGGCAGCTGGCTTCGCCGGGGAGGCGGCCGATGACCTTGACCCGGCGGCGGGTCTCGCCGAAGGTCCGCTCGATGAAGTTGGAGTGCCGGATCCGCTTGTGGTGCTCGGCGGGGAACCGCAGGTAGCTGGTGAGCTGCTCGCAGTCGGCCAGCAGGCAGCGGACCGCGGCCGGGTAGAGCTTGGCGTACTTCTGGGCGAAGGAGTCGATGCGGGCCTGCACCGCAGTCACGAGCCGCTGCCCCGGCTTCACCCCGGCGGTGGTCAGGGCGGTGGTGTCGAAGACCTGCCAGTAAGCGGCGCGGATCTCCTCCTGAGCGGTGGCAGGAACCTTCGCGAGCACGTTCCTGCATCGGTGAATGAGGCATTTTTGCCGCAGCGAGCGGGGCAGCGACGCTTCGATGGCGTTGATCAGCCCGGCGGCGCCGTCGCTGATGACCAGCAGCGGCGGGCGCAGCCCCCGCCCGGCCAGCTCATCAAGGAACCCGCCCCACGCGTCGGTCGACTCGCTGCCCCCTGGGGCCAGGGCGACGAACACCGGCTTGCCTTCGGTGTCGATGCCCCACGCGGCCAGGACCGGCTCGGCGCGGGCGCCGGGGTGCATCTTGAACATCGAAGCGTCCAGGAACAGGTAGTCCAGCACCACCCCATCCAGCGGCCGCGTGCGCCAGGCCTCGAACTGGCCGCCGATCGCCTGGCACACCCGCGACACCGCCGACTTGCTCAGCGCCGCCTCCGCGCCCAGGGCATCAGCCAGGGTGTTCTCCACATCCCGGACCGACAGGCCGCGGACGAACCCAGCGATCACCAGCGACTCCAGCGCGTTCGACTTGGTGACCGTCGTCCCGAACAGCTTGGAGGCGAACGTCTCCGTTGTGCCCCGCAGCTTCGGCCGCGCCACAGTCACCGGCCCGGCGGTGGTCTTGACCGTCGCCGCGCTGTACCCGTTACGCGACCCCGGCCGGGCGTCCACGGCGGCGGCCGCCCGCTGGTAGCGGGCCCGGCCCAAGAACGCCTCCACCTCGGCTTCCAGCGCGGTCTGGATGATCAGCCGGGCACCCAGGCGGGCGACGTCCTCGATCACCTCGCCCAGCTCACGCTCCCCGCCGAACAAGGCGTCTATCTCGGCACGGATCTTCTCGGTAGGCGATACTCGAACAGACACGGGCGTAGTCCTTCCTTCGCTGAGTTGGTAGCTCTTGAAGGAACCTACGTCCGTTGTCATTTACACCAGCGGCGGGACACGACCGGTCCGCGCACCCGCCGAGGGAGCAGCCATGAGCAACGAGCTGAAGGCCGGCCGGGTTGACCGGAATGGAATTGCCCCGAGCTCTGTGATCGCGCGAGCGCGTGTCGCTATCGCTCCCGTTGAGGCACGTAAGCAGGAAAGACTACGCAATGCCCATGATCGACGTGTACGCGACAGCGGGCACATTCACCGACAAGCACCAGCTCGCTACCGATCTCGCGGCCACTCTGATGGCCATCGAAGAGGTTCCGGACATTCCGATGTTCCGCCAGAACACGGCCGCCTTCGTCCACGAGCTGCCCGCAGGCGACCTGTCGAACGTCGACGGCGCGTCCAACTACGTTTGCGTGCAGGTGCTGACCAACACGGGCGCCCTCGACCGCGACAAGCAGGTCTCGGTAGTGAGCCAGTTCACCAGCATGATCGCGGACGCCGCTCACGACCCGGCGCTCGCCGGCCGCACCTGGGTGCTCCTGACCGAGGCCGTGCCCGGCGGGTGGGGGCTGGGCGGTCACGCGAACACCAACGAGGAACTTGTCGCCGCGGGTCAGCAAGCAGATCGCTGAGCTGCAGGCGAACGCCGGAGGACCCATCTCTTAACTGGTGGTTCGACGGTCGTTGCCGGGTCGGCCGTCCGGTTGATTGACGACTTGCGGGCACGGCGGCGTAGTGCACCGGCCCGGCAGCATGAGAGCATATAGGCTGAGGCCAGCCTGCTGGCCTTGCCGCCGGAGCGGAACAACAAGATGCCGACAGCGGCCGCGGCTAGAATGGCGAGTGACGCGGAGTACACCAGGGCAGTCGGAGTGCAGCCCGAACATCGTCGTCGCGACGCCGGCGATCAGCGCCGGAACGCTGAACGCAAGGTAGCCCACGATGTAGATGGCGGCCAGCAGGCCGGCGCGGTCGTCCGGCTCGGCCAGGGCGGTAGTCATGCGGAACGCACCCAGGAACGCCAGACCGAAGCCGACGCCTGCTACCGCGGTGCCGGCAAGGAAGGCCGGTACCGTGGTCGTCGACGATCGCGCCTAACGTCACCGCCATGCCCGCGAACAAGCACAGGCAACCAGCCAGCATCGCCACCCGGGGCTGACAGCTGCGCAGCGCAAAGGCCGCCGCGGCCCCTGTACCGAAGAGTAGGAAGATCACCAGCCCGCCCCACAGCAGGTTCGGCGAAGCCGTCGCCGCAGCGGCAAGCGATGGCCCCAGCGACAGGTACAGGCCGCCGAGTGCCCATCCCGCGACGATGCAAGGAACGGCTCGGGCGAAGGTTCCCCGTGCCTGGCGCGGTACGGCGACCTGAGGCCGAAGAGAAGCCAGGACACCGGGACGCCTGGACCCGGGTTCGGCCATGGCCAGAACGGTGAGGATGCTGACGGCGAAGACGGCCAGCAGGGTCCACCAGATGAGGTGGGTCGGTGCCGGGGCGTACTGGACAAGCGTGCTGGTAATCAGCGCGCCCAGGGCCAGGCCCAGAGTGGAGAAGACGCTGATCATCAACGGCGCCCGCTGGCTGCCCGGTGGTTGCAGGTCGATCAGCGCGGCGCCGATCGGCCCGCTGGCCAGGCCGGCCGCGATGCCCTGCGGGATCTGGCCGCATATAGCGCCCCGACTCCGTGCGCGGCTAGGAAGACCGCGCATGCGGCCGCGCTGAAGACGAGCGCCGTGATTATCACCGGAAGCCGGCCCAGATAGTCCGAGACCGACCCGAAGAATAGCAGCGTGACCAGCAGAACCAGGACGTAGACCGCGAACACGGCGGTCAGCGTGGCCGCAGAGAAATGAAACCGGGCCTGATACACCCGGTACAACGGCGACGCGGCCGACGATGCGAAGAACAAGATAAGGAACAGCCCAGCCAGGATCCAGAACGCGGCCGCCCTCGGCAGCGTCCTGCGCCTGGACTGTTCCCCCGTGCCCGGTCCGGGCCGCACATTATCAGCGGCATCTGTGACCGGCTTCGCCTGTTCCGTCACAACCGCCCCTTCCGCAGAATCATCCCGGCGGTGCCGCCTGTTCGTGGATCCAGGCGTTGGCCAGGGTGGTCCAGATCGCGGTCTCGCCAGCGTCCTGGGCCAGGCCGAGGCCGTGCGGGCCGTGGGCGAACACGTGCACGGCGTGGGGAACACCGCCGGCCGCGAGCGCCGAGGCAAGACGGTAGGTGTGTTCGGGGGGGACGTAGGGGTCCTCTGCGGTGTGCCAGATGAAGAACGGCGGCGACGCCGGGGTGACCAGCGCATCCAGCGATGTCGACCGGCGCAGCTGCGGGCTGGCGTCCTCGCCGAGAAGGATCAGCCGGGCCGGACGGTAGGTCTCGGTCTCCATCGAGGTGATGGCGTAACCGAGGACAGCGAACTGCACCGTCTGATCGGGCGCGGCGCCGGGCGCGAGGGCGGCCAGCCCGGCCAGGTGGCCTCCCGCGGAGAACCCGATGAGCCCGATGCGCTGGGCGCCTGCGGCCCGCGCGGCGGCCGATCTCGGCGCGCAGCGCGTCCAGCGGCGCCGGGTGCCGGACGTTGAGCGGATAGCGGAACACGCTCGCCTGCACGCCCGTCTCGCCGAGCCACCTGGCCACCGGCTCGGCTTCGTGCGGAGCGTGCTGCGGCGTACCCGCCGCCGGGCAGGACGATCATGTGCGTTCCGTCCACCGAGGAAATTCATGGTCAGTCCTTATCAGGAGGGGCTATGCGAAGGTGATCTCGCTGAGGTCGATGGAGATCAGCAGCGGCTCGGTGAGTGCCTGGCCCTCCGGCGTCCGCGGCAGGATCCGGTGCCCGGTCGGGAGCATGATCCCGGCGACCTGCGTGTAGCCGGACATGTAGTGCGCGCCCGCGCTGCCGCCCATGATCGCCACGTCGTAGTCCTCGCGCCGGATCAGGCCGTCGTCACCGACGTAGATCGTCAGCACGGTGTTGAGGCTGGCGAGATTACCCGGCCAGGCCACGCGCAGCCGGCGCCACTGCTCGCCGTTTTCCTGCCACGGCTCCAGCTCGGCCGTCTCGAATCCGGGCAGGGTGAACGTGAAGGGCTGCGTGAGGTAGGTCCACATCGCGGTACCGACGAAGTAGGCCAGCTGAGGGGTCGTCCACGGGGTCTGGAGGCTGTGACCGGCGAACGAGGCCCGCGGCTGGTCCAGTGCCTCGATCACAGTTCCGTCGTCGTTCTCTATCGCGACGCGTGCGGGGGTGAACACGCTTCGCCCGCCGGCCGCGCCGAACGGATAGTGCGACACCCGCTCCTCGTGCAGGCTTGCCGTGACGAAAACGTCGTCGAGCACGCCCTTCTGGCCCACCATCTCCCACGTAACGCCGCCCTGGGCGAGGTGCGCGGAAACGGTCTCCAGCTCATTCCAGCGCTTGAGGCCACCATGGGCCTGCACGACGTAATCAAGCAGATCTGTCATCATTTCTTCTTCCTGTATCAGCCCGGCGATGCGGAAACACGCCGGGCCATTGAACTGCCGTTACGGTCAACGAGGGTCGCTGAGGAAGGCCTCGACGTCAGCGGCGAACTCGGCGTGGTGCTGGAACAGGAACCCGTGCGCCGAGTCGGGGTAGATCTTCACCCGGGCCTGCGGGATCAGGCCCGCGAGCAGGTAGGAGTAGTGCGGCAGGATCATCGGGTCGCTGTCGCCGTTGGCCACGAAGACCGGATCTGCATCGCAGCCACCCGCTGGAGCGCGCGTGGTCGGGGATTCCCCACGTGCAGACCGCGTCATACTGCGCTTCCCGGGTCGCCCAGGTGGTGGCCGTGTCCCGGTCCTCGGTCCGGGCGTACTGCGCTGCAGTGCTTCCTGGCCCGCCTCGCGGCTTGACGGCGACGGGGCGAAGAAGACGTCGAGGTATTCCTCGGGGCTGATCTGCGGCTTCCCGATGGCGCCGATGACCTCGGGGGCCCAGCCGTGCATGCCGGCGGCGCCCTGCGGCGCCGAGGACGCCAGGACCAGCGCTCGGACGATGGCGGGCCGGATCAGCGCGATCTGCTGCGCGACGAAGCTGCCGATGGAGAACCCCAGCAGATCGACCTGGCCGAAGTCCATGGCGGCGATGAAGGCGATGGCGTCACGCGCCATCTGCTCGATGGTGTTCGGTGTGACTCCGGTGGAGCCGCCGACTCCGGCGTTGTCGAATGTGATGACCCGCCGGGCCGCTGCCAGCGCGTCGATCAGCGCGGGATCCCAGTTGTCGAGGTTGCCGCGGAAATGGTTGAGCAGGACCAGCGGCACCTCGCCCTCGCCCGTGTCGCGGTAGGCGTAGTCGACACCATTGGCCGCGCTGACCAGCTTGTTCGGCAGCCCGCTATACAGACAGTCATCCGTGGTGATGACGGGCATGTGAATACCTTCCTGTCCGGTTCTTGATTTCAGTCGCCGCTCTGAGGCAACCAGTTACGAGCTACGCGGCCAGCCTGGACCTGTTCGACCTTCATGGCCGCGGCCGTCAGCCGGCTGATGCTAGTCGGCGAAGATTCCCGCGGCGGCGTACAGCGCCTGGAGCGGCAC
>CAVRXW010000041.1:0-46078 GCA_963725125.1 uncultured Actinomycetes bacterium
TGATGACGAAGGCGGGGATGCCGACTCTCTTCGCGAGATCGTCGCCTTCGGCCACCAACCGCGCGAACAGCCCGGCTACCGCGTCGAGGATCTCGAGGTCAAGGAGATCCTCCTCGGTTCGCGTGCCCACCTGGCCTCCTGTACCTGATCCGCTCAACAGTTGAGTAACTCAAACTTATAGCAGGCGATTGAGTAGGTCAAACTTTTATTCGGTCAACTTGGAGGACGTCGCGCGGCCGCGCGAGCAGGACCTACCTCATCGGGGCGCCGGGCCTACTTCAGCAGGGCGCGCAGCACCAGCAGGGTGAGCAGCGATCAGCCCCAGCGAGATCAGCCAGCTGCGGTTCCGCGTCTTGCGGAAGTTCGGGATCCGGTTCTTGTGCACCTTGAGGTCGGATTGGCCCCGTAAGCGTGCCGGAGGTGCCAGCCCACGTAGCCGCCGATCACCAGGACGACGATCGCGACCAAGACCGCGGATGACCCCATGCCCGCGTCACCTCCCGTGCGCTGCGACCTCTGCGGCCGGGGCCTACCGCGCGGCAGTGCCACTCGTACCGTGACAGTTCACGTGCAAAATGCGCCCGCGCGCTGAGCATCGCGCATCACCGGCGTCAGTGCCACTCCTTTGCCTGAATCGACGGGCGTGTCGGGGATTTCGCGCGGTTCAGGCCCCGGGGCGTATCGCGGAGAACGTGTCGGTCCGCGACTCGGCGCTGGAGCTCGGCCCAGATGTTGATGTCGGACTCGGCCGCGTGCCGGTCGATCGCGGCCAGTTCCTCCGCGGTGAACACGTGATGGCCGACCGCGGCCAGGTTCTCCTCGAGCTGGGCCACGCTGCTCGCGCCGACCAGCACCGAGGTGACCCGGTCGGTCGCGCAGCGCCCAGGCCAGCGCCATCTGGGCGAGCGACTGGCCGCGGGCCGCGGGCGATCTCGTTGAGCGCGCGGACCCGCGCCAGGTTCTGCTCGCTGAGCTGGTCGGCGGACAGGCTGCTGTCGCCGCGCGAGGCGCGCGAGCCGTCCGGGACGCCGTTCAGGTACTTCGGCGGTGAGCAGGCCCTGGGCCAGCGGCGAGAAGGCGATGCAGCCGGCGCCCTCGCGCTCCAGCGCGTCGAGCAGGCCGTCCTCGATCCACCGGTTGAGGATCGAGTAGGACGGCTGGTGGATCAGCAGCGGCGCGCCCATCTCGCGCAGGATGGCGGCCGCCTGCTCGGTGCGCGGCCGGCGAGTAGGAGGAGATCCCCGCGTACAGCGCCCTGCCCGAGGTGACCGCGGTGGCCAGCGCGCCCATGGTCTCCTCCAGCGGGGTGTCCGGGTCGGCCCGGTGGCTGTAGAAGATGTCGACGTAGTCCAGGCCCATCCGGGCCAGCGACTGGTCCAGGCTGGCCAGCAGGTACTTGCGGGATCCCAAGTCGCCGTAGGGCCCGGGCCACATGTCGTAGCCCGCCTTGGTCGAGATGATCAGCTCGTCCCGGTAGGGCCGCAGGTCCTCGCGCATGATCCGGCCGAAGTTGATCTCGGCCGAGCCGTACGGCGGCCCGTAGTTGTTGGCGAGATCAAAGTGGGTCACGCCCAGGTCGAACGCCCGCCGGAGGATCGCCCGCTGGGTGTCCATCGGGGTCGGTCGTCGCCGAAGTTCTGCCACAGCCCGAGGGACACCTCGGGCAGCTGCAGCGCCGCTGCGCCCGCAGCGGCGGTAGTGCGTGTCGTCAGTACCGGTCGTCGGCCGCGATGTAGGTCATGGAGGCAGTCTCTCACCGGCCACCGCCGGGCCACCGCCGCATTGCCCGGCGCCCGGGAAACGGCGGGGCAGGGCTGGCAGGATGGGGAGGCCCGGGCGCACTACCGGGCCAGCGAGGCAGACGAGGATGGAGCATGCATGAATGACGCGATGATGGCCGAGACCATCAGCATCACCGGCCATGGCGGGGACCAGATCGAGGCCTACCTGGCCAGGCCGCTCGGCGACGGCCCGTACGGCGGCGTGGTCGTGATCCATCACATGCCCGGCTACGACGAGGGCAGCAAGGAGATCACCAGGAACGTTCGCGGCGCACGGCTACCTGGCGGTCTGCCCGAACCTGCACTACCGGGAGGCGCCGGGCGCCAGCCCGGACGACGCGGCGGCAGCGTCGCGGGCCCAGGGCGGGGTGCCCGGACGACCGGCTGGTCGGGGACGTCGGCGGGCGCCGTCGCGTACCTGCGGGCCATGCCGGCTTCGAACGGCAAGGCGGGCACGATCGGCTACTGCTCGGGCGGCCGCCAGTCCTTCCTCGCCGCGTGCAGCCTCCCGCTGGACGCTGCGGTCGACTGCTACGGGGCGTTCGTGGTCGGCACGCCGCCCGAGGGGATGCCGCTCAAGGTCGGCCCGATCGTGCATCTCGCCAAGGACCTGTCCTGCCCGCTGCTCGGCCTGTTCGGCGCCGACGACTCCTACCCGTCCCCCGACAGGTGGCCGAACTGGACAAGGCCCTCACCGAGGCCGGGCAAGGCGCACGAGTTCCACAGCTACGAGGGCGCCGGGCACGCCTTCTTCTCGGTGGACCGGCCCAGCCTACCGGCCGGAGGCCGCGGTGGACGGCTGGCAGAAGGTGTGGGACTTCTACGGCCGGTACCTGGCCGGCTGAGCGGAGGCCGCGATGTGCACGTATCTCACCGAGAAGCTGACCATCGAGGGAAGCGGCAAGGGCACGGCGGGCTGGTTCGGCCTCACCGAGGCGACGCGTCTACTTCGACCACCCGCAGCACGCGCGGGCCGAGCACACGCTCAACATCGACTTCCTCAACCCCGGCCAGGGGCCGTCGGCGCGGGTCGCCGTCGAGCTGACGGCCGACTCCGCCCGGGCGCTCGCCGCGGCGATCGAGTCGGCGCTGGCTGCGGTGCCGCCGGGGCTGCTCGTCTGAGGTCACCTACCCGGTCGGGACAGCCGGGGGATGGGTTCTGGCGCGGACAGCACCGCGCGCCAGGCCAGCGCACCCCCCGGCCGGGGTCTGAGGTCACAGCGGGCCGGGACGGGCGGGGGATGGCTTGGCCGCGGACAGGACTCCGCGCCCGCGCAACCCCCGTCCGTCCCTTCGCGGGATCCCTGGCTTGCGTGCTGTGGGCGGGACGGCGGCGGGCGGCTGCCCGCTTGGATGGCGAGACGTGGGTTCGGGATAGGGGGTGCCGGGAGTGCGCGGTTTGGCGGGGTGGGGTGTTATGTCGGTGGGGGGTGCCAGGATCAGGGGTGGAAGGTGGTGGCATGAAGTTCCGGGTCGAGCATGACGTGCTGGCGGACGCGGTCGCCTGGGTGGCGCGAGCGCTCCCGTCGCGGCCCGTGGTGCCGGTGCTGTCCGGCCTGCGGCTGGACGCGGCCGACGGGCTGACGCTGTCCTGCTTCGACTACGAACTGTCCGCGACCACGCGGCTGCCCGCGGACATCGCTGAGCCGGGCTCGGCGCTGGTGCCGGGACGGCTGCTCGCCGAGATCATCCGCAGCCTGCCCGGGCAGCCGGCCGAGTTCCGCTCCGACGGCGACGAGGTGACGCTCAGCCTGCGGCAGCGCCGAGTTCGCACTGGTGTCGCTGCCCACGGCGGAGTACCCGGCGCTGCCGCCCGCGCCGCCGCTGGCCGGCACGCGTCGACGGCGGCGAGCTGGCCGCGGCGCTGGCACAGGTGCTCCCGGCCACCAGCCGCGACGACACGCTGCCCATGCTCACCGCGGTGTGCCTGGACATCCGCGGCGACGTGATCACGCTGGCGGCCACCGACCGGTACCGGCTGGCCGTGCGCGACCTGAACTGGGCGCCCGCCGAGCCCGCGGGATCCGGGCGATCGCCCTGGTGCCCGGCGCGGACGCTGGCCGACGCGGCCCGGGTCATGGTGCCCGGCGTGCCGGTGTCGGTGTCGTTCGCCGCACCGGAGGAGCCCGGCACCGCCCGGCGCGGGGATCCACGGCCGGTCGAGGGGATGATCTCGTTCGACAGCGGCGGCCGGCGGCTGACCGGCCGGCTGATCGCGGGGGAGTTCATCAGGTACGAGTCCCGGTTCCCCGCGGAGTACGGCTGCCGCGCGGAGATGCCCGCGGCCTCGCTGATCGAGGCGGTCCGGCGGGTCTCGCTGGTCGCCGACCGGGCCAGCCCGGTCCGGCTCACGTTCGGCTCCGGGCACCGTGGCCCTGGAGGCCCAGACCGAGGGCCGGGCCCGGGCGGTCGAACGGGTCACCGCGAGCTTCCACGGCGACGAGCCGGTGATCGCCTTCAACCCGCACTACCTGCTCGACGGGCTCACCGCCGCGGCGGCCGGATCCGGGCCCGCCCGGCACCCTGCCCCCACGGCCGGCCGAGGCGGCCGGCGACGGGACCGCCGCTGGCGATGGCGACGGGAGACCGGCCCAGGACGGCTCCGGCGGATCGGCGACCATCCGGCTGGAGTTCACCAGCCCGGCCACGCGCCGCGCTGATCACGCTGGCCGGGGATGACGGTGACGGCCCCGAAGACCCCGGTGACGGAGATACCACGGCCGACGGTGCCGCGACGGGGCCGCAGCCCGCGTTCCGCTACCTGGTGGTGCCGCTGAGGTCGCCGGCCCGGGGCTGATACCTGGGCCGCCGCCCCAGCCGCCAGAACGCTTTGCCGACCAGTGCGGCGCGCACCGCCCAGATCACCCGGCTCAGCCAGGGCATCCCCGCCGCCACGGGCACGGCCTCCAGCCAGGCACCGCTGCGCCATGCCCGGCGCCCGATCCAGACCCCGCCGGCCAGGGCCAGCGTCACCAGCAGCACCGGCACCGCGAGCAGCACCAGGAGAACCGCGAGCAGCCCGTGCGGCCAGACCGCCACCGCCAGTGCGACCAGGCCCGCCACGACAGCGAACCCGGCCAGGGCGGACAGCAGCAGGAACCGGACGACGCGGCGAGCCAGCGTCCGTGCTGCGACCGTGGCAACGGTCCAGTCACCCATGAAGGCGCCGTCCCCGGCGCCCGGGTTCCACGTGCCCGCGTAGCCGCCGCTCTCCTGCCGCGGGCCCTCGTGCCACGGCCCCGCGGCCGCTGGTCCCGGGCTCGCCGGAGTCTCGTGCCACGGTCCCTGGGTCCACGCGCGGTGCTCCGGCGTGCCCGGGTCCCGGTCGCCCGACCTGTCCATGCCTGCCTCCGTTACCGCCGCCCCCACTGTACGGATCTACCCCGTCCAGAAACGATATATCTCGAATTTGCGCCAGGCAAACCGAGCGGACAGCGCGGGCAGCTTGTGCCGGATCCCTGGGTACACGGGAACGGCCGAGGTAGGCGATCAGCTAACCGCTGGTGCCTGCCTCGGTGCTGAGCAGGACGATCACCGAGGCGGAGTTCACGCCTAGCTGCCGTGCGGCGGTCTGTGCTGCCGGGGCCGGTGAGGGCGGCGCAGGCGCCGGCCAGGGATGCCGCGCCGCTGGGCCCGGAGGAGATCCCCGCGGCAGCTAGGTCCGCGGCTGCCCGGCGTGCGGCGTCGTCGGAGACCGCGACGGCGGCATCTAGTCCGCCAGTGAAGTACGGCCAGGCGGTTGAGGAGATCGTGCCGCAGTTAAGCCCGGCCATGATCGTGTTCGCGGTAGGCACCGACACCGGCTGGCCGGCCCGGAGACTGGCGAGCAGGCACGCGGCAGTGTCCGGCTCAACAGCAAGCACCGCGGTGGCGGACGAGGGTTCCCTGGACGCGGAGTTCTGTCCGCGCCCAAGGCATCCCTCGGCTGTCACACGACCCTGACCGGCATAAGCCCGGTAGTGCACGACGGCGGCCTGGGCCAGCGAGCCGACGCCCACGGGCACCGCTACCAGGCCAGGCGGCCCGGCACCGGTGGCCGCGAGCTGGGTGTCGAGTTCGGCGAACAGGGTGGAGTAGCCCTCGACGATCCAGGCCGGCACCTGCTCGTAGCCGGGCCAGGCCGTGTCCTGGATCAGGGCAGCGCCGGGGTGATCTGCGGCCCACTGGCCGGCGGTGGCGACGGCCTCGTCGTAGCTGCCGGGGACCTGGATCACCTCGGCGCCCTCGCTGGCGATGGCGGCACGAGTGGCGGGCCCGGTCACGGCGGGGACGAAGACCCGCGCGGGGGCAGCCGGTCAGCCGTGCCATCCGGGCGACCGCCCGGCCGTGGTTGCCGTCGGTGGCGGTGACGAAGATCAGGCCTGGCCGGCCGGCCGCGAGTTCGCGCAGCCCGGCCAGACCATCCGCGGGAGCCGTGGCGGCCGGTTCCCCAGCCGGGGAGCCCGTCAGCAGCTGGTGCACGGCCCAGGAGGCACCGAGCACCTTGAAGGCGGGCAGGCCCAGGCGGGACGACTCGTCCTTGACGAACACACGGCCTGCGCCGAGTTCGGCGGCCAGTGCCGGGACCTCGGTCAGCGGCGTCGGCGCGTAGCCCGGGAGGCTGGCGTGGAAGGCCAGCACCGCGCCGGAACTCACCTGCCGCGGCGCGGCGCAGGCCCACGTCCGGGCCTGCGGGCGGGCGAACCAGGGGAGCGGCTCGCTGGGGTGTGGGGCGCCATCCATGGTCACGCTCAGTGTGGCACCCGCGCGATCCAGCGGAGCAGCCGGGTTCCTGAGCCCTCCGGTTACCGGCTGAGCTGGGCAGATGCTAGCCGGGCCTGATCGTTTTGCAGCCAAAGGTCGGCGCGGCCGACGGCGCGGCGGCAGACAAGCCGCAACCGGGCGCCGGGCAGTACCGGGTGGTGATATTCCATCTCGGCACGCGCGGGCAGCCAGTCCAGCCCGGCGAGCACGTCCTCGGCGGCCTGCCAGTGCACGGTGTTGCTGACGTGCCCGGCGGTGTCGAAATCGCTGGCCCGCGGCGGCCAGTCCCGGCCGGGCGCTGACGGGTCCGGCCGTGGGTGGGACAGCCGTGCCGAGGCCCGGCGGCCCTGCGCCGACGGCCCGTACAGCCGGTGGAACTCCGGCCCGACCGGGCAGGACTCACCGGTGGCCGGGTCCACCGCCACCCACACCATCTGGGCCTGGATCAGGTCGGTGCCGCCCGCGGTCACGGTCGTGGTGCGCTCCGCCCAGCGCGGCCCGATGGCCGAGCAGAACGTTGCCAGCCGCAGCCGCTGACCGCGCCGCGGGTAGCCGCGGACGGTGAGGACCGCCTTGCGGACCAGCCAGTCATAGGGCTCGCGCAGGCCCGACTCGGCGACGTCGTCCTCGGCGGCATCCTGCAGGTAACGGGCCAGCGCGTCGAACCGCAGCCGGCCGCCGGGAGTGACATCCGTGCGCCGGATCGGGTAGCCGGCGGTGAACACCCGGCCGGCCGCCGGCGGCGGCAGGAACCCGGCGGCCGGCGCGGCGGGCCCGGGCATGCTGTCCATCCGGGCATTGTGCCCGATCCGCCCGCCGGTGCCGGCTCAGGGAGTGATCTGGTAGATCGTGCCGCAGCCGAGGGCCCCACCGGGCCCCCCGTCGGCGCAGTTGCGCGCCGTGCCGCCGGACCGGGTGGCACCGATCATCGTCCCGGCGGGCCCCGGGATCAGCCCGGCCCATTCCGCCTGGGCGCCGTCCGGCGGCCCGGTGAAGCGGTAGAGCACCCGGAACGTGTAGCCCGTCCCGGCGGGTGCCAGCGCGAACACCGTGCTGCAGCCGATGCCCGCACATTTGACGCCGCCGATGTCCGTCACGCCGAACAGGTCCCCGTCCGGCTCGCGCAGCAGCGGGGCCTGCGGCAGGAAGCCGCCCGGGTGCGTGGTGAAGGAGTGCAGCACGCGCTCGGTGTAGCCCGGGCCGGCCGGGGTGAGTGAGAACACCGTGCCGAGGCTTCCGCTGCCGCCGCCGTACTCGGTGGTGCCGTAGATCACCCCGGTGCCGCCGTCCACCGTCAGCACGGCAAACGGGTTGGACCCGTCGGCGCCGCCCTTGAAGTTGTAGATGTCGGTGTAGACCGGGCCGGCCTTGGTCAGCTGGAGCCGGAACACGGTGCCGTTTGTGTTCACCGCGCTGGCCCCGTACAGCGTGCCGAACAGCGTCCCGGTGCTGGTCATGGTCAGGCCCGCCTGGGGCTGCCCGGCCCCGCTGGCGAAGCTGTGCAGCACGTGCTCGGTGAAGCCGCTCGCGGACGGGGTCAGCTCGTAGATCACCCCCTGGCCGCCGGTGCCGCCGAACTGGGTCACGCCGAACACGTCGCCGCGCGCGCCGAGCACCGGCGCGCCGATCGGCTGGCCGCCGTCGGCGCCCCCGGTGAAGGTGTGCAGCACCTTCTCGGTGTAGCTCCCCGAGCCGGCCGGGACCAGTTCGAAGGCCACGCCGTTCTGGTTCGCGCCGCCGATGACCGTCTCGCCGAACAGGTCACCGTGGGCGCCAGCAGCGACGTTCCCGCCCGGTTTGGCCCCGGCGGCGTTATCGAAGCTGAACAGCACCTTCTCGGTGTAGCCGGAGCCGGACGGGGTGAGGGAGTAGACGCAGCCGAGGCCGTGGCGGCCGCCGAACACCGTGGTGCCGTAGAGCTTGCCATCCGGGCCGTGGATCACGCCGTTGAGCGGCCCGGCGCCGTTGGCCCCGGCGAAGCTGTACAGCACCTTCTCGGTGGCCGCCCGGGCGGACGCGGCGGCTGGCGGGGCGAGGCAGAGCCCGCCGGCGGTCAAGGCCGCCGTGGCAGCGGCGAGCGTCCTGCCGGGGCGCAGGCGCGGAGTTCGGCGCATGAGCTGTCACCGTCCCAGGACAAGACTCGGGCCGCCGGCTCCAGTATGTCCGGTTCGCGCCGCAGCGCATAGGCCGCAGCCGGGGTGCCGGCTGCGGCCCAGGCCGGGCGAGGCGCGCCGGCTCAGGCGGAGGCCGCCTGGTCATGGCCGCGCAGCAGCGTGGCGACCCCGATGGCGGCCGCGGCGACCATCCCGGCCGCGATGAGCAGCGCGAGGTGCAGCCCGTCCGCGAACGCGGTGTGCGCCTGGGCGGCAACGGCCCCGCCCAGGTGGGAGGCGATGGCGACCGAGGCCCGGGCCTGGGCCGCCGCCGTGGCGGGCACGTGATGGCCCAGGTTCAGGTGGCTCTGGTAGGTGCTGGTGAGCACACTGGCCAGCACGGCGATGCCGACCGCTCCGCCGACCTCACGGGACAGGTCGTTGATCGCCGAGCCGACTCCCTGCTGGGCAGCGGGCAGGGCCGCGGTGATGCCGCTCGTGGCCGGGGTCATCGCCAGGCCCATGCCGGCCCCCAGCGGGATGAGCCCCGCGGCGAGCAGCCAGTAGCTGCTGGTGCCGGTCAGCTGGGCCAGCACGGCAAAGGCTGCGGCCATGAGCACCAGCCCGGCGGTGCACGTTGCCCGGGCCCCGGCCCTGGCCACCAGCGCCGGGGCCAGCCGGGCGCACGGCATCATCGCGGCGGCCATCGGCAGCATGCTGACCGCCGAGACCAGCCCCGAGTCGCCACGGATGAGCTGCAGGTACTGCAGGACGAGGAAGATGAAGCCGAAGAAGGCGAAGAACTGCACGAAGATCGACAGGCTGCCGGCGGACAGGCTCCGGCGGGCGAAGACCCGCGGGTCGAGCAGCGGGTAGCGGCGGCGCATCTCGATGATGACGAAGCCTGCCAGGACCACGATGCCGCCGCCCAGGCCGGCGAGGGTGCGCGCCGACAGCCATCCATGGCTGGGTGCCTCGATGATCGAGTACACCAGCGCGACCATGCCGATCACGGCCAGCACGGCGCCGCTGACGTCGAGGCGGGGGGCGTGCGGGTCGGCCGACTCGGGCACGAAGCGCAGGGTGCCGGCCAGGGCGACGGCGGCCAGCACCACGTTGAGCCCGAACACCGACGGCCACGACCAGATCTCCAGTACCAGTCCCGAGGTGAGCAGCCCGAGGATCGCGGCCCCGCCCGCGACCGCGGCCCAGATGCTGACCGCGCGGGTGCGCTGCCCGCTGGCGAAGGTCCCGGTGATGGTGGACAGGGTGGCAGGCATCACCAGTGCCGCCCCCAGGCCCAGGACGGCCCGCAGGGCGATCAGTTCGGTCGCGGAGTGCGCGGTCATCGCGACCGCCGAGCCGGCCCCGAAGACCGACAGGCCGGCCAGCAGTGCCAGCCTGCGGCCGTAGCGGTCGCCGAAGGCCCCGGCGGGCAGCAGCAGCGCGGCGAACACCAGGGAGTAGGCGTCGATGATCCACGCCAGCTGGGTCTGGCTGGCGTGGGTGGCCCGGGCGATGCCCGGCAGGGCCACGTTCAGTGACGACATCGCGGCCACCACGGCGGCCAGCGCCACGCACACGACGGCGGTCACCGCACCGCTGCGCACGGCGCCCGCGGCCGGGGACATCACGGGGGGGCGGGTCATGCTGGTCATCTCCGGCTCCTGACTCCAGCGAATTATGTTCTAGAACGACATTACAGATCTCTAGAACGACAGTCAAGAGCTTGATATGATGGTCCCGTGAGCGACTCAGGTAAGACCGATGTGGCAGGCCGGCAGCCGCCGGTCCCGGGGGGGCGGCCGCAGGCGGGGGAGCAGCCCGGGGCCCGGCGGGTCAGCCGGCAGCGCGAGGCGGGGGAGGCCACCAGGCGCGAGACCCGCAGGCGGCTGCTCGCCGCTGCGAGGGCCGAGTTCGCCGAGCGGGGTTACGCGGCGGCGACCGTGATCCGCATCGCCGAGCGGGCCGACGTCTCCGTGCAGACGCTCTACTCCAACTGGGGCAACAAGCGGAATCTGCTGCGCGCCGTCATGGAGAGTTCCGTCACCGGCGACGAGGACGTCCCGCTGGTCCCCGGGCAGCCGCCCACCATCATCACCGCATCCCTCGATCCCGGGGACGTCGCGGACCCGCACCGGCTGCTGGCGCGCCTGAGCCACCAGTACCGGCTGCTCGCTGAGCGGGCGGCGGTGGGCTGGCAGACCTACCGGGACGGCGCCGCGGTGGACCCGGACATCGCCGCAGACTGGCAGCAGCTCAGCGACCTGCGGCGGCGGGCGTTCCAGGCCATGATCGCCCGGGTGCCCGCCGGGGCGCTGCGTCCCGGGCTCAGCAACGCCGCCGCCGCGGACACCGCCTGGGCCATCGCCAGCCCCGACATCCACGACCTGCTGGTACGGCAGGCCGGCTACGGCTACGACCAGCTGGAGCAGTGGGTCCGCGCCACGCTCATCGCCGCGCTGCTGGCCGGCCAGGAGCGGCCCTGACCCTGGCAGCGGGGATTGAGCGTCACTGGTCTTCTGCGGCGGGAATGCGCAAAATGAGGCCCATGGGGATCCGGGGCCGCCGCTGGCATGCCTGGTTCTTGCCGCTGGCGCTGGTCCCGCTGGTGGCAGCCTGCTCCTCGCGGCAGGCCGTGATCCGGGGCCCGCAGTCGCCCGTGGGGCAGCTTTCATTTGGTGTGCAGCCCGTGCAGCACGAGGTCAGCGACCTGGATCTCGCGGCCATGCTCCCGCCCGGCGGCACCGCGCTCATGTCGGCGCCGCTGAGTGGGAGCGGACCGTCCCGCGGGACTACGGAAGCCTCGGGCCGCTCGCCGGTAAGGGAGGGACCATCGCCCTCGCTTTCGTCTGCGACGGGGTTAACCGCTCTGGCTTTCCGATTCTCGGGTGGGCGCTGTGGCACGGCCCGGACGGCACGGAGAACAGCGTCACCTGCAACCCGACTCCCGACCGGATCGGCGGATGCGCCAACGGCGTGTGCCCCGGCCAGAACGTCAACCTTATGACTGTGCCCAACGAGCCTGGCGCGTTCCTCCCGGTCATCAGGATCAACCCAGCCGCGTCCTGGACGCTGTTCGCCTGGATCGACCCGCAGGTACAGCCCGCTACGGCCGGAGTCACCAGCGCCCGCCCGGGGCTGTCGCACTTCCTGGGCTACGGGATGGCCCTGGACTATCCGGCCGCCTGGAAGTCACTGGCGCCGCCTTACTCCTTCTGGGGGCTGGACCACCCGACGTCCAGCCTGTTCCTCAGCACCGTGCCGCTGCGCGAACCGTGCAAGATCACCGTTGCGAGGAACGGCAACACCCACCGCGGGCCGTGCCACCCGCCGATCAGCGCGCTGCCGCCCGGCGGCGTCTTCGTCACCTGGACCAACACCGGGTCCGGAAGCGATCTGCTGTCCGGCCAGCCCGGCCGGGCGACCATCCTGGCCGGGCAGCCGGCCCGGCTGGTCTCGGCGCGGCCGGTGGCTTCCGCGTCCTACGGGGCCGGCACCTGCGAGAGCCTGCACGCGCGCTGGCTGGTCGCGGCGGCCGTCAGCCTCGGCCCGGACACCATCGACCGGATGGTCGCCTGCATGCGGGCCGGCCGCACCTCACGGCAGGTCAAGCAGGTCATGGCGATGCTGCGCTCGGTGGAACTGCCGGACACGCTGCCCGTACCGGGCTGAGAGCCGTAGAGCGGACCGGGGGAGAAGGCCGCCGGGCCGCGGGCCGACAGCGGGCGCCTACGGCCTCGGTACCGCGGTGGCGGTCACCGTGCCGGCCGCGTCGTGGTAGTTGATCTGAACCCACTGCGGCGGCGGGCCTTCGCAGCTTCCCTCGTCATCGTTTTCCTGGGTCTCGATGACCGCTCCCTGGGAGACCGGCTCCACCACGCCGTGGTCGATCCGGCTCAGCGTGCCCGACACGCCGCCCTTGGCCGCGATCAGCGTGTACCGCGTGCCCTTGCGCTGCGCGCACCCCGCCGAGATCGTGGTGATCACACCACCGAGCGCCACCGGTCCCGTCGCCCTGATCTGGGGGTAATCCTGGCCAGCCTGACCCGGAAACAGGCCGTTGATGTGCAGGATGCTCTGGGACCCGAAGGTGATATTGCCGGTGGCGGACACGATCCCCTCGCCGGGCGGGACGGTCGTGCCCATCCAGAGTTGCGAGCCTGGCAGGGACAGCGGCCCCACGGTGCCATGCAGAAAGGCCGCGGCGTCGGTGACGGTGACCGCGCCGGTGACGGTGAACGACGCCCCGCCCGTGGCGACCAGCTGCCCGTTCCTCCTGGCACGCAGGCCGGTGTCGGCGGGATCGGCGCCGATCAGGTTCATGCCGCCCAGGTCGGCCCCGCCGCTCTGGATGAGCAGGTCCGACCCGTGAGCGACCTTCAGCGTGAGGGTAGCGGCCGGGCCGGTCACCGCGGCGAGGTCGAACAGGCCGCTCCGGTCCATGCTCCACGTCTGGCTGGCGGCCAATTGGATGGGCAGGGCGAGGCTGGGATCGTTGGGCAGCCGTTTCGATGGCTGGCCCGTCATGGCGAGGCCGGCGGACAGCGAGATGGCGTTGCCGGACAGCACATAGTTGGGGCCGACCGGTGCCTGCCCGGTCACCGCCGCGGTCTGGATCGTGAGCCTGGCCCACCCGCAGGCCGCTGAGGTCGTTGACGCTGCCATTGCCGCACGGCCCGGTTGCCGGGCAGTGCAGCGGCGGGAAGACGAGGTTCACCGGCTGGGCGGTCGTCGGCGCGACGCCGCCCTGCCAGTTCCCCGGGTCGGACCAGTTGTTGTTCACGCCGGCGGCCGAGTCCGCGCCCGACCAGGTGAATGTCTGGGGGGCACGGGCCGTTGCCGCGCTGGCGGCTGGTGCGATCACCGCGAGGGCGGCGGCCGTGGCGGTAGCAAGCGCCGCCGCGGCACGAACCCGGGACCGGACAGGCATGGGCACCGCCTTCGTCGGGGGAGCGCACCTGCGTGCTGGATCTTGCCACCCTTGTACCGGCGGGGCACCCTGCGGTCAATTGCCCGATTGGTCATGATTTGGAAAGGAATACGCCAAGAGCCCCGCATGGCGCTGCCCGCCAGCCGCGGTCAGCCGGCCGGGTGCACGGGGGCCAGGGAGTTGCCGGGTGCGATCTGCGCGCAGTCATTCGGTGCCTGGCTTCCGGCGAAAAGGCCGTCGAGCCAGGCCAGGGCGGCCGGAGTCCAGACGGGGAAGGTCGTGATGTGGCTCAGCGCGTCGTACTGGGTGTAGTCCACCGCGGTGCCGGAGGCGCAGAAGTCGCGGGCCAGCGTGCGGACGTCGCCGGCGATCATCACCCCGTCGCCGGGCCCGATGCCGGGCTTGTTGCCCGGGGTGCCTTCGAGGGTGCCGTCGGCACCCTGGCCGATGAACATCGGAATGGTGGGGGATCCGAGGCGGCCGGCATCGAGCTCGTTCTCGACCTTGACCAGGACGGGGATGCTGGCCGGATTCGCGTATTGCGGCTTGACCAGCTGGGCGAACGTAAGCCCAGGGTATTGGCCCAGGACGTTGGTGATCGAGGCCTTTTGCAGCGAGCTGAAGAGCTGACGCCCGTAGCTGTTCAGGTAGGGCGTGATGTCGATGTGGAAACCCCGGGCGATACCGATGACGGCCATGGGAATGATGCCCGCCCAGATGCTGCTGCCGTCCACGTAGGTGAGATTGTGGGCGGGGTCGACGAGCACGCCGCCTTCGGCCGCGCCGACCAGCTGGCGGTTGACGTCGGGTGCGTAGGACGGAGCCATCTGGGCGGCCCAGTCGGTCGCGATGGCACCCCCTGAGTAGCCGAACAAGCCGACCGGGGTGGCCTTGGTAATTCCGGTGAGCGGGGAGTTCGTCGCGGCTCGTATCGAGTTCAGGGTGTTCACCCCGTACTCCGGGCTGCTGGAGAAGTCGGCGGTCTGGCCCTCGGTGTCGGGAACGATGACCGTGTAGCCCTGGAGCAGCAAGGGGGCGATCACCACCGACTCTGCGTCAGTCACCAGCCCGCCCAGGGTGACGTCGCCGGCAATCTGGACGGACGGTTCGTCGGCCGGGTTCAGCGAGTCGTAGAAGGACTGGTAAGAGACCGCACGGGGCGGTGAAGGAGGGCACGGGCGGCTCGAGCACCGAGGTGACGTTCGCCGTTGGCTGGCCCAGCGCGCCGGCGGACCGGTACAGCAACTGGACGACCTGGACGGGGAGCGCGTATGCCGGCGACGTGGTAGGAGAGCGTCCGGGTCTTCAGCACGGTGCCCGGCGCGATCTGGGCCAGCGGCCTGCTGCCCGTGTAGGCATAGAAGGAGCCCCTGGCCGGAGCGGCCGCCGCCCGCGCCAGCGAAGCCGGACGCCCCGGCAAGGCCAGCCACCGCCAAGGCCGCCGCCGTCACCGCTGTCACCGCCGCTTTGGACCCGATCCGCACCCACATCGGCTTCTCCCGTCGGCAGGGCCTCACAACGGCCAAAACGGTATGTTACCCACTAGTAGGCAGCTGGCACCAGCCCCGCAGCGCGGCCCGTGCGGGCGGCCTTGATCAGCCGGCTTCCGCTTCCGGCGCCGCCCGGCCCGGCGCGCCGGCCGATGGCTCGGCCTGGTGCACGAGCAGCTCGGGGGGCAGGCTTTTCTCCGCGGCGTCAACGACGCCCAGGTCGGCGCGGATGTGCAGTTCGGCGGCGGTGATGAGCAAGGACACCACCGCCGGCGGGGCGCCGAGCGCCCGCGCCTCGGTGAGGCTGCGCAGCTGCTTGAGCAGGTGGACACGCTGGCGGCTGAGCACGCCGGACAGTGTGGCCGGGTCGCCCGACTGCACGGCGGCCATCACCTTGAGAAAGAAGTCGTCCCGGTAGCCGCGGACCTGGAGGCTGGGCTCGCGGAGCCAGCGGTCCAGCTCGGCGCGACCGGCCGGGGTCAGGTGATGGACCACACGGTCCGGCTTGACCGGCTGCGGCTGCCGCTCGGACTCGATCAGGCCGTCCCGGGCCAGGCGGTCGAGGATCTGGTAGAGGTGCCCGATGTTCAGCCCGCCCCACTGCTCGCCGACGGCCTGCTCGAAGCTGCCCTTCAGCTCGTAGCCGTGGGCCGGCTTGGTGGCCAGCAGGGCGAGTACGGCGTGGTGCAGAGGCATGCGTCAGTCTCCAGCGATCCCGGTGGTTGCCTATTTTGCCTTGTCACTAGGTAACAGTGCGTCCGGGTCCGGCAAGTCCACCCTGCTGCACCTGCTCGGCGCGCTCGAGCGCCCGGACTCCGGCACGATCTTCAGCGCCGGCGCCGAGATCACGGCGCTGCGCGGTGGCCCGCTGGCCGCCTACCGGCGGAGCGTTCTCGCTAGACACTTCGCAGGTGTCCTTCTGGGCGGCTCCCATTCGTCGTCTGGCCGGAAGCGCAAACACGCGATCATCCGTTACGTCTACGGGAAGTGATGCTGAGATGAAGTATCTGTCTTCTCATCTGTGCTGACGGCCTGCCGGCACCGGAGGACCTGGCGGTCATGCAGCGCGAGCTGCCCGGCTGGGCCGAGGAGATGGACGGCCGCGGCGTGCGGCTGCTCGGCCGGGAGCTGGATCTGCCGGAGACGGCGGCGACGGTGCGCGTGCGCGACGGCGAGACGCTGGTGACCGACGGCCCGTTCGCGGAGACCAAGGAGTTCATCGCGGGCTTCGACCTGCTCGAATGCGCCGACCTCGACGAGGCGATCGAGGTGGCGGCCAAGTGCCCGGTGTCCTGGTTCCAGGCGATCGAGATCCGGCCGTTCATCGGCGGGCTGCGGCTGGGGGAGGAGGCGTCCGCGTTCGGGCGCGGCGAGGACGGCGGCGCCAGCCCGTACCTGCTGAGCATGTGGATGGGCGGAACCCCGGCGGCGCCGTTCGACGATCAGGCCGTGCTGGATGAGGGCGAAGCCTGGCGGCAGGACCTGGAGGCACGCGGCCTGCACGTCCTGGGGAACGCGCTGGGGGACAGCGGACACGGCCACGACGGTCCGCGTCCGCGGCGGGGAGACGTTGCTCAGCGACGGGCCGTTCATCGGGGCCGGGGACTTCATCGCCGGCATCGAGGTCGTCAGCTGCGCTGACCGGCAGCAGGCGATCGAGCTCGCGGCCGCGCATCCGATCGCCCGGTACCACGCGATTGAGGTGCGCCCGTTCTGCAGCGAATGACCACACCGCTCCGGGCACCGCCTGGCCGAAGTCCTCGCCTGCCCCGGCCAGGTAACAGCGAAGTGACAGCACCTGTCACGGCGCTGTTACCGGCCATGGGCTACAACCGGATGACATGAACTCCCGGACCATGTGGTCAGGACCGTACGCGGCCGGGCCGGGGGAGCGTCGCCGGCAAGTTCTGCGTCGCACCCCGGCCGCGCGCCGGGACCGGGGGTGCCGTCGCCCGGAGCCGGCGCATCCGGCGATGATGGACGGGTGCGGCCGCCCGCCGGGCAGGGTGCCCGGCGAGAGCGGAGCGGCGAGCTCATGAGCAGACGCATCGGCACCCGGCCGGCCGCGCTGTGGGCGGTGTGGCTCGCGACGCGGACGGTCCTTTACCTACTCGACACGGCCCCGCAGATGAGCGGCGACGTCGGCATCTACCAGCGCTGGTACGCGTGCTGCCTGTCCCACGGTGCGTTCCCGGTGGGCGACCCCATGTGGCAGTACCCGCCAGGGGCGGCCCTGGTCTTCTGGCTGCCCGGCCGCCTGCCCGGCGGCTACCTGAACAACTTCGTGCTGCTGGCCATCGGCTGTGACCTGGCCATCACCCTCATGCTGTGCGCGCGGGCCCGGCGCGGCGGATCCTGGGCCGGGGCCTGGTACTGGGTGTGCGCCGCGCCGCTGCTCGGCGCGGTCACCGTCACCAGGTTCGACGTGGTCCCCGTCGCGCTGTCCGTCGCCGCCCTGTGCCTGGCCGGCCGGGGCGGTGCCCGGGGCGCGCTGATCGGAGCCGGGGCGGCGGTCAAGGTGTGGCCGGTCACGTTGCTGGCCGGGACCCCGCCCGGCCAGTGGCGCCGGGAGGCCGGCGCCGCGGCCGCGGTGGCCGTCGGCGTCTGCGCCGTCTTCGCCGGCCCGGCGGTGAGCTTCCTCGCCCACCAGGCCGGTCGCGGCATGGAGATCGAATCGGTCGCCGCGACGCCGCTGATGATCTGGCGGCAAGCCGGCTGGGCCGAGACGATCGTGTACCGGTTCGGCGCGCTGCAGCTCAGCGGCTGGCCCGTGCCGCTCGCGCAGGACGCCTCCTTGCTGGGCGTGGTCCTGGCGGCGGCGGCGGTGCTCGGCTGGCGGCTGCTCATCGCCTCCGGCCGCGCCAGGTGGCGGCCGGAGTTCGTGGCGGACGCGCCGCTGGCCGCGACGCTGCTGTTCCTGGTTGTCAGCCCGGTGCTCAGCCCGCAGTACCTGCTCTGGGTCCTCGGCCTGGCCGCGGCGTGCCTGGCCACCGGGCACACGACGCAGCGCCCGGTGGCGATGGCCGTGCTGGCCGCCGCCGGGCTCACCCAGCTGATCTTCCCGATCGGGTGGCCCAGCCTGCTCCTCGGATCCGGCCTGGCCACCGGCGTCCTGGTGGCCCGCAACGTGCTGCTGGTCGTGGCCGCCGTCCTGTCCGCCCGGCGAATACTCACCGCGAGCTCGCCGGGCGGCGAAGACCTCCAGCGCCCGCCCGGCCACCGGCCCTGCTCCATCAATGACCCCGGCCTCCCGCATCAAGGAAAGGAACACCGACATGAGCGCCTACGTTCTGAGCCGCCGGAACCGGCCAGCGGCCGGCGAGCCCTGGCCCTGGCCGGCCTGACCGTGGCCGCCATGCTCGTCGCGGCATGTGGTGGCAACAGCCCGTCCGGCGCGACGGGATCGGCGCAATACAACAAGGCACTGGCGTTCTCCAAGTGCATGCGCTCGCACGGCGCACTGGGCTTTCCCGACCCCACCAGCCAGGGGACCATCACCGTCACCCAGGCCCTCATGAACGACCCGCAGATCCGGTCGGCCGCTCCCAGCTGCAAGAACCTGCTGCCGCGCGGTGCCGTGCAGGTCCCCGCGGCGCTGCAGCGGAAGCTCGACACCCAGGCCCTGCAGTATGCCGCGTGCATGCGCTCACACGGGGTACCGAACTTCCCCGACCCCATCATCCACGGCGGCGCCATCTCGTTCCGGGTAGCGGCGCCGGCAGCGGCGCCCCCATACCGCAGTCGTCGGCGGGCGCCCCCGCCTCGCAATCGTCGTCGGGCAGCGGCCCGAAGTCGCCGCCGGGTGGCGCCCCCGCCATGCCGCCGCAGTTCCAGACCGCGCAGCGGGCTTGCCAGAAGCTCCTGCCGGGGAGCAAGTGACCAGCGCGATGTGACCGGCGAAGTCGGCGATCCAAAGGATCGCTAGCTGCGGGGCAGGCTCACCAGGGCCTTCTCACCGATTTTTCCAGCGAACCTTCTCATCGATCTGGCCACTTCCTCAGACCCTGGTCGACGAGCGCCTGTGTGCCGAGGACGACGGCGAGTGCGAGCCGTTCGGCGTCCTCGGTGCCGGGTTCGGCGGTATAGACCGTGATCCGCAGGTCGTCGCCGGCGACGATGAGGGTGTCGCAGTCGAGTGCGATGAGTCCGACGTCGGGGTGGTCGATGATCTTGTGCCGGGACTGATCCTGGGGCGAGCCGACCTGGCCCGACTCCCACAGCTCGGCGAACCGCGGGCTGTGCGAGGTCAGCTCGGAGATCAGCCGCTTGAGCTCGCGGTCGGCGGGATAGCGGGCCGAGGTCATGCGCAGGTCGGCGACGAGCAGGAATTCGAAGCGGGCCTGCTCCTCGGGCGTGTGGACGGTGCGGTTGCCGGGGCCGACGAGGTTGCGCCATACCGCGTTGCGCTCGATCCCGCGCCCCGAGGTGGTCTGGCCCATCAGCGCGTCGTAAGGCTGATTGGCCACGATCAGGTTCCACGCGGCGTCGTGCACGGCGACCGGAGTGTGCGAGAGCCGGTCGAGCAGGCGCTGCACGCTCGGCGTGATGCGCGCCGGTACGACATCGCGTCCCGGCGCGGCCTGGCCCGCAAGCCGGAAGAGCAGCTCCCGCTCGGTGTCCGACAGCCGCAGCGCCCGGGCGAGAGCCTCCACGACCTGCGACGACGGCGAGGTGGCCCGTCCCTGCTCCAGCCGGGTCAGGTAGTCCACCGAGATGCCCGCCAGCCCGGCGAGCTCCTCCCGGCGCAACCCGGCAGCGCGCCGCCGGCCGGCGGCCGGCACGCCCGCCGCCTCCGGGGCAGCGCGGTCGCGCCAGCGGCGTACGGCGTGGCCGAACTCCCACGACTCCACACATCCAGTCTGCGCTGCCCGGCGCGCGCTGTGGTGGCCCTGGCAGTCCTACGACAACGGGACCGCTTCCTGCAGGTGTGCGCACGACGCAGACTCGGAGCATGACAACCACACTGATCACCGGGGCGAACAAGGGCCTCGGCAAGGAGACAGCCAGACAGCTCGCCGCCGCCGGGCACATCGTGTACGCCGGCGCCCGCGACGAGGCCCGTGGCCGTGCGGCAGCCGACGAGGTGGGCGCCCGGTTCGTTCAGCTCGACGTGACCGACGATGCCTCAGTCGCCGCCGCCTTCGCTCAGATCGCGGCCGACGGCGGGCTCGACGTCCTGGTCAACAACGCTGGCATCGGGATGGTCGCGCTCAACGGACCGGATGCGCTGCGGGTGTTCGACACGAATGCCGTTGGCGTCATCCGGGTCACCGAGGCGGCGCTCCCGCTGCTGAAGGAGTCGGAGAACCCCGTCGTCGTCAACATCTCGAGCGCGCTCGGCTCGTTCTGGGCCAACCACGAGCCGTCGCGGCCGGCCTCGAAGTACCCGGCTATCGTCTACGGCGCGAGCAAGGCGGCCGTCTCGATGCTCACGGTCCAGTACGCGCGGGCCGTGCCGGAGGTGAAGTTCAACGCGGTCGAGCCCGGCTACACCGCGACCGAGCTCGGCGGGGTGCAGAACTCCGGCGGCCGGCCGGTCGAGGTCAGCGCCCGGAACATCGTCCGGATGGCCACGATCGGCAAGGACGGGCCCACTGGGACATTCCAGGAAGACGACGGCGAGCTGGGCTGGTGAACGCGTGACCACGACACGATCACCAGGGCGGGGCAAGGGCCTCGGCGGTCGCGTGGTGAGCCGCGAGACCCCACACTTAGCTGCCACGCAGGGGGACCGCTACCGCAGGCTTACTTTACATAATGTACATTATCGGCGCTCGGTGAGTCGGGGCTGTCTGAGCACTGGCCGGCGTCTGAGCATGGGTGTACCGGCGCAGCCCGCCGCTGACAGCACTGACGATCACATGACGCATAGTCACTGACATTCGGGTGACGTCTCACACCTGTCTCAGCCAATCTGTGACCATCCGACTTCTCATCCGCCCTTGATCCAGTGGCGATACGGGTGTTACATCCGAAAGGCCGGCTTGGTTACATCCAGGGAACCTCGAGAGCGGGCCGGCATGGAGGCAGCAGGATGTCCGCAACCCCCCGAAGGGCTGCTTCGTTGCTCGGTGTGGCAGCGCTCGGCGTCGCAGCGATGACCGGCGCCGGCTGGGCAGCCGGTTCGACCGCCCTAGCGAGCGCGGCTTCGACCGCCCGGGCCAGTGTGCCGAGGCCCAGCTTTGCCAGGCTGAGCCCGAGCCAGGTCAAAGCCCGCTCGTCCGGCAAGCGAGAGCGCATGGTGGTCGTGTTCGACGACCAGCTCACCAGCCTGCCGGCGAACCGGGCCCACCGGCACGCCCGGGAAGCGACGGCCGCGTCCATGCAGGCTCCGCTCGTGGCCCAGCTGAAGCAGGTCGGGGCCACGCATATCACGGCCCTTTCGCTCCTCAACGCGGTCGCGGCGACAATGCCGGCGGCCGAGGCACAGGCACTCAGCCACACCCGGGGCGTCAAGGAGCGTCGTCCCCGACGTAACCGTCATCATCGGGGACGGCGGCAAGTACAACACGAAGACGGTGGCCGCCTCCCAGGTGCGCAAGTCGGCCATCCCGGCAAGGGCGGCCGACGGGCAGCAATTGTGCAATACAAATCCCAGCAAACCGCTGGTGGAGCCCGAAGCCCTCACCAGCATCCACGCAACTCAAGGGCCAAGATCGCGACGGGCCGGGGCGTCATCATCGGGAACGTCGACGCCGACTCGCTGGCCGGGAACGTCAACATGATCCGGCCCAACGGGCAGCACGTGATCATCGATGCCCCGAACCCGAACGAGAACGTCTTCAGCGACGAGTTCAACGGAGACGTCTCCACGATGGCCGCCCAGGGCACGGTCACCTACACCTACGCGTCTCAGCTGCCCTTCGCGAACCTCCCCGCGAACTGCAGCTTCCGCATCGTGGGTGACGCCCCCGGCGCCTCTATCCTCACCACCGGCCAGTTCACCGACAGCAACAACCGGGGTCAGATCGTGGCTCCGGAGTCGCAGGTCATCGCCGGGCTCCAGCAGGCGGTGAACGAGGGTGTCAACGTCGTGTCGGAGTCCTACGGCTTCGGCGCTGTGCCGGGTGCCAACGCCGACCTGCTCATACCGGCGAACGTCGCCATGGTGGCGGCGGGCGTTGTCGTAGTGGAGAGCTCGGGCGACAGCGGCTCGGACGGCACGGTCGAGGAACCCGCCGCTAACCCCGCCATCATCGACGCCGGCGGGACGAACGACCTCAGGCTCCTCGCCCAGGCCGATGGCTACACGCACGGCTGGGAAGACAACAGCATGACGACCCTGTCGTCGGGCGGCACCACACCGCAGAACGATGTGGTGGACCTGGTCGCCCCCGGCTACCTGGCGCTCGCTGTCGCCGGCATCAACCAGCAACCGGCACCGGCGCTTCCGACTGAGGCCTTTGGCGGCACCAGCCAGTCGGCTCCCTTCGTCTCCGGCGCCGCCGCCGACGTGATCCAGGCCTACCGTGACACCCACGGCGGAGCCACCCCGACGCCGGCCCAGGTGAAGCAGATCCTCACCGGCACGGCAACCGACATCGGGGCCCCGGCGGACCAGCAGGGCGCCGGCCTGCTGAACATCGACGCGGCCGTTAAGGCGGCCCGCGAGATGCCAGGCACGTCGCTGGCGCAGTCCAGCACCCCCGAACTGGTGGACAACCCCAGCCAGCTCGGCGTGCAGGGCGCGGGCGGCTCAACGGCGACACGTCGGTCCAGCTGTACAACGCGTCCTCCAACGCCGAAAAGGTCACCGGCACCTACCGGGCGCTTGGCAGCGAGACGACCTTCGGCAGCCCGGTCACCGAGAACGTCAGCGCCCCGCCGCCCCCGTTCCCCGCCCAGGGGGCGACCGCGGCGGCACCGGTCCACTTCACCGTGCCGAGCGGCGTCAGCGTGCTCGATGCCGACATGCGCTGGCCGGACCCGACCAACAACGATGCCAACATCCTGACGTTCATCCTGACCGACCCGGCCGGGAAGGCTGGCCCAGGCGTCGTACGACTACGGCGCCTCCGAATACGTCCCTTGTCCGAACGGAGGCTGCAGCCCGGACATCCAGCACGCCACGGTCCAGCATCCGATGGCCGGAACCTGGACGGCCCAGATCCTGTGGGCCAACGGCCGCGGCCACGTGCAGACTGCGCCGGACACCCCGGGGCCCTACACCGGGACCGTGACCTTCCAGGCCAGCGGCCAGAACTTCACGACAAGCCCGGCGTCGGCGCCCGTCACCATCCCGGCTCGCAGCTCGGCGAGCGTGCCGCTCAGCATCGCCCTCCCCCAGGCTCCGGGCGATGCCCCTGAGTCGGTGCAGTTCACGGGGCCGGGCGGGCTCGAGAGCTCGGTGCCGATCGCCCGGCGCACCCTCATCCCGTCGGCCGGTGGCTCGTTCAGCGCCACCCTGACCAGCTCGGTGTCTCGCGGTGCCGGGCAGCTTCAGACGTTCTTCGTGAACGTGCCCCCGGGGAAGAAGGACCTCGACGTGTCGTTGACCGCGCCGAACCACGCTGCCGACGACCAGGTGTTCTACTACCTGTTCTCGCCGGCCAACCTCTCGTCTCCTGGCCCCGAGATCTTCCACTTCTTCGTCCACGGCCGTCGACGGCACGCCGACGTCCGGCAACCCGACCGGAAACGCCTCGCTCATCGCCCCCGATCCCCAGCCAGGTCTATGGGAGATCGACGTGATGCAGGGCCCCACGACCGACGGGACGGCGTTCTCCAATACCGTCACCGGGGTCCTCGCGTACAACCAGCTCAAGCCCGTCACCGAGACCGGTCTCCCGACGTCGAAGTCGACGATCATCGACTCCGGCTCCAGCGTCCCGATCACGGTGAAGGTCACGAACACGACGAACCACACCGGGTTCTTCACACTGCAACCGACCAACAACGACATCACTGGCGGCAATGCCGCCACGCCGGAACAGCTGGCGGCCGGGGCCACCGGGACACTGACGGCGACGCTGTCGCCCACGGCAGCTGTGGGTACCGGAGTCACCGGCACCCTCAGCGTCATCGACTCGACGGATTACAGTGCCACTGACATCGCCATCGGGTTCCCGTTGCGCTCCGATTTCCACGATTTCGCCTACGCCTACAAGGTCGGGAGCTAGCTCGAGCGGCTAGCACCGGCAACAACGGCACGGCCCGGGCCTCGTCGCAGGCCCGGGCCGTGCCGTGTTGGCTGCCAGTCCCCGAAGCTCGGCGGCGGGTCGCCGGACGGCTCAGCGAACCTCGCTGATGCGGATCAGGGTGCCCGCAGGATCGCGGAAGGCGCAGTCGCGAACGCCGTAGGGCTGCTCGGCCGGCTCTTGGACGACCTCGGCGCCGCTGGCCTCCAGCCGCTCGAAGGTGCCGTCAAGGTCCTTGGTGGCCAGGGTGATGCAGGCGTAGCTGCCCTTGGCCATCATCTCGGCGATGGTGCGGCGCTCGTCGTCGGTGGCGCCGCACCCGGGCGGCGTCGGCGGCTGCAGGACGATGGACGTGCCGGGCTGGCCGGGAGGGCCGACCGTGATCCAGCGCATACCGCCGTATCCGACGTCATTGCGGACCTCGAAGCCGAGGGCATCGCGATAGAAGGCCAGGGAGGCGTCCGGGTCGTCATGCGGGAGGAATGTGGCGTGGATGGTGATGTCCATAGTGGTCAGGCTAGTTGCGGCCCGGTGCCGGCGCTTCTCGATTCCTGACCGGGCCCATGGCGGTGACCCTAGGTGCGGGCCGGCCCTGCCGCTGCCCTCGCCGGTCCCGCTCCCCCACTCCCCCGTCGGCCGTTCCTTTAGATTACTCACCGTAATCGGCATTCACGAGCCGGGCATGGCTGTTACTATCCGTGTACGCACTATTACAAGATGTCAATTACGGGCCCGGGCACGGCGGCCGGGAAAGGATTCTCGCCACGTGAAGAATGCCCCCGCCCCGCTCGTGCGGCGCACCGTGACGCGGCTCGGCCTGATCGGCATCGCCGGGATGCTGGCCACCGGGGTGCCCACCGTCCCGGCCCAGGCAGCGCCCTTGGCCCGGGCCGCCGCGACGGCGCTGGGAAGGGCCCGTTCCGGCCCGGTCAGCAGCTTGTGCAGGCGTTACCAGCATTTCGCCGTGGTAACCGCGCAGGGCGCGCATTTCGTCGTCAAGAATGACAATTACGGCGGGCAGACGGAATGCCTCGCGGTCCGGGGCGACTCACCCAATTTCACGGTCACCCAGTCACAGCTGCCCGCGTGGCACGCCAAACCGAAGGCCTATCCGTTCATCCTGCGCGGCTGCAGCTGGGGCACCTGCTCGGCACCGGACAGCGGCCTGCCGAAGCAGGTCTCGGCGTTGCGGCATCCGGTGGCCACCTGGTACACCACCCAGGTGCCGAGGGGCGAATGGGACGCGGCCTTCGACATCTGGTTCGGCACGCACCCGATGACCACCGGCCAGGCGGACGGGGCCGAGATCATGATCTGGCTGAACGCGCGCCGCATCACCGTGCCGCCGCGCACTGAGATTGTGCGCATCGAGCACGTGCGCTTCTACCTGCTGCACTGGCGCGCCTGCCATGGCGGCACCTGCTGGAACTACATCCAGTTCCGCCGGGTGTGGCCGGTGCTGCGGGTCAGGAAGCTGCACCTGCTCCCATTCATCCACCGTGCCGAGAAACGCGGCTGGATCCAGCCGGGGTGGTGGCTGGAGAACATCGAGGCCGGGTTCGAGCTGTGGCAGGGCGGCGCCGGCCTCGGCACCGATTGGTTCTGGGCCCGGTCCTAGGCTTCGCGCATCTCCGGCCGGATTGAATCGGTGTATCCTCTACCCCAACATGGCTGGCCATGGGTGGGTGTACGAGGAAGTTGGACGTGCAATGGGTCCGGGTCGCGATCAGGTCCAGACGAGGAATCAATAGGCATCTGTAGCTCTGTCCCTCTACATATTGTGAAGCCGTAGCGAGTAATGGAACTCAGTCAGTTTCCCTTCAGCCAGGTGGCGACCTGGCTCACCGAGGGCTCGATAATCCCCTTCCTGGGCGCTGGGGCCTCCAGGGTCGGGATAACCGAGTCGACGCCGCTGCCAGACGGCCGCACGCTGGCCCTCGAATTAATCTCGAAGATGGGCGGAGCCTTCCCCGGCGACCAGAACGAAGAGCTGGCGAAGGTGGCTCAGTTCTTTGAGCAGACCGTATTCGACCGCCCGGCACTGCACGAATATATCGTGAGCAGATTTCAGAAGCGCCAGGAGGACGCCCAGATATCTGCGGTAGCCAGGCTTATTGCTACCGTTCCGACAACGGACCGTCTCTTTCTGATGACGACGAATTATGATACCCAGATAGAGCGGGCCATGCGGGAAGCGGGCAGGCCCCTCTGTGTTATCACGCAAAATATGCGAGATCCTGAGCACGGCGCCTCGCGCGTTGAGGTGACATACCCGGACGGCACATTCTCACAAGAAGAATCGGCGAGCTTCCAGTGGAACGACCAGGCGCGCACGCCGGACCAAAATACCGTTTACCTCTTCAAGATGCACGGCTCGGCGCGCCCCAGCATGATACATTCGGAACGGGACGACATCATCATAACCGAGGATGATTATGTTGATTTCCTGGTCAACTGCGGCGGCCCGGTTTCGCCTTACTTCCCTCCCCCTTCGCTAGCCAACGTCTATAAGTCAAGACGGTTCCTCTTCCTTGGCTATTCATTGGGAGACTGGAATTTCCGTGCGTTCCTCAGGCTTCTTGCATTGCGTAACACGCTCTCCGGAAAGGAGCAGCGGCGGCACTGGGCAATTCAGTTTGACCCGAGCCCGCTCGATGAGCATCTCTGGCGGCAGCGAAACGTTAATCTGTACAAGGGCGATCTTGTCGAATTCTGCCGGCATCTCGAGGCCACCTGGTATCGAGAGGAAACGGCATGAGAAATCCATTTGTCGGACTTCGGCCTTTCAAGTCGACCGAGGATGAGCTGTTCTTCGGCCGCGCCAAGGAAACGTCGATCCTGCGAGATCTCGCCCTGACCTTGCCGGTGCTCACCGTCTATGCGCCCAGCGGGACCGGAAAATCCTCGCTCATCAATGCCGGGCTGATTCCCGCTATCCGGCGGAGTCCCGCCATGATCGACATCACCATCGCCGATCCCGAACTGGAGCCGTCGGAGTTCGTTCGCAATCAGTTGGCGGGCCAGGACTGGTCGCGAGGCGCTGAACTTGACGGCCTGCCACTGGCGCACCTGCTCGAAGCGCACTACGAGGATACTGACCGCCGCGTGATACTGGTGCTCGACCAGTTCGAGGAGCGTATCAAGCGCAGTGAGAACCTGGATGCGCTCTACGCGGACATTGCCAGGCTCGCAAACACTCGCAGCGAGGCCGCCACGGTCATTATCAGTATTCGCGAGGATTATCTTGCGGGCCTGGACCGGTTGATGCGCCGTGTGTCTGGCTTGCTGGATGCCGGGTACCGAGTTCCGCCACTGTCTCGTGCCGCACTCGCCGAGGCCGTGTTCCGCCCACTTCCGATCGTTGCGGATGATGTCACTGTCGAGGGAAGCCTTGTCGATGCGGTACTGACCGACCTGGAGCAGCAGGCACCGCTCGCGGGCTCGCCGGAACGCCAGATCGAGCCAGGGTACTTCCAAATAGTCTGGCATCGGCTCTGGGAGATCGGTGCGCAAGGCCCCGATGCCGTGCTGACGCTGGCAAGCTACGCCAGCGAGGGCGGGGCCGCCGCAATTCTGAAGTCCTTTGTCGGCCGCATTCTTTCAGGATTGCTGCCCTATGAGGCGGCCCTGCTCCAAGCGTCATTGCGGTATTTGGTCCTGCCGACTGGAGCGAAAGTAGCACTCACCGTGGATGACCTCCTTGGACTTCTGCAAGCTGGTGATCTGAGTCCAGGGTTCTCTGGGCTGCTGTTCCCGCAAAAGCGGCAGCCTGGACTGACATATGCTACTCCCAGCCTAGAGCCCGAGGTTAAGGCAGCTCCAAGGCCTGAGGTAGCGCAAATTCTGGAATCTCTTTTCGAGCAGCTCACCCGTACCGATGCGCCCCTGTTCCGGCGGGTTTGGCGCGGTGCGCGTGAAGAATTCGAACTACTGCATGACTTGCTGGGAGTTATCCTCATTGAATGGCGCAGGGACTATGAGACCCGCAGGTTTTCCTCAATCAGGGAACTGCGAAGTATAGCCTTGTCGCCACCGGAAGCGGGCCCAAGTATCGCCGAAGCTACGCGTTTTATCCAAGAGATGGGGGACAACATCGACGCGGGCCTCTGGGAGGCAGTAAGTGAGCCAGAGCCTTCGGCAACCTTGCGCCTTACCCTTGCGCTTGTCAACTCACCGAGATGGAAGCTGGCAAGAAAGTCTGTAAAGCATCTCAATGAACTCCTGACGCTTATGAGATCGCTAGCGCAGAAACTCGAGCCGGAGGCTATCAGCAACCCAGACCGAGAGGTCCGCCGTGCCCTTCAGGCGGATATGTGGGAATTCGCCGTCACGCCTCCAGCGCCGCCGTACGGGCCATCGTCTCCCGGGCCGCTCGGCTTGATTTTCGAATGTGGCCTCGCCATATTGGCTGCCGGACTGTCCGCAGCGCTCGCTACATGGCTTGCGGGAATGCTATCCTTTCTGCCTAACATTGAGTATATGGAGCTGTCAGTAGGGCTCGCCGCAGTTGGTGCGGCACTCCTCTATCTGATTGGGTACGGGGCCGCGCGAAGGGGCGGTGCCCACGTAAATCCGGCCGCTGCCAGAAGCGCACTATGGCCAATGCCAAATCGCCGCGGCGTACGCTTCGTATCCTCAGGGTGGCGAGTACCGTGGCAGGCGAGGCTGCTGCGCTGGGCCACCTCGGCATCGTATTTCTTCATCTGGTGGCCAGTGCTGTTTGCTTCGTTTATAACAGCGTCCTATCTAGGGGCCGCACTCTTTGCGGCGCTCGGCTGGTCAGCTACGGCTGGATTCAATGTTGGGGCATTGTTTTCCGGGCTGCTACTTGCTATTGCTTACGGCGCAGCCTGCGACCTCTAGATTAAAACGCGTGCCGGCGCATTAAATCCCGTCCTTGGTATAGCGTCGGGTGCATGCCCAGCAGCTTCTACCAGCTCGTCATCGACTGCCACGACCCGCACGCCCTGGCCAGGTTCTGGGCCGCGGTGCTGGAGCAGCCGATCCTGTACGAGACCGACGACGAGGTCATCGTCGGCGCCGACAAGCACGCCTACCCGGGCCTGGTCTTCGGTACGGCGCCCGAGGGCAAGACCGTCAAGAACCGGCTGCACATCGACCTGGACCCGGACGATCAGGCGGCCGAGGTGGAGCGGCTGCTGGCACTCGGGGCCCGGCCCGCCGACGTGGGCCAGGGCGACGACGTTTCCTGGGTGGTGCTCGCCGACCCCGAGGGCAACGAGTTCTGCGTGCTGCGGCCGCACCGGTCGCTGATCGACTGACCGGGGACCGCCGGGGCCGGCCCGGCACGGTCGGCGGGTTTCGCTCACCGGGGAACGGTTCGCCCGCCCGGCCGGGCAGGCGAGAATGACGGCATGAGGATTGCTGTACTCGGCACGGGCGTGGTCGGGCGGACCCTGGCGGCCCGGCTGGACGGGCTCGGCCACGACGTGGTGATCGGCACCAGGGACCCGGCGGCGACGATGGCGCGCACCGAGCCCGGCGGATTCGGCACCGCGCCCTACCCGCAGTGGCAGGCCGAGCACCGCGGGATCCGGCTGCTCAGCTTCGCCGAGGCCGCCGCGTTCGCGGAGTTGCTGTTCAACGCCACCTCCGGGGCCGCGGCGATGGCGGCCCTGGTGGCGGCCGGTGAGCCCGCACTGGCCGGGAAGGTGCTCATCGACGTGTCCAACCCGCTGGACTACAGCCGCGGCATGCCGCCCACGCTGGACCCGGTGAACACCGACAGCCTCGGTGAGCAGCTGCAGCGGGCGTTCCCCGCCACGCACGTGGTCAAGGCGCTGAACACGATGAACTGCCAGGTGATGGTGGACCCCGGGCGGGTGCCCGGCGAGCACACCGTGTTCGTCTGCGGCAACGACGGCGCCGCCAAGGCCGCCGCCATCGACCTGATCGCCTCGTTCGGCTGGCCCCCCGGGTCGGTGCTCGACGTGGGCGACATCTCGGCCGCCCGTGGCACCGAGATGCTCCTGCCGCTGTGGCTGCGGCTGATGGGCTCCTTCGGGCACGCCGACTTCAACTTTCACATCAGCCGCGGCTGACCGCGCGCCACCAGGTCCACGCGAGCCCCGAGGAGCGTTATGGATGCCGAAGAACTGCGCGCCCTGCAGCAGCCGCTCAAGGACGCCTACCGCAGCGACCCGGCGGCCGCCGTGGTCACCCTGCACGCCCACGGTGAGCTGGGCGCGGAGGAGGTGAGCTGCTCGGTGGACACCGGGCGGGCGCTGGCGGTCGCCGGGCTGCATCCGGCCAGCGGCGGGGACGGCACGCTCGCCTGCTCCGGCGACATGCTGCTGCAGGCGCTGGTCGCGTGCGCCGGCGTCACGCTGCGCGCGGTGGCCACGTCGCTGGGCATCGCGGTCGCCGGTGGCACCGTCCGCGCCGAGGGCGATCTTGATTTCCGCGGTACGCTCGCCGTGGCCAGGGACACGCCGGTGGGCTTCAGCGCGATCCGGCTGAACTTCGACCTCGACACCGACGCCAGCCCGGACCAGCTCGCCACCCTGCTCCGGCTCACCGAGCGGTACTGCGTGGTCTACCAGACGCTGGCCCGCCCGGCGCAGCTCACCGCCGCGCTTGCCGCGACCGGGCAATAACCCCGGCCAGCGCCTGCCGCGCGTCCCGGCCGATCCGGTCGGCATCCAGCGTGGTGAGGGCGCCGCCCTCCTTGAGCACGCGCCCGTCGGCGATCACCGTGTCCACGTTGCCGGGCTGGGCGGCGGTGACCAGCAGCTGCGCCGGGTCGGTGAGCACGCCCAGGTTCGGCTCCGCGGGGCTGACCACGATCAGGTCGGCGCGCTTGCCCGGGGTGAGCGACCCGGTCACCCCGGCCAGCCCCAGCGCAGCGGGCACCCTCGATGGTGCGCCAGGGCCAGCGTGCGCCGCGCGGTCAGCGCGAACTCGTCCCTGGCCAGCCCGTTGGCCAGGCCCTGGGTGACCTTCATGATGGCGAACATGTCGGCGTTGCCGGTGAGCACGGTCGTGTCGGCCGACAGCCCGACCGGGATGCCCGCCGCCAGCAGTTCCGCGGTCTGCGGCATGCCGTAGCCGATCAGCAGCTCGCTGAACGGCGAGATACTCACGGTCGCCCCGGCCGAAGCCAGCTGCCCGATCTCGGCGGCCGTGGCGCAGTTGGCGTGCACCACCTGCACGTCCGGCCCGAGCAGCCCCTCGCGGGCGAGCGCCCCGATCTGGCCCGCGGCGTGTGGCGGGCCGCAGGCGTGGATGGTCACCGGGATGCCCAGCTCGCGGGCGGTGTCGAACTCGGGCCGGTAGACGCCGGCGGGCACGTGCATGGCGGGGTCGCTGCCGCCGGGCCCGCGGCAGGCCATGCCCAGCGATAGCAGCCCGCCTGCCGCGCGGCCGCCCCAGTCCGCGTGCAGCCGCCGCAGCGCGGCCAGGTCCATGGGCTGATCGTTGCGGTGCGCGGCGGGATAGCCGTAGGAGAACCGCGCCCGCAGCCCCGCCCGCGCCAGCGCGCCCAGCCCGGCCTCGGCGTACTCGGGGCCGCGCACGTTGTGGGCCCAGTCGTGCACCGTGGTGATGCCGGAGCTGATCGCCTCGGCGCAGGCCAGCAGCGTGCCCTGGGCCACGTCACCGGGGCCGAACGCCGGGCCGAGCCCGCGGCACACCCGGAAGTACCCGGGGCCGCTTTCTGACATGCCGCGCAGCAGTGTGTTCCACATGTGCCAGTGGGTGTCGACCAGGCCGGGGGCGACGATCATCCCGGCCGCGTCGATCACCCTCGCCCCGGCGGGAGCGGCCAGGCCGGCGCCCACCGCGGCGATCGTCCCGCCGCTGACCAGCACATCCCCGCCTGGGAGGTCGCCCACGGCGGGATCCATGGTGAGCACATGGCCGCCCCGCACCAGCAGCGCGCCGGTCCCGCCCGCGCCCGGCGCGGGAGCGCTCCCCGGGCTGGTCACGACGGGGGTGCATAGGTGCGGGTCACGTCGCGGATAGTACTAGTGACCCTGACTCACATGGTAGGCATGGCGCATGGCCGAACTCATTCCCAGGCGGGTCCTCTTCGGGAACCCCGAACGCGTCAGCCCACGTATCTCTCCCAACGGCACCAGCCTGGCGTGGATCGCGCCGCATGACGGGGTGCTCAACGTATGGACCGCCCCGGTAGGTGCCGACGGAGTCGACTGGGACTCGGCCACGGTGGTGACCAGCGACACCGACCGGGGAATCCGGGTCTTCCGGTGGGCGCACGACGGCCGGCACCTGCTCTACCTGCAGGACACCGGCGGCGACGAGAACTGGCGCCTGTACGACGTGGACCTGCACACCATGCAGCGCCGGGACCTCACCCCGTTCGAGGGGGTGCAGGCGCAGATCCTGGCCACCGAGAAGAAGTACCCCAGCGAGGTCCTGGTCGGGCTGAATCGTGACAACCCGGCGCTGCACGACGTGTACCGGCTCGACCTGGTCACCGGCGACATGGTCAAGCAGGTGGAAAACCCGGGCTTCGCGGGCTGGGTCGCCGACACCGAACTGGTGACGCGGGTCGGCGTGGGGCTGGAGCCCGACGGGAGCTTGGTGATCAAGGTCCGCGACGGCGCCGACGGCGACTGGCGGCTGCTCCAGACGCTGCCCGCCGAGGACGCCATGACCAGCGGCGCCGATGGCGATCAGCGCGGACGGCGGCTCGATGCTGGCGATGAGCTCGGCGGGCGTGGACACCGGCCGGCTGGTCCGCGTCGACCTGGCCAGCGGCGCGGAGGAGGTGCTGGCCGAGGACCCCGACGCGGACGTGAGCGGCGTCCGGGTGAACCCGGACACCCGGGAACCGCAGATCGTCACCTGGGTCAAGGACCGCACCGAGTACCGGGTGCTCGACCCTGCCCTGGAGGCGGACCTGGCGGCCATCCGCGCGCTGCACCCGGGCGACCCGGAGATCGTCGCGCAGGATCACAGCGACATGGTGTGGCTGGTGGCGTTCACCAACGACGCCGGCCCGGTGCCCTTCTTCCTGTACGACCGGCGGCGCCGCGAGGGCCACTTCCTGTTCGATCACCAGCCCGAACTGTCCCGGTACGAGCTGGCCCCGATGGAGCCGTTCTCCTACCAGGCGCGGGACGGCCTGACGATCCACGGGTACGCGACCTTCCCGCCGGGAGCGGGCCGCTCCGGGCTGCCCATGGTGCTCAACGTCCACGGCGGGCCGTGGGCACGGGACACGTGGGGCTTCGACTCCGAGGCGCAGTGGCTCGCGAACCGCGGCTACCTGTCCGTGCAGGTCAACTTCCGCGGTTCCACCGGCTACGGCAAGGCGTTCGTCAACGCCGGTGACCGGGAGTGGGGCGCCGCCATGCAGAACGACCTGACCGACGGGGTGGCCTACGCCATCGCCCAGGGCTGGGCGGACCCGGAGCGGGTGGCGATCTTCGGCGGTTCCTACGGCGGCTACGCGGCGCTGGCCGGGGTCACGTTCACCCCGGACCTGTACCGTTGCGCGGTGGACATCGTCGGCCCGTCCAACCTCAAGACGCTGATCGAGACGATCCCGCCGTACTGGCAGCCGCAGATCGCCCTGTTCCACCGGCGGGTGGGGAACCCGGAGACCGACGCCGAGTTCCTCTGGTCCCGGTCGCCGCTGTCCCGCGCCGCCAGCATCAAGACGCCGCTGCTGATCGCCCAGGGTGCCAATGACCCGCGGGTGAAGCAGGCCGAGTCCGAGCAGATCGTCGCCGCGCTGCAGGGACGCCGGCATCGACTACGAGTACATGCTGTTCCCGGACGAGGGCCACGGCTTCGCCAAGCCGGAGAACCGGCTGAGGTTCTACGCGGCCGCCGAGCGGTTCCTCGCCCGTCACCTGGGCGGCCGGGCGGAGGACGACGCGGCGTGATCGAGATCAAGAGCGACGGGGCGGTCGACGCGATGCGGGAGGCCGGCCGCGTCGTGGCCAACGCGCTGGCCGCGGTGCGGCGCGAGGCGGCGGTCGGGGTGTCGCTGGCCGAACTCGACGAGGTGGCCCACGACGTGCTGCGCAAGGCAGGCGCGCGGTCCCCGTTCCTGAACTACCACCCGGGGTTCGCGCCCACGCCGTTCCCCGCGGTGATCTGCGCGTCGGTCAACGACGTGATCGTGCACGGCATCCCGGACGGCTACAGGCTGGCCGACGGCGACCTGGTCAGCATCGACTTCGGCGCGGAACTGGACGGGTGGACCGGCGACGCCGCGACCAGCTTCATCGTCGGCACCGCCGGACCCCGCGGACGAGGCGCTCATCGAGGCCACGGAGAAGGCGCTCGCGGCGGGCATCGCGGCCGCGGCCGAGGGGGCCAGGATCGGGGACATCTCCAGCGCCATCGGCACCCTGGCCCGCGGCGCCGGGTACGGCGTCCCCGCGGGCTTCGGCGGCCATGGCATCGGCCGGCACATGCACGAGGACCCGCACGTGCCCAACGAGGGCAGGCCGGGGCGCGGCATGCGGCTGCGGGCCGGCCTGGTGCTGGCCATCGAGCCCATGCTGATGGCCGGGGGCGGCAGCAGCTACCAGACCGCGCCGGACGGGTGGTCGCTGCTGACGGTCGACGGCACCCGCGCGGCGCACGCCGAGCACACGGTCGCCATCACCGCGGACGGCCCGAGAATCCTGACCCTGCCTTAGCGGTGCGCCGAGCCTTAGAGGCGCGCCGCGTCCATGAGCGCGGCCAGGGGCGGCTCGGGTTCCAGGACGTACAGGCCGCCGCCGATGCGGTCGGTCACCCAGATCAGGCCGCCGGAGTCCACGAACAGGTCGTTGATCTGGGCCACCGGCTGGCCGGGCGGCGGCTCGGGGATCCAGTGCGCCACCTCGGCCGGGTGACCGGGATCGGCCAGGTCGTACACGCGCACCCCGGCGCTGAAGTAGGTGGCGAACACCAGGCGCTCGCTGCGGTAGGAGCCCGCCTGGTTCTCGTGCAGGTTGTGCGCGCCGAACCGCAGCGGCAGGTGGTCGAAGCCGTCCGGGTGCGGGCACTCGCGCCAGCAGCACCGGGCTGGCGCCGGAGACGTCCAGCACGTGGATCGCCCGCCGCGGCGCGTGCGGCCCGTCGTGGACCTGCTCGTCGGTGGCGACCACCAGGCCCCGGCCGGGCAGCGGCAGGCAGGTGTGCGTCGACCCGCCCGGCCACTGCGCCAGGCCCGCCTGGCGGGGGCGGGTCATGTCGGTCACGTCCAGCACCACCAGGCCGGCATCGTCGTAGCCGAGGTAGGCGCGGTCGCCCGCGATGAGGGCGTGGTGCGCGGCGTACCGCTTCCCCGCGGGCCAGCCGGGCTGCTCGTCGTCCCGCTGGCCGGGCCACCACCACCGGGCCGCCGCCACCGGGTTCGCGGGGTCGGCCAGGTCCACCACCACCCAGATGCGGTCGCGGAAGTGGTCCGGGATGGCGGACATGTGCGCGTACCGGCCGCCGGTCCAGACGACCCGGTGCACTCCCCTGCCCCCGCTGCGCCAGAAGGCGATCCGCTCGGGGCGCAGCGGGTCGGTCAGCCGGTAGACGGCCAGCCCGGCGGACACCGGGCCGGTGTCCGGCGCGTGGTAGGGGAACTTCTCGTGGTTGACCAGCAGCAGGCCGCCCGCCACCTGCACCTTGTGGGTGTGGCTGCGCGGCGGGGCGGGCCACTGGGTGACCAGCACCGGCCGCGCCGGGTCGGCGGCGTCGAGCACCGAGGTCCCGGCTCCGGTGGTGCCGGTGTGCCCCACGTAGACGGCGTCGCCGTGCCGGATCACCTGCATGCCGTCGCCGTGCCCGGCCAGGTCGTGGTGGCCGACCAGGCGCAGGCCCGCGGCGCTCGCGGTGCGGGCGGTGCGCGGGCCGGCCCGGCGGTCATGGCCTGCGGCCCCGTTCCTCCGTCACGGGGCCTTGCCCCTGCGGCTGGCCCGGGTGCCGAGTTTCTCCGCCGCCCAGTCGGCGGTGCGGTACCGGTGGAACGGCGCCAGGTTGGCGCACCCGTGGTTGCCCTGCTCCAGCAGCAGCAGCGCGGCCGGGCCGCCGGCCTCGTCGACCAGGCGCTCCGCCTGCTGCCAGGGGATCAGCCGGTCGAGCTTGCCCATCACGGCGAGCAGCGGGCAGCGGATCCGCTCCGCGCGGCCGGCCATGGTCAGCTCGGCTGCCTTGACCCTGGCCGTCTCCGCGTCCGGCGACTTGGATCTGACCCGGAACGCCTCCCTGGTCAGGCTCGGCAGGTTGTCCCAGTTGTCGGCGAACGTGAACGGCCCGGCCAGGGCGATGCAGGCCTGGATCCGCTCGTCGCCGCTGGCGACGCGGGGCGCGTAGTAGCCGCCCAGGCTGACCCCCCAGACACCGATCCGGCTCGGGTCCAGGGACGGCTCGGTGATCAGGTAGTCGATGATCGCGCCGCCGGGGACCTCCCAGTCACCGCGGATGGCCAGGTCGTACTCGGCCTCGCCCTGCCCGGGGCCGTCCACGCTGAGGGTGGCGATGCCCCGCTCCAGGAACAGTTCCTCGGTGCTGCGCAGCTCCTCCTTGGTCGAGTCCAGGCCGGGAAGCATGATCATCACCGGATGCGGGCCGCGGCCGTGCGGCTCGCGCAGGATCCCCACGATGTGCGAGCCCTCGAAGCCGATCTCCACCCGCTTGCCCGGCGGGTCGAGGTAGGGCAGCGCCTCGGTCAGGCACGTGACCGCCCTGGCGTGCGCCTCGCGCATCTGGTCCAGGTCGTTCACGAACAGGAACTTCGCGAAGTGGTAGTACACCGCGGCCTGGGACAGGTGGGCACCCGCGGACATGTCCCGGCCGTCGGCCAGGGCGTCGCGCCCGAGCTGCTCGTGTTCGGCCCCGACCGCACTCCAGGCCGCGCACCAGTCGTTCCACGAGTCCAGCCCGCTGGTGATCCGCTCGAAGTCACCGGCGGTCACCCCGTTCATGGTGAACCGCGGTGCCCAGTGCGAGATCGCCATGGCTACCCGTTCGTCCACGAGCCCTCCTCGTCGTTCGCTGGCGAGATCTGCAAACGAATGCATACTCTCTAGGGCAGGCCCGGGTCAACCTGGGTACAGGGAGAGCGTGATGGAACAGCAGGAACTGCACGTGACCGTCAACGGCCACGAGCATGCCGTGGCGTGCGATCCGGACCTCCCACTGCTTGACGTGCTGCGGTCCGGGCTGGGCCTGGCCGGGCCACGGTTCGGCTGCGGGCTGGGCCTGTGCGGCGCCTGCATGGTGATCATCGACGGCAAGGCCAGGTCCTCCTGCGACTACCCGGCCTGGGCGGCCGAGGGGACCGCGGTGACCACGGTCGAGGGCCTGCGGAAGGACGGCGCGCTGCACGCGGTGCAGCAGGCGTTCCTCGCCGAGCAGGCGGCGCAGTGCGGCTACTGCACCTCGGGGATGGTCGTCGCCGCGGCCGCGCTGCTGGCGGCCAACCCGGCGCCAACCGAGCAGGAGATCCGCGCGGCGCTCGACGGGAACCTGTGCCGCTGCGGCACGCACGGCCGGGTCGTGGCCGCTGTGCTGCGCGCGGCCGGGCTTGGCGACGGGCCCGAGGACGGCGGTGACACCGCGCGCCAGGACCGCGGGCGGGCGGTGTGGTGACGGTCACGCCGCCCCGGATCCCCGGCGGGACTCCCCCGCCGCCGGCCTGGCCGCCTACCCGAGCCTCGCCGCCAACCCCGTGCTCAGTTCCTGGCTGACCTTCTCCCCCGGCGGCACGGTCACGATCTGCTCCGGCAAGGTCGAGTACGGCCAGGGAGTCTGGACGGCGCTGGCCCAGGTCGCGGCCGAGGAACTCGACGTGGCGCTGGCCCGGGTCACGGTCGCGCCGGTGAGCACCGGCGCCAGCCCGGACGAGGGGGTCACCTCGGGCAGCCTGTCCATCCAGCATTCCGGCTCGGCGCTGCGCCAGGCCTGCGCCCAGGCCCGTGCCGTGCTGCTGGCCGAGGCCGCCGCGAAGCTCGGCACCACCGCGCTGACCGTCGAGGATGGCCAGATCCTCGCCGCCGGGGTGCCCACCGGGCTCAGCTACTGGTCGCTGGCCAGCCCCGGGCTGCTGGACCGGGAGGCCGGTGACCCGGTGCCGGTCAAGCCGCCGGAGGAATGGACCGTGGCCGGCCGCAGCGCCCCCCGGCTCGACCTGCCGGACAAGGTCACCGGCCGGCCCCGGTTCCTGCACGACCTGGTGCTGCCCGGCATGCTCTACGGCCGCGTGGTCAGGCCGCCCGCCGTCGTGGCCGAACTGCTCAGCCCCGGCGACCCGGGCCTGCCGCCGGACGTGGTCGCCGTGCGGGACGGCTCGTTCCTCGGCGTCGTGGCCCCCGCCGACGCCACCGCGCTGCGGGCCGCGCGCCTGGTGGCGAAGGCAGCCAGGTGGCAGGTCACCGAGTCGCTGCCCGACGACCGCGACCTCAAGGGCTTCCTGCTGTCCGCCCCGGCCGAGGATGTGCCGGTGGAGTCCCGCCGCGACGCCGGTGCCGCGGGCACGGCCACGACGGCCCGCACCGCCGAGTACACCCGCCCCTTCCTCGCGCACGCCTCGATGGCGCCAAGCTGCGCGATCGCCCGCTGGGACGGGGAGCAGGTCACGGTGTGGAGCCACAGCCAGGGCGTGTTCGCGCTGCGCGACGCGCTCGCGGCCGGGCTGCGCCTGGATCCGGCCCAGGTGACCGTGCACCACGCCGAGGGCGCCGGTGCCTACGGCCACAACGGCGCCGACGACGCCGCCCTGGACGCGGTGCTGCTCGCCCGGGCCGTGCCGGGCCGGCCGGTCCGGGTGCTGTGGTCCCGCGAGGACGAGATGAGCTGGGCACCGCTCGGGCCGGCCATGCTCGCCCGGCTGTCCGCGGGGCTCGACACCCGGGGCAGGATCGTGACCTGGCGCCAGGACGTGTGGAGCAACGGGTTCATCGGCCGCCCCGGCCGCGGCGGCAACCCGCGGCTGCTGGCCCTGGCGCACCTGGCCGGGGGCACGCCGATGCCGCCCGCCCCGGACGGCCCGCCGACCGGCGCCATGGGCTCCACCCGTAACGCGGTGCCCGGCTACGACATCCCCGACCTGGAGGTGGTCCGGCACCGGCTGCTCACCATGCCGATCAGGACCTCCTCGCTGCGCTCCCTGGGTGCGTTCCTCAACGTGTTCGCGATCGAGTCGTTCATGGACGAACTGGCCGAATGCGCCGGGGCGGACCCGGTCGCCTTCCGGCTGGCGCACCTGACCGACCCGCGCGCGGCGGCTGTGATCGAGGAGGTGGCCGGGTTCTCCGGCTGGGCCGGCCGTCCCCGCGGCGAGGGCACCGGCTACGGGATCGGCTACGCCAGGTACAAGGGCCTCGCCGGGTACTGCGCCGCGGTGGCGGAGGTCGAGGCCGTGGACGACGTGCGCGTCCGCCGCCTGTGGCTGGCGGTCGACGTCGGCACGGTCATCAACCCGGACGGGGTGATCAACCAGGTCGAGGGCGGCGCGGTGCAGAGCACCAGCTGGGCCGATCAGGGAGCGGGTGACCTTCGACCGGGCCAGGATCACGTCGCTGAGCTGGGACACCTACCCGGTGCTGCGGTTCACCGAGGTGCCGCGTGTGGCGGTGCGGATCGTCGCGTCCGGCCAGCCGGAGACCGGCGCGGGCGAGGTCGCCCAGGGCCCGGTCGCCGCCGCGATCGGCAACGCGCTGGCGCAGGCGGCCGGCGTGCGGGTGCGCGACCTGCCGCTCACCCGCGAGCAGGTGATCCGCGCGATCGAGGAAAGCTGACCGCCCGCGCCACGCCTGCTTTCGCTGCGCTACGCACCCCGGGGCCGGGCTGACACTAATGCTGGCCGAACAGGGCGCTGACCGACTCCCCGACGTGGATCCGCCGGATCGCCTCGGCCAGGGCCGGCGCGACCGACAGCACGGTGAGCTTGGCGGAGTGCCCGGCCTGCGGTGGTGGCAGGGTGTTGGTGGAGACGATCTCGATGACCTCGGGCGCGGCGGCGATCCGCTCCAGCGCCCCGTCGGCGAACAGCCCGTGGGTGCACGCGACGCGTACCGACCTGACCCGGCGCTCGCGCAGCTTGTCCAGCAGCTCGATCAGCGTGGTGCCCCGGGCGATCTCGTCGTCGAGCACGATCACGTGCCGGTCGTCCACGTCACCGATGATCGAGGTGATGCGGACGTGCCGGTCGTCGATGCGCTCCTTGGCGCCCGCCGCGACCGGCAGGCCGAGCCGGCTGGCGAACGCGGCCGCGCTCTTGGCGTTGCCGAGGTCCGGGGACACCACCACGGTCCCGGTGAGGTCCTGGCCGTGGAAGTGCCCGGCCAGTTCCCGCAGCGCGTGCAGGTGGTCCACCGGCACCGAGAAGAAGCCGTGTACCTGGCTGGCGTGCAGGGTCATCGTGAGCACCCGGCTGGCCCCGGCGCTGACCAGCAGGTCGGCCACCATCCGGCCGCCGATCGAGACCCGGGGCATGTGCTTCTTGTCGCTGCGCGCATAGGCGTAGTGCGGTATGACCGCGGTGACCCGGGCCGCCGAGGCACCGCGGGCGGCATCCAGCATGAGCAGCAGTTCGACCAGGTGGTCCTGCACCGGTGGGCTCAGCGGCTGGATCAGGAAGACGTCACGCTCCCGGCAGTTGGACTGCAACTGCACTTCCAGGCAGTCGTTGGCGAACCGGCCCAGCCGGGCCGGGAGCAGGGGCTCGCCCAGCTCCGCACAGATCTCGGCCGCCAGCTCGGGATGGGCACTTCCGCTGAACACCGCGATCTCACGCACGCCGACCAGGCTAACTGGTAACCCGCCCCCAGGCCGGAAGGACCCGGAGGCGGGTTACCTGGGTCAGCTCGCTATGAGCCGGTGCACTGAGGGCTGGCCTGGACCAGGTCGGTCTGCACACTGAGGGAGGCGCTGCCTTGCTGGCCAGGGCTCGGCGCCCACGCTTTCAGGTAGAGGCCGATTCCGTGGGGGAAGGCCGATGGGCTGAAGATGAACGCCACGCCGCTTGGCACGGACACGTTCTGCGGCATGATCTTTGCGTCCAGCCTGGCGACGGCTTCTTCGGACAGCCGCGGCGCCAGGCAGCCCTTGGGCAGGTCGTGCACCGAGGTGGAGGGCTGGAAGAAGCGGTGCACGAAGCGCACGTTTGCCGGGACTCCGACCGCGCGAAGCATCCCCTGCAGCCCGGCCGGGTCGCGCAGTTCCCTGATGGTCACCTTGACCAGGCCGTGCCGTTCCCTGGTGACCGACCAGGCCGCCAGGGTCACCCGGCCCTGGCCGCCATGGTGCCCGCGCACCGCCGGGGAGCCGGGCACCAGGGCCAGCGCCACGGCGGCGGCCACCGCGGCCATGGCCACGCCGACGAGGGCGGGGCGGGCAAGGCGGCGGCGCCGGGACGGCAGGGCCGCTCCCGGTGGCTGCGCGGTGATCCACTGGTAGAGGCGGACGGCCGCCGGGGAATCCGGGCCCGTCGAGGGGCAGCTGCCGGGCCGGGGCGGCCTCGTCGAGCATGGTGTCAAGATCCATCGATGGCTCCATTCGGCCTGATGACGGCGGCGCGCCGGCCGTCCCCGGTTTCCCCGCCAAGCAGCGCGCGCATCCGCGCCTTCGCCTTGTGCACCCGGATCCCCACGGCGTTCGCCGAGCAGCCGAGCACCTGGGCGGCCTCGGCGTAGCTGAGCTGCTCCCAGTGCACCAGCAGCAGCGCCTCCCGGTCGGCGGCCTTCAGCGTGGCCAGCGCCGCGAGCACGTGCTCGGCGACCGGATCGCTCACCCCGGCCGGCGGCTGCTGCGCGGGATACCGCTCCGCCGCGAGGCGGCCGAGCAGGTTGCGCAGCCGGCTGGCGCTGCGGTGCCGGCGGGCGATCACCCGCCGGGCGGTGCCGTACAGCCAGAAGCGGTCGGCCGGCGGCGGCGGGATGTCGGCCAGGCGCCGCCACGCGATCGTAAAGACCTCCGCGACGACGTCGGGGACGTCGTCGGTGCCCCCGAGCCGGTTCACGGCATAGCCCTGGACCGGGCGGAAGTTGGCCTGGTACAGGGCGCGGAACCGGAGTTCGGCCTGGTCCCGGTCCGGGTCAGCGGCCGCCATGGCGGCTCCCGCCGTCTGCGCCGCCGTCTGCTGGGTAGTTCATGCCTGATAGATCTCCGGCTACCCCGCGGAACTTTCCGCCCGCACATCACTGGCAAGCCGGCGGCCGGCCTGGCGCAGCCACCACTGCGGCCTGGCCATGGCCGCAGCGCCGCTCCCGGCCAGCCCCGCCAGCGTGACCACGGCCGCGAGAGCCGGAGCCGCGCCAGGCGGGTCGCCCCCCCAGGCCAGCACATCCTGGTCGCCGAGCCCGCCGCCAACCTCGCCCGCGACCAGCATCACCGGTACCCCCGCTGCCATGGCGGCCGCGATCACGGTGCCGCACGTCTTCCCCGTCAGCGACGTCTCGTCGAACCGCCCCTCCCCCGTGATGACCAGGTCCGCGCCCGCCAGCGCCCGGTCCAGCCTGGCAACCCGGGCCAGCTCCACCGCCCCCGGAACCAGTTCCGTGCCCCAGGCAGCCGCCAGCCCGTACCCAGTCCCCCCCGCGGCCCCGGCCCCCGCGGCTTCAGGATCCCCCCGAGCATCTCCGCCAGCCGGGCCAGCCCCGCCTCCAGCCGCGCGATCTGCTCCCCGTCCGCCCCCTTCTGCGGCCCGAACACCGCCGCTGCCCCCCGCGCCCCCAGCAACGGCGCAGTCACATCGGTCAGGCACATCACCCCACCAAGCGGGGGCGGCCGCAATCCACCCAGGTCCACCGTCGCCAGATCCCCCAACGCCCCACCACCCGGCGCCAACGGCTGCCCCTCGGCGTCGAGAAACCGGGCTCCGAGGGCGGCCAGTGCTCCCGTCCCCCCGTCAGTCGACGCCGACCCACCGAGCCCGACCAAGATCTTGCCCACCCCCGTATCCAGGGCGCGCCCCAGCAGCTCACCCAGCCCGGTCGTCTGCGCCCTCATCGGATCCGGCCGCGCCAGCAACGGCAGCCCACTAGCGCGCGCAAGCTCCACTACCGCCGTTTTGGCACCGAGGCGGGGCAGCCCCCTCGGCGTCGCCGCAGCGCGGCTACCCCGCCGCACCGGCGCAGGGCGGACGGCGGGCCACCTGGGCGCGGAGTTCTGTCCGCGCGCAGGTGACCCGCCGGGAGCCCCATTCCCCCGCCGCTGACGGGGCTGGCCTGACGACTCGGCCGGCAACTCAAGCCAGCGAGCCATGACCGGCGCGCCACCTGGCCCGGTGACGCGGGCGCGGTGCCAGCGGGCCCCCGGAACCGTGGCCGCCAGCACGTCCAGGGTCCCCTCGCCGCCGTCGGCCAGCGGCAGCCGCGTCACCTGGTCCCGCGGCCGCACGCCGAGCCACCCCTCGGCCAGCGCGGCCGCGACGGCGGCGGCATCGAGGCTGCCCTTGAACGAGTCGGGCGCGATCAGCACCCGCACGGCGCCCTGCCCCGCCCTAGCCCGGCGCGGAGTTTCCCGGCTTGTACGGCGGCAGCCCGAGCGTGTCCCGGATGGCCTGCTGGACCGCGTCCTTGCTGGGGGTGGCGTCGACGACCGCCACGTACTCCTTGCGGCGGAACAGGTCCAGCACGGGGTCGGTCTTGTCGTGATAGTCGTGCAGCCGCACGACCAGGGCTTCCTCGGTGTCGTCCTCCCGGGTGACCAGGGTGCCCCCGCACACGTCGCAGATGCCGTCCTGCTCCGGGCGCCCCTGGATGAGGTTGTAGTCCATCCCGCAGCCGGTGCACAGCCGCCGGGCCAGCACCCGGCGGCGGACCTCGGAGTCGGGCATGTCCAGGTGGATGACGCTGTCGATGTCGTAGCTCTCCAGGAAGAACTCCGCCTGCCTGGCGTTGCGGGGGAACCCGTCGATGACGAACCCGTAGTTCCAGTCGTGCTGGGCGAGCCGCTCCGCCGTGACGGCCTCGGCCAGGTCGTCGCCGACCAGTTCGCCGCCCGCCATGATGCGGCGCACCTGGGCGCCCATCTTCGTGTGCTGCTGCACGTTCCAGCGGAAGATGTCGCCGACGCTGATGTGCACCAGGTCCAGGTCGGCGGCGAGCAGCGCGCCCTGCGAGCTCTTGCCGCTGCCGGGTACCCCCAAGATGACGTATTTCCGCATGCAGTTACCTTCGCATACCGCGCAACTGGCCGAACCCGGTGGTTCAGCCGCCGTGGGTCTCCCGTAGCCGCTTCTTGAGGATCTTGCCGGTGCCGGTGCGCGGCAGTTCCCCGGTGAACCGCACCGATTTGGGGACCTTGAAGCGGGCGATCCTGCCGTCCAGGAACCGCAGCAGGTCGGCCTCGGAGGCGTGCGCCCCGGGCCGCAGCACCACCACCGCCCGGCCCACCTCACCCCAGCGGGCGTCCGGGACGCCGATCACGCCGCAGTCCGCGACCGCCGGGTGCTCCCGCAGCACGTTCTCCACCTCGGCCGGGTACACGTTCTCCCCGCCCGAGATGATCATGTCCTTGATCCGGTCCACCACGAACACGTAGCCGTCGGCATCGGTGGTCCCCGCGTCTCCCGACCGCAGCCAGGTCCCGCCGGCCAGCGCGCGCGATGTGGCCTGCCGGCTTGCCGGCCAGGCGCCATCGTCGCCCTCGGGGGGTTCCGGGGGGTCGCTCCCCCGGGCTAGCCGCGATGTGGCCTGCCGGCTTGCCGGCCAGGCGCCATCGTCGCCCTCGGGGGGTTCCGGGGGGTCGCTCCCCCGGGCAAGCACTGCGGCCGAGGCTTCCGGCTGGTTCCAGTAGCCCCGCATGACGTTGGGCCCGGCCACGACGATCTCCCCGGTCTCCCCCGCCGGGGCCGGCGTGAGGTCCGGCCGCACCACCTGGACCTCGGTGAAGAAGTGCGGCACCCCGGCGGAGCCCGCCTTGGACTCCACGTGCGCGGCGTCCAGCAGCAGTGCCCCCGGGGAGGTCTCGGTCATCCCATAGCCCTGGATGAACGCCAGGCCGCGGCGGGTGTAGCGGCGGATCGTCGCCTCGGGCACCGGCGCACCGCCGCACAGCAGCATGCGCAGGCTGGACAGGTCGGCATCCGGCCACCGGGGATGCGCGGCCATCGCGTCGTACACCGCGGGCACGCCGAACAGCGAGGTCACCCGGTGCGCCTCGATCACCTCGAGGGCACGGCCCGGCTCGAAGCCCGGTTCGATGAGCACCGCGCCGCCCTTGAGCAGGGTCGGCAGGCAGAGCATGTTCAGCGCCGCGGTGTGGAACATCGGCGCCACGACCAGTGCGATCTCGTCCTGCCGGAAGTCGGCATCCACCACCACGTTGAGCGCGTTCCAGGTGATGTTGCCGTGGCTGAGGGTGGCTCCCTTGGCCCCGCCGGTCGTCCCCGACGTGTACATGATCAGGCACGGGTCGTCCAGGCTGACCGGCTCGTCGATCTCGGCCGCGTCGGCGGCGGCGAGCAGGCCCTGGTAGCCGGTTTCCCCGCGGCCTGGCTCCCCCAGCGCGACCACGTCCCGGATCCCCGGCACCGCGCCCCGCAGCGCGGCCGCCGCCTCCGCCTGCCCGGCCCCGTAGATCAGCGCCCGCGTGCCCGAGTCCGCCAGGTGGCGGGCCAGTTCCGGCACGGCCAGCCGGGTGTTCAGCGGGACCAGGATCGCGCCCAGGGTTCCCGCGGCGAACAGTGCCTCCAGGAATGCGGGGTGGTTGGGGCCGAGGTAGGCGACCCGGTCGCCGCGGCGCACGCCGAGCCCGCGCAGGCCGTGCGCCAGCCGGGTGACCCGGTCATGCACCTGGGCGTAGGTCAGCCGGTCCCCGGCATGCATGACCGCGACCCGGCCAGGGGTGCGGCGGGCGCGCCGGGCCATCCACGAGCCGACACCGTCGTTGCGCAACCCCGGATCCCTTCAGCCGGTGGCCCCGCCCCCCACGCGGCCGCGTAACGCATGAATTCAGGCTTTAACTGGCCTGGTTCAGC
>CAVRXW010000042.1:0-44153 GCA_963725125.1 uncultured Actinomycetes bacterium
TGGCGGAGCAGATCCGTCAGCGACATGTTCCCAATTATCACCGCGAGCCCCGTCCCGCACGGCGATCCCGCGCTGGGCGTGGCGCGGGAGGTTCCAGGTTCGAGGGCTACACTCTGCCCATGCCCGGCACCGAGGCGCCCCGCTGGCGCTTCCTGATCACGCCCAAGTGGCTCGGCTGGCATGTCTTCATGGTTGCCTCGGTCTACGGAATGCTTCTGCTCGGCGACTGGCAGTTGCATCGCGCCGAATCGGGCAACGCACTGAGCTGGGCCTACACGTTCGAGTGGCCGATTTTCGCCGTGTTCGCCGTGGTGTTCTGGGCCAAGACGATCCGGGACGAGTTCCACCCGCCGGCACCGCGGGCTCGGCGGCGAGGACATCGACCTGCCCGCCGGGGCCATGGCCGGCGTGCCCCGCCAGGGTGCCGCCGCCCCCGGCGAGGACCCGGCGACCCCGGAGGAGGCCGCGGAACTCGCCGCCTACAACGCTTACCTCGCCCGGCTGCACCGGGAAGTGAAGGGCCACGGCAAGTGGCACGGCCTGCGATAGCCGCCGGGCGGCAGCGTTCTGCGACAAAACCAAGGAGGTGGGGCGCGTGCGCCTCAACGTCACCCTGTACCGGGTGATGGCCTATGTGACCGGTGTGGTCCTCATCGTGCTGTGCCTGTTCGCGATCGCCCAGGCGTTCACCAACGACAGCGCGATCGTCAACGTCATCGGCACGATCCACGGGCTGCTTTACATCGTCTACCTGGGCGTCTCCTACCCGCTCACCCGCAGGCTGCGGCTGTCCGTGTGGCCGACGGTGGGGGTGCTGCTGGCCGGCACGATCCCGGTGATGACGTTCATCGTGGAGCACCGGATCCGGGTCCGCTACATCGAGCCGGCCCTGGCGGCCGTCACTGAGCGTTCACCGGATGGGCACGCTCCGTCCTCGCCTTCGCCCCGCCGGTAGCGCATAATCCCAGGTATGGCGACCGCCTTCCTCGACGCACCCGGGCCCGCTGGCCTTCGCTCACCGCGGCGGCGCGGCCCATGCCCCGGAGAACTCCTGGCGCGCGTTCGAGCACGCCGTGGGGCTCGGCTACCGGTACCTGGAAACCGACCTCCAGGCGACCGCGGACGGGGTGCTGGTCACCTTCCACGACAAGACGCTGACCAGGGTCTGCGGCCAGGACGGCCAGGTGCGCAGGCTCAGCCATGCCGAGCTGTCCGCCGCCAGGATCGACGGCACCGAGCCGATCCCGCTGCTGGAGGACCTGCTCGCCGCCTGGCCCGACGTCCGGTTCAACCTCGACGTGAAGGACGCACCGGCGATCGCGCCGCTGCCGGAGGTACTGCGCCGTACCAACGCCTGGGACCGGGTGTGCGTGGTGTCGTTCTCGGCGAGCCGGCTGCGCGCCACCCGCCGTGCCCTCGGCCGCCCGGTCTGCATGGCCGCCTCGCCGCTGGGCACCGCCATGGTGCGGTTCGGCGGGCCGCGCGGCCGGCACGACCGGCCCGGGCCCGGCCAGCAGGGCCCGCGGCGGCCTCGCCCGCCCCGTCAGCAGTGGCCGCTCACCGACTGGCTCACCCGCACCGGGGTCCGCTGTGTCCAGGTGCCCATCTCGATGGCCACCGAGTCCTTCATCGACCGCGCCCACGCACTGGGCCTCCAGGTCCACGTCTGGACGGTCAACGACCGGCCCGCCATGGAACGGCTGCTCGACCTGGGCGTCGACGGCATCATGACCGACGAGACCGTGGCGCTGCGCGAGGTGCTCACCGCCCGCGGCCAGTGGCATCCGCGTCCCGGCGCGTAAGCGCAGGCGCGGCAGCGCGTTGCCCATCCTGCGGTTGGATCGGGACAGAGCGGGAATCTTGAACGCGTAGCCAGCGTTGACGTCGGGGAAGGCTGACCGCCTGGGAGGCAATGCCACATGGCCGAACGTGCACTACGCGGCACCCGGCTCGGAGCAACGAGCTATGAGAACGACCGTAACACGGACTTGGCGCCACGCCAGGAAATAGCTTTCGACTGCCCGAAGGGGCACCACTTTAGCGTGCCGTTCGCCGCCGAGGCCGAGGTTCCCGCGACATGGGAATGCCGGGTGTGCGGCGCTGTTGCGTTCACCTCCGCCGCGGACCTGCCCACGCCCAAGAAGGCCAAGCCGCCGCGCAGCCACTGGGACATGCTGCGCGAGCGCCGGTCCATCGCCGACCTGGAGCAGGTGCTGGCCGAGCGACTGGCCCTGATCCGCGGTGACCGCGACGGCGATGGTTCCGGCCGGTCCGCGAGCCAGCGCAAGAGCGCATAGTCAGCACGCAGTTCGCATCCGGGGGGCTAGCCCCTGCGTAGCCATGCCGTGCTAGCCCAGCGGGCGACCCCTGGAACCCCGCTGGCCTAGTGGCCCCGTTCCTTCCTGGCCCTGTTGGGGGACCACCGGTTGCCGCGGCCGCGGCCGCGGCCGGTGACGCCCCAGATGGTGACCCGCCAGAGCGCCTCCACGACGATCGCGCGGCTCATCTTTGACGTGCCGTGCACCCGTTCGACGAACGTGATCGGCACCTCCACCACCCGCAGCCCGGCCCGGATTGCCCGCATGGCCAGGTCGATCTGGAAGCAGTACCCCTGGGACTCCACCTCGTCGAGCGCGACCGCGCGCAGCGTGGTGGCCCGGTAGGCGCGGTAGCCGCCGGTGGCGTCCTTGAGCCCGATGCCGAGCATCAGCCGGGCGTAGGTGTTGCCGCCGCGTGACAGCAGTTCGCGCGACTTCGGCCAGTTGCGCACCGTGCCGCCGGCCACCCAGCGGGAGCCGAGCACCAGGTCGGCACGGGCCAGCGCGTCCAGCAGGAGCGGGAGTTCCTCTGGCTGGTGCGAACCGTCGGCGTCCATCTCGACCAGCACGCCGTATCCCTCGGCCAGGGCCCAGTGGAAGCCCGCGATGTAGGCGGCGCCGAGACCCGCCTTCTCCGTGCGGTGCAGCACATGGATATGGCCGTCCTCGGCGGCGAGCTTGTCGGCGATCTCGCCGGTGCCGTCGGGGCTGTTGTCGTCCACGACCAGCAGGTCGGCATCCGGCACCGCACGGCGGATCCGGCCCGCCGTCGCCTCGATGTTCGCGCGCTCGTTGTAGGTGGGGATGACTACGGCAACACGCCCGATGGGCTGCTCGTGCGCGTCCATGCCTGTCAAGACTCCCTGCCTGCGTCCCTGCCGTACGGGGCACGCCTGCCGCTGCCCAGCGGTGGGCGTCCCTGCAGGCTACCGTGCGCCCCGGCGGGCGGCCGCCGGGGAGGCAGTCACCGCGCCAAGCGGAACAAGGTGAAGGAGGGCCCGGGCCGCCCTTCGGGCCGGAACCCACCCCGTCGGCCACGGGACCGGCCGCGTTGTCTACTGGGTGCCCGGGCCCTGTTCCCGGCCGGGCCGGCAGCGGTACGATTAAGCCCTTCCAGGTGAGGGGCGGCATGACAGCTCTGTCAGGCGCGCGGCAACGATGACGTTGCCGGACAGCGGGGCCACCGGATTGGCTCACTATCCCGCGGCATGCCTTCGTCCGCCTTTCCTGGCGCCCTGTCCCCTGGAGCGCATCGTGTGGTTGCGACCGATGCCAGAACGCTCAGGCTAGGGTGACCGAGCCCAGCCGATCCGAGCAGTGATCTTCCCGCAGGAGGTTCGCAATGTCAGCTAACGAGGAGCCGCAGGTTTCTGGGGATGGCGAGCAGGTGGTTTCTGAGTCGCAGATTGCGGTGCATTGGCGGGAGGAGGAGTACTACTACCCGCCGGAGTCGTTTGTCGCGCAGGCGAACGCGAATGATCCGGCGATTTTTGACCGGTTCGCTGCGGGCAACTTCCCGGAGTGTTTCACCGAGTATGCGGATCTGCTGGATTGGGACCGGCGGTGGGACACGGTGCTGGATACGGGTAACGCGCCGTTTTGGAAGTGGTTCGGTGGGGGGAAGCTGAACGCGTCGTACAACTGTGTGGACCGGCATGTGCCTGGTAGTGGGAACAAGGCGGCGCTGATCTGGGTGCCTGAGCCTGAGGACGTCGATCCGGTGGTGGTCACCTACCGGGAGCTGTATCACCGGGTGAATGAGTTCGCGGCGCTGCTGGCCGACTTCTGTGGGCTGAGGGCCGGGGACCGGGTGACGCTGCATATGCCGATGGTGCCGGAGTTGCCGGTGACGATGCTGGCGTGTGCCCGGCTGGGGGTGGTGCATTCGCAGGTGTTCGGCGGGTTCTCCGGGAACGCGTGCGGCACCCGGATCGCCGATTCGGGCAGCCGGGTGCTGATCACGATGGACGGGTATTACCGGTCCGGGACGCTGGCCGATCACAAGGTGAAGGCGGATGAGGCGGTCGCGGAGGCGGCGAAGCAGGGCCAGGAGGTGGACAAGGTGCTGGTGTGGCGCCGCCGCCCGGGCCAGTACGCCTCCCAGACCCCCATGGTGGCGGGCCGGGACTTTTTCGTCGATGAGGTCGCGGGGAAGTACCGGGGGCAGCTGGTGGATCCGGTGTCGATGCCTGCCGAGGCGCCGCTGTTTTTGATGTATACGTCGGGGACGACGGGGCGGCCGAAGGGCGCGCAGCATTCCACGGGCGGGTATCTGGCGTATGTGGCGGGGACGTCCAAGTATTACCAGGACATCCATCCGGATGACACGTACTGGTGCATGGCGGATATCGGGTGGATCACCGGGCATTCCTACATCGTCTACGGGCCGCTGGCTTTGGGGACGACGAGTGTGATTTATGAGGGGACGCCGAACTATCCGGATGCGGGGCGGCCGTGGCGGATCGCTGAGCGGCTGGGGGTGAACATTTTCCATACCTCGCCGACGGCGATCCGGATGCTGCGGAAGGTCGGCCCGGAGGAGCCGGCGAAGTACTCCTACTCGTTCAAGCACATGACCACGGTGGGGGAGCCGATCGAGCCGGAGGTGTGGCGGTGGTATCACGAGGCGGTCGGCAAGGGGCAGGCGGTGATCGTGGATACGTGGTGGCAGACCGAGACCGGCGGGTTCCTCGGCTCGTCGCTGCCGGCGCTGAAGCCGATGAAGCCGGGGTCGCTGCGGCCCGGCGGTGATCGGGATCTTCCCGGTCATCCTCGATGAGGACGGGAACGAGGTCCCCGACGGGAAGGCGGGGAACATTTGCATCACCAACCCGTGGCCCGGGATCATGCAGACGGTCTGGGGGCAGCCGGAGCGGTTCCTCAGCGTGTATTACGCCAAGTACAACAAGGACCCCGAGTCGAAGGACTGGCGGGACTGGCCGTACTTCGCCGGCGACGGCGCGGTCCGCGCCCCCGACGGGTACTACCGGATCCTCGGCCGGGTCGATGACGTGATCAACGTCGCCGGGCACCGGCTGGGCACCAAGGAGATCGAGTCCGCCGCGCTGACCGTCCCCGAGGTCGCCGAGGCCGCCGCGGTGCCGGTGATCGACGACATCCGCGGCCGGGCCGTCGAGGTCTACGTCTCCCTCAAACCCGGCGCCGAGGCCAGCGACGCGCAGGCGGCCAAGGTCACCAAGGCGATCGAGACCGAGATCGGGAAGATCGCCCGGCCCAAGAACGTGTGGATCGTGGCGGACATGCCCAAAACCCGGTCCGGGAAGATCATGCGCCGCGTCATCGCCGCGGTGTCCAACTTCACCGACGTCGGCGACGTCACCACCCTGGCCAACCCCGAAGTCGTCGACGGCATCCGCCACCACGTCCAAGCCGCCAAACTCGCCAGCGGCGACACCCCCCGCCAACTCTCCGACACCGAAAAAGCCGAAATCCAAGCCTTCGGCACCGAATCCTAGAACCGTCTGCCCCTCAGCCGAGGGCTCCAGGGCCTCGCGGGCCCGCGGTCATCTTAGGGCTGGGGCTATCTGGTCCCGGCGTTTAGCCGGGATCCAGATACCCCCAGCCCGTCCACTCCACCACCGGGCCTCAGCCACTGGGGCCCGGCCTGGTTTCGGGGCGTTATAAGCTGATCGCGTAGAGTCATCCCATGAGGGCGCGAGCGTCGATCATCAGCCAGCTTCTCATCGTGTTCGCGGTGTGCGCCGGCCTGATCGGAATCGCGGCGATCTTCGGCTACACCGGGGTGACCAGGCAGGACGCCACGGCCAAGCAGCTGACCGTGCAGGACTACCTGCTCCAGCACGAGGCCGGGCTGATGCAGGTGGAGTTCGACGTCGCCCAGGTCGCGGTGAACGGGTACGCGCTGTCCGGGCGCCGGTCCGACCTGGTGCCGCTGCGGAGCCAGGAAACGGGCTATGCGGGCAACGTGGCCGCGCTGCGGGCAACGGCGGCCAGAAGCCTCCAGGGCTTCGTCACCGATCAGCAGCAGGCCGGGGCGCGGCTGTTCGCTGTTGCCAGGCAGGTCGCCCGGCTGCCGCCCCGGTCCGCCGCGGCGCAGGCGCTGGCCGCTGGGCTGCCGCCCGTCGCGGGCCGGTTCTACCAGGCTAACTACGAGTTCCAGGAGCATGTCGGCAGCCAGTTCGGCCAGCTCACCGATAACAGCGCGGATGCGCTGCGGACCGGCCTCGCCTGGGGCGCGGCGGCGCTGGGCATCGCTCTGCTGCTGGTACTGGCCGCATCGCTCAGCACCGTATGGACGATCACCCGGCCGCTGCGGGCCCTGACGGCGACGCTGCGGCGGCTCACCGCGGGTGACCGGAACGTCCGTGCGGCGGTGACCGGTTCGGCTGAGGTGCGGGAGGTGGCCCGGTCGGTCAACGCCCAGGCCGACGAGGCCGACCGGCTGCGCGGGCAGCAGGCCGAGTACAACCGCCTGCGCACCGTGGCGCGGGACGCGGGCCTGCGCATCCGGGAGCATCTGGCCGCCGCCGAGGTCCTGTCCGAGGCGCAGGCCGTCGTCCAGCGGAATCTCCAGGCCGACTTCGTCTACTTGCGCCTGGCGGGGGACGGGCGGCTGGCAGGCCGGGTCGGCCATGACTTCCCCGAGACCGTCGCCGCCTACGACGCGGTACTGCGCGTCCGGGACGGCACCCTGGGCCGGCTGCGCGATCTGTTCCGGGCCCAGAAGAGCCTGGTGATCCGGGACCTCCAGGGGGCCGACGGGGAAAAGCTCGCCACGCTCTACTCCCCCGAGCTGCTCGAGATCACCCGGCAGGCGGGGGTTCATTCGCTGCTGGTCACCCCGTTCGGGGTGGGCTCCGAACTGCTGGGCACCATCGTCGCGCAGCGCATCGAAGTCGGTCACGCCTGGACGCCAGCCGAGGTGGACGCGGTGGAGTCGATCGCGGCCGACCTCGGCCGCGGCCTCAACCATGCCCGGCTCTACGAGGCCGAGAACCGCCTCGTCGGGGACCTGAAGGCACTGGACGCCGCGAAGTCGGATTTCTTCGCCACGGTGTCCCACGAGCTGCGGTCGCCGCTGACCACGATCGAGGGCTACCTGGAGATGCTCGACGACGACGACGCCGACCCGGTCACCCCGCGGCAGCGCACCATGCTGGCCACTATCGGCCGCAGCGCCACCCGGCTGCACAACCTGGTCGACGACGTGTTCACGCTGGCGAAGCTGGAGTCGAGCGCGTTCCGGGCCGAGATGCGCCCGCTGCGGGTGGCGGACCTGGTCGCCGGCGCGGTGGAGGCCGTGCGGCCCTCGGCGGCGGCCGCGAAACTGCGGCTGAGCTGCCCGCCGCCCGCCGCGGACCTGATCGTCTCGGGAAACCCGGGCCAGCTGGAGCGGGTGCTGATCAACCTGCTGTCGAACGCGGTCAAGTTCACCCCGGCGCCGGGCGAGGTCGAGGTGGACGCGGCAGAGGACGACGGCCTGGCGGTCATCCGGGTCCGCGACACCGGCATCGGCATCCCCGAGCACGACCAGAAGGAGCTGTTCACCCGGTTCTACCGGGCCTCGAACGCGATCGCCCGCCGGATCCCCGGCACCGGCCTGGGCCTGACGATCGTCCACACCATCGTGACCGGCCACGGTGGCGAGCTGAGCCTGGAGTCCCGGGAGGGCGAAGGGACCACGGTGACCGTCCGGCTCCTGCTGCACGGGCCCGAGCCAGCGGGGGGTTCCGGGGGGGTCGCCCCCCCGGGCTAATACGGCCGAAGCAGCCGCGACGGAGTCGCGGGGGCTTGAGCCAGCGGGGGTTCCGGGGGGTCGCCCCCCCGGGCTAATACGGCGTTACAGCGGCAGGCCCGCCTCCAGGAGGGCCAGGCCGCGCTCGAGCCTGTCACCGAACCCGGCCAGGTCAGTGGGCTGGTCGAACCAGGCGGCCATCGCGATCCCGACGACGGCCCCGGCGAGCGTCTGGACCGCGAAGTCGCTCGGGTCCTTCCCGGTCCGCTCGGCCACCGCCTGCGCGATGACCTGGTTGGTCCGGGCGAATTCCGCCAGCATCCGGGCCTGGACGGCGGGCACCGCGATGGCCATGTCCATGGTTTCCCGCAGTTGTGCAAGCTCCGCCGTCGCCCATGCCGTCGAAGGCCGCGCGGATCGCGGCGCGCAGGGCCGCGATCGGCCCCATGCCGGGCGGCTGGCCCAGGAACACGTCCATCCAGAGCAGTTCCATGTCGTCCTGCAGGACGACGTCTTCCTTGGTGGGGAAATACCGGAAGAACGTGCTCGGGGACACCTCGGCGGCCTCGGCGATCTGCTCCACCGTGGTGGCGTCGTATCCCTGCTCCCGGATGAGCCGGAGCGCGTGCTCCCGGATGGCAGCACGCGTTCTGGCCTTCTTGCGCTCCCGCAGGCCGGGCCGGGCCGTGGCGTCAGGCAACACGCTCATGGGGCGATTCTGCTCCTTCGATGCCCGGGCCGGTAGCAGCCACCCGCTCCGTGTCCGGCATGGCGCGCCAGGGCAGGAACGCCAGCGCCAGCACGATCCCGGTCACCGCCAGCCCGGCGCTGACCCACAGCATCGCGTCGATGCCGTGCACGAACGCGGACCGTACCGAGTCGAGCAGCGCTGCCGAGCCCGTCGTGTGGGCCACAGCGAGACCGGCGAACACGCTGCTGCGCACCGCGCTCGCGGCGGGAGCGGGCAGCCCCGCCAGGTCGAGCCGGGACAGGTACGCCGCGGACAGGACGCTGCCCAGGATCGCCGCCGACAGTGGGGCGCCCGCCTTCTGCACCGCCTGCATCACCGCCGAGCCGGTGCCCGCGCGGGCCTTGGGCAGGTCCACCAGGGCGGTGGTGGCCGCGGTGGCCAGCGCCAGCCCGAAGCCGACCCCGGTGATCGCGGTCCAGGTGGCGATGAACGCGTTCCCGCTGGCCACGGTCATCGTCGCGCCGAGCACCAGGCCGCAGGTCAGCAGCGTGAATCCCAGCGCGGCGGTGAGCTTGGCGGTCAGCCAGCGCGGCCACCCGGTCGGCCAGCCCGGCGCCGAGCGCCAGGCCCGCCATCAGCGGCAGCAGCCGCACCCCGCTGCCCATCGCCGACGCGCCCAGGATGGCCTGGAAGAACTGGGGCGCCCCGAACAGCAGGCCGAACATCGCGAAGATGCCGAGCGCCTGCAGCACCGTCCCCCAGGTGAACCGGGCGGACCGGAACAGCCCGAGGTCCACCAGTGGCTGCCCGCCGCGCCGGGTGAGCCGCCGCTCCCACGCCACGAACGCCACCAGGATCGCCGCGCCGCCCGCCATCGCGGCGATCGCGATCCCCGAGGACCAGCCGTACTGCCCGGCCGCGATGAACCCGTAGATGAGCACCGCCAGGCCGCCGCACGAGGCCGCGATCCCCACCGGGTCCAGCCCCGGCCGCTCGGCGGCCCGGGACTCGGGCACCAGCACCGCCACCGCGATCAGGCCGACCGCCACCACCGGCAGGTTCATCAGGAACACCCAGCCCCACCAGTAGTTGGACAGCAGCCAGCCGCCCAGGATCGGGCCGATCGGCAGGGCCAGGAAGTTGGCCGCCGCCCAGATCCCCACCGCCCTGGGCCGCTCCGCGTCGCTGAACAGCACCGTGATCACCGACAGGACCAGCGGGATCATGAAGCCCGCACTCAGCCCGAGCACCGTCCGCGCGGCGATGAACTCCCCCGGCCCGGTCGCAAAGGCGCAGGCCAGCGAGCTGAGCCCGAACATGACCAGGGTGATCATCATGACCTTCTTGCGCCCGAACCGGTCCCCCAGCAGCCCGCCGGGCAGCAGCCCCACGGCCAGCGCCGAGCGTGTACGAGGACACGAACCACTGCAGGTCGGTCGCGGAGGCGTGCAGCGAAACCGCCAGGGTCGGCAGTGCCACGCTCAGCACCGTCGCGTCCAGCCCGACCGCCAGCACCCCGAGCGTCAATCCCGCCAGCGCCCACCACTTCCGCGCCCCCGCGCTCCGTGCGCCCGTCATGCTCATGACACTCACCGCCATCCAGTAGCTTCTCTAATTTGAATGCTACTGTCAGTTTGAAGCGTCACGCAAGTCCGAGTTGCTCCCAGTTTTTTGGTCAGCCTGGCGGCGTGGGGACGACGACGGTCCCCCTGGCGGTCACGACGGTGAGCGGGGGGTCGAGCACCGATGAGGCAGAGGGACCGCGCTCCGGGGCGGCCCGGCACACCACGCGGGCCTGGAAGGCAAGTTCCCGGCTGCGCCGCCCGACCCGGGTCACGGTGGCCGTGGTCTCGATGACGTCGCCGCCCAGGAGCGGCGCGCGGAACTGGACGTCGGAGTAGGACGCGAACAGGCCCTCGTCGCCGTCCATGACGATGCAGGCTTCCGTGGCCACGTCGCCGAACAGGGCCAGCACGAATGCCCCGTCGACGAGGTTCCCGCCGTAGTGCGCGTCGGCGGCCGACACGTACCGGCGCTGCGTGACGGTCAGGCCCTCGCGCGCGGTCACGCGGCGTTTCCCTGCGGTTCGGGGGCCAGCGTGTGGACCAGGTAGCTGGCGACCTCGCGGGGCGTCGTGCTGCGGCCGAACACCCGGTCCACGCCCAGCTCAGCGGCCATCGCCGGGTCGAACCTGGGCCCGCCGACGACGAGCAGCGGACGGGCCGGCCCGCGGGCGGCGGTGAACGCCGCGGAGATCTCCATGGCGGCCTTGATGTGTGCGTCCCGCTGGGTGACCACCTGGCTGACCAGCACCGCGTCCGCGTGCGCGGCCCCGGCCCGGTCGACCAGATCCGCGACCGCCACCTGGGCGCCGAGGTTGACCACCTGGATCTCCGCGTAGGACTCCAGGCCCTTCTCCCCCGCGTGGCCCTTGACGTTGAGGATGGCGTCGATGCCGACGGTGTGCGCGTCCACGCCGACGGTCGCGCCGACCACGACAAGCTCCCGGCCGAGGGCGGCGCGGATCCGCCGGTTCACCTCGGCGGCGGACATCAGCGGGAACTCGCGCCGCGCGACCTTGACGTCGGCGACGTCCACCAGGTGCCCGACGGTGCCGTAGACGATGAAGAAGGTGAAGTCCGGGCCCATCGCCTTGGCGTGCACCACCATGGCCGGCTCCACGCCCATCTTGGCCGCGAGCTGAGCCGCGGCACCCTCCGCGAGGGCCCGCTCCTCCTCGGTGCCGGACGGCAGCGGCAGCGTGAACGAGACCTGGATGCGCCCGTCGCCGGTGGTGTCCCCGTACGGCCGGATCACCGTCGGGCCCTGCTCCGCGGCGCTCATGACCGTCCCGCTTCCAGGAACTGCTCCCGGCCTTCGAGGAATTCGCTGGCGGGGTTGAAGTAGCCGTCGGCGCGCTCGACGACGCCATCCAGGCCGCGGCCGCCGTCGGCCGGGCGGCGGGTCACCCCGAACGTGCCGTCCGCGATGGCGTTCAGCAGCCCCTCGGCGGTGATCCGGCGCAGCAGGCCCACCGACTCGGCCAGGACCTGCTGGGCCCGCTTCTCGACGAAGCCGCCCGGCGGTGGCCGGAAGTTCTCGCCGAGCCGCCCGGCCGCCCGCAGCACGTAGCGCACGTTCTCCAGGGCCAGGTCGCGGTCGGACAGGAACGGCGTGTGGATGCCCTCGGTCATCATGCCGATGAGCAGGATCGACTGGTCGGTCAGCGCGCCGCACAGGTTGAAGAACGCGTCCAGCAGGTAACCGGCGAACACGTTGCCGGTCATGTACTTGGTCGGCGGCATGTACTTCAGCGGCGCGCCCGGGAACAGCTGCCGGACCAGCTGGGCATGCGCCAGTTCGAGCAGGAACGAGTCCGGCACCGCGGGGTTGATCTCGAACGCGTGCCCGAGCCCGAGCTGCCAGGTGGCCAGGCCGGCCTCCCGGCCGAAGTACTCGTTGAGCAGCTGGCTGACCATGACCGTATGCGCGGCGTCCACCGCGTCGGCGGTGGTCAGGTAGTTGTCCTCGCCGGTGTTGATGATGATCCCGGCACGGGCGTGGATCTGCCGGGAGAATCGCTGGTCGATAAAGGTACGGCGGGGGTTGATGTCGCGGAAGATGATCCCGTACATGCAGTCGTTCAGCATCATGTCGAGGCGCTCGAGCCCGGCCAGCGCCGCGATCTCCGGCATGCACAGCCCCGAGGCGTAGTTGGTGAGCCGCACGTACCGGCCCAGCTCGCGGGAGACGTCGTCCAGCGCGGCCCGCATCAGCCGGAAGTTCTCCCTGGTCGCGTAGGTGCCCGCGAAGCCCTCGCGGGTGGCGCCCTCGGGCACGTAGTCCAGCAGCGACTGGCCGGTGGACCGGATCACCGCGATGATGTCCGCGCCTTCCCGCGCCGCCGCCTGCGCCTGCGGGATGTCCTCGTAGATGTCGCCGGTGGCGACGATCAGGTAGATCCAGGGTTTCGGCGGGTCGGCGGTGGCGGCGATCATCGCCTCGCGCTCCGTCCTGCGGGCGTCGATCCGGGCGATGCCGTCGGAGAGCGCCGCGGTGGCCGCCATCCTGGCTGCCGCGGCGTCGCCGCCCTCCGGCTGCCGGAACTTCACCTTGCCCGCGGCCGCGTCGCTGGCCAGCGCGGCGAGGCTGGGATAGCCGCCGGTGACCAGCGCGTCCCAGGCGGGCAGCGCCACGCCGTGCTGCAGCCCGCAGCCGTCGGCCACCGCGTCCACGAGATGGTTCACCCAGGGCATGCCGTCGCCGGGGTCGGCGCCGTCCAGGCCGCCGAGCCGCAGCACCGCCCGTTCCACCGACACCGTCGTGTGCGTGCGGGCCATCTCCACGATGGGCTGGCCCGCGACGGCGGCCAGCTCGCGCGCCTGGCGGACCATCGCGGGGTCCAGGTTGAGCACGGGCATCGCCGTGCCGCCTGTGTGATCGCTACCCGGCATGACCGTCACCCTTCCGCCGTCCGGCTCTCGAAGATCTGCCGCACCCCCGGCTCGGCACGGACCAGGTCCAGCGCGAAGGCGGCATGTCCCGGTACATACCCGTTGCCGATGAGCATGGTGATGTCGGCGGCGACCCCTTCGGCGCCGAGCGCGGCCGCGCTGAATGAGGTCGCCATGGAGAAGAAGATCACGGTGCCACCGTCCGCGGTCGCCAGGACCGCACCTCCCTCGCAGCCGGGCACGTCCACGCACACCACGGTCACCTGGGCGGGGCCGCCCGCCGCGCGGACCGCTTCGGCGACCGCCGCGGGATCCCGCGCGTCCGCGATCACCACCTGGTCGGCCAGGCCGGACTTGGTCAGCAGGCCGGCCTCGGCCTCGGTGGGCACCAGCCCGATCACCGCACGTGCGCCGGCCTCGCGGGCCGCCGCCGCGGACAGGCTGCCGCTCTTGCCCGCCGCGCCGAGGATGGCCACCACCGGCGGAGTGCCGCCGGCCCGCGCCTCCCGCACCACCCGGGCGGTCAGCGCCGGTGCCCCGCACACGTCCATCACCGCGAGCGCGAGCGGGACCGGCATGTCGCCGGGGAGCACCGCCGCGATCGAGCGGCCGAAGAGGATCGCATGGCCGTCACACGGGACCTGCTCACTGCGGCCGTCCCAGCGGGCCAGCCCGTCGGTGATGGCCAGCGGGGTCAGGCTGAGCGACACCAGCGTGGCGATCCGGTCGCCGGGGACCAGGCCCAGCGGCGACCGTGGCCCGGCCTCTGCCACGACGCCGGTGAGCATCCCGCCCGAGCCGGTCACCGGATTCTGCATCTTGCCCCGCTCGGCGACGATGCCGAGCACCGCGGCGCGCATCGCGGCGGCGTGCCCGCCGTCCGCGTGGGCCTCTCCCGTCCCAGCCGCGGCCTCGCTGAGCTGGCGGAACGACGCGGCGTCCAGGTTCAGCCTGTCCACCCGCACCCGGACCTCGTCCGGCCACAGCCCGGGACTTGGATCCAGCCGCCAGGCGGCCTGGGGCAGCGCCCCGGCCGGCTCGATGACGCGGTGCAGCCCCAGCGGTGGGAACTCGGGAAGTCTTGTCGTTGCATACTATTTTCTCACTAGGTTCTTTCGTATCCTTCGTTTATATAAGGCTATCGTCCCGTCTTCCGGGCCCAGAACGGTGGTGACCCGTGATCGAGCAGCCGTACGTGTACCGGCGCACTGAACTCGCCGAGCCCGACTGGACGCGGCTCCCCGGCTGGTCGCAGGTGACCCGCGAGGAGTGGGAGTCCGCCCAGTGGCAGCGGGCGCACTGCGTGAAGAACATCAAGCAGCTCCGCCAGGTGCTCGGCGCCGGGCTGAGCGAGGAGTTCTGCGCGGACCTGGAGCGTGACCAGCGCGAGCGGGCCACCATGTCCATGCTCGTGCCGCCGCAGATGGTCAACACGATGGCGCCGGGGACGCCGGCGGACGACCCGGGCTTCACCGACGGCGTTCTACGCCGACCCGGTGCGCCGGTACATGATCCCGGTGTTCAGCGACCGCCGCTCGGACTACCCGTCGCACCCGTACGCGAGCCGGGACTCGCTGCACGAGGCGGAGATGTGGGCGGTGGAGGGCCTCACCCACCGCTACCCGACCAAGGTGCTCGCCGAGGTGCTGCCCACCTGTCCCGCAGTACTGCGGCCACTGCACCCGCATGGACCTGGTCGGGAACCCGACCCCGGTGGTCGCCAAGCACAAGTTCGACGCGCCGCGCGAGGACCGGCTCGCCGCCATGATCACCTACCTGCAAGGCCACCCCGGGCGTGCGGGACGTGGTGGTGTCCGGCGGCGACGTGGCCAACCTGCCCTGGCCCCGGCTGGAGGCCTTCGTGGCCGCGCTGCTGGACGTCGACAACGTCCGGGACATCCGGCTGGCCACCAAGGCGCTGATGGGGCTGCCGCAGCACTGGCTCAGCGACGAGGTCAGGGCGGGCATGGCGCGCCTCGGCACGACCGCGCGGGAGCGCGGGCGTGAGCATCGCGATCCACACGCACGTCAACGCGGCCCAGTCGGTGACGCCGCTGGTCGCCCGGGCCACCCGGGCGATGCTCGACACCGGCATCCGGGACGTGCGCAACCAGGGCGTGCTGCTGCGCGGGGTGAACGACAGCGCCGCGGCCCTGCTCGACCTGTCTTTCGCGCTGCTCGACGGGGCGAACATCATGCCCTACTACTTCTACATGTGCGACATGATCCCGGGCAGCGAGCACTGGCGGCTCGCCCTGTCGCGAGGCCCAGGCGCCTGCAGCACCAGATCATGGGGTACCTGCCCGGGTTCGCCACGCCGCGGATCGTCTGCGACGTGCCGTACGTGGGCAAGCGCTGGGTGCACCAGGTGTCCAGGTACGACACCCGGCTGGGCATCTCGTACTGGACCAAGAACTACCGGACCGCGGTCGAGGCCGACGACCCGCTCGCGCTGCGCCGGGAGTACGCCTACTACGACCCGATCCACACCCTGCCCGCCGAGGGCCAGCGGTGGTGGCTGGACCGGGCGCGCGAGCACGCGGGCAACGGCCTGGCCCCCGCGGCGACCGGCCTCACCCCGGCCGCGCCGTAGCATCCGCGGCCACGGCGACGCGTCCACGGCCGCGACCGGCACCAGCGCCGCGGCCACCAGCGGCAGGACCGCGGCGGCCGCGAACGCGGCCGCGTAGCCGTGCGCGGCGATCAGCACGGCCATGACCGGCGGGGTCGCCGCGGCCAGCAGGTTCTGCCCGGTGTTCTGGATGCCCAGGGCGCGCCCGGCCCAGTCCGGCCCGGCATACTCGGCCACCGCGGTGAAGGCCAGCCCGTTCGTGCTGACCACCAGCACGGCGGCGGCGAGCAGCGCGGGCACCGTCAGCACCGAGGCTGCCGCCGCGGCGGCAGCCAGGGCCACCAGGACCGCCGAGATGACCAGGGCCAGCGCGCGCATCGGCCGCATCCGGCTCCCGGCCCGGTCCGACCAGTACCCGGCGACCAGCCGCGACGCGGCGCCGGCGGTCGCGGTCACCGCCAGCAGTGCCCCGGCGGCCGGGGCCGCCCAGTGCCGGGTGGTGACCAGGAAGACCAGCGCGAACGTGGCCACGGTGAACTGGGGGACGACGAGCAGCGCGCTCGCCGCGTGGATCCGCCACAGCGCCGGGGCCCGGTAGGGCGAGCCGTCCCGGTGCGCCCCGGCCCGGGCCTGGTGCGCCGGGTCCCGCACCACCACGATCACCAGCAGCACCGCGGCCAGGCAGAACGTGCCCAGGAACGTCAGGCCCGCGGCGAGCCCGTGGGCCGCCAGTGAGGGCAGGCTGACCGCCGCCACCGCGACGCCGAGGGGCTGGGCGCTCTGCCGGATGCCCATCGCCAGCCCGCGCTGCGACGCGGCGAACCAGCCGAGGATGAGCCGGCCGCTCGCCGCGTACACAGAGCCGCCGGAGGCACCCGCGGCCACCAGGCACGCGCCGAGCGCGGCGGTGCTGCGGACATGCGCGGCGGCGAGCAGCACCACGCCCGCACCGGCCAGGCCGCTGGCCAGGACCACGCGCTCCCCGAACCGGTCCGCCGCCGCCCCCCAGGCGACCAGGGTGAGCAGCAGCCCCACGGTGGGGCAGGCAACCAGGATGCCCGCCTGCTCCAGGGACAGGCCGTGCGCCCGCAGCGCCGGGATGAGGTAGGCCAGCCCGTACTGGAACGTGCACCCGGCGGTCAGTGCGATCGTCCCGGCCGCGAGAGTCAGCCAGCGCCGCTGCCCGCCCGCATCCATATTCTGATCATAACTGTCCGGAATATGAGATATCGGCGGCTCGGATCACGGCGCGGAAGTGGCTGTCAGACGGGGCGGCGATACTGGTCCGCATGTCTGACTCAATCAAGCTGGGCTCGGTCGCGCTCGACTGCCCGGACGCCGGGCGGCTGGCCGCGTTCTACGCGCAGATCACCGGCGGCACGGTGACCTATCAGGACGAGGACTGGGCCGTCGTCAAGGGCCCGGGCGGCCGGATCGACTTCCAGACCGCTCCCGGCTACCAGCCGCCGGCCTGGCCCGACCCGTCCTCGTCCATGCAGATGCACCTGGACTTCGACGTCGACGACGCGGACGCGGCCGAGGCCCGGGTGCTGGCGGCCGGCGCGGCCAAGTACGACTTCCAGCCCGGCGACCACTTCCGGGTGTACGCCGATCCGGCCGGCCACCCGTTCTGCCTGTGCACCGAGGGCCCGCTGAGCGGGGTCTGACGGCTGGCTGAGTCCCGGTGATCATGGCACGACTCGCATGCTGCTGCTAGGCACTAGCCCGGCAGAGGCGTTCGGCTGCCTGTGCCCGGAGCGCATCGCCGGCCACCGGAGTGTCGCCGAGCAGTGCTGCCTCCCGGGCGTTGTACGCAGCCATCCACAAGCTGGCCGCCCACGCGATCTCCTGCTCCACGGCCGTGAACAGGCGTCCCCGAAAGTCCTGATAAGCCACCAGGAACGCCTCGGAGCTTTCGACCGGCGCCAGCGTGGGCGGCCCAGCACTGGCGAACGCGCCGCTCGCCGCTCCCGCCAGCGCCGCCTCCGGCTGCCACGCCAGGCTGTCCCAGTCGTGCACCGCCCACACCTGCTGACCGTGCCACCGGAGGTTCTGCGCCTCGAAGTCGGCGTGGCCCAGCACGCACGGCAGGCCGGCGGCCAGTAGCCGCCCCCGGGCCCGCACGGCCGCGTCAACGACGTACGCGGGCACGGCGGCCTGATCCCGGTTATCGAGGCAGCCGATCGCCGGCCACACCCCGGAATCGGTGTGGTCCCAGCGCACCCAGGGCGGATTCGGCAGCGGCGGCGCGACGGTCACGTCAGCCAGTTCGGCCATCAGCCGGGCAAACACCTCCGCGCAGCGCACGGCTATGTCCGGTGAGTCGCCGTGCAATACCTCACCGCCGGGCCGGAACTCCTCGGCGTGCACAGCCAGCGAACCGACACCGACCACCGGCGTGAGCGGCCGGGCACACGGAAACCCGCGCTCGGCCAGCCGGGCCTGCACCGCGACACACGGCGCGGCCCGGCCAGCATCGGCGCGCGCCTTGACGACCACGTCCGTACCGCCGGGCAACCGGAGACCGAACACCATCGAGACCTGCCGCCGCTGGAACAGCACGCCGGTGGGTCCGCCACCCAGATGATCCCGGCACCAGGCCCGCAACCAGTCCGGCAGGTCCGCCAACGGCCGGTCCGGGCACTGGCCGGTCATCGGCCGTGATTACGAGGAGGGCGGGGTTTCTGCGGATTGGTCGCCACCCACGTCCGCGCCGACCTCGGCGGGCGGTTCGCTACCGGGCCGGCCTGCGCCGCGGGCTCGGCCGCCTCTTCGGCGGCCGCGTCACCGGCCGGCTCCCCCTCGCCGGCCGCGGCGCCGTCGGCCGCGTCACCGGCACCGGCACCGGCACCGGCCTCAGCGGCAAGCCGCGTGACGACGCCGTCCGTGCCGGGCACGCCCTTGCCGTAGCGCTGGGTGTACCAGAACCACACGCCGCCCGCGACGGTCCCCACGATCGCCACGTACATGTTCAGCCGCAGGCCGAGGAAGTGCTCGGACGGGTCCACCCGCAGCGACTCCTCGAAGATGCGGAACGCCGAGTACCCGGTGACGTACAGCGCGAACAGGCCGGGCGCCTTGATGCCGCGGTGGTGGCCCAGCCACACCAGGGCAGCCGCCAGCGCCAGGTCGAAGATCAGCTCGTACAGGAACGTCGGCTGGAAGGTCTGGAAGCCGAGATAGCCCGGCGGGCGGTAGCTCGGCGGGATGTACAGCCCCCACGGCAGGCTGGTCGGCCCGCCGAACAGTTCCTTGTTGAAGTAGTTGCCGATCCGGCCGATCGCCTGCGCCACCAGCAGGGCGGGGGCGACCGCGTCGGCGAACAGCCCTCCGTCGGCACCGTGCCTGCGCACCCGCCAGATCCCGGCGGCCGCGCCGAGCGCGATCCCGCCCCAGATGCCCAGGCCACCGTCCCAGACCGCGAAGATCCCGTACCAGTGGTGCGGGATGTACTTGGGCGTGGTGATGTCGAAATAGATGCGGCCGCCGATGATGCCGGCCGGCACCGCCCACAGCGCGACATCCCCGACCAGCCCCGGATCGCCGCCCATCCGCTGCCAGCGGCGCTGGGTGATGATGATCGCGAGGGTGATCCCGATCACGTACATCAGCCCGTAGTAGTGGACAAACACCGGCCCAAGATGGAAGCCGTTGACCGACGGGCTGGGGATATGCATGGCCATGGTTCCGAGCGTAGCGGCCCCCGGCGGGGGCATGCGGCGCGCCCGCCGGGCCCGCCCCGTCCGGCCCGCCGGTCCCGGCCCGCCACGGTCTCGACACGGCGGGGCAACCGCGAGACCCTTATCCATCTGGATGGGGGCCGGGACCGCGGGAGGACACGCGCCGATGAGCGTCAGGCAGGGCCCTTGGACGGCGGCGGACGTGCCGGACCAGAGCGGCCGTACCGCGGTGGTGACCGGCGCGAACTCAGGAATCGGGTTCGAGGCGGCGGCGATACTCGCCCGGCGCGGCGCCCGCACCGTGCTGGCCTGCCGCGACGCCGGCAAGGCGGAGGCCGCCGCGGCCCGGATCTCGGCGGCCGCGCCGGGGGCCAGCGTTCCGGTGGTGCGGCTGGACCTGGCCTCACTGGACTCCATCCGCGCCGCCGCCGACCAGATCCTCGCCACCTGCAACCAGATTGACCTGCTCATCAACAACGCCGGGCTGATGTGGCCGCCCTACGGCAAGACCGCCGACGGCTTCGAGTTGCAGTTCGGTACCAATCACCTTGGCCACTTCGCGCTCACCGGCCTCGTGCTGGAGGCGATGCTGCCGGTGCCCGGCTCCCGGGTGGTCACGGTGAGCAGCAACGGCCACCGCACCGGCCGGATCAACTTCGCCGACCTGCAGTCCGAGCGGCACTACGGCCGGATGGCCGCCTACGCTCAGTCGAAGCTGGCGAACCTCATGTTCACCTATGAGCTGCAGCGGCGGCTGCACGCCGCCGGAGCGCCGACGGCGGCCCTGGCCGCGCATCCCGGCGTGGCGTTCACCGAACTGACCCGCAACCTGCCCGGCGTGATCAAGTCGACCTACCCGGCCATCGGCGGGCTGTTCAGCCAGAGCGCGGCCATGGGCGCACTGCCCACCCTGCGCGCGGCCACCGACCCGGCGGCAGCGGGTGGCGAGTACTACGGGCCGGGCGGGCTGGTGCAGGCCAAGGGCTACCCGGTGCGGGTCTCCTCGAACGCCAAGTCCCGCGACCAGGCCGCCCAGCGGCGGCTCTGGGCCGAGTCCGAGCGGCTCACCGGCGTGACGTACCCGGTGTGACCGGGCTCAGGCCAGCCGCCCGTCCTTGACCTGGTGGCCCCGCGCGGCTGACTCCACATGCGTCACGCTTCGTTATGCTCTGAGTGCTGTCCGTAATGAAGACCCAGAGTTCCCGAGGAGTGACGCGTGCTGCTGCTCGCCAGCCCCCGGCCCACCCGTGCGCCCGCGCCGGTGCCGGCCCCGCCCGCGCCGCGCCCGGGCCGGCCCGCCCGCACCGGCAGCAGGCGGGTGGTACTGGCGGCCGCGGTCCTGCTCGCGCTCGCGCTGGCCGGCTGACGCCGCGGAGGTGGCGCTGCACCCGCTCCGCGACACGCTGACCTGGTTCGACCTGCGGGTGTACGTGGCCGCGGGGAACACGGCGGTGCACGCGCCCGGCCTGCTCTACGTCCGGCCGATGATGCCGGGCTTCCAGTTCACCTACACGCCCTTTGCGGCACTGGTCTTCGCCGTCTGGGCCTGGGTACCGTGGGCCACGCTGACCTGGCTGATGCTGGCCGCCAGCGTGGCCGCGCTCGGGCTGGCCGTGTGGCTGACCCTCGGCGCGCTGGGCTGGCGTGGCCGGCGCAGGCTGGCCGGGGTGCTCGCGCTCGGCGCGGTCGCGCTGTGGACCGAGCCGGTGCAGCGCACCCTGCACCTGGGCCAGATCGAACTGCTGCTGATGGTCCTGGTGATCGCGGACGTGTGCCTGGCCGACCGGCGGTGGTGGCAGGGTGCCGGGATCGGCGTGGCGGCCGGCATCAAGCTGGTACCGCTGATCTTCATCCCCTACCTGCTGCTCACCCGCCGGTTCCGCCAGGCGGCGGTGGCCACGCTGACGTTCGGCGCGCTGGTCGGCGCGGGCTTCGCGGTGCTGCCGCAGGCCTCGTGGCAGTGGTGGTTCGGGCCGGACTTCCTGCGGGCCGGCCGGACCGGCTTCGTCGGCTTCCTGGCGAACCAGTCGCTGCGCGGCATGTTCACCCGGCAGTCCGGCAGCCTGGCCGGCGGCCTGTGGTGGTGGGCGGCCGCGGCCGGCCTGGCCGCGGCGGCCGGGCTGATCACCGCCGCCCGGCTGCACCGGTCAGGCCGGCCGGTGCACGGCTGGCTCGCCTGCGCGCTCACCGGGCTGATCGTGTCGCCGGTGAGCTGGGACCACCACTGGGTGTGGGTGGCCCCCGCGCTGGCGGTGCTCGCCGATTTCGCGGTCCGGGCCACGCGTGCCGCGCGGTGGGCGTGCTGGGCGCTGCTGGCCGCGCTGGCGGCGGTGTTCGGGGCGTGGCCGATGCTGGGCCGGCCGGGCCCGCTGGTGCCGTGGGGGCTGATCTGGTACGCGCCGGGCAGCGGCGCCGCGGGCAGCCATCCGTGGAACAGCGAGTACCACTGGCACGGTCTTGACTGGCTCGCGGGCAACGCGTACATCCTGGCCGGGCTCGTCGCGTTCGCCGTCGCCGCGGTGCTGGCCCGCCGCTGCATGCCGGTCCGCGCCACGCCGCGGCGCAGCGCCCCGCCGGCGGGCGTGCAGTACCTGATCGCCCAGTCCCGGACGGCGCCGCAGCGCGCCGACTGGCCCCGGGCCGGGCCCGAGGATCACCGCAGCCGGCGGCCCATCTCCTTGGCCGAGTAGCCGCCGAGGTCGGTGACCGCCGCCTGGAACCGGTCCGAGTGCAGCAGCGCCCACAGCGGGGCCAGCAGCGGGCTGTCCATCGCGTCCGGGGCCACGACCAGGTCGTAGGGCTCCCGGGTGACCGGCACGAAGTCCAGCCCGAACGCGCGCGCGGCGGCCAGGATCCCCAGGCCCGCGTCGCCGCGGCCGGCGGCCACGGCCGCCGCCACCGCCAGGTGGGTGGGCTCCTCCCGCGCGTATCCGGCCACGTCGGCCGCAGCGACGCCGAGCGCCGCCAGCTCATGGTCCAGCAGCACCCGGGTGCCCGCACCGCGCTGGCGGTTGACATAACGCACCCCGGGGCGGGCCAGGTCGCCGATCCCGCCCAGCCGCAGCGGGTTGCCGGGCGCGACGATCAGCCCCTGATCCCGGTGCACCAGCCGCACCACGGCCACGTCGGCATCACCGAGGACGCGCCGGACGTAGGGCAGCGTGTACTCCCCGGTGACCGGGTCCAGCAGGTGCGACCCGGCCAGGTGGCACAGCCCGTCGCGGAGTGCCACCAGCCCGCCCAGCGAGCCGACGTTCGAGGACGCGAGCGTGACCGCCGGATCCTCGGCGCGCAGCGCGGAGGCGGCCAGGTCGAGCACCAGGTCGTGGGAGCCGATCGCGACGATCGTCCGCTCGATCTCGTCCAGGCTGCGCAGCAGCGCGATATCCACCTCGGCCCCGGGATGGTGCCCCTCCTGCCCGGCCGGTATGACCAGCAGCCCGTCGGCGCGGACCAGGGAGGTGAGCACTCCGGCGCCGCGGGGCAGCGGCGTGGCGACCATGGTGCCGCCGACCACGCCCAGCCGCACCCGCACCCAGTCGTCCATGCCGAGTGGGGACGCCAGCTTGCGGGCCAGCCGGGCCCGGGCCCGGGGGCGGCTGCGCGGCATCGCCCCCTCCAGCTCGGCCAGCAGCGGCTCGGCGAAGATATCGAAGGTCAGCGCGGCAGACACCGGATAGCCCGGCGCCCCGAGCACCGGCGTGCCGTCCACCACGCCGAGTACCACCGGGTGACCGGGCCGCACCGCGACCCCGTGCACGGCCAGCGTGCCGAGCTCGGCCACGATCTGTGCGGTGTAGTCGTCCCGGCCCGCGCTCGACCCGGCCACGATGATGAGCAGGTCGCACGAGGCCACCGCGGCGCTGACCGCCCTGGCCAGGCCGGCCGGGTCGTCCGGCTCGATCGGCAGCGCATGCGCCTCGCAGCCGGCCTCCCTGGCCTGCACGGTGAGCATCAGCGAGTTGGTGTCGAGGATCTCGCCGGGGCCGGTCTGCGTGCCGACCGGCCGCACCTCGTCCCCGGTGGGCAGCACCGCCACCACAGGCCGGCGGCGTACCAGCAGTTCGGTGGCCCCCGCGGCCGCGGCGGCGGCCACGTCCACCGCCCGCAGCCGGTGGCCTTCGGGCAGCAGCAGCTCGGCGGTGCTGACGTCCTCGCCGATGGAGCGCACGTGCTGGTAGGGCGGCACGGCCGCGCGCAGCTCGGCGGAGCCGCCCGCGTAGTGCACGTGCTCGCGCATGACCACGGCGTCCCGGCCGCCGGGCATCGGGTCGCCGGTGTCCACCACGTCGTAGGCGCCCGGTTCCAGGAAGACGGGGGTGGTCTCGCTGGCGCCGACGGTGTCGGCGGCGCGCACCGCGATCCCGTCCATGCCCGCCGCGTCGAACGGCGGCGAGGAGCGGGTGGCCCACACCGGCTCGGCCGTGACCCGGCCCGCGGCCTGCTCCAGCGGCACCCGGTGCGCCGGGAGCCTGGCCGGGCAGCCCGCAGCCTCGCGCGCGGCGCGCCAGGCATCGAGGGCGCGGGCGGCGGGGACATCGCGGATGAACGGGCTGCTGGTCATGATCGTGGTCAACGGTACAGCGTGACGTCCACGTCCGTGCCGGAGCCAAGGCCCGTCGCCTCCTCGGGCACCACGACGTACCCGTCGGCCGCGGTGAGGATGGACAGCAGTGCCGACAGGCCGAACAGCGGCACGGCGAGACCGTCCTCCAGCCGGACCTGGACCACGTCGAGCCGCCCGGCGGCCGAGGCTACGTCCCTGGCCAGGCGGGCCCGCACCACCGGCTCGGCGGCCGGGCTGGTGCACCCGCCGGCCCGGCGCACCAGCGGCATCCCGATCAGCCGGAACACCACCAGCGCCGAGCGCGGGTTCCCGGGCAGCCCGATCACCGGCACCCCGGCGCACTCGGCCAGCAGGGTGGGCTTGCCCGGCCGGATGGCCAGGCCGTGGCACCAGATGCCGGGCGGGCCGAGCCGGGCCACCGCCGCGGCGGTCTCGTCGCGCGCGCCCACCGACGAACCGGCCGAGATCACGATCATGTCGGCCGCGGGCAGCGCGGCGCGCAGCGCGGCCTCCAGGGCCGCCTGGTCGTCGGGGATGATGCCGCCCTGGCGCGCCTCGCCGCCCGCCTGCGCGATCAGCCCGGCGAGCGCGGTCGCCGTGGCGTCGCGGACCTGCCCGGGGCGCAGTTCCTGCGTCTGCGGTGGCACCACCTCGTCACCGGTGGAGAACACCGTCACCCGGGGCCGGGCGTGCACGCTGACCTGGGTGACCCCGGCGGCGGCCAGCATGCCCAGGTCCTGGGCGCGCAGCGGGCGCCCCGCCGGCGACCAGTTCGTCTCCGGCGGCCACGTCCTCGTCGGCGCGCACGACGCCCTCGCCGGGTGCCACCGGCCGGGTCACCTCGATGGTGCCCGGCATCGCCTCCTGCGTGTACTCGACCATGACCACGGCGTCCGCGCCGGGCGGCAGCACCCCGCCGGTGGGCATGACCGCCACCGTCCCGGGGCCGACCGTGACCGCCGGCTCGGTGCCCATCTGCACCACGCCGGCCACGTCGAGGTATCCGGGCAGGCCGTCGGAGCACGCCGTAGGTGTCCGCGGCCCGCACCGCGTAGCCGTCCACGGTCGAGCGGGCGAACCCGGCAGCGGGTGCGGCGACGTGACCGGCGCCGCCGGGACCCGGTGCAGCGCCTCGCCCAGCGGGATCGTCTCGGCCCGGGTGCGCCGCGGCCGGCCGGAACCCGGCGAGCGCCTCGGCGACCGTCCGGGTGGTGAAGAACTCCCGGCCCGCGTGGCCGCGGAAGTCAGCCTCTGTGGCGCATTCCTCCTGGCCGTTCAGCCGCACCACGCTCATCACCGGGCCCAGGGCCACCTGGCCGAGGCCGCAGATCGACGTGCGCCGCATGGTCTCCTCCAGCTGGACGAATCCGCCCGTCCACGTCGCCCGGGCCGCCGCCGGATGCGAGCAGCTCGCTGAGGATCCGGTGCGCCTTGGCGGAGCCGGCCCGGCACGGCACGCACTTGCCGCACGACTCGTCGCGGAAGAACCGCAGCACGTTCGTGGCCGCGGCGAGCAGATCGGTGCCCTCGGCCAGCACCACGAGCGCGCCCGAGCCGAGCATCGAGCCCGCCTTGGCCACCGCGTCGAAGTCCAGCGGCACGTCCAGGCCGTCGGGCCCGAGGAAGTTGGACGAGGCGCCGCCCGGCTGGATCGCGCCCAGCGCCCGGCCCCCGGACACGCCGCCGGCCAGTTCCAGGAGCCGCCGGGCGGTGCTGCCCATCGGCACGCAGTAGACGCCGGGCCGCTCGACGTGGCCGGACACGGCGAAGAACTTCAGCCCGGTGCCGCCGTTCACGCCCTGCGCCTGCCACCACGGGGCGCCGCGCTCGGCGATGACCGGGACGTGCGCGAACGTCTCGACCGAGTTCATCAGCGTCGGCTGTGCCCCACAGGCCGTAGATGCCGGGGAACGGCGGCTTGTTGCGCGGCTCGCCGCGGTGGCCTTCCATGCACTCGATCAGCGCCGATTCCTCGCCGAGGATGTAGCCGCCCGGTGAGGTGAACACCTCGACCGAGAGCCGCCGGCCGCTGCCGCCCCCATTCTCAACTAGCAGAGCCGGGCCGATCAGGCCCCCGGCGCGCAGCGACTCGATCTCGCGGCGGATCACGGCCTCCTCGGGGCCGTACTCGTGCCGGATGAACACCCAGCCTTCCTCGGCGCCGACCGCGACCATCCCGAGCAGCAGCCCCTCCAGCACCAGGTGCGGCTGCTCGGCGAGGATCTGCCGGTCCTTGAACGTGCCCGGCTCGGATTCGTCGGCGTTGCAGATCGCGTACTTCGGCTGAGCGGCCTGCGCCGCGACCAGCTCCCACTTACGGCCGGTGGGGAACCCGGCCCCGCCCATGCCGCGCAGCCCGGCGTCCTTCAGCGCGGCGGTGACCCGCCCGGCGTCCAGTTCCCCGGACAGCACCGCACGCAGCACCCGGTAGCGTTCCTCGCCCGGCGCGTAGGGATCGTTCGGCCACGGCGGCTCTGCTGGCCTGGGGGGCGCCGCCTGGGCCCCGCTGGCCCAAGGCCAGTGCTGGCCCGGGGGGGCGCCCCCCCGGAACCCCCCGCTTGCTCCTTCGTCACGGGGCCTTGGCCCTGCTGGCCGGCCGTCGGACCGTGCCGCGCCGATCACCGCGCTCAGGTCTGCCTCTGGGCCGGCCGGGCACTCGTTGACCGCGACCGCGGGTGCCACGTCGCACCGGCCGATGCAGGACACCTCGGTGACCTCCACGTCGGCGTCGCGGCTGTACCGGTCCCGCAGTTCCGCGATCCGCCGGTCCGCGCCCTGCAGCCAGCAGGACAGGTCGTGGCAGGCGTGCAGCTCCACCTTCACCGGCGGCCTGGTGCGGAAGTGCGGGTAGAACGAGATCAGCCCCTCGATCTCGTACAGCGGGCGGCGGACGTCACGGGACAGCGTTACCAGTTCCTCGCGCGGCAGCCAGCCGACCCGTTCCTGGATCGCCTGCAGCGCCGGGATCAGGCTGGGGCCGGGGAACTTGCCCGCCCTCGCCTCGACACCCGGCACCCGCTCCTGGGCCCGGGCCATCACCGGTCCCCGGCCGGGGGCGCAGCCTCAGCCGCAGCGGACCCGCCGGGCGCTGCCTCTCCCGGTCCGGCTCCCCTGGCAGCGCTGCCTCGATCCGGACGGCGCAGAACTTGAACTCGGGGATCTTGCCGACCGGGTCGATCTCGTCGATCGTCAGCAGGTTGGCCGCTGCCTCGCGGAAGTGGAACGGGATGAAGCAGTTGCCGCGCGCCTCCCGGTACGAGACCGCGTCGCCAGCTCGATCGTGCCGCGGCGTGAGGTCACCTGGGCCGTGTCGCCGTCGGCCAGGCCCAGCTCCGCCGCGTCGTCCGGGTTCACGTACACCTCCGCCCGCGGGCTGATGGCGTCCAGCGCGAACGACCGGCGGGTCATCGAACCGGTGTGCCAGTGCTGCAGCAGCCGCCCGGTGTTCAGCACGAACGGGTACTCCGGGCTCGGCAGCTCCTTGGCCGGCAGCCACTCGGCGGGCACCAGGTGGGCCAGCCCGTCGTCGGTGTTGAACTGCTCGCCGAACATCACCACGGTGCCGTCGCTGTGCTCCGGGTCGGGGTTCGGGTAGAGCTTGCCGGTCAGCCCGAGGTTGTCGTAGCTCAGGTTCTTGTAGCTGGCCATCACCGAGACGATCTCGTCGAAGATCTCCCGCGCGGAGCCGTAGTGCCAGCCCAGCCCGATCCGGTTGGCGATGTCCTGGATCACCTCCCAGTCCACCCGCGCCTGGCCCGGCGGGTCCAGGACCTTGCGGCCCAGCTGGACCCGGCGGTCGGTGTTGGTGTAGGTGCCGTCCTTCTCCAGGTAGGAGGAGGCGGGCAGGATCACGTCGGCGAACTCGGCGGTCTCGGTGAGGAAGATGTCCTGGACCACCAGGAAGTCCAGCGCCGACAGCGCCTTGCGGACCTTGTTGATGTTGGGGTCGGACAGGAACGGGTTCTCCCCCATCATGTACATCCCGCGCACGCCGCCCTTGAGCGCGGAGCCGATGATCTCGGTGACCGTGAGGCCGCGCTTCGGGATCCAGGTCCGGGGTGTCCCACAGCCCCTCGAACCTGGCCCGGACGCCGGGGTCGTCGGCCTTCTTGTAGTCCGGGTAGAACATCGGGATCAGGCCCATGTCCGAGGCGCCCTGCACGTTGTTCTGCCCGCGCAGCGGGTGCAGCCCGGCGCCCGGCTTGCCCACGTTGCCGGTGATCGCGCACATGGCGATGAGGCAGCGGGCGTTGTCGGTGCCGGTGGTGTGCTGGGAGATCCCCATGCCCCAGAAGATGACCCCGGCGCCGCGCCTCGCCCCAGGCCCGCGCCACCCGCCGGATGAGTGCGGCGGTGCACGCCGGTGATCTGCTGCGGCCCGCTCCGGCGGGTAGTCCGCGACGGTCTGCGCCAGCGCCTCGTAGTTGCTGGTCCGGCGCTCGATGAAGTCGGGTCGGTCAGCCCGAGCCGGATCACCTCGTGCATGACGCCGTTGTAGAAGGCGACGTCGGTGCCGGGCTTGATCTGGCAGAAGATGTCGGCGTGGTCGGACATCTTGTCGGCCCGGGGGTCGACGTAGATGATCGTGGTGCCGTTGCGCCGGGCCTGCTTGAAGAACGACGACGCGACCGGGTGGTTGGCCGTGGGGTTGCTGCCGGTGACGATCGCCACGTCGGCGTTCACCACGTCGCCGTAGGTGGTGGAGACCGCGCCGGAGCCGATGCCCTCGAACAGCGCGGCCACGCTGGAGGCGTGGCACAGCCGGGTGCAGTGGTCCACGTTGTTGGTGTGGAACCCGGTCCTGATCAGCTTCTGGAAGAGGTAGGCCTCCTCGTTGGAGCACTTGGCCGAGCCGAAGCCGGCGATCGCGCCCGGGCCCGCCGTCCGGCGTAGATCTCGGTCAGCCGCCGGGCGACCAGGTCCAGCGCCTCCTCCCAGGTCGCCTCGCGGAAGTGCGGCAGCACCTCGGCGTAGTCGACCAGGCCACCGGGCCTGCGCCTGCGCCGCCGCTCGCCCTCCTTGCCGCCCTTCCGGCCGTCGCCCGCGGGCCTGGCCGCCGTTCTCGCCCGGCGGCCGGTTCATCTCACCGCGCACGTCGGTGGACAGCGCCCCCTTGGGGTAGGCCTCGTCCCGGCGGATCAGCGGCGTGGTGAGCCGCTGCGGGGAGGCCGCGTAGTCCCAGCCGTACCGGCCCTTGACGCACAGGCGGCTCTTCGAGCCGGGCTGGTCGCGGCCCTCGGCGAAGGCGATCGCGCCGCGCTCGCGGTCCACGTTGATAGGTGAGGGCGCAGCCGACGCCGCAGTACGGGCAGACGCTGTCCACCGCGTCGAGCTCGGTGCGCGGCCGGATCGGGATGTCCCGGATCGGCTTGTTGGTCAGCGCGCCGGTCGGGCACGCCGCGACGCACTCGCCGCAGGTGACGCACGACGACTTGCCCATCGGGTCGTTCAGGTCGAACGCGATGCGGGTGGCGTCGCCCTTGCCGCTGCGCCCGATGACGTCGTTGCCCTGGATGTCGTCGCAGGCCCGGACGCACCGGTCGCACAGGATGCAGGCGTCGTGGTCGACCGCGATGACCGGGTTCGAGGTGTCCGTGCCGCGGCCGGAGGACAGCGGCAGCCCGCCCTCGCGGGTCACCCCGTACCGCTCCGCCAGGGCGAGCAGCTCGTTGTCGCCGGTGGTGGTCTGCTTGGGGTCGCGGCCGGCCGGCGGCTGGTCGGCCAGCAGCAGCTCGGTCAGCGTCGCGCGGCTGCGCTCCACGTCGGGGGTCGCGGTCCTGACCTCCATCCCGTCTTCGCAGGGCCGCACGCAGGCTGCGGCGTAGGCACGCGCGCCGATGTCCACGACGCACATGCGGCAGACGCCGACCGGGTCGTAGCGCTCGTCGTGGCACAGCACCGGGATGTCGATGCCCGCCGCCTTGGCCGCGGCCCAGATGGTGGTGCCGTCGGGGACTGTGATCTGCTGCCCGTCGATGGTGAGCGTGACGGTCCGGGTCGTGGCAAGGACCATAAGGACAGTATCTGTCGCGGTCCGACCTACCTCAACCGGAGATCGGCGAGGTCGGCCGGTGCCGGGCGGCCTCGCGCGTCCAGCCCCCGCGCGGCGTAGTAGCCGTCGATCATGGCGCGCAGCCGCTCCGGCGTCAGCGCGGCGACCCGGCCGGAGCCGGTCTCCAGCGGCTCGGACAGCAGCCGCTCCGGCAGCCAGTCGTCGCCGGGCTGCCAGCCCTCGCGGAGGTTGAACACCCGCTTGGCCAGGACGATCCGCCGCGCCGTCCGGCGCAGTTCGGCGCCGTCGACGTCCCAGCCGGTGACCGCGGACAGCAGCGCCGCCCACTCGTCGAACGGCTCGCGGAACACGCCGCGCAGGAACTTGCACAGGATCAGCGAGTCCATGACGGCGGCCCGGTCCTCGGTCTCGATCGCCGCCGCGACGTGGGCGTCGCCGCCGGCGAAGCGGTCGAGGTCGCCGGACAGGTCGGCCTCGTAGGCACCGGAGCGGTTGTGGTCGGCGCCCCGGGAGTTCACCGCCAGGCCCAGCGCCATGGCGTGCATGGTGCGCGGCTCGTAGCCGGGCAGTTCCAGGCCCTTGACGTGCGGCGCGAACTCCGCCGAGCCGCCGCCGACCTGCTGCGCCGCCCGCCGCGAGCCCTCGGCGAGCAGGTCACCGAGGCCGTCACGCGCACCGATCTCGTCCAGCGCCCGGATCAGCGCGCCCGCGTCACCGAACCGCAGCCACGGCGCATCGATCAGGCCACGCTCGGCGCACTCCATCGCCCAGGCGATCGTGCCGCCGGCGGAGATGGTGTCCAGGCCCAGCTCGTCGCACAGGCCGCTGGCGGCGAGCACGGCGTCGGGATCCGACACCCCGCACATCGGGCCGAGCGCGAACACGTTCTCGTACTCCACCCGCATCTGCTTGCCGCCGCGGCGGAGTAGATGTGCTCGCAGCCGATGGTGCAGGACGCGCAGCTGTTGCGCGCCACGGTGCGCAGCTCGGCGAGTTCCTCGGCGGCCAGCTGCGGCGCCCCGGCGAACGTGGCGGCCTGGAAGTTGCGCGTCGGCAGGGCACTGATCGCGTTGAACGCGAGCAGGTTGGCCAGCGTGCCGAGTTCCCGGTACTTCGCCGTGGCCGGGCCGAACGAGCGGGCCCGCAGGTCCCGCGCGGCCGCGAGCACCGCGTCCGGGTCGGCCGGCGCGACCTTGGTGGCGGCGCGCACCGCGACCGCCTTGAGCCGCTTGGCACCGAGCACCGCGCCCAGCCCGCCGCGCCCGGCGTGCCGCCCGTCGTGGGAGATCGTCGCGTAGCGGACCTGTGCCTCCCCGGCCGGCCCGATCGCGGCGGACCGCCAGCCACGGCCCAGCCGTTCCCGCAGCCGGGCCTCCGCCTCGTGCGGCGGGCAGCCCCCACAGGTCCGCGGCGTCCGCCAGCCGCGCGCCGTCGGAGTCCACGAGCAGCACCGACGGCCGGTCGCAGGCACCGCGCACCACGATCGCGTCGTGGCCGGTGAGCTTGCCGGAGATGGCGAAGTGACTGGAGGACAGGGCGTCGTTGAGCATCCCGGTGAGCGGGGACTTGGCGACCACCGCGAACTTGGCACTGGTGGTCAGCGGGGTGCCGACCAGGGGGGAGAACACGAACGCCAGCGGTGCCAGCTCGCCCAGCGGGTCCGACGCCGGGCGGGGCGAGCCGGTGCATCAGCCAGGTCCCGAGGCCGGCCCCGCCGAGGTAGCCGCGCAGCACTTCGTCGGGCAGCGGCAGGACGCTGGCTTCCCCGGTCCCGGACGTCCACGACGAGCGCCCTGCCGAAATAGCCGCCCGGGGCCATCGGCTCAGCCGCCCGCGTCCGCCGACAGGAAGAACACCGTGTCCCCGGCCGCCAGCGGCATTTCGCCGTCCCTGGTGATCTGCTCCCCGTTCAGCGCCGCCACCACGTGCCCGTCCAGCGCCACGCCGGAGGCGGCCGCGGCCGCGGCGACCGTCGCCGCGCGCACCAGGTGCGGGCCGCGGTGCCCGTCGGCCAGGGTGCCGAACCGCTGGACGGTCACCTCCGGGGCCGGGCGGGCCCGGGCGCCGGTGTAGTCGTCCGGTGAGTTGACGTTGACCACCGAGTCGAGGCCGGGATCCAGCGCCGCCAGCACCGGGTCAGCGCGCAGCGCGGCCTCGTCCAGCCGGGTGACCTGGCACTCCTCGAACAGGAAGGCCGGCCGCAGCCGCTGCTGCCCGACCAGCCGCGCGGCCAGCGGTGCCAGCGTGACCCGGTAGGCGGCCGCCAGCGGCTGCGGGTAGCCGCGGGCCAGCGGCAGGCCCACGTCGGCGCCGTCCGCCGCGGCGCGCAGCACCCGCCGGACGAACGCCGGGTGCAGGAACGGCATGTCGGTGGAGCTGACGAACGCGATGTCCGCCCGCCCGGTGAGCGCGGCCAGCCCGGCGGCGATGCCCTGCACCGGGCCCAGGCCCTCGGCGGGATCCTCGACGACCTCGACCTGCGGCGGCAGCGCGGGCAGCTCCTGCCCGGGAGCGCGGACCACCAGCACCGGCCCGCCGGTCACCCGGGCCAGGATGCCGGCCGTGCGGCGCAGCAGCGTCGAGCCATGCCACTCCAGGGCCGCCTTGGGCGTGCCCATCCGGGACGAGCGCCCACCGGCCAGCACGATTCCCGCGGTATCCGGCACAACTTCGATGGTATGGCCGGTTCCGCCGCCCGTGACCATGCGCACCCCTGGTGGCGGCCGGGCACAGCAGGATCAGCCTAGGCCAGACCATAGGTACCGGGCACCGATCGCTACTACCAGGATGCCGACCAGGCGGCGGATCAGGACGTCGGGTATGCGGGACTGGATCCGGGCACCGGTATAGGCGCCAGCCAGGCCACCGACACCCAGCGCGATGCCTGTTGGCCAGTCCGGGGCCACGGAGCCGTGCTGGTGGATTGACAAGATGGTGAAGGTGATGACGCCCGCTACTGAGGTCACGAACGTGGCGGCCAGAGCGGCGGGGGCGACCTCTGCGGGACGTCTGCCCGAGCCGATCAGGATGGGTGCGAGGATTGACCCGCCACCGATGCCGTAGATTCCGCCGACGCAGCCCACCGCGGCGGCCAGGATCACCAGGACCGGGCCGGGGATCAGCCGGGCCGGGCGATCGGGGTCCTGCGGGCGGGCTGGCCTGGTGAGCGCCAGCCAGATGCCGAGTGGCATCAGTACAGCGGCGACCACCAGGTCGAAGACGCGCGGGCCGGGCAGCAGTTCGACCCGGATGACGGATCCGGCGATGACACCGGGCAGGGTTCCGGCGATGAGCGTCAGGGCCAGGCGCCCGCCGGTCTGTTGCTGCCGCCAGTACCTGTACAGCGCTCCTGGGGTAGCGACCACGTTGTAGAGCAGGTTGGTCGGGGTGACCGCCGGGCTCGGTGTGGCCAGCACGCTGACCTGAAACGGCAACAGCAAGACCGCTCCGGAGATCCCCGCCGGAGTCGCCAGCACCGCGACCACGTAAGCCGCGGCCAAGGCGACGACTTCAGTCCAGCCAGCCCCGAGCACCCGGCAACGTTAGCGGTCTTTGACCTGGCCAGCACCTGCCGACCAGCCAACCGCACTGGGCGTCCAGGGGGCATCTGCTCGATGAAGCGGGCTGGTAGCCGCGGTCCAGGCAGAACCGGAGCAGGCCGGGCGCTAGCCGCCGGCCATGGCACCGACGATGAGGTAGGGCTCGGTGCCGGCGGCGACGGGCCCGGGCAGCGGGTCGTCGGGCGGCTGGTGGGACAGGTCCTGCTCGCAGGCGAAGAACCGGATGAACGCCCGCCGCGGCCCGCTGTCGTGGCCCCGGATGGTGCCGCGCAGCACCGGATAGCTGGCTTCCAGCGCGTCCAGGACCGCCCGCTGCGTGACCGGGGCCGCGACGTCGAGGCGGATCTCGCCGTCGATGCGGGCGAGGGCCCGCAGGTGAGCGGGGAGGACGACCCGGATCATGGCAGCGTCTGCACCTCGACGGACAGGACAGCCGGGAGGTCCCGGACGACCGGCGCCCAGGTGTCCCCGGAGTCGGCGGACGCGTAGACCTGGCCGCCGGTGGTGCCGAAGTACACGCCGCACTCGTCCATGGAGTCGACGGCCATGGCGTCGCGGAGCACGTTGACGTAGCAGTGCTCCTGGGGAAGGCCCTTCGTGAGGGGCTCCCAGTCGTCGCCGCCGGTCCGGCTGCGGTAGACACGCAGCTTCCCCTCGGGCGGGAAGTGCTGCGTGTCACTGGTGATGGGGACCACGTAGATGGTGTCGGGCTCGTGGGCGTGCACGTCGATCGGGAACCCGAAGTCGGTCGGCAGGTTCCCGGAGATCTCGCGCCAGGAGTCGCCGGCGTCGTCGGAGCGCATGACGTCCCAGTGCTTCTGCATGAACAGCACGCCTGGCCGGGACGGGTGCATCGCGAGCCGGTGTACGCAGTGGCCGACCTCGGCGTCCGGGTCGGGGATGCCCTCGGACTGCAGGCCCCGGTTGATCGGCCGCCAGGACAGGCCGTCGTCGTCGGACCGGAACGCGCCCGCAGCCGAGATCGCGGCGAACATCCGCCCAGGCGCGGACGGGTCCAGCAGGATGGTGTGCAGGCACATCCCGCCGGCGCCCGGCTGCCAGGACGGGGCGGAGTCGTGGCCGCGCAGCGCGGGCATCTCCTGCCAGCTCTGCCCGGCGTCGCGCGACCGGAACAGCCCGGCGTCCTCCACCCCGGCCCAGACCGTGTCCGGGTCATCCAGGGACGGCTCCAGGTGCCACACCCGCTCGAACTCCCACGGGTGCGGCGTCCCGTCGTACCACTGGTGCGTGCCGGGGGTCCCGTCGTAGGCGAACTGGTTGCCCGCTGGCGCCCACGTCTGGCCGCCGTCGTCGGAACGCTGGATCACCTGCCCGGACCAGCCGCTGCACTGCGAGGCATACAGCCGGTCCGGGTCCGCCGGCGACCCCTTCACGTGGTACATCTCCCAGCCCGCGAAATGCGGCCCGCTGACCTCCCACCGGTCCCGCCGGCCGTCGGAGGTCAGGACAAAGGCGCCCTTGCGTGTGCCCGCCAGTACCCGTACGCCCGTCATCACTGCTCCCGTCTGCCCGCCAGGCACGCCGACGTACCTGGACTCCGGCCGTGAGACCGCCCGCCTGACCTGGCCATAGCCGATAAGAAGAAGATCTCACAGCCCGCTGACGTTCTGACGTCGAACGCACCGCGGACTCATCGCGGCGAGCGCAGGAAATCGCCGCTACGGCTGGCACGGCGGGGCTACGCCCCAGTCCGGGCGCGGGACGGGGGCCTGATGACGGCGGGCTGTCCGCCTCGCCACCCGGCACCGGAGCGGGCACTATGGGAACGGCTCCTCATCTGGGAGCCGGCGTCGCATGGCCAGACTGAGGAGCTGACGCGATGGGCATCGTCTCGCCCGGCTTTTCCGGGCACCGCCGGACCAAGGAAAAGCTGCCGCCGGGCCAGTACCTGGTCCATGACTTTCCCGTGCTGTCGGCCGGGCCGACGCCGCGGGACGGGCTGCGCGGCTGGGACTTCAAGATCACCACCGAGTCCGGGCAGGTCCACACCTGGGACTGGGCCGCGTTCCAGGCCCTCCCGGCCGAGGACATCACCGTCGACCTGCACTGCGTCACCAAATGGTCGAAGCTGGGGACCAGCTGGCGCGGCGTGTCCCTGGACACCCTGATGGCCGGCGTCACGACCAGCGCCGCGTACGCGGTGGCCCGCGCCGTCGGCGACTACACCACCAACCTGCCGCTGGCGGACCTGCTCGACGGCCAGGCCTGGATCGCGTTCCGCTACGACGACGCGGACCTGGTACCCGAGCACGGCGGCCCGGCCCGGCTGCTGGTGCCGCACCTGTACCTGTGGAAGTCCGCGAAGTGGGTCCGCGGCATTGAGCTGCTCGACCACGACGAGCCCGGCTTCTGGGAATCCCTCGGCTACCACAACTACGGAGACCCATGGCGCGAGCAGCGGTACTGGGGCGACTGACCTGGCTGGTCGGCCAGCTGGCCGCCGTCCGCGAGGAAACCGCCACCGCCCGGACCCTGGTCCTCGACGTGCCCGGCTGGGCCGGCCACCTGCCCGGCCAGCACGTCGACGTCCGGCTCACCGCCGAGGACGGCTACTCCACCGAGCGCAGCTACTCCATCGCCTCAGCCCCCGCCGGGACCAGGCTCGAGCTGACCATCCAGCGGCTCGACGACGGCGAGGTCTCCCCGTACCTGACCGAGGTCCTCGCCCCCGGCAACCCCCTGGAGCTGCGCGGCCCGATCGGCGGCTACTTCGTGTGGCATCCAGACGAACCGCAGCCGGTCCTGCTGATCGGCGGCGGGTCCGGCGTCGTGCCGCTGATGGCCATGGCCCGCACCCGGGCCGCCACCGGCCGCACCGCCCCGATGCGGCTGATCTACTCCACCCGCAGCCCCGCCACCCTGCTGTACGCCGCCGAACTGCAGCGCCTCGCCGCCACCGGCATGGGCCTGAACATCGACATCGTCTACACCCGGGAGGCGCCGGGCGGGTGGGCCGGCCCCGTCGGGCGCCTGGACACCCGGCGCCTGCTCGACCTCGCGGGACCACCGGCGGCCGGTCAGCAGTGCTTCGTCTGCGGGCCGACGGGATTCGTGGAAAGCGCCGCCGCCCTGCTCGTTGAGCAGGGCCTGGCGGACCGGCAGATCAGGACCGAGCGCTTCGGACCCAGCGGAGGCACGCCATGACCGAGACCTGGACAGACGGCAACAGTATCGGCGGGACGCTCCGCGACGTGTTCAGCGTCGACATGACCGGGGCCGCCGGCCGCTGCGCCGGATGCGGGAGAACCGGCCCGCTCGCTGAGGGCCGCGTCTTCAGCCACGCCCCGGGCCTGGTCCTGCGCTGCCCCGCCTGCGGGGCAGCGCTCCTGCGCCTGGCCCGCGCCCCCGGCCGCGCCTGGCTCGACATACGCGGCCTGGAGTACATCGAACTGGCAACACCCGAGTAGCCCGCTCGCTGGGCTTCTCGGGTCTGAGCGCTATGCGGGCCCCCCGCCGACCGGCGGGGGGCCCGTGGCTGCGGTGCGCTACGCCGACGCGGGGTCGGTCATCCCCCGGCGCCGCCGGAGCACGGCGTCGGCCTTGCTGAACAGCATGTCGATCACGATGCCCAGCGCCAGGATGACGATCATGATGGCGATCGCGCTGGGCATGTCGGCCTGGTCCTGGTCGGCGTTGAGCAGGGTCCCGATCGACACCTGCCCGAGGATGATCACCAGCAGTTCGCCGGCCAGCAGGCTGCGCCAGGCGAACGCCCAGGCCTGCTTGAGGCCGGACACGAAGCCCGGCAGTGCGGCCGGCAGGATCAGGTACCAGAAGGTGGCGAACCGGGACAGGCCCATGGTCTTCCCGGCGCGCAGCAGCAGCGGCGGAATGTAGTCCACCCCGGTGATCAGCCCGTTGGCCACCGACGGCGCGGAGCCGAGCACGATCACGAAGATGATCGCGTTCGTGTTGACGCCGAACAGGATGATCGCGAACGGGAACCAGGCGATCGACGGCATCGTCTGCAAGGCGGTGATCAGCGAGCCGACGGCCGCGCGCAGCGGCTTGATCCGGGACACCAGCGCCCCGACCACCGCGCCGATGAGCACCGACAGGGCGAACCCGAGCACGGCGCGGTGCATCGTGACGTCGATGGCCTGCCAGAGCACGGCGTGATGCATCTGGCCCCACAGGTTGGCGAAGACCGTGGCAGGGCCGGGCAGCACGTACTTCTTCCAGCCGGTGAGGTGGATGATCTGCCAGATCCCGAGGACCAGGCCGATCGCCAGCAGCTTCGGCCACACGATGGCCCAGATGCTGCGGGCGCTCCAGGGATGCCGGCCCGTGGTGGGCAGCTCCAGGTTGTCCAGGCCGGCGAGGGCGGCGGATTCGGGGCCGACGGCACCGGTGCCGGCGCCGCGGCTAGTGAGCCTGACCATGACGCCCCATCTCCTCCCGCAGCCGGTCGGTGATCTTGCCCGCGAGCTCCGCGACCTGCGGGGAGTCGATCCGGCGCGGCCCGGGGATCGGCACCGCGAACTCGTCGATGACCCGGCCGGGCCGACTGGACAGCACCACGACCCGGTCGCCGAGCCGTACCGCCTCCCGCACGTTGTGGGTGACGAACAGCACGGTCAGGCCCCGGTCCATGCAGATCCGGTCCAGCTCGTCGTGCAGCAGGTCCCTGGTCATGGCGTCCAGCGCGCCGAACGGCTCGTCCATGAGCAGCACGTCGGCGCTGGTGGCCAGCGCCCGGGCCATCGCCACCCGCTGGCGCATGCCGCCGGACAGCTCGTGCGGCCGCTTGTCGCCAAAGCCATCCAGGTGCACCGCTTCCAGCAGTTCCGCGGCCCGGTCACGGCGGGCCTTCCTGGCCATGCCGCCCGGGCGCAGCGCGAGTTCCACGTTGCTTGGCCGCGGTCAGCCACGGGAACAGGGCCGGGCTCCTGGAACATGAGCGCGACCTTCCGGCCGAAGGTGCCGATCGTGCCCGCGGTCGGCGTGTCCAGCCCGGCCACCAGCGACAGCAGCGTGCTCTTGCCGCAGCCGGACGCGCCGATGAGGCAGACGAACTCGCCGAGCGTCACGTCCAGCGACACCCGGTCGAGGGCGTGCACCGTGGTGCTGCCGTGGCCGAAGGCCTTGGACACCTCGCTGATCGGGATCGCGGTCGTGCCGTGCCGCCGCGCCGAGGCTGTCGGTCTGGTGCCGGAACGGGCTGACGCCCCCGGGACGGTGTCCCGGGGGCGCAGCCTGACGCTGATCTAGGCTCATGAACTCACCTGTGGTTGCCCGTCCGCTTTCAGCAGTGCGTTGAGCGGGCCGAGGTCGTAGATGCCGGACAGGTTCTTGACCGGCGTGAGCAGCCCGACCGCCGACCGCGTGCTGCGCGTCGGCGATCAGCGAGGACGCGATCGGGTTGTCGGTGAAGTGGATGTACTGCAGCGACGCGCGAGCACGTTCGGCTTCAGGCCCTTGCCGAGCAGCTTGGTCAGCTCGGCGTTGGCCGACGAGGCGGCGGCGCTGGGGTTGGAGTTGATGTAGGAGTTCGCCTCGATCTGGCCCTTGAGCAGGCCGTTCACCGTGGACGGGTGGGCCTTGAGGAACGACTGGGTGACCACGAGGTTGGTGGTGACGAACTGGCCGCCGGGCCACAGGCTGGCCTCGTTCACCAGCCGGGTGCCGCCGTCGAGCACCATCTCGGTCGCGTAGGGCTCGGGCTCCCAGCCGCCGTCGATCTGGCCGGACTCGAACTCGAGCACGGCCGCCGAGTTGGGCTTGATCGGCTTGATGGACGACGTCCCCGCCGCCGGTGGGCGTGGTGGTCAGGCCGTGCTGCTTGAGCCAGTAGCGCACCGCGACGTCCTGGGTGTTGCCGAGCGACGGGGTGGCGAGCGACTTGCCCTTGAGCTGGGCGGCGCTGGTGATGCCCTTCTTCACGACCAGGGAGGCGCCCCCGGAGGCCGCGCCAGAGATGATCTTGATGGCCGTCCCGTTGGACTTCTGCCAGGCGTTGATCGCCGGGTTGGGCCCGACGTAGGCCGCGTCGAGCTGGCCCGCCAGCAGGGCCGTGGTCTCTTCCGTGCCGGTGCTGAAGATCGCAGGTCTTCAGCGTGACGTTCTTGCCCAGGTCCTTGGTGAAGAAGCCCTTGGCGATGCCGACCAGCGCGGGCTCGTGCGTGATGTTGGCCAGGAATCCCAGCCGCAGCACCACGGGCGACGAGCCTGAACCCGACGCCCCGGTCGCGGATGACGCACAGCCCGCCGCCAGGAGGCTGACAGCGGCTACTCCTGCCGTGAGTAGCACACGCCTCATTTATGTTCCACCTTTCCCGATCATTTTAGTATCCAGATCAACTTAATAGAGAATATGCCGGAGCACAACTTGATTCGGCCAGATTCGCAGGTCACAAGGTTGTTACGGGCTGGGCAGCCCCCTCAGGGCGTGGCGCTGACCTTGGGTGCCTGCACCTGGTGGCCCCGGAACAAGATCGCCGCCACCTGGGTCAGCGTGTCCGTGCCCGCGTGGTAGCCGCCGTGCCCGTTGAGGCTGTTCATCATCGCCAGCGTGTACCGCTGCCCCGGCCCGGCGAACCCGACCGAGTTGATGATCCAGCCCGGCTTCTCCACCGACCAGCCGTCCTTGTTACCGGGGTGGTTGGCGCTGCCCGCGCCCCACACCCCGAAGTGCTGGTCGGCGGCGACGTGGCTCAGCGTGGTCACCAGGTAGCTGCGCAGCGGGGCCGGCATGTCGTCGAGCACGTAGCTGATCACCCGGCTCAGGTCGGCGGCCGAGCAGAGCATCTCGCCCCAGTACGGCGGGCGGATGCCCGGTGCCGACACGTACCGCGCCGTGGCCAGGCCGATCCGCGGGAAGTAACTGGTGTAGAACGGGGCGCCGAACTTGAACCACAGCGTGTCGGCCGCGGTGTCCGAACTGACATGCAGCATGTCGTGCAGCACCGACATGTCCGTCGGCGGACAGGTGGATCACCCCGGCCTGGTTCTGCATGAGCAGGGTGACCGCCATCGCCAGCTTGCTGGTGGAGGCCATGTAGACCTGCGTGTGCGCGAACGCGTTCTGCCAGACCGCGCCGGTGCACCGGTCCCGCAGCACCACGCCCACCACGCCGGGCCGGTGCCGCAGGTAGGCCTGCACCGTCGCGATCCGGGTGCGCATCGCGCAGGAGAACCCGGCCGGGGTGGCCGGGCAGGCGCCCGCCGACGGCGACGCGCCGGTCGCCGGGGCCGGCCCGGGGCCCTCCCCCGCGCCCTGCGGGGCCGGCGCCGGTGTGGCCAGCAGCCCGCAGCCGGCCAGCGCGGCCAGGGCGGCCACCACCGCGCCGAGCCGCCACAGCGGCCCGGCGGCCGACCGAAGCGTCACGGCAGGCAGCCTGACGGGCTCAGTCTCCCGAGGGACTGGAGAACTCGATGCCGACGACCGAGGGGAATCGCTGCAGGCACTGCTGCAGCCGGGCCATCTGGGCGTCGCTGGCGTTGCCGACCTCGTACCTGATGTCGTCGGGCAGGTCCACCGGCAGCGCGTGCTTCGGGATCGGCTCGGGGATACGCGCCGGCCACGTGCATGCAGCCGGCCCGGGCCTTCAGCATGGCCGAGGCTGGCGTGTTCGCCTGGAACTGCACCACGGCCTCCTGCTTGCCGAACGCCTGGTCGAACTCGGCGCAGCCGCCGGCGGCCGCACACAGCGCCACGACGGCCGCCGTGACCGCCAGGACCCGTGCCGGGTGAGGTAGGTGCACGGATGCCAGCATAGGGCGCCCTGCCGCCGGTCCCTGACCGGTCCCCCGGGCCCGCGGCACCGGGGGGAAGTGGCCCGCAGGTCATGGGGAACGCCGCACGGGCCGCGCGCGGCGGGCGCGGCGGGTACGGTTGACCGGCAGAGGAGCAGGAGGCACCGGTGGCGGGACTGATCGAGGACTACGCGCTCATCGGCGACATGCAGACGGCCGCGCTGGTCGGCAAGGACGGCTCGATCGACTGGCTGTGCCTGCCCCGGTTCGACTCCCCCGCCTGCTTCACCCGCCTGCTCGGCACCGACGACCACGGCTACTGGCGGATCGGCCCGGCCGGGGAACCCGGGAGCGCCGAGGTGACCCGCCACTACGAGGGCGACACGCTGATCCTGCGGACCGAGTGGCGGACCGCCACGGGCACGGTGCGGCTGACCGACTTCATGCCGCCGCGGGACGGCAAGCCGCCGGTGCTGACCCGGATCGTGGAAGGCGTCCACGGGCACGTGGACATGGAATGCACGGTGCGGATGCGGCTCGGCTACGGCGCGATCGTCCCCTGGGTGCGGCGCAACGACGGCAGGATCTGCGCGGTGGCCGGGCCGGACTCGCTGTGGCTGGACACGCCGGTCACCCTGGCCGGCCGCAACATGGCCCACGAGGCGGGCTTCCGGGTGGCCGCGGGCGACCACGTGCCGTTCGCGCTGACCTGGCAGCCCTCGCACGAGGACGCCCCCGAGCGGGCCGACCCCGCTCGCTGAGCTGAGCCTGGCCACCCGGTTCTGGCGCGACTGGGCGTCCCGCTGCACCTACGAGGGGCCGCACCGGGAGGCCGTGGTCCGGTCCCTGATCACCCTCAAGGCGCTCACCTACGCCCCCACCGGCGGGATCGTGGCGGCGGCCACCACCTCGCTGCCCGAGGACATCGGCGGGGTGCGCAACTGGGACTACCGGTACTGCTGGCTCCGCGACGCGACCATCACGCTCGAGGCGCTGCTGCGCACCGGGTACACCGAGGAGGCGGCGGCGTGGCGGGCCTGGCTGGAGCCGGGCGGTCGCCGGGGATCCGAAGGACGTCCAGATCATGTACGGGGTGGCGGGCGAGCGCCGGCTGGCCGAATGGGAAGCGGAGTGGCTGCCCGGGTACGAGAACTCGGCGCCGGTCAGGATCGGCAACGCGGCGGTCGGCCAGCGCCAGCTTGACGTCTACGGCGAGGTGATCGACGCGCTCACCCTCTGCCGGGCCGCCGGGATCAGCTACGACCGGCACGTCTGGTCGCTGCAGCGGGCGCTGCTCGACTTCCTGGAGAAGAACTGGGACCAGCCGGACGAGGGCATCTGGGAGGTGCGCGGGCCGCGGCGGCACTTCGTGCACTCCAAGGTGATGGCGTGGGTCGCCTTCGACCGCGCCTGGCGCGCGACCACGCAGGGCCTGCCGGGCCCGGGCGACCACTGGCGCGAGATCGCGGACAAGATCCACGACGAGGTGTGCGCCCAGGGCTACGACGAGAAGCTCGGCGCGTTCACCCAGTACTACGGGTCCGCGACGCTGGACGCCTCCGTGCTGCTCATCCCGGAGGTGGGCTTCCTGCCCGCGGACGACCCGCGGGTGGTGTCCACCGTCGAGACGATCGCCGCGCGACCTCGTCTCCGACGGCCTGGTCCGCCGCTACGAGCTCGCCACCGGTGAGTCGCAGGTCGACGGCCTGTCCGGCAGCGAGGGCGCGTTCCTCGCCTGCAGTTTCTGGCTGGTCAACGCGCTGCAGATGATCGGCCACGAGGACCGGGCGCACGAGCTGTTCGACAAGCTGCTCGGCCTCCGCAACGACGTCGGCCTGCTCAGCGAGGAGTACGACCCCCGGTACGGGCGCCAGGTCGGGAACACGCCGCAGGCGTTCAGCCACGTCCCGCTCGTCCAGGCCGCGCTCAACCTGGCGGCGCACGAGCCCAGCCACTGCCGGCGCTCCGGCGGCCGCGCCACGGGGCGCGGCCAGCGGTGACCACGATCCCCCGCCCCGCGCAAGGGACGGGTGGCCCCGGCTCACCGCCCGAGGGCACCGTCCCCGGCGATCCGCGCCCGCCAGCGTCCCGCCCGCACATCCTGGTCGTCAACGGGCGCAAGGTGCGCAACCCGGTGTTCGTGATCGGTGCGCCCGGCGCGGGCACCGAGATGCTGGCGCGGGCGGTCAAGCGCTCACCGGGATTCCACATCACGCTCGGGCAGCGCTGGGTCCTGCCCGTGGTGCAGGCCTTCGCGCGCACCCCGTCACTGGCCCGCGGCCACCCCGAGGCGGCCGCCACCGTGCTGCGTGACGCCTTCGCCCAGGGCTGGCAGGTCGGCCCGGACTGCTGCCTGGGCTGCACGCTGGCCTGCCGCGAGGCGGGCGGGACCCCGGGTAACCGGCCGTGCGTCACCGAGCAGGCCATCACCAGGTACGGCGACGCCAGCCCGGAGCTGCTCTACTGTGCCGATTCGCTGGTGGACGCCTTCCCGGACGCGCGGCTGGTGCAGATCGTCCGCGACGGCCGGGACGTGGTCGCGGGGATGCTCGCCGATCCTGCGGCGCTGGCGTGGTTCCGGACCGGTTTCGTCAACCTGGACGCCGAGGTCACCCATCCGCTGCTCGGCGTGGAGAACGGCGCGGACCGGAGCCTGTGGGCCGAGTCGTCGGTGGCCGGGAAAGTGCGCCATGCGCTGGCGCGGCACCATCCGGCTGATGGCCAGGCTGCGCACCCGGCTGTCCGCCGAGCAACTGGTCACCCTGCGGTATGAGGAGATGGTCCGGCAGCCGGCCACCGCCGCGACCGCGCTGTCGGCGTTCACCGGGGCGCAGATCCGCCCGGTGGAGCCACAGCTGGCCGGCTC
>CAVRXW010000043.1:0-89842 GCA_963725125.1 uncultured Actinomycetes bacterium
CGGCCACGCCGCGGCGCTCGGTCTCCCCGACCTCGAAGTCCTCCGGGGACAGCCGTACCAGCGGCAGCCCGGCGCCGGGGCCGTCGCGGCGGGCGGCGGCCCGGTCCCTGACCGCGGTGGCATCCCGCAGCAGTGCGTTGCGCACCGTCGCGGGCGTGTCGATCGCCTGCTCGTCGCCGAACTGCCAGGGCCGGGTCGCCCCGGTGCGCTCGCCGGCCTGGCCGGCGTCGCGCTGGTCGTGGTCGCCGAACCGGCCCTCGGGCAGGTCGGCGAAGATCTGGCGCAGCGCCGTCTCGCCGAGCCGGCGCACCGCCTTGGGGGTGAGCTCCAGCCTGCCCGCGGTCCGCTGCAGGTATCCCTGCCGCTCCAGTTCCCGCTCGATCTGGCGCAGCGCGTCCATGTCGTCCACGGCCTGGCGGCCGAGCGACCGGCGGATCGACTCCTCGTCGACGTCGTCGAGGCTTGCGCCCGGGTAGTCCTGGCCCAGCGCCGCCTCCAGGTCGGCCAGGTCGGCCAGGTCGGCGAGCGCCGTGGTGGCGTCGCCGAGCCCGAGCGGGTCGTCACCGGTCATCGACTCCTGCTGCCAGCCGGCCATGTCGATATCCGGGCGGCGGGCCCGCAGCGCGTCCGCGAGCCGGGCCATCTCCGCGGCCAGGCCCGCGTCGGACAGCGTCTGGTCCATCAGCCCGGCCAGTTCGTCGCGCTGCTCGGCGGACAGCGACGACATCAGCCGCTGCGCCGCCATGGCCCGGCGGGCCAGTTGGTCCACCAGTTCCTCCAGGTTGGCCGGGCGATCAGGGAACAGGTCCCCGTAGCGCTCCATGAAGGCGTCGAAGTCCTCCTGGGTGTGCTCGCCCCGCGCGTCCGCGTCGAGCATCTCGTTCAGGCCGGCCAGCATGTCCTTGACCCGCTGCAGGGCCTCCGGATCCGGGTTCTCCAGCGCGTCCTTCATGCCGCGGAACTGGCTGTCCAGCACCTCCCGCCGGAGCAGGTCCTTGAGCTGCTCGAAGGTTTGCCTGGCGGCGGCCGAGCGCCACTGGTAGCCGGCCAGCGCGCTGATCGCCTGCGCGGTGTCGGCCGGGAGCGCGTCAAGCTCGTCCTCGCGCATCCTGGCGTCGTCGCTGGGATCGGGGAACAGCTCCGCCCGCTCCTGCCCGATGGCGGTGTCCAGCAGCGCGCGCGCCTCCTCCAGGATGCCGTCCAGGCGGCCGCGGCGCCGGATCTCCTCCCGCTGCTCGCGCACCCGCCGGAGCATGTCGTCCAGGCCACGGTGGCCTTGCATGCCCCGGCGGAGCAGGTCGCGCAGGGCGCTGCCCGGGTCGGCGCCGCCGAGCACCGACTCGCCCATCTCGTCGAGCGCGCGCCGCGCGTCGTAGGGAGAGGCGAGCGGGTCCGGGCCGCCGTCATACGGGCCGTACCGGTAACCAGTCACGTCGTCTGCCTCCTTGCGCCGGCCGGGCCGTCGGATGCCGCCGTCAGGTCCGGTACACCGCCCCGCCGTCGACCTCGTCCTTGGACAGGCGGCGCATCAGGTAGAGCCCTTCGAGCGCGAACTCCACCGCCGCGGCCGCGTGCCCGAGCGACTCGCTGCCCTCCATGCCGAGCCGCTGCATGATCTTGGCCAGCCCGGCCACCTCGCCGACCCGGCCGAGCAGGGCCGCCGCGGGCACCAGTTCGCCGGTCTCCACCGTGGCGCCGCCCTCGAACAGGGCCAGCAGGCCGGACAGGTCCGCGCTGCCGAGCCGGGCGCGGAAGGTGTCCGCGGTCGCCCGCCGGAGCAGGTGCTCCAGCACCTCCTGTTCCCTGCCTTCCTCGCTGACCTCGAACTCGACCTTGCCGCGCAGGCTGGTGACCACCGGCGGCAGGTCGCAGATCCGGGCCACCGGCGGTGCCTCGCCGGTCAGCGCCGCCCGGCGCACGGCCGACGCCGCGGCGGACTCGGCGGCGGCGATCGCGAATCTGGCTGACACGCCCGAGCGCGCGTCCACCGCGGGCGACGCGCGCACCAGCCGGGTGAACCGCGCGATGACCTCGACCAGGTGGCCGGGCAGCGCCGCGCCGGGGTCCGTGCCGTCGGCGGAGATCTCCGCCTCCTGGCGGACCAGGGCCAGTTCGTCGGGCAGGGACTGTGGGTAGTGGGTGCGGATCTCGGCGCCGAACCGGTCCTTCAGCGGCGTGATGATGCGGCCCCGGCTGGTGTAGTCCTCCGGGTTGGCGCTCGCTACCAGGATCAGGTCCAGCGGCAGCCGCAGCGCGTAACCGCGTACCCCGATGTCCCGCTCCTCCAGCACGTTCAGCAGCGACACCTGGATGCGCTCGGCCAGGTCGGGAAGCTCGTTCAGGCAGAAGATGCCGCGGTTGGTCCGGGGCACCAGCCCGAAGTGGATCGTCTCGGCGTCGCCCAGGGTCCGGCCCTCGGCCACCTTCACCGGGTCGACGTCGCCGATCAGGTCGCCCACGCTGGTGTCCGGGGTGGCCAGCTTCTCGCCGTAGCGCTCGCTGCGGTGCCGCCAGGTCACCGGCAGCGCATCCCCCTGCTCGGCGGCGAGCCGGCGGCAGCGGGCGCAGACCGGCTCGTAGGGATGGTCGTTGATCTCGCATCCGGCGACCGTGGGGGTCCACTCGTCAAGCAGTTCGGGAAGGGTCCTGATCAGGCGCGTCTTGCCCTGGCCGCGCTCACCGAGCAGCATCGTGTCGTGCCCGGCGAGGAGCGCCCGCTCCAGTTGCGGGATCACGGTGTTGTCGAACCCGATGATCCCCCTGAACCGGCGCTCGCCCGCGCGCATCCTGGCCAGCAGGTTGCGGCGGATCTCCGCTTTGACGGTCTCGTAGGCGTGCCCGCTGGCCCGCAGCTCAGCCACGGTCGCGATGGCTGGATGGGGGGCCGCAGGTGCGGCGGCGTGTGTCTGATTGTCTGAGTGCACCATTCGACATTATGTCCACGTGGGCGGGGCTGGCACCGGCCCGGTCAGCCGGCGGCACGACAGCGCGGGAGAGGCGAGGAGATGGCACGCAGGGATCCGGTGCTGGCGATCGACGTCGGCGGCACCAAGATTGCCGCCGGCCTGGTCGAGCCGGGCGGGCGGCTGGCGTCCTGGGCGCAGACCGAAACGCCCCGCGGCATGGAGGCCGAACAGTTGTGGCGGACGCTGGACGTCCTGTGCACGCGCCTGCTCGCCGAGGAGCACGTTGACCCGCGGGACGGCCTGGCCGGGGTGGGGTGCGGGTGCGGTGGCCCGCTGGACTGGCCCGCGGGCCGGGTCTCGCCGCTGAACATCCCCGCCTGGCACGCGTTCCCGCTGCGCGAGCGGCTCCAGGAGCGTTTCGCCGGCATCACGGTGCGGCTGCACAACGATGCGATCTGCATGGCCGCGGGCGAGCACTGGCGGGGCGCGGGCCGCGGGCGCCGCAGCATGCTCGGCATGGTGGTCTCCACCGGTGTGGGCGGCGGCCTGGTGCTGGACGGGCGGCTCATCAACGGCGCGACCGGCAACGCCGGCCACATCGGGCATGTGGTGGTGGATCCCGACGGGCCGTTCTGCGTGTGCGGCGGGCGCGGCTGCCTGGAGGCCATCGCCCGGGGCCCTGCGCTGGCCGCCTGGGCGCAGGGTGAGGGCTGGCGCCCCGGCCAGACGCCGGTGACCGCCAAGGATCTCGCCGACGACGCGGCGCAGGGCCACCCGATCGGAGTCGCCGCGCTGCGGCGGGCCGGGCGGGGCCCTGGGCATCGCCATCGCCTCCGCCGCCCAGCTGTGCGACCTGGAGGTGGTCGCCATCGGCGGCGGGCTGGCCCAGGCCGGGCCGCTGCTCTTCGACCCGCTGGAGGAGGCGCTGCGCACGCACGCCGGGCTGCCCTCCGCGCGGGACGTCCCGGTGGTGGCCGCCGCGCTGGGCCAGAGCGCGGGCCTGATCGGGGCCGCGGCGCTGATCTTCGCGGCGGACCGGTACTGGGGCGGCGACTGACCGCCGCCGGGCGCGGCGACGCGGGCCGTCCCGGATGCGACACTGCTCGCATGACGACTTCCCTGCCGGTCCGCCCCGACGACGTGGCCGCGGCCAGGAAACTGCTGCGCGGGATCGTCTCGCCCACCCCGATGCTGCATTCCCGGGTGCTGTCCGACCGGCTGTCCGGCCCGGTGTTCCTGAAGTGCGAGAACCTGCAGCGGACCGGATCGTTCAAGTCGCGCGGCGCGTACGTGCGGATCAGCAGGCTGACCGAGACCGAGCGGGGCCGCGGTGTGGTGGCCGCGAGCGCCGGTAACCACGCGCAGGGGGTCGCCTTCGCCGCCGCGATGCTCGGCACCCGGGCCACCGTGATCATGCCGGAAGGTGCGACGCTGCCCAAGATCGAGGCGACCAGGGGCTACGGTGCCGAGGTCATCCTGGAGGGCGAGACGATCGACGACGCGCTGGCTGCGGCCCTGGCCTACGCGCAGCAGCGGGGCTCGGTGTTCATCCACCCGTTCGACCACCCCGACGTGGTGGCCGGCCAGGGGTCCCTCGGCCTGGAGATCATCGAGCAATGCCCGGAGGTGCGCACCATCGTGGTGCCGGTCGGCGGCGGGGGACTGGCGTCCGGGATCGCGGTGGCCGCGAGCGACGCCGACCCGCCGGTGCGGGTGGTCGGGGTGCAGGCGGAGGCGGTCGCGCCGCTGCCCGCCTCGCTGGCGGCCGGGCACCCGGTGCGGATCGAGCCGTCCGCCACGATGGCGGACGGCATCGCGGTGCCCAGGCCCGGCGAGATCGCCTGTGACATCTTCGGGGCCCTGGGGGTCACCGTGGTGACGGTGGCCGAGGAGACGCTGTCCCGGGCGCTGCTGCTGTGCCTGGAGCGGGCCAAGCAGCTTGTGGAGCCGGCCGGGGCCGCCGGGGTGGCTGCCATGCTGGAGCACCCCGAGGCAGTCGAAACGCCGGCCGTCGCGGTGCTGTCCGGCGGCAACATCGACCCGCTGCTGCTGGCCAAGGTGCTGCGGCACGGCCTGTCCGCGGCCGGGCGTTACCTGATCTTCCGGTGCCAGCTGCCCGATCGCCCCGGCGCGCTCGCCACGCTGCTCGCCGCGGTGGCCACGCTCGGCGCGAACGTGCTCGACGTCTCGCACGAGCGGGTGGCGCCGCGGCTGCTTGTCGATGAGGCCGAGGTGCTGCTGCAGGTGGAGACGCGCGGGGCCGGCCACTGCGACGAGGTCATCGCCGGGCTGCGGCGGGCCGGATACACCCTCAAGTTCATCTGAACGCTCCCCGTGGCCGGCCTGGCCCCGGCCGGGCCAGCCCCGTGGCGGCCCGCCGTGGCGCGGTGCCGTGGCGCGGTGCCGTGGCGCGGCGTCAGCCGGCCGGCCCGGGGCTGGCCGCCGCCCGGGCGGGCCGGAGCCCGCGGCCGGGCGTGTCGCGGCAAGGGCCGCCCCGGAGCCGGCCGGGGTCAGAGGTTACCGCGGCGGGCCTGCTCCCGCTCGATCGCCTCGAACAGCGCCTTGAAGTTGCCCTTGCCGAAGCCCTCCGAGCCGTGCCGCTCGATCAGCTCGAAGAACACGGTCGGCCGGTCCTGCACCGGCTTGGTGAATATCTGCAGCAGATACCCGTCCTCGTCCCGGTCGGCGAGGATCTTCTCCGCGGCCAGGTCCGCGAGCGGCACGCGGGTCGCGCCCACCCAGGTGCCGAGCTGCTCGTAGTAGGTGTCCGGGGTGTCCAGGAACGCCACCCCCGCGGCCCTCATGGCGCGCACCGTGGCCATGATGTCGCCGGTGGCCAGCGCGATGTGCTGCACCCCGGGGCCGCCGTAGAACTCCAGGTACTCGTCGATCTGTGACTTCTTCTTGCCCGGCGCGGGCTCGTTGATCGGGAACTTGACCTTGCGCGAGCCATCCGCGACCACCTTGCTCATCAGCGCGGAGTACTCGGTGGCGATGTCGTCGCCGACGAACTCCTTCATGTTGGTGAAGCCCATGACGTGGTGGTAGTAGCCGACCCACTCGTCCATGTGGCCGAGTTCCACGTTGCCCACGCAGTGGTCGATCTCGGTGAAGAACGGCTCGCCGGCCGGTGCCGCCAGCGGCTCCGCCGCGACGTAGCCGGGCAGGTAGGGGCCCGCGTAGTTGGACCGCTCCACCAGCGTGTGCGTGGTGTCCCCGTAGGCGGCGATCGTGGCCAGCACGATCTTGCCATGCTCGTCCTCGGCGATCTGCGGGGCGGCGACCGGCCGGGCCCCGTGGGCGACCGCGTAGTCGAAGGCCTCCTCGGCGCTCACGACGCCGATCGACAGGTCTGTCACCCCGTCGCCGTGCGCGGCCACGTGCGCGCCGAGCTGCGGTGCCCGCCCGGACCGGCCCGCGCAGCACGAACCGGGCCCGGCCGGACGTCAGCACGTAGGCGGCCTCGTCCCGGCAGCCGGTCTCCGGGCCGCGGTAGGCCACACAGCGCATGCCGAAGGCGGTGGAGTAGTAGTGGGCGGCCTGGCGGGCGTTGCCCACCGCGAAGACGACCGCGTCCATGCCGGTGACCTCGAAGCCGTCCGCCGTGCCGGGGTGATCGTGCCAGCCGTTGCTCGCCATCGTCGGCTCCCTTCGCGCCGTCCGGTCACGCCCCCTTGCGTGGCCGTCCGTTGAAGGCAGCATGCGAGTGGCCAAGCATGATGCGCAAGGGTTCCGGCCAGCACTGGTCATTCTGTATATTCATTACCCGGATATGTTCGGTAAAACTGCACAGCCTGCCGACGTTGCGAGGGCGGTCGTGATCGACGAACTGGATGCCCGCCTGATCGAGTTGCTCGCGGCGGAACCGCGGGTGGGGGTGCTGGAGGCATCCCGGCGGCTCGGCGTGGCCCGGGGCACCGTGCAGGCGCGGCTGGACCGGCTGCATGCCCGGGGGGTGGTGACCGGCTACGGGCCGGACATCGACCCGGCCGCGCTCGACCACGCGGTGACCGCGTTCGTGACGCTGGAGATCCGGCAGGCCGGCGGCCACGATCCGGTCGCGGAGCGGCTGGCGGCCATCCCCGAGGTGCTGGAGGTGCACACCATCACCGGGGCCGGGGACATGCTCTGCCGGGTCGTCGCCCGCACCAACGCGGACCTGCAACGGGTGATCGACGCCATCGTCGGCGCGGCCGGCGTGGTGCGGGCATCCACGGTCATCGCGCTGGCCACGCCCGTGCCCTACCGGGTGCTGCCCCTGGTGCGCACGGTGGCCGGGGTCACGCCTGGTCGCCGAGGTGAGCCGCGGCGAGGCCGATCTCCGGCCACGGGCCTGGCGCCGCTGAGCCCGCAGGCGATGTCGAGCACGATGGCGCGCAGTCGCTCCGGGTCGTCGGTGCGGTCGGCGTAGAACATGCAGCCGAAGCTCACGCTGGCCAGGGCGACCGCGGCGCGGACCTGGCTCTCCAGCGGGGCGTCCTGCTCGGTGAGCAGGCCGACCAGGGCGTCCATCCGCTCGCGGAACAGTTCGCTGCGGTTCTTGGCGTGCGCCAGGCTGTTGACCGAGGCCTGGTTGTGCTGCAGCATCCGGAAGACACCGCTGGCCTCCGCCACGATGCCGGTAGTAGCGGTCCAGCACCTGCGCGCGGGCCCCGGCCGTGCGGGGCAGCGTCCGGCCCCAGGCGACCAGGTCGTCGATCTGGCCGAAGTAGTCCTCGACCAGGCTGGACACGATGTCTTCCTTGGACTTGAAGTGGTAGTACAGCGCGGCCTTGGTGACGTCGAGCCGCTCGGCGATCTCCCGCAGCGAGGTCTTGTCGTAGCCCTGCTCGGCGAACAGTTCCAGGGCCACGGACTGGATTCGCTGCCTGGTGTCGTGGCGGGCGTGCACCTGACTGGTCTCAGTCAATGGGTATCGCACCTCCCGCCTTCCTCTGGTTCCTGACCAGGCCCGGTGTCCGCGCTGAGCGGACCTAAACTTACTTGACGACCGGTTAGTTCACGATCTATGGTATGAGCTTACGGCCATACTAACCGGTCGGCAAGTAGGTAGCGCGCAATCCGAGCCTGAGGGCGATCGGCGTGGCGGCCAGCCAGACCAGCAATGGGCCGGGGCCGACCAGGAATGGGCCGGGGGACCGGCCGGAGGAGGGAGTCCAGCATGGCGGAGGCCCAAGCCGCCGCGGCACGAAACGGGGGAACCGAGAGTTCCGGCCCTAGGCGGGAGGTACTCATCATCCTCCCCGGGCTGCTGCTCGCGATCATGCTGGCCATGCTGGACCAGCTGGTCGTCTCCACCGCGCTGCCGCGGATCGTCGGTGACCTCGGCGGGGTGACCCACCTGTCCTGGGTGGTGACCTCCTACGTGCTGGCCTCGACGGTGACCACACCGCTGTACGGCAAGCTGGGCGACCAGTACGGCCGCAAGCGCTGGCTCATGATCGCGATCGTCATCTTCCTGGCCGGCTCGGCGCTGTCCGGGCTCGCGCACTCGATGGACCAGCTGATCGCGTTCCGCGCGATCCAGGGCCTGGGCGCGGGCGGGCTGCTGACCGGCGCCATCGCGACCATCGGGGACCTGGTGTCGCCGCGCGAGCGTGGCCAGTACATGGGCTACATCATGGGCGTGATGACCCTGGCCATGATCGCCGGGCCGCTGGTGGGCGGCTACATCACCGACACCTTCAGCTGGCGGTGGATCTTCTACATCAACATGCCGATCGGCGGTGCTCGCCCTGGTGTACCTGGCCGCGACCATGCACATGCCCCGGCACCGCGTCCAGCACAAGATCGACTATGCCGGCGCCGTGACCCTGGCCATCGCCGCCACGTCCATCATCCTGATGACCACCTGGGGCGGCACCCAGTACCCGTGGGGCTCGGTGCAGATCATCGGGCTCGCCGCGCTCGCGATCGCCGGCACGGCGGCGTTCCTGTACATCGAGGCGCACGCGGCCGAGCCGATCCTGCCGCTGAACGTGTTCCGCAACCGCAACTTCTCCGTCGCCATCGCGATGAGCTTCCTGCTCGGCCTGGTGCTGTTCGGGGCGCTGACCTTCCTGCCGCTGTACCAGCAGACCGTGCAGCATCTGTCGGCCACGGAAAGCGGCCTCATGCTGATCCCGATGATGCTCGGCTCCACGGTGACGGCGCTGATCGCCGGCCAGGTCACCACCAAGACCGGCCGGTACAAGGCGCTGCCGATCATCGGCGCGGGCGTGATGACGATCGGGCTGTACCTGCTCACCGGGATCGGCCTGCACACCAGCCTGGTCACGATCGGGATCTACTTCGCCGTGATCGGGCTCGGCATGGGCTTCCTGATGCAGATCACCACGCTCGTGGCGCAGAACAGCGTGGACCCGAAGCGAGATGGGCGTGGCCAGCAGTTCCCGTACGTTCTTCCAGCAGATCGGCGGGTCGCTCGGGGTGGCGGCGTTCGGCGCGGTCTTCGCCCGGCGGCTGGTCGAATCGCTGACCGCGCATCTGCCCGGCGCGCACGTGAGCGTCAAGGGCGGCGCTCAGCTCGACCCGGCCACGGTGAACCACCTGCCGGTGCTGGTGCGCGACGACTTCTTCGTGGCGATCACGCACGCGGTCACCGGGGTGTTCTGGCTGGTCGTGCCCGCGGCCGCGATCGTGTTCGTGCTCGCCTGGCTGATCAGGGAGGTCCCGCTGCGCAGCGGCCGGGCCCCCGCGGCGGAGGAGCCCGCGACGCCGGAACTGGTGAGCGAAAGGCACTGCACCCAGAGCCCCGGCCCCTGCAACCTGTTGCAGGGGCCGGGGCATCTTTCTGGGTGCAGGCAGGCCGGCCCAGGGAGGAGTGCGGCGCCGGTGACTTCCGCGGAGCAGCAGTTCACCGAGTTCGCGACGCTGGCGGCGCCGCGGCTGCGGCGGACGGCGTTCCTGCTCTGCGGCGACTGGCACACCGCCGAGGATCTGACGCAGACCGCGCTGGCCAAGGTCTTCGTGTCGTGGCACCGGATCAGCCGGAAGGACGCGGTGCAGGCCTACGCGACCCGGACGCTGGTGAACAGCTACCTGGCCCGTCCGGCGCCGCAAGCGCGCCACCGAGTTGCTGCCGGGCCGGCTTCCCGACCGCGCGGTGCCGGCCCCCGCGCCGGAACTGCGGCTCGTGGTGCTCGACGCCCTGGCCACGCTCCCGCCGAAGGCGCGCGCGGTGGTGGTGCTGCGCTACTGGGAGGACCTGAGCGTCGAGCAGGTCGCCGCCCTGCTCGGCTGCTCGACCGGCAACGTGAAGAGCCAGAGCGCGCGTGCCCTGGACAAGCTGCGCGTCCTGCTGGCCGACACCGCCCCTACGCCGGGCCCGCCCGGCCCGGCCGGCCCGGGACCGGCACCGCGGCGCCGCCCGGCGCAATCGCCGCCGGCGCAAACACGAGGAGCCCCACATGGATGAGAGATCACTGCGCGGCCTGCTGCGCCATGCCCTCGACGCCGAGCCGCCGCTCGGCCCGGTCGCCCGGAACGCCCTCCGGGCGGGCATCAGGCTCCGGTGGCGCCGCCGGGCCCAGGGCGCCACGGCGTGCGCGGCCGTCATCGCGGCGGCCGTGGTCGCGATCCCCACGCTCACCGGGGCGCCGCACGGCCGCCCCGCGCTGGGGGGCCACTCGGCCCCGCCGCCCCGGTTCGTTTACGTCGTGGACCAGAACCCGGGCAAGCCCGGTATGGTGACGCCGATCCGCCTCGCCACGAACAAGCCGGAACCGTCCATCCCGGTCGGCAAGAGCCCGCTGGACATCGCGGTCACCCCAGATGGAAAGACCGCCTACGTTTCCAACGACAGCTCTCCCGGGACGGTGACGCCGATCACCACGGCGACCGGCCAGGCGGGCGCGCCCATCAAGATCGGCCCCATCGCGGCGATGATGGCTATCACCCCGAACGGGAAGACCGGCTATGTGATCACGGGCGGCGCGCAGAGCGAGCCCGGCACCGTGCGGGTGGTCGACCTCGCCACGAACAAGCCCGGCAAGCTCATCAAGGTCAGCTACATCCCCGTGGCGGTGGCGGTCGCCCCGGACGGCAGGACCGCCTACGTGGCCAACTACGGCACCAGCCTGGTGACGCCGATCAACGTCGCGACGGGCACGCCGGGCCCCCCGATCAGGGTCGGCCGCGCGCCCTGCGCCTTCGCGTTCTCCAAGGACGGGAGGACCGCGTACGTGGTCAGCCAGATCGCCGGAACGGTCACCCCGGTAAACACCGCGACGAACCGGCCCGGCACGCCGATCAAGGTGGGCAAACTGCCGACGGTGATCGCGGTCACCCCCGACGGGAGTACCGCCTACGTGCTGAACGACGGCGGCAACACGGTGACGCCGATCAACCACCGCGACGAACCGGCCCGGCACGCCGATCAAGGTGGGCAACGGCCCGGTGTCCATCGCCTTCACCCCGGACGGCAGGACGGCCTACGTGGTCAACGCGATCGGGAACACGGTGACGCCGATCAACACCGCGACGAACCGGCCCGGCACGCCGATCAAGGTCGGCAACGATCCGCGGGCGATCGTGATCACCCCGGACGGGAAGACCGCGTATGTGGGCAACCAGAACTCCGGAACGGTGACACCCATAAACACCGCGACGAACCGGCCCGGCGAGCCGATACGCGTGGGCAAGTTTCCCGAGGCGCTCGCGCTGGTTCCCTGACCGGACGGCCCGGATCCCGGTGCACGATGGCCGTGGCGCCCGCTCAGCGCGGGGCGCCACGGCCATCGGGACGGCTCTTAGCCGCGCCGCGAAGCGGCCGGTCAGACCCCGACGTAGGGGACCGCCTCGAGGATCTCGACCGTGGCGGCGCGGCCGTTTGGCAGGTTGTAGGTCGCGGTCTCGCCGACCTTCTTGCCCGAGATCGCGCTGCCCAGCGGGGAGCGGGGGGAGTACACGTCGATCGGGGCGCCGCTTTCCTCGCGGGAGGCGAGCAGGAAGGTGACCTCGTCCTCGTCGCCGGCGAACCGGATGGTCACGGTCATGCCGGGGCCGACGACGCCCTCGGTCCGGGGCGGGTCGCCGACCCTGGCGTTCTCCAGGATGTACTGGAGCTGGCGGATGCGGCCCTCAATCTGGCCCTGCTCGTCCTTGGCCGCGTGGTAGCCGCCGTTCTCCTTCAGGTCGCCCTCGTCCCTGGCGGCCTCGATCTTCTTCGCGATCTCTACACGCCCGGTGCCGGCCAGATAGTCCAGCTCCGCCTTCAGCCGGTCATGGGCTTCCTGGGTGAGCCAGGTGACGTCCTCGCGTGTCTCGGTCACGGGTACTCCTTGCCTGCAACTGCGAACGGATGAGGTCCGCTGGAGCCAACTCGGCCCCATGGGGGTATTGGGGGCCTATGCGGCCCTCGGGGTAACTCTCCGAGGTTACAAGGGTGCGGGGTATTACCGCGCCAGTCAATAACCTGCCGGGAGCGAGCACGGGAATAAGTTCGCCTATCCGGGGTGCTGTCGTGCAGGATAATGACCCGGCGCCGTGCCCGCCAGTCGCCGTCCGGCCTGGCAGGAGGCTGCCCGACCGCGCCCGTTATTCCCAGCACCGGGGGAATTTTCTGTGCCTGCTTCTCACGCCGACACCACCGGCCGGGCCATGCCCGGCACACCGCCTGCCACGTCCGGGTACCCGGGGAGCGGCCTGCCGGACGCCGGGCTGCGCTTGCTGGCGGTGCATGCGCACCCGGACGACGAGTCCAGCAAAGGCGCAGCAACAATGGTGCGTTACGCACGTTCCGGGGCGGATGTGATGGTCGCCACCCTGACCGGGGGTGAGCGCGGTGACATCCTCAACAAGGCAATGGACCGGCCCGAGGTGCGGGCCGACCTGCCCCGGATCAGGCGCGAGGAGATGGCCCGGGCCAGGGAAATCCTGGGAGTACGGCAAAGATTCCTCGGATTCACCGATTCCGGGCTGCCGGAGGGCGATCCGCTGCCGCCGCTCCCGGACGGATGCTTCGCGCTGCAGAAACTGGAAGATGCCGCCGGACCGCTGGTCGCACTGGTCCGGGAGTTCCGGCCGCACGTGATCCTCACCTATGACGAGAACGGCGGCTACCCGCACCCCGACCACGTCAAGACGCACGAGGTCGCGGTCGAGGCGTTCGACGCGGCCGCCGACCCGGACCGCTACCCGGGCACCGGCGCGCCCTGGCAGCCGCTCAAGCTCTACTACTTCGCCACGTTCCACAAGGCCAGGCTCATCGCGCTGCACGAGGAGATGCTGCGCCGCGAGCTGGAGTCGCCCTACGCCGACTGGCTCGCCAAGTGGGAGGACCCGCCGAAGGGCCGGGTCCCGCTGGAGATCACCACCCGGGTGCCGTGCGCGGAGTACTTCGCCGTGCGGGACCAGGCGCTGCTGGCGCACGCCACCCAGATCGACCCGGAGAGTTCCTGGTTCGCCATCCCGCTGGAGGTCTCGGCGGCCGCCTGGCCCACCGAGGACTACCACCGGGCCAGGTCGCTGGTGGATACTGAGCTTCCAGAAGATGACCTTTTCGCTGGCGTCCGGGAGTTGGTGAGCCGGTGACGATCCTGGCCTCTCCCGCGGCCAACCAGGTGGTGCCCGGCATCCTCGGGTTCCTCGTGGTGGCCGCGATGGGCCTGGCGCTGTACTTCCTGCTGCGCTCGATGAACAAGCAGCTCCGCAAGGTGGCCCGCGAGCCGCGCTGGCGCGAGGAGGCACGCGAGAACCAGCCGGCGGAGCAGGACCAGGCCGGAGCAGGACTACAGCCACAACGGCACGCCCCAGGCCTGACGGCCGGGCTCAGCCCCGGGGCATGGGCATGCCGAAGGCGAGCAGCCGGTGGCCGGGGGCGTACTCGTAGTCGCGGTGCGGCAGGCGGCGGAACCCGGCCTCGGCGTACAGGTGCTGGGCCGCCAGCATGTCCGGCTGGGTGAGCAGCAGCAGCTCGCGGACCCCCCGTACGGCGGCACGCTGCATCACCGCGGCCAGCAGGGCCCGCCCGATCCCCCGGCCCCTGGCCGTGCTCGCCACCGCCAGCGCCCGCACCTCGCCCTCGCCCGGAGCGCGCAGCACCTCACCGCCGTGCGGCCAGTTCACCAGCGTCACCGTGCCGAGGATGTGCCCGTCGTGCACGGCGGCCAGAATCTCGCCGGTGCCGTCCATACCGAGAACCCGCAGCGTGTCCGCGTACGTAGCGGTCTCGGACAGGAACCCGTCGGCCTGGTAGGCGGCCACCCGCAGCTCGCCGATCTGGCCGAACTCCCCGGGCCGTGCGTCACGTACGTCCACGGTCGGCTGCAACGGGCGCGGCGGCTACGGCATTCCGGTCACTCCGGCCCGCGCCCGCCGGCCCGGGCAGCCCGCGCGGTGTCAGGCCACGTAGGGCTGGCCGGACGCCGCGGTCATGGGCAGACCGGCGGCCTGCCAGCCGACCATGCCATCGGACACGTTGCTGGCGTCCCACCCCGCACCGGCCAGCGCCTGCGCGGCCTGCGCCGACCGGCTGCCTGACCGGCAGATCACATACAGCGGCCGGTCCTGCTCCAGTTCGGTGTAGCGCGCGCCCAGTTCGCCGAGCGGGATATGAACCGCGGCCGGTGCGTGACCGGCATCCCATTCCTCAGGTTCCCGCACGTCGAGCAGGTAAGCGTCCGCCGGCACCTCGGCCGCGGGCACCTGGGCCACCGGGCCACTTTGAGTCATCCCAGCCATCTCCTCGTCGCGGGGCCGTATGTCGCGGGGCCATCTGTGGTCAGTGTGCCAACGACCACACAAGAATGTGGTCAGAGTGCCAACGACCACAAATCATGACCGCGATTCGTCCAGGCGGGCCAGTTCCCCGGGGGAGAGCACCAGCTCAGGCGCCTGGGCCGAGTCGGTGATCGACTCGGGGCGGCTGGCTCCCGGGATCGGGATGACTACCGGCGCCTTGGCCAGCATCCAGGCCAGCGTCACCCGCTGCGGCGACACCCCGTGCGCCGCGGCGACCTCGCCGAACGCGGCGTGCCGGGTGCCGAGCTGGCCGGCCCGGCCGATCCCGCCAAGCGGGCTCCACGGCAGGAACGCGATGCCGGCCCCGGCGCAGTGCCGCAGTTCGCCCTCGCTGGACCGGAACGCGCCAAGTCCGATGGCGCTGACCGTGACCGGGCCGATGGTCCTCGTCTGCATCTGTGCTCCTTCTCGTCCGTGCCGTCCGGAGAACCGCAACACCGGGACCGGCCGGGGCATGCCCGGGCCGCCGCGGGCGTTGTTGTGCTGAGGTGACGCTGCCCGCCCGGCGCCCGGTGATCCGCGCCCGCGGGCAGCATCCGACGTCGGATCGTTCGTGAGGAGCGTTCATGGAGTACGTCAACCTGGGCTCGACCGGCCTGCGCGTGTCCCGCATCTGCCTCGGCATGATGAGCTTCGGCGACAAGGGCACCAGGCCGTGGGTGCTGGACGAAGACGCCGCCGAGCCACTCGTCCGGGCGGCGGCCGACGGTGGCGTGATCTTCTTCGACACCGCCGACGTGTACGCCGACGGCACGAGCGAGGTGATCACCGGGCGGCTGCTCGGCAAGCTGTTCCGCCGCGACGACGTGGTGGTCGCCACCAAGGTGTTCAGCGCGATGTCCGACGGCGAGAACGACCGCGGCCTGTCCCGCAAGCACATCATGGCCGGGATCGACAACTCGCTGCGCCGCCTGGGCATGGACTACGTGGACCTCTACCAGACCCACCGGTGGGACGCGCGGACCCCGATCGAGGAGACGATGGCCGCGCTGCACGACGTGGTCAAGGCGGGCAAGGCCCGCTACATCGGGGCGAGCAGCATGTACGCCTGGCAGTTCGCCAAGGCACAGCACGTGGCCGGGCGGCACGGCTGGACCCGGTTCGTGTCCATGCAGAACCACTACAACCTGCTCTACCGCGAGGAGGAGCGGGAGATGATCCCGCAGTGCATCGACCAGGGCGTCGGCGTGATCCCGTGGAGCCCGCTGGCCCGCGGCGTGCTCACCGGCAACCGGAGCAGGGACGGGCAGCGGCACACCACCCGGGCCGGCACCGACCCGTTCGGTGACAGCCTCTACAGCCAGGCCGACTTCGACGTGGTCGACGCGGTCGCCGAGGTTGCCGCCGGGCGCGGCGTGCCGCCGGCCCAGGTCGCGCTGGCCTGGATGCTGCAGCGCCCCGGGGTGACCGCCCCCATCGTGGGCACCACCAAGCCCGGCCACGTGGACGACGCGCTCGCGGCGGTGAAGCTCGAACTCACCGAGGAGGAGATCCGCCGGATGGAGGAGCGCTACGTGCCCCATCCGGTGCTGGGCCACGGTTGACGTCCTCCCCGGCCGGCCGGACCAGCCCGAGGTGACGGCCGGCACGGTCGCCGCGCCGGCGTAGCGGCGGGCAGGCGGCCGCGGGGACCGGGCGGTGCCGCCCGGTCCCCGCTGTCACGGTGCGGCGGCGGTGTGCCTGGATGCGAGGATGTCCGCATGACGTGGACCGCGCCCGAGGTGAAGCGCAGCGACCCGCCCCTGGTCGCCGGCGAACGGGAAGCGCTGGAAGCCTGGCTGGACTACCACCGGGACACTCTGCTTGCCAAGTGCGCCGGGCTGACCGCCGAGCAACTCAGGCGCCGGGCAGTGCCGCCGTCCAGCCTGTCGCTGCTCGGGCTGGTCAGGCACATGACCGACGTAGAGCGGTGGTGGTTCGGCGTGCATGCCGCCAACCAGGACCTGGAGCCGGTCTACTCGACGGAGACCAACCTCGACGCGGATTTCGACAACCTCGACGACGCCGAAGCCCGCGACTGCCTGGACGGGTTCCGCCACGAGGCCACCGAGTCGCGGGCCCGGGTGCGCGGCAAGGGCCTGGATGAGGTGGTGCCGAGCCACGGCCACTACCCCGAGCGGGTCCGCGACCTGCGCTGGATCTACGTGCACATGATCGAGGAGTACGCCCGGCACAACGGCCACGCCGACCTGCTCCGCGAGCGCATCGACGGCGTGACGGGGGAGTAGCCGGTCAGCAGCCCCCGGCGGCGGAGCTTGGGGCCGCGCCGCAACTGGGGCACAGGCCGAACAGTTCCACGGTGTGATCCACCGCCGTGAAGCCCGCCTCGGCCGCCACCTTCTCCGCCCACTGCTCGACCGCGCTCCCCTCCACCTCCACGCTGGTCCCGCACACGCGGCAGATCAGGTGATGGTGGTGCGCGGCGCTCCGGCAGCGGCGGTACAGGGCCTCGCCGCCCGCATCGCGGATCGAGTCGAGGCGGCCGTCCTCGCTCAGCACCTGGAGGTGGCGGTAGACCGTGGTCAGCCCGATCCGCTCGCCGCGGGCACGCAGTTCCGCGTGGATCTGCTGGGCGCTCCAGAAGCCGGGCAGGCTGTCCAGCACGGAGGCGAGCGCTTCGGCCTGCCGGGTGCCACGGACTCGCGTTCCGCCAAGAGGGCGCCTGGCCGGCACAGGCGTGGTCACAACCGCACACTAGCAGCCAGGCGGTCATGCCCCGCCGGCTCGGCTGGCGCCGCTGCCCGCGCCCGCCGCCGGCTCCGGCGCCAGGCCGTGGCGATCCGGCCCACGGCGTACCAGCCCGCGCTCAGCGCCCCCACGAAGAAGCCCACCGGCCAGTTCGTCTGGTAAGTGGCGGCGATCGCGGCCCACACCGTGCCGAGGGCCATGACCACCGACAGCCCGATGGCGAACGCGGGCCTGTCGGTGAACGACCTGGCCGCGGCCGGCGGCCCGATCATCAGGCTGAAGATGAGCAGCGCACCCACCACCGGCAGGGCCATGCTCGTGGCCAGGGCCAGCACCACCAGGAACAGCGTCTCCACCCGGGCCGCCCGCAGGCCGCGGGACTCGCCGAGCGCGGGCATGACGGAGGTGAGCAGGAGCGGGCGGTAGATCACGAGGAGCGCGGCCACCGACACGGCGCCCAGAATGGCCACGGGAGCGATCTCGTTGGTGCTGATGCCGAGCACCTCGCCGAACAGCAGCGAGTAGATCTCCTGCGCGTACTCGCCGCTGAAGCTGAGGAACAGTGCGCCGAGCCCGAGCATCGTCACCAGTGTCAGCGCGGTGGCCACGTCATGCCTGCTGCGGCGGCCCAGCCAGCCGATGCCAAGCGCGCCGAGGACCGAGAACACCCCGAGGCCGGCCAGCGTGCTGACGCCGATCAGGCTCGCCCCGGCCGCTCCCGCGAAGGCGCCGGTGGGCAGCGCGTCCGCGACGAACGCCGACCCGCGCAGCACGACGAAGAAGCCGACCGCCCCGGCGACCACCGCCACGATGCCGGCGACGACCCAGGCGTTGATCATGAAGCCGGACAGCATCGCTCAGGCTCCTGCCTCGTCCGGCCGGGCGGCCAGGAGCCGGGCGGTGGCGCCGTCCCGCCGGGTGCCGGGCGGGCGGGCGATGACGAACTGGGCCAGCAGGTAGAACACCAGCACCAGCGCCACCACGAAGAAGCTCACCGGCCAGCCCTGGCGGGCGGGCGGCCAGTAGTAGCTGTCATAGGCCAGCAGGACGCCCAGCCAGGTCGCCGCGATGCCGATAACCGCCGACCAGAGGACCGCCATGCCGGGTTTGCTGGTCAGCCGCAGCGCGGCCGCGGCCGGCCCCACCAGCAGCGCGGTGCTCAGGATGGCACCGATGGTCAGCGCCGACAGCGATACCGCGAGGGCGATGGCCACCAGGGCGAGGGCTCCGGTGGCCCGCACCGGTACGCCGCGGGCGAAGGCCAGGTCGGGGCTGGCCGAGCTGAGCAGCAGTGGGCGGTACAGCACGGCGACGATGCCGAGCGCGGCCGCGGCGAACACCGCCGCCACCGCCGCCGTGGCGGCACTGATGGTGAAGATGGAGCCGAACAGCACGGTGATCGTGGCGCCGGTGGTGCTCGTGGTCGTGGTGTCCCAGTACAGGAACAGCGCCGCGAGGCCCAGCCCCGCCCCGCGGACGATGCCGGTCGCGAGGTCCCGGCCCCGGCGCCGCCGGACGCCGATGAGGTCCATCGCGGCGGCCGCCAGCACGCCCACGCCGGCGAAGCCCCACAGCGGGGCGATACCGGCGAGGTAGGAGGCGGAACCGCCGGTGACGCTGATGTCGGCGAGCGCGTGCCCGGCGTACGACTGGCCGCGCAGCACGGCGAAGGTACCCACGACGCCGGAGACCAGCGCGGCCAGGCCGCCGGCCAGCAGGGCCACCCGGACCGGGCCGCTGGTGAAGAAGCCCGGCTCGAACACTGCCCGGAGGATGAGGTTCACCGCTCGCCCTCGGCGCCCGGGCCGGGCACGGCCTGGTCAACGTGCAGCACGTGCGTGTCGTCGCGGGGCCCGACCGCCCTCTCGTCGCCCCGCCCGGCCACCACCAGGACCCGGCCGTGCAGGTGAATGACGTCCACATGATGCCCGTAGAGCCTGGTCAGCACCTCGGGCCGGATCACCTCGCCGGTCGTCCCGCTGGCGGCCCGGCCCGCCGCCATGTAGACCACGCGGTCCATCACCGGCAGCAGCGGGTTGATCTCGTGCGCGGAGATCAGCACGGCGATCCGGCGCTCCTTCGAGATCCGGGCGAGCAGGCTCACGATCTCCTGCTCGCTGCGGATATCCAGGTTCGCCAGCGGCTCGTCCATAAGCAGCAGCCGGGGCTTGCCGATCAGCGCGTGCGCAATCATCACCCGCTGCTGCTCCCCGCCGGACAGGGTGCCGACCCGCGCATCGGCGAAGGCCGCGGCGCCCACCGCGCGCAGCGCCTCATCGACCAGCGCGCGCCGGCCCCGGGACGGCACCGGGATGCCGAAACGATGCCCGTCGACCCCCAGCCCGACCAGGTCCCTGGCCCGCAGCGGCATGTCCGGGTCCAGTTCGATCTTCTGCGGCACATAGCCGACGGCCCGGCCCCGCCCCGCCCGCGCCGCGTCGCCGAAGCGCACCTGGCCGGCGGATGGCTTCTGCAGCCCGAGGATCACCCGGAGCAGGGTCGTCTTGCCCGCGCCGTTGGAGCCGATGAGGCCGACGAACTCGCCGGCCCGGATGGAGAACCGCACGTCATGCAGTACTTCGCGGCCGCCGAGCCGGACGCTGACCCCTTCGACGGCGAGCGTCTCCTCGCGGTCAGCGGCCAGGCCCGGCGCCACGGTGGTCACCGCGCCGCGGTCCGCCATCACAGCCTCGCCGTCGTGGCCTTGTCGGCGACGGCCCGCTGCAGCGCCCGGACCTCGGCGAGCATCCAGGTCTGGTAGTCGTACCCGGGGGCCGGCATGGTCTCGTACAGGCCGACCACGGGGATGCCGTACTTGCGGGCCAGGCCGAGGAACGACTGGGTGAGCGTGTCGGTCACCTGCTGGTTGTACAGGAAGACCCGTACCTTGTGGCCGGAGAACAGGCTGGTTTCCAGCGATACGTCCTGGGGCGAGGGGTCTACGCCGTTCATGATGTCCCGCTGGAAGCCGAACGGGGTGAGGTTCCGTGTGCCTGCCGCCTGGAGCATGTAGTCGCCGACCGGCTCGGTGGTCGCCACCGGCGTGCCCGGGTAGGCGGCCTTGAACTGCGCGAGCGCCCGGTACCAGGGCCGCAGCGACGCGTCGAACCTGGCCAGGTTGGCCCTGAACACCGCGGCGTGCTCGGGCTGGAGCGCGGCCAGGTCGGCGGTGATGGCCTTCGCCACCGCGGGCATCGTGGCCGGTGCGTACCACAGGTGCGGGTTCGGCGTGCTGTCCGGCAGGTGCCGCAGCGTCTGCACGTCGATGACCTTGCGCTTCGGGTTCGGCGCGGCGGCCTCGATCTTGTTCATGAACGTGTCGTAGCCGACGCCGTTCTGCACCACCAACTGGGCCGCGCTGACGTCCTGGGAGACCGACGGGCTCGACTCGAAGGTGTGCGGGTCGGTGTTGGGATTGTCCAGGATCGCGGTGACGTGCACGTACTTCCCGCCGATCTGGCTGATGACGTTCGCGTATTCGTTCTCCGCGCCCACGGCGACGATGCCGCCGCCCGCCGAGGCGAGCGCCCCGGGGGGCGACGAGCATCCGGCCGCGAGCAGCCCCGCGCCCAGCAGTGCGGCCGCCGCGGCTCCGGTGCGAACAAGCATGGTCGGGGTTCCTTCGCTGTGCGGGGAGGGCTCCGGCGGCACGTCGCGCCGCCCTTGATGAAAACGATAACCATTATGGCTACGCCCGTCAAACCATGCCCTCCGGCTCCGCCCGGGGCCAGGCGGGCCGGCCTGGCAGGGGTGAAGATGGAGGCATGGCAGACCGGCTGAGGAACGCGACGAGCCCCTATCTCCTGCAGCACGCGGGCAACCCGGTGGACTGGTGGCAGTGGTCGCCCGAGGCGTTCGCGGCGGCCAGGGAGCGGGACGTGCCGGTGATGCTGTCGGTCGGCTACTCGGCCTGCCACTGGTGCCACGTGATGGCGCACGAGTCGTTCGAGGACCCGCAGACCGCGGCGCTGCTGAACGAGAACCTCGTGTCCATCAAGGTGGACCGGGAGGAACGGCCCGACGTGGACGCCGTCTACATGACCGCGACCCAGGCGATGACCGGCCAGGGCGGCTGGCCGATGACCGTGTTCATGACAGCGGACGGTGCGCCGTTCTACTGCGGCACCTACTTCCCGCGCGAGGCGTTCCAGCGCCTTGTGCTCGGCGTCGCCAAGGCCTGGCGCGAAGACAGGGACGGGGTCACCGGACAGGCCGGCCGGATCGCCACCGCGCTGGCGGAGCAGGCCGGGCCGTGGCAGGGCGGGGGCGAGGCGGCCGGACTGGCGGACATCTGCCGCGAGGCGGTGCTGACCCTGGCGCGCAACTACGACGCCCAGCGCGGCGGGTTCGGCCGGGCACCCAAGTTCCCGCCATCGATGGTGTGCGAGTTCCTGCTCCGGCAGTCCGAGCGGCCCGGCGCCCCCGGTGCCGGGCGGGCGCTGGAAATGGCCGCCGGCACCATGGTGGCGATGGCCAGGGGCGGCATGTACGACCAGCTCGGCGGGGGATTCGCCCGCTACAGCGTGGACGCGGGCTGGGTCGTGCCGCACTTCGAGAAGATGCTCTACGACAACGCCCTGCTGGCCCGGGCGTACGCGCACTGGTGGCGGCGCACCGCCGACCCGCTGGCCCGCCGGGTGGCGCACGAGACGTGCACCTGGATGATCCGCGAACTGCGCACCGGCGCGGGCGGCCTGGCGTCCGCGCTGGATGCCGACAGCGCCGGCGAGGAGGGGCTCTTCTACACCTGGACCCCCGATGAACTGCGCGAGGTGCTGGGGCCACGGGACGCCGGTTACGCGGCGGAGGTCTTCGGCGTGACGGCGGACGGCACGTTCGAGCATGGCCGCTCGGTGCTCCAGCGCCGGTCGGATCCCGGCGACGAGGAGCGGTACGGCCGGGTCAGCGCCGCCTTGCTGGCCGCCCGCGCGGCGCGGGTGCGCCCGGGGCGCGACGACAAGGTGGTCACCGCGTGGAACGGGCTGGCCATAGCCGCGCTCGCCGAGTGCGGGCTGCTCTTCGGCGAGCCGGGGTTCGTGACCGCGGCGCTGGAGGTGGCGGGCCTGCTCACCACGGTGCACCTGGTGGACGGGCGGCTGCGCCGGACCTCGCGCGAGGGCGCGGCGGGACCGGGTGCCGGGGTGCTCGAGGACTACGCCTGCCTGGCCGGCGGGCTCCTGGCCCTGGCCGGGGTGACCGGGCAGGGCCGCTGGGCGGGGCTCGCCGGTGAGCTCCTGGAGACGGCGCTGACCAGGTTCGGCGACGGCAACGGCGGCTTCTACGACACCGCCGACGACGGCGAGCGGCTGCTGTACCGGCCGGCCGACCCGGCCGACGGGCCCAGCCCGTCGGGCACGTTCGCGGCCGCCGGGGCGCTGCTGAGCTATGCCGCGCTCACCGGCTCGTCCCGGCACCGGGACGCGGCCGTGGCGGCGCTGGGCGTGCTCGGCCCGATCGCCGCCCGTTTCCCGGGCGCGGCCGGGGCCGGGCTCGCGGCCGCCGAGGCGGTGCTGGCCGGCCCGGCCGAGATCGCGGTCGTCGGGGCGGCCACAGACCCGCGTACCGGGGCCCTGCACCGGGCGGCGCTGCTCATGGCGCCGCCCGGGGCGGTGCTGGCGCTCGGTGACGGCAGCCCGGACGGTGCGGATGCCGCGGTGCCGCTGCTCGGCGGGCGCCATCCGGTTGACGGCTCCCCGGCGGCATATGTCTGCCGAAATTTCACCTGCCGTACCCCTGTCACTGATCCCATGGAACTGCGGGAGGCCCTGGGATACCCCGCCGTGACCTGGGGCGGGGAAGAACTTGGGTCCTTTGACCCTGGCAGGCCGGGTAACTCGATGGAATAGTAGGGATTCCTCAGCGCATTAGATGGGGTATGCGCGAGGTACGGCGATAAGGATGGTGACGCGCGTGGAACTGGGCAGGAGCCGCCCCATCGGGGAGACCCCGGCGCAGCACCCGCGCTCCAAGCGCCGCGCGGTGCTGCCGGGCCCCGCGCTCGGCGCCCTTACCGCGATGATCGTCATCGCCGCGGGCTGGCCCGGCGTGGCGTCCGCCGCCATCCACAGCACCACTCCCGGCCCGGGCCGGCGCCCACGGCGCAGCCCTGGCTGCTCGGGCGCACCGAGCCCGCGCCGCTTCCGGCCACCACTGCCCCGGCCATCAGCACCGATGCCTACGTGGCCCCGCTGCGGCACGTGCTCCCGGTGGACGTCGTCGCGGTGTCGGAAAGCACGCTCCCGGCCGCGGCCGTGAGCAAGGTCCGCAGCCTGCCCGGCGTGCGCGCGGTGCAGGCCGTGGACGCGGCCCGGGTGCGGGTGAACGGCAGGTTCGCCGCGATACTGGGCGTCAACCCCTCCAGCTTCCGCCGGTTCGCCGCCAAGCCCGTCGCCAAGGACACCGCGTTCTGGCGCAGCGTCGAGGGCGGCGGCCTGGGCCTGTCCTACGAGATGGGCAAGCAGGACAAGCTGCCCACCGGAACGCCGGTCACGGTCAGCCGGCCGCAGCGTGCAGACGATGCGTGTCGGCAAGTTCGGCACGGTCGGCATCGGCGGCGTGGACGCGGTGATCACCGACCGGGCCGCCCGCACGCTCGGCTTCCCGGTGCGCAACGCGATCGTGATCAGCGCCCCCTCCGCCACCATCGCCAAGCTGACTCACAAGATCAAGAAGGCCCTGCCGCACGGCACCGAGGTCGACCAGCTCGTCGTGCAGACCATCCAGGGCACCACCAGCACGGCCACCTCGGCGGCGGCCGGCTCGGTGCAGCCCACCACGAGCGGCCTGGCCTCCGCGGCCGTGCTCCACGCCTTCCTGGAAGCGGCGGTGAGCCGGCTCGGCATGCCCTACGTCTGGGGCGCGGCCGGGCCGACGTCGTTCGACTGCTCCGGGCTGGTGCAGTGGTCCTTCGCCCAGGCCGGCGTGGTCATGCCGCGCGTGGCCGCGGACCAGGCCCGCACCGGCCCCTCGGTACCTGTGAGCCAGCTGCAACCCGGTGACCTGCTCTTCTACCACACCGACCCGACCGCGCCCGACTACATCTCGCACGTCGCCATCTACCTCGGCGGCGGCAAGATGATCCAGGCCCCCGAACCCGGCATGGACGTCGAGATCGTCCCGGTGGACCTCGGCAGCGAGTTCGCCGGCGCCGTGGACGTCTCCCCGGCGGTAGCCGCCCAGGTCGCCGCTACCTCGGTCTGAATCCTGCGTCGCATCCCTCAGTAAGCGCCGTGAGATGAGCGTCAGCCGGGCTCGCCTTGGTGCAGGTTTAGCGCACGGCTGCTCGTGTTGGTCAGCCAAGGGGCGAACACCCCGCAAGGGGGGTAGTTATTGCAGCAGGGTGGCGGGCATGTAATCATAATTACATGAGTACGCGGCAAGAGAAGGTGGCGGCGGACGCCGCGGGGGAGATACGTGCGTGGTTCCTGGGGCGGCTGCCCGATGGGTGGTTCACCGGGGAGCCTGAGGTGATCGTGGACAGGGAGGAGATCACCGTCATTGGTGAGCTTCGCCCGGTGCAGGAAGCGGCCGCCGCCGAGGTGGCTGGTGAGGGTGAGGGGGACGCCGAGGCCCGGGCGGACGCGATGGCGGCCGGCCGGAGCCGGCGGTTCCGCGAGGAGACGCGCGAGGCCCGGATGGGGATCGCCCGCGAGGCGGAGCGGAGGTTCGGCCGCAAGGTCTCCTGGGGCGTGGTGAGCGAGGACCGGAAAGTGATGTTCACCACAATTTCGGTTCCGGTGATGACCCGGTTGCGCCAGGCCGAGCGCCGGGTGCTGGACACACTCGTCGAGGCCGGCGTGGCCCGCAGTCGCAGTGACGCGCTCGCCTGGTGCGTGCGCCTGGTCGGCGAGCACGAGGACTCCTGGCTCAGTGCGCTGCGCGGCGCACTCCGTCACGTGGAGCAGGTTCGCGCCGAGGGACCGCGCTCGTGACCAGCGGTGAATTACCGCGAGCGGTTTAAACCATAGGTCTAAACCAAAGCCCGCGTAATGCGCTGCGGCCGCCGCTTCCGGCGGCCGTTTGCGCTCTTTTACCGGATGCGCCAACCGGGAACTTTCCGCGCCCGTCTCCCGCGGCCCGGGCCCGGGTAAGGCGGGCGCCGCGCGCGCCGCTTCCGCCGCCACGCTCGCCTGCCCCGGCGACCACCCCGCGTAACGGCCACCCGGCCTGCATTCGTTTCGGCCTGGCCGGGTACACTCCCCAGATCTCGCAGCGTAGGGCGCACGCGGGCGTGCCCGGCGGCCGGCAGGACCCGGGCCTGGCACGGGCCGGCGCCCAGGAGGAGGAGCAACTGTGGGGCAGCAGGTTAATGCGGCAGCGGTGGAATGGAATCCCACTGCGGAACGGCTTCGTGAGCTAACGGAGAAAATGCCGAATGCTTCGGTCACGGAGTTTGGCAATGTGAACGTCAAGGCGCGGGTGGACTCACGCAGCACCAAGTCGACGTTCATCGTCGAGGACTCGACCAATGCGACCAAGCAAACGATTCCCCGGGCGGAATTCGACCGCATCGCCGCGGAGCAGGATGCCTACATCGCCGGCGCCCACATGGTCGTCGTGGACGGCTACATCGGATCGGACCCGCAGTTCCGCACGCGTGCCCGGCTGATCATGGAGGCGGCCAACGCCAACGTGGCCGGCATGCAGAAGCAGTTGTACTACCCGGTGGGCGAGGACTACGACCCGGAAACCTGGGAGCCGGACACCACGGTCATCTACACCCCGAACCTGCCCGCGCCCGGCTACCCGAACGACCGGGTCATCGCCGTCGACCTGAACAGCAACATCACCAGGGTGCTCAACTCCGACTACTTCGGTGAGTCGAAGAAGGGCGGCCTGCGGATGTGGAACAACATCGTCTACAACCGCGGCGGCCTGTCGCTGCACGCGGGCTGCAAGGTCATCCCGGTCGGCGGCCGGCCGCGCGGCGTGCTCATCGTGGGCCTGTCCGGCACCGGCAAGACGACCACGACGTTCACCACGCAGCTTGGCAGCAAGCCGGCCCAGGACGACTTCATCGCGCTCATGCCGGGCGGCCGGGTGTACGCGACGGAGAACGGCTGCTTCGCCAAGACGTTCGGCCTCGACCCGCGGTATCGAGCCGGCCATCTACAACGCGACCACCAAGCCCGACGCCTACCTGGAAAACGTGTCGGTGGACGCGCTGGGCAAGGTGGACTTCTTCGACACCTCCTACACCAAGAACGGCCGTACCACCTGGCCGTTCTCGTACGTGGACCCGTGGCCGCCGACGACATCCCGCTGGCGGAGTTCCTGCTCATCCTGAACCGGAACGAGAACATCGTGCCGGGCGTGGCCCGGCTCGACCGGGCGCAGGCGGCCGCGTACTTCATGCTCGGCGAGACCACGGGCACCTCGGCGGGCGGCAAGGACGAGGAGGGCAAGTTCCTGCGCGTGCCCGGCACCAACCCGTTCTTCCCGCGCGCCATGGCCGACATGGGCAACCGGATGCTGGAACTGCTCGACAGCCATGAGCTGAAGGTGTTCGTGCTCAACACCGGGCGCGTCGGCGGCGGCGACGACCACGAGGGGTCGAAGAAGGTCACGATCCCGTATCTCCTCCGCGATCGTGCAGGCGATCGTCGCAGGACACGATCGAGCTGGGTCACCGACCCCGACTTCGGCTACGAGATCGCCGAGTCCGTCCCCGGCGTGGACGACCCCGAGATCCTCCAGCCCCGGGGGCTTTACGCGCGGCAGGGCCGGACCGCCGAGTACGACGCCATGGTGGACCGGATGAAGCGGGAGCGCAGGGAGTACCTCGCCTCGTTCCCCGGCCTGGACGAAGCCATCGTCAAGTCCATCGGCTGAAACCCTGGTCGAACGTTGACCCCGTCCCGCCGCGCACCGCGGCGGGACGGGGTTAACGTAGGTTGGTAGCACTCTCACCAGCCTCACCATCATCTGGCATGGGCCGTCTGGCATGAGCGCAGAAGGGGTGCAGATGGGACTGCGCGATCTCGCCTACAAGCTGTACGAGCGCAGGCTGGAAGCGTCGCTGTCCAGGGACTCGATCCCCCGGCACGTCGGGGTGATCCTCGACGGCAACCGGCGGTGGGCCCGCATCGGCGGGCCTCACCGACGTCAGCCACGGCCACCAGAAGGGCGCCGACCACATCTTCGAACTGCTCGGCTGGTGCCGTCAGGCCGGAGTCGAGGTGGTCACCCTGTGGCTGCTGTCCACCGACAACCTGGCCCGGTCCGGCGCCGAGGTGGAGGCGCTGCTCCGGATCATCGAGAGCACCGTCCAGGAACTGGTGGCGCAGGGCTGGAACGTCAAGCCGGTCGGCGCGCTCGACCTGCTGCCGGTGGACACGGCGCAGGTGCTCAAGGACGCGGCCGAGGCCACCGCGGGCAACCCCGGGCTGCTGGTCAACGTGGCGGTCGGCTACGGCGGGCGGCGGGAGATCGCCGACGCGGTGCGCTCGCTGCTGTACGACCACGCCACCAAGGGAACCAGCATCGAGGAGCTCGCCGAGATCCTCGACGTGGAGCACATCGCCGACCACCTGTACACGGCCGGCCAGCCCGACCCCGACCTGGTGATCCGCACCTCGGGGGAGCAGCGGCTGGGCGGCTTCCTGCTCTGGCAGAGCGTGCACTCGGAGTTCTACTTCTGCGACGCCTACTGGCCGGCCTTCCGGCGGGTGGATTTCCTCCGGGCACTGCGGGACTACGCGGCCCGGCACCGCAGGTTCGGCACCTGAGGCAGGGACACCGGGGCCTGGAGGTCGCTCCCCCGGGCCAGCATGGCCCCGGCCCGGTGACGAAGGAACCGGGCCGCAGGCCAGCGGGGGGTTCCGGGGGGTCGCTCCCCCGGGCCAGCGCCGTGTGGCAGATGGGTACTTCCGGGAATTGATCCAGGACTGTACCGTCGGAACTGGATGGGCGGTGCGTAGCCGCCCGCCGGGAAGGCCCTCGACATCCTCGAGCTTGTTGTCCTGGTACGCAGGCGAGACGAGCGAAGGGCCGGCGACCGGCCCTTCGCTGGCCGGCCCGGTCTTTCTCACCCGTCTGGAAGTCTGAGCGCGGCGCCATCATGGCGCCCAGGGGAGAACGAGTGGCCAGTTCTTCTGCCCGCCGCCCCGTGCGGCAAAGCAGTTCCCGGCTCCGACACCGACCACCGCGGCGCACCGGGCACGCGGCGGCGGACCTACGTCCTGGACACCAGCGTGCTGCTCGCTGACCCGGGCGCCATCGGCAGGTTCGCGGAGCACCGCGTCGTCCTGCCCATCGTGGTAATCACCGAACTGGAGGCCAAGCGTCATCATCCTGAACTGGGGTTCTTCGCGCGCCAGGCGCTTCGGTACCTGGATGACCTGCGGATCACCTATGGCCGCCTCGATGATGACCTGCCCATTGGGGACACCGGCGGCACCGTCCGGGTCGAGCTGAATCACAGCGACCCCCAGGTGCTCCCGCCGGGTTTCCGGCTCGGCGACAACGACACCCGGATCCTCTCGGTCGCCCGCAGCCTGGCTGCCGAGGGCGAGCACGTGGTCCTGGTCAGCAAGGACCTGCCGCTGCGGGTGAAGGCTGCCTCACTCGGGCTGACCGCCGAGGAGTACCGGGCCGAGATCCCGGCCGACTCCGGGTGGACCGGCATGGCCGAAATCGCGGTGGGCACCGCCGACATCGAGGAGCTGTACGAGTCCGGCTCGCTCGACTGCGCGGCCGCACGGGACCTGCCGTGCCATACGGGCCTGGTGCTGACCGCGGGGGGAGTCGGCGGCGGCAGCGCGCTCGGCCGGGTGCTGCCGGACAAGTCGGTGCGCCTGATCCGCGGCGACGCGCAGGCCTTCGGCCTGCGTGGCCGGAGCGCGGAGCAGCGGGTCGCGCTCGAACTGCTGCTGGACCCCGAGATCGGCATCGTGTCGCTCGGCGGCCGGGCCGGCACCGGCAAGTCCGCGCTGGCGCTGTGCGCGGGACTCGAAGCGGTCATGGACCGGCGCCAGCACCGGAAGGTCGTGGTGTTCCGCCCGCTGTACGCGGTGGGCGGCCAGGAGCTTGGCTACCTGCCCGGTTCCGAGGCGGACAAGATGAACCCGTGGGCACAGGCCGTCTACGACACGCTGTCCTCGGTCACCTCCCAGGACGTCATCGAGGAGGTGCTGGGCCGGGACATGTTCGAGGTGCTGCCGCTGACCCACATCCGGGGCCGGTCGCTGCACGACTCGTTCGTGATCGTGGACGAGGCCCAGTCGCTGGAACGCGGCGTGCTGCTCACGGTGTTGTCCCGGATCGGCTCCGGGTCCCGGGTGGTGCTCACCCACGACGTCGCCCAGCGGGACAACCTGCGGGTGGGCAGGCATGACGGGGTGGTCGCGGTGATCGAGAAGCTCAAGGGCCATCCGCTGTTCGCACATGTGACGCTGGTGCGCTCCGAGCGGTCGCCGATCGCCGCGCTGGTCACGGAGATGCTGGAGGACGTCGCGCTCTGAGGACCGCTCCGCCCCGCACGCGGGCGCGCCCGGGCTGAGCCCAGGCCGGCTCGACTGGTGAACCGCCTGGTTATTACCATGCGTATTTATGAAACGACTGACGGTAGCGGAGTACCGTACGTCAGCTATGAACAACGTGTCACTGACAAGTGACAATCTGTCACAGACCGCCCTTTCCACCGCCACGCCGGTCTCGGTGATCATGCCGGTGCGCAACGAGGAGCGGCACCTGGCGGACGCGGTCCGGCATGTACTCGCCCAGGACTACCCGGCGGGCATCGAAGTGGTGCTCGCGGTCGGCCCGTCCGGCGACGCGACCGCGCGGATCGCCCGCGACCTGGCCGCCGCCGACCCGCGGGTCACCGTCGTGGACAACCCGAACGGGCGGATCCCGGCGGGCAACAACGCGGCCGTCAAGGCGTCCCGGTTCCCGATCGTGGCCCGGGTGGACGGGCACGCGCTGATCCCGCCCGGGTACCTGAAGCTGGCGGTGGAGATCCTGGCGGAGACCGGCGCGGACAACGTCGGCGGCATCATGGCCGCCCGCGGCGTGACGCCGTTCGAGCAGGCCGTGGCCTGGGCCATGACCTCGCCGGCCGGGGTCGGCCGCGCCGCGTTCCACACCGGCGGCCAGGTGGGCCCGGCGGACACGGTCTACCTCGGCGTGTACCGCCGCGTGGCGCTGGAGCGGGTGGGCGGCTACGACGAGGCCTACCAGCGCGCCGAGGACTGGGAGATGAACCACCGGATCCGCCAGGGGGGCGGGCTCATCTGGTTCGATCCCCGGCTCAAGGTGACCTACCGGCCGCGCGGCTGCGTGCGGGCCCTGGCGGTCCAGTACTTCAACTACGGCCGCTGGCGCCGCGTGGTCAGCCGGGAGCATCCGGGCACGGTCAACCTCCGTTACCTGGCGCCACCGGCCGCGGTGCTGGCCCTGGCGGCCGGGCTGGCGGCGGGCGCGGCCGGGCTGGCCGTGGCGCTCGCCGGGCCGCCCGCCGCCGGATCGGGGGCGCCGGGCCGGCCTGGCTGATGATGGGGTTCGTGGTCCCGGCCAGCTACCTGGCCGGCGTCCTGGGCGTGACCGGGGTGGCCGCCCGGAGGCTGCCCGGCCGGGTGCTCGCCCGGCTGCCCGCGGCCCTGGTCACCATGCACGTCTGCTGGGGGATCGGCTTCCTCACCAGCCCGCGCCGCCTGCTGCCCGGCCGCGCGCGGTCCCGCCCGGCGTAACCGGGCCTGAGCAGCGGAAGGGCCGGGGATCCCTGCGGATCCCCGGCCCTTCGTGCCTGGCGGCTAGCCCACGCGGGTCAGCCGATCGTGTAGGTGTACGGGATCGCGCCCATTTCGTCGGCGCCCTGCTGGCCGAAGGCCGGGACGTTGGTCAGGAAGTCATCGACGTACAGGGTGCCGGTGACCACCGTGCCGGACGAGCCGGACGGGGTGATCGTGACGTTGACGGTCGCGGTCTGGCCCGGGTTGATGACGACCGGCGAGAAGGTGGTCGCCGGGTTGGTCGCCGCCAGCTCGAGGTCGCCGGTGCTGGAGGTCATGGCGTTGTCGAACGCCTTGGCGGTGACCTCCATCGCCAAGCTCACCGTGCCCGCCGGCGCGCCGGCCGGGTAGGGCCCGATCTCGCTCGGTGTGGCCTCCCAGAACCCGTTCGTGAGGTTCCCGGCCGGCGGGGCGTAAGACCCGCTGGGTGAGGTGCCGATGTTGCTGACCAGGTCCGGGTCCCCGGTGTTGGGCTGGTAGTCGAACTGATCGGCAGCGAGGCGGTGGCCGCCACCGACACGGCAGACGCCTCCGTCGGCATGAACCAGCCGGCGACCCGACGGTCAGCGGCAGGCTGAGCCCGATTGCCTGGGAGAACGGCGCCAGCGCGAGGGTCGTCGAGGAGTCCAGCCTCGGGTCGACGAAGAAGTCCTCCGGCTGTTCACCGTTGTTGGTGATGCTCACCGGGACCGTCACCGGGGCGCCCGCGGGCAGCGTGGTGCTGGCGCTGTCCGGCATCCCCGCGGCGCTGACGTTCACGGCGTTGAACGCGACGCTGCCGGTGAACGGCTGGGACACCTCGTCCCCGACGACCGGTCTGGCGAAGTCGACGATCAGCGTCCAGGTTCCCTGGATCGGGTTGACCGCCCACGCCGTCAGCGACGTCGTTTGGCTGCCGTTGATGGAGTTCTGGCCGTAGCCGGCGACGTTGCCGTTCGGGATCGACGAGGTAGGCGCCCACCGGGTCGTTCGCGTCGTTGGTGAGCGACACGTTGGCGGTGATGTTGTTCACGCCGGCGCCGACGTTGAACTCGTAGTAGTTCGACCTGGCCCTCGCCGGGGTCCCGGCCGTTGCCGCCGGTCAGCGTGCCGCTGAACGTGCCGCCGCCGGCCACGTTGATCTCGCTGCGCAGCGTCACCGGGATCGTCGTGGTGTCGGCGTTGAAGCCGGTGCTGAACACGATCGAGGCCGTCGCAGTCACCGGGGGAGGCCGGCGTCCGTGCCGTCACGGTGACGGTCCGGCTCTGGCCCGGGCGCCAGCGTCACGAATCCGGGCGTGACCGTGCCGAACGGCGTGTACCGCTCCGTCGCGACCCGCCACGGGACGGTGCCGTTGGTGCCGCCGTCCGCGGCGACGTCACCGAAGATCACGCCGGTCCAGGTGCCCGCGGCCGGGTCGGTGACGTCGACGTTGCCGTAGTTGCCGACGCCCTGCGGCAGCGAGTGCGCGGCGAACTGGCCGTGCGGGTCGATCAGGATCAGCCGGACCCGGGAGTTGTTCCCGTTGGCCGGGTTACCCGGGTAGGCGATCGAGGCGTCCAGCCGGTTCTGGCCGGACGGGACGGTGAACGTGAAGGTCTGCGTAGTTGTTCGTGAGGCCCTGGTAGTTGGCGAACTGCGGGCTGGTGGTGTCGTTCAGGGTGACGCTGCCGGTCTGCACGTTCCGGTCCGGCGCCGAGGGCCCGGCCGACGATGCTCACGTGCTGCGGCCCGAGCCGGTGTTGGTGATGGTCACCGGGAAGTGCTCCCTGGTCCCCGGCAGGGCCACGGCGTTGAGCTGGCCGACGGACTTGAGCAGGGTAGACCCGGTCGGCGCGGGCGTGCCGTCGGCCGTCGGGATCGACTCGGCCAGCTGGACGGCCTTGTAGCTGTTCAGCAGCCCGGCGCCCTGCTCGGCGGCGGGCGCGCCGATGTCGGTGGCGGTGCTCGTCAGGATCTGCTTGACCAGCGCCGGCGTCGGGGTGGCGCCGCCGTGGGTCTGCCGGTAGGCCTGGATGACCAGGGCCGCGGCCCCGGCCACGAACGGCGAGGACTCGCTGGTGCCGCCGCTCTCCTCGACTTGAGAGGACTGGCCCTGGAGGTTGACGCAGCCGGCGAAGACCGGGCTCGCGTCGCAGGAGGCGAAGCTCAGGTCGCCGGGCGCCAGCAGGTCGATGGTGCCGCCGGTCTCGCTGAACCCGCTGGAGGACAGCGAGCTGATGTTGTTGTTCAGCCAGTGCCTGGTCGAGAAGTAGTCGGCCGCGGCGTAGTTGGTCTGCGCGTAGAACTGGAACTGGGTGGACGCGCCGACCGAGATGACGTTCGGGTCGGTGGCCGGGGAGCCGATCGTGTTGGTCGAGCCCGACGTCGCCGGACGAGGCCACTACCACCACGCCGGCGGCGACGGCCGCGTCGTCGAACTGGTCGATCGCATCCAGCGCGGACAGGTCGGGGAACGAGTTGGAGCCGAAGGACTCGTTGATCACGTTCACGTGGTCGGTCTCGACCGCGTAGTTGATGGCCTGCAGGAAGTTGGACGTGGTCGTGTCCTCGAACGTGCCGAACACGTCCAGGCCGACCAGGCTCGCGCCCGGCGCCACGCCCTCGATCCGGATGTTGCACGCGGTCGGGTCGGCCTGCGCGGAGAACTGCGACACGTCGTAGGTGTGCAGGCCCTGGCCGGCGATCGTGTTCGCGTCAAGGAACGACTCGTCGCCGCTGGTCGGCTGGCCCGGTCCGTCACCGGTGAAGTCCTGGTAGTCGACGAACGCGGAGGTGTTGTTCGCCCGGATGAAGTTGATGTTGTTCGGGTCGATTCCGTCGGCGATCCAGGCCACCTTCACCCCCGCGCCGGTGATGCCCAGCGACCGGGCGGTCAGCGCGCCGGGGGTGTCGGAGTCGGTGTGGGTCAGCGACAGGCCCTCCGGCGCAAGCTGCGGCGTGGTCGCGCTGCAGGCACCGGGGATCACGTTCGGGGTCAGCGAGTTGCTGACGGTCGACGCCCGCGGCCTGGCCTTCTTTCGGGCCGCCGTCGGTGCCGGCGTAGGCGCCACGCCGTGGATGACCACGTCGGGGATGACCTCGGCCACCGACGGGTTGGCCTTCAGCCGGGCCGCCTCGCCCGCCGACACGGTCGCGGCAAGCGCGTTCACCAGGCGGTAGGTCTTCAGCTTCGCCGCGTGCACCTGCCGCAGTTCGCGCAGGATGGGCGCCTGGGCGCCGGCGACCGCGCCGGCCCGGGACATCGCGGCGCTGCTGCCTACCGGGGCGGCCGCGAACTGGTGCTTCATGATCACGATGACGTGCTGGCTGACGTTCCTGGAAAGCCGGGCGGCCAGCGCCGGGGTCAGCGGCTGCTGCGCCACGCTGACCGCCTGCGTGCTGGCGGCCGCCGGGGTCCCGGCGGCCAGCATGGCCTGGGACGCCACGAGGGCAGGTACGGATACGGCGACGAGAAGGGACAGCGCGCGGTTCCGGGTGCGCGCGGGTAGCGCCACCCGGGGCATGCGTCGTTGCATGGACATCCTTAGAACAGGCGGCGACATGTGTCAGCCGCGCACGGCTCTTTTCGCGGGGGTTCGATGTGGACGCTAACACCGAAAATTTTGCTCGCGTATTTCCAACGCCATAACGTTTCTATAACGTCGGTCGCCGGAGGCGACCATCGTCGCTGATCAGCGGCTATGCGCGGCACAACAGCTACAAATAAGAAGCTGAACGATAAACCCGACAATCAGTCACTTTGCACATGCGAAGTACACCGTCACGAGCGAGTGGAGCCAGCAGGCGTGTCGCGGAGCAGGGCCTCGGCGACAGCGAGGTCGCGCGGGAAAGTGATCTTCAGGTTCCGCTCACTGCCCGGCACGACATGCACGCGGACGTCCGGCAGGTAGCGCAGCACGATCCCGCAGTCGTCGGTCGCGGGCAGGTCGCCGAACCGCGGGTCGGCGGCCGCCAGTCCGTGCGCCCGGCGGATCACCGACAGCCGGAAGCCCTGCGGGGTCTGCAGCCGGACCAGGCTGTCCCGGCGGGGCATGGACGTCATGATGCCGTCGCTGACCACGGCGATCGTGTCGGGCGAGGGCACCGCCACGCCGACCGCGCGGTGCGTGGCGAGTGCGGTCACGCAGCCGGCGATGATCCGCTGGTCCACCAGGGGCCGGGCCGCGTCGTGGAGCAGCACGTCGCACTCGCCGCCGCCGAGCGCCTCGATGGCGCACCGGGTGGACTCGACCCGGGACGGCCCGCCGTGGATGACCCCGGCCAGCTTGCGGTAACCGCCCGCCGTGAGCGCCTCGCGGACCTGGGCAGCGTGGCTGGCCGCCATCACCACCAGGACCGAGTCCACGGCCGGGGCCGCGTCGAAGGCGGCCACCGAGTGCTCGATCAACGGCCGCCCGGCGAACGGCAGCAACTGCTTGGGCACGCTGGTGCCGAACCGTTCACCCGTGCCACCCGCCAGCACCACGGCGACCGTACGCATGAGCGGGACTCTACCTGGGCCGCACCGGCTGGCCGCTACGCTGAGCCTCTGGCACGTTCTGTAACGAGGAGGTCGCTTCAGGTGATCGGAATGGTGCTGGCCGCGGGGGCCGGACGGCGACTGCGGCCGGACACCGACGCGCTGCCCAAGGCACTGCTCCCGGTGGCGGGCACGACCACCATTCTGGACATCGCGCTGCGCAACCTGGCCGCGGCCGGGCTGGACGAGGTCGTGATCGTGGTGGGGCACGCCGGGCAGGCCATCGCCGGCCGGGCCGCCGCGCTGGAGCGCGCCCACCAGGTGCGGCTCACGCTGGTGCCCAACGACCGCGCCCTGGACTGGAACAACGCCTACTCGCTCTGGCTGGCGCGGGAGCACCTCGCCCGGGGCGCGCTGATGGTCAACGGTGACACGGTGCACCCGGTGAGCGTGGAGAAGACGCTGCTCGCGGCGCGCGGCACGGCCGGGGTGATCCTGGCCCTCGACAACGTCAAGCCCCTGGCCGAGGAGGAGATGAAGGTCGTCCTCGACGAGCGCGGGCTGCTGGCCAGGATCACCAAGCGGATGGACCCGGCACGCGCCGACGGCGAGTACATCGGCGCCACGCTGATCGAGGCCGGTGCCGCGGCGGGACTGGCCGGCGCGCTGGAGGCCACCTGGCGGCGGGATCCCGGGCTGTACTACGAGGACGGCTACCAGGAACTGGCCGACCGGGGCGGGGAGGTCGCGGTCGCGCCGATCGGCGCCGTGGACTGGGTCGAGGTGGACAACCACGATGACCTGCGCAGAGCCAGGGAGATCGCGGGGCGGTGTTAGCCCGGGGGAGCGACCCCCCGGAACCCCCGGTGGCCTGCGGCCCGGTTCCTCCGTCACCGGGCCGGGGCCCTGCCAGCCCGGAGGGGACGACCCCGGACCCCCCGGTGGCCTGCGGCCCGGTTCCTCCGTCACCGGGCCGGGGCCGTGTTAGCCCGGGGGAGCGGAAGCTGCCATTGCGATTGCACTGAGTATGCGATCAGTTACTGCTAGTCTCCGGATATGCCGTTGCTTGCCCGGCTGCTGCCAGCGCCGGTCGCCGTGGATGTCCGGCACGGCGCCCTCGCCGGGCTCGGTGCGCTGCTCGCGGACCGCAAGATCGCGACCGGGGGCCGGGTCGCCGTCGCGGTAGGGCCCGGCCAGCACGGCACCGGGATCACCGCCCGGATCCAGCTCGCCGAGGCCGAGGTGTTCCGGGTCGAGGCAGCCACCGTGGAAAGCGCCGTCCACCTGGGCAAGCGGCTGCGGGCCGGCCCCTACGAAGCGGTGGCGGGCATCGGCGGCGGCCGGACCATCGACGTGACCAAGTTCGCCGCGCACATGGCCGGCATCCCCATGGTGTCGGTGGCCACGAACCTCGCCCACGACGGCATCGCGTCCCCGGTCAGCTCGCTGGAGCACGAGTCCGGGAAGAGTTCCTACGGCGTGGCCCCGCCGCTGGGCGTGGTGGTGGACCTCGACAGCGTCCGCACCGCACCGGCCCGGCTGGTCCGGTCCGGGATCGGGGACGTGGTCAGCAACCTTTCCGCGATCGCCGACTGGGAGCTGGCCGCGGCGGAGGCCGGTGAGCCCATCGACGGGCTCGCGGTCACCATGGCCCGCTCCGCCGCCCAGGCGGTGCTGCACCAGCCGGGCAGCGCGGACGGCGACGAGTTCCGCACCGTGCTGGCCGAGGCGCTGATCCTCTCCGGGATGGCGATGACCGTGGCCGGCTCCAGCCGCCCGTGCAGCGGCGGCGACCACGAGATCCTGCACGCGGTCGACCAGCTCTACCCGGGCGCGGGCACCCACGGCGAGCTGGCCGGCGCGGGCGCGCTGTTCTGCACCTGGCTGCGCGGCGACGACGGCACGACGGCACTGCTGGCCGACTGCCTGGCCCGGCACTGCCTGCCCCGCACGCCCGCCGACCTGGGCCTGTCGCTGGCCGACTTCACCAAGGCGGTGCTCTGCGCACCGGCCACCCGCCCCGGCCGCTACACGATTCTGGAGCGCCTCGGCCTCACCGAGGTACAGACGGCCGCGCGAGTGGAGGCGTATGCCCAGTCCTTCGCTGGCTGAGGTCCGGGCGACCGGCCAGCCGCCAGGCGTCATTTCGCGGCTGAACGATGAGCACTGGGCCGGCCGGGCCTATATGCGGCGGGTGTCGCCCGGGGCAACCTGGATCTTCGCGCGCCTGGGCTGGCCGCCGAACGCAGTGACGGCGGGATTCATCGTGTGCGGGGTGGCGGCGGGCGCCGTCGTGGCGGTGGGCGGCCTGGCCAGCGCGATCGCCGCGGCCGTGCTGGTCCAGGTGTACCTGCTGCTGGACTGCGCCGATGGCGAACTCGCCCGGTGGAGCGGCCGGACCTCGGCCACCGGGGTCTACCTCGACGGGATCGGCCACTATCTCGGCGAGACCGCGCTGCTGGCCGGGCTCGGCATCCGGGCCCAGGGGCACCTGACCCTGACCGGCGGGTACGTGACCGCGGGACTGGCGGCGGCGCTGCTCGCGGCCCTGGTCAAGGCGGAGACCGACAACGTGACCGTGGCCAGGGCCAAGGCCGGCCTGTCCGGTGCACACGATGACGGGGCGCTGGCGCCGCACGCGGCGGGACTCGCCCTGGCCCGGCGGCTGGCCGCCGCGCTCAAGGTGCACCGGGCCATCCAGGCCGTCGAGCTGTCCCTGCTGATCCTCGTGGCGGCCGTGATCGACGCGGTCCACGGTGGCCTGACCGCTACCCGGGTGCTCGTGATCGCGAGCCTGGTCATCGCCGGGCTCCTGGTCCCGGCGCACCTGGCTGCGATCGTCGCGTCCCGACGGCTCAAATGAGGGGGGGCGACGGCCCGCAGGGGGCTCGCGCGGGCTGGCATGACATTGCTGCCGCCGTCTCGCCGTCGGCCCGAGGCGCGAGGGTCACTGGTGAACGTGGGCCACGCTACGCCCGCTTCCGCCCCCAGCGGGCCGTCGCTGGGGGGAGCGAGAGGTGGTCCCTCGTCGTTGGCCCGAGGCGCGCTGGTCATCGGGCGGGCGCGGGAGACGCTATGCCTGCGGGCCTCCTGCGCGCCAGCCCCTTGGCGCTCGCCTCACCCCAGCCCGCCGCCCCATCCGATTGCGCTCGCCGCTCTCGGTGCCAGCGCGGGGCCGCCACTCCTCTCCACCACCCCAGCCCTCGGCCGCTTCGGCGTGATGAGGTGACGTGAAGGTTTCTTGCGTGATCTTGACGATGGGGGACCGGCCGGGCGAGTTGGCGCGGGCGATTGGGAGTGCGCTGGCGCAGCGGGATGCCGACATCGAGGTCGTCGTGGTCGGTAATGGTGCCGATGTGGATGTCCCGTCGGGGGTCCGGGTGGTGCGGCTGGCGGGGAATGTGGGGGTGGCGGGGGGGCGGAATGCGGGGGTGGCGGCGGCTTCTGGGGACGTGATCTTGTTCCTCGATGACGACGGCTGGTACCAGGGCCAGGACGTGGCGCGCCATGTGGGCGAGCGGTTCGCTGCGGAACCGGGGCTCGGGGTGCTGTCGTTCCGGGTGGTGGATCCGGGGACCGGGGCGGGGGCACGCTGGCACGTGCCGCGGCTGCGCGCGGGTGACCCGGAGCGGTCTTCGGTGGTGACCACGTTCGCGGGCGGGGTGTGTGCCGTGCGCAGGTCGGCGTTCGCCGCGGCGGGTGGGCTCCCGGAGGCGTTCTTCTACGCGCACGAGGAGACCGACCTGGCATGGCGGCTGCTGGGGCTGGGATACCGGCTGGAGTACGACGCCGCCGTGGTGGTGTGCCACCATGTGCGGCCGAACGCCCGGCATGCCGGGTTCCACCGGCTGGACGGGCGCAACCGGGTGCTGATCGCACGGCGGAACCTGCCCTGGCCCCTGGCCTGCGCCTATCTGCTCGACTGGTTCATGGTGACCGTGCTGCGGGAGCGCTCGGGGATGGCCGTGCGCGCGTGGGCACGCGGGTTCGCCGAAGGCTGGCGGATGGATCGGGGGGAGCGGCGGCCCATGTCCGCACGAACCGTCTGGCGGATGACCCGTGCGGGGCGCCCGCCGGTCATCTAGCGGGGCTGACGGTTACCCGCCATGGCCGGCCGGCCGCAGGCGGTGACCTGCGTGCCCTCTCCGGCACCGATACCCGGGTAGCGGCTAAGATGGCCCTCGCTGGAGGGTGCATGTCGATGCTGACGCTGAGGCAGGTACCGCTGAGGGCCTCCGCGCCGAGCCGGTTCGACTGGCCGTCGCCCACGATGGTTCCCCGGTCCTGGATGACTGCTCTGTTTCGCCGTGTCCGCGGCGTATGCCGTCGTGATGGCCCTGGTGACCACCCATTCCCTGCACCGGACCTGGGGAATCTTCGCTGCCTGCGCCTATCTGGTCGCGGCCATGCTGGTGCTGGCGTGGCCGTCGCGCGGGTTGGACGCGGCGCTGCTGGTCAGCCTCGGCGGGGCGCTGGTCGTGCCGCTGGGCCTGATGGCCGCCGCCCGGCTGCAGCAGCCCGAGGTACGGGTGATCAACAAGTCGGCGACGCTGCTGGTGCAGACCGGCACCCCGTATCTGGGGCCGACGGCACTGGCCGCCGCGCACAGCCCGAACATCTTCGACCCCTACCTGCCGCTGATGACGCTGTTCGGCATGCCGCGGGCCCTGCTCGGCTTCTCGGTGCTGACCGACCCGCGGATCTGGTTCGGGCTTGGGTTCGTGATCGTGTTCGCTGCGGCGCTGACCGTCGTCGGCGCCCGCGACGTGGTCCGCTGGACCGTGCTGGTGACCGCGTCGCCGTTGATCGCGTTCTCGCTGACCGTGGGCGGCACCGACGTGCCCGTGCTCGCCTGCCTGTGCCTGGGCATGGCGCTGCTCTGGCGTGAGCCGCACCCGTTGCTGGCCGGCCTGGCATTCGGCGTGGCGGCCGCGATGAAGGCGACGGCATGGCCGGCCCTGCTGATCGCGGTGGTGCTGGTCGCAGTCAGGGACGGCAGGCGCGCCGCTGGGATCCTGTCCGGCACCGCCCTGGCGGTGTTCGCCGCGATCGTGGGACCAGTGGCCATCCTGGGGCCGAACGCCCTGGTGCAGAACACCATCTCGTTCCCCCTGGGCCTGGCCAGCATCAAGTCCGCGGCGGTCAGCCCGCTGCCGGGCCAGCTGCTGGTGGAGACCGGGCACACCGGGCACGTCATCGCGGTGGCACTGCTCGCGCTGGCCTGCCTCGGCATCATCGTGTCGCTGGTCGTCAGGCCGCCGCGCACGGTGCCGGCGGCGACGTGGCGCCTGGTCATCGGGCTCAGCCTGATGTTCGTGCTGGCCCCGGCGACACAGGTTCGGCTACTTCCTCTACCCGGCGGGCTTGCTGGCCTGGCTGGGGATCTCCTGGCTCGGCATCCGTGGCGCGGGCGGGGACCCGCCGGATTCGGGCGCGGCCAGGTCGGCGAAGGCCGCCGCCCAGCCCGCGTACCAGTCGGCGAACCACGGCACGCCGGCGGCGAGCGGGACGATGTACTCGACCGTCTGCGCGTAGTAGGCCCGCTGCCGGCACTCCGGCAGATTCCGCAGCGTCTGGGCGTTGCTGGCCCGGTCGGCCAGCTTGACCAGGATGGCGTCATGCGGGGCGTGGCGCAGCCCGCGCAGGTAGTCCTCCTTGACGCTGGCCTTGTCCTGGCCCGGCCCGGGCTCCGGGATCGTCACCCAGCCCACCAGTTCGGCGACCCGCGGGCCGAAGGCCGCGCTGACGTCGTCCACGCGTGCAGTCGGTGTCCTCCACCACGTCGTGCAGCACCGCGGCGCAGAGGATCTCGGGGGTGGTCACCCCCGCACCGCGGACCAGCACCTCCAGCGCCTCCAGCAGGTGCTCCAGGTAGGGCGCACCGGTCGGCCGCTGCTGGTCACCGTGATGGGCGCTGGCATAGCTCGACCGCCTCGATCGCAGCCGCGCCAGGGTGTCCGCGGGCAGCGCCGCGCGAAGCCCGGGCTCGGCCTGCTGCCAGGTGTGCCAGTCCGTGAAAATCTGCACGTGATCAGTTGCCGAACATCGACGGGGTTGTCCGGCCCGATGAAGGCGGACGACTGTTTGCAGATGTTCGCCGAGCCGTTGATCCCGCCGTAGTTCTTGCTTCAGCGTCGCTGCCGTCGGGCCCTTGGCCTTCTTCTTCGTCACTTGTGTGCGGGCCACGCCCTTGAAGCCGGAGCCGAGCACCAGGCTGAGCGTACCGCCCTTGAGGCTGGCCACCTGCTTGGCCTGGGCCCCGGGGATTTCCTGCTCCAGGGTGTTCACCTGGGGCATCTGCGTAGCCGAGGCGTACTCGATGACGGTGCTGCTGGCGGTGGTCGCGTTGCCGGTCCCGGCCACCTTGAAGCCGCGGGCGGTCAGCTGGCTGGCCGTGGTCGCGGCTAGCCCCGGGACGCTTCGTCCCGTTGAGCACCTGGAGTTGTACCTTGCCCGGTGTTCACCGTGGGCAGCGGCTGCGAGCCTTGGCGTGGGCGGCCCGCCGTGCGGTCTTCAGGATGTGGTTGTCCCGGGCGATCGCGCGGAACAGCTGGTCTGGCGTACGGCTGGCCGAACTCCACCAGGTCGTTCGGGTTGGGCGGGTAGGGCGACGACCGGCGCCATGATGAACTGCAGCGCGCTCGTGCTCAGGCCCTTCAGGCTGTTGGCGATCGCGTACATGTCGGTGAGCGTCAGCCCGGAGTCGGTGGTCAGCGAGCTGGCGATGTCGTGCACGAGGCCGTACAGCTTGGTCGGGTCGGACAGCGAGCTGGACTGCTTGATCTCCTGCGCCAGCGACGCGAGGAAGATCTGCTGGCGGTTGATCCGCTGCAGGTCGGAGCCGTAGCCGATGTGCCGTTCCCGGACGAAGGCGAGGGCCTGGTCACCGTGGACCACGCTTTTGCCGGCCGGCAGGTTCAGCTTCGAGGCGGGGTCCTTGATGGCGTAGGGCAGGCAGACCGGGACGCCGCCGACGTCGTTGACGATCGACTTGAACCCGTCGAAATCGACCTCGACGAAGTGGTCGATGTGGATGCGGGTGATCTGCTCCAGGGTCTTCCACAGGCACGCCGGGCCGCCGAAGGAGAAGGTCGAGTTGAGCTGCTCCAGCACACCGGGCTGCGCCTGCTGGCCGGGGTGCCCGTTGTCGTCGCGGTCGCACTGGAAGATCGGCACCATCGTGTCGCGGGGGAAGCTGATCACGGTCGCGCCGGTATGGGTCGGCGAGATGTGCAGCAACATCGACGTGTCGGACCGGGATCCCTGGATGCCGCGGCCATACTTACCGTGCGAGCCGTTGCGCGAGTCGGAGCCGATGATCAGGATGTTCTCCGAGCCGTTCAGCTTCGGCGGGCGCTTGCCCAGCTCGCCGCTGGTGACGGTGACATGGTGGATGCTGTCGTAGACGTTGCGGTAGGCGGCGTAGGCGCTCAGCGAGACGAACGTGATCGTGAGCGTGGCGAGGATGGCGAGGACACTGACCACCGGGTGGCGGCCGAGGATACGGCGGGTGCGCGTGGGCGGCTGGCTGGAACGCGCGGCGCGCCGCCCGGCCGGCTCCCACGGGTCGGACCGCCCGCGGCCACGACGAGAACGGCCGCTGGCGTCCCCGTAGCCGGTGTCGTCGGCCTTGCCGCTGCGTCGCCGCAGCGAGCGCCGTTTCCCCCCGGCGGGGTACTCGCCAGTGCCTTCAGGGTCCTCGTAGCGGCTCATTGCTGCTGCTCAGCGCTCCTCGGCATGAATCGTAGCTCACGCGGGGATCGGGTCCATTGTCTCCGGAGAGGCTCGGGCATGTAGTGATATTAAGGTGAAATGGGTCAGCGCAATCTCGCTGACCTCGGCTCGCCGTCGGTGCGTATGCCCGAGCGGATTCGCTGGTTACCAGCGCGTTCTAGAGTAGGGCACGTGCGCCTGGGACTTCGCCTCACTTTGCGGCAGAACGGCAGCAAGCATGCCGCCAGCCAGACTGAGGACCAGTCTGCCGCCAGCCAGGGCGAACGTCCGCCTGCCGCGGAGCAGGCCGATGACCAGTCTAACGGCACCCCTATCGGCGACCAGACCGCGGTGAGCCAGGCGGACAGCGATCCCGCCGGGACCCGGTTCTCCGGGCCCGCGCCGGACGAAGGCAGCCTCTGGCCGCAGGACCCGCCCACCTCCTCATGGCCGGAAGACCCGCCCGCCAGCGACGGGCCGGAGGACCTGACCGGCTCCGGCTCCTGGTCGCAGGAGCCGCCCGCCGACGCCCGGACCGAGAGCGTGCCCGCCGTCTCCCTGCCCGAGGACGTGCCCGCCGTTTCTCTGCCTGAGGACGTGCCCGCCGTCTCCCACGAGGAGTACGTTCCGGCCGTTTCCCTGGACGAGGCTGTGGCCGCCGCCGGTGCGTCCGGTACCGGCGCGGAGCCCCCGGGCACCCAGACCGCGGTCTTCAGCGGGCTTGCCCGGCAATGGGACCGGATCGGGCTGGACCGCCGGGCCGGCGCCCTCTGGACGCGCGGCGTCGTCACGCCGTGGCAGCGCACCATCGGCCGGCTCGGGATCAGTCGCCTGTGGCAGCCCGGCCCCGGGGTCCGCGAGGCCGCCGACCCGGGCGCGCGGACGCTCGCGCTGGTCACCGCGATGCCGGTGATCCTCCTGGTGTCCTGGCTGGTGCCCGGGCTCGTGCTGTTGCTCGTCCATGCCTTCCTGCCCGCGCCCATGGTGCTGATCGCCCTGCCGTTGGCGGTAGCCCTGGCCATCCTCGTCGCGCGGGAACTTCCCGGCCGCTGGCCCGCGCCCTCCGCCGGGGCCGCCCCGGGCACAGGGACGCAGGGCAAGGCCGCCCAACCGCCGGGCCGCGCGTGGGCCGCCTGGTGGGGCCTCGCAGGCACGCTGGTGATCGCGGCAGTATTCGCGGTCTGGCAGTTGATGGAGAACTCGCCCCAGTTCATCGTGAGCCGGGACCCCGGTGCCTACGCGCAGTTCGCCTACTGGATCGCCGACCATGGCAGGTTGCCCATCCCCGCCTCCGTGGCGGCCTTCGGCGGCACCCACCCCGGCCTGACCTTCGCCAGTTTCGGCTTCACTACCCACGCCGGCAATGTGGTCCCCGGCCTCACCGCCGGCCTGCCGATCGTCCTGGCCGTGGGGATGTGGGCGCACGGCATCTCCGGCGCCACGGTGATCAGCCCGCTGATCGGCGCGCTCGCGATACTCGCCGTGGGCGGGCTCACCGCCCGGCTGGCCGGGCCCCAGTGGGCTCCCGCTGGCGCGCTGCTGCTGGCACTGACCGTGCCGGAGATCTACACCAGCCGGTCCGCCTTCAGCGACACCCTGGCCCAGGCGCTGCTCTTCGGCGGCCTGGCCCTGGTGGTCGATTCGTTCTCGTCGCGGCGGCGGATCACGCTCGCCAGCCTGGGCGGGCTGGCGCTGGGCCTCACGGTGCTGGCCGGGGCCAGTTTCCTGCTGCTGATCCTGCCGGTCATCGTCATCGCCGGGGCGCTGCTGGCAGGCCGCAGGCCGCAGGCCATCCCCCTGGCCGCCGGATGGCTGGCCGGGCTCATCTGTGGTCTGGCCACGGAACTCGGGCTGGACGCTCCGGCGCTGAGCAGCACGACACCATCGTTCAGAATTATCGGTGTTATCGCTGGGGGGCTCGCGGTAGTGACCGCGATAGGCGTAGCCATCGCACTGATCGGCCCGGCCCGCCAGCGGGCGCGCAAGCTGCTGGCCGCCCGGCCGCTGCGCTGGCTGCCCGAGGCCGGTGCGGGGCTGGTGGTCCTCGCCGGGGTCGGGCTGGCGATCCGCCCCTACGTGCAGAAGGTCCACGGGCCCGCCAGCGCGTATGTCGCCGCGCTGCAGCGCCTGGAGGGACTGCCCGTCGATCCGTCGCGAGTGTACTCGGAGACCAGCCTCTACTGGGTGATCTGGTATCTGGGCGTGCCCGCGCTGCTGCTCGGGCTGGCCGGTCTGGCCATGGTCACCCGCATGTGCCTGCGTGCGCTGATCACCTGGCAGGATCCGACCGGCGCGGCCCGGTCGTGGGTCCTGCCGGCCGCGATCATCGGCTGGGGGCTGTTCGCCGTGCTTTGGCTGCCGAATACCGTGCCCGACCAGCCCTGGGCAAGCCGGCAACTGGTCCCGGTCGTGCTGCCCGGGCTGATCGTGCTGGCCGTGTGGGTGGCGGCCTGGATGATCGGCCGGGCACATGCACGCGGAGCGGGCCGGACGGCCGTCGCCCTGGCCACCGGGTGCTTCGTGGTCGCCATGGCCGTGCCGCCCGCCGCGATCACGTTCGGGATCGCGCTGTCGCGGCCGTCCAACCCCGCGACCCGGCTGGCCCTGTCCGGCCTGGCGTTCCGCACCACCGGCGCGGGGGAGGTCGCCGCGGTGGAGCAACTGTGCGGGGCGATACCGCCGCACTCGGCGGTGCTGGTGCTCGACAACGTCGCGGCCCGCGCGTTTGCCGAGGTCATCCGGGGCACCTGCGATGTGCCCACGGGAATCGTCGCGGGCACCGCGCCGGGGAATGTGTCCACGGTCATTGGCGCGATCGAGCGCGCGGGCCGGCATCCTGTGCTGTTGGCGACCAAGCCGGCGGAACTCACCCCGTACGGCGCGACGCCTCGCGAGATCGTCAGCCTGTCCACCCAGCAGGACGAGCATCTGCTCACCAGGCCGCCGACGTCTACGTTGCCGGTGCGGTACGCCCTGTGGATGTCCCAGCCCGGTGGGACGGTCGTCGGAACGTGACCGCATCGTGTCGCCGCGTGCGGAACGCGAGGGCCGGCGGGCACGTCACCAGCGTGATTTGCCTCGGGCCAGCGGAGCCCCTACAGTGAAGAAACACCGACGCGGGGTGGAGCAGTTCGGTAGCTCGCTGGGCTCATAACCCAGAGGTCGTAGGTTCAAATCCTACCCCCGCTACCAAGTAAGTGCAGGTCAGAGGCCTGATCGCCGGAGGCGGTCAGGCCTTCTTGATCTTCAAGGCAGCACCATGGCAGCAAAATACGGCCGCACTGACCGGGCATAGCCGTTAGTCCATGGCATGGACCGGCACCGTGTGGCGGTGTGCCGGATGGGTCGGCGGCCCCCGGCGTGAGCGGGCGTTGCTCTATTCCTTCAATCAGGTCAGATCGATTCCGGGCGAGTGGCCAGGCAGACCGCGGCGACGAGGGTGGGATCGTTGGCGGCGTGGGACCCTGTCCCAATGACACGGCCGCAACCCGGATCCCGTATCCGGGAACGGCGGCCTGCGGGCGCAGGCGTTCAAGAGATAGAACTGACGTGCAGACACGTGTTAACAGTTCTTTAACGTTTCCGTTAACTGTTTTTTTATCCTGTTGACTATTGCCGGGCTGCCGTGTCGGGGTTTGACTATTTAGCGCGACACGTGCAGGGCGCTGCCAGCGACGGTACCGGCGGCGCGGCTGCTGCGGCGCGCCGGCGTAGTGATGGTTGGGGAACATTGCGGCACCGGGTCAGGACCGTTGCGGGCCATTACGCGCATGCGTGATCTCGCTGGGAGCTGCTATCGGAGGCCGTTATGAAGCCGATCCCGGGTGCTAACCGTCGTCGTATTCGTCGGATCGCCGCACTGGCTGCGCTGGCATTCGCGCTGGTGCTTACGCTGCCGCTGACGGCCTTTGCGGCTACGGTCGCAGGCGCCTCCGGCGCGCGGCCGGCGCCGCGGCAACGGCGGCCAGCCCTTCCTGCCCGTGGCTTAACCAGTCGCTCCCGGTAGACCAGCGGGTCCAGATGCTGCTGGCTCAGATGTCCCTCGCGGACAAGATCAACATGGTGACCGGGGCCGGGTTCAGCGAGCCGTACGTGTTCTACATCTCGGCGATCCCCAGCCTGTGCGTCCCGGCCATCGGCGAGGAGGACGGCCCGGTCGGCGTGGGTGACGGCCTCACCGGCGTGACGCAGATGCCCGCCGCTGTATCCCTGGCGGCCACCTTCGACCCGTCGCTGGCCACCCAGTACGGGCAGGTCGTCGGGTCTGAGGAGCGGGGCAAGGGGGCCATGGTCGACCTGGGCCCGACGGTGAACATCGACCGCGACCCGCGCTGGGGGCGGTCGTTCGAGGCCTACACCGAGGACCCGTACCTGAACGCGGCCATGGCGACCGCGGATATCAACGGGGTGCAGAGCCAGGGCGAGATGGCGCAGGTGAAGCACCTCGCGGTGTACAACCAGGAGACGAACCGCAACACCCCGGCGGACAACGCGATCGTGAGCACGCGGGCGCTGCACGAGATCTACCTGCCCGCGTTCTGGGCCGCGACACAGCAGGCCAAGGCTTCCTCGGTCATGTGTGCCTACAGCACGATCAACGGCCAGGCCGCCTGCCAGAACCAGTACCTGATGAACACCACCCTTGACCAGCGCTGGGGGTTCCCCGGGTTCGTGACCTCGGACTACCAGGCCACGCATTCGACGGTGCAGTCCGCGGACGCCGGCATGGACCAGGAGATGCCCGCCCCGCAGTATCTACGGCTCGGCGCTGCAGGCGGCCGTGCAGTCCGGCCAGGTCTCCATGGCCACGCTCAACGACATGGTGACCCGGATTCTGACCGAGATGTTCCAGTTCAACGAGTTCAACAACCCGCCGACCGGATCGACCAGCACCACCGTGACCACGCCGGCGCATCAGGCCGTCTCCACCGCGGTCGCCGAGGCTGGCACGGTGCTGCTGAAGAACACCGGCGGCACCCTCCCGCTGTCGGCGAACGGCGCCGGCACGGTGGCGGTGATCGGCCCCGCCGCTTCGCCGGCGCCGACCGACACCGGCGGCGGCAGCGCCTATGTGACCTCCACCTTCAACGTGACTCCGCTGCAGGGCATCCAGGCCGCGGCCGGGCCGGGCACCACGGTGCAGTACGCGCAGGGCCTGCCCACTGACACATCCCTTACGGCGATCCCGAGTTCCGACCTGACCCCGGCCTACACCGGCACCAACTACGGCCAGACCTACACCGGCACCCTGACCGCCCCCGAAACCGGCACGTACGTGCTGGCCTTCAAGAACCCCGGCTCGTACACGGCCACGAACCTGTCCCTTGACGGGAAACAGATCCTCGCCAACCCGGGCACCCCGCCGGTGTCTACCTACTCGGTGGGCGTGAACCTGCAGGCCGGCCAGACGTACACGCTCCAGCTTTCCGGCGGCGGCCCGTCGGCCAACCTGAGCTGGGCCACGCCGTCCGACCTGTCGCCACAGATCGCGCAGGCGGTCACCGCGGCGCAGTCGGCCTCCACCGCGGTGGTCGTCGTGTCCGACGACACCGAGTCCGAGGCCGCCGACCGGGCCAGCCTCAACCTTCCGTCCGCCCAGGACGAGCTGATCTCCGCGGTCGCCGCGGCCAACCCGCACACGGTCGTGGTCATCGACGCGGGCGCACCGGTCGCCATGCCGTGGCTGAACCAGGTCGCATCCGTGGTCGACGCCTGGTACCCGGGTGAGAGCAACGGCACCGCGCTCGCCGCGGTCCTGTTCGGCCAGGTCGACCCGAGCGGCCACCTGCCGGTCACCTTCCCCACCGACCTTTCGCAGGTGCCCGCGTCGAGCCCGAGCCAGTTCCCCGGGGTGGACGGCCAGGTGCAGTACTCGGAGGGCATCAACGTCGGCTACCGCTATTACGACGCCAACAACGAGACGCCGTTGTTCCCGTTCGGCTACGGGCTGTCCTACACGAACTTCCGCTTCAGCGGACTGAGCATCACCCCGCAGAGCCTCCAGAACGCCACGTCGAATCCCGGCACCACGGCCTGTGGGTGCAACGGGCAGTCGGGCCAGCTCGTGACGGTATCGGCCACGGTCACCAACACCGGCCAGGTGGCCGGCTCGGAGGTGGCGCAGCTGTACCTGGACGATCCGGCGGCGGCCGGGCGAGCCGCCGCGCCAGCTCAAGGGATTCCAGAAGGTCACGCTGCAGCCCGGCCAGTCCACGACCGTGCACTTCAGCCTGACCGGCCACGACCTGTCGTACTGGAACGACTCGGCCAACGGCTGGGTGGTGCCCGAGGGCCAGTTCGGCGTCTACGTCGGCGACAGTTCGGCGCTGGCCAACCTGCCGCTGCGCGGCGGCTTCACGGTCGTGCGCAGCGTGGGGGCCCGGTACGCCACCATCCAGGCCCCGGATGTCGTGCCCCCGGGCAGCACCGCGACGGTCACCGCCAGCCTCGTCAACGACGGCGACTACGCGATGCAGCAGGCGCAGTTCACCCTGAACGCCCCGGCCGGCTGGACGGTGACCAGTCCGGCGCCGGTCACCATCGAACCGGGGCAGACCGTCACCGAGCACTTCCAGGTGACCGTGCCCGCGAGCGCCGAGCCAGGCGACCGCACTCTGACGGTCTCGGTCACGCCGCGGCCGGCCCGCCTGGCGGCCGCACGGGCCAGGTGGAGGCGTCGGCCACGGTGGCCGTCCCGTATGCCTCGCTCGCCGCCGCGTACAACAACACCGGGATCAGTGACAACTCCAACGAGGCCGCGGCCAACTACGACGGCGTCGGCGACAGCTTCTCGGCCCAGGCGCTCGCCGCCGGCACGCCGACGGCGCTTACCCCGGGACAGCAGGTCACTATCGGCGGGACCACCTTCACCTGGCCCGCCGCCGCGTCCGGAACCCCGGACAACGTGGTCACCGCCGGCCAGACCGTCGAGCTGTCCGGGTCCGGGACCGACCTCGGCTTCCTCGGCGCCAGCCAGAACGGCACCGCGAGCGGAACCGTCACCGTCCATTACACCGACGGCAGCAGCCAGTCCTACAACCTCAACATGGCCGACTGGTACTCCAACAGCCCGGCGGTCGGCAACCAGATCCTGACCACGACCTCAAGCTGGAACGGCCCGCAAGCCCCGCACCCGGTGAGCGTCTACTTCGGCTCGGTGCCGCTGCAGCAGGGCAAGCAGGTGGCGTCGGTCACGCTGCCCATCCTCAGCAACGCGGGGGGCACCACCGCCATGCACATCTTCGCCATGGCCACGGGAACCGGAACCCCGACGACCGGCGCGCCGTACTCATCGCTCGCTGCGGCCTACGACAACGCCGGGATCAGCGACAACTCCAACCCCGCCGCGGCCGACTTCGACGGCACCGGCGACAGCTTCTCCGCGCAGGCGCTGGCCGCGGGCACGCCCACCCCGCTCACGCCCGGCGGCCAGGCCACCTTCGGCGGGACGACTTTCACCTGGCCCAGCGCCGTCGGCGCGCCCGACAACGTGATCGCCGACGGGCAGACGATCGACCTGTCCGGGTCCGGGACCGATCTCGGCTTCCTCGGGTCCGGCGCGTTCGGAGCGGCGAGCGGGACCGGCACCATCACCTACACCGACGGCAGCACCCAGCAGTTCAGCCTCGCCATGGCCGACTGGTACAACAACGCGCCGGTCGCCGGCGACCAGATCGCCACCACCACGACCAGCTGGAACTTCTCGAGCAGCACGCAAGTCCCGCACCCGGTGAGCATCTACTTCGCCTCGGTGCCGCTACAGGCCGGCAAGACCGTCGCATCGGTCACGCTGCCGACCGTGAGCGCCACCGCCGGCAACGGCGTCAACGCGATGCACATCTTCGCGATGGCGATCGGGTCGGGGACCCCGACCGGCGGGTAAGCGGCCGAGACGCCAACTGCGACCCGAGCCTACCGGACCGCCCGTCGTTAGCCTCGATTCCCGGGGAACGCTCCGGGGCCAGCCTTATAGTGCCTGGCCTTCCCCGCGGAACATCTGGTTCGCGCGAACCGGATGACTAGACGGGCGAGTCAATCGCGCCACGGTGAACAGCCTGCAGGAATCGGTCGATATGTGTCGCCCACAGCAGCCATGAATAACGTCAAGAATTCGCTCCGATTCGGCGATCCGGCGCCATGCGTGCCAGCGACCCGATCGCACTCCGCGACCAACGCTGATCCACGGTCGGTGCACTAGATCCGCTCTGTGCGGCCGCGCAGTCAGATCTGGGCCGCAGGTTCCAGGACGGTCAAGCCTGCTAAGAAGCGCGGCCGGGCAGAGGGCCGGGCGACTGCCGGGATGGCTTGCGATCGCGCCTGCGGTGGCCATGTCCCCACTGCCGCCCGCGCATGTAGCAAGCGTGAGCGCGGTGTCGTGTTCGGGCCTGGTTGCTAGTCGCTCCTTCGGGCCGTGGTTGCCCTGGGGCGGTCTGCCCGTTCTTGGGACATGAGGGATGGAACCAGGTGTGCACCAGCAGTCGTGCGCCGCCGCCCGGTGCCGCCGCTGGGTTCGCTGCAGCGGCCGCGGCTGGAGCCTCTTGACGGCGGCGCGGAAGCGGGTTAACGTCCAGCCCAGTATCTAACAATAAAGTTTCCTATTAGATACTGCGGTGTGCCCATTACCCCTGCTCGTTCGGTTCCACTCAGCAAAGGAGCCTGCGCATGACACGACGCCGCCCTCTGCTAGCTGCCGTCGCCGCCGCGGTTGCCACCCTCGCAATCGCCGCGACCGCCACTGGCGCTTCCGCCTCAGCCCGGGCCAGTGCCTGGCACAACGCCCTGCCGCACCGGCTCTTCGCTCCCTACTACGAGACTTACGACACCACCGATGGCAGCCTGGCTGCCCTCTCCCAGGAATCGGGATCCAAGTACCTCTCGCTGGCCTTCCTGCAGACCGCGACGGCCGGCTCGTGCACCGCCTATTGGAACGGGAACCCCGCGACGCCGATCGCCAGTTCCAGCTTCGGCAGCGATATCGCCGCCATCCAGCGCGCGGGCGGCAACGTCATCCCATCCTTCGGCGGCTATGCCGCCGACACCACCGGGACCGAGCTGGCCGACAGCTGCACCAGCGTCAACGCGATCGCTGGCGTCTACGAGAGCCTCATCACCACCTACCACGTGAACCGCATCGACCTGGACATCGAGGGGACGTCGCTGACCGACGCCGCCGGGATCAACCGGCGCAATGAGGCGATCGCGGAAACCGAGCGCTGGGCCAGGGCGCACTGCCACCGCATCCAGTTCTCCTACACCTTGCCGACCCTGCCCACCGGGCTGACGCCCGATGGCGCAGCCGTCCTGCAGAACGCCATCACCGACCACGCCCGGATCACCGCGGTGAACCTGCTGACCTTCGACTACTACCTCGGAACCGAGCAGAACATGGTGACCGACACCGAAACAGCCGCAGCAGGCCTGATCGCCCAGCTGCAGTCCCTGTACCCGGCAGCCCCAGCCGCCCGGCTCTGGCACATGACCGGCGTCACCGAGATGCCCGGCATCGACGACTTCGGCCCCGACGAGACATTCAGCGAGGCCGACGCCACCGCCGTGCTGAACTGGGCCAAGCAGCACCGGATCGGCCTGCTGTCGTTCTGGGCGCTGCAACGCGACAACGGCGGCTGCCCAGGCACTAAGGGCGCCGGCAACTGCTCCGGCCTCGACCAGCCGACCTGGTACTTCAGCGACGTATTCGAGCATTTCACCAGGTAACCAAAACCCCTGTACGGGGACCAGGCCCGGTCGATCGCCCGCCTTGGCGCCACGGCCCCGGCCGCCGGGGTTTCGGTGGGGCGGGTGGCCGCGGCAGAAGCCGTTGTCACCTTCGTGCTGGTCCTGGTCGTCGTGGCGGTGGCCACCGACAGCCGGGTCCCTCGTGGCATCGCCGCCATGGCCATCGGTGCGGCCCTCGCGGTAGCCATCATGATCGCCGGACCGGTCAGCGGCGCGGGCGTCAACCCAGCCCGGGCGATCGGGCCGATGATCCTGGCGGGCCAGTTCACCGACTGGTGGGCCTACCTCGCCGCGCCGGTGGCTGGCGGCGCGCTAGCCGTCGCCCTCTACGACAGGTTCCTGCGCGCCGGCAACACGCCTGCCTAGCGATGACCCCCGCACATGACGACCTCGCCCAGGCCGCTGAGCGCCGAGGCTGTCACCATGCACGACCGGGACTGCAGCAGCTGGCCGCATGTCGGCACGCTTACCCTGAATTGTTCTTCCTGCTTTCCGCGTCGGCCCCCTCCCTTGACCAGATCACGCAGGCGAAGGCCATCTGCGCCGGCTGCCCCGTCCGCCGGCAATGCCTGGCCTTCACGCTGGACACCAGACAGAAGCACGGCGTGTGGGGAGGCATGAGCGAGGAAGAGTGCCGCCCACAGGCGAGGAAGCCCTGTACCAGGACCTGATACCCGAGCTTGCGACGGTGACGCGCAGCCGCCGGACACGCGATCCTCGGCCCCGGACCGCGACCAGCACATCCGGGCACGCGGCGGCGACCTGCCCGGCGCCTGCCTGGTAAGCCACGAAGTTGTCCTTACCGCCCAGGCTCCGTGACCGGGCTGGACGTGGCAGCCGCTGACCCGGCGCCCGGAGAGCCCCGCGCCATAACCACCATTCCGGCGCGCCATGGAAGCCGGTCGGCAATCCGCGATCACCGTGCAATTAGGCGGGTACGCGCGCGGTTGCTGGTGGCTATTCGGTCATATCTGGCAGTTGGTGTAGGGCAGCTCGTGTGATCCAGCTGGTGCGCTCGGTCCGGTGCTCTACGGTCTGGGTATGCCTGCCAGGAAGGGGCCCACTTCCGAGGACGCGGCCACCGCCCGCCGGTTGCTGCTCGATGGGCTGGCCCGGGGGAAGGACCTCTTTGAGGTGATGACCGGGCTTGCGCCCCTGCATCCTCGCTGCAACACCTTCCCCGGCGAGGTCTTCCTCCTTGTAGCCGCCGATGCGCTGGGCTGGTGCGGGGCCAGCCAGGCGAATCCGGTGCTCTTGGAAGTAATCCGGGAACGGTTTCTGCCGGAGTGCTCGTTCCGCGGCCGGGAGAACCGCAAGTTCCAGTTCGCTGTCCTGGCAGCGGCGGCCCAGCGTGGCGGTGCCGAGGCCGACCTGCTCGATGAGGTCGCATGGTGGCAGACCGACGACTTCTGGCAGTACGCCTTGTTCGCCGCGGTCGCCTATATCCGCATCGCCGCTAACCGGGTCGGCGTGCCAGTGCCTCAGGTATGCCGGGCGCTGGCCCAGCTCCCGGGTTTGCAGCCGCGCTGATCCCGGACGCAACCGGCTCGGACAATGGGGCCCGCTGGCCGACAGGGGCGATATCTGAGGACGAGAGGTGCAGATGGCGCGGACCTGGATATCGATTCGGGTGGACCTCGTCGAAGGCCACGGGGAGCAGTACTGGCCCCGGCCGGGGCGGATCTTCGTGGCGGCGCGCAGTCATACCTTCAAGGAGCTCGCCGACGCCATCGATGACGCGTTCGGCCGCTGGGACCGCGCGCACCTGCAGGAGTTCACCCTTGCCGGCCAGAGCAGGCTCTGTCTTCCCGGCCCCGACTGGGAGATCGACGGTACGGTCAGCGAGGACTACCAGCGCGTCAGGCTGTCGCGGCTGCACCCGGGTGAGCAATTCGTGTACGTGTTCGACCTCGGTGACGACTGGGCGCACCTCTGCACGGTCGGGCTGCAGCGGATCGACCCAGTCGAGACGCTGGGAATCCTGCCGGGCAAGCCGCTTCCCTATTTCGGCTGGGGCGACATCCCTGACCAGTACCGCCGCCGCTGGGACGGCGACGATGGGGAATCGCCCCCGCCGCGCGATCCCGGTCTGACCGGCCTGCCACCGTTGCGGCCTGAGTGGGGACCGGCCCGGGCCCAGCCCGGCTGAGGCCGGCTGGGCCGCAGTGGACCAGTCCGCAAGTGGAGCATGGGCCGTCGGCCGGGCCGAGTAGCGTTGGCGTCATGACCGCGCAGCCCGTTGAGCCCGCGGAGACTGGCTCGCACGAGGTGATCCATCTGGGCGGTGAAGCCGCTGTCGTCGTTCCGGTGGCTGAGTACCGGCGGCTGCGGGCGCTGGAGCGGCTGGCATCTCCGGATGAGTTGGAGGGCGCTGAGGCCGCGGCGGCCTTGGAGGAGTACCGGGAGTGGTGCGCGGCGGGGAGGCCGGGTGCTGTCCCGCATGATCAGGCTCGCAGGCTGCTGCTGGGCGATAACGGGTGAGGATCGAGTGGTCTGCGCGGGCGATCACCACGGCGTCCCGGTTCTTAGCCGATACCAGTGGGATGACCGCGGTGGTTGCCGCTGTTGATGGGCTGGAAGCTGAGCCATACCCGGCTGATTCGTTCCGCTGGGGTGACATGCACCGGTTGCGCGTGGGCCGGTACCGGATCCTGTACGTGATCGAGGGTGATCTGATAACAATCGACCGCTCGACCGCGTCACCGGCTGAGACGAACCGCAGTTCAGGGCATTGCTGTTGCTAACGGATGCGCTAACGAGACGCCCCGGAACGGGGGAGACGCGGCGGAACGTAGGAGACGGCCGAGGGCCCTTCGCCAGATCAAGTGAGACGTAACGGAACGCTGCGCGACGGGGGAGAAGGTTGCCGTTTGTCTCATAACCCAGAGGTCGCGGGTTCAAATCCCGCCCCCGCTACCAGTAAGTCCAGGTCAGAGGCCTGATCGCCAAAGGCGGTCAGGCCTTCTTGATCTTTGTCCGTGGTTCGTCCGCGGGATCGGGGTGCACCGCTTGGACGCGGACGGGCGAGACCGGCAGCGAACGGCATCTTGGGCTGGCCCGAGCGGGCCCCACTACCCAGACATGCCGCGCAATTCCGTGGGCTGTTCCGTGGGTCATTCCGTATGGTCCACCCCCGCGCAGCGGCCAACAGTAGAAGCACATCCAACGGGCCTTCCAGCAATCCAGGACCCGGCCCGCCGACAGAACGGAGACCACCGCGGTGAACGCCAACGACGCCACGCTGACCAGCCTGACCACCGCGCAAACCGGCAGCACGGTCGCCGACACCGCCCCCAACGCCCCCGCCAACCCCGGCTTCGACCTGGTCATCACCGCCGCCGCCGGGCAGCGCCCTGGGCTCCTCCGGCGCCCCCTACACCCTCACCATCAGCGCCATCGACCTGACCACCGTCACCCAGCCCTGGCCCACCCGCACCCTCCACCAAGCCTTCGACCCCGCCGACGGCTGGGCCCTGTCGGGCACCGGCCCGCACTATCAGTGCACCCAGACCTTCCCCATCACCCTCCCCGGCAACGGCCCCGGCGGCCCACTCGCCGGCCACACCCTGCAATACGTGGCCTCCCTGGTCACCCCCGGCGCCCAGATCGCCTCCATCCGCCACAGCGACCCCTTCGTCGTTGTCTAACCCGCACACCCGAGGAACACCGGGCCGCCACGGAGGCAACCATGAGGATTCGCACCACGATCACCGCGGTCGGCGCGGCTATCGTTGTCGGCACTACCGGGGCGCTGGTGCTGCCCGCCGCGGCCAGCGCGCACACCGTCACGCACACGCTGAAGTTCGTCTCGGTGCTGAAGAAGCTTGTCGTTTACACCAAGACGACCGTGGCCGAGCAAGACACCGACGTCACTAGCGCGGGCAAGGCCATCGGGTTCGACGAGCTGTACGCCACGGCGACGGGGAAGACGACCGGAACGGCGGACATCGCCTACGCCGAGCACGGCGGCCTGCTCTACGGGACGCTGACCCTCACCCACAACGGCGCGGACGCGCACGGCAGGGTCACCGGGGGCACCGGCACGTTCACCAGGGCCACCGGCACCATCACCGCCAAGCCCGCCAACAAGACCGGCACCCACTCGGCGGTCATCATCACCTACACCAGCTAACCAGCCAACCCCCCCGCCATGACCCGGGGAAGGAACGGAAGGAGAGCCGCCATGGGCACCGAGCGGCAGGTGATGCAGGACTACCTCGACACCCTGGTGAAGCGGGACGACTTCCCCGCCTACTTCACCGGCGACGTCGTAGCCACCTTCGAAGGCACCGACCAGCGCGCCACCGGGCGGGAGGCCGCCGGGCAGCTGATCCGGTACGTCCACGAGGGTGCGTTCGACGCCCGGATGGAACTGAAGAACCTGCTCACCGACGAGGGAAAGGCCGCGATCGAGGCCGACTTCGCCGGCACCCACACGGGCGAGTTCGCCGGGATCCCGGCCACCGGGCGGACGGTCCGCGTCCCCTACTCGGTCGTCTACGACCTGTCCGGCGACAAGATCAGCGCGCTGCGCATCTACTTCCCCATGAGCCTGCTCATCGACCAGCTCACCGGCTAAGCCAGCCCGGCGGCGGGCGCACCATTCACCAGAGCCTGGCCGCTCGGCCTCAGAACCGCAGGAAAGGAAACCACCATGACCCGCCGACGCCTTGCCTGCATCGTGGCTCGGGGGAGCCTGGCCGCCGGGCTGCCGGTCATGCTGGTGGCAGCCGTGGCCGCGCTGGCCCAGCCGGCGCGCGCCGCGGCCATCCTCACCATCAGCACCTGCGACGAGAGTGACCTGGACGCTGCGATCACCCAGGCCAACAGCGACAACGCCGGCGACACCATCACCTTCACCTGCAGCGGGACCATCGGCCTGACTAGCACCCTGAACATCACCGGCGACATGACCCTGGACGGCACCGGCCAGCAGGTCACCCTCGACGGGCAAGGCCAGGTGGGCGTGCTCAGCGTGGCCAGCGGCGTCACCGTGACCCTGAACGACCTCACCATCACCGGCGGCAATACCAGCAGTAGCGGCGGCGGCCTGAATAACGACGGCGGGACGGTCAATATCACCGACAGCACCTTCACCGGGAATGCAGCGGCGGGTGTCGGCGGGGCGATCCTGAACCAGAGCGGAACGGTTAACATCACCGGCAGCACCATTGGACAGAACCGTGCTATAGGTGGTGTCGGGGTGGCGAACCTCGTCGACGCGACGGCGAACATCACCGACAGCACCTTTGGCGGCAACGTAGACGACGGCACTGCCCCGGGCTCGGCGGTGAACAATCCCGCTGGGAGCACAGCAAGCATCACCGGCAGTCTCTTTATAATGAACGAACTCGTGACCGGCGGGTTCGGTGCCGTGGCCAACGGCGGCACGCTGAGCATCACGAGCAGCGCCTTTTTCGAGAATACAGGTTACGGGGTGGCCCTCGGGGGCGGCCCCATCGCCACCGTGACAAACAGCTCCTTCTCTGGCGGTGTTGCTGGGGATATCGGCACTGTTACCGGCGGCAGCAGGGTGAACATCGCGTTCAGCAGCTTTCTGAGCAATCGCACCCTGGTCGGCCTCAGCGGGAACATCACGGGAAGCGTCGTGCAGGGGACCTGCGAAGGCGCTCCGGCCGATGGCAGCTACAACATGGAATCCGGCACGAGCTGCGGCTTCACCGGCACCGGCGACCTGCAGAATGCCACCGGCATCGGCGGAGCGCCCAATTTCGAGCTGGTCGAACAGCAGGGCAGCCCGGGCATTGACGCGGTCCCGGTGTCGCTGTGCCCGGCGGCTGATGAGAACGGCAACCCCCGCCCGGATGACCCGGCGGAGACCGCCTGCGATATGGGCGCCACCGAATCGGACTACCCCACGGTGCCGGTGACGGTCTTCTCCTCAGACGATCTCAGCAACCTCGGCCAGCCGGTGACCTTCACCGCCACCTTCACCCCCACCGACGGCGGCGGCAGCGTCGCGTTCTACGCCGACGGCTCTACCACCCCGATCTCCGGGTGCGGTGTCCAGTCCCTGACCCAGGTCACCGGTACCACCTACCACGCCACCTGCACCACCTCGTCGCTGCCGCTGGGCACCCATGCCATTTCCGCGACGTACTCCGGGGACAGCACTTATCCGGCCATCACCGGCAGCCTGCCCGGCGGGCAGCGAGTGCAGCTGTTCGGGAGCGAGTTGTTGTCGTCGGCCAATCCCAGCGTGTACGGGCAGCCAGTAACCTTCACCGCCGCGATCACTCCCAGCGACGGCAGCGGTCTCGTGTCGTTCTACGCCAGCCCCGCCGGGACGGGCACCCCGATCCCCGGGTGCGCCGGCGTGCCCCTGACCCAGCTCAGCGGTGAGGTCTATACCGCTGCCTGCACTCTCTCCTCGCTGCCGGCGGGCGCCGACCGGGCGATCTCGGCCAGTTTCGTGCCCGGTGGCACCCCACTGACGTTGGCCGGCGGGCAGACAGTGGACCCGGCGCCGCTGACCGCCGACGTGGTCGGCTCGCAGTCTTATGGCGGCAGCCCGGCGTTCACCGTGACCGGGTATCAGGGGCTGGTCAACGGGGACACCCCGGCGGTGGTGTCCGGCACCCTGACCGGGTGCACCACCACAGTCGGCCCCGGCGCCGGGGTGGGGGTGCACTCCGGGACGATTTCCGGCTGTGCGGGGCTGTCCGCCGGCAACTACGCCATCAGCTACGCCGACGCCGGCCTGGCGGTCAGCCCGGCGCCGCTGACCGCGCAGGTCGCCGGGTCGCAAACCTACGGCGGCACCCCGGCGTTCACCGTCACCGGGTACTCCGGCCTGGTCAACGGGGACACCGGCGCGGTGGTGACCGGCACCCTCACTGGGTGCACCACCTCGGTCGGCCCCGGTGCCAGCCCGGGGGTGTACCCGGGCACTATTTCCGGCTGCTCGGGGCTGTCCAGCCCCAACTACACTCTCAGCTACGGCGACGCCGGCGTCACCGTCACCGCGGCGCCGCTGACCATCACCGCCTCCGATGGGACCATGACCTACGGAAGCACCCCGCCGGCGATCACCCCGGCTTACAGCGGGTTCGCCAACGGCGACGGCCTCGGATCGCTCACCACCCCGCCGACGTGCTCGACCACCGCAACCCCGGCCCGCCCGCCCGGCAGCTATCCGGCCACTTGTGCCGGCGCCGCCGACCCCAACTACGTGATCAGCTACGTCCCTGGCACCGTCACCGTCAACCAGGCGGCCCAGGTGATCAGCTTCACCGCCCCCACCACCGGAGTGGTGGGCAAGACCGCCACCCTGGCCGCCACCGGCGGCGGCTCCGGTAACCCGGTCACCTTCACCACCGACCCCGCCTCCGGCGCCGGGGTGTGCTCGGTGTCCGGGGCCACCGTGACCTACGCCGCCGCCGGCGACTGCGTCATCGACGCCAGCCAGGCCGGCAACACCAACTACGCCCCGGCCCCGCAGGTCGCCGCTACCATCACCGTCGACCAGGCCCCCGCGTTCGTCATCGACAGCCCGCCGCTGACGGCCCAGGCGGGGCAGCCCTACGACTACACCTTCACCGCCTCCGGCACCCCCGCCCCCGCCTACACCCTGACCGGCGCCCCCGGCTGGCTGTCAGTCAACTCCACCACAGGCCAGGTCACCGGCACGCCCCCGGCCGGCACCACCACATTCAGCTACTCCGTCACCGCCACCAACACCGCCGGCACCGCCACCGCCGGGCCGTTCACCGTCATCATCACCGCCGCCACCACCAAGGCCGACATCTCCGCCGCCCTGGCCTGCCCGGCCACCCTGAGCGTGGGCGGCACCGGCACCTGCACCCTGACTGCCGCCAACGTCGGCCCGGCCACCGCCACCAAAGTCATCGCCGCTGCCGCGCTGCCCCCAGCGCTGTCGGAGCTGTCGTGCACCAGCGGCTGCGCCCGGCACGCCAACGTGTTCACCTGGGCCCTGCCCTCGCTGGCCGCCGGCACCACGGCAACGTTCCGCATCACCATGCAGGCCAGCAGAACTGGCACCGCCCTCGTCCTGGCCGCCGCGGCCTCGGCCAACCCCGACCCCAAACCCCTCAACAACCTCGCCGCCCAGCAGATCACCATCAGGCACTGACCGCGGAAACGGCTCCCGCCGGGAAGGCAAAGCCATCACCGCCTCAAAGGTGAGCCAACCTGCCCCATCACAGCGCTGCGAAGCCCTCAGGAGGGAGCCGACGCCTGGCCCGATCCCGGCAACGCCCGAACTGGCCGTTATGCGACCGCGCAGAACCGGCGACTTGAAAGTCACGGCCAGCGCCTATTCGGCGATCGGCTCAGTCAGACGCTGATTGCTGTCCGGAGTTTGTTCACTTTCCGTGAGCAAGTTCCGTTGCATTGCGGCAGCGGTTCAAATCCCGCCCCCGCTACCAAGTGAGTGCAGGTCAGAGGCCTGATCGCCAGGAGGTGGTCAGGCTTTCTTGATCATCCGTTGGCGGTTCGTTGGCGGGATCGGGGTGCACTGCCTGGCCGCGGACGGACGAAATCGGCATCGACCGGCATCCATGGCTGGCAGACGCAGGCCATTGGTGTGGCGGTTGGCCCCTTGCCTGCGGAGGGCCTCCGCGTTGACTCTGAGGGAGGCGGCTTTCGCGGATGCAGCCCAGGCGGCATAGCGCGGGCTGGCCCGCCGCGCGATCGGTAAAGGAGTTTCAAATGAACGAGCCGATGGCCGGTGGCCGGTACCTAGGGCAGCAGCCGACTCGGCGGGTGGTGCTTGGCGCAGTGGCCGGGCTGGGCGCGGCTGGCCTGGCCGGCCTGCCGCGCACGCCCGCTCGGCGGATCGGGCCGCGGGCCGCGGCGGCGTTGAGCAACCTGCAACTGGCCGGCCAGCGGGTCATCTCGTCCTATTCGGGATTGACGCCGCCGCAGAGCCTGTTCAGCGACATCACCGCGGGGCAAACCGCCGGGGTGATCTTCTTCGGCGGGAACATCTCCAGTGACACTCAGATCGCCGGGGTGATCACCCAACTGCGCCAGGCCCAAGCGCAAAGCCCCATCGGTGTCCCGCTGCTGCTGATGACCGACCAGGAAGGCGGCGAGGTCCGCCGGCTGCCCGGCCAGCCCACCGTGTCCGAGAAACAGATCGGCGCCTCCAGCAACCCCGTGGCCGCCGCCGCCAGCGCGGGCACCGGCGCCGGCCAAAACCTCGCCGGGGTCGGCATGAACGTCAACCTCGCCCCCGTCCTCGACGTGTACTACAAATCCGGCAACTTCATCGACCAGTACCAGCGCTCCTACAGCAACAACCCCTCGGTCGTCTCCGAGTGCGGGCAAGCGTTCATTACCGCCCAGCAGGCCACTGGCGTGGCCGCCACTGCCAAGCACTTCCCCGGCCTGGGCTCAGCCACCAAGACCCAGAACACCGACACCGGCCCGGTCACCTTGACCGTGTCCCTGACGAAGCTGCACACCATCGACGAGGTGCCCTATCCCACCGCGGTCAGCGCCGGGGTCAAACTCGCCATGGTGTCCTGGGCGATCTACCCGGCCCTAGACGCCAACCTGCCCGCCGGCCTGTCCCCCACGATCATCGGGCAGGAACTGCGCGGCCGTAACAACTTCACCGGCGTGACCGTCACGGACGCACTGGAAGCCGGCGCGCTCAACGCGTTCGGCTCCACCGGCCCAAAGGCCGTCACCGCAGCCGGCGCGGGCATGGACCTCATCTTGTGCTCCGCCCAGGACGTCACCCAGGCTGAGGCCGCCACCTCCGCTCTGGCCACCGCGCTCGGCAACGGCCAGCTCGACCCCACCGCCTTCAACGCCGCAGTCAACCGCATCACCGCACTGCGCGCCGGGCTGTTCTGACCGGAGATCCGGCCGCACGGGCACCCAGGTCAACACCCCCAGGAGCCGAATCACATTCTGTAGTTAGCGCTGGCCAACGTCGCCGCGCAAGTATCCGCCTAATTGCACGGCTGTTTGATCATTAGCCTGGTCGTTCGCTTCGCGCCCTAGCTGGGCGATCTGCGCGCCCCGCTTGTCCCGTGCCAGGTCCTGAGGCGCGGCTTTGTCTGTGGCCTGCTCTGCCTGGATTAGGCGGCAGGCCGGCAGCCTGGCCCGCCGCCCGATCTGAGGCAACCTCGCCGTGAACGGGCAGGCGGGGAGACGTGCCCGCGGCGATCGGGCGGTAAACCACGCGCTCTGGCGGTCACTCGCGGAGTATCAGCGGACCGGCTGAGCTGGGCTCGTTCGGGGGGTGCAGTTGTCCTTGCTGCGGGTGTTGGTCCCGAGTTTGACACTCCGGTGAATACCAGTAGCATACTGAGTATGCATCAAGTAGAACCTGTCCTGGCATGAGCGTTCGGTATGCGCTGCTCGCACTGTTGAGCGAGGGGGCCAAGTACGGAATGCAGCTGCGGGATGAGTACGAGGCCGCGACGGGGGACGTCTGGCCGCTGAATGTGGGCCAGGTCTATACGACACTGCAGCGCCTGGAGCGAGACGGCCTGGTCGAGTCGGACGGTGCCGGGGACGACGACCGGCAGAAGAGTTTCCGGATTACCGCCGGGGGCCAGGCCGAGCTTGGCGGGTGGCTGCGCACGCCACCGGGCCCGGCGCCGCCGCCGCGCGACGAGCTGGTGACCAAGGTGCTGGTGGCTGTGCGGGTGCCGGGCGTCGATGCCCATGAGGTGATCCAGGCGCATCGCCGCCAAGTTGTGGAGCTGATGCAGCAGTGGACGCGGGTGAAGGAGGAGCCGGCCGAGTTCGACCTGTCCTTTGCCCTGGTGGTCGACGCCGAGCTGACCCGGCTCGTGGCGGTTGTCCGGTGGCTGGACCTGGCCGACGAGCACGTGCAGCGCGCCGCCGCCGAGTCGGCGCCGTCCGGCACCCCGAAGCTGCGGCGCAGGGTGGTGGTCCGGCAATGAGCCTGGTTTGGAACGTCACCCCGTCCCGGGGGTGGGCGGTCGGCGGGAACACCGGTCGTCAGCCGCCGAGGCACCGGCGGAGAGTGGGAGCAGGCAGATGAGCATGCTGGAGCTCCGGCGGGTGTCCAAGGTCTACGGCCAGGGCGCGGCCGAGGTGCACGCCCTGGACCGGGTCACCCTGTCGGTGGACGAGGGCACGATGGTCGCGGTGATGGGGCCGAGCGGATCGGGAAAGAGCACGCTGCTGACGATCGCGGGCAGCCTGGAAGAGCCGACCGAAGGCGACGTGCTCGTCCGCGGTGCCTCGCTGTCCGGCATGTCACGTAACGACAAGGCCCGGCTGCGGCGGCGAACGATCGGCTATGTGTTCCAGGATTACAACCTGCTGCCCGGGCTGACCGCCGCGGAGAACGTGAGCCTGCCGCTCGAGCTCGACGGGTGGCCCGCGCGGAAGGCCCGAGCCGCCGGGCTCGCGGCGCTGGAGGAACTTGGGCTGGCCGAGCAGGCCGGGCGTTACCCAGACGAGCTGTCGGGCGGGGAGCGGCAGCGGGTGGCGATCGCCCGCGCGCCGTGGTCGGGAGCGCCGGCTGCTGCTGGCCGACGAGCCCTCCGGCGCGCTCGACTCGGGCAACGCCGGGGCGGTCATGCGCCTGGTGCATGAGGCGTGCAAGAACGGCGGGATGGCCGCGGTTGTGGTCACCCACGACGCACAGCTCGCCTCGTGGGCCGACCGGGTGGTGTTCCTGCGCGACGGCCGGGTCACCGACCAGACTGCCCCGGCACCGGGTCCGGAGTCCGCTGCTCACGCCCGGGCGGCCGCGGTGAGCGTCAGCGGTAGCGAGACGCCGGCGCGCGGTGGCCAGCAACGGCGGCGTTCCCGCGCGGCGTGCGGTCATCCGCTGGGCCTGGCGGCTGCTGCGCCGCGAGTGGCGCCAGCAGCTGCTGATCCTGGCGCTGATCACCGTCGCGGTCGCGGCCACCTTCGTCGGCTCGGCGGTGGCCACCAACACGCCGCCCCCGGCGGGCGCCGGCTTCGGCACCGCGACCGACATGGCCACGTTCCCTTCGCTGAGCCCGCACGTCACCGCCGAGATCGCGGCGCTGGCGCACCGGTTCGGCCGGGTCGACGTGATCGAGAACGAGACGTTCCCGGTGCCCGGCTCGGTCGCCACCTATAGCCTGCGCGCGCAGAACCCGCACGGCGCGTTCGGCCAGCCGATGCTCTCGCTGGTGAGCGGGCACTACCCCAGCGGGACGGGCCAGGTAGCGCTGACCAGCGGGCTCGCATCGGAACTGCACCTCAGCGTCGGTGACACCTGGCGCGCTGGCGGCTCAGCCCGGCGCGTGGTCGGCATCGTGACCAACCCGCAGAATCTGCTCGACGAGTTCGCGCTCGTTGCGCCCGGCCAGGTCAGCGCGCCCACCCAGGTCACCGTGCTGTTTGACGCGCCGGGCGTGAATCCCCACTCGCTAGGCCCGAACGTGGTGTCGCGGACGTCGGCCGGCAACACCAACGTGCTCAACCCGGTGACCATCTCGCTCGCAGCGGCCACGCTCGGGATGCTGCTCATCGCCCTGGTCGGCGTGGGCGGGTTCACGGTGCTGGCGCAGCGGCGGCTGCGCTCGATCGGCATGCTCGGCGCGCAGGGTGCCACGGACGCCAGCGTCGGGCTTGTGGTCAGCGCCAACGGTTTCGCGACCGGGGTTGCCGGCGCGGTGGCCGGGTTCGCGCTCGGCCTGGCGGCCTGGCTGGCGTACCGCCCGCGCGCCGAAGCCAGCGCTCACCACGTCATGGGAGCCTTCCAGCTGCCCTGGCTGGTGATCTTTGTGTCGATGGCGCTCGCCGTGCTGGCGGCGTACCTGGCGGCTCGTTCGGCCCGCCCGGGCGATCGCCCGGGTGCCGATCGTCGCCGCGCTCGCGGGGCGGCCACCGGCCCCGCGGCAGGCTCGCCGCTGGGCCGGGCCGGCCGGCGCCGGACTGCTTGTGGTCGCGTTCTTCCTGATCGGGCTGGCGAGTGAGCAGGCGACGTCGGCCGCCGCCGAGACAGGGAACAAGTCGACGCTCTACCTTGCCCTGATCGTGGGCCTGATCGTGCTGTGCGCCGGGGTAGTGCTGGTCGCCCCGACGTGCCTGGCGCTGCTGGCCAGGGCCGCCCGGCGGGCCCCGATAGTCGTGCGGCTGGCCCTGCGCGACCTGGCCAGGTACCGGGCGCGCTCGGGGGCGGCGCTCGGGGCAATCAGCCTCAGCGTGCTCATCGCGGTCATCATCTGCGTGATCGCCGCCGCGCGGTTCGGCAACGCCCTCGACTACGTCGGGCCCAACCTGGCTTCGAATCAGCTCATCGTCTACCCGCACGGCAGGCAACGCTCAGTTCGCCGGGCCGCCCGCAACGCATCAGGGCACGCGCTCGCGGCGAAGCCGACCGCGCTGCGGCACCCGGCCCACCCCGGGCACGAGTGTCTTCCTCCGCAACGGGACCCGAGCCGTTCCGACCCAGGTGACCCGCGCCAGGCTTGCAGCGATGGCCGCCGAGGCCCGGGTCATCGCGGCCTCGCTCGGCTCCGGGGACATCGTCCAGCTCGAGACGACCGACTCCTCGCTGCAGCGCGCCGCGTCCGGGCGAAACTGGTACGGAACCGTGTACGTGGCCACTCCGCAGCTGCTGCGCGCGTACGGCATCACCGCCGCGCAGGTCAGCCCGGACGCCGACATCCTCACCATGCGGCCCGGCCTGCCGGGCCTGACGAAGATGCAGCTCCTAGTACGGCGCTTACAAATTCGGCCCTCCGGGGCCCAACTCGCCCTGCCCGCCGAGCCACTGCCTGGCGAATCCGAAGATCCAGGAGGTCAGCGCGCTGCCGTCCGGTACGTCGGCGCCGAACACCGTGATCACCGAGCACGCGGTGCGCCAGTTCCACCTGACGACCAGCGCGGCCGGCTGGCTCATCCAGGCCCCGGGCTCGCTGACGGCAGGTCAGATCAGCGCTGCCCAGCACGCCGCGGCGGCGGCCGGGCTGACCGTGGAGACGCGCAACAGCATCCCGACGTCCGCCGACATCCTCGACGTCGCGACCGTCTTCGGCATCCTGCTCGCCCTCGGCATCCTCGCCATGAGCGTCGGCACTGCTGCGCAGCGAGACCGCCAGCGACCTGCGCACGCTCACCGCTACCGGAGCTGGCAGCACAGCCCGCCGGGCCATCTCCGCCACCACCGCGGGCGCGCTCGCCCTCATCGGCGCGGTCGTCGGCACGGCCGCCGGGTACATCGCAGCGATCGGCTTCTTCCGGACCAGCCAGCTGGACACCCTGTCCTCGCTGACCAGCATCCCGGTGGCCAACCTCCTGCTCATCCTCGCCGGTATGCCGCTCATTGCCGTGACCGGTGGCTGGCTACTCGCCGGGCGCGAGCCAAGCGCGATCGGCCGCCGCCCCCTCGAGTAGCCGGCCGGAGCCATACCCGGGTTACTGCTCAGGCGAACGGCCGAGCACCAGAACTGCTTGCCGGGCAGCCGCCACAACACGGGCATGGGGGAGCTAACCAGGATTAATTCGCAGAGCGCAGGTCGTGACGGGGTGCCCGCCGGAGGTGCGCATGCCCGGTCGCCGAGGATCGTCAGCAACGGGCCGACTACCGGGCTCACCTGCATTCAGGTGCACCGCGATACACCGCTCAGCCGTGCATCCCGGTCGGGAAGCCTGAAGTTTGCGTGACCGGCGGGTCACCATCAGGAACGCAAGGAGCACGTAATGATCAAGTTTCCCGCGGCTGTCCCGCGCGTCCGGCGGCTGCGACTGCTGGCTGCGGCGATGCCGCTGGCAGCCCTGCTCGCCACGGCCTGCAGCCCGGCCCAGACAGACGCAGCCAGCAGCAGCGGACCAGCCCGCCAGCCGGCCGCCCCGCCGCCCAGCTCGACCGCCGACTGTAACTCGCTCACCACCTGCTATACGCCGCAGCAACTCCAGGTGGCCTACGGCATCAAGCCGCTCCTCGGCCGCGGCATCAACGGCCGCGGCGAGACCGTGGTGCTGCCCGAACTCGCCGAATCGCGGCTGAACCCGCCCCAGGTCACCGACATGCGCCAGGACATGGCGGCCTTCGACAGCCTGTTCCACCTGCCGGCCGCGCGGATGCGGGTCGTCACCACGCTCGCCGGCGCCGGTTCCCCCTGGCTGGCTTTCGGCGAGGACGTGCTGGACGCCGAGATGGTGCACGCGCTCGCCCCCGGCGCCACCCTCGTCATCCTCCTGGTCCCGTCGACGTCCCTGAACAACACCAACAACGCGGTCGCCGCCGCCGTCGCCTCCCTGCGTCTTGGCAGCACGGAAGGCGGCGTCATGTCGATCAGCGCCGCGGGGCAGATCGGCGGCGAGCACTGCGTGAGCCGCGCGCAGGCCAACCGCGTGAACGCGGCACTCCAGACGGCCGCCAGCCGCCACGTGACGGTGGTCGCCGCCTCGGGCGACATCGGAGCTGTGGCCGAACCGTGCGATGTCTACGGAGCGCTGACCGGCACCGGCACGTTTACCCGGGTCAAGGAGGTCAACCTGCTGGCCTCCGACCCGCTTGTGCTCGGCGCCGGCGGCACCAGCCTGGCCGCCAGCCACACCACCGGCGCCTGGCAGGGCGAGACCGCCTGGGGCCTGCCCTACGGCGGCCCCGGATCGGCCTTCCAGGCGTCCGGTGGCGGGTTCAGCCGCCTGTTCCCCCGTCCCGGCTACCAGGACGGCGTCCCCGGCATCCGGGCCGCCCGGGGCGTGCCCGACGTGTCGGCCGACGCCAGCGGACACACCGGCATGGCCATCGTCCTCAGCGCCCACGGCAGAACCATGATCCGCGGCAGTGGCGGTACCAGCGCCAGCACCCCGATCTGGGCCGCGCTGATCGCCCTGGCCGACCAGTACGCCGGGCGGCACCTGGGTCTTGTCAACCCGGCCATCTACCAGATCGCCCGCGGCCCCCGCTACCACCAGGCCTTCCACGACGTCACCAGGGGAAACAACACCGTGCAGTTCCCGCCCACGACGATCACTGGCTACCAAGCGACACCCGGCTGGGATCCGGTTACCGGCTGGGGCAGCCCCGCCGCACAGGTGCTCATCCCGCTGCTCGCACGCTACTCGGTGCCTTAACACTTTGCACCGCAATATCCCGGCCCCGCCGTCCCGCCAGGCCCGGTGCCATCGCAATACCGACCCTTCGGTGACCAGCCAGTCCGCGCGCTCGCCCCCGTGATTCGGCGTGGCCCGTCACGGCGAGGACTTTGCTAATTCTCGCGCCACCCCGGCTGGGATCTGCGGAGTGAGGCGCCGGTGGTACGGGATGATCAGCCGGAGTGCGAGTGCGGCGGGTGGGGTCACTGCAGGCCAGGGAACCGGATCTGTAAACGGGTTTGTAAACTGGACAGGACGGAACGCGGTGAGATGGGGGAGACACGCAAGATCGCGGGAGACTTGCTGCCGCATGTTCGCTGAGGCCAGGGCGGTGACCAGAGACGCTGCGGGACGGGGGAGATGGGTGTCGTGTGTCTCATAACCCAGAGGTCGCGGGTTCAAATCCCGCCCCCGCTACTAGGAAGTCCAGGTCAGAGGCCTGATCGCCAGGAGGCGGTCAGGCCTTCTTGATCTTCGTCCGTGGTTCGTCCGCAGGATCGGGGGTGTGCTGCCTGGCTGTGGACGGACGAAACTGGCATCGGCAGACATCCAAGGCTGGCAGGCGTAGGTCATTAGTGAGGCCTGCCCCGGACGTGGCACTGCCCGGCCCGGACAGGCCCGGCCGTGGGGGCGTGGTCTCAGCTGGGGGCGGCTGGCGCGGGCGAGGTGATGGCCCAGCGGATGGCATGAACCAGGGCGTGGCCTGCTAGGCGGACGAGGGTGGCTTCGGTCACTGGCAGGCGGGGCAGGCGAAGCGGCCGGCGGCCCCATCCGGGCAGCAGCGACACCGCGGCGGCGGCCAGCACGGTGTAAGGCGGCCGGGCGAGGGCGGGCAGCGGCGGGGTGAGCAGCAGGAACCGGGCGGCCTCGCGGGCTTGGGCGGTTCCGGCCAGTTCGGCACAGTAGTCATTGATGCGGGCGGACAGTTCGGCTTCGGCACGGCGGGTCGGGCACGCCGAGCGCAGCGCCGATCCGGGCCATGTCGGCGACGTAACCGTCGCGCCCGGCCTGGTCCAGCGGGCGGGCACCGAAGCGGGCATGTGCCCGCAGGAAGCTGTCGGCTTCGGCAATATGAACCCAGGTCAAAGATGCGGATCCGAGGCTGCGTAGGGTCGGCCGTCCGGCGCGGTCCCGGTGATGCGCTGGTGGATCGCCCGGACCCGCGCGATCGCCTCGCGGGTGTCGCTGGCCCGGCCGAATGTAGTCACGGCCAGCTACCGGCTGCCCACGCCGTGGCCCGCGCTCGGCGAAGCAGGCTCCGTAGCGGGCCGGCTGACTGCAGTGACCAGCAATCGAGTTCGCGTTGCGCACGACAAATCAGCGCGCTGGGTAGCGCAACCTGCGATCCTGCCATGGCGCGCATTGATCCGGGCAGAAACAGGGAGAACCGTCATGCCACGGCAGATCATCACGACCGCGAACGCGCCGAGTTCGCCGCTCTACAGCCAGGCAGTCAAGGCCGGACCGCACGTACTTGTCTCGGGCATCGTCGGCATCGACCCGAGCACCGGTAGCCTTGCCGGAGACACGATCCAAGATCAGACACGACAGGCGCTGACGAATTGCGAGGCCATTCTCCAGGCCGGCGGCGCCAGCCTGGACGACGTCATCGAGGTGGGAATACTGCTCACCAACCCCGCCGACTTCGCCGACCTGAACGAGGAATACGCGCGGTGGTTCCCATCCGGGCCGCCGACCCGCTACGTCGCCAAGCTCGGCGTCGAACTGCCTGGACTGCTCGTCTCAATCCGGGTGACAGCTTTTATCACCTGACGCTCCAACTGGGGGCCAAATCGAGCCGACAAATGATCGGCTTGGACTTGATCGCGACGCGCATCGCCGCCGATCTGGCGCAAGCTGGTGGCGCCTAGCGCCTCCCTCCGGGCGGCCTTGGAGTTGCTAACCAGCGCTGGCGGGAACGGGGACCAGTTATAACTGGCAGCCGAAGGGATCTGGTACATGGCCAGCAGCGTCGGTGCTGTTAGCCCGGCACCCCTCAACTGGTAGCCGACTTGCGGAGCGCCGCGTACGCATTGAGCCCATCGGAGCTCACTCCAAAGCTGGAAGAGTTCACAGAAAAAAATGGCAGTGGCCGTTCCGGATCTGAAGGCCAGCGCCACATGCCAGCTGGATGCAATTCCGCTCCCCGGATTCGCGCAGTAATAGGTTCGACAACCTCGAAATGTGATTCCAAGCGGCAGGGTCACCTGCAAGGTCGGGGCTGGAGCGCCAGCAGATGAACCCGGGAGGCCGAAAGCCTCCTTCACCGAGATTCTCAGCTCAGCTACGGTAGGAGAGACTTGGACGACTGAATAACCGATCTGATATATAGGCACATCTGTCGATATCGGGTGATCCTCACTAGATTTTCGATCTGATATGCGGAGATGATCACCCGTGTATCAGCCGCGCGGCGCGGCGCGGTGGTGGTTGCTGTCTGGAACTCGTTCACTTTCCGTGACTGGGCTGACGAGATTGTCGGTCGTCGCAGCGGTGGTAGCCACTTATGGTCTTTGCGGCTGGGCGAAGAAAGAGAGCTGGCCAAGCAACTGGTCAGCCGCGGCAATGAGGCGTTCTGCGACCTCAACGGCTTGTTCTGCTTCGTCTGCCGTGGCCGCGTCTCCGGGTATGTGAGGATATTCCAGCTCGTTGCGGCGCCGTCGAAGGTCTGCAAACGGCCGGAAACCCTCCCCGAACTGGGCTCGGACCGTGCGCTCTACGGCGTAGTGACCTCCGCTGGCAGTAGCGCGCAGGCCCTGCTGTGCCATGAGCGCGATGCAGGCGAACCGTGCGGCGTCGTAGGCCAAGACGTAAGCGCTGTAGGCATCGTTAAGGACTACGCCGGCAGCCGTCGCTGCCGTCTTTCGTGCTTGTGCGAGCAGCGGGGTGCCGTCGGCTCCCGCGCCGGCCACCAGTTCCAGTTCCCTCCGAGCGACGAGTTGCTCTACCTCGGCCTCGCCTCTCGGCCATCTACTCATCGTCAGGACTCCCGGCCGCTGGGCGCCCTTCGCCGGTGCTGTTGTCGTCTGGCACGAGAACCACTACGAACGGGCCAGACTGGATCTGCCGGACGAGAGGGTCAGCCGCTTGCTGCCACGCATCGCCTGTCCGGATCACTGGGTTGACGGGCATCCCCAGGCGTTGTTGCGCCCGGTCAGCAGCGTCGTAGACGGTCCCTCGCGCTGGTCGTCCGACGACCAGGACATCAAGGTCATGGGGTGGCGGTCCGGGCGACTGGAGGTAGCGCGCCGCCCAGGAGCCAAAGATCAGCACTCGCTCCGCTCCCGCCAATTCTGAGAATTCATCAGCCACTACCTGCAGCGGGCCCCAGGAGAGGAACAGCAACTCGGCCAGCGGCTCGACGAGGCGGTTGTCTGTGTTCGCCCGGATCATCGTTGACCTGCCGATGTGGCGGCGGCTCAGCAACCCCGCCTCAGTCAAACGCTTCACCTCGCCATGTACCGTGCTCGGGGGGGCATCGAAGCGCTCTGCCAGATCTGTCACGCTGTATTCCCGCTCCGGGTTTAGCAGCAGCGCGGCGAGGATATCGGCTTGCAGCTGTGACCGGAAGACAGGCAGCAACGCAGGCGCGGCACTTCGCATAACCCGAATATATCTGCGGTCTATCCGAAGCGTCCAGTCTGACTGAACGTGCCGTGTCCTGCCGGGTGACACCGAGCGAGGGCACAAGGAGCCGGGCTGTGTTGAACACTGCCGCTTGGCTCATAACCCAGAGGTCGCGGGTTCAAATCCTGCCCCCGCTACCAAGTAAGTACAGCTCAGAGGCCTGATCGGCAGGGGGCGGTCAGGCCTTCTTGATCTTCAAGGTAGCGTGGCGGCAGCAGGATCGCGCCGCACTGACCGGTGATGACCGTCCCGGATCGGCCCTCATAAGCATTCCCAAGAGGCGTGTCGGCAGCGCGGCGGCCGCGCGAGTGCGCGCATTGCCGGTTGGCCCTGCCGCCCCGGCCACCGGAGCTTGATGGTTTCTCATTCGATCTGCTCAGTTGGGGCGGGCTGCGCCGCTGACGCGAACCTGCTGTGCATCTGGGCTTCGGGGACGCCGAGGTCGGAGCAAATGTCCATGGCGCGCTGCCAGCGCTGGGTTGCCTGGCTGGGCTGGCCGTCGGCCTGGCAGGCGGAGGCCAGCACGCGGCGTGCGCGCGCCTGTTGGTAGCGGTCCTGGTCTGGCGGGTGAGGGTGAGCGCGGTGGGTGTGGGCCGCGCGGGCTCGGGCGGGGTGGCCGATAGCGGCCTGTGTGGTTAGTGCGCGGTAGGCGTGATGACCCCGACCGAGGCCAGGCCATCCAGGACAAGCTGGACGCCGATCGCGGCGATGAGGAAGCCGAAGACCTTCTCGGTGACCAGCATGCGGCTTTCGTCGAGCTTGGCACTGACCCGGTTCGCCCAGCGGAACACCGCCACGTCTATCAGCAAGACGACCGCAAGGATGGCGATCGCCACGGCGAAAACACTGACCGAGTTGGCCTCGGCGGAGATCGTCACCAAGCCAACGATGCCGACCGGGTTGAGCAGGTAGGGCACGGCCAGCGGGAATTGCGCGAGCTGCATCGGGTCTTTCCCCGCAGAGAGGTTACCGCCGCCGCTGGGCTGCCCGAGCACCATCGCCACGGCAAGCACGAACAAGATCACGCCACCCGCGATCGACAAGGATCCGACCGTGAAGTGCAGCAACGCGCGCAACAACTCCCCAAGCACCATGAGTATCAGGGCCACCGTCGCCGCCGTGACCAGCATCTTGCGCTGCACGCGCCGCTTGGTTGCCGCATCAAGCGAAGCGGTGATCTCCACAAAGGGAACAAGCGCCAGCTTTGGCCCGACGCCGATCAGCAGCACCAGGAAGGTGTCGATCACACCCGCCGCGGTGATCGATGTCTGGTCCATCCACCAATTGTGCATGAACCGGGCTCTTCGGCGATCTATCCCGGTGACGTGATGGGGTGTCTGTAGTGAATGTCGTGGCGGCCGGGGTGACAGCACATTGCTATGGGCTGTCGCGTTCATCGCCGTCGGCGCACTGTTCTTCACCAGGCTGATCCCACCGAACCGATTGGGCGAGCCAAGCCACCTCTGACGACTCCTGGTCCAGCCCAGACAACCACCAGCTGACGCGGCCATCCCCCCAGCCGGCAGCCCTCACCGGGCGCACCGATCAGCGGACACGTGGCGGCATTTCCCAGCCGCCGTGCAGCCTGGTCCGGCGTCTTGCCATGTTTGGGGCCAGTATGGCTGGTTTGCCCCTCTTGACCTGATTCAAGACTCGGCCGATCCTGGAGCGGCAGGGACAATTTCCAGGGGACACCACCGGGGTAGTGGGCGACAGCGAGGTACGCCAGCGAACCGGCCCGCCGCGTGGCGCGGGCGGCCGGGTGTTCGACCTTATCGCGGCGAAGCTTCACCACCCCCTGCTCCGGCCTGGGACGGTACGCCGTTCGTCGCTTATCGAACGGCTCGCGGGGGGCGATCGTCGTCCGATCGTCTCGGTGGTTGCACCGGCCGGCTATGGGAAGACGACCGTCCTGGCTCAGTGGGCCGAGCGCAACGGCCAGGCTTTCGCGTGGGTGTCGGTCGACGAGGCGGACAACGATCCCAAGGTCCTGCTCACCTATGTCGCGCAGGCGCTCGATGCGGTGGAGCCGGTCGGCGAGCGGGTGTTCGATGCGCTCGCTTCGCCCGGCAGCTCGGTGCCCGGCTCGGTCGTCCCGCGGCTCGGGTCGGCCTTCTCCTCGATGGCCTCGCCGGTGGCGCTCGTCTTGGACGACGTACACCAGCTGCGCAACTCCGAATGCAAGGCCGCGCTGTCGGTGCTGGCCGATCATGTGCCGGGCGGCTCCCGGCTGGTGTTCGCCGGGCGAGCCCCGCCGCCGCTGCGCACCGCCCGGCTGCGCGCCGAGGGCAGGATTCTGCAGATCGGGCCGAGCGACCTTTCGCTCACTCGTGAGGAGGCGTCCTCGCTGCTGCGCAACGTGGACCTCACCCTGGGCGAGGCGGACGTGGCAGAGCTGCACCGGCGGACCGAGGGGTGGCCGGCCGGACTGTACCTCGCGGCGCTGTACCTCAAAGAGGGTGGCCCATTCGCGAGCGCAGCGGTTTCCTTCGGCGGCGGCGACCGGCTGGTGAGCGAATACCTGCAGTCGGAGTTCCTGGCGCGGATCTCTCGGCGGCGCCGCGCGTTCCTTACCCGGACCGCGGTCCTGGAGCGCATGTGCGGGCCGCTGTGCGATGCGGTGCTTGAGGTGAACGGGTCCGCGACAGCCCTGGCAGATCTGGAGCGGTCGAACCTGCTGCTGGTGCCGCTGGACCGGCGCGGGGAGTGGTATCGCTACCACCACCTGTTCCGCGACATGCTGCTGGCTGAGCTGCACCGCCACGATCCTGACCTGATGCCCATCCTTCAACGGCGAGCTGCGCAATGGTATGAGCGCAACGGCGAGCCCGAGGGGGCACTGGAGTACTGGATGAGGGCGGGTGAGGTGGATTCGGCGGCTCGCCTGGCTGGCGCTTTGGCGTTTGTCACCTACCAGCGGGGCAGGGTCGCGACGGTAGGGCGGTGGCTCGGGTGGCTGGAAGACCATGCGGCCATGGAAAGCTACCCGGCGATCGCCGTCCTGGCGGCGTTGTTCTCCGCCTTGGCCGGGAAGCCGGCCCAGGCCGAACGATGGGCCGACGTCGCCGGGCGGGGAACGCCCGTCACGAGCCTGCCGGACGGGAGCCTGTCGATCGAGCCGTGGCTCGCGCTGCTGCGGGCGCTGCTGTGCCGCGGCGGGGTGGAGCAGATGCGAGCCGACGCGGAACTCGCGGCCACGACCATGGCCCCTGGCAGCTTCTGGCGACTCACATCCAGCATGTACCTGGCCGTCGCGCACCTGATGGCCGGTGATCTGGACCGGGCCGATGTCCTCTTCGGGGACGTGGTCGCTGAGGGCCGGGCCGCCGGGGTAACGTTCGGTCCTTGCGTCGCGCTGGCCGAGCGGTCGTTGCTGGCGATTACCAGAGGCGCCTGGGACCAGGGCGAACGGCACCTGTCCGAGGCCAGGACCGTGGCCCGTGAGGCCAAGTTGGAGGACAATCCCCCGGTCGCCATCATGCACGCCGCGGCCGCGCGGATGGCGCTGCACCAGGCCGACCGGCCGCGCGCCGAGGTGGAACTGACCCGGGCGCAGCGCCTTCGCCCCGGCCTGACCTATGCGCTGCCGCATCTCGCCGTACAGGCGAGGATCGAGCTTGCGCGGTGCTACCTCGCGCTGTCCGATTTCGCCGCGGTCCGCACCCTGCTGCGGGAGATCGACGAAATCCTCGTCCGGCGCCCCGGCCTCGGTGTCTTTGTCCGGCAGGCCGAGGAACTGCGGGCGGAGCTTTCCCGCGCCCGGGCTTCGCCCGCCCCTGGAGCGTCGGCGCTGACCGCCGCCGAGCTACGCCTGCTGCCGATGCTCGCCACCCACATGTCGGTCCCGGAGATCGCCGAGCAAATGTTCCTCTCACGCCACACCGTCAAGGCCCAGGCGATATCCATCTACCGGAAGCTAGGGGCCTCCTCACGCAGTCAGGCAGTCGGCCGGGCTCGTGAGCTGGCGCTCCTCGACAGGTAATAGGTCGGCCGCCCCTTTCCCTTTCATCCCATTGGGGCGATGCCAGTTCCTGCCAGGCGCGGTGCGATCGAGATGGCCCAGGTGGATACGAGGACTGGAGCCAAGATGCTGGGAATCATCGTCGGGGTGGACGGCTCGCCGCATTCACGGCGGGCCCTCCAGTGGGCTCTGAACGAGGCTGTGGTGCGGCACGGCCCCCTCATCGTCCTCAGCGTGCGCCACAAAAGAGCGGTCACCTGCACCGGAGGCGACATGAACCAGGACCAGGTGGGCGAAGGGGTGCAGGCGCTGGTGGACCAAGCGGTCGGCAGCCTGCCCGGGCCGGCGCCGCCGGTCACCGTCCAGGTGATCCCCGGCTCGCCAGCTGCTGCAGCTCATAGGCGCCGGGCACGCCGCCGACCTGCTGGTCGTGGGCTCGCGTGGCAGTGGCGGCCTCGGGCAGCGGGGACTGGGCTCGGTGAGCAGCCAAGTGGCCTGGGACGCTTCCTGCCCGGTGGTCATCATCTTCTAACCGTCAGCGGCTGATTAGGCAGGGCATGCGGGCCATCACGCGGTCCCGTGAGCCGGGGCTCCTGGAGGGATATCGACCTAGTTTTAATGCCATCGGGGCGATGGAACTCACCCTGGTCCGAGGTGGAATGGGTGCTCGATGGCAAGGGGGTCTCATGGGCCAGACGGTGAGATATCAGGAGACTTTGCGAAGGCTGGCGATGATCGACGAAGGCTTCGTCGAAGACCAGGCGGGTCTCGGGCTTGACCTGGCCAGGACCCCGGCCCTGGAACCCAAGACCGCGGCCTTGCTTCAGCTAGCGGCATCGGTGGCCATCGGGTCGCCAGCGATCAGCCTGGAATGGAGCGCCGGCCGGGCGCTCGCGGCAGGCGCGACGGAGGACGAGATCGCCGCCGTGCTGCTGGCGATCGCCCCCGTGACCGGGCTCGGCCGGGTCGTCTGCGCCGCTCCCGACGTGGCGACCGCACTCGGGTATGACGTCATAGCCGCGTTGGAGGAACCAGATGATCAGTAACAGCACGCAACCGGTGACATCCGCCCGTCAACGGCGCGCGCAGGAGCAGGAAAATTCGCGAACGGGTGGACTCCATGGTCATCCCCTGCTGTTCGGTCTGGGCGCTCCCGATCTTCTCGGTCGACATCTTCATGATCTAGGCGCTGCCCGTGCACAGCCGCATGCTCTCGGAGGCTTGCTATGACGATGCCTGCGGATCCGCTTGCCTTGCTGCGCAGCCGGGACTACCTGAGGCTGCTAGGCCCTCGCCGCGATCCTGGGGGTGCCGGTCTCCGCGGCCGCGTATGGCTTTCTGGCGCTGGTCAGCTACCTGCAGAAAGAGATCTTCACCCACCTTCCGCACGGGCTGGGTTTCGCCACCGAGCCGATCTGGTGGCCGCTGCCGGTCCTGGCGGCAGGAGGCATTATTGCCGGGCTGGCCATCAGATACCTGCCCGGCCGGGGCGGGCCGTCACCGGCTGGCGGCTTTACGATGCATGGGCCGCCGGCTCCGGGGCAGCTTCCCGGGATTCTCCTGGCGGCGCTGGCCACCCTGGTCTTCGGCGCGGTCGCTCGGGCCGGAGATGCCGCTGATCCTCGCCGGCGGCGGCCTGGCCCTGCTGGCGGTGCGCCTGTCCCGGCGGGATGTGCCGGCCCAGGCCGCGGCGGTGCTCGCCGCCTCGGGAAGCTTCGCCGCCATCAGCACCCTGCTTGGGAACCCCCTGTCTTGGCGCCTTCCTGCTGATGGAGGCGTCCGGGCTGGGCGGCCCCATGCTCGGGCGTGGTGCTGCTGCCAGGGCTGCTCGCGGCGGGCATCGGCACGCTCATCTTCGTCGGCCTGGACAACCTGACCGGGCTGGGCACGTTCTCCCTGGCGATTCCCGGGATCCCGCACTTCGGCACGCCCACCCTGGCCGAGTTCGGCTGGGCGGTGGCCATCGGCGTGGCCGCCGCCCTGGCCGGCTCCGCGCTGGGATGGCTGGGACGGCTGCTGCAGCCCTACGCCGAGCGGTGGACGCTGCTGGCCGTCCCGCTGGCCGGGCTGGCCGTGGCCGGGCTGGCCGTCGGCTACGCCGAAGGCCACCGGCAAGTCCTCCAACGATGTGCTGTTCTCCGGGCAGTACGCGCTCGGCCCGCTGATCCAGCACAGCGCCAGCTACACCGTCGGGGCACTGCTGCTGCTGATGGTGTGCAAGGGGCTGGCCTACGGGGTGTCGCTGAGCAGCTTCCGCGGCGGCCCGGTCTTCCCGGCGATGTTCATCGGCGCCGCCGGCGGCATCGCCCTGTCCCACCTGCCGGGGCTGCCCCTCGACGCAGGCGTGGCCATGGGCATCGGCGCGATGTCCGTGGTGATGCTCACGCTCCCGCTGACCTCCGTCCTGCTGGCCAGCTTGCTGCTGGCCTCGGCTGGCGATCTCGCTCATGCCGCTGGTGATCGTGGCGGTGGTGGTGGCGCACGTCACCGCGGCGAGGATCGCACCGGCTCCCGTTCCCGAAGGCCACCACACTGCGCGACACCCGCCCAGCACCGGGAACGACAGCGCCACGGCCGTGGCGGAGACGGGCGCTCCAGCGCACCGTTCAGACGGTAAGTAGTCACGGGCTGGCCAGCGCGCAAACGGCTGGGCGCGGGAACCGGCTGACGCTTTGTCATTTCCTGGAAGCAGGCGCTAAACGCGCTCGCCGGATAACGCTCGCGGGTGCCGTTAAGAATCAGACCGCTGCCCGCTCCCGGGCGTCAAGCTGTTGATGATCTTCCCTACGGCCACGACCAGGAACAGTTGCCCGGTCACCGCTTCAATAACGGCGAACGTCTGCCCGGGGTTGGCGGCAGGTACCAGATTCCCGTACCCGACGGTGGTCATCGTCACGAAGCTGAAGAACAGGTCCTGGCTGAGCGAGCCACTCCCCGCCGACCCGAAGAACGGCACGCTTCCGAACTCGCCGGCCGCCTTGTAGGCAAAGGCGAAGAACATGCCGATGAGCAGATAGGCAGCGACCGCGCCAAGCAGCGTCTCGCGGTCGACCCCTCGCCGGAGCACCAGATGGCGGAGGATGGAGAATGGCGCGATGAAGTAAAGCAGGCAGCAGACAGCGAAGACCCCGCCCAGCTGACCACCCGAGTTGTGCGCGAAAAAGCTCACCACCGCGACGACCCCGGCCAGGCAAAGGACCACATCCGCGACGAGCCGCACCGCGCGGCGCGCGTGCGACGTCCGCAGTGTCAGCCAGACCGTCGCCAGCTGAACGGTGAGCACGATCGAGGCCGCCCACGCCTGGGTCACCGAGACCGACATGACATACGTCACCACGACGAGCAACAGCACCAGTGCGTAGCTGTCTGCCAACACGAAGGAACGCCCCAACGGACTCACCCCTGCGGACCGGGCACTTGCCCCGGTCCCTCCTTCTTCCACGGAATCCGGCAACTGGCCTCCAACCACTCGGGATCGGTTCCCAACGAGGAGCGTGCGCGAGGACGAGGGCCCAGTGGCGGCCAGCAACCCGATGGTGCCTGCGCTGCCGTTATGGTCAGGTCAGGTGCACCAAGGCGCTGACCGTCAGGTAGGCGCCCAGGGACCAGGGCGATGCCGGCCATGAGCTGCAAGGTATGGCCCCGCAGCCACTCCTGGGCGTTCTTGAGCGCTGCCTTGGTGGCCTCTGACCGGAGTCGCGGTGGAGTATCAGTGCCGCGGTGAACGCCAGTGCGAAGAACTCGGCGTTCATCGGTGGTCAGCCATCATCGGCCTCCGATCCTTAGACGCCCTCGATCGCATCCAGGCGCCCCGACCGGGCTGCTTTGACGAACTCCTGGTAATCCTGCTCGTTCTGGTTGGCGTAGCGCTCGGAGAAGTTGGTGATCGACCGGTCAAACGCGTCGCTGCTGCCTAAGTATCCGGCGATGGCGACCGGGTCCCCGGACCGGGCGTGGGCACGGGCCAGCGTCCAGCCGCAGATGCCCGCATAGAAGGTCAGCGCGAGTGGTGTCATCGCTTCGACCAGCACCGAGCCCTTCATGTCGCGCAGCTGCCGCCAGTAGAAGTGGCGGCGCACATCCAGTCCCTTGGTCCAGCCGAGATAGATGTCGCTCGCGGCCTGCATCATCCGCTGTCCGTGCACCACCCGCTCGCCGTGCTGCCGGTACCGGCTTTTAGGCAGGTAGGCCTCCAGCACCGAGGCGGTTGCCTCTTTTATCTGCAGGAACAAGGGGTCGTGCTCGTCGCGGCCTTGAAGCAGCACGATGAACGCCCGGGTGCCGACGCTGCCGACGCCGACAACCTTCCGGGCCGCGTCCACGATCTCGAAACGCTCCAGCAGGTGCCGCCGGTCAGCTTGCAAGGTGGCCCGGTAGGCGCGGAACTGCTCGTGGATGACCGGCATGACCTCATCAGGGGACAGGCCGTAGGTGGCGGCCAGGTCCCGGGCCGGGACAACGACCGGCGGCTGGCTGACGATCCGGTACTGGTACCGTCGACCAGTTCGCCGAGCTTAGACAGGGCCTGCAGGCTGTCGCGCGTGTGAGCCTTCTCGGCGGATCTGCTCTGCTCGCTTGGCGCCGTCTTCGCTTGCTTCGCTTCCTCCTTCCTCTTCTTCCCCTTCTTCTTCGCGTTCGCTCGTCTCGGCAACCGCGCCGCGGATCGCGGCCATGACCTCGTCCTCGTCCAGGCAGGCGTACCAGACGTCCATCGTTCCCATCTGCGCGAACCCGGCCATCGCCTCCCGGTACGCCAGTCACCGACGCGAGCGTGCGGCGCGCGTGTCCGCCTTGGCGAACCCGTTGTTGCGGGCCGCGATCGTGAAGCTCGCCGCCATCCGCTTCACGTCGAACTCGAACGGCCCGGGCAGCGTCTCGTCGAAGTCGTTCAGGTCGAACAGCAGCCGCCGCTCCGGCGAGGCGAACACGCCGAAGTTCGACAGGTGAGCGTCGCCGCACAACTGGACGCCAAGCCCAGCGACCGGGGTGTCCTTCAAATCCGCGGCCATGATCTTGGCCGCGCCCCGGTAGAAGGTGAACGGCGAGACCATCATCCGGCCATGACGCACGGGCACCAGGTCAGGCTCACGGGTAACGTTCTGTTCCTCCAGCAGCGCCACCGGATCCGGGCGGTCCGCCGCCGGGTGCCACCCCGAGTGGCTCGACGGAGGCGTCCGGGTGCGAGCCCCCTTGCCCTCGGCTGTGCGTTCGTCGATGCTCGGATGCGCGATCTGTTTCACAGCCATCCGGCCCACCTCCTCCACCGATCTGGGCGCCCCCGGGCAGCAGTCCACAAGCTCGCCCTGCCCGGTCCAGCCGGAACGAGTAGGACGCCAGCCGGTGGCCCCGTCTTTCCCGTGCGCTTCTGAACGCCATCATCATGCGCCGCGCGGCGAAGCGATCATCCCCCCAATGGCATGACGTCGGCCTCGGTCGTTCAAGTAATCCCCAGGACCCCAGGCAACTCCCGGTACTCCTGTCATTCCGAGTTGCTCCTGATGCCAATGCCCAGGTGAGAGGGCAGCCTTGTGTTTCATCCCCTTGGGGGGATGCCGCTGCGGTCCTGGCAGGGGTGGGATCGATGGCGTAGGTGAGAAAGGGACCTGGAGTCAAGGGTTCCGGAGATTCCGGCATAGGGAGGTCATCATGATGCCGCCAACAACCACGCCGACCGTCGGCGAGGCCACTACCTACGAGGAAGGCCGCGGCTACGGCATGGTCTTGTTCGCGTCCATCCTGCTGGTGGTGATCGGCTGCTTCAACGTGATCTACGGCATCGCCGCGATCGCCAACTCGCACGTATTCACCACCCACGCGCACTACGTGTTCGCTAACTTGCGCGCCTGGGGCTGGATCACCCTCATCATCGGTGTCCTCCAGCTGCTGGCGGCGGCCGGGGTGCTGGCGGGCAACCAGCTGGCCCGCTGGTTCGCGGTGGTGGTGATCGGCCTGAATGCCATCGACCAGATGTTCTTCATTCCCGCCTACCCGTTCTGGTCGCTGACCATCATCGCCATGGACGTCGTTGCCCTGTGGGGGCTGTGCGCCTACGGCAGCCGCGCCAACCTCGAAGCCGCCTAGCACAGCGCAGTCATGACGGCGACACGGCTTACCCGCAGGCTAGGCCTGGACGGCAACCCATCGCGGCCGCGCACCGACAACATCGCCGCCTGCCTCGCGGCCCTGCTCGTTGTGTTCTTGATCGCCGCGCGCTGGACGGCACCCCGCTGCTCATGCGCCGGACGGTGCGCGGCGGGCTCTGCGCGCCGTTAAAGCCGCTCACCCCACGTATACCCCTCGGGCTGGTCCCTGCCGGCGAGCCTCACCGTCCTCCAGGCTGCCATCCCTGACCCGACGCTCACGGCGATCCTCGTGGTCTTCGTCATCGGCGCCGTCATGATCCTCCCGTCACTCGGCCTCCTGTACGTCCTCGACCAGAAGAGCTGCGTGGGCGAGGACCTCACGGGAATGCGGCAGATAACCCGCGAAGTCCTCACGGGCCCGGTATAGCCCAATCAGGGCGATGGCTAGCAGACGTGGTGTTGGTAGACCTGACCTCATCGTGTGCTCGGTGGTGAGCGTCCCGAGGAGGGAGAGTCGCATGACAGATTCAGGTGGCCGGCTGGAGAAGCAGGACTCGCTTCCGTTCCCGCCGACACCGATGGCTGGTAAGGCCCGCCTGACGATGCAGGAGTCGGTCTACAAGCAGCGTGTGACGCCGCGCCGGCTTCCAGCCGATGCCCCGAACATTCTGATCATCTTGATGGACGACGCGGGCCCGGGCCAGCCGTCGACGTTCGGCGGCGAGATCAACACGCCGACATTGGATCGCGTCCTCGGCGAGGGGATCGGATTCAACCGGTTCCACACCACGGCGTTGTGCTCCCCGACTCGGGCATCGTTGTTGACCGGGCGCAATCATCACAAGGTGTGCACCGGGGTGATCACGGAGTTCTCCAACGATTGGGACGCGTTTTCGGGGCGCATTCCGAAGAGCTGTGCACTGGGTCCAGAAGTGCTCAAGGATTACGGCTACGCCACAGCTGGGTGGGGCAAGTGGCACAACACCCCGGCCATCGAGGCGGGTCCGACCGGCCCGTTCGAGTACTGGCCGACGAATTCGGGGTTCGAGTACTTCTACGGGTTTCTTGCGGGCGAGTCCTCGCAGTTCGAGCCGAATCTGGTTCGGAACACGACGTTCGTGCCGCCGCCGAAGACCCCCGGCGAGGGTTACCACCTGAACGAGGATCTGGCCGACGACGCCATCGGGTGGCTGCACAAGCACAAGTCCCTGGCCCCGGACAAGCCGTTCTTCATGTACTGGGCGAGCGGCGCCATCCACGGCCCGCATCACGCGCCCAAGGAGTACATCGACAAGTACCGGGGCAAGTTCGACGACGGATGGGACGCCTACCGGGAGCGCGTGTTCGAACGGGCCAAGGAGAAAGGCTGGATCCCTCCCGAAACGCAGCTCACCCCGCGACACGAGTTGATGGCGTCTTGGGAGAGCATCCCCGAGAGCGAGCGGCCGTTCCAGAGCCGGCTGATGGAAGTGTGTGCCGCTTACGGCGAACACGCCGACGTTCAAGCCGGGCGGATCGTCGACGAGATCGACGCGCTCGGGTACGGCGACAACACGCTGATCTTTTACTTCTGGGGCGACAACGGCACCTCGGCCCAAGGCCAGGAAGGCACCATCAGCGAGTTGGTGGCCCACAACGGCATCGTCACCACTATCGAACAGCAGCTGCAGGCGCTGGAGGAACTCGGCGGTCTTGATGTTCTCGGCGGCCCCAAGAGCGACCCCATCTACCATTCGGGCTGGGCCTGGGCCGGCAGCACCCCGTACAAGGGCACCATGATCCTGGCCGGGTACTTCGGCGGCACTCGCAACCCGATGGCGATCCGATGGCCGGCGCGGATCACGCCCGACCCCACGCCACGGCCGCAGTTCCATCACTGCAACGACGTCGTCCCGACGATCTATGAGATCCTCGGCATCACGCCACCGCTGGTGGTGAACGGCGTCCAGCAAGACTCACTCGACGGAGTGAGCTTCGCGTACGCGTTCGACGACCCCACAGCCGAGGGCCGGCTCGAAACTCAGTACTTCGAAATCCTGGGTTGCCGCGGCATCTACCACAAGGGGTGGATGGCGTCGACCTTCGGCCCGCGAGTTCCGTGGGTGCGAGGCCTGCCCCCCGGGATCCTCGAGTGGACCCCGGATAAGGACACGTGGGAGCTCTACAACCTGGAAGAAGACTGGAGCCAGGCCAACGACCTCGCCGCGGAGATGCCAGAAAAGCTGGCCCGGATGAAGGAGCTCTTCCTCATCGAAATTACGAAGAACGGCGCGTTCCCGATCGGCGGTGCGCTCTTTATCCCCTTGTTCCACCCCGAGCTGCGCCCCGCTTCTCCGTACTCGGAGTGGACCTTCTTCGGCGACACCGTCCGCGTGCCCGAGTTCTCCGCCCCCGCCTTGGGCAGCAGACCAAACGTAGTCACCATCGACGCGGTCATCCCCGAGCAGGCCAACGGCGTGCTCTACAAGCTGGGCGGGTTCCCCGGCGGCGTCACGTGCTTCGTCGAGAACGGCATCCTCTGCTACGAATACAACTTGTTCGAGATCCGACGGACAAAAATTCGTGCGCAGACACAGCTGCCGACCGGCAAAGTAAAGATCGAGATCGAGACGAACCATCCTGATTTCATGCCGCGCGGTCCGCTCAACGTGACGATGACAGTGAACGGCGAACCGGTCGCCGGCGGGACGGCACCCGTCACCTGCCCGATAGCGTTCTCCGCCAACGAGTGCCTCGATATCGGCGTCGCGCTCGGATCGCCTGTCTCGCTCGACTACTACGACAAGGCACCGTTCGAGTTCAACGGCACCATCGAGCGGGTCCACGTCAAGTACGTGACCCCGAAATAGCAAACCAGACCCAGCCGCGTCCGCGCCCCGGGCGATGCCGCACAAACCCGGACGTCCCGATGCCGCTTCCCCGGTGGTGGTGATGATGATGGTGCAGCCCGCAACCCCCGGCGTTGTCGGCCCGCTAAACGGCATGTCTGAGACCGACGGCCCGGTGCTGACGGTGTCACATGTGCCGCTGGCGTTCCATGTGATGGCCAAGCCGACGGGCGCGGTGTGCAACCTGGACTGCGAGTACTGCTTCTTCCTATCCAAGGAATTGCTGTACCCGGGGTCCCGGTTCCGGATGGCCGAAGAGCTGCAGGAAACCTATATCCGGCAGTTGCTGGAGGCGCACCCGCGGGCCAGCGAGGTCGTCGTCGCCTGGCAGGGCGGCGAGCCGACGATGATGGGCCTGGACTTCTTCCGCCGCGCCATCGACCTGGAACACGCGTACGCGAAGCCCGGCCAGCGGGTCCTCAACACGATCCAGACCAACGGCACCCTGCTGACCGACGAGTGGGGCGAGTTCCTCAAAGAGAACGAGTTCCTGGCCGGGATCTCCATCGACGGCCCGGCCGGGATGCACGACGCCTACCGGGTGGACAAAGGCGGCAAGCCCACCTTCGACCGGGTCATCCGCGGCCTGGATGTGCTCAAGCAGCACGGCGTGGACTGGAACGTGCTGACCACCATCCACGCGATCAACGGCGGCCACGGCCGCCAGGTCTACCGGTTCCTGCGCGACGACCTCGGCGCCGCGTTCATCCAGTTCATCCCGATCATCGAACGCGCCACCCCCGACACCCTGCCGGTCGCCGACACTGGCTGGGGTCACGGCGTCCAGGGCCGCCCGCTTTACACCCAGGACGGGACCCTGGTCACCCACCGCTCGGTCGGCCCGGCCCAGTACGGCAGGTTCCTGATCGACGTGTTCGAGGAGTGGGTCCGCCGCGACATCGGCACCGTTTACGTGCAGATGTTCGACACCGCGCTGGCCAGATGGTACGGCGAGCCCGGCGGGATGTGCGTGCACGCCAAGACCTGCGGAACCCAGCTCGCCCTCGAGCACACGGGGGACCTCTACTCCTGCGACCACTACGTCGAACCCGGCTACCTGCTGGGCAATATTGGCGACAGGCACATGCTGGAGCTGATCACTTCACCCGCCCAGCGCAAGTTCGGCCAGGACAAGCACGACACCCTGACCCGGTACTGCCGGGACTGTGACGTCCGGTTTGCCTGCAATGGGGGCTGTCCCAAGGACCGGTTCGCCACCTCCCCTTACGGCGAACAAGGGCAGCACTACCTCTGCCCCGGCTACAAAGCGTTCTTCCAGCATGTTCAGGCGCCAATGAAGACCATGGCCGGGCTGCTACGCGCGGGCCGGGCACCTGCCGAACTCATGACGAGCTACGCCAGACAAGACGCCCGGCGGGGCCGCAACGACCCCTGCCCCTGCACCAGCGGACGCAAATGGAAACACTGCCACGGCACCTAACCTGCACCTGCCAGCGCAGCAAGGCAAGCGACAAGGCTGACTAGGAGGAGACATGAGCACACCACAAACGGACACCGCGCCGGCCGAGACCTCGATGCCGGCTTCGGATTCCTGGCTTCTGATCGTTCAGATCAAGCCGGGGCAGGTGGACGCGCTTCGTGCGGAGGTGGGAGCGGAACTAGAGGCATTGGCGGATCCCAACTCAGCACTCAGCCAGATGTTCAATCAGGTCGGCACGGTGCATTTCGCACGCGCAGCGATCATCGACGGGGACCGCTTTCTCTTCGCCAGTCACTTCGACGGTGACGGGCAAGCCTATCTCGACGACTTCTTCACCCTCAGCGGCAACGGGGCGCTATTCGACCTAGCTTTCCGCTACTGCGAAGACTGGCCGGGCCCCGGTGATCGTGAGGGGTTCATGAAGTTCTGGAATTCCCACAGGGTCAAGGACCTCGGCGTGTACTGCGCCTACGCGGGAGTCACCACCAAGGAGATCGACAAATCGGTCCGCATCCGCCGCAACATGGAGGCCGTGCTGGAGGACTTCCAGTGAACGACGGCGGGTGCGACGTCCCGCGCCGGGACGTGGGGCATCCCTGGCTCCCGCCGCCGCCGGGACGGGAGGCCCTCGGCCCCCGGGCCGCGCGCCTCCTCCCGGCGGACGTTGCGCGTGCGGTGACGAGCGGCGTGTGGATCTTGTGCCGCGGACCGGCGGTGAGCATGGACGGGGGACCCCGCCGCGGAGGTGCTTGCAGCCCACGGGCCGGCGGGAGACCCATATAGAGGTGCATGCTCCCGTCCGGCCGTCCCGCGGCCGAAGACGGTGAGCCCCGGAGCAGGCGGATCAGCGAGCTGTCGTTTTATGAAAGGCGATCAGTGCTCGAACTCGATGACATTCAGGCGTTGCTGCTCACGCCAGCGCTCATGCTCTGCGGGCGGTACAGTTTTCTCACGTTTCGTGACCCCGGCCGGGGACGGGATTTCCTCTCCCGGGTCGTCCGTGAGGTGAGCTCGGCTGCGACGGCGAGCGGGTCTCCTGCGTCATACGTCTTTCTGGGGCTCACCTGCAACGGGCTGCGCGCACTCGGCATCGGCGAGGCCTCGCTCGCGACTTTCCCCGAAGCGTTCCGGGCGGGCATGCCAGCGCGTGCACAGGAACTGGGCGATCATGGGGCGAGCCATCCCGGCCATTGGGTCGGTGGCTTGGCGAGCCCCGGCCTCCATGCTCTGTTGCTATTGTTCGCGCAGGATCCCGCTGAACGCGCACGGCGGGTCGAAGAGCACCGGTCACTTCTGGCGTCGTCCCCGGGCGTGGGGGTCCTGTCCGAGCTGGATGTCGACCTCCTGGCAACGTGGCGCGAACACTTCGGCTATGTGGACGGGATCACCCAGGTCTGCGTCGAGGGCACCGGCATCGAGCCCCCGCCGGGCAGCGGTCCCGCCGCCAAGCCCGGGGAGTTCGTGCTGGGCTACCCCGACGAGACGGGTTCCGTTCCAACCCTTCCCCAGCCGCAGTGGCTCACCCGCAACGGCAGCTTTCTCGCCTACCGGCGGCTCTACCAGGATGTCGCCGCCTTCCGGCAATTCCTGCGGCAAAACGCTCCCACGCGCGATGAGCAGGAACTCCTGGCCGCCAAGTTGATGGGCCGCTGGCGCAGCGGTGCCCCCCTGGTGCTGGCGCCGCGCCACGACGACCCGGGCCTGGTCGCCGACCCGCAGCGCAGCAACAACTTCGACTACGGCCAGATGGACCCACGAGGGCTGGCCTGCCCCATCGGCGCGCACATCCGGCGCGTCAACCCGCGCGACACGATCACCAACATGCGGCGGCGTCGGCTGATCCGCACCGGACTGCCCTACGGCCCGCTGCTGCCAGAAGAGAGCCCCGATGACGGCGTGGACCGTGGGCTTGCGGTCTTCTTCGGCTGCACCGACATCGAGCGCCAGTTCGAGTTCGTGCAGAAAGAATGGATCAACGCGCCCAAGTTCCAGGGACTGCTTCATGACAAGGATCCGATCGCGGGCGACCACGACGGCACCCACAACATGACCATCCAGCACAAGCCGATCAAGAAGACTCTGCACGGCCTGCCCCGGTTCACCACCGTGAAGGGAGGGGCCTACGTCTTGCTGCCCGGGCTGCGGGCGCTTCGCTCGCTCGCCAACGCCTAAACAGGCATCAACACGCATCAGGCGTTGCCTCACAGTCCGGTACCCTCGTCGCTCTGATGCGGTATCAGAGGGGTTCGCTGAGTAGGCCCAGGAAGGGGGGACCCGGACCGGAGCCGGTCGTGGTGTGGGCGGAGCTGCCAGGCTTCCTGCAATTTCACGTCAGCGCGGCAAGCGAGATCTGCTACTGCAACCTGGCCAGCTCCGCCCCCGAAGCGGCCTGGGCCACCCGGCACTGAGCCACATCAGCAGCCTGGAACCCGCCTTCCGGCTCAGTTCCAGTTGCATGCCTCACCGCAGATCCTGCAAGCTCTGGGGCGTCAGTGGGTGGCCTTCATAACCGACCTGGCCCGCGTCGGGCCACATATCCCCGCTCCCTGAAGGCGCCGTTAGCTGGTACTGCCCACGGCTGGGCTGGTGGTGGCCGCTTCATGCTGGGGCCGTCCGATCGGCTGGACGGGGATCAGCCCGGTGAAGAACATGGCCACAACGGCGAACAGCGCGACGACCCACAGCGAGGTGCGCAACGCGGCGAGGCGGGCGTCGCTGTTGGCCTTGACCAATGCGTCGGCCTGGGCGGGCGGCACGTCGGCCTTCTGGAGCTGGGCTTTTAGGTCGCTGTCGGAGATGAAGGGGACGCCCGCGGCGAACTGCGTGG
>CAVRXW010000044.1:0-50883 GCA_963725125.1 uncultured Actinomycetes bacterium
TCAGCGCTTGCGCTTGCGTTTGCCCTTCCGGGGCCGGGGACCCTGCGACGGCGACGTCCGACTGCCCGATGCTGCCGGCGCGGTCCGTGACGCAGCGGAGGACGACGTACCCGACGGCCGGTCCATCACCGCTGTTCCCCCGCCACCGGCCCCACCGGCCCCGCCGGCGCCGTCACCGCTCCCGCCACCGCTGCCCGAGCCCGGTCGGATCGGCCCGCTGCGCTTGGCACCGGCCTTCTGCGCCGGGGCTCCGCCGCCCCGGTTCACCTGGCCCGAGGCGGCGACACTGATCGCGGTGCTCATGGTGGCGGCGTCGACCGCCGAGTAGAAGCCCGTCGACTGGCCCCGCTTGGCCAAGCGGGCGGCGATCTGCACCCAGCGGTCTTCGCGCTCCTTCATCATGCAGAGCACCGGGGAAGCGATGAAGATCGAGGAGTACGCCCCGGAGAGCAGGCCGACGAAGAGGGCCAGGCCGTACGACTGCAGCGTCGTGGCGCCAAGGAGCTGCGCGCCGATCAGCAGGACGGCCAGGACCGGGAGGATGGCGACCATCGACGTGTTGATGGAGCGGGCCAACGTCTGGTTCATGGACAGGTTGATGAGCTGGGGGTAGGTGAGGCGACCGCTGCTCCCGATGCCCTTGGTGTTGTCCCGCACGCGGTCGAACACCACGACCGTGTCGTAGAGGGAGTAGCCGAGGATGGTCAGGATGGCCACCACGGTGTCCGGCGTCACCTGGAAGTTGAAGATCGAATAGATGCCGATGGCCACCAGGACGTCGTGGACCATGGCGATGAAGGCGGCCAGCGCCATCTTGGGCTCGAAGCGGATGCTGATGTAGATCGCCACGACGATGAAGAAGATGATCAGCGCCTCGATCGCCTTGTTCGTGATGGAGGAGCCCCAGGTCGGCCCGACGTTGGTGACGCTGATCTTGTCCGCCGGGGTCGTGGGCACGGTGCTGGTCGGCGATGTGGTCGACGTGGTCGAGGCCGACGTGGCGGCGGCTCCGGCCTTGGCCGTCGTCGTGGTCGTCGCCTTGGCCGTCGTCGTGGTCGTCGGCGGCGTCTTGGGCGCATGCGCTGCCGTCACCGCGAGGAGCGCCTTCTCCACGTTCTTGTTGATGGCGGCCTGCTGGTCCTGCGACAGCTTGTTCAGGTCCGACTGCACGTTGAGCGTCTGCTTGCTCCCGGTGCCGAGGAGCTCTACCTGGGGATCCACCAACCCGGTGCCGCTCAGGGCGTTGGTCGCCTGGGTCTGGGTCACGCCCGGCGCGGCGATCGTCCACTCGGTCCCGCCCTTGAAGTCGATGCCCAGGTTCAGCCCGCCCCGCAACACGATCGAGATGATCCCGAGAAGGATGATGGCGGTCGAGATGCTGAACCAGATCTTGCGCTTGCCGACGAAGTCGAAGCGCGTCTCGCCGCGGTAGAGCCGGGAAAGCGGGCCGTGACCCCGCCGGGGCTGGGCCAGGAGGGCGCGGGCGGCGTCATCGAGGCTGACGAGTTCCTCCTCGTCGAGACTGTCCGTGTCGACGCTCTTCTCGAGCTCCTCGACCTCGTCCTCGGGGACGTCGTCGAGGGAGCTGCCGTCGCCGTTGGACGTGGACCCGCCGTCGCCGCTCACGACCCGCCTCCGCCACCGCCACCGCCGCCGACAGCGGCGCCGACGGGGACACCCTGACCCGGCGGCCCATTCTGCGCCTGCGGCCCGGCGCCGAGGCCCGTGGCGATGCTGAAGGCCCCAGAGCCCTGCAGCCTCGGGCTCTGGCCCATCAAGATGACGAGCGGGCGCGTGTAGAACCACGTGACCGCCATGTCCATGATCGTGGACAGACCGAGGAAGAAGGCGAAGCCCTTCACGTTGCCCACCGCGACGAGATACAACACGATCGCCGCGAGCAGCGAGACGAAGTCAGCGGCCCACACCGTCCGCCACGCGCTCTTGAAGCCGCGGTCGACCGACGTGCGCACCGAGCGGCCCGATCTGGTCTCGTCTTTTAATCGTTCGAAATAGACGATGTACGAGTCGACGGTGATACCGATCGACACGATCAAGCCCGTGATGCCGGCGAGGTCGAAGCTGGGCGCCACCGACGTATGCCCCAGCGACGAGATGATGGCCCAGAGCATCAGCGCCGTCAGCAACAGACCGGAGATGACCACCAACCCGAGGCCGCGGTAATAGAACAGGACGTAGAGCAGCACGAGAACGAGTCCGGCGATGCCGGCACCGAGTCCCGCCACCAGCGCGGAGTGCCCGAGCGTCGCCGAGACCGTCTCCGAGGTCGCCGCCTTGAGCGTGATGGGCAGGGCACCGAAGTTCATGGCCTGTGCCAGGTTCTGCGCGTCCGATTGCGACAGACCGCTGTTGCCTCCGCCGGAGATCTCGCCCTTGCCGTCGAAGGACGTGAAGCTCGACTGGGTCGGCTGGATGATGGGAGCCGAGTACACCTCGCCATCGAGTTCGATCCCGAGCAGCTCGTGGAAGTTCTCCTGCGCCACCTTGTCCCACAGCGCCGAGCCGGCGGCGCCGGCCAGCGAGTAGTCGACGACCCACTGACCGGTCTGGTTCTGCGTGGCCTGGGCACTGGCGATGGAATGGCCGGACATCTCCGACGGCCCGAGCACGCAGCGCACGCCATTTGCACCGCACGCATTGCTGAGGCCGGGCAGCAGCACGGTGCTGCCCGCGTAGTTGGGCTTCTCGACGCTGGTGGACGGGTACGTCGCATACTGGCTGTCCGGCGGGATGTTGTTGGTCGGCTCACCGGTACTGGTGTTGATGTCGAGGTTGGCCGCGGTGAGCTCGGATGACGACGAACAGGCGGGAATCGTCCCGATGCCCCGGGGCAAAACCTTGCCTTTCGAGCCCTTCGGGACAGACTCGGGATAGGCGTAACACTCGACGGGACGGAAGTACATGCGCGCCGTCTGCCCGATTTGATCGAGTACCTGCTGCGCGTCGGTGACGCCCGGAATGGACACCGAGATCTGATTCTTCCCCGTCGTCTGCACCTGTGCGCCCGACACACCGAGACTATTGACGCGGAGGTTCAGGATGTTGACGGTCTCGTCCAGGTCCGACTGCGAGACGTGCTGCCCCTCGGCGGTGTAGACGACCGACACCCCGCCGGCGAGATCGAGCCCGAGGCGGGGAGACCACTTGGCGGCGAACACGGCCGCGAACGAACCCAGTGCGATCGCCACCACGACGATCACGCTGATCCAGAGATTGCGTCGCTGACGCCGTTGGGCCCGACCCCCTGGCTTCGGGCTCACCCCTCTTCGGCCTCCCCACCGAGGTCGCCGCTGCTGGCGGCGCCGTCCCCACCCACATCGTCGATGTCACCGTCGTGGCGGGCGCTGCCGTTGGCGCTCGTGGCGTCGCTGGTGCCGTTGCCGGCGCTGGCCGGCCGCGCCGGCTTCACATCCTGCACGGGCTCGTCGTCGTCGATCCGCACGTCTTCGATCGGCTCGATCTTCTTGGCGATGGCCTGGCGGACGAACACGATTCGTGTCGGCTGCGGGCCGTCGAGGTTGCCATCGTCGCCCAGGGCGCCCGTCAAGAGGGTGTACCGGTCGCCGTGGACCTCGAGCACGGTGCCGATGACGCCGCCGACGGTCTGCACCTCGTCGCCGACCTCGAACCCCGAACCCTGGCCCTGCCGGGCCGCCTGCGCCTTGCGCTGCTGGGGCCGGATGAAGAAGAAGTACCCCAGCAGTCCGATGGCCACCAGGGGAAGCAAGGTGATCAGTGAGCTGGAGCTGGACTTTGTTGCGGCCACGACGAAGTGCGAGGCCGCCAGGGTTGGTGTCATGAGGGATCCTTCGACCGAAATTAGGTGCGACTCGCTACCCTAGTGCGTGGGTTCCCGGTCTCCTGGGCAGTGGACGGCCATGTCCGATTGATGGTGGCACGCCGGCAGACGGGTGGCCGGTCATGTCGGCCGCCTCGTGGCCGGTGGCGCGCCGCAGGGCCTCACTCCCTCCCCCCGTGGTCGGTCCACGCCGGTTTTCGGGAGCGGGCGGCTCCTGCCGAAACCCCGGTCTTCGGGCCGGTTGCAGGCCCGGGCGGCACGGTCGCCTCCCGCGGTCCCCCGGTCGCCTCCCGGCGGGGACAACGGCCTGCTGGCGCCTCTCTGGCGCAGGCGGTGACCGGGCAACGCGACTGCAACCCAATGTGGCCCGGGTTGCGACAGCCCTTGTGCAAAGTACCGATTCATCAGTACAGCAACCACACGGTGATGGTCGTTTCGGGGGGGCCGACCGGTGAGAGTCCGACGGAGGGGAGCGGACTTTCGCGAGGGGGGAACACCGTGGGGGGGACAAGGAGCAGCGAAGAGGTGCGCCGGCCTCATGAGGCCGTAGGACGGAGTTTTCTCCGGGGGACCGACGACCGGGGCCGGCGCACCTTTCGCTCCCTTGAGGCCCTCTCCTTCCGCTTTGGCCGCATCGGCCTGCTATTGGCTCGTCTCGTCCTGACCTCTTGAGCATGGGGCTCTCGGACCACACTCGCCTGAAAGCCCTGCTCGCACAGGTTTTTTGAGCCTGGTCGGGACGGCGGGAAGAGGCAACGGGCGCCACTTTTGCCGATCTGAGAGCTGATTCATGGCTTGAGCAGGTCGTTTCCGATCGCCCCCGCGGATCGTTAATCCCTCAGATTGTCCATTTGCCCAGTACAGTTGCACCCTGATGCGAGATGGTCATATCTCAGTGCTGGTCATTGAGGATGAGGCGGACATCCGGCAACTCCTCCGAACCCTCCTCGAGCGCGAGGGCTACACGGTCGCGGAGGCCCTCGAAGGCCGCGACGGGGTGCGCCAGTTCCACCAGAGTCACCCCGACATCGTCATCCTCGACGTCGGGCTCCCCGATCTGGACGGTTGGCAGGTTTTGGAGCGCATCCGGGACATGAGCGACGTGCCGGTGCTCATGCTCACCGCCCTGGGAACCGAGAGAGACAAGGTGCGGGGGCTCGAATTCCGGCGCCGACGACTACCTGACCAAGCCGTTCAGCCGGGTCGAGCTCCTCGCCCGCCTCCAAGCCGTCGGTCGGCGTCAGATCTCCAAGGGCGAACCGGTGACGACCTTCGACGACGGCACCTTGCACATCGACTTCGCTCACCAGGAGGTGACGGTCGACGGGGAAACGATCATCCTGACCCCGACCGAGTACCGGCTTCTGGCCACTTTGGCCCGCCACCAGGGTCAAGTCCTCTCGTCGGACCAGCTCATCGAGCTGGCGTGGGACGATCCGAGCGGATTGGCCCCGTAGCGCGTCAAGTACGCCGTGCTGCGGCTGCGGCGCAAGCTCGGCTGGGACGAGAGTGACGAGGGCCCGATCGAGACTGTCCGGGGCTTCGGATACCGCTACCGCTCGCGGACCCGGTGAGCGAGTCGTCCCAGTTCCAAACCGACGCCGATCGGCGTCGCGATCCGCAACTGCCGGGATCCACCCTCCCGATCGGCTTCTCGGGCTCCATGCGGGTACGGCTCCCCGTCTTCGCCCTGGTGGCCATCGGCACCATCCTGATCGCCCTGGTCCCCTTTCCTCACGACGCCCGCCGCGAGATCTCCATCGCCGGCGTCATCTTCTTCGTCCTCATCGCCGCCGCCTTCCTGTTGCCCTGGGAAAGACTGCCTGATTGGGCCTGGCTGATCATCCCGATCGGTTACATCGCCGTCATCGCCATCATCCGAGACGCCCAGGGCGGTGCCGACTCCGGCCTGGTGGTCGTCTACCTCCTGCCCATCGTCTGGCTCTCGCTCTACGGACGGCGCTTGCATCTGCTGGTCGGACTGTTCTGCATGGATCTGGCTCTCCTCGTTCCGCTCTTGCTCGTGGGCGCGCCCGAATACCCCACCATCGAATGGCGCCAGGTGGCCGTGATGGCAACCGTGACCACCTTGGTGGCCTCCACCGTGTACACCATGGTCTCGCGGGACCGAGCCTTCCTGACCGACCTGGCCCAGCAGTCGCGCATGGCCCGCCGGAACGCCCGCGAAGCGGACTACGCCCGCGACCGGCTCGAGACGCTGCTGCGGGCCGCCACCGGGAGCGCCATTTTGGGCGTCGACCCCGGGGCACCGTGACCTTCTTCTCCGCCGGCGCCGAACAGATGCTGGGCTACCGGGCGGCCGAGGTGGTGGGCTTCCACTCCATCGCCGACTTCGTCGACCCCGCCAGATCGACGAGCGTCGCCAGACGATCGACGCCATGCGCACCGCACTCGAACCCGTTGACGCGGAGACGGCAGCCGAGGTCCCGTGGACGGCGACGCGCAAGGACGGTCAGCAGCGTCGTTGCGTGGTGCGGGTGCGGGCGCTGCCCGTTCCGACGTCCGACCTCGCGGTCGAGGAGGAGTGGGCCGAAGAGGCCAATTCGGCGAGAGGGACGTCGACTCCAACGCCGACGGCTGGGTGCCCCAGAGCGACGCGACAGCACCGACCAACGGCGGGTATGTCGTCGTCGCCATCGACGTGACCGAGCGCGAGGAGCTGGCGGCTGATCGGGAGCGCCTCTACGCCATTCAGAAAGAGGTCACGCAGTCGCTGATTGAGCAGAACAATCGTCTGCGCGAGCTGACCCAGATGAAGGACGACGTGGTGGCGACGGTCTCCCACGAGCTGCGCACGCCGATCACCTCCATCAGGGGTTTCGTCGAGCTGTTGCTCGACGCCACGGCGGACCTCACCGAGAGGTCAGATGCGCATGCTGCAGACCATTGAGCGCAACGCCGAGCACCTGCAGCGGGTGGCCGAAGACCTGTTGGCCGACCCGGGTGCCGGCCGCGGGCTCCGGGTCGCCTTCACCGAACTGGACCTGAGCCGTCTCGCCGAGGATGCCGTGCACGCCATTCAGACGTCGGCGACGGTGGCGGGGATTGTGCTGACCATCGATCCGGGCGAGGAGGTGCCGATCTTCGGGGACCCGACCCGCCTGCACCAGCTGCTCGGCAACCTCCTCTCCAACGCCATCAAGTTCTCGCCCCGCGGGCCGGGTCCACGTGATCGTCGACAACGTGGATTCCTACGCCCGGGTGCAGGTGCTCGACGAAGGCCCCGGCATCCCCGAAGGCGAACGGGACCAGCTCTTCGAGCGCTCTATCGGCTCGCGTCCTCCACGGAAATGGGTGTACCCGGGACCGGACTGGCCTGGCCATCGCCAAGTCCGTGGCCGAGGCACACGAGGGTTTCCTCGACATCGTCGACACGCCGGGTTGGTCGACCACCTTCCGGTGTATCTCCCCTCGGCAGCGTCCGTGGCATCGGTGGTGCGGACCGGATAGCCCGGCTCAGGCGGCCAGGAAGCCCCCTGACTGGTGCGCCCACAGGCGCCCGTAGACACCGGCACGCCCCGCCGCGAGGAGCTCGGCATGCGTGCCCTGCTCGACCACGCGCCCACGGTCGAGCACCACATGCGGTCGAGCCGGGCGATGGTGGCCAGCCGGTGCGCCACGACCAGCGCTGTCGTGCCTTCCATGAGGTGCCACAGCGCCTCCTGGACGAGCGACTCGGACTCGGAGTCCAACGCCGATGTCGCCTCGTCCAGGACGAGGACCTTGGCGCCCTTCGCCATGGCCTGGGCGATGGCGACCCGCTGGCGCTGGCCACCGGAGAGCTTCATGCCGGCGCTCCCCCACGACGGTCTCGTACCCGTCGGGCAGGCGCTCCACGAACTCGTCCACGTCAGCAGCACCGCGACCCACTGCGCGCACACAACCCAGCGCTCGCTCACACTCATGAGCCTAAATCGCCATGTGTGGCCAAAGAATAGGCCACGGGTGGCTGAAGCGAGTCGCCGAACTTCGCATACCCGGACATTACCGGACCAAGCCGGGCCGTTGCCGCGCGCCACGCCGCGCGCCCGGGACGTCATTCCGGGCTCTTGTGGTAACACCGGGTTACCTTAGAAATGTGTCCGGATGCGAAGTTCTGCCGCCAGCCCCCGGCGATCGAAGGCCGCATGACGTCCGTGGATGACGCCGCCAAGCGCAAGCCGGCCTCGGCCGATCACGCGGGCAGCGTGCTGTGCCGCCTGCTGATCGGCCACCCCGAGGTCGTCGACATCGAAATACTCGGCCAGCTGGACCTGCCCGAAGGGATCATCTACTCGCTCGGAGTCATGCTGCCCGACGGCCGGGAACTGCTCATCGACGTCGGGGACGTATGACGGACGGTGAGCGGCGACCGGCGCGCGGTACCGGCCGCGGCGCGCAGGCACCGGACGCGGCGAACGGCGGGAGCCGGGCCACGGAGCGATCTCCGCGGCCCGGCCCGTGACCTACCTCAGCACTTCTTCGGGTTTGGCAGCACCGCGCTCGCGAGGTCGAGCTGGCCCTTGAAGAACCCGTGCTCGACCAGGTTGGCGTACTGCTGGTCACCACCGAACGTGTTGCCGTTGGACATGTGGCCGAACTCCCACACGCACTTCCCGCCGACCTTCGCCTGCGTGTAGTACGGGTAGAAGTGCCCGGGGCCATTGGGCGGCGGGACCGCGCAGCCCTGCGGGTTCTGCGGCACGCAGGTGTTGATCTCGCTCGCCGGTGCGTCGGTCTCGAACTGGATGCCCGAGTACCCGGCCCCGCGCGTGGTCGGCTGCTGTTGCAGGAACGGTGACGGGAACGGGCCCGGCTTCAGCGAGTTGGGGAAGTCGGGGTAGTAGTCCGTGCCGTCGAAGTCCAGGTCGCCGTTCTGCGTGAAGTCGTCCAGGCAGCCGGTGACCAGGTTGGGCGGCGCGTTCAGACTGCCGTGCGTATCGCCCTTCTTGTAGCACAGCGCATCGGTGGGCTCCTGGCCGTCCTGGGTGTTATCTGGTGGCCCGGCGGCCTCGTACGCGCCGTGGCATTCCAGCCAGGTCGTGTCGGTGACTCCCGACCCGACCCCGATGGTCTGCTTGCCGGTGACCTTGCTGCACGGCTCGAAGTGGCCGATCTCGAACTCGTTGAGGACGCCGCTCAGCAGCACCGACCACCCGATCGAGTTCTGCGACCTGGCGGTGTTGAACAGCGGCTGGAAGTTGAACGGCGTGCCGGAGCAGTTGAAGAAGTTGGTGTTCATGAAGCCGTTGGCGGCCGAGGCGACCATGAACCCGCTCTGCCCGGTGGTCAGGTCGCTGATCTGGACCTTGAACGCGCGCTTCCCGCCGCCGATGCTCGCGTCCCACATGTGGGTGCGCACCGTGTCGCCGGGGTTCATCAGCAGCGTCTGGCTGTTGGGCGTCAGCGTCGACAGGTCGGAAAGCTGCGGGCTCGGCGGGCAGGCGGGCACGCCGTTGCGCTGGATGAAGGCGAAGTTCACCGGCTCTTCGCAGTTTGTGTTTAGATGCCCGGCGTTGTTGGCTTCGAGCGAGTCGATGGTGAGCGCCGCGCACCAGTTGGTGTTGTTACAGCTCACCGAGTCGGCGAACGGCGCGAAGCCGGGCGGGTAGAACTGCATCTCCATGAATGCCCCGCCGCCGCCCGGGAAGGCGCCGTGCGGGGCGTTGCTGTCGCTGTTCGGTACGCACTTGGTCTGCGGGAACGAGTGCGGGTCGCAGATGCTCATCCCGAACCACGGCGCGACCGATAGCTCGAACCAGTGGATGACGTCGTGGCCGGGGCGGCCGGTCGTCGGCATGGCCTTCGGGTCCAGCGGGAGGCGCTCGGTGAACGTCACGTTGTTGCCCGAGCCCGGCCGCTTGGAGATGAAGCGGATGGACGGCTCGTCGTGGCCGATGTAGTGGCCGTTGTCGAAGAAGCGGGGGTAGCCGTTCATGCCGCGGATGTCTGTGCAGGCCAGTTTGCGGGTGAGCGCCTTCTGGATCTTGCTGTAGCCATTGCAGTCGAGTTCACCGGTAGCCTTCGGGCGGACGCTCTGCACCGCCGCCGGTGCCGCACTGGCTGTCACGCCGAACAGGGACTGGCTCCCGACCAGCGCCACCGCCGCCGCGATACCTACTACTCCGATCGACCACGCCCGCCAATGACCATGGAAGGTTCCGGCCATGGCATCGCTCCCTTCGCTGGGGTCCCGCGGCTCCGCGGGGCCGTCCAGGCCCGGGCACCGGCGGCCCAGGTACCGGTCCAGCCGGTGCCACAAGCTGACACAAACGTGTCACCCGCAGGTTCCGCACCACGGGTGACTTCTTGATTAGCCGCCGCCGGTGCAAGTCTCCCCCGCCGACCGGCATCAGTCCAGCTATACGTTTGTAAGGTGCTTTTGCTAGTTAAAGGTCGGGAATACCAAGGTCGAGATTGGGACGGTCAATTCCGCCGTCCACCTCCAGGACCTTTCCGGTGATATACCCGGAGGCCGGCGAGGCGAGGAAGACCACGGCGGCCGCGACCTCTTCCGGCTCGCCGATCCGGCGCAGCGGGGTCGCCTGCTCCATCTGGCCGCGCAGCCCGTCGTCGGTGAGCACGATGTCCAGCGCCGAGGTCGCGGCGGCGCCGACGGCTATCGCGTTGACCCGGATCCGGGGGGCCAGGTCGGCGGCGGCCAGCCGGGTGTAGTGCGACAGCGCGGCCTTGGCGGTGCCGTAGGCCAGGTAACCGCGGCCCGCGGTCCGGCCCACGGCCGAGGAGATGTTGATCACGCGCCGCCGGTGGCTCCCGCCCCCCGCGCCCCGCCGGCGCCTGCCGTGCCCCTGCCCGCCGCGAGCAGGTGCGGGACCGCGGCCTGCGTCAGCGCGTGCGCGACCGCGACGTTGAAGTGGAACGCGGCCACCAGGTGCCGCGGCTTGGTCGCCGCGAACGGCCGGGGCATCGCGCCGCCGACGTTGTTGACCACGATGTCCAGCCGCCCGAACGCCTCGACGGCGGCGCCGGCCAGCCCCGCGGCCGCGTCCAGGTCGCTCAGGTCGGCGGGCACCACCAGCGCGCGGCGGCCGGCCGCCTCGACCTCGCGGCGGCGACCGAGGCCAGCTGGTCCGCGCTGCGCGCGCTGATCACCACGTCGGCCCCGGCCTGGGCCAGCGCCACCGCAGCGGCCGCGCCAAGTCCCCGGCCGGCACCGGTCACCACGGCCACCCGCCCGGTGACACGGAAAAGATCCAGAATCATGGCACGCCTCCACCGATCGGCGCGGGCGGGCCCGCCCGCGGGACCGGCTCTCCTTGTCAGAAGACGATGACCCCGCGCAGGACGCGCCCAGCCTCGATGTCCGCGTACCCCTGGTTGACCTGATCGAGCGAGTACGTCTCGGTGATCAGCTCATCCAGCTTCAGGATGCCGTCGCGGTAGAGGTCCAGCAGCCTGGGTATCTGGGTGCGGGGGCTCTCCGATCCGTACAGGCAGCCCTTGATCTCCTTGTTCATCATGGCCAGCATGAACAGGTTGACATCGGCCTGCGCCTGGGCGATCGGCGCCACAGATGTGATGACGCAGGTGCCGCCCTTGGCCGTCAGCGTGAGCGCCGGCTCGAGCAGGTCGCCGCGCATCACGCCGAAGGTGCAGATGACCGAGTCGCACATCTGGCCCCAGGTCAGTGCGCCGACTCCGGCGATGGCGTCGTCGAGCGAGGGATAGACGTGGGTGGCGCCGAAGCGCAGGGCCTGCTCGCGCTTGAACTCCACCGGGTCGACGGCGATGATCCGGCGCGCTCCCGCCACCCGCGCGCCCTGGACCGCGCTGATGCCGACCCCGCCGACGCCCAGGATGGCGACGGTGTCACCGGGACGGACTCCCGCGCGGTTGACCGCCGAGCCGAACCCGGTGGCGACCCCGCAGGAGACCAGCGCGACCGCGGGCCACGGGATGTCTGGAGCCACCTTGACGACCGAGGCCTCGGGCAGCAGCTGCCGTTCCGCGAAGGCGCCGAGCTGCGAGAACCGCGCGACCGGCTCGTTCCCGATCCGGTGCGCCACGCGCCCGTCGGTCATGATCCCGGTGTCGAAGAGCTTCATGCCCAGGTCGCACAGGAACGCCTGGCCGGCCAGGCACGACGCGCACGAGCCGCAGGAGGGGATGAACGCCATCGCGACGTGGTCGCCGGGCGCCACCGACGTCACACCCTCGCCAACCTACAGAGACCTCGCCGGCGCCCTCGTGACCGTTGATCACCGGGTAATGCGGCAGCGGCAGGTCACCGGTCCGCACGTGCTCGTCGGAGTGGCACAGCCCGCAGGCCCGCATCTCGACCAGCTACCTCGCCGGGGCCCGGCTCGTCGATCTCGATGGTGTCGATCTTGTAGTCCTGGCCGGGTCCGTACAGCAACGCTGCGCGTGCACTGATCATCGCCGATGAACCCCCAAATGCGGTGGATGCTATGCGGCAATAGTAGAACACGTTCCAGTTTTGGCCAGCGGGCGGTCAGGTAAGGAACACCGGCGCCCCGAGCCTGCGGGCCTGGCCTCGCTGCTCTGATCGTCACCCAGCCAAACCGAGCAAGCGTTAGGGAGGCAGGCCCCGGTCCTGCGATAATGACGTCGTGGCAACTACCAGGAAGGCCCAGGCTCCGGCTCAACGGCGCAGGCCCGGGCAGCGTCAACGGGGCACTGCCCTCGCGCCGCCGGGCCGACATGGTCACGATCGCCGCGGACCTCTTCGCGCAGAAGGGGTATCGCGCCACGACCGTGCGCGAGATCGCGGACGCCGCCGGGATACTGTCCGGCAGCCTGTACCACCACTTCGACTCCAAGGAGTCGATCGGCGACGAGATCTTGTCTGGCTTCATCAACGAGGTGCTGGCGAACTACCGCGCCGCCGTCGCCGCGGCCGCGGACCCGCGGGCGGCGCTGGAGCAGATCGTGCGCAGTACAAGCCACACCCTCTCGCAGCACCGGGCGGCCCTGACGATGTTGCAGAACGACTGGAACTACTTCGCTGCCATGCCCCGGTTCGCCTACCTGCCCAAGGCGCTGCGCGAGATCGAGCGGATCTGGATCGGGCAACTCGAACTCGGCAAGCAGGCCGGCCTGTTCCGGCACGGACCTGGACGCCAAGCTCACCTACCGGCTGCTCCAGGACGTGCTGTGGATTCCCGCCGCCTGGCGCCGGACCCGCGGCTACGGCCAGCGACCAGGTGGTCGACTGCCTCCTGCGGATCCTGTTCGACGGGATCGCCACCGGCGCGCCCGCCTGACGGCACCTGCCCGGCGGCGCCTGCCCCCGGCGGCGCCTGCCTGATCGGCACCCACCGGCCCGGCGCCTGGCTGTTACCCTCGCACCAAGCAAGCGTTTGGTTGACCGACTGGCGACCAGGAGGCACCATGGGCCGGCTCGACGGCAAGGTCGCGCTGATCACCGGGGGCGCCCGGGGCATGGGCAAGTCGCACGTGCGCCACTTCGTCGCCGAGGGCGCGCGGGTCGTCTTCGGCGACGTGCTCGACGACAAGGGCGCCGACGCTGGCCGCCGAGCATGACGAAAAGGTCCTGCCGGTACGTCCATCACGACGTGACCAGCGAGGCAGACTGGACGGCGGCCGTCGCCGCCGCGGTGGACACCTTCGGCAAGCTCGACGTGCTGGTCAACAACGCCGGCGTGCTGAAGTTCGCGCCGGATCGCCGACATGCCGCTGGCCGACTTCCGGCGGGTCCTGGAGGTGAACGCGGTCGGCTGCTGGCTGGGCATGAAGGCGGCGATCGGGCCGATGAAGGCCGCCGGCGGCGGCTCGATCGTCAACATCTCCTCGATCGAGGGCTTCACCGGCGCCGCCGGCCTGTCGGCCTACAGCGCGAGCAAGTTCGCGATCCGCGGCATGACCAAGGTCCGCCGCCCGGGAGCTCGGCCAGTTCGGCATCCGGGTCAACTCGGTCCACCCCGGCGGGGTGCTCACCAGCATGATCCTCGGCCAGGCCGCGTCCGCCGACCACGCGGACGCCGACGCCTTCCTCAAGGCGATGCCGCTGGCCCGGTTCGCCAAGCCGGCCGAGATCTCCCGCCTGGTGGCGTACCTGGCCTCCGACGAGTCGTCCTATTCGACCGGCAGCGAGTTCGTCGCCGACGGTGGCGTGCTGTCCGGGCCCGGCTACTGAGCGAAGGAGCGTTCCGCGATGGACGATGCGCTGAGCCTCGCAGGCCGGTGGCGATCGTGACCGGCGCGGGGAACGGGCTGGGGCGGGCGGAGGCGCTCGCGCTCGCCGCGGCCGGTGCCCGTCTCGTGCTCAACGACCTGGCGGCCGATGACGTGCACGCGATGGCGGACGGAGATCGTGGCGGGCGGCGGGCAGGCCGTCGTCATCCGCGGCGGACATCGGCGAGTGGGCCACCGGCCAGCAACTGGTCGCGGCCGCCCTGGACAGCTACGGGCGGCTGGACATCCTGGTCAACAACGCCGGGGTGCTCCGGGACCGGATGGTCTTCACGATGTCCGCGGACGAGTGGGACCTGGTGCTCCGGGTGCACCTGCGCGGCCACTTCGTGACCACCCGGTTCGCCACGGCGCACTGGCGGGAGCGCGAGCAAGGCGGCCGGCGCCCCGGTCTACGCCCGGATCGTGAACACCTCCTCCGAGGCGTTCCTGCTCGGCTCCGCCGGCCAGCCCAACTACGCCGCGGCCAAGGCCGGGATCGCCGCGCTGACCGTGACCACCGCGCGCAGCTGCGCCCGGTACGGGGTGCGCGCCAACGCCATCTGCCCGCGGGCCCGCACCGCGATGACCGCGGACCTGATGGGCGCGCCGCCGGACGGCGCGGCGGACCCGCTGGCGCCCGGGCACGTCGCGCCGCTGGTGGTGTACCTGGCCGGCCCGGCGGCGGCCGGGATCAACGGCGAGGTGTTCGTGGTGCACGGCGGCGTCGCCGCGGTGATGGAGCCGCCCCGGATCCGGGCCACGGTGCTGGCCGCCGAGCACGGTTCGGCCGACGGCATGTGGACGCTGGAGTCGGTGCACCAGGCGCTCGGCCCGCTGTTCGGCCGGCGGGCACCGCCGGGGACCGCACCGCCGGCGGGATTCGCCTGCGAGGACACGCTCGCCCTGGCGACCGAGACCATCGGCTAGGATTCGGGAGCGGGCCCGTGAAGCAGCGCGACCGGGTCACCATGACGGCGGACGAGGTCGCGGCCCTGCTGGCCGGGTCGCGCAAGCTCCAGCTCGCCACGATCAACCCCGACGGGACGCCGCACCTGGTGACGATGTTCTACGTCATGCTCGGCGGGCGTATCGCGTTCTGGACCTACCGCGCCGCGCAGAAGGCGCGCAACCTGGCCCGCGATCCCCGGGTGACCTGCCTGGTGGAGACCGGTGAGGACTACTTCGAGCTGCGCGGCGTCCAGGTGGCCGGCCTGGCCCGGCTGGTCGAGGACCCGGGCGGAATCCTGGAGATCGGCCGCGGCGTGGCCGCCGGGATGGCGGGGGTGCCCGCCGAGTCGGTCGAGGACTACGTCGCGCAATCCGCCCGCAAGCGGGTCGGCTTCATCGTCGAACCGGCGCGGATCGTCTCCTGGGACCACAGCAAGCTGCTCCGATGCCCCCGCTCTGGCTCAACGATCAGGTGGGCGGACAGGACGCCCATGCGGGACGGAGCGGATTCGCTGGACGAACACCGAGCCGAGCACCGTGATGACGGCCACTGACAGGTACAGGGCCGGGTAGCCGCCAAGCTCGCTGACCAGGGGCGCGGCGATCGCCGGGGCGAGCACCTGCGGCCCGGAGTTGGCGATGTTGATGATGCCCAGGTCCTTGGCCCGCCCCGCCGCCTCGGGCAGCACCTGGGTGACCAGAGCCGCGTCCACCGACAGGTACACGCCGTAGCCCAGGCCCATGATCGCCGCGGCGGCCATCGCGGCCGCCCAGGACGGCCACAGCGCGAGCAGCGTGGCGGCGACCGCCATGACCAGCCCGGCCACGGTCACCGGCAGCTTGCGGCGCCCGGTGCGGTCGGACAGGATGCCGCCGGCCACCGCGGTGAGCACCACCCCGGCCAGGTAGAGCAGGATCAGCACGACCAGGCCGTCCTCGGCCTTGTGGCCGGGGAACAGCCGGCTGTAGTGCAGCCGGTCGCGCAGGAAGTACAGCAGGTACAGCAGGGTCATCGCGTTGCCGAGGTTGACCGCGAACCTGGTCAGCCAGGCCCAGGCGAAGTCGGGATAGCGCCGCGGGCTCAGCCAGAACGACCTGGCGAAGGCCCGCCAGTCCCAGGGCGGCCGGGCCGCTCGCGGCGCGGGCAGGTCCGGCGTGGCGATCGCGAACGGCAGCGCGCAGGCCAGGACGCAGGCCGCGAGCAGCACGTACCCGGCGTTGCCGGTCACCACGTCGGTGACCAGCACCACGGCCAGCAGCACGCCGACGCTCTGCGGCAGCCCGATCCAGCCGGACACCGCGCCCCGCTGCCCGACCGGGACCTGGTCGGGCACGGCCGCGCTGAGGCTGGCCTGCATCGCGTTCAGGCCGGCCTGCGCCAGGCACCAGCCGACGATCACGCCGGCCAGGGCGTGCTGCCCGCGCCAGCAACACCAGCGCGGCCGCACCGGCCACCGCGCCGCAGGCGATCCACGGGCGGCGCCGCCCGAACCGGCTGACGGTCCGGTCCGACAGCGCCCCGGCGACCGGGTTGGCGATCATCGCCACGGCCGCGCCGATGCCGGTCACCAGGCCGAGGACGGCGACCTTGTGCGCGGGCCCGGCGATCGCCTGGACCTGGTTCGGCAGCAGCACCGAGATCGGGCCGAGGTAGCCGAGGTACAGCCCGAGGTTGGCCAGCGCGATGAGCGCGATCCAGCGCCTGCCGACCCGTTCCACCGGCTCGGGCCACCGGCCGCCGGCGGGTGGCGCGCCGGCGGCCTGCCTGGGTCTCACATCATCTCGTCGGTGAACGGCAGCATGACGGTCTTGACCTCGGTGTAGGACTCGATGGCCGGTGCGCCCGCCCTCGCGGCCCATTCCGGACTGCCCGTAGCCGCCGAACGCGGCGTGCGGCTCCAGCGTGTAGCCGTTGATGCCGACGGTGCCCGCCCGCAGCGCCTTGGTCAGCCGCATCGCCCGCTTGAGGTCGCTGGTCCACACGGTGGCGGCCAGGCCGTACTCGGTGTCGTTGGCGATCCGCACCGCCTCGTCCTCGTCGCTGAAGGGGATCACCGACAGGACCGGCCCGAAGATCTCCTCGCGGGCGATGCTCATGTCGTTGGACACGTCGGTGAACAGGGTCGGCGCGACGAAGTTGCCCGCGGCCAGGTCACCCTCGCCGCGGGTGCCGCCGCAGACCAGCCGGGCCCCGGCGGCCTGGCCCTCGGCGATCAGCCCCATCACCCGGTCCACCTGCCGGGCGTTGATCAGCGGTGACGACGTGACCGCCGGGTCGAACGGGCTGCCGTAGCTGACCATCCCGCCGATCATCTCGGCCATGGCGAGGAACTCGTCGACCGCGTCCCGGTGCACCAGCGCCCGGGTCTGCGCCAGGCAGACCTGCCCGGCCAGGCCGAGGGTGACCGTGCCCATGGTGAGCGCGGCGGCGGAGCCCACGTCCGCGTCGGCGAACACCAGCGCCGGGCTCTTGCCGCCCAGTTCCAGGCTGACCCGCTTGAACCCGGCCGCGGACGCCGCGATGATCTTGCGCCCGACGGCCCGGCTGCCGGTGAACGACAGCTTGTCCACCATCGGATGGTTGATCAGCGCGTCACCGGTCGGCTCACCGGGGCCGGTGACGATGTTGAGCACCCCGTCCGGCAGGCCCGCCTCCTGCATCAGCGCGGCCAGGCGCAGCACCGCGAACGTCGCGTACTCCGAGGGCTTGGCCACGATCGTGCAACCGGCCGCCAGGGCCGGCGCGGCCTTCTGCGCGAACAGCAGCAGCGGCGCGTTCCACGGGATGATGGCGCCGACCACGCCGACCGGCTCACGCAGCGTCATCACCAGGTGATCGCCGCCCTGGTACGGCGGCAGCGTCTCCCCCGCCAGCTTGTCCACCCAGCCCGCGTGGTGGTCGAAGATGTCGGCCACGATGCCCGCCGACATCCCGTAGACGGCGCCGAAGCTCAGCGGCACGCTGTTGTCCAGCGCCTGCAGCGCGAGCAGTTCGTCGCCGTGCTCGCGGACCAGGTCGGCGATCCGGCGCAGCACCCGGATCCGCTCGGCGGCGCGTGTCCTCGGCCACGGCCCCTCGTCGAAGGCCCGGCGGGCCGCGCGGACCGCGGCGTCGACGTCGGCCGGCCCGGCGATCGGGAAGGACGCGACCTCCTCGCCGGTGGCCGGATGGCTGTGGCTCCAGTTCTCGCCGGTCTGGCCAGCGCCCCACGCGCCGTCGATCAGCAGGAGGCCATCGGACAGGCCGATCTCGTCGCGGTGCGGCTTGATGGATGCAACCATGGCCCAGCTCCTCATAGAACACGTTCTAGTCGCTGCGAGCGTACAACGGGGTCCCGCCGGTCGCTAGGTGGCGGACTGCCAGGCGGGCCACTCGCCGCCGCCGTGCAGCAGCAGGGCGGCGCCGCTGACGTAGGAGGCCCGCGGCGAGGCCAGGAACAGGCAGGCGTCCGCCACGTCGGCTGGAGTCCGCCAGCCGGCCAAGCGGCACCGTGCCGGCGACGGCCGCCGCGCCGCCGACGTCCGCATAGTGGGCGTCGGCGGCGGTCTGCGTCGCCACCGGCCCGGGCACCACGACGTTGACCCGGACCTTCGGTGCCCACTCGACGGCGAGGCTGGTCGCCAGGTGGTGCAGGCCCGCCTTGGCCGCGCCGTAGGCGGCGGTGCCCGGCGACGGTCGCACGCCGCTCACGCTGCCGATCATGATGATCGACCCGCCGTCGGGCTGGCCCTGCATCACCGCGTTGGCGCTCTGCGCGACGTGGAACGGCGCGATCAGGTTGAGTTCGATGACCTTGGCGTGGAACCGTGGCGACGCGGTGGCGGCGGCCGCCGGCGGTGACCCGCCCGCGTTGCTGACCACGACGTCCAGCCGGCCGAACCGCTCCACGGCCTCGCCGGCCAGCCGCCGGGCCTGATCCGGATCCCGGACGTCGGCGCGGGTGAACCCGGCCACCTGGCCGCCGGCGGCGGGCAGCGCGGCACGGTCGGCGGGTTCGGTCCGGCCGCAGACCAGCACCTGGGCACCGGACCGCAGGAACGCCCGGGCGATCTCCGCCCCGATTCCCCGGGTTCCGCCGGTGACGATGACCCCATGGCCCGCGTAATCGGTGGCGCGCATGGGGCACATGTTAGGCTTTGCCACCAAGCAAACGCTAGGCCGGGTGACGGAGCATCAAGGCAGGCTGAGCGGCCATAACCGCCCTGCTGCGATACATGCGAGGACGCGGCGATGGGCATCGAGGCAAGCGCCAGCGGCGGCATCGCCGAGGTCGTCATCGACTACCCCCCGGTGAACGCGCTGCCCGTGGCGGGCTGGTTCGACCTGGCCGCCGCGATCGCCGCGGCGGGCGCCGACCCGGCCGTGCGGGCGGTGATCCTCGCCGCCGGGGGCCGCGGGTTCTGCGCCGGGGTGGACATCAAGGAAATGCAACAGGTTCCAGGCCACGAGGCGCTGCTCGGCGCGAACCGGGGCTGCTTCGCCGCGTTCGCCGCTGTCTATGACTGCCCGGTGCCGGTGATCGCCGCGGTGCACGGCTTCTGCCTCGGCGGCGGTGTGGGCCTGGCCGGCAACGCCGACATCGTCGTCGCCGCCGACGGCGCCACGTTCGGCCTGCCCGAGGTGGACCGCGGCGCCCTCGGCGCGGCGACGCACCTGTCCCGGCTGGTACCCCAGCAGCTGATGCGGACCATGGTGTACACCTGCCGGACGGTCACCGCGGCGCAGTTGCTCGGCTTCGGCACCGTGCTGGAGGTCGTGCCGCCCGCGGAACTGCGGCAGGCCGCGCGGGCCGTCGCCGCCGAGGTCGCCGGCAAGGACCCGGCCGTCATCCGGCTGGCCAAGCAGTCGCTGAACGGTATCGACCCGGTCGACGTGAAGCGCTCCTACCGGTACGAGCAGGGGTTCACGTTCGAGCTCAACCTCAGCGGCGTGTCCGGCACGGCACGCCAGGCGTTCGTCGACGGGCAGCGGTGACCGCGTGGCGGTGCTGACCCCCGACGAGGTGGCCGCCGAACTGCGCTCCGGCATGACGATCGGGATCGGCGGCTGGGGATCGCGGCGCAAGCCGATGGCCCTGGTGCGCGCCATCCTCCGGTCCGGCCTGAAAGACCTGGAGATCGTCTGCTACGGCGGCCCCGATGTCGGCCTGCTGGTCGCCGGTGGCCACGTGCGGCGGGTCGTGACCGGCTTCGTCTCGCTCGACACGATCCCGCTGGAGCCGCATTTCCGGCTCGGCCGCCAGCGGGGCACGGTGGAGCTGGCCGAACTGGACGAGGGCATGCTGCACTGGGGCCTGCTCGCGGCCGCGCACCGGCTGCCGTTCCTGCCGATCCGGGCGGGCCTGGGCTCCGACGTGCCCTGGGTGAACCCGGGCCTGCGCACGGTGCGCTCCCCCTACGCCGACGGCGAGGAACTTCTGGCCATGCCCGCGGTGCGGCTGGACGCGGCGCTGATCCACCTCAACCGCGCCGACGCGGCCGGAAACGGCCAGTACCTGGGGCCGGACCCGTATTTCGACGACCTCTTCTGCCTGGCCGCCGGCCGGGCCTACCTGTCCTGCGAGCGGATCGTCCCGACCGGGGAGCTGGCCGGGTCCGGGCCGCCGCAGAGCCTGCTGGTCAACCGCGCCATGGTGCACGGCGTGGTCGAGGCCCCGGGCGGCGCGCACTTCACCAGTTGCGTACCGGACTACGGCCGGGACGAGGCGTTCCAGGCCGCCTACGCGGCCGCCGCGGCCGATCCGGCGGACTGGCAGCGATTCCGTGCCGAGTTTCTGGATGGTGACGAGGCCAGTTACCAGGCCGCCGCGCGCCGCTTCACCGAGGCCCAGGCGGTGCCCCATGGGGCATGAATGTGACAACCACGCCCCTAGAAGGGCGTCAGATTCACATTCATGCCCGAAACCGGGGAGCGGCGATGGCTGAGGAAGGCGCGCCGACCAGGGCCGAGGTGTGCGTGGTCGCGTGCGCCGAGGCGTGGCGCGGCGACGGCGCCATCCTGGCCAGCCCGATGGGCCTGATCCCCACGCTGGGCGCGAAGCTGGCGCAGCTCACCTTCTCCCCCGGCCTGCTGCTCACCGACGGCGAGGCCACGCTGCTCGCCGCGGACGGCGGGGCCGAGGGCTGGCTGCCCTATCGCGGCGTGTTCACGATGCTGGCCGCCGGGCTGCGGCACGTGATGATGGGCGCCGCGCAGCTCGACCGGTTCGGCAACCAGAACATCTCCTGCATCGGCGACCACGCCCGGCCCGAAGGCCCAGCTGCTGGGCGTGCGCGGCGCCCCGGGCAACACGATCAACCACCCGGTCAGTTACTGGGTGCCCCGGCATTCGCCGCGGGTCTTCGCCGAGCGCGCCGACATGGTGTGCGGCATCGGCTACGACCGGGCCGCCGCGCTCGGCCCGGACCGCGCCCGGTTCCACGAGCTGCGGCTCGTCGTGACCAACCTGGCGGTGCTGGACTTCGCGACCGCGGACCACGGCATGCGGCTCCGCTCGGTCCACCCGGGCGTGCCGCGCCGGCGAGGTCGCCGCCGCCACCGGGTTCCCGCTGACCGTCGCCGGCGAGGTCCCGGTGACCCGGCTGCCCACGCCGGGCGAGCTGGCCCTGATCCGCGGCCGGCTGGACCCGGCCGGGCTGCGCGACCGGGAGCTGCCGTGACTCGCGGCCGGCCGCGGTTCCCCGGGAGCACAGGTTGATCCGGACCCGGCTGACCGAGCTGCTCGGCATCTCCTGCCCCATCGTGGCGACCGGGATGGGTTACGTGTCCGGGGCCAGGCTGACGTCGGCGGTTTCTGCTGCGGGCGGGTTCGGCATCCTCGCCGCGGCGACCATGAGCCCCACGGAGTTGCGTAGCGCAATAAAGAAGGTGCGGGAACGGACCGGGGCGCCGTTCGGCGTCAACCTGCGCGCCGACGCCGCGGACGCCGGGGAGCTTGTCGAGCTGATCATCGCGGAGCGGGTGGCCGCCGCGTCGTTCGCGCAGGCCCCGACCAGGGACTTCATCGGCAGGCTGCGGGACGCCGGAGTGGTCACGATCGCCTCGGCCGGCGCGCGCCGGCACGCGGAGAAGGTGGCGGCCTGGGGCATCGACGCGGTGATCGCCACGGGGGCCGAGGGCGGCGGGCATGTCGGCGCGGTGCCGACCAGCCTGCTGGTTCCCCAGGTCGTGGACGCGGTCGAGGTCCCGGTCATCGCGGCGGGCGGGTTCTTCGACGGCCGGGGCCTGGCCGCCGCGCTCGCCTACGGCGCCGCCGGGATCGCCATGGGCACCCGGTTCCTGCTGACCAGCGACAGCCCGGTGGCGGACGCGGTGAAGCACGCCTACCTGGCCAGCGACGTCACCGGGACGGTGGTCACCACCCGGGCCGACGGGGTGCCGCACCGGCTGCTGCGCACGCCGCTGACCGAGCGCCTGGAGCGGGCCGGGCGGCTCAGCGGCGTGCTGCGCTCGGCCCGCAGCGCCGGCGCCTTTCGCCGGGCGTCGGGGCTGGGCTGGCCCGCGCTGCTCCGCGAGGGCCGCGCGATGCGCCGCGGCACCGGGCTGACCTGGGGGCAGGTGCTGATGGCGGCGAACACCCCGGTGCTGCTGCGCGCGGCGATGGCCGACGGCCGCCCCGAGACGGGGCTGATGCCCTCCGGCCAGGTGGCCGGCCTGATCGGGGACCTGCCGTCCTGCGCCGAGCTGATCGCCCGGATCATGACCGATGCCACGCAGATCCTGTCCGGCCTAGGCGAACTGGCCGGCCCGCACCGGCCTGCTGGCCCGCCGTGACCGGCGGTGCCCTCAGCAATCGATACAGATCGCACCCTCGGCCCTGGGGTTAAGTTCGGCGGCCATTGAGTCGCCGGTATGGCCGCGGTGTTCCCGCCCGCACGCAACAGGGATATTTGATTCGCGTTATATCTTGCTCCCTTGAGGTCCGAGCCGGCCAGGCTTGCCTTACTCAGGTCCACGAAATCGAGCCGAGGCGCTCGAGGATGGTGACGTTGGCCTGGCCGCCGCCCTCGCACATGGTGACCATGCCGTACCGGCCGCCGGTCCGCACCAGGGCGTGCAGCAGCGTGGTGAGCAGCCGCGCGCCGGTGGCGCCGAGCGGGTGGCCCAGCGCGATCGCGCCGCCGCTGACGTTGACCCTGGCCAGGTCCGCGCCGGTGTCCCGCTGCCAGGCCAGCACGACCGGGGCGAATGCCTCGTTGATCTCGATGAGGTCGAGCTGGTCAAGCGTCATCCCGGCCCGGTCCAGCGCGTGCGCGGTCGCCGCGATCGGCGCGGTGAGCATCAGTACCGGGTCGTCGCCGCGCGCGGACAGGTGATGGATCCGGGCCAGCGGGCGCAGCCCGTGCGCGCGCACCGCCGTCTCCGAGGCGACCAGCAGGGCGGCCGCGGCGTCGGCGATCTGGCTGGACAGCGCCGCGGTGATCAGCCCGTCCGCGCGCAGCGGCGCCAGCGCGGCCATCTTGGCCAGCGAGGTGTCCGGGCGCGGGCACTCGTCCGCGGCCACCTCGCCGTAGGGCACGATCTCGGCGGCGAAGTGCCCCGCGCGGGCCGCGGCGATGGCCCGCTGGTGGCTGGCCAGCGCGAACTCCTCCATCTCCGCGCGGCCGATGCCCCACTTCGCGGCGATCATGTCGGCGGCGCGGAACTGGGAGATCTCCTGCTCGCCATAGCGGGCCCGCCAGCCGTCCGACCCGGAGAACGGATCGGCGAACCCGTAGGCCTGCCCGGCGAGCATCGCCGCCGCGATCGGGATCATGCTCATGTTCTGCACCCCGCCGGCCACCACGAGATCGGCCGTGCCGCTGAGCACCGCCTGGGCGGCGAAATGAACGGCCTGCTGGGAGGAGCCGCACTGCCGGTCCACGGTGACGCCGGGCACGCTCTCGGGCAGGCCGGCGGCGAGCCACGCGGTCCGGGCGATGTCGCCCGCCTGCGGGCCGAGGGTGTCCACGCAGCCGAACACCACGTCGTCGACGGCCAGCGGATCCACGCCGGTACGCCCCAGCAGCGCCGCGATGACGTGCGCGCCGAGATCGGCGGGGTGCACCGCGGCCAGGCCGCCGCCGCGGCGGCCGACCGGGGTCCGGACCGCGTCCACCAGGTACGCCTCGGCCACGGCGGCTCCCTCGGTTATCCTTCTAGAACACGTTCTATTTATACCTGCGCGCCGGAGGGCGGATGGACCTGACCTACACGCCCGAGCAGGACCGGCTCCGCGAGGAGCTGCGCGGGTACTTCGCCCGCCTGATGACGCCGGAACGCCGGGCCGCGCTCACCACGGCCGAGGGCGAGTACGGGAACGGGGAGGCCTACCGGGAGGTCGTACGGGAACTCGGCCGCGACGGCTGGCTGGTGCTGAGCTGGCCGGAGGAGTACGGCGGGCGCGGGGCGACCCCGATCGAGCAGCTCATCTTCACCGACGAGGCGGCGGTCGCCGGCGTGCCGGTCCCGTTCCTGACCCTGCACACCGTGGGCCCCACGATCATGCGGTTCGGCACCGCCGAGCAGAAGGCGCACTACCTGCCCCGGATCGCGGCCGGCGAGATCCACTTCTCGATCGGCTACTCCGAACCCGAGGCGGGAACCGATCTGGCCTCGCTGCGCACCCGCGCGGTCCGCGTGCAGCGCGATGGGCACGAGGGCGGAGACGGCTACGTGATCAACGGGCAGAAGATGTGGACCAGCCTGATCCAGTACGCGGACTACGTGTGGCTGGCCTGCCGGACCGACCCCGACGCCCCCCGGCACAAGGGCCTGTCCATCCTGATCGTGCCCACGGACGCGGCCGGGTTCTCCTGGACGCCGGTGCGCACCGTCGCCGGGACCACCACCAGCGCCACGTACTACAGCGACGTCCGGGTGCCGGTCTCTGCCCTGGTCGGCGAGGAGAACCAGGGCTGGCCGCTGATCACCAACCAGCTCAACCACGAGCGGGTCGCGCTCACTTCGCCGGCCCCGGTGCTGGGCGCGCTGCGCGAGGTCACCGAGTGGGCCCGCGTCACGAAGCTGGCCAGCGGCGGGCGCGTCATCGACGCGGAGTGGGCCCAGCTCAACCTGGCCCGGGTGCACGCCAAGGCCGAGTTCCTCAAGCTGATGAACTGGCGGATCGCGGCACAGGCCGGCGACGGGCCGGGCATGGCGAGCGCGTCGGCGACCAAGGTCTTCGGCACCGAGTTCGCCACCGAGGCGTACCGGCTGCTGATGGAGGTGCTCGGCGCGAACGCGCTCGTCAAGGACGGGTCGGCCGGCGCGGTCCTGGCGGGCCGGCTCGAGCGGATGCACCGGTCGGCGCTGATCCTCACGTTCGGCGGCGGCACCAACGAGGTACAGCGGGACCTGATCGCCGCCGCGGCGCTAGGGCTTCCCATCGGCCGACGCTGAGGAACTTGGGACTCATGGACTTCACCCGCAGCGAGAACGAGCGCGAACTCGCGGACCTGGCCCGCAAGATCCTCACCGACCGGCTGACGCCGGAGCGGCTGCGGGCCGTCGAGGCCGGCGACGGGTTCGACCGGGCCCTGTGGGCCGACCTGGCGGGCGCCGGGATCCTGTCCGCCGCGCTGCCCGAGACGCTCGGCGGGGCCGGTCTCGGCCTGCTCGCGCAGTGCTGCGTCCTCACCGAACTCGGCCGTGCCGTGGCCCCGGTCCCGTACCTGGCCTCGATCGTGCTCGGCGCCGGCGCCCTGGCCCGGTTCGGCACCCCCGGCCAGCAGGAGCAGGCCGCCGCGGCGGGGCGCGGCGAGATCATCCTGACCGCCGCGCTGGCCGAGGAGGACGGCGACGACCCGCAGGCGCCGTCGGTCACCGCCGAGCCTATGAAGGGGGACAGTGAAGGGGGAATGGGGAGGCGGGCGGGGGGTGGGGGCTGGCGGCTGTCCGGCGTGAAGACAACGGTGTTCGCCGCCTCGCAGGCCGGGCTGATGCTGGTGCCCGCGGCGACGCCACCCGATGTCACCGTGTTCTGCGTCGACCCGGCCGGCGACGGTGTCACGGTGGCGCCGCAGCGGATCACCGGCGGCACCGCGGGCCGGGTCGTGCTGGACGGCGCCCCGGTGCCCGCAAGCCGGGTGCTCGGCAGCCCGGGGACGGGCCGGGAGATCACCGGCTGGCTGCTGTCCCACGCCACGGTCGCGCTGTGCGCGCAGCAGCTCGGCGTGGTGGCGCGGGCGCTGGAGATGACCGCGGAGTACGCGCGGAACCGGGTCCAGTTCGGCAAGCCGATCGGCGGCTTCCAGGCGGTGGCGCAGCGGCTGGCCGACGGCTACATCGATGTCGAGGCGGTCCGGCTGACCATGTGGCAGGCCGCGTGGCTGCTGGCGGCCGGGCAGCCGTCGGAGACGGCCATCGCCACCGCGAAGTTCTGGGCCGCCGACGCGGGCCACCGGGTCGCGCACACCGCGGTTCACGTGCACGGCGGCGTCGGCATCGACCTGGACTACCCGCTGCACCGCTACTTCCTGGCCGCCAAGCAGAACGAGTTCGCCCTCGGCGGCGCCACCGCCCAGTTGCGCCGCATCGGCGCCGCCCTGGCCAGCGCCGGCTGACCTCAGCCCGTCCAGGTCACGTCGCGCGCACGCCGGGCAGAGGACCCCCGGCAGCTGCCCGGGGATCACCGGGCCACACCCGCGAACCGTAAGCCTCGCGGGTGTGGCGGCACTCGCAGATCACCTGGACCTGCACGCCGTATAGCTCGCCGAGGCTGTCAGCGGGCCGGGTTCCCTTCCGCCGCTGCCCTGATGACGGCATGAACCCTTCCCTCGGGGAAGAACACCGTGAGATTCCTCGCCGCGGCCAGAGCCCGGTCACGGGCCTCGCCGCCGAGCTGGCGCGTTGACCGCACGGCATACGTGGCCGCCCGGCGCCGGACTCCAGCGCGGTATCGCCCGATGTCCATGCTGATCGTCACGCCGTGAGCATCGGCCAGCTCCAGCGCCTCGGCTGTGATCTTTGGGCCCTTGGCCGAGTTGCATTCCTGGTGCAGGAGCTGGAGATTCCAGCGGCGATGCGGCCCGCCGTAAACCCTCGGGATGATGTGATCGATCGCGGTGCCGCGCGGAGAGTCAGGCAGGTAATCCCCGCACCACGGGCAGCGCCAGCGCTGCGCCTCCACCAGTTCGGTCATGAATGCCAGGCTGTGCGACGCCCACGGCACCTCGCCGTCAATCTGGCCATCACCAGTCCCGGCGCCAAACGGCCAGCGGCAGAACCTCTCCCCCGCGGGCACCGGCAACCCGCACACACCGCACCAGCCAGGCTCCCCGGACACCAGGCCAAGCTACCCCGGCGGTCGGACACCACGGCAGTAGCGGCAGGGAGCGAGCAGGACCTCGCCGCGGCCGGCACGTAACGCGATCTACTGCTGCCGGTGCCCAGGCAAGTAACTTTTGCCGGGCGGCCCGATGCGGACGGGCCGGCCGGGGGCGCCTTGCTTCACGCCACGCGGGCCGCCGATCCTGACCCCCGGGCCCGGCCTGAGCTGGATCGTGCCGCCCGGCCCATGCACCACCTGCAGCTGTGCCCCCATCGGGAACTGGTACATGTCATGGAAGGCCCAGCCGCCAAGCCCGAACAGCGCTGCGGCCACGGTGAGCGTGGTGATCGCGGCAAGCGGCTGCCCGCGCGGCACGCGGACCAGCAGCCAGGCGCCGAGCAGCGAGATCGCGCCCAGGGCCGGCACGTAGAACCGGACCGCTTGCAGCGTGCTCAGGAATGGAACTGCGGTCCACGCATAGGTGGCGTACAAGGCCCAGACGGCAGCCCAGCAGGCGGCCAGCGCAACCGCGACCGCCAGGTCTCGCCTGGCGGTCGCGGTTCGTTCGCCACCCGCCCGGCGGGCGCGCAGCCAGACAACGGCAATGCCCGCCAGCGCCCCCAGGCCGAGGACCAGCATGGGCATGGCCTGGATCAGGTGGGCCGGCATGTAGCGGAGGTTGTCGCCGATGGCACTGAGGCTGAAGGTGATCTCCCCCGGCCGGTAGCCTGACCGCAGCGGGCCACCGTAGATGAGCGTGTTGAAGATCGCGACACCGGTGCCGAACACGCAGGCCGATGCGAGCCACCAGGCGACCATGCGGCCGGGCAGCCGCGCGGACGGCAGCCGCCACGCCGCCAGCACCGCGATGACCGCGCAGCCCAGCACCACGATGTTGGTGTACCTGCTGAACGTGGCCGCCTCCAGCGCCACGAAGCCAGCCAGCCCCACCCAGGTCCTGCGCCTCGCGCTCGCCCCGGCCGCGAGCACGGCCCACAGCAGGGCCCCGGTACCCGCCGCGATCAGCGACGCTTCGGTGAAGGTCGGCATGTAATCACGCCAGGCGAACAGGATGGCCGCGCCGGAGGAGCAGTACAGGCCGACCGCGGCCGCGCCGCCGAACCTGCCCAGCCAGCACCTGCCGCCGAAATACAGGCCCAGGCAGCCCAGCCCGGCATAGAAAAGCGGCGCCAGCCGGATCACGCCGAGCACCTGGAACACCACCGCGAGGTATGGGTAGCCCGGATCCTTCTCGCTGATCCACCCGCCGCCCGGCAACCGCACCCACTGGACGGGGCCGCCACCCGTGCCCGGGCCCAGCCTGTTATGGCCAATCACGGGTGACAGTTGCACGGCGAGCGCGTGCGCCTGCACCCCGGTCAACGTGAAGAAGTGCCCGTCGGTCATCGCCACGATCGAGGCACGATAGGCATAATCGTCCGGCTCGGGGAGATACGGCGAGGCCCTGAGCACCAGCACGCACAACACCGCGAAAGCGGCCACGGCCAGGCACGCCTCAACGACGTCCCACCCGGTCCCGGCCGTCGGCCGGGCAACATCGGGGGTCCGCGCGACCGCTGTCATCGGTGCAGATCCTTCCAGCGTGAGCCGTGGCGGTTACGCGTAATACGTGTCCGTTCGGCGTGGCAGCAGCCACGAGCTCGTGGCAGCACAGTCCCAGCATGCCGAGCGGGCGCACCGGGGGTCATCAGCCTCAGGTCGTCTGTTGCCGTCGTTCTGCGGCATGACCGCCGCTCCGGGCCCGCTCACGGCCAGATCGGCATGACCTGGCGCCCGGTGGGACCGGGCTCGTTGTGGCATGTGCGGTACGAGGCGGCGGGTTGGCTACAGGCTGGCCCACCAGGCGTTGATGATCACGTCGTGGGCGATGCCGGTGTCGATGGTGTGATGCAGGCCGAGGCTGACGATACGGTCATCGTGCGGGTGGAACGGCCGGGTAGGGTCTTCGCCCAGCACGGGGCCGAAGGCATCGATGATCGGCTTGCAGAGGCTGGCCCAGTTGCGGCCTGGCCCGGTCGTCAGCGCGATTGTCAGCCCGGCCGGGCCCGGATCGATGGTGGCCGCCTGCACCGCGAGCCGATCGTGGAGCTTTTGTTTCCACTGCGTGCGCTGATAAGACCCAGCCATCCGGGCCGAGAACTGCGGGGTGGCCCCGGCGATGTCCGGCTGGGCGGGTCCCACCGCTAGTGACGACGGCCCGTGGATCTTGCGGCCGAAGATGGCCGCCACCCGCTGCGGGCCTAGCCGCTGGGCGACCGGGAACAGGTAGTTGCCCAGATGATGACCGCCGTCAATCAGTGAGACACCATCGGAGAACCCGACGATCAGCTCAGCAGCAACCCGGCCGGCCGCAGTTGCCAGCACCGGCCCGGCTATGGCGTCCACGTGCGCCAGGAAGCGGGCCAGCTTCACCTGGCTGGGATGCCCGGCTCGATCCCAGCTGGCCAGCTGCGGCTTGACGCTCTGCCGCATCACGCCTGCCGGGCGGCGGTACACCATTGCCATGGGTGCATCCTTGTTAAATTCCTACGCCGACTGTGACTGATGACTCATCATCTGCGGCGACGGCACAAACAGCCGTTGGAATTTTCTCGTTGTCAAGTGTGCTGGCTTCCACAAAGTTCGGCCCTACTGGGATAGGCCGGCGAGAGCACGCCGGAGGCCATCAGTTACATCTAGCCATGCGCGATCTTGGCGAGCCCATTCGACAACAGGTTTGGCGTCCTTGGGTAGCGCCTGCAACTCACCTAGCGGCGTGTGTTGCCAATCCGCTGGTCGCACAATCACAGGAAGTACGAGCGCACGGCCCTCACGATGCCTCTGCAGAGCCCGCTCCATTTCGACGGTATAGCAGTAGTCCGAGGCAATGAAGTCAGGTGTTACTAGCAGCAACACACAATCCGCTGACTCAAGGCCGTGGCCAATAGCCATCCTCCACTGCTCACCTGGCATAATCATTTGGTCATGCCAATCCGCTATAACTCCTTCTCTGCGCAGGGACGCCAGTTGTGTTTCGAGCCTTTTCAGGTACCGCTCGTCCCGGTGTGAATATGAAATAAAGAGTTTTACCGGCTGACCGTTAATGCCTCGATTCTGATTATCTGAAACTCTGGTCCCAGGCGCCAAACCGGTGCCTACTGAGGCCGACAGCGCTGGCTCTCCCCGGCGAGCGCCCGCGTCATGGGAGCGCTCAGCGGGCTCGAGCGGAGTGGCACCCAGGATCTGAAGCCATCCCCGCGCCGCCTCGGGAGGCTGGTCATTCAGCATGACCAGGTACGGGAACTGCCTGATAAAATCAGCGAATAGCGCGACTGTCCCGGTGCGCGTCGCCGTGCCGTCTTTCCTGATTCCGAGGATTCCACAGACCAGCCCAGATTGTAGATTGACGACGGGACTGCCAGACATTCCCGGGCTCCCTACATCTCCCTCGATCGACAGCACTGGGCTGCCTTCGAAGCCGCCAACGGCGCCAGCGATGAAGCGGTGCACCTGGTAGTCCCAGGCCGCCATAGCCGGATATCCCGCCGACAACAGCGGCGTCCCGCGACTTACCGGATGTGAATCTATGACCACGCAACGAGAATCGGCAGCGCCAGGCACGTCGAGGACCGCCACGTCGGTCCAGCCGGATGGCGAATCATCCCGGAGGAAAGCCTTCAGTTCTCCCCGGCTGTGTGTCGTCACACCCGGGCCGTACGTCACCGAAATAGGGCTCGCTCCCAGCATGGCCGACATGCTCAGGTGGCGGCGCGTCAACACCCGCCCGGCGTCGATGAAGAAGCCTGTCCCGGTGCTCCCGCCAGCCCGGACCACGACGACGCACTCCCGCAACGCATCGAGCATTTGATGCTCTTGCTCGGAGGTCAGCATGACCACGAGGGTAACTCCCCAGGCTCATGGTCCCCGCTCCCAGGTCGGCGGGGGTGTCGGTGCCGCCTCGGCGGGGTGCGACAATCGGCGCATGCCGGAACGAGTTGAGGTGCAGCGGGCGGTGGCCGCACCAGCGGGCGAGATCTTCGCCGTGCTCACCGATCCCCGGGGGCACGTGGCCATCGACAGCTCCGGCATGCTGATGGCGGCCAGCGGGGACATTGTCGGCAAGGTGGGAGACACCTTCGTCGTGCACATGGACCGCGAAGCGCTCAACGACTATCCCTTCGGGCTTTACGACGTCACCGTCGAGATCGTCACGTTCGAGCCGGACCAGGAAATTGCCTGGACCGTGCACGGCCAGCTGGACCTCGGCCACGTGTACGGCTACCGGCTGGAGCCCATCGCGGAGGGCACGCTCGTGACCTCCTACTACGACTGGTCGGCGGCCGGGCAGAGCTGGAAGGACGCCGCCATCTTCCCGGTGATCCCAGAGAGCGCGCTGCGGGCCACGCTGGGGATCCTGGCCCGCACGGTCGCCCCCGGCAAGCCCCGCCCTGCGTCCTGAGCCCGATGACCGCGCCGTGTCTGGCTACGCGCGGATGTGTCCAGCGTCGTTTTAGAAGCGGGCCAGGCTAGGTGCTTCCTGCGGCCGGGCGAGCCAGCAGGCCCGGCCAGCGCTGCGCGGGCCGCAGGAAATACTGCAGGTTCTGCCAGCCCTCGGCGGCGTCGGCGGTGTCGCCGTGGCCGCTGCGGAACCAGCGGACGTAAAGGGAGATCTCGGCCAGGTCGTACCACCTGCGGTACAGCGCCAGGGCGTCGATGTCGATGGCGGTACCGGTCGCGGCGCTGTAGGCATCCAGCAGGCCGGGATCGGACTCCGCCAGCGCCCATAGATCACGCTCTGGCGGTGCCAGCAGCGCGGACTCCCAGTCCACGAAAACCCACCCGGCCGGGGTCCTCAGCACGTTGCCCGCGTCTGGCCCGCCGTGGGTGATGACCATCCGGCCACCTCTGGTGCGGACCCGGCCGGCCAGCTCGTCGAAGGCGGCCAGCAGCGCACCGAGATCCGCGGCGTGCCGTGCCAGCAGATCCCTGCATCGGGTCCCGTACGGCCCGGCCTGCCACGGCTCGCCGGTACTGTGCGTGGCCGCCAGCAGCGCGGCACGGCCAGGAATTTCGAAATTGTCGGCCGGCGGCCGGGCCGCTTTCGCGGTGTGCAGCCGGACCAGCATGGCCAGTACGGCATGCCGGTCGGCGCTTGACCCGAACTCGCCGTCCGGTCCGCTGTGGCAGTCAGCCAGGTACGGATGCACCACCAGCGAGTAGCGGCCGGTCAGCCTGCGCAGCACCCGCCCGCCGGCGGCCGGCCGCGGTGCGACGACAAAGTCCAGGCCAGCGTCACGCCGCAGCGACAGCGCCGAGCCGAATGCCTGCTCCAGCCGGCCGAACACCGCGCTGGTGGTGTCGGCGTCGTCGCGGAGCTTCTCGCTCAGGTCATCAACAGTGGCGAACAATTTCAGCCCGCCCGAGTCAACGGCCAGCCAGTGATGGCTGCCGAAGCCGACAGCCTGATAGCTCAGCGAAGCCGGCCGGAATCCCCAGCCGTCAAACAGCGCATCGCTGAGCAACGCCTCAGGAAGATCCGCTGGCTGGGTAAACACCCGAGCAAACTACAAGGCCCAGACAGCACCGGCCAACCCCATTTCCGGCCCGTGCCGCGCCGGTGACGCTCAGACCCTGACCAGATCGCAGACCAAGATCAGCGTCCCGGTGCCGTCGTGGTTGCTGGCGGTTTGCGCGCGACTCCGCAGAATTCGTCTACCTCGGCGGGCGGCCCGTCCGGCGGGCTGGGATCGGGCCGCCAGCGTGAACACGACACCACCCCGGGGGCCAGCAGGTCCAGGCCGTCGAAGAAGCGGGCGATCTGCTGCGGGCTGCGCAGCGTCATCGACGGTGTGCCGACCTTGTTCCAGTGCGCCACCGCCTCCTCCATGGCCGCGCCGTGGACAGCGCTGGTCGAGTGGTTGATGACCACGAAACTGCCCGGCGCCAGCGCCGCCACCAGCCGCCTGACGATCACCTGCGCCTCTTCGGTGCCCGGGATGTGATGCAAGATGCCCAGCAGCATGAGCGCCACAGGCTGGGAGAAGTCGAGGGTCCGCACCGCCTCGGCAAGGATCTTGCCGGGCTCACGCAGGTCCCCGTCCACGTAGTCGCAGGCGCCTTCGGCGGTGCTGGTGAGCAGCGCGCGGGCGTGCGCCAGCACCAGGGGATCGTTGTCGGCGTAGACGATCCGCGACTGCGGTGCCACCCGCTGGGCCACCTCGTGGGTGTTATCCGCGGTCGGCAGCCCGGTGCCAATGTCGAGGAACTGACGGATGCCCGCCTCGCCCGCCAAGTACCGGACCGCGCGCCCTAAAAACGCCCGGTCCGCCCGGGCCTGGGCCACGATGCTCGGCAGCATCGCTGCCACCTTGTCGCCAGCCTCCCGGTCGACGGCATAGTTGTCCTTACCGCCCAGCCAGTAATTCCAGATCCGCGCCGAATGCGACACCGTCGTGTCGAGCTCGAGGGCCGGCCGGGCAGACCCAGCCGCGTCGCCTGCCACCAACATCAGCTCCCATCACCGTCGCAGGGCCCGCCACAGGCAACGCCCCGGGCTTGCCGCCAGGGCTCGGCGGGCTCGCCGCCGCACCCTTCCTGCCCCGCCAACTGGCCAGGCCGACGCCAGCAGGTTACCCAGCTATGCCATCAGCGACCAGGCACGCGGCGGCGCTAGGAGTAGTCAGCGGCTCATGATCAGGCCGGCGGCGCGTTCGGCGATCGCGGGCACCGTGTAGGAGGCCATGACCAGGGGATGGTCCTGGAGGGTGCATAGTTATTGTCGGCGCTGGTCAGCGCCGGAACGTGGTACCCGGGTCAGGAGGGGATTCCTTGCGCCCGGCCGTCGGCGACCAAGTACAGGTATGGAAAGCATTCCGCCTGATAGCGAGCTGACCGATCAGGACCTGCTGGGCCGCCTGAGCAGCGACCCCGCGGCGTTCGAGGTCTTCTACCGCCGGCATGTGGACCGGGTTGTCGGGTTCGCGGCCCGGCGGGTCAGCGAGCCAGCCGACGCGGCCGACCTGGTGGCCGCCACCTTCGTCACGGTCCTGACCGCGGCCCGCTCCTACGACCCGGAGCGAGGCGAGCCGAGAGCATGGCTGCTGGGGATCACTGCCCGGCTGATCGCCAACGCCCGGCGCCGGAAGGTCCGTGAGTCGGCCGCCATGGCGCGGATCGCGGGCCGCCGCCTGATCGACCAGAGCGATATCGACCGCCTGGAGGAGCTTATTGACGCCGCCCGCTCCAGTCAGGCTGTCCTGGCCGCTCTCGACCGGCTCAGGCCCCGCGCCCGCGAGGCTCTGCTGCTCGTGAGCACCGCGGGTCTGCGCCCGGCCGAGGCTGCGCGCGTCCTGGGTATCAGCCCCGCCGCGTTCCGGATGCGGTTGTCCAGCGCTCGCCGGGCGCTGGACAAGGCGGTCGCCGCCGAGGCTGCGGCCGGCGCTGACCAGCGCGGGGAAGAACCGGTCACCTCCGTGCGGAACCCCCACCTGAAGGAGGCCGTCAATTGAACACCGACATATCTCGCGAGAGCCGTTTCGAGGAGCGCCTGCTGGCGGCCATCCTCGATGATTTCGATCGGCTGACCGCTCCGGCCGCCAAGCCCCACCCGGCCCGGCGTCGGCGCGCCGTCACCGCGCTGATCGCCACGGCTGCAGCGGCGGGTGTTACCGCCGCGGGCCTGGCCGGGTTCGGCGGGCACGCCCCACGGCACAACCCGGCGCCCGCCGCCAAGGGCCTGACCAGCCCGAAGGTGCAGACAGCCGCGTACGTGGTGAAGCACATGGATGCCGCGCTGAATGCGAACACCGCCGTCCTGAATATCATCAGCCACGCACCAGACTCCCAGACCGGCCAGCCGGTCACCGACGAGACCTGGAGCACCAGCCTGAGCAACATCTCCCGGAGCGAAGAACTCAGCCCCAGGGGCCAGCCGGTCACCGGGTCCCTGCTGACGATCACCGCGCACCGGACCGTCTCGATCACCATCAACTACCGCAACCGGACCTGGAGCACGGTCACCTATCCGTTCGGCTCGGCCGTGGCCGCGCGAACCCCGGCCCCGCTCCCCCAGACACCTGTGCAGCAGGCCGCCGTGCTGCGCGCCCAGGTGAAAGCCGGACAGGTGACCGTGGCCGGGCGGGCCACGGTGGATGGGCAGACCGCCATCCACCTGACCGAACACCTGGCCGACGGCCTGATCAACCTGTGGGTCAGCCCCACCACCTACCTGCCGATCCGGGAGATCGACACCGCCCCTGGCGTGCCGCTGACCAGCGACAAGGCGATACGGGACGACTACCGGTGGCTCCCCGCCACTGCGGCGAACCTGCGCCTGATCACGGCGGCGGCGGCGATCCCCGCCGGGTTCACCCAGGTCAGCCCGGATAACGGGCGCTGACCATGCGAGCCATGTTCAGCACACGACGCGCCCATGCCGTCGCCGCCGCGGCCGCGCTGCTGACCGGACTGATGCTCGCCAGCCCCAGCGTGCGGGCCAGCGCGATGACGGATCCCGTACCGCCGCTCCCGGGCAGGGCCCGTACACGCTGCGCGACATACTGGTGATTCGGTGCCGGGATACTCTGCGGTCCGGGTAGGCCGGTGTGAGCCGGCCGGATGGGAGGCAGTGGTGGCGATGGATAGCCAGAGCTTCGCGCTGGCCGGCCGTCCGGTGCGCCGGGTGGGCTTTGGGGCCATGCAGTTGCCTGGCCCCGGGGTATTCGGGCCGCCGAAGGATCATGACCAGGCCATCGCGGTGCTGCGCCGGGCCGTGGCCGCCGGAGTCAACCACATCGACACCGCCCAGTTCTACGGACCAGACGTCGCGAATGAGCTGATCCGCGAGGCTCTGTCCCCCTATCCGGAGGACCTTGTGCTGGTCTCGAAGGTAGGCGGAGCCCGCGACGAGACCGGCGGCTGGCTGCCCGCGCAGCGCCCCGGGGAATTGCGCTCCGGCGTTCAGGCCAACCTGCGCAGCCTCCAGGTCGACCAGGTGCCGGTGGTCAACCTGCGCCGGCACGACGGCAGCGACGTGCCGTTCGCCGAGCAACTCGATGCCATGGCGGCGATGCGCGAGGAGGGCCTGATCGGCGGCGTCGGGCTCAGTAACGTCAGCCTGGAGCAGTACCGGGGGGCCCGGTCGCGGACCGAGGTGGCCTGCGTGCAGAACGCCTACAACGTGGCCCAGCGCTCCGATCAGCCGGTGTTCGACGCCTGCGCCGCCGACGGGGTGCCGTATGTGCCGTTCTTCCCGCTCGGCTCAGCGTTCGCCGCGGGCAATCCCGTGCTCGGGGCGCCGGCAGTACGCCGGGCCGCCGGGCGCCTCGGGGTGACCCCGGTCCAGGTCGCGCTGGCCTGGCTGCTGGCCCTGGCGCCGAACGTCCTGCTCATACCCGGCACCTCATCGCTGGCGCACCTGGAGGAGAACCTGGCCGCGGACAGCATCACGCTGGACCCGGCCGCGCTCGACGAGCTGGATCACGTGCCGCCCGCCGGCTGGGGCGGGCACGCGGGCTGAGGACCGGCTCGCCCGGCCGGTCTGCGGCGCGGCAGGTCAGCGGCGGAGCGGGTCAGCGGCAGGGGCAGGTCAGCGGCGCAGTAGAGCGACGACGCGCTCCAGGTGGTGCAGGTCGGTGCTGACCGAGAACGTGGTGATCACGGTCTGCTGCCACCGCTGGATCTCGTCGGCGATCTTGGCCCAGGGGCCGATCAGGGCGACGTCCTCGACCATCGCCGTGGGGACGGCCGCGATCGCGCCGCGCTTGTCCCCGGCGAGGTAGTGGTCCTGGATGACCGCGGCCTGCGCCTCGTAGCCCATCCGGGCGAACACCTCGTGGTGGTAGTTGACGCCGCGGGCGCCCATGCCGCCGATGTACAGGGCCAGCGAGGGCCGGAGCTGGTCGGCCGCGCGCTCGATGTCGTCGTCCACGATGATCCGCATCGGCCCGCCCACCACGTCGAACGTCCTGGCGCCGGTGCCGGGCTCCGGGGCGCGCGAAGCCCTCGGCGAGGGCGTCGGCGTAGAAGTCGTTCATGCTCGGCGAGAAGAAGATCGTGTTCCAGCCGTCGCCGATCTCGGCGGCCAGGGCGACGTTCTTGGGCCCTTCCGCACCCAGGTAGATCGGTATGCTGCTTGCGGAACGGATGCAGGATCGACCGCAGCGGCTTGCCCAGCCCGGTCCCGCCGCGGATACGGCAACTGGTAGTGCTTGCCGTGGTAGGCCACCGGCTCGTCCCGCTTGATGATCGTGCGCAGGATCTCCACGTACTCCCTGGTGCGTTCCAGCGGGCGCGGGTACGGCTGGCCGTACCAGCCTTCGACCACCTGCGGGTTGCTGGTGCCGACGCCGAGCAGGACCCGGCCCTGGCTCAAGTGGTCCAGGGTCATCGCGGCCATCGCCAGCGTCGCCGGCGGCCGGGCCGACAGTTGCGAGATGGCGGTCCCCAGGTGCACGTGAGCGGTCCGCGAACCCCACCATGCCAGCGGCGTCCAAGCATCGCTGCCGTACGCTTCCGCGGTCCACACCTGGTCCAGTTGGAGCTCGTCGGCCATGGCGAACAACTGCGCGGCGTCGCCGGGCGGGCCGGAACTCCAGTAGCCGACGGTGGTCGCGATCTTCATGACAAACCTCCCGAGTCGTCACCGATTCTGGCGGCCGGCCGGGCACGGGGGCCAGCCCGGAAATTTGGTCATGAATGTGACAACGAGGCCCTTCTATGGGCGTCAACTTCACATTCATGACCCCGGATCAGCGCAGGCCGTCGAGGCGGTCCAGCGCGTCGGCGGTCTCGGTCACCAGGGCCGCCATGACCTCGGCCACCGAGCGGACCTCGTTCATCCGGCCGACGATCTGCCCCACCGGCATCGGCACCACATCGGGCTGACCGGACGCCATCAGCCGCCGGTGCGCCTCGCTGACCAGCAGGTTCTGCAGCGGCATGGGCAGCGGCTCGGGGGCGCCGGGTTCGGTCCAGGCCTGCGTCCAGCGGTTGCGCAGCAGCCGCGCGGGCTTGCCGCTGTAGATCCGCGAGCGCACCGTGTCCGACGAGGTGGCCGCCAGCAGCGCGTCCCGCAGCGCGGGGGCGGCCGAGGTCAGTGCGTACTCCCTGGTGGTCAGCCAGGCCGAGCCCATCCAGACGCCGACGGCGCCCAGAGCGAGCGCGGCGGCGATCTGGCGGCCGCAGCCGATCCCACCCGCGGCGAGCACCGGCGCGTCCGCGCCGACCGCGTCCACGATCTCCGGTATGAGCACCATGCTGGCGATCTCGCCGGTGTGCCCGCCGGCTTCGTATCCCTGGGCCACGACGATGTCCACCCCGGCGGCCACGTGGTGACGGGCGTGCGCGGCCTTCCCGGCCAGCGCCGCCACCAGCATCCCCTGCTCGTGTGCGCGGGAGATGACATCCGGTGGCGGCGGGCCGAGGGCGTTGGCGATCAGCCGGGCGGGATGAGCCAGCGCCACCTCGACGTGCTGGCGGGCTACCGAGTGCAGCCAGCCGAGGACGCCGTCGCCGGCCGGAGAGTCTCGTCCGGCAACGGCGGCACGCCGAGCTTGAGCAGGGTGTCCTGGACGAACTCGCGGTGCCCCTCCGGGATCAGCGAGCCGAGATCGCGTGGGGCGCCCTCGGCGGGCACCCGGGCGGGCATCACCACATCGACGCCGTAGGGCTTGCCGTCGGTGTGGGCGTCCATCCAGTCCAGGACCTTGTCCAGGTCGGCCGGGTCGTTGAAGCGGACGCAGCCGAGCACGCCGAGCCCGCCCGCGCGGCTGATGGCGGCGGCCACATGCTCGGACGGGGAGAAGCCGACGATGGGGTGCTCGATTCCGAGCAGTGGGCACAGCGACGTCCGCACGGTTCTCAACCGTCTGCCTCCCTCGCGGGCGCTTCGCTTGGTCGTGCCGGAGGCGCGCAATCGGGTGGTGCGGGAGGCTGGTCCTCGGCGCCGGGACACCGCAACGGCGCCTGGGGCTGCGTCGCGCCGGAGGCGCGCCGGCTAGCACCATGCGGCGTTCGATCCGCCGCCTGCGGCGCGACCAACTCGGTCGGCGGATAACTCGCGGCGTGGCGGTGCGCCCAGTGGTAGTCGGGCTTGCCCGCCGGGCCCCTGCTGATGGCGCCGACCAGCCAGATGCTGCGCGGCACCTTGTACCCGGCGATCCGCTCCCGGACCTGCACCTCGATCGCGGGCAGGTCGGCGGCCCGCCCGTCGCGCAACTGCACCAGGGCCGCCACCCGCTGCCCGAGCAGTTCGTCGGGAATCCCGATGACCAGCGCGTCGAACACGTCGGGGCAGGATTTCAGCGCGCCCTCCACCTCCTCGGGGAACACCTTCTCCCCGCCGGTGTTCACGCACGTGCTGCCGCGGCCGAGCAGGGTCACCGTGCCGTCGGCCTCCAGCCGGGCCAGGTCCCCGGGCACCGCGTACCGTTTCCCGTCCACCTCGGCCAGCATCGTCGCGGTCCGGCCCGGGTCCTTGTAGTAGCCGAGCGGCACGTGCCCGCCCCTGGCCAGCCGGCCGACCTGGCCCGGCGGCGCCGGGCGGCCCTGCTCGTCCAGCACGATGACCTCCGGCCCGGGCGCGACGGTCGGGCCGCCGCGCTGCACCGCGCCCGCGGTCACCACGCCGATGCCGGCGAAGCCGGTCTCGGTGGATCCGATCGCGTCGCTGATGACGAGGTTCGGCAGCGCCGCGGCGAAGGCCTCCTTGACCACCGGGGAGAACAGCGCACCGCTGGAGGAGATAGCGAACATCGACGAGGCGTCGTAACCGCCGTCGTGGTAGGCCTCGATCAGCGGCCGGCCCATCGCGTCGCCGATGATCAGGATCAGGTTGACCTTGTACCGCTCGATCGCGCGCCAGACCTCGTGCGCGTCGAAATGCGGCGGCAGCACCACGGTGTCCCCGGAGAACAGCGCGGCCAGCATGGCCACCTGAGCGGCGCCGTGGATGAGCGGCGCCGCGGTGAGCCGGACCAGCCCGCCGGCCTGGAGGCCCTTGCGGGACTGCTCCCACTCGTCGGCCAGCGGCACCCCGGTCAGGAAGTCGATGCCGCCGGCGAGCGTGCGCCATAGGTCCTCGTGGCGCCACATGACGCCCTTCGGATACCCGGTGGTCCCCCCGGTGTAGATGATGTAGACGTCATCGGCGGAGCGCGGCGGGAAGTCACGCTCCGGCGAACCGGCCGCGAGCGCCGCGTCGTACTCGGCCGCGCCGCAGGTGTCGGCGCCGCTGCCGTCCTCGATCACCACGGTGCCGCGCAGCCCGGGCGCGGCCGGCGCCGCGGCGGCGGCCAGCGGCGCGTACTGCCGGTCGCAGACCAGCGCCACCAGGTCGGCGTCGGCGAACATGTACTGCAACTCGTTCTCGGTGTACCGGTAGTTGATGTTGACCGCGACGGCGCGGAGCTTGCACGCCGCGAGGATCGTCTCGGCCGCCTCGATGGAGTTGTGCGCGTACATGCCGATGTGGTCACCGGCCCGGACGCCCAGCCGGGAAAGGTAGTGGGCAAACCGGTTGGCGCGCTCCTCGAACTCCTGGTAGGTCACCTGCCGGCCGCCGCTGACCAGCGCAATCCGGTCACCGAACACATCGGCGGCATGCTCGAAGAGATCGGCGAAATTCCGGGCCATGGGTATGAAACTAGAACGTGTTACTGTTTTGGGCAACCCTCGGGGAGGCGGCGCCTGATGACCACGGCAGACACCGAGCCGCCGCACGCGCTCATCGAGCGCGAGGGGCACGTCCTGGTCGTGACGATGAACCGCCCGCAGGCGCGCAACGCGCTCAGCGGCCCCATGCTCGCCCTGCTGCGCGAAGCCTGGAACCAGGTCGACAGCGACCCGGCCATCCGGGTCTGCGTTCTCACCGGCGCGGGCGGCGCCTTCTGCGCCGGCGCAGACCTGAAAGCGATGACCCAGTCCCACCCCGGCGACGCCGCCAACTCGGGCGGGTTCGACCCATCGGTGATCGAGCCATTGCTCAAGGGCCGCCGCCTGACCAAGCCGCTGATCGCCGCGGTCGAGGGCCCCGCCGTCGCCGGCGGCACCGAGATCCTCCAGGCCACCGACATCCGGGTGGCCGGCGAGAGCGCCAGGTTCGGCGTCTCCGAGGCACGCTGGGGCCTGTTCCCGCTGGGCGGTTCCGCGGTCCGGCTGCCGCGCCAGATCCCCTACACGATCGCGGCGGACCTGCTGCTCACCGGCCGCCACATCACCGCCGCCGAGGCCCTGGCGATCGGCCTGATCGGCCACGTCGTCCCCGACGGCCAGGCACTTGCCAAGGCAGTTGAGATCGCCGAGACCATCGCCGCGAACGGCCCGGTCGCGGTCCGCGCCATCCTGCGCACCATCCGCGAGACGGAGGGCCTCCCCGAGGCCGACGCCTTCAAGATCGAAGCCCAGATCGGCATGTCCGTCTTCCGCAGCGAAGACGCCAAAGAGGGCCCCCGCGCCTTCACCGAAAAGCGCAAGCCCCAGTTCCGCGACCGATAGGTTCCCGCGACCGCTAGGTTCCCGCGATCGATAGGTTCCGCGATCGCCAAGCTCCGCGATCGATAGGTTCCCGCGACTGCTAGGTTCCGCGACCGCAGCCCTTCCGCGCCAGCCTGCGAGCTGAGCACCCTCGCAGGGACGGCAGGAGGGTCACCCGGGCGCGGAGTTCTGTCCGCGACCGGGTGATCCTTCTGACGGCCCCATCCCGGCCAGGTCTGCCCCTGACGGCCCCCATCACGGCAAGGTCTGCCCCTGACGGCCCCCATCACGGCAAGGTCTGCCCCTGACGGCTCCCATCACGGCCCGTGCCGCATCCGATAGATCTATCCGCCCAGGAGCCGCGCCTTCTCCGCCGCGAACTCCTCGTCGGTCAGGATCCCCTGGCTGTGCAACTGCCCCAGCTTCTCCAGTTCGCCGAAGTGCGCCGCGGCGGGTGACGCGGAGGCGCCCCCGGCGCGGCTGTCGTCCATATCGGTGTACGTCGCGGTGGCCGTCACCCGGTGGCCAGCCCCGGACCGCTGGATCGCGTGGCCGCTCTGGCCGGGATCGATGGTGACCCGCTTGTGGTTGTGCGGGGCGACCGCGACGGTCACCGTGGAGCCTTCGCTGTAGCCGGAGGTGCAGATGCGGGCGTCCGTCTCGTAGGGGGCCTTGCCGGGGATGCTGACCCGCAGCCGGTACTTGTAGACCCGGGGCGCCTCCCAGGCGAACTCACCCTGCTGGATGACCTCGTTGGTGGCCTTGCGGGACAGCACCTCCGCGGTGCCGCGGATGCCGCGCTTGAGCAGCCGCGGGTCCCCCTTCCTGACCACCACCTGGCTCAGGTACATGGCGTAGCAGAACGGGCCCCACCACAACCCGATGACCACCACGGCCGCGAGCACGATACGGGCCCCGTGCGGCAGCCCGCCGATGGCGAGGATGGCGGCGCCCACCGGCAGGAAGGCCGCGGACATCACGACGAAGATGGTCCAGCAGACGATGGAGATTTTTCCAGCGGTCATTGCAGATCGCCCTCCTAGCCAAGGCACACCGGGCCGCTGATCAGCGGGTAAAGCAGTCGAGCTGCCTTGCCGGATGGCCGCGGGGCTGGCCGATGCGGAAGGAAGACCTAGACGCTAGGGGGAAGCATCTGATGCCGGCGGGCGCCTGTCAACAGGCAGCACGCCGCCGGCCCGCAGCGCCCCCGCGACTGGGCGGCTGCGGGCCGGCGGCCAGGCCGCTGCCGGCCGGCGATGCGGACGGCTACCAGGTGGCCTGCCCGCCGAAGAAGAGGGCCTGGACCCGCTGCGGGAACGGGGTGAAGGTGCCCCCGGTCATGACGCCGGCCACCGGCACGGGCGGCCCGGCGTGGGATATCGGCCACCCACCGCCGGCCTTGGGCCACGCGCCACTGATGATCATTGCGGTACCGGTCGGGCTGGCCCATGTCACGTCCGCCCAGGTGATGCCCTGGCCCTCGCCCTGCAGCCGGCCTAGCACCGCCACCGGCTTGGCGGTGGCCGCCGAGAACTCAGTGAACGCCAGGCTGGTACCGCTCTGGGCCTCCTGCCGGGCGGCGTTCCGGCGCAGGGCGTCCCGCAGGGCGGGGTTCTTGCCCTGCTCAAGGTGCTTCAGGCGGCTGGTGCAGTAGGGGGTTTGCTTGACCACGTGGCGGCCAGTGCCACGGCACTGCGGCGGGAGCATGCTGCGGACGGTGCTCGCGAAGGAGCCCGAAGGGATGAAGCCCCTCCGGCCATGCCAAGTGAGCGTGGCCACCACGCTGATGATCTTGTGGCCGTCCGGGGTGAGCAGCATGTTCCCGTAGTCCTGCACCGGGTCCTCGGCCCGGCCGCTGATCAGGGCGCTGGGGAACGGGACCCGCGTGCTGGCCGCCGTCAGGCTGCCGCCCGGCGCGGCGGTGTCGAGGAGGCGGATCTGGGCCCTGGCGCCGCCCTCTCCCAGGTACTGCTCGAACAGCAGCGTCCGGTCATCGCCCGCCCACACCAGCGACTGCGCGTTCGGCTTGTCCTGGCCGACCCAGCCGACGCCGGACCACGTCCAGGTCCGCTGCGCGCCGGTGGCCAGGGTGAGCACCTGAATCTGCGAGGTACGTACCGCAGCACCCGGGGCTTGCGTTGTGGAGACCGCCAGCGCGCTGCCGTCGGGGGACAGCGCGAAGCCGTTGATGTTCCCGCTGACCGGCGGCAGCCGCAGGGATTGCAGCGCGCCCGGCCGGCCGGACCGGTGCAGTTCCAGCCTGTAGAGCCTGGCCGGGCCGGTCCCCGCGAGCATCCCTCGCCCGCCACCGACCGGCTCCGCCCGCTGCGCCGCGAGGACGAAGGTCCGGTCGTTCCCGGCCGCGGCCATCCAGGTGAACAGTCGGTAAGGCGGGGGCGGGGTGACGCTGCCCAGCAGCGTGCCGGTCGCGGTGGCGGCGACCACGGCCCGCCGCCCCTGGTCCGGCAGGGTGTTCCCCCCGGTCAGGGCCACGAAGTAGCGCGGGACCTGGGCGAACGGGGCGGCCGCGGGATGCGCGGCGGGCTTGTGGGCCTGCCGTCCGCTGATGCCGGATGAGATGGCCAGCGCCACGGCCACCGCGGTGGTCACCGCCAGCGCGGCGGCCAGCGGCGCGAGCCATCCCCGCCAGCGGCGGCGGCGCGCGGGCTGGCCCACCCCGGGCGTGCTCTGGCCGCCGTTCAGGTGCAGTGGCACCCGGCCACGCGCGCCATCCAGGCTAGCCCGCTCCAGGCTTGCCCGGGCGGCGGCCACGGTGTCCGGGGCAGGCGGCGGCCGCTCGGCCAGCAGTTGCCGGACCGCGGTCAGCTCGTCCATGTCATCGTTCCTTCGTGGTGCGTTCGGCTCGTTCATTGCAGTGCCCCTGCCTGGCCGCCGGCCGGGTTTGTATCACCGAGTACCTGGCGGACCCGCCGGCGGGCACGGTTCAGCCGGGAGCACACCGTGCCGTAGGGGATGCCGAGCGCCTGGGCGACCTCCTGGTAGTCCAGGCCGGCCAGGGCCACGAGGAGCAGCACGTCCCGGTCGCGGGCCTCCAGCGCGGCAAGCGCCGCCGCCAGGGCCGGCCCGGCCGCCGCGGCGCTGACCCGGTCGTCGGCCTGCTCCTCGTCGCTGGGCGAGGTGTCACGGTCGCTGGATTGGGCGAGCGCACGGTAGCGGCGCTGCTCCTGGCGCCGGTGCGTGCCGATCAGGTTGGTGGCGATGCCGTAGAGCCAGGGCCGGGCACAGTCCCGGGCCAGGTCGTAGCGCTGGCGCTGGGCGAACGCGGCGACGAAGACCTCCGCGGCCAGATCGTCGGCGGCCCGGTCGCCGACCCGCCGGGCCAGGTACTGGTGTATCTGGGCGAAGTAGCGCTCGAAGATGGCGGCGAACCGCTCCGGCTGGGTCCACGACTGCTCGATCACCGCGGCATCGGCCTGCGGTGGGCCGGTGAGTTTGGCAGTCACGGTCAAAGGTCACGTCCTTCAACGGGTGGCACGGTCACCCTGTTGTTAGCTTGACCCGTCCGTTCCCTTCACGGCCGCCGTTCCGGCAGGCCGGGGCCGGCTTTAGATGGCGCGGTCGCGGCCGGCCCAGTACGGGTCGCGCAGCCGCCGTTTGTAGAGCTTGCCGTTGGGGTCGCGGGGCAGTTCGGCGACGTAGTCGATGGTGCGCGGTAGCTTGAACCTCGCCACCCGGCCGGACAGGAACTCCAGCAGCTCCGCGGTCAGCCCCGGGCCGGGCTCGCGGTCGCCGGCCGGTTCCACCACGGCCTTGACCTCTTCGCCCCAGTCGTCGTGCGGGATGCCGAACACGGCCACGTCCGCCACGGCGGGGTGGCAGGCCAGCTCGGCCTCGATCTCGGCAGGGTAGATGTTCACCCCGCCCGAGATGATCACGTCGCTGCCCCGGTCGCGCAGGAACAGGAAACCGTCGGCATCGAGGTAACCGATGTCCCCGACGGTGAACAGCTCCCCGGCCCGGGCCGCCCGGGTCTTCTCCTCGTCCTGGTGGTAGGAGAAGCTGGACGTGCCCATCTTCATGTAGACCAGGCCCTGCTCCCCGGCCGCCACCTCGTGGCCGGCCCGGTCCAGCACCTTGATCTGGGATCCCTTCCAGGGCAGGCCGACCGAGCCCGGCTTGCGCAGCCACTGCTCGGCGGTGATGAGCGTCCCGCCGCCCTCGGTCGCGGCGTAGTACTCGACTATGACCGGGCCCAGCCAGTCGATCATCCGCCGCTTGACCTCGGCCGGGCAGGGCGCCGCACTGTGGATCACCGCCCGCAGTGAGCTGGTGTCGTACCGGGTGCGGGTCTGTTCGGGCAGCGCGAGCAACCGCCGGAACTGGGTCGGCACGGTGTGCGTGTGGGTCACCCGGTGCGCCTCGACCAGGCGCAGCGACTCCCCCGGATCCCAGCGGTCCATCAGCACCACGGGATGGCCGAGCTGCAGCGAGATCGTCGCGAAGTTGAGCACGGCGGTGTGGTACAGCGGCGAGCCGCACAGGTGCACGTGCCCGTCGAACGGCGCGATGCCGAACAGGCTGAAGAACCAGGAGGCCATGCCCGCCGTCTCGTCCGGGTCCATCCCGGTCAGCGGGCGGCGCACGCCCTTGGGGCGGCCGGAGGTGCCGGAGGTGTACAGCATCGGCGCGCCGTGCGTCCGCGGGGACGGCCGGGCATCCGTGCCGTCGTCCCCCAGCCGGGCGGCCGGCTCGAAGCCGGGCACCGAGCCCGCCGCGAACCGGTTCTTGACCCCGGCCAGGTCGGCCGCCTCGCGGGCCGCCCCGGCGAACCGCTCGTCGGCGAGGAATGCACCGGCCCCGCTGTCGGTGAGGATATGGGCGATCTCCGCGGCGACCTGGTGCCAGTTGACCGGCACGATGTACAGCCCGGTCTCGATCGCCGCGAAGTAGGCGGCCAGCGCGGTCACCCCGTTGGGCAGCAGCGTCGCGACGGCGTCCCCGGGGACCAGGCCCAGGGCCTGGAAGCCGCGGCCGTAGCGGTCCGCCTCGCGGGCCAGCTCCGCGTAGCTCACCACCCCGCCGTCAGGCGGGATCACCGCGGGCGCGTCCGGGTTGCTGGCGGCTATGCCCCACAGGCCCATGGCTGTCACCCGGCTAATCTAGAACACGTTCTAGAGCGGGACAAGCGATCGATGGGCCTTCGTAACGCATGTATTGCCTGTGCCAGACGCAACATGTTTCACTTCTGTCCGTGACCGAGCCGCTGCGTGCGCCGCTGGAGATCGGGTTCGACTACACCCGGTCGCTGGGGCCGACCCTGAGCCAGTTCATGACCGCGCTGGCCGGCCGGCGCATCCTCGGCGCGCGCGGGGCCGACGGCCGGGTGCATGTGCCGCCGTTCGAGTACGACCCGGAGACCGGGAACCCGCCGGCCGAACTGGTGGAGGTGGGCGCCGGGGGGACCGTGACCACCTGGTCGTGGGCGGGTCGGCCGGTGGCCGGCGCAGCCGCTGGAGCACCCGTTCGCCTGGGCGCTGATCCGGCTGGACGGCGCCGACACCGCCCTGCTGCATGCCGTGGACGCCGGCTCGGCGGCCGCGATGCGCACCGGCATGCGGGTGCGGGCCCGGTGGGCGGACCGCCCTGCCGGGCATATCCGCGACATCGCCTGCTTCGAGCCGTGGCCGGGCGCCGCCGCGCCCGCCGCCGCGACCGCGGCGCCGGCCGCCGAACCGGTCACCATGGTCACCACGCCGGTGCGGCTGCACTACGAGCACACCACCTCCCGCGAGGAGAGCGCCTACCTGCACGGGCTGGCCGAGGGCCGGCTGCTGGGCCAGCGCTGCCCGGCCTGCGGCAAGGTCTACATCCCGCCCCGGGGGGCGTGCCCCACCGACGGGGTGCCGACCGCCGCGGAGGTCGAACTGCCGCACACCGGCACCGTGACGACGTTCTGTGTGGTCAACGTGCCGTTCCAGGGCCAGCGGGTAGAGCCGCCGTACGTGGCGGCGGCGGTGCTGCTCGACGGGGCGGACATCCCGTTCCAGCACCTCATCCTGGGCTGTGAGCCGGGCGAGGTGCGGATGGGGATGCGGGTGGCGGCGGTGTGGAAGCCCCGCGAGCAGTGGGGCACGACAGCGGAGAACATCGACCACTTCGCACCGACCGGGGAGCCCGATGCGCCCTACGAGTCCTATGCACATCACCTCTGAGAGGCGGCCCCGTGGCTGACGTCGCGGTCGTCGGCTTCGCCCAGTCCCCCTGCCTGCGCCACGGCGACACCACCACCAGCGGCGTGGAGATGCTCGTGCCGATCTTCCGCGAGGTGCTGGCGAGCACCGGGCTGGCCAGGACCGACATCGGGTTCTGGTGCTCGGGCTCGTCGGACTACCTGGCCGGCCGGGCGTTCTCGTTCGTCGCGGCGGTGGACGCGATCGGCGCGTTCCCGCCGGTCATGGAATCGCACGTGGAGATGGACGGCGCCTGGGCGCTGTACGAGGCGTGGGTGAAGATCCTCACCGGCGCGGCGGACATCGCGCTGGCCTACGGGTTCGGCAAGTCCTCCGCGGGAGAGCTGCGCCGGGTGCTGGCCCTGCAGCTCGATCCGTACCTGGCTCGCGCCGCTGTGGCCGGACTCGGTGAGCATCGCGGCGCTGCAGGCCCGGGCCGGCCTGGACGCCGGGCTGTGGACCGAGAAGGACATGGCGCAGGTCGCGGCGCGCAGCCGGGCGGCGGCGCGGGCCAACCCGGCGGCGCAGGTGTCCGGCGAGGTGCGCGCCGCGGACCTGCTGGCCGAGCCGTACCTCGCGGACCCGCTCCGCGCGCACGACTGCGCGCCGGTCGGCGACGGTGCCGCCGTGGCGATCCTGGCGTCCGCGCAGCGGGCCCGCGACCTGTGCGCCCGGCCCGCCTGGATCACCGGTTTCGAGCACCGGATCGACTCCGCGGCGCTGGGCGAGCGCGACCTGACCACGGTGCCGTCGGCGGCGGCCGCGGGCCGCGCGGCGGGCGCCGGGCAGGTCGACGTCGCGGAGCTGCACGCGCCGTTCACGCACCAGGAGATCCTGCTGCGCACGGCGCTCGGCCTGGGCGACGGCGTGCGGGTCAACCCGTCCGGCGGGGCGCTGACCGGGAACCCGATGTTCGCGGCGGGCCTGGCCCGGATCGGCATGGCGGCGCGGGAGATCTTCGCGGGCCGCGCGGACCGGGCCCTCGGCCACGCGACCAGCGGCCCTGCCCTGCAGCAGAACCTCGTCTGCGTGATGGAGGCCCGGGCGTGAAACGACAGGCGGCCGTCCTCGGCGTCGGCCAGACACAGCACCGGTCACGGCGCCGCGACGTGTCCATCGCCGGGCTGTGCCGCGAGGCGGTGGACCGCGCCCTCGCCGACGCCGGCCGCGGCCTCGCGGACATCGACGCGGTCGTCGTCGGCAAGGCCCCCGACCTGTTCGAGGGCGTGATGATGCCCGAGCTGTACCTGGCCGACGCGCTCGGCGCGGTCGGCAAGCCGCTGCTGCGGGTGCACACGGCCGGCTCGGTCGGCGGGGCGACCGGGAACGTCGCGGCCAGCCTGATCCAGGCCGGGCTGCACCGCCGGGTGCTGGCGGTCGCGTTCGAGAAGCAGTCCGAGTCCAACGCCATGTGGGCGCTGTCGATCACGCCGCCGTTCAGCATGCCGGTGCTGGCCGGCGCGGGCGGGTACTTCGCCCCGCACATCCGCGCCTACATCCGGCGCAGCGGCGCGCCCGAGCACATCGGCGCGCTGGTCGCGGTCAAGGACCGGCGCAACGGCAGCCTCAACCCGTACGCCCACCTGCGGCAGGCCGGCATCACGCTGGAATCGGTCCGCTCCTCCCCCATGCTCTGGGATCCGGTGCGCTACGACGAGACGTGCCCATCGTCCGACGGAGCCTGCGCGGTGATCCTCGGTGACCGGGACGCGGCGCAGGCCACCCAGGCCGCGGGCCGTCCGGTGGCGTGGATCCGGGCCACCGCGATGCGCACCGAGCCGACCATGTTCTCCGGCAAGGACCATGTCAATCCCCGGGCGGGCGCCGACTGCGCCGCCGCGCTGTGGCGCGAGGCCGGCATCACCAGCCCCATTGACGAGATCGACGTGGCCGAGATCTACGTGCCGTTCTCCTGGTTCGAGCCGATGTGGCTGGAGAACCTGGGCTTCGCCGGGCCTGGCGAGGGCTGGCGGCTCACCGAGGCGGGCGAGACGGCGATCGGCGGCCGGCTGCCGGTCAACCCGTCCGGCGGGGTGCTCTGCTCCAACCCGATCGGCGCCTCCGGGCTGCTGCGCTTCGCGGAGGCGGCGCTGCAGGTGATGGGCAAGGCGGGCGAGCACCAGGTGGCCGGGGCACGGACCGCGCTGGGCCACGCCTACGGCGGCGGCTCGCAGTACTTCTCCATGTGGGTGGTAGCGGCCACCCCGGCGTGAGGCCCGGCCCGGTGCCGCGCGCCTGGCTGCGCGGCGGATCATGGAGATCAGGGGTCAGCGGTAGCTGACCGGCAGCGCCTTGATGCCGTTGAGCCAGCCGGAGCGCAGCCGCTGCGCCTCGCCGGCCAGCCGGATGCCCGGCATGCCGTCGGCGATCGCGTTGAAGATCAGCTCGATCTCCAGCCGGGCCAGGTTCACGCCGAGGCAGTAGTGCGTCCCGGTGCCGCCGAAACCCAGGTGCGGGTTGGGGTCGCGCAGAACGTCGAACCGCTCCGGGGCGTCGAACACGTCCTCGTCGAAGTTGGCCGACCGGTAGAACAGGCCGACCCGCTGGCCCGCCTTGATCTGCTGGCCGCCCAGCGTGGTGTCGGCCAGCGCGGTGCGCTGGAACACCGTCACCGGGGTGGCCCAGCGGACGATCTCGTCCACCGCGGTCAGCGGCCGCTGCGCCCGGTACAGCTCCCACTGGCCGGGGTGGTCGAGGAAGGCCAGCATGCCGTGGGAGATCGCGTTGCGGGTGGTCTCGTTGCCGGCCACGGCCAGCAGGATCACGAAGAAGCCGAACTCGTCCGAGGTCAGCTCGCCGCCGTCCAGCTCGGCGTTGACCAGCTTCGTGACGATGTCGTCGCGCGGGCAGGCGCGCCGGTCCTCGGCCATGACCATGGCGTAGCCGACGAGTTCGGCCGCGGCGGCCTGGCTGTCGCCGCCGTACTCCGGGTCGTCGTACCCGATCATCTCGTTCGACCAGGCGAAGATCTTGCCCCGGTCCGCCTGCGGTATGCCGAGCAGGTCGGCGATGGCCTGCAGCGGCA
>CAVRXW010000045.1:0-268410 GCA_963725125.1 uncultured Actinomycetes bacterium
TCTCCACGGCTGTCGGCGAAGGAACGGGGTGCCGGCTCGTTTCAGGCAGCCTCAAGACGGGCCAAACGTCCCGTGCATGAGGGCCGTATCGCACCTGCTTGCCGCGCACCCGGGCTACCAAACTGAAAGGCAGGTGGTGGCAAGCCACCGTCGCGGTCGGCGTGGCCGGATAACCAGCGCCGCAGTCCGTGGCCGCAAGATCTGTAGGGTGAGGTGATTGCTGTGCGTGCTCGGGTCGGTGACCGGCTCGTCGTCGGGACGGACCGGATCGGCGTGGTGATCGGCGTGCCAGCCAGCGACGGCTCGCCGCCCTACATCGTCAAATGGCTGGAGGGCGGCCACATCGCGATGGTCCAGCCTGACCAGTACTCGCGCATCGTTCCCGCTGGGCAGCCTGTCGAGGCACGCCGCCAGCCTGGGGGTGCGAGATGAGCGCGGCCGCGACCGCGCCGGCCAGCCGCAACAGGCCACCGCCGGGATGTTCGCGCTGTTGACCGATGGCAGCACCGTGGCGATACGGCCCGCTCAGCCCGAGGACGCGGATGCGGTACGGGGGATGCACGATGCGATGTCCCTCGGCAACCTGTACCTGCGTTTCTTCAGCTTCAGCCCGCGATGCGCTGACACCGAGCCCGCGCGCGTCTGCCGGGAACCAGGATCCGACCACGCGGCGCTGCTCGCCTGGCTTGGTGACCGCCTGGTCGGAGTGGCGAGCTACGAACCCACAGGCAAGCCAGGTGTCGCCGAAGTCGCGTTCGCCGTACCCGACGAGATGCACGGCAAGGGGATCGCGACGCTCCTGCTGGAGCACCTGGTGTCGGTCGCCCGGGAGCGCGGGCTGCGCGCATTCACGGCCGAGACGCTGGCAGAGAACACGGCGATGCTCAGGGTCTTCGCCGATGCCGGGCTGCCGGTTCAGCGGCGGATGTCCGATGGCGTGGTGGAACTGACCTTCCCGCTCCCCGAAGCCGCCGGCCCGGGCCTGGACCGGTATCTGGATTCCATGGCGGCGCGTGAGAGCCGCGCGGATGTCGAGAGCCTGCGGCACCTGCTGTACCCGGCGTCGGTGGCCGTGGTCGGCGCGAGCCGGCGGCGCGGAACCGTGGGCCGGGAGATCTTGCGGAACATCGTGACCGGGGGGTTCTCCGGCACGGTGTACCCGGTCAACCCGCGGGCCGCCGCCCTGGAGGGCCTGCCCTGCCTGCCCTCGGTGGATGCGCTGCCGCAGAGCGTGGACCTGGCCGTGATCGCGGTGCCGGCGGCAGATGTTCCCCAAGTCGCGGCGCAGTGCGGGGAACGCGGCGTGCGGTCCCTGGTGGTCATCACCTCCGGCCTCGGCCCGCTGGGCGCGGAGCTGCTGTCCATCTGCCGCAGGTACGGCATGCGCCTGGTCGGCCCCAACTGCTTCGGTGTCGCGGTGCCCTTCCTCGGCCTGGACGCGACGTTCGGGGCCGACTCACCCGGCTCCGGGCACCGCGGGGCTGGTCGTCCAGTCCGGCGGCGTCGGCATCTCCCTGCTGGAGCACCTGACCCAGCTGGGCATCGGCGTGTCGTCGTTCGCTTCGGTCGGAGACAAGTACGACGTGTCGAGCAACGACCTGCTGACCTGGTGGGAACAAGACCGGCGGACCAGGCTGGCGGTGCTGTACGTGGAGTCGTTCGGCAGCCCGCGGAAGTTCGCCCGGACCGCGCGCCGGGTCGGGCAGCAGATGCCCGTGCTGACCGTGCTGGGCGGCCGGTCGGCCGCGGGCCAGCGTGCCGCCGCCTCGCACACCGCCGCCGCGGCGACGCCCCTGGTCACCCAGGAGGCGCTGTTCGCCCAGGCCGGCATCATCGCGGTGCCGGGCATGGGCGAACTGATCGAAGCGGCAGCCATGCTGGCCGCCCAGCCGCTGCCCGCCGGTGACCGGATCGCGATCGTGTCCAACGCGGGCGGGGCAGGTGTCCTGGCAGCCGACGCGTGCGGCGACAACGGGCTGCGGGTGGCGGCAATCTCCACAGCCACCCAGCGCCGGCTGCGGGCGCTGCTGCCACCCGGCGCAGCCGTCGCGGGCCCGGTCGATACCACCGCCGCGGTAAGCCTGGACGCATTCCGTGCCTGCCTGGAGGAGATAGCGGCCGACGATGGCGTCGATGCCGTTCTCGCGGTGACCGCGCCGACGGCCATCGCCGAGCTCACCCACGCCCTGACCAAAGCCAGAGTGAGCAAGCCGCTGACGGCCGCGGTTCTTGACCAGCAACCGGCCGTGCGGCTGATTCCAGCCAGCGGCCCAGATCCGTCGTGGGGCGGCGGCGAGTCCGCGGAGCCGGGCGGCCCCCGGGGCGCAGGCCTGCCCGCCGGCCACCGGGCCATCCCCGTCTACGCCTACCCAGAAGCGGCGGTGCGGGCGCTGAAACACGCCGCCACTTACCGCGCGTGGCGGGAACGGCAGCGGGGCCAGATCCCCGACCTCACCGGAGTCCGCACCGCGGATGCCCGGGCGCAGATCGCCGCGTTCCTCGCACGCAACCCGGCTGGCGGGTGGCTGCCCCCGGCCGCGGTCAGCGACCTGCTCGGGTGCTACCAGATCCCGCTGGTTCCCGCCCGGCGAGCCGCCAGCGAACAGGAAGCCGTACTCGCCGCAGCGGACATGACCGGTCCCGTGGTACTCAAGGCAGAGGTGGCAGGCCTGGTGCACAAGACCGAAGCCGGCGCGGTCAAGCTCGGCCTGCACGGCGAGCAGGAGGTGCGCGTGGCCTACCAGGAACTGGCCGGCACCTTCGGGCCGGGCCTCGACGGTGTGCTGGTCCAGCCGATGCTCGGTGGCGGTGCCGAGGTGCTGATCGGGGTGGTACAAGAGCCCATGTTCGGCCCCCTGGTGGTATTCGGCCTCGGCGGGGTGGCCACCGAGGTTCTCGGCGACCATGCGGCCCGCCTCACCCCGCTCACCGACGCGGACGCGGACGACCTGATCCACGGCGTGCATGCGGCACCACTGCTGTTCGGCCACCGGGGCACGCCTCCCGTGGACACCGCCGCCCTCACCGGCATGCTGCTGCGTATCTCCCGGCTCGCCGACGACCTGCCTGAGGTGGCCGAACTCGATCTCAACCCAGTCATCGCCACCCAGGACGGCGCCCGCGCCGTCGATGCCCGGATCCGGGTCTGCGCGGCACATCCGCAGGACCCGTTCCTGCGGCGGCTCCGCTAACACAGCAACCCATGACTGCGGATCTCACACTCGATCATGAAAGGAATCGCAATGTCGGATGCCATGAGCAGCGATGCGCACCACACCTTGGAGACGCTGGATGGGGCGGAGTGCCTCCGGCTGATCTCGCCGGGCGGCATCGGCAGGCTTGCGTACCTGGGCCGGTACGGTCTCACGGTCCTCCCGGTCAACTACATGCTGCACGACGGCGCCATCGTGTTCCGCACCGCGCAGGACAGCCCCACGGGAGAGGATCTCCAGACCGGGATAGCTCACGCCGAGTACCAGGTCGCGTTCGAGATCGACGACATCGACGAAACGGCCCGCGAAGGTTGGAGCGTCCTCATCCATGGCCCGGCACACCACATGACCTCCGAAGCCGAGCGGGCGTCGGTCCTGGAGTCGGGTGTCGAGCCCTGGCCAGGCGGCCCGAGGGAGCAGGCCATCCGGGTCACCCCCGCCCGGATTACCGGCCGCCGCCTGCGCCGGAGCTAACGAGGGAATTCCTGGGCGCCCGGCCTGGACTTCGCCGAAGGCATGTCAGAGGGCCTCCCCGTGCCCGGGCGCTGAACTGGACTGATGCCTCCGGATTGTGCCAAAGTCTCCCGAGGTGTAACCTTGTGTAGTAGATAGATTACATGCAGTAACATTTCCCGCAAGTGGGCCGGGGGAGCCATGGGGATTCAGGAGACGAATCCCGTAGGAGGCCGTGAATTTGAGCTGGCGTCGCGCCTGGCGGCGATCGTTGAGTCATCAGCCGATGCTGTGATCGGCAAGGCCCTTGACGGCACGATCACCAGCTGGAACGGCGGCGCGGCGGACATGTACGGCTACAGCGCCGGCGAGATGATGGGGCGCAATGTGTCGGTGCTGATCCCTGTGGACCGGCCCGGTGAGCTGGCACCGATCCTTGAGCGGCTGGCGCGGGGGGAGCGGGTCGAGCATTTCGAAACGAAACGATGCTGCAAGGACGGCAGAATCATTGACGTGTCGGTTTCGGTCTCTCCGATCCATGACAGCAGCGGGGCGGTGATCGGAGCGTCGACCGTCGCCCGGGACATGACCGAGCGCAACCTGGCGGAGGCCGATCGGCATGCGATCGCGCTGGAGCGGCACCAGTCGCAGCGCCTGCGGACCCTGGGCCAGCTGGCCAGCGGGATTGCGCATGACTTCAACAACCTGCTGGCCGCGATCCTGAGCTACGCCGGGTTCGTGGCCGAGGAGTCGGCCGACAGGCCCACGGTGCGGGCGGATGCGGAGCATATCCAGGCTGCGGCGCAGCGCGCCGCGAAGCTGACCAGGCAGTTGCTCGTCTTCAGCAGGCGGGAGTCAGCCGAGACAGAACTGCTGGATCTCAACGCGGTCCTTGCTGACATGCGCAGCCTCTTGTCGACCAGCATCCTGTCTGCCAGCACCACGGGGAGCATCGAACTGCGAATCGGCCCGGTGGCGCACCTGGCAGCGATCGTAGGCGATCGTGGCCAGATGGAACAGGTGCTGCTCAACCTGGCAGTGAACGCCCGGGACGCGATGCCGCAGGGCGGCATCCTGACGATCGGCACGAGCGTCGTGGAACTCGACGAAGGGTACGCGGGGCTACATGCCGGTATCGTCCCTGGCCCTTACGTCGAACTTGCCGTGAGCGACACGGGGACCGGCATGAGCCCGCAGGTCGCAGCCCGCATATTTGAGCCGTTCTTCACCACGAAGGCGGAGGGTAAGGGCACTGGCCTGGGGCTGGCCACGGTAAACGGAATCGTCACCGAGGCCGGAGGCGGCATGAGTGTCGAGTCCGAAGAGGGCGCTGGCACCACCTTCCGCCTGCACTTCCCGGCTGCCGGCGCGCCCGCCGCCCAAGCCGGCCGGCACCCAGCCTCCAGGGACGCGGAGCGACGATCCTTGTGGTCGATGACGAGCCAGATGTGCTCGAGGTCACCTGCCGGATCCTGCGGCGGGACGGCTACGCCATCCTTGAAGCCGGCAGCTACGAAGAAGCCATATCGCTAGCGTCGTCGCACGACTTCCAGCTTCTCCTCACCGACCGCGTCCTGCCCGGCACGCGCGGCCCCGCGCTGGCCGAACAGGTCACCGAACTGCGCCCCGGAGTAGCTGTCCTGCACATGTCCGGCTACACGGTCGGAGCGTCAGGCCCCCGGCACGCCAACGACCCGGAACTGGCGTTCATCCAGAAGCCATTTACCGCCCAGGCCCTGCTGGGAAAGGTCCATGCCATCCTGGGTGAGATCGCGGTCATGGGCTCTGATGTGGGCGTCTGGGTAGCCGTAGCTGACCGGTGATCTCCTTGGTTAATGCCACGTTAATGGCACACGATCTTGAGCGCCACCGTGTCGCGCTCAGCACGCATCGGCTGCTGCGGCGCCGCTAGCGGTCCGCGCCGCGGTGCTTGTCGGCCCGGTTGGTGGGGCGTAGCCTGCTGGCTAGGAGGCTCGTGGTGGGTGCGCCCGCGTGTCCCTGAAGTTTGTGGGTAGGGCTGCTCTGGACCTCGGTGGCGTGGTGCGTGTGCGGGTATACCGAGGTGGCATATGACGGGGTCTGTCGGCCGGCCGTTTCCGGCTTTGGCGATCGACATGAATTCGCCGGGTAATTTCGTGCATTGGTCGATTTTCTATGTGTCGGTGGCGAATCTGGTTCTGATCGCGGTGATGGTGGTGATCTTCGGCGCGGCGCTGTTGCTGCCGTTCCCCGGGGGGCACCGCGAGGAGCCGTCCGCGGGTGCTGGTGGCGCTGCTGGTGGTGGTGTGGGCGGCGGGGCGGCCGGGCCGCGCTGAGGCTGAGGCTGAGGCTGGTGTTGAGGCTGATGAGGGCACGGCGGGGATGTGGACGTCGCGGGTGCGGCGCCGCGCGCTGCGCGTGTTGCCGCCGGATAAGCTGCTGCCGGACCGGCAGCCTGGTTATGTGGCGTCGTGGGTGTATGTGTTTGGGGTGGCGTCGCTGGCCGCGCTGGGGGTGGCGGTCGTGTCCGGGTTCGCGGTGGCGCTCGGTGGCCCGGATTGGTGGCATTACAACCCGGTCGGGCATTTTTTCAACAGTCTGCATTTGTGGAGCGTCGAGTTGTTCATGGCGCTGCTGGTGATCCACTTGTGGGGGAAGTTCTGGATGGCGGCCTGGCGGGGCCGCCGGGCGCTGACCTGGATCACCGGTGTGGTCGCGTTCGTGGCCTCGGTGCTGGAGTGCTTCACCGGGTATGTGGCGCAGCAGAACTTCGATTCGCAGTGGATCTCCACCAGCGGCAAGGACGCGTTCAACTCGGTCGGGGTCGGCGCGTTTTTCAACGTGATGAACTTCGGCCAGATGCTGTTGTGGCATGTGGTGCTGCTGCCGATCGTGCTGGTCGCCATCGTCGGCGCGCATGTGCTGCTGGTCCGGGTCCGCGGGGTGTCGCACCCGATCGGCGCGCATCGCGGGGTCACCGGGACCGGGCGGGCCCGGCGCCGCGCGATCGCCGCGGCCGACGCCGCCCCGTGGCGCGGCCCGACCCGCCGTTACGACATCTTGAAGGAGGGCACCATCGCGGCGGTGGTGGTGCTGGCGCTCACCTTGGGCCTGGCCTTCGTGCTGTCTTCCCCGGACGTGCCGCCGGTCACCATCGCCACCTGGGCCAGGCTCGCGCCCGCCGACTTCCTGGGCACCGCCGTCAGCGAGCTGAACGGCACCAGCGAGACCGCCACCTACGGGCCGCCGTACAACAACCAGACCGCCAGCGCCCAGCGGCTGCTGTTCTCCCCCGCCGCCGCCGCCGGGGTGCGGCAGCCGGTCAACGCCGCGCAGGACTTCGTCCTCGGGCCGCTGGCCACCCTCACGCCCACCGACCCGGCCCTCGCCGCCCCCCTCGCCGCCTACCAGGCTGCCCCCGCCGCCCAGCGCCTGGCGTGGGCCAACGCTTATGCCACCGCCGTGGCGAAGGTGACATTCGCCCACGGCACCCCCCTCGTCCCCGCCGCCACCGACGGGCCGGTCCCGGCGCTGATGGCCGCCGAGCTCACCCTGGCGCGCAGCGGCGCCCTGGACACCGACCTGCTGGCCCAGCAGCCGTTCTACGGCACGAACTTCACCAAACCGCTGCTGTTCATCGAGGACGGCGCCTACTTCGTCAACAAGGCCACCGCGATGGGCCTATCCGGCGCCCAGTGGGGCGTGATGAACGAGACCGGCAGCTACCCCGGCCAGCCCTGGCTGTGGCTCTACACCCTGTGGTACCAGGTCCCCGGCTGGACCAACTCCGCCAACATCGACATGATCGCCATCTACATGACCGGCCTGGCCACCATCCTGCTCCTGGCCATCCCCTTCATCCCCGGACTACGCGACATCCCCCGCCTCATCCCCATCCACCGCCTCATCTGGCGCACCTGGGACACCCCACCGCCACCAGCCGGCACAGAAACCACCCAGATCACCACCACCAGCGCAGGCCCATCACGGTCGTAACGGACCCACTGGCCCCGTTCTAGTAGGAGCGTCCGGCCGTCTGGGCAAGCGACCAGGATGTGGCGGGAACTTTGGCGGCTCAGACTGAGCCGGTCAGCAGCTCGTCGAGATCGGGCGTGGGATGCCCGCTACGGCGCAGCGCTTTTTGCAGCTCTTGAGCGAGAGAGCGCATCTCATCGGGGGCTGCGCGGGTGTGCGCGCCGAACCACAGCTCACCGCGAGGACCGGCGAAAACTCGCCGCCAGTAAGCGATGGCGAACGCCGCCGGCAGGCGGAGGAAGAGTACTCGCAGGTTCGTGGGGATCTCGGCATTCCCGGCCGCACGCAGCGCCGCAAAAGCCTGCCGGATCGCGAGGACCATCAACCGCAGGGTGCGCGGATCGGCGGCGAGTTTGGCCGGATCGGTATCGACCCGATACAGCGCGAACGCGATCGGTGCGACGAAGGCGGCGTGCCCCAATAGCCAGTCATCGATGCCGGCACTGATCGTGGCTGGGAAGCCCGCACCGCTCAGCTCGTCCTGCAGATGCCTGACTCGGGGGGTCATCGCGCCGCTCGGTTCGCCGAGCATCGTCTTCTGCTGCCTGATCAGCACGTACTTGACGACCGGGCCGTCCCGGACACCACCGGCCGCGGGGAAGCCGAACAGTACACGCTCGCCGAGAGACGCAAGGAGTTCTGCCTGGTGCCCGGCCGTATTGCCGAAGAACAGTACGTCCGGGCCGTCGTTCATGGCGGTCAGGACCGGCAGTGTGCTCGCAAGCTGCTCGGATCGAACGGGGACCAGCACCAGGTCGTACCGGTCGCCTGGCGCAGGCTCTCCCACCGACTGCACTGCCAGCACGGTGCGCCGTCCGGACCCAGCCTCCTCCAAGACCAGCCCGTGAGTCTGCAGATCTGACAGACGGCGACCACGGGCGAGCATGACTACCTCGTGCCCGGCTTGCAGCAGCTTGACGGCGTACACACTGCCGATCACTCCGGCGCCGAACACCAGGATGCGCACCTGTGCCCTCCCGCCATGCCGCTGTGAACAGTCATCCCATCGCCGACCTTACTCAGGCCCTGGCCACGGCCAGCGTCGTCAAACCGTTGGTGGCCGCGGTTCTCGGCCAGCAGCCGGTGCGCCTGATTCCAGCCGGGGATGAGTTGGCGGGTCAGCACGGGAGCTAGCGAGCCGCGATTACGGCGCGGGTCTGGCGGGCGATCTCGATGTCCTCGCGTGCGGTGATGACCAGGGTGCGGACCGCGGCACCGGGCGCGGAGATGTCGCAGTCCGGCTGGGCGGTGGCGTTGCCGCCCTCGTCCACGGCCACGCCCAGGAACCCCAGCCCGGTGGCCGCCTCGGCGCGGGTCTGCGGCCTGGTGCTCGCCGATCCCGCCGGTGAACACCAGGGTGTCCAGGCCGCCGAGCGCGGCGGCCATCGCGGCGATCTGCGCGCGCAGTCGGTGCGCGTGCACGTCCAGCGCCAGGCGGGCGTCCGGGTCACCCCGGCCGGCGGCCAGCCGTACGTCGCGCATGTCCCCGGAACCACCGGGCAGGCCGGCGAGCCCGGCCAGGCCTGCGGAGTACTCCAGCCCGTCCGAGACCTCGTCCACGGAAAGCCCGCCGTGGCGCAGCAGCCAGACGATCAGCCCCGGGTCCACATTCCCGGACCGGGTCGCCATGACCAGGCCCTCCAGCGGGGTGAACCCCATGGTGGTGTCCACGCACCTGCCATCCAGCACCGCCGCGAGCGACGATCCGGCGCCCAGGTGGCAGGTCACCACGCGATGCCGTAGCGCACCGCTAGCCCCGACCCCGCCGCCCCGCCCATTGCCGGTCAGTCCGCGGCGCAGCCCGCCGCGTACGCGTGCGACAGCCCGTGGAAACCCGAACCGCCGCAGGCCGAAACGCCGCGTCCACGCGGCCGGCAGCGCGTAGGTGGCGGCGGCCGCGGGCAGCCCGGCGTGGAACGCGGTGTCGAAACAGGCCACGGCGGGGACCTGCGGCAGCGCCGCGCGGACCGCCTCGATCCCGGCCAGCGCGCGCGGCTGGTGCAGCGGCGCCAGGTCGGTCAGCGCGCCGATCCCGGCCACGACGTCGTCGTCGATCGGTGTGGCCGCGGTGAACCGGCTGCCCGCCGTGCACCACCCGGTGCCCGGCCGCGCCGATGCCGGTCAGCCCGCCCAGGAACTCGCTGCAGGCCGGGGTCGTCCGGGCTGCCGTCCCACGGGGACAGGTCCGCGCGACGCGGTGACCATGTCGGCCGCGTCCAGCACGCGCAGCTTGAGGCTGCTCGACCCGGCGTTGACCACCAGGACGCTGGTCACTTGGCCGTGCCGGGCGCGGCTGTGGCCAGGCCCAGTTGGCGACCTCGGGCAGGTCCTCGCCGTGCTCCCGGGTCCAGGCGCGGTGCCGGATCCGGGTGTCGGCCATCTCCTGGCGCAGCCACGCCGCGCTCGCGGCTGAGCCCGGGCACCCGGTCGATCACGTCCATCACCAGGTGGAACCGGTCCATGTCGTTCATGCACCACCATGTCGAACGGCGTGGTCGTGGTGCCCTCCTCCTTGTAGCCGCGGACGTGGATGTTGGCGTGCCCGGCCCGCCGGTAGGTGAGCCGGTGGATCAGCCACGGGTACCCGTGGTAGGCGAAGATCACCGGCCGGTCGGTGGTGAACAGCGCGTCGAACTCGGCGTCGCTCATCCCGTGCGGGTGCTCGGTAGCCGGCTGGAGCCGCATCAGGTCGACGACGTTGACCACCCGGACCTTCAGGTCCGGCAGGTCGGTGCGGAGGATGCTGACCGCGGCGAGCACCTCGAGGGTGGGCACGTCGCCGGCGCAGGCCATGACCACGTCCGGTTCGGCGCCGTCGCCGTCGCTGCTGGCCCACTCCCAGATCCCCGCGCCCCTGGTGCAGTGCAGGATCGCGGCGTCCATGTCCAGCCAGTCCTGGCTCGGCTGCTTGCCCGCGACGATCACGTTGACGTAGTCGCGGCTGCGCAGGCAGTGGTCGGCGACCGACAGCAGCGTGTTCGCGTCCGGCGGCAGGTAGACCCGGATCACCTCGGCCTTCTTGTTGATCACGTGGTCGATGAAGCCCGGGTCCTGGTGTGAGAAGCCGTTGTGGTCCTGGCGCCACACGTGCGAGGTGAGCAGGTAGTTCAGCGACGCGACAGGCCGCCGCCAGGGCAGCCCCCGGGAGACCTTCAGCCACTTGGCGTGCTGGTTGAACATCGAGTCCACGATGTGGATGAACGCCTCGTAGCAGGAGAACAGCCCGTGCCTGCCGGTCAGCAGGTACCCCTCCAGCCAGCCCTGGCAGGTGTGCTCGGACAGGATCTCCATCACCCGCCCGTCCGCGGGCGAGGTGCTCGTCGACCGGCAGGACTTCCTCCTCCCAGGTCTTCCCGGTCACCTCCAGCAGCGCGCCGAGCCGGTTCGACTCGGTCTCGTCCGGGCCGAACACCCGGAAATTCGCCGTCGGCGGCGTTGCGCCGCATCACGTCGCGCAGCATCCCGCCGAGCACCCGCGTCGGCTCCGACATCCGCGCTCCCGGCGCGCGGGACCGGCACCGCGTAGTCGCGGAAGTCCGGCAGCACCAGGTCGCGCAGCAGCACGCCGCCGTTCGCGTGCGGCGACGCGCCGAGCCGCAGCGGGCCCGCAGGCACCAGGCCGAGCAGTTCCGCCCGGGGCGCCCCGTCGGCGTCGAACAGCTCCTGCGGCCGGTAGGAGCGCAGCCATTCCTCAAGCTGCCGCAGGTGCGCCGGGTTGGTCCGGACCTCGGCGAGCGGCACCTGGTGCGCCCGCCAGGTGCCCTCCACCGGCTTGCCGTCCACCACCGCCGGCCCGGTCCACCCCTTGGGGGTGCGCATCACGATCATCGGCCAGCGCGCCCGCTCGCCGCCACCGTTGCGGGCGCGGTCCTGAATCGCGCGGATCTCGGCGAGGCACTCGTCCACCACCGCCGCCATTTTCTGATGCATAACGGAAGGCTCGTGGCCGGTCACGTGCATCGGCCGATAGCCGTAGCCGCGCAGCAGCGCGTCGAGTTCGTCTTCCGGGAGCCGGGCCAGCAGTGCCGGGTTGGCGATCTTGTAGCCGTTGAGGTGCAGGATCGGCAGCACCGCGCCGTCCCTGGCGGGGTCGAGGAACCGGCAGCCGTGCCAGCTGGTGGCCAGCGGGCCGGTCTCGGCCTCACCGTCACCCACCACGCACGCCACGACCAGGCCGGGGTTGTCGAACGCCGCCCCGCACGCGTGCGACAGCGAGTAGCCAAGTTCCCCGCCCTCGTGGATCGAGCCGGGCGTCTCCGGCGCGACGTGGCTGGGCACCCCGCCGGGGAAGGAGAACTGCCGGAACAGCGTGTGCATGCCCGCCGCGTTCCGCGGCACGCTCGGGTAGACCTCGGTGTAGCTGCCCTCCAGCCAGGTGTTGGCCAGCGCCGCGGGCCCGCCGTGACCCGGCCCGATGACGATCATCATCTCCGTGCCGTGGGCGGTGATGGCGCGGGACAGGTGCGCCCAGATGAAGTTCAGGCCGGGCGAGGTGCCCCAGTGCCCAAGCAGCCGCGGCTTGATGTGCTCGGCGCGCAGCGGCTCGGCCAGCAGCGGGTTGGCCATCAGGTAGATCTGGCCGGCCGACAGGTAGTTGGCGGCACGCCAGTAGGCGTCGAGCGTTTCGACCTGTGCGGCCCGCGGCAGCGGGCCGGGCTCAGTCCGCCATTGCTGTGGCGGACCACGACGACCGGGCAGAACGCGTTGGTGACGCAGTGGATGCTCACCGAGCCGACCAGCATCCCGGTGAACGCCCCGTGCCCGTGGCTGCCGACGACCAGCAGGTCGGCTTCCTTGGAGGCTTCGATCAGGACCTGCGGCGGGGTGCCCGTAGCGCGGTGTGCTTCTCCACCCCGGCGGACGTCCTGGCCCTCGTAGGCCTTGGCGATCGCCTCGTCGAGGGTGTGCGTGCATCTGCTTCTCGGTCTGCGTCGCGGACGGCTTCGGGCGCTACCCCCGACCGGCGGCCCGCCGACCGCGCCGGGTAGTGCCAGGCCAGCAGGGCCCGCACCCGGGCACCGGTGGCCGTGGCGTAGCGCGCCGCCCAGCGCAGCGCCGCCACCGACTCCGCCGAGCCGTCGACGCCGACCACCACGAGTTCCTGTCCGCCTTCGCTGCTCATCGCTCTCCGCCTTCGCAGTGCTCTCTGGATATCCCGTAGCCATCGGACCCGGTCGGCGGGGCCATGTACAGGGCCAATGGTCCCACGAGCACCAGCGGTCACCGCAGACGCCCTTTGGATGATCATCGGGGACTTGCCGTGCTCCAGCCCCGACGTCGGTCTCCGGTCCCGGTGCTGGTGGATTGGGGATGAATGGCCCGCTGACGTGTGCCGAAGGTCCCTGGCCCCAGGTGGCCTGCCCGGGCGACCGTGGCAGAAGAGTTCAGGGCTGCCCAGACTGGCAGCCCGGTTCGAAGGAGGCGCAAGATGTCTGGTATCACCGTCGGTATCGACGGATCGGCCCGCTCCGCCCGCGCGCTGGAATGGGCCATCAACGAGGCGGCGATCCGGCATTCCCCGGTCACCGTGCTGACTGTCCACACGGTCCCGATGAGCCCGTGGACCGGCAATCCCACCACGCTCCCGCGGGACGCCGAAGATCAGGCGAAGGCGCAGCAGGCGGCGGAGGAAATGACGCTCAAGGTCACCAGCCAGCTCGGTACCGCCAAGCCGTCCTCGGTGACGGTGCGGGCCATCTCCGGGTTCCCGGCGCAGGCGCTGATCGAGGCGTCCCGCGCAGCCGACCTGATGGTCGTCGGATCCCGGGGTGCGGGAGGCTTCGCCCGGCTGATGATCGGCTCGGTCAGCAGCCAGGTCGTGCACCACGCGCACTGCCCGGTCGTGGTTGTCCCCAGCGAGAGCTAACCCCGTAGCGAAGACTGCGGGCCGCCCGTTCTCAGCCGAACGGGCGGCCCGCAGTTTGGGCGCAGTGAGGAGGTTGGTCCGGCCATGGCGGGACCTATGGCCCTGCTGTCCAAGGGTGGTGGGGAGCGAGTGTGGTGGCATGAAGCGCACAGACTCACCGCCCGAAATACCAGCCGTGCTGCCGGACTGCCCACCGGCGGAGATCATTGCCGGATGGCTCGGATCGGCGGCCCTCGCGCCGTCGATGCACAACACCCAGCCGTGGCGGTTCCGTGTGTCGCGCGCCGACCAGGTCATCGAGCTGTACGCCGACCCGTCGCGGATGCTGAAGTACGGCGATCCGCATGGCCGCGCCGTCCACATCGCATGCGGCGCCGCGTTGCTCAACCTGCGACTGGCGGTCGCGATAGGTGGGCGTCAGCCCGTGGTCAGGCTGCTGCCGGACCCCCGGCAGCCGCAACTGCTCGCGAAGCTCTGGCTGGCCGGGCCATACCGGCCAGGCGAGGCCGACACCGAACTGCATGCCGCCATCGCGGCGCGGCATACCAACCGGCAGCCGTTCAGCAACCATCCCGTGCCGCCCGGTGTGCTCGCCGCGCTGGTGCAGGCCGCGCGCAGCGAAGGCGCGACACTGCATCTCCCCAGCCATTCGGAGACGGCCAGGCTGCTGTCTCTCATCAGCGACGCCGAGCGGGACCTGCTCGCCGATCCCGGCTATCGCACGGAACTGGCCCACTGGGTGGGCGAGAACCGGGACCACGATGGCATACCCAGCAGCGCCCTGGGGCCACGCGACCCCGCCGGGCGCACCCCGGTGCGGGACTTCACCCCGGACCGGCACCAGCCTCTCGGCTACGCCTGGTTCGAGGAGAACCCTCAGCTGGCCGTGCTGTCCACGGCAGGTGGCACGCGGAAGGACTGGATGCACGCGGGCCAGGCGCTGCAGCGGGTGCTGCTGACCGCCACAGCCCACGGGATCGCCGCCGCTCCGCTCACCCAGCCGCTGGAGACCGCTGACGCCTGGCTGGTCCGTGATCCGCAGGAGGATGTCGAGCAGCCGCAGATGATCCTGCGGCTGGGCTACGGCCTGCCGGTCTCCGCCACGCCACGCCGCCCCGTCAGCGAGGTTCTGGACCAACGGCAATAGCGCCGCTACCGCATCACCCATGCAGGCGCACCGCGGCTGGCGGGCAGAGCGGGGGGCCTGTGCCAGCAAGAAACGGCAGCAGCGTAACGGCGGAGCAGAAGATGACGGTGAGCGAGCAGGACAAGGCACAGGCAGTAGAGCGGGCTGCACTCCTGCTCGGCCGCGGTGATCAGGCTGCTTGGCAGGTGCTGGGGAGTTTGTGGGATGAGGCGTTCGAAAAGGGGCGCTTCGACGCCCTCGACGAGTTGCAGGACCGATTCTGCGTTTGTATGAAGTAGCTGGCGATGTCGCGCCGCGGGGGCAGATGACAGAACCATGCCCGATCTTCCTGGCAGGGCGGGACTTTGGTCCCTGCCCTGCCCGATTGAGCGCGGCTACGATGAGGCCCTGACCCGGCACAGACGGCAATGAGCCAGCCACAAGCGGACGGGTCCAACTGGTAGGAGCGAATCACGTGGACGAGACGACGCGCGAGAGCGGGCAGATCGGCGTGTTCCTGCTGGATGACCATGAGATCGTCCGGAAAGGCGTGCGTGACCTGCTGGAAGCCGAGCCGGACATCGTCGTGGTGGGGGAGGCCGGCACCGCCGAGTCCGCCTTGGCGCGCATTCCCGCGCTGCGACCCGACGTGGCGGTGCTCGACGTGCGCCTGCCCGACGGCGACGGGGTGAGCGTATGCCGCGACATCAGGTCGAAGATGCCGGAAGTCGCCTGCCTCATGCTGACCTCGTTCGGCGACGATGACGCACTGTTCGACGCGATCATGGCCGGCGCCGCGGGCTACGTACTGAAACAGATCCGGGGTACCGATCTGGTTGGCGCCGTGCGGACGGTCGCCGCTGGGCAGTCGCTGCTGGATCCGCAGGCGGCCAGCAGGGTGATGGCCCGGATGCGCGACCGAGCCGAGCGCAGCGACCCGCTGGCCGGGCTGACCGGGCAGGAGCGGCGGAATCCTTGAGCTGATCGGGGAAGGGCTGACGAACCGGCAGATCGGGGAGCAGATGTTCCTGGCGGAGAAAACCGTCAAAAACTATATTTCCTCGCTGTTCGCCAAGCTGGGCATGGAGCGCCGGACGCAGGCCGCTGCCTATGCCGCCCGAATATTTGAAGAGCCAAAAGATTCGAAACGAGGGCCCCAGGAACCCTGATCTCAGCCGGCCGAGGGGTTTCCGGGCTGGTCAGAGACCATCGGTGCCGGGGGAGTTGTCCGTCGGCAGCGGGACGCGCCATTCCAGTTCGGTGCCGCCGCCCTCGGCCGGGTCCACGTGGAATGTGCCGCCCAGCTCGTGGGCCCGGTCCGCGAGATTGCCGAGCCCGCTGCGGCGCGGCGTCTCCGGCAGGCCCACGCCGTTGTCCCTGACGAGCAGCACCAGATCGGTGCCGGCCTCGACGGTGACATCGGTGCGGCTCGCGTGCGCGTGTTTGGCCACGTTGGCGAGGGCTTCGCGCAGCGCGGCAAGCAGTTGCTCGGCGATGGGACCGGGTACCCGGGTGTCTAGCTGCCCGGCGATCCGCAAGCCGGGCGCGTGGCCGACTGGGCCGGTCATCTCCTCCACGATCGAGAGAATCCTGGTGCGCAGGCCGGGCTGGTCCACTTGGCCGCGGGCCTGCAGCGAGAAGATCGCCGTGCGAATGTCCTTGATCGTCTCATCCAGTGCGTCCACCGCCTGTTCCACGCGGCGTGCCGCCTCGGAGTCCCGCATGAGCCCGCTCGCTCCCTGCAGGGACATCCCGGTGGCGAACAGCCGCTGGATGACCAGGTCGTGCAGATCGCGGGCGATCCGATCGCGGTCTTCGAACAGCGCCAGGCGCTGGGCGTCCCTGCGGTGCTCGGCGAGTTCGATCCCGAGGCCGGCCTGCGCGGCGAAGGTGGTCACCATCTCCACGGCCGGCGGTGAGAGCGGGAAGCCCCCCTGGTGCCGGCCAGCGGTCAGCACACCGCGCACGTCCCCGGCGGGACCGAGTGGGACCAGCACAGCCGGGCCCAGCGCCATGTGCTGGCGGGCTGTGTGGGCAACCCGTGGGTCGGAGCTGAAGTTCTCCACGGCGAGCGGTTTGCCGCTGGCCATCACTATCCCTGATGCCGATCCTTCGGCGGGTAGCGTGAGCCCGAGGGCATCGGCGGCCCCGTCGCCGCAGGCGTGCTCGATGACCAGTCGTTTGCGGTCGGGGGTTGGCAGGGCCAGGACCACCAGGTCCGCCCCGGACATTTCCAGGGCCTGCGAGGTCACCAGTTCCAGCACCTCGCCGGGCCGATCCTCGGACAGCAGCCGCTGTGTCACCTCGGCGGTGGCCCGCAGCCACTGCTGCTGCCTGCGCGCCTCGGCGTACAGCCGGGCGTTCTCGATGGCCACCCCGGCGGCGGCGGCGAGCGCCCGGACCAGCGCCTCGTCTTCCTCGTCGAAGTCGCCGCCCTGCTTCTCGGTCAGGTAGAGGTTGCCGTATACCTCCTCCCGGATCCGCACCGGTACCCCGAGGAAGGACCGCATCGGCGGGTGGCCGTCGGGGAAGCCGCTCGATCCGGGGTGGGTGGAGATGTCCTGCAGGCGCAGGGGGTGCGGGTCGGTGATCAGCTTGCCGAGCAGGCCACGCCCCTCCGGCCAGTGGTGAATCCTGGCGATGTCGGACTCAGCAAGGCCAACCGGGATGAACTCGGCAAGCCGGCCGCCCTCGCCGATGACGCCGAGCGCGCCGTAACGGGCTGATACCAGTTCAACGGCAGCCTCGACGATGTGCCGGAGCACGACCTCAAGTTCGAGATGACTGCCGACGGCGACCACGGCTTCGAGCAGCGCGTGTGTCCGGTCCCTGGTGTCGAGGACCGCCTGCACCCGCAGTTGCAGTTCTACGAGGAGGTCATCGAGCCGCAGGTTGGGCAGCAGCGGGCGGGAGTCTTGGCTCTCCACCGGCTACCCCTGCACATCACGGCGTGCCACGCCATGATCGTACGCGAGCGAACGGCCCGGCGGAATCTCCGCCGGGCCGTTCGCTCGCCCTTCCCGGCCGGTCAGGGCTGCAGCACCAGGCGTGCCTTGGCCTTGCCATCGAGCACTTCGGCGATGGCCTCGTTGACCTGGGTCAGCGGCCGGGTCTCGTAGATCACCCGGGTGCGTCCGGCGGCGTGCAGGGCGAGCACGTCATCGAGATCGGCGCGGGTGCCGACGATCGAGCCCAGCACCGACTTTCCGTTCAGCACTGTGTCGAATACCGGGAGGCTGAGCGTGCCGTCCGCGGGCAGTGCGACCAGCACGAGCCGGCCGCCGCGGCGCAGGCCGGCGTAGGCGGCCGCGAAGGACTGGTCGCTGACGGCCAGCCCGACCGCAACGTCGGCGCCGCCGTGAGCCTGGAGCGCCGCCGCCGGGTCCTCGGTCCTGGCGTCGATGACGAAGTCGGCACCGAGTTCCTTGGCCAGTTGCAGCTTCTCGTCGGTCACGTCGATAGCGGCGACGGTGCCGCCGAAGATCTTCGCGTACTGGAGCGCCAGGTGCCCCAGACCGCCGATGCCGGAGATGGCCACCAGGTCGCCGGGGCGGACGTTGCCGACCTTGATGGCCTTGAACGTGGTGACGCCGGCGCAGGTCAGCGGGGCGGCCTCGAAGGCGTTGATGCCCGCGGGGATCTTGGTCGCGAAGGCGGCCTCGGCCAGGAAGTACTCGGCGTAGCCGCCATCGACGGAGTAGCCGGTGTTGCGCTGGGAAAGGCACAGCGTCTCCCAGCCGGTGAGGCAGTACCTGCAGGTGCCGCACGCGTAGCCCAGCCATGGGCTGGCGACCACCTCACCCTCGGTTATCCCGGTGACGCCGGCGCCGATGGCGTGCACGGTGCCGACGCCCTCATGCCCGGGCACGAACGGCGGGGTCGGCTTGACTGGCCAGTCGCCGTGCGCGGCGTGGATGTCGGTGTGGCACAGGCCGGAGGCCTCCATGCGCACGGTTATCTGCCCTGCCCCCGGCTCGGGTATGGGCCGGTCTTCGATCACCAGCGGTTCACCGAACTGGCGTACGACTGCGGCTTTCATCGTTCCTCCAAGGTCGCCATAAGAGTCAGGGCCAGCGTGGGCGCCCGGCGGCGCGCCGGTCAGAGGCATAGGTCATCGTGTGTGCGGCCCGAAGGTCCCGCCCGGCGGCAGGCGGCGCCCGCACCGGCCGAAGTTCCCGCTGACGTGGGACGGAGGTCCCGGACAAGCGTGACCTGCGGCCCTGCTTCCCGGGCCCTGACCGGGGTGAGGCTGAGGGCAGATAAGGAAAGTCTTCCGCCGGACCGCAGGGCCCCGGTTGGATACAAGGAGGCACCGAAATGCGCAGAAGGACATTTGACGCGATGGCGACGATGGCGGGCCTGGTGCTCGCGGTCGTCCTGGCGATCGGCGGCGGGCTGCTGCTGTGGGGGCACTCGGTCGTGAGCACCAACGTGCACAGCCAGCTGGCTGCCCAGAAGGTCGTTTTCCCGGCCGCCAACAGCCCCGAGATCGAGGCGCTGCCGGCCAGTGACGCCACAGCCATGAAGCAGTACGCCGGCCAGTTGATGACCACCGGCGCACAGGCCGAGACCTACGCCGACCACTTCATCGCCGTGCACCTGATCAAGATCGGCGGCGGCAAGACCTACTCGCAGCTGTCCGGCGCCGCGCTGGCGCAGCCGAACAACGCGGCGCTGCAGGCCCAGGTCGCGACCGTGTTCAAGGGCACGACGCTGCGCGGCATGCTGCTGAATGCCTACGGGTGGTGGCAGATGGGCCAGATCATCCTGATCTCCGCCATCGTGGCCTTCTGCGCCGCGGGCCTGTTCCTGATCCTGTCCGGCCTTGGGTTCTTGCACCTGCGCCGGTCGGCTCCGGAGTCGGAGATCTTCCCGAAGCTGGCCACCCGGGTCGAGGTGAACGCCTGACCCATCCGGCCCAAGCCGAACGCGCCCCTCGCCTCCGGCGAGGGGCGCTTCGGCGTGTGTCGTGCACACGCGCTCGCCACCTGGCGCCTGAGGCACCCCGCAGGGTGACCAGGCGTGCCACGGGTTATGGGTCAAAGCGCGGCGAATGGGACCAAGGTCCCGCGGTGAGGTGACCTAACTGCCCTATTGGCGCCGCCCGGCCACCGGGGGCATGTCGGGGCAAGGCTTCTCGATTATCACGGTTGCGCCTATGTCTGAAGGAGCATCGATGTATACCTCAGCTCATGGCAGTCGCCCCGGTTCGCTGCCATTGACCTGAACCATCCAGGCAGTTATCTGCACTGGTCGATCTTCGACGATTTCGGTCGCGAACCTGGTGCTGATCGCCGTGATGGTCGTGATCTTCGGCGCGGCGTTGCTGCTGCCCTTCCCGGGGCGGCACCGCACGAGCCTGCCGAGCCACCGAGGCGGCCACGCCTGCGACCGGACAGCCGTCCGGCGCCCGGCATGGGCGACGACGCCGACGCCAAGATGTGGACCGCACGGGTCCGGCGGTGGGCGATGCGCACGCTGCCGCCGGACAAGCTGCTGCCCGACCGGCAGCCGGCCTACGTCGCCTCGTGGGTCTACGTGTTCGGCGTCGCGACGCTGGCCGCGCTGGGCCTGGCGATCGTCTCCGGGTTCGCCATCGCGATCGGCGGCACCGACTGGTGGCACACCAACCCGGTCGGCCATTTCTTCAACAGCATGCACCTGTGGAGCGTCGAGCTGTTCATGGCCTTCATGGTCATCCACCTGTGGGGCAAGTTCTGGATGGCCGCCTGGCGCGGCCGCCGGGCGCTGACCTGGATCACCGGCGTGGTGGCCTTCGTGGCCTCGGTCGTGGAGTGCTTCACCGGGTACCTGTCGCAGCAGAACTTCGACTCGCAGTGGATCGCCACCAACGGCAAGGACGCCTTCAACGCCGTCGGCGTCGGCGCGTTCTTCAACGTGATGAACTTCGGCCAGATGCTGCTGTGGCACGTCGTGCTCATCCCGATCATCCTGATCGCGCTGGTCGGCGCGCACGTGCTGATGGTCCGGGTGCGCGGCGTCAGCCACCCGCTGCCGGCCAAGCGCATCCGGCTGGCGGGACCGGGCCGCCCGCAAGGCCGCCGCGGCCGCCGACGCCGCCCCGTGGCGCGGGCGGACCCGCCGCTACGACATCCTCAAGGAAGGCACGATCGCCACGGCGATCGCGCTGGCCCTGGTGCTGATCTGGCCGCCGTGCTGTCCTCGCCCGACGTGCCGCCGGTGATCGGTGCAGAGCTGGGCCAAGGTGGCGCCCGCCGACTTCCTCGGCACCGCCGCCACGGAACTCGACGGCACCGGCTTCGCCGCGTCCTACGGCCCGCCCTACAACAACGGGTCCGCCGCCGTGCAGCAGGTGGGGCCGGTCAACTGGCAGAAGCTGTCCGGGGTCACCCAGCCGATCAACGCCGCCCAGGTGTTCGTGATCTCGCCGCTGACCAAGCTGGCGCCCACCGACCCGGCGCTGGCGGCCGCCCTGGCGACCTACCGGAGCGCCCCGGCCGCGCAGCAGCAGAAGTGGGCCACCGCCTACGGCACCGCGGTCACCCATGTGAAGTTCGTCAACGGCGCCCCGGTGGTGCCCAGGGCCAGCGACGGGCCCGTCCCGGCGATGATGGCCATCGAGCTGACCATGGCCCGCAGCGGCGCCCTGGACGCCGACCTGCTCGCGCAGCGGCCGTTCTACGGCACCGACTTCACCAAGCCGCTGCTGTTCATCGCCGACGGTGCCTACTACGCCAGCCTGGCGCAGGCCATGCACCTGACCGGCGACCAGTGGGGCGTGATGAACGAGACCGGCAGCTACCCCGGACAGCCCTGGCTGTGGCTCTACCAGCTCTGGTACCACGTGGCGCCGTTCAGCAACTCCGCCAGCGTGGACATCTGGGCGGTCTACCTGACCGGCATCGCCACCCTGCTGCTGCTGGCCATCCCGTTCATCCCCGGGCTGCGGGACATCCCCCGGCTGATCCCGGTGCACCGGCTCATCTGGCGGCCCGAGCGGGACGGCGCGGGCGACGGCGGCGACACCGATGCCGAGGCACGCCCGGTCGGCTCCGCCACGGCGGGCCAGTCGACATAACCGTCCGCCCGTACAGTTCCGGACGGTGGCCCCTTGGCGGGGTCATCGTCCGGGCCTTTGTCCGGGGCGCATCCTAATGTGGAACCATGCCTGGTTTGCGTGTCCTGTTCCTCGGCGGAACCGGGATCATCAGCTCCGCGTGCTCACGGCTGGCGGCCGAGCGCGGCATCGAGCTGTCCGTGCTCAACCGCGGCCAGAGCACCGGCCGCCCGCTGCCGCCGGAGGCGACGCTGCTGCGCGGCGACGCCAGGGACCCGGCCAGCGTCCGGGCCGCGCTCGGCGGCCGCGAGTTCGACGCGGTGGTGGACTGGGTCGCCTACACGCCGGGCCATGTGCAGGCCGACATCGGCACGTTCCGCGGCCGCACCGGGCAATACGTGTTCATCAGCTCCGCGTCGGCGTACCAGACGCCGCCGTCCCGGGTCCCCGTGACCGAGTCCACCCCGCTACGCAACCCGTACCTGCGGTACTCCCGGGACAAGATCGCCTGCGAGGAACTGCTCCGCGCGGCCTACCGGGACGAGGGTTTCCCGGCCACGATCGTCCGCCCGTCGCACACCTACGACAAGACGAACATCCCGCTGCACGGCGGCTGGACCGCCCTGGCCCGGATGCGCCGGGGGAAGCCGGTGGTGGTGCACGGCGACGGCACCTCGCTGTGGACGCTGACCCACCACGCGGACTTCGCGCAGGGCTTCGTGCCGCTGCTCGGGCATCCGCGCACCCTCGGGGAGAGCTTCCACATCACCTCCGACGACGTGCTCACCTGGGACCAGATCACCCATGCCCTGGCGGCCGCGGCGGGCGTGACGGCGGACATCGTGCACGTGCCCTCTGATGTGATCGCCGCCGCCGACCCGGTGTGGGGCGCGAGCCTGCTCGGCGACAAGGCGCACTCGATGGTGTTCGACAACGCCAAGCTGCGCAGCGTCGTGCCGGCCTACCGGGCGGTCATCCCGTTCGAGCAGGGCGCCCGCGAGATCGTCGCCTGGTACGACGAGGACCGCGCCCGGCAGCAGATCGACGCCGGGGTCGACGCGGTCACCGGCAAGCTGGCCCAGGCCTACCGGCCGGGGGCCTGACCGCGATGGCCACCGCGCTGGACGTGCGCCGGCTGGCCCTGGCGCTGCCGCGCGCCTACGAGGCGCTGGTCAGGGACTACGTCAAGTTCCGGGTCGGCAGGATCGTCTTCCTCTCGATCTCACCGGATGAGGAACTGCTGGGCTTCGGCTTCCCCAAGGAGGAGCGGGCCGCGCTGGTGGCCAGCGAGCCAGACAAGTTCCTCATGCCGGTGCGCTCGGACGAGCGCTACAACTGGGTCCGGGCCCGGCTCGCCAGGCTCGACGAAGCCGAACTGGCCGAGCTTGTCGTCGACGCGTGGCGCATGTGCGTGCCCAAGCGGGTCGCCGCGGCGCATCTGGGCGGCGACCCGCCCCGGCCGTAGCCCGGTCAGCGGGCCGGCCGCCCGCCCCGCAGCTAGCTGGCCTTGCGCAGCATCGGCGCGGGGACGAACTCCGCGGGCGCCGGGCCCAGGCCGAAGTGGCAGGCGAGGGCGGCGACGGACCGCTGCGCCGCGTGGCCGTCCCCGTACGGGTTGATCGCGCCCGCCATCGCCGTGTAGGCCGCGCGGTCGGTGAGCAGCCGGCTTGCCGACTTCACGATCAGGTCCTCATCGGTGCCGACCAGGCGGACCGTGCCGGCCTGCACCGCCTCCGGCCGTTCCGTCGTCTCCCGCATGACCAGCACCGGCTTGCCCAGGCTGGGGCCCTCCTCCTGGACGCCGCCGCTGTCGGTCAGGATGACCGTGGCCCGCTTCATCAAAGCGGAGAAGCCGCCGTAGGGCAGCGGCCCGGTGACCGTGACGTTGGGCAGGTGCTCGATGGCCGGCAGCACGGCCTCGCGCACCAGCGGGTTGGCGTGCACCGGGAACACCACCCGCAGGTCCGGGTGCGCGGTCGCGATCCTGGCCAGGGCCCGGCCCACCGCGCGCATCGGGGCGCCCCACGACTCCCGGCGGTGCGCGGTGACCAGCAGCACCGGCGCGGTGGTGTCGTCCAGGCCCGCCAGCGCCGGGTGGCCGTAGCCGAGGTCACGGGACGACGCCCACAGCAGGGCGTCGATGACCGTGTTGCCGGTGACCACGACGGTGGCCGGGTCGACGTTCTCGGCGAGCAGGTTGGCCTTGCTCGTGGCGGTCGGGGCCAGGTGCAGCGTGGCGAGCTGGGTGGCCAGGCGCCGGTTGATCTCCTCGGGGTAGGGCGAGTACGGGTCGTCGGTGCGCAGGCCCGCCTCCAGGTGCACGACGGGGATCCGCTCGTAGAACGCGGCGAGCGCGGCGGCGAACACCGTGGTGGTGTCACCCTGCACGACCACGGCGTCCGGGCGCTGCTCGGCAAGTAGCTGCTGAATGCCGGCCAGCGCCCGGGTGGTGATGGACGTCAGTGTCTGCCCCGGCTGGTGGATGTCCAGGTCGAAGTCCGGGGTAATGCCGAACACCTCGTTGACCTGGTCCAGCATGGACCGGTGCTGGGCGGTCACCGTCACGGCCGGGGTGAACAGCGGCGAGGCCTGCAGTTCCTGGATCAGCGGCGCGACCTTGACCGCCTCCGGCCGGGTGCCGTAGACGACCATGATCCGCCGCGGGTGCTGGCCCGTGCTGGCGATGCTGTGTGGTCCGGACATGAGATTCCCCCGTTAATGGCATGGCTGTGCTGGCGCCGCGGCCCCGCTGCAGCGTGTGGCGTGCTGGTGGTCAGGTGAGCTGGCGGACACCAATGGCCTGGAACTGGGCCTGTGAGTCCTCGCAGTACAGGCCGAGCGCGCCGGTCAGGTACGGCCGCTGGGTGTCGGTGAACTGGGTGAGCAGGTAGCCGTCGGCGCGGATCGTCATGGTCGGGCCGCCTGGGTGATCTGGACCCGGTGCGCGCGGCCGACCGGGAAGCCCGGCGTGCGCCCCGAGGCGAGGAAACGCTCCCCACCGCGGTAGGCCGGGTCCTGCTTGGACAGCACCCAGCCGCGGGCTTCCAGGGTGAGCGCGTAGAAGTGGCTGCGGTCGGTGAAGTGCCACAGCACCCAGCCGACCTCCCAGGGGTGCGGTGTCCCGGCCGCGCCGTGCCGTAGCTGGCGCAGCGTCCGCACGGTGAGGGTGGCGGTGAAGTCCTGGTAGCGGCGGGCCGAGACGACCAGCGCCGCATGGGTGCTGCCCGCGGCGGTGGCCCGGGCCGGCGCCAGCAGGATCGCCCTTCCCGGCATGGTGCCCGTGACCTGGCCCTGCCCGGTGAACACGGTGCGCCACGAGCCGGCCGCGCTGTCGTGGCTGCCGCGTACGGAGAATGTCAGCGCCGTGGTGGCCGTGGCACAGGCGAGGACGGCAACGGTCACGGCTATGGTGATCCGGCGCCGGCTGCATCGCGCGGCCTGGAAGGCTGGCGGCGCCGGGGCTTGAGGCCCTGAGGCTGGGGGTTGAGGCGCCAGGGGATAACCCTGCCGCGGACAGAACTCCGCGTCAGGGCCATTCCCTGGCACCCGCGAAAGAGGATGGGGGCTCGCCGTTGCGGCCGGTGCCTCGGCGACGCGGTCGGTTTTGGCCCAGCCGTTGCGGCCGCGCACGGCGCGGGCGGCCGCTCGCCAGCCGGCTGCGTACCAGATCATGCTGTAGCCCACGTAGAGGTGTGCCAGCAGGAGCGCCTGCACCAAGCGCAGGCCCTGGTTCCGCTCCTGTTTCCAGTAGACCGCCGCATAGGCCAGGGCGGGCCCGAGGATCAGCGCGTAGGTCACGGCGACCCACCAGCCGAGCGGGTTATGGCCAGCCACCGCCAGCACCGCGCGCTCGGTGAGGACGATGCCGAAGGACACCGTGAGCAGGGATGCGATTAGCACCAGGGCTGGGCTGGAGAGCAGGAAGAGCAGGTCGGTGCCCTGGCGGGCGGGCATGCTGCGCAGCACCAGCGGGATGAGCCGCCACGACTGGAGGTTCCCCTGGAACCAGCGGGCCCGCTGCCGGATCAGCCGCTTGACCTCGACGACACCCTGCTGGTGCACCGCCGCCGTGCGGCAGTACTCGTTGCGCCAGCCCGCCGCGGCCAGCCGGACACCCAGGTCCAGGTCCTCGGTCAGGCTGCGGGTCCACGGTGCCGGGCCCAGTGCGCGCAGCGCCGACAGCCGGACGAACTGGCCGTTGCCGCCCAGCCCGACGCTGCCCAGGTGCCGCCGGCCCCGCTGGAACACCTCGGTGTAGATGACGAACTCCATGTCCTGCATCCGGGCGAGCATGCTGCGGTCCCGGTTGCTGATCCGGACGCCGATCTGCACCGCGCCGACGGCCGGGTCGGCGAAGAACTCGGTGACGTCGGCGACGGCGTGCGGGTCGAGGTGGCCGTCGGCGTCCACCACCGCGATGATCACGTCGTCCGGGTCGCGGCCGGCCAGCCGGCCGCTGCTCACCAGGTGGCCGATCGCGTCGTTCAGGGCCTCGCCCTTGCCCTGGCGGGCGTTGGGCAGCTTCCGGCTCAGCAGCCACACCCGCTCGTCGGCGACGCCGGTCACCACCGCGGCCGTGCCGTCGTCGGAGCCGTCGTCGATGACCATGACGGCGAAGTTGGCCGTGGGCAGCGACAGCAGTCGCTGCAGGCTGCGGCCGATCACCAGTTCTTCGTTCAGGCAGGGCATCATGTAGACGAAGAACTCCCGGCCAGCCGCGGTGGCCTGGCCGGCGGGCGCCGTGCCAGCCCGCGGGGCCGGTATGCCAGGGGTCCTGGGGGCAAGCAGGCTGGCTGCCCGCGCGAGGGCGGCACCGGTGCTGCGGTGCCGCGGGCTGTGCCTGGACAGCCCCAGCATGCCGAGGCCGTATCCGACGCCGAGGGCGACCAGCCCGGCGGCCAGCCAGCCCAGCGGGCGGTCCCAGCCGAGGTTCTCCAGGACGGCCATGGCCGGCCTGGCAGCGAGTCCGATCACGGGCGGGCTGCCTGCGCGGCGGCCGTCTCGCGGGTGGCGGTCTCCTGGACGGCCCGGTCCGCCACGGCCGGACCCTGACCAAGGCGCAGCACGTAGCCGGACAGGAACAGGGTGAGGACGGTCAGCAGGTAGAGCCCGAACAGCGCGCCCGCCCCGTCCAGCAGCAGCCGTGACGTCAGCCACAGCGCCCCGCTGCCTGGCAGGACAGCGGCACCGCCGACCGCGGTCAGACCGGCCAGGCCCGCAGAGTAATGCACTGAATCCCCCCGTATGAGGCAGAGCGCCTCATGTGTCTCCTGTGACCCGCTTGTGGGCCTGGGCTAGACGCTATGCAGGGGAGATCACCCGGTGCTGAGGCGAACGGACGGTTCCGCCTACCTCATTTGCCGGACCGGGGCGGGTCCAGACGGCGAGCCGGAACGGCGGGCACTGGCTGGTAACAGGGTCAGCGCGAAGAAGAACAGGACTAGGTAATGTGGGATGGCGAGCAGTCACTTCACCACTGGGAGCCCCGATTCAATTCCGGAGCGGCAGGGTAAGAGTAGTCAAGGCGGACCGACTGATGATCATCGGTTGCCGAACCGCCGCAACTCGAGGTTCCAGCCGAACCACCAGCGCGGATACTGCTGCCGGAACACCAGCACCCGGTTGAGTGCCCGGCCCGGTAATCGACCGGAAAACTAAACGGGATAGGTAAGCCCGCCCATTGTCCGCGCCTTTCGCTCGAAGGGTTGCGGTCACCGGCATTATCGTGTCAGGAATGCCGCGCGAACTCTGCATCCGGGCGGGCCTGCCGGTCCCGTGCGGTGGCGGGCGCCGGTACTGGGCGGGCCTTCGGTCTTGCGGACGGACCGGAGCGGAGCGAGAGTAGGCAGGACGAGAAGGTTCTGGAGGTCGTCGTGACTGAGCCCAGGGAGCAGCGGATCGTCGTCGGGGTGAAGCGGTCGGCCGCGTCGCTGGCGGCGCTGCGGTGGGCGGCCGCGGAAGCGCGGCTGCGCCGCGTCACGCTGCACGTCGTGCACGCCTGGGAACCGGCGGCCCGCCCCGCCTCCTACGCCATTCTCGGCGACAGCCCGGCCGGTGGGCAGGAACGGCTCCGCGCCCAAGACAATCTCGCCGCGATCATGCGCGCCGCGTTCGGCGCCGAGTCGCCCGCGGGCATCACCGCGGAGGTCACCGAGGGAAGGGCCGAGCGCATCCTCGCGGACCGCTCCCGGGACCCCCGCGCCTGCCTGCTCGTGCTCGGCGCGGCCGCCGACACGGGCGTGACCGGCCGCCCGGCAGGCCCGGTCATCCGGGCCTGCATGCGGAGCGCGCGGTGCCCGCTGGTGATCATCACCGCGGCGGCGGACGCGCGCACCCCGGTGGGCGTGTCCTGAGGGCTGCCCCGCAGCGCGCTACGGCAGCGGCATCAGGCCATGCAGCGGGAAGACCGCGTTCCTGGTGGCGATGATCGCCCGGTCCACGGGGTCCGCCGGGTCATAGCCCGACTCGAACGGCGAGAACTGGCCCGGCTGGCCGTCGGTCATCAGTTCCGGTGCCGCCCGTCCGGTGCGGCGCCGCACGTACTCGCGCCAGTCCGCCGGGGTGGGCGCCTGCGGGTCGATCGGCCTGCCCGCCGCCTCCGCGAGCAGATGGGTCCAGGTACGGGGCACCACCTCGACCAGTGAATAGCCGCCGCCCCCGGTCAGCAGCCAGCGCCCGCCCGCGGTTTCGTGCGCCAGCTGGTGGATCGCGGCATGGGCGGCGCGCTGGGCGTCGATGGTCAGCGCCAGGTTGGCGAGCGGGTCGGTGAAGTGCGTATCGCAGCCGTGCTGGCTCACCAGTACCTGCGGCCGGAACGCGCGCAGCAGCGGCGGCACCGTCGCGTGGAACGCGCGGAGCCAGGCGGCGTCCCCGGTGCCGGCCGGCAGCGCCACGTTCACCGCGAACCCCGCCGCGCCGGGCCGCCCCGGTCTCGGTGGGCAGGCCGGTGCCGGGAAACAGCGTGGCCGGGTGCTCGTGCAGGCTGATGGTCAGCACCCGCGGGTCGGCCCAGAACGCCGCCTGGACGCCGTCGCCGTGGTGCACGTCGATGTCCACGTAGCCGATTCGCTCGGCGCCCTGGCCGAGCAGCCAGGCAATCGCGATCGCCGGGTCGTTGTACACGCAGAAACCGCTGGCGTGACCGGCCATGGCATGGTGCAGGCCACCGGCGATGTTGGCGCCGTGCCCGGCCGTGCCGGACCACATCGCCCGTGCCGCGGCCAGCGTCGCCCCGGCCACCAGCGCGGACGCGTCGTGCATCCCGGGGAACACCGGGTCGTCCGGGGTGCCGAGCCCGTACCGGAGCAGCTCACGCGGGTCGGACAGGTCCCCGGTACCGGCCCGCTGTACGGCGCCGATGTAGCCGGGATCGTGCACCAGTTCAAGCTCGGCCATGGTGGCGGGCTCCGGAACGGCCAGCGTCACCCCGGGCGCGTTAAGCACACCGAAGTCGCGCGCGAGTTCGACGGTCAACTCGACCCGGACCGGTGCCAGCGGGTGGCTGGGCCCGAAGTCGTACCGGGTCAGCCGGTCATCCCAGGCCACGTGGAGGGTGCAGGGCACGGGCGCTTCCTTTCCGCCGTCGGCGTCCTGGCGTCCTACCCGCCGGGCGCGGGCCGCCGCCAGGCTCTGCCGGCCTTTCGTGCACATTGTCGCGCAGGGTGGCAGAGTCCAGGGGGGCGTTGCCGCCGCGCCTGGGCGGGCATAGCACGATGGGGGCAAGGTGAGGAGGCGCTATGGACGGCGCGGGGACGGCCTGGGGCGCAGGCGAGGACGCCATGGCGGCGCTCGCTCCCGAGGGTGGCCTGTTCGCCCGGCTCGACCCGGTCAGCCTGGGCAGTTCGCTGCTGGCCGTCGCCCGGCGCGCCGCGCAGAATCCCTATGCGTCCTCCGGCGCGGTCTGGCAGTTCGCGGCGGCCCTGGCCCGGATCGGCCCGGAGGCCGCCGTGCGCTGGCCGGGCCGCCGCGCGGACGAGCCGGAGCAGGCCGGGCCGGCGCTGGCGAAGGACAAGCGGTTCGCCGACCGGGCGTGGCGGGACAACCCCGCGTTCTTCGCGGTCGGGCAGGCGTACTTCGCCGCGGTGCAGCTCACCGACGGCCTGCTGGCCGCCGGGCGCGGTGACCCGGTGAGCGACGCGAAGGCGCGGCTGGCCGCCGACCTGATGCTCGCGGCCGTGGCCCCGACGAACTACTTCGCGACCAACCCGGCGGCGCTCAAGCGGGCGTTCGACACCGGTGGCGGCAGCGTCGTGGCCGGCGCCAGGAACTTCCTCGGCGACCTGAGGAACAACCGCGGCATGCCCCGGCAGGTGGACACCCGGCCGTTCGAGATCGGCCGGAACCTTGCCGCCACCCCGGGGAAGGTCGTGTTCCGCAACGACCTGATGGAGCTGATCCAGTACGCGCCGCAGACGGCCCAGGTCCGGTCGGTGCCGGTGCTGGCCAGCCCGCCGTGGATCAACAAGTACTACATCATGGACCTGGCCCCCGGCCGCAGCTTCCTGGAATGGGCCATCACCCACGAGCGCACGGCCTTCGCCATCTCCTACCGCAACCCGGACCCGAGCATGAGCGGCGTGACCCTGGACGACTACCTGGTGCACGGCCCGCGGACCGCGCTGGATGTGATCACCGACATCACCGGGGCGCCGAAGATCGACATCGTCGGGCTGTGCCTCGGCGGCGCGCTCACCGGCATGCTCGCCGCCTACCTGGCCGGCGCGGGCGATGACCGGCTCGGCTCGATCACCCTGCTCAACACCCTGCTCGACTACAGCGAGCCGGGCGTGCTCGGCGCGTTCACCGACGAGGTGACCGTGGCCCGGCTGGAGCGGCAGATGGCGGAAAAGGGGGTCCTGGAGGGCAGGCAGATGGCCGCGACGTTCGACGCACTGCGGCCCAACGACCTCATCTTCAACTACGTGGTGTCGAACTGGCTGCTCGGCCAGGACCCGCCGGCCTTCGACATCCTCGCCTGGAACAGCGACAGCACCCGGATGCCCGCCACCATGCACGCCTTCTACCTGCGCTCGCTGTACCTGCGCAACGAGCTGGCCCGCGGCGTGCTGGAGGTGAACGGGCAGCGGCTGTCGCTCGCCGGTGTCGGCAACGACACCTACGTGGTCGGTGCCATCAACGACCACATCGTGCCCTGGCCCGCGTCCTACAAGACGACCGGGCTGATGGGCGGAAACGTCCGTTACGTGCTCTCCAGCGGCGGCCACATCGCCGGCATCGTGAACCCGCCCGGCCCGAAGGCCTGGTACGAGGCGGCCAAGACGCCGAACCCGCCGACCGCACAGCAGTGGCGGGCGGCGGCCGAGCACCGCAGCGGGTCGTGGTGGGAGGACTGGGCCAGGTGGGCGGGCCGCCGGGCGGGGCGCCGGACTGATCCTCCGTCGATGGGAAGCGAGAAGTATCCGGCCATCGGTGACGCTCCCGGGAGTTATGTGCACGGTTGAGGGCTGCTGGGGTGGGGGATTGCTGCCGGTCGGGGATTGCTGCCGTTCGGGGATTAGGCGGCCGGGGGGTTGCCTGGACGCGGGACAAAACCGCGTCCAGGCAACCCCCCGGTCGGCCGGAACTCGTGCGCCGTTGGTGCCGACCTTTGTTGCAGAGCGGCCGCGGCGGAGCTTTCGCGTTGCTGCTCGGGTGGAGGTTGGGCTCGGTGCGGTTGCGGTGCGGGGGGCGGCGGCCGGCCACCCGGCGCGGGCGAGTTGCTAGATATATCTAGGGGGTGCTTGACAAGTGGAGCGGGGGTGCATACTTTAGTTTGCAGAGACATCGAGGAGGAACCAATGAGCGACACCAAGACCGTGGGGCACGAGCTCCAGGGTGAGATCCTGAAGACCGTCCGCAAGGGCCAGGACGCAGTCGTCGACGCGATCCAGATGTGGGCCGACGCCGTCGGTTCCATCAGGCCGCCAATGCCCGAGGTGAGCGTCCCCTTCGCCGACAAGCTGCCCACGCCGGGCGACCTGGTGACCGGCGCGTATGACTTCGCCGAGCAACTGCTTGCCGCGCAGCGCAAGTTCGCCGAGGACGTGCTGCGGGCGACCGCCCCGCTGTACCACGGCGACACCGCTCCCGCTGCCAAGAAGACGGGCGCCGCGGCCAAGTAAGGCCTGCCCCGTGCGGGCCGGCCGCGTGCCCGCCGCCCGTTGCAGCGGGCCGAAGAACCATCCGCCGCGCGGCGGCCCGGTCCGGGCCGCCGCGCGGCGCGTTTGCTCAGTATCGTTAGCGCAGGGGCCACGGACGCGCTGCCGGCGCCGTGGCGAGAGGACGTGGAGGCGAGGTGACCGTGGTGGACGCATGGGACGCCCAGATGAAGGCGCTCGGCAGTTTCATCCACAGCCAGCGCAAGCTGGCGAACCTGTCGCTCCGCCAGCTTGCCGAGCTGACCAGCCTCTCGAACCCGTACCTGAGCCAGATCGAGCGCGGCCTGCACCAGCCGTCGGTGCGCGTGCTGCGGCTGCTGGCCGACGCGCTCAACGTGTCCGGGGAGACGCTGCTCGCCGAGGCGGGGCTGCTGGAGCACGCCGCGGACGCGGCCCGGGGCGAGGCGGACGACGGCCCGGGCTCGGTGGAGTCGGTGATCCGCGCCGACGCCCGGCTCGATGACGAGCAGAAGGCCGCGTTGCTCGCCGTGTACCGGAGCATGCTCAGGGAGTAGCCGCCGGCCAGGGGGAGCGGGTCAGTGTGGACCGCGAGGCGGGGCTGCCCCGGCCGCCGGGCTGGTGCCTGGTCGGCGGACCGCGCTGCGCATCACGGTCCCCCGCCAGGCACGAGCTTCTGGCAGGCTTGCTGCGCGGCCTGGAGCACCGGCGAGTTGGGCTTGATGCCGTTGGGAATGCGCACGCTTATGCCACCGTCGCTGACCACGGGGTCCGCCATGTCCGTTATTCCGTGGGTGCGCATGCACGCGACGAACTTCAGCGCCTGCGCGGTGACCTGACGTTGCTGTGCGGCGGTCATCGGCTTGTTCTTCGGCAGCAGGTGCTGGCAGGCCTTTTGGGCCGAGTTCATCAGGGCACCGTTGAGGTGGTCCTTCTGCCCGTCGAGGAGGAGGTTGCCGTTCGGCTGGGGGTCGGGGAAGCCCGGTTCCCCGTGGGCGCGCATGCACTGCGAGTAGGCCAGCGTCTTCTGGTAGGCCGTCTGTGCCGCCGTGGCGGGCGTGTTGCCGCTGCCCCCGCATGCCGCTGCCAGCACGGCGGTGGCCGCCAGTGCGGCGACCGCGGCGCCCGCCCGCCACCGGGCTCTGGTTCCGTCGTTCATGGGGTTATCCTCACGGCTTGCCGATGGTCCCGACGGTGGCCATTGTCGGCGGCGAACCTCGGGACACCGCGCGGATCGTGTGTGACTTCCGTGTGACCGCCCGGGCACGGGCACCCCGGGACCGAGTCACCTCCACACTGACCCCTGCCGGTCAGGGACCGTCCCGCTCCTCGCCGCGGATGGCCGCGGCAAGCTGGGCGGCCGTCCACGCGGTGATGAGCCGCCCGTCCCTGGTGGCATAGATGCGCCGCGCGTCCGGCCCGCTTGCCGCGCTGGCCCACACCGAGCCGAACTGCCACTCCGGGTAGCCCTGCCGCAGCATGTCGAGGTCCGTCCTGCCGTCCTCGCCTGAAGCGCTCATATCTGAAGGGTACACCCGTGTACACACGGGTAAGCCCTAATAATCACGTGCGAGCACACGGGGGGAACGCTGGCACGATGATCGACCATGGCTCGCCGGTGCCGCTTCACGAGCAGCTGACGGGGCTTCTGCGCGGCCAGATCGAGTCCGGTGAGCTGCAGGGCCGGGTGCCGTCGATACTGACCTTGACCCAGGAGTACGGGATTTCGCACCGTACCGCGCAGCGGTCGCTGGAAACCCTGCGAGATGAGGGGACAATCATCTCGGTCCGCGGGAAGGGCTACTACGTAGCCGGACGATAACCGGGCCGCGGGACGCAGTCCGGCAAACCGGGGCCGCGGGGGCTCTGCCGCCGCCGGGCTCCGCTGAGCAGACTGGAGCCACGACGGGAGGTGGTTCCCATGGGCGCTCCGGGCAGGACAGCCGCCAGGTACGCGCTGCTGACCGACGGCGGCACGGTGCTGATCCGGCCCGCGACCCCGGCCGACACCGGCGCCGTCCGGGATATGACCGCCGCCATGTCGCCCGGCAACCAGTATCTGCGCTTCTTCAGCCTCAGCCCGGGCAACGCGGACGGCGAGGCCCGCCGGGTCTGCCGCGAGAGCGGGCCGGACCACGACGCCCTGCTTGCCTGGCTCGGTGACCGGCTGGTGGGGGTGGCCAGCTACGAGCTTGGGCCCAAGACGGACGTCGCCGAGGTCGCCTTTGCCGTGCCCGACGACATGCACGGCCGGGGGATCGCCACGCTCCTGCTTGAGCACCTGGTGTCGATCGCGCGGGAGCGCGGGGTGCGCGCGTTCATGGCCGAGGCGCTCGCCGAGAACCGGCCCATGCTCGGGGTGTTCGCCGACGCCGGGCTGCCCGTGCACCGGCAGATGAGCGCCGGCGTGGTGGAACTGACCTTCCCGATTCCGGTCGGCGAGGACGACCGCAGCCTGGACGGATACCTGGATTCCGTCGCCGCCCGGGAGAGCCGGGCGGACGTGGCCAGCCTGCGGCCCCTGCTGCAGCCCGGATCAGTCGCGGTGGTCGGGGCCAGCCGGCGGCGGGGAACCGTGGGCCGGGAGATCCTGCGCAACATCGTGACCGGGGGCTTCACCGGGACGATCCATCCGGTCAACCCGCGGGCCACCTCGCTGGAGGGCCTGCGCTGCGTGGCCTCCGTGGATGACCTGCCCGAGCGGGTGGACCTGGCCGTGCTGGCCGTGCCGGCCGGGGAGATCACCGACGTCGCGGAGCGCTGCGGGCGCCGGGGCGTCCGGTCGCTCGTGGTGATCACTTCGGGCCTGGGGGAGCGGGGCCCGGACCTGCTCGCGGTGTGCCGCCGGCACGGCATGCGCCTGGTCGGGCCGAACTCCTTCGGGGTGGCCGTGCCGCACCTCGGCCTGGACGCCACCTTCGCCGCCAGTCACCCGGTACCTGGCAGCGCGGGCCTGGTCGTCCAGTCCGGCGGGATCGGGGCGGCGCTGCTCGGGCACCTGTCCGAGCTGGGCATCGGCGTGTCCTCGTTCGCCTCGGTCGGCGACAAGTACGACGTGTCCAGCAACGACATGCTGACCTGGTGGGAGCGGGACGGCGAGACGAAGCTGGCGATCCTGTACCTGGAGTCGTTCGGGAGCCCGCGCAAGTTCGCCAGGACCGCACGCCGGGTGGGCCAGCGGATGCCGGTGATGACCGTGATCGGCGGCCGGTCCGCCGCGGGCCAGGCCGCCGCGGCCTTGCATACCGCGGGGGCCGCGACCCCGCTGGTGACCCAGGAGGCACTGTTCCGGCAGGCCGGCATTATCGCGGTGCCCGGCCTCGGCGAACTGGTGGAGTGCGCCGCCCTGCTGGCCGCGCAGCCTTTGCCGGCGGGGAACCAGGTCGCGATCGTGTCCAACGCGGGCGGGGCCGGCGTGCTGGCGGCGGACGCCTGCGGCGACAACGGGCTGCGGGTGCCTGCCCTGTCCGCGGCCACCCGGCGCAGGCTGGCCAGCCTGCTGCCGCCCGGCGCGGCGGTGACCAACCCCGTCGACACCACCGCCGCCGTCAGCCAGGATGCGTTCCGTGCCTGCCTGGAGGCGGTGGCGGCCGACGAAGGCATCGACGCCGTCCTCGCGGTCATCGCGCCGACCGCCCTGGCCGACCTGGGACCGGCGCTGTGCGCCGCCCACGTCGCCAAGCCGCTGGCCGCCGCCATGCTGGACCAGCGGGCCACGGTGCGCCTGCTGACCAGGCACGAGCGCCAGGGCGGCCGCACCGCGGTCCCGGCGGCCATCCCCGGCTACGCGTTCCCGGAGAGCGCGGCCAGGGCGCTGGGGCATGCCGCCGTCTACCATGCCTGGCGCGGCCGGCAGCAGGGCCAGGTGCCCGAGTTCACCGGGCTGCGCACCAGGGACGCCAGGACGTGCGTCACGGCCTTTCTCCGCGCGCACCCGGACGGCGGCTGGCTGTCCCAGGACGCGGCATCGGACCTGCTCGGCTGCTACCAGATCCCGGTCGGTCCGGCCACGCTGGCCGGCGTGGTGGCCGGGCCGATGCCGTCCGGCGGTGTCGAGGTCCTGGTGGGCGTGGTGCAGGAGCCGGTGTTCGGCCCGCTGGTGGTGTTCGGGCTGAGCGGGGTGGCCACCGACGTGCTCGGCGGCCACTCGGCCAGGCTCACCCCGCTCACCGACGCCGACGCGGACGACCTCATCCACGGTGGGCACGCGGCCCCGCTGCTGCTCGGGCACCGCGGCACCCCGCCGGTGGACACGGCCGCACTGGCCGCGGTGCTGCTGCGGGTCTCCCGCCTCGCGGGCGACCTGCCCGAGGTGGCCGAGCTTGACCTCAACCCGGTCGTCGCCACGCCGGGCGGAGCCCAGGCCACCGGCGCGCGGATCCGCCTCAGCCCGGCACAGCCTCGTGACCCGTTCCTCCGGCAACTGCGCTGATTCCGGGCGGATGGCAAGTATCGTCGAAGACGGCGGCGGTGCCCGGGACGCGGGCGTTCCACGGGTGCGGCGCTGCGCCGCCAGAGAGTTGCCGGCCAACGGCAAGAAGGAATGAACGGCATGAACGGCATGGGTAGGCGAGCCCGGATGGTGGCACGCCGGCTGGGCCTGGACGCCAACCCGCTGCGCCGGCGTACCGACAAGATCGCCACCTGGCTCACGGCACAGTTCCTCGTGGTGGTCGTGATCGGGGTGCCGTTGTCCGGCGTCCTGGCCTTTAGCTGGGCAGGCCGTGCCGGTGCCGCCGAGCAGCGGGCGGAGCGCTCCTGGCGTGAGGTTCCCGCCGTCCTGCTGCGGTCGGTACCGGCGCCCGGCTCGCTCGCCGGCGGGGTCTTCGGGTACTCCTGGGTGCCGGCCAGGTGGACGGCGCCGGACGGCCGGGCCCGCGCCGGTAACATCCCGGTCGCGGTCGGCCTGGCCGCGGGCCGGACGGTGCCGATGTGGGTCGACGCCACAGGCACGCCGACCGATGCCCCGCTGACCCACCGTGCGGTACTGGCACGGGCGGCCACCGCCGCGACCGTCGCCGCCCTCCTGCTGCTCATCGTGCTGTCCTGCGTGGCGGCGGTCGGCCGGTGGCTGCTGGACCGCCGCCGCCTCGCTGACTGGGAACTGGCCTGGTCGATCGTCGGCCCGCAGTGGACCAAGCGCTTCCGGTCCCGCGGCTGAGCGTCCGCCGGTTAGCCCGGGCGATTACCCATCGGAAAACGCAGGGAATCACCCACGATCGCGGTATAAATTCCCTATTTTTAAACACGGTAAACTCGATAATCATACCACATAATTCCGGCCAAACCGCTCGACATCTCACGCGTAATGCCTATATTTAGCGATGAAAGACTAGAGAACCTGCCGCAGCGTGCCGGCCCAGGTCACCGAGGGTGTAACGGCGGTGGCACCGGGCACGGTGGCGCGAGGAACGGTCACCGGGTGGCGGCCATAGCGGCGGCAGGTTTACGGCAGGAAGAAAAAGGTCACCGGGCGGCGCTGCGGCGGTCACCGGGCGGCGGAAGGAGAAAATCAGCGATGCACCTGGACCCCTTTATCGTCCTAGGCAGCGCGGTGGTCGGGCTGCTGGTCGGGCTGACCGGGGCCGGCGGGGGCGCCCTGATGACGCCGATGCTCATCCTGCTGTTCGGGGTGAAGCCATCCTCGGCGATCTCCAGCGACCTGGTGGCCGCGGTCGTGATGCGGCCGTTCGGCGCGGCCGTGCACCTGGCCAAGAAGACAGTGAACCTGCACCTGGTCGGCTGGATGGTGTGCGGTTCTGTGCCGATGGCGTTCGTCGGCGCCTACCTGCTGCACGAACTCGGCGCAAGTTCCACGGCACAGGGCAACGTGGAGAAGTTCCTGGGCGCGGCGCTGCTGGTCGGGGCCGCGGCGATGGTGTTCCGCTACTGGCTGGACCGCCGGTCCGGGCAGAGCCGGGTCAGCCTCATCAAGGACGTTCAGGTCCGCCCGCTGCCGACCATCGCCATCGGCATGATCGGCGGGCTGATCGTCGGTATGACCTCGGTGGGCTCCGGTTCGCTGATGATCGTGCTGCTGCTCTTCCTCTACCCGCTGATCAGCGCTAACGCGCTCGTCGGCACCGACCTGACGCAGGCGGTCCCGCTGACCGCGGCCGCCGCCCTGGGCGCGCTGATCTTCGGTTCGGTCGAGTTCGGTGTGACCTTCTCCATCATCATCGGCGCAGTGCCGGCCGTGCTGATCGGCTCGTTCCTGTCCTCCCGGGCGCCGGACCGCTATATCAGGCCGATCATCACCTTCGTGATCTTCGCGTCCGGCCTGAAATACATCGGCGTCGGCACCACCACGCTGGGCTGGATCCTGTGCGCCGTCCTGCTGGCTGGCGCCGTCTACTGGCTGGTCCGCACCAAGCCGTGGCGCAACGGCTGGATGGCGGCCGCCACCGCGAACGGAGCCGGCCGGGCAAACGGCTCCGGGAAGGCCCCGCCCGGCGCCAACGGGCAGCACGCCAATGGCCAGCAAGCCGCCGGTCAGCAGGCCGCCGGTCAGCAGGCCAGCCCGCCGCCCGGCGGGTAGCCCGCACGGATAACTCCGGTCGCTTCATGATCGTGGGGCCGGTGCCGCGCGGCGGCACCGGCCCCACGATCACGCTTGCTGAAGCGGCGGCGCCAGTTGCGGGCGCGGCAGTGGCCAGCAACTAGCGCCGCCGTGGTGAGCCGGCCGGTGACTTGCAGGGACTATGGGGGGCGGCTCAGCCGCCTTCGCGGGCGCGGACCACGACGACCGGGCAGAACGCGCTGGTGACGCAGTGGATGCTCACGGAGCCGACGAGCATCCCGGTGAACGCACCGTGCCCATGGCTGCCGAGGACCAGCAGGTCGGCTTCCCTGGACGCCTCGATCAGGGCCTGTGCCGGGTGGCCGTAGGCGATGCTCTTCTCCACCCCGGCGGCTTCCTGGCCGTCGTAGGCCTTGGCGACCGCCGCGCCGAGGGTCGCCCGCATCTCCGCCTCGGTCTCCTCATGGACGGGCTCCGGGGCCACGCCGGTCGGCGGGCCGCCCACGGCGCCGGGATAGTGCCAGGCCAGCAGGGCCTGCACCCGTGCACCGGTGGCCGCCGCGTAACGCGCCGCCCAGCGCAGCGCCGCCACCGACTCGGCCGAGCCGTCGACACCGACCACCACGAGTTCTTGTCCGCCGCCTTCGCCGGTCATCGCCGTCCGCCTTTCTCCCGGGATATGCCTGGCCCTATCGAACCGCATGGGCCAGGCACGCGCGACGGCGACCGGGCGCGAAGATCACCCGGGTGGCGCTCCGGGAGGCGGCTCCCGGAGGTGGCGCGGCACGGCGGGTCAGCGGGACGGGTTCAGGCCGCCCTCCGCCAGGACGACGGCTCCGGCCGCTTCCAGCGCTTTGCGGGACGCCCGGTAGTGGTGGCCGCAGAGCAGCAGGTCCGTCTCGTGGTCCCGGCCTGGTGCCGGCGGCAGCACGGCGACCACGGCCGGCTTGGCCGGACAGCAACAGGCGCGCTCTGCCGTCCAGAATGCGTAGCCGCTTTCGGCGGGCACCGCCGGTGCGGGCAGCGTGGCGGCCTGCGGCTCTTCGTGCGGTGTGACGTTCGGCGTGGGTTCTGGGCTCATGCAGTCAGCCTGCGCGCCGGCCGATCCCCCGAGCCAGGGCCGTATGCGGTAACCGGATCAGCCAAATGGCCCAGGACCTTGGGCTTCGCGCCTGCGCGGGGGCGCCGCCGATGACCCGGTTGGTACTGGTTTGGGCCCTGGTGCTTGGGTGGCGCCTGGGCGAGACTTGACCCCGGGGGATGTGCGCCACCGGGTCACGGTGGCCGTTGCCTGAAGGAGTGGATATGTCTGGGATCATCGTGGGGCTGGACGGTTCTGATCATTCGGGCCGGGCGCTGGATTGGGCGATCCGTGAGGCGGGGCTGCGCGGCGCGGCGCTGACCGTGCTGGCCGTGCACGAGGTCGCCTCGAATCACTGGACGGGCAACCCGGAGCTGTACCCGGCGGACCAGCCGGCGACCGAGGCGGTGCGCCGGGCTGCGGAGGATGTGGTGCAGAAGGCGGTGACCCAGGCCGGCGAGCCGGGCCCGGCGTCGGTCACGGTGCGGGCGGTGAGCGGCCTGGCCAGACAGGAACTCGTGCAGGCCTCGTCGGACGCGGACCTGGTGGTGGTGGGCCAGCGCGGCGGCGGCGGGTTCGCGCGGCTGCTGATGGGCTCGGTGAGCAGCCAGGTGGTCCACCACGCGGCGTGCCCGGTGGTGGTGGTCCCGGCCTGAGCGCGGCTGGCCCGGCCGCGGTCATTGATCTCCTGGGCCCCGGGTATGGAGGTAGCCGGAGGTGACCGGGCTTTCCCGGTGACCTGGGAGATCACTTCGAGGACAGGCAGGCATGATGCGGCTGCGGGCAGGCGTGGCGATCGACCTCGGCACCGTCAACACCCTGGTAAGCGTCCGCGGCAGGGGCGTTGTCGTGGCGGAGCCGTCCACGATCGCCGTGGACCGGACCACCGGGCGGGCCGTCGCGGTCGGCCGGGACGCCGACGCGCTGGCCGGCAAGGCGCCCCAGGGTGTCGAGGTCATCCATCCGCTGCGCGACGGGGTGATCGCGGACCTGAACGCGGCCTCCGCCATGCTGCAGGCCTTCCTGCGCCAGGCACGGCTGCACCGTAGCCTGCTGCGGCCGGCCGCCGTGGTCTGCGTGCCCAGCGGCGCCACCTTTGTGGAGCGCCGGGCGCTGGCGGCAGCCTGCGAGGCGGGCCGGCCCCGCTGCCTGGTGCAGCTCGTCGACGAGCCGGTCGCCGCCGCCGCGGGCGCGGGCTTCGGCCTCACCGGCGGGACCGGCGCGTTCATCGTGGACGTGGGTGGCGGCACCACCGAGATCGCGGTAGTGGCCGGCGGGCACCTGGTCCGTGCCGAGTCACTGCGGCTGGCCGGCAACGCCATGGACGAGGCGATCGTGGCCGCGGTGAAATCCGAGCTCGGCCTGCTCATCGGGCGCAACGCGGCGCGGCGGCTGAAGATGGCGCTCGGGCTCACCGGCGGCACGGCCGAATGGGCGGAAGCCGTCGGCGTCGACGTGGCGCGCGGCATCCCGCGGGCCGAGCGCATCCCGGGGGAGCTGGTCGCCGCGGCGCTGGAGCCCTGCGTCACCGCGATCATCGAAGCAGTCCGTGCGATACTGCTCGACCTGCCGCCGGATCTCGCCGAGGACGTCGTGCTCGGCAAGGTCTGCCTGGCCGGCGGCGGGGCGCTGCTGCCCGGCCTGGCCGAGCGGGTGGAGACCGCCGCGGGCATCCCCGCCCTCGTCGTGGACGACCCGCTGCGCTGCGTGGTGCGGGGCGCGGCGGACATCGTGGAGAACGGCGGCCCTGCCGCGAGCGCCTAGCCACCCGGTGCGTGCCTGGCACCACGGCGGGCCTGGCATCCTTGCTCGTGGGGACAAGCAGGGCGGCTTGACCACCCGGAACGAGGGAGCACTCAGTGGACCTGCGAGGGCGCAGCCTGCTCAAAGAGATCGACTTCAGCGCGGAAGAGTTTCTCTACCTCGTCGAGCTCGGCGGGCGGCTGCGGGCGGACAAGCGGGCCGGGCGCCGGGCCCGCCGGCTGGCCGGGCGGAGCATCGCGCTGATCTTCGAGAAGACCTCGACACGGACCCGGTCCGCGTTCGAGGTGGCGACGCACGACGAGGGCGGCGACGTCACCTACATCGGGCCGGGAGACTCCCAGCTGGGCCGCAAGGAGTCGATGAAGGACACCGCGCGGGTGCTCGGGCGGATGTTCGACGGCATCGAGTACCGCGGCGACGCCCAGGAAAAGGTGGAGACCCTCGGCGCCTACGCCGGGGTGCCGGTGTGGAACGGGCTCACCGACGACTGGCACCCCACGCAGATGCTGGCCGACATCCTCACCATGCGCGACCACACCGCCAAGCCGGTCACCGAGGTGACCTACTGCTATCTGGGTGACGGCCGCAACAACACCGCGAACTCCCTGCTGGTGACCGGCTGCCTGCTGGGCATGGACGTGCGCATCTGCGCTCCCGCGGCGCTGCAGCCCGCGCCCGGCGTGCAGGACATCGCCCGCGGCCTCGCCGCCGCCTCCGGCGCCCGGATGGCCGTCACCGACGACGTCGCGGCGGCCGTCGCGGGCGCGGACTTCCTCTACACCGACGTGTGGGTGTCCATGGGGGAGCCGCCCGAGGAGTGGGACAGCCGCATCGACGCGCTGCTGCCATACCAGGTGAACGCGCAGACGATGGCGGCCACCGGGAACGCCGCGGTGAAGTTCATGCACTGCCTGCCCGCGCTGCACAACACCGAGACCGAGATCGGGCAGCAGATCTACGACAAGCGCGGGATCGGCGCGCTGGAGGTCACCGACGAGATCTTCGAGTCGCCCGCCTCCGTCGTGTTCGACCAGGCGGAGAACCGGCTGCACACCATCAAGGCGGCGATGGTGGCCACGATCGGCGGGCCCGCGTGAGGGTGGTCGCCGCACTCGGCGGCAACGCCCTGCTGGAACGCGGCGAACTGCCCGAGGCCAGGGTGCAGGAGGAACACGTACTCAAGGCGGCGCTCGCGCTCGCCCCGCTGGCGCTGGCGCACGAGCTTGTGCTCACCCACGGGAACGGGCCGCAGGTGGGGCTGCTCGCCCTGGAGAACGCCCGGGACCACGGCCTGCACGCCCCATATCCCTTCGACGTGCTGGGGGCACAGACCCAGGGCATGATCGGCTACTGGATGCTCCAGGCACTGCAGAACGCGCTGCCGGGCGCCCGGGTCGCCTGCCTGGTCAGCCGCACCGTGGTCAGCGCGGCCGATCCCGCGTTCCGGCGCCCCACCAAGTTCGTCGGGCCCGTCTACGACGAGGCAGCCGCGCGTGCGCTCGCCGCCGCGCATGGCTGGGAGGTCCGCCAGGACGGCGCCAGCTGGCGCCGGGTCGTCCCCTCGCCAGAGCCGCTGGAACTGCTGGAGCTGCCCAGCGTCCGGGTGCTGCTGGCCAGCGGGGCGGTCGTCATCTGCTCCGGCGGCGGCGGGGCACCGGTGGTGCGGGACGCGGCGGGGATGCTGCACGGGGCCGAGGCGGTCGTGGACAAGGACCTGGCCGGCGCGCTGCTGGCCCAGGCGCTGGACGCGGACGCACTGCTGCTGCTGACCGACATCGCGGCCGTCCAGGACGGGTTCGGCACCCCGCAGGCCCGGCCGCTGCGCCGGGTGACCCCGGCGGAGCTGCGGTCCCGGCACTTCCCGGCCGGGTCCATGGGGCCCAAGATCGAGGCCGTCTGCCGGTTCGTGGAAGCGACCGGGAAGATGGCCGCGATCGGCCAGCTCGGCGACGCCGAGGCGCTGCTGCGCGGCGAGGCGGGGACGGTCATCGCTGGCTGAGCTGGCCGGGCTCCCCGGAGTAACGGTTTGCGCTGGGCCTGCGGTTTGCGGTTATGGGTTCGGCTGGCTATACCAGAAGCGACTGGCCACATCTGGCGGCCGTGAGGCGGGAAAAGGGGTGTGCAGGTGACCGCGGAATCCATCGACGCGACGGTCCCGCCCAGTGGGACGGGCTGCGCGGAGTGCGACGAAGCCGGGGGCTGGTGGTTCCACCTGCGCCGCTGTACGCAGTGCGGGCACATCGGCTGCTGCGACTCCTCGCCGGCGCAGCACGCCAGCGCGCACGCGGCGGCCACCGGGCACCCGCTGATCAGGAGCTTCGAGCCGGGCGAGTCATGGTTCTGGAGCTACGCGGAGGACCGGATGTACTCAAGCGGCCCGGAGCTGGCCCCGCCGGAGCACCATCCAGCCGACCAGCCGGTGCCGGGCCCGGCGGGCCGGGTGCCCAGGGACTGGCGGTCGCACCTGCACTGACCCGGGGCCAGGGAACACTGGCGCCCCGGAACCTGCGCATTTCGCGCTGTCTCAGGCCTGGCCGGCCTGGGTCTCCTAGGATCAATGGCCATATGTGCGGGGACCTGCGGGGTGCGCGTGGCGGCGCGCCTCGCGGCCGGCCCGTGGCGGGGCCGGTCCCGTGCCCGCCGAGCTACAAAGCACGTCAAGCTGGGTATGTCCTGGCTTGGGGGGAGTGCGATGAATGAGACTGCCGAAGTACCGGCCGGAGTGGATCCCGCCAGGCCAGCGCCTGCGCGGATCTATGACTATCTCTTAAGCGGCAAGAGCAACTTCCAGGCCGACCGCGACGCGGCCGCGCGCATCATGGCGCTGGTGCCGGAGATCAAGGACTGTGCCTGGGCGAACCGCGGATTCCATCAGCGGGCGGCCCGGTGGATCGCCGGGCGCGGCATCCGGCAGTTCATCGACATCGGCTCCGGGCTGCCGACCGTCGGGAACACCCACGATGTGGTCCGGTCGGTCGACGCGAGCTGCCGCGTCGTATACGTGGACAACGACCCGATGGTGCGCGCCCAGTCCGCCCAGTTGCTGGCCGGCGTCTCCGGGGTCAGGGTCGTCCAGGGTGACCTGCGCGATCCGGAGCACCTGCTCGCCGACCCGGAACTGGGGGAGCTGATCGACTTCAGCGAGCCGGCCGGCCTGCTGATGACCGCGGTGGTGCACTTCGTGGCCGACGAGAGCGACCCGTGGAGCCTGGTGCGCCGGTGCATGGCCGCGCTGGCGCCGGACAGCTACCTGGCGCTGTCGCATCTGACCAGTGACCAAAAGCCGCCCCGTGCGGTCCATGAGTTCCGCCGCGTCTTCAACCGTGCCACGGAGCAGATGCACTTCCGGTCGCGGCCCGAGGTGGAGCGGCTTTTCGCGGGCCTGGACATGGTGTCCGCGCACGACCCGGAGGTTCCTGGGCACCTGTGCTATGTGGGCGACTGGGAAGCCGAGGACCCGGCAATGGCCGACAGCGACGGCTCGCGCTGGCTTTATTGCGGGGTCGCCCGGCGTCCCTAGCCGACATCACGGTTCCGTCAGGAACTCGGTTCCGCGCCGACGTATTCGCGGATCTCCTGGATGGCCCAGTTGTTGCCGTCGGGGTCGGCGAAGAAGGCGAACTTTCCCCCGTCCCTGGGGTCCATCGTCTGGACCGGCGTGACCTCGACGCCCCGCTCGGCCAACTGGGCGCGGGCCGCCTCGATGTCGGGGACGACCAGTTGCAGGCTGGCCGAGGAGCCCAGGTCGGTGCCGGGCGGCAGCACCTTCGGCCCGATCACCACCGAGCAGGCCGAGCCGGGCGGGGTCATGTGGACCACCCGCATCGTCTCGGTGGGATGGGTGTCGGCGTCCAGGTGAAAGCCCAGCTTGCCGGTGTAGAAGCTCTTCGCCCGGTCGACGTCGGTGACCGGGATGACCACGACTTCCAGCTTCCAGTCCATGGGTTGCGTCCGTTCGGTTGCCGCGCCCTGGTGGCGCTGTCATCTCCGAGGACGAAGCTGCCGCGCCGGTCTCGACATCCCCGGCACATCAATTCTCCGGCCGGTGCGATGCGCTGCGGCGGACGGCTGGGACGCCACCCGGCCTGGCTGCCGACCATAGCGCACGGTGACTCGCGTGCGGCCTCCCGTCAGCGCCGGGGAGCGTAACGAAACGAATTAAAAGTAATGATCCGAGCAAACGTAAGCGATCATGCATAGCTATGCCGTTAGGTAGATGGAGAACGACTCGCCCCGCTACAGCCTGTCCGACTCGCTCAGTAGGGAAAGAGATGACGTCTTTGTACCGGCATGGCCGCCGGCCGTTGTTTGTGCTGGCCGCGGCTACCTGCGTGGCGGTAAGCACAATAGGGGCGCTCGGCGCCGGTGCCGCGGTGCGGCCCGCATCGGCAGGGCAGGGTGCGGCCGCGAGTGCAGCCGGCCTGGGGGGGACCGCGCGGGGCACCAGGGCCGCGCACTCGGCCGGCCAGATCTACGCGACGCTGTTCTTCTCGCGCTCGGAGATCACCGCGGCAGACGGCTGCCAGGAGGACGACACCGGTATCGCGCGCCTGGACACCACGGTGGCGCCGTATCTGCAGTCGCTGGGGATGACGGGGACGGGTTCCCTGGTCACCAAGAAGACCCAGACGACGACGACGAATTGCACCCACAGCGGCGACTCGCTCACCGCGTCCTGGGACCAGGCCACCTCCCTGGCGCAGACCTATGGCTGGTCGTTCGTGTCGGCCACGGCCACCTACCCGGGCAACATAAGCTCGCTCAGCCCGGCGGAGCAGCAGGCCCAGACCTGCGGGTCCGCGCGGGCCATCAAGCAGCACGGGCTGCCCGGCGCGCACGGGCTCATCGCCTATCCCGGGGCGCAGGGGCTGCCGACCGCCGTTCAGGCCAACTACGGCGCCAAGTGCTTCGCCTGGGGCCGGGAGTACAACAAGTCCGGGACCACCACGGCCGCGATGGGCACCACCCCGCCGTTCTGGCAGTTCACCCGGGCGTTCAACGGCGGCCCGTGCAACGACCCGACGGCGCCGTGCTACACGATCACCGCGAAGGGCAGCCCGCGCTACGCGACGCCCAGCCAGATCATCGCCCTGGTCAGCAAGCTCCAGCCGGGGCAGTGGCTGAGCCTGCAGTCCTACATCCTGGTCACCGGGACGAGCCCGCCGTACGTCCACAACGGCACCCAGTGGGACTGCACCTCCTCCGACCCGGACCTGCACTGGACCAACGACGTGGAGCGCTACTGCTACAACGACTTCCAGCAGGTCGTGCAGGCGATCGCCGCGCGCGGGGACATCACCGTGACCGACCCGCTCACCGTGGGCGTGGCGTTCGGCCGGCCGGCCACATACCCCTAAGCGGGTACCGGCCGCCCGTGGCCTGCCCGCGGGCGATCTGCTCAGTCGCCCGCGGGCAGGCTCACGGCCGCCTCGGCGGTGTACGCCAGGAAGGTCAGCGTCTCCTGCAGGTACAGCTCGACCTCGGTGCCGGAGTGCGACAGGTAGCCGATCGAGGCCTCCTGGCCGAGTTGCAGGCTGAAGTCGCCGCCCCGGGTGGTCAGCGCGACGGCGCCGGAGATCGCGGGCGCCCAGATGATGTCGCCGCTGACGAGCCGCTGGAGGTGCTGCAGTACCGGGTAGCCGTGGTCGCTGGTCTCGCTGACCGCGACGTAGGCGTCGGCGCTGAGCAGCACCGAGTACGGCCCGTCGACGCCGCTGTCGCGCAGCTGGCCGAGCGCTTGCGCGAAAGCCGCCGGGTACTCGCGCACGTCCGCGGGCAGGCGCACCGGCGGGTTGCTGGCGCCCGGCCGGATGCCCTCGATCCCGGCCGCGGGATAGCCGTCGAAGATCGCGCGGTCCTCGGCGAAAGCGATCTGCCGGGCGGCGTCCTTGACCGGCTGCCAGTCGGAGTCCTTCGCCCCGCGCTCGACATCGTCGATCTCCTCGCGGCTCAGCGTGAACGGGACGCGCAGTTCCACCAGCGCCACGGCCAGGCGCTGCCGGGCGAGCACGCCGTCGGCCGGTGCGCCGATGTCGCGCACCCGGCCGGTGCCCACCGCGGACAGCCCGTAGCCCGCCGGTCCCTGCACGTCCACCACCCGCCGCCCGGCGAGGTGGCGCTTGAGCGTGCGGGTGGCCTCCTCCTCGATCGCAGCCCAAGCCGCCGCGGATGCCGGTGCGCTAGCTCGCGGTGCAGGTTATCCATCGCCAGGTGCCCCTTTCAGGCTGCCGATATTCAGGGAGCCCGGAGATCCGGGCCAGGCGGGAGTCGTGGTGGCGCCGGACGCGGTGTCGCCTGGGCGGGGTGCCGTGGCGGCGCCGAGGCTCTCCAGCAGCGGCACCGCGGGCACGAAGAACAGGTTCCCGGTCACCGCCGTGCTGAAGTCCAGCAGCCGGTCGTAGTTCCCCTCCGGGGAGCCGACGAACATGTTGGTCGAGCATCTGCTCGATCGTGGCAGGCGAGCGGGCGTAGCCGATGAAGTAGGTGCCGTAGCACCCGTCGCCCGACCGAGCCGAACGGCATGTTGTCCCGGACGATCTGCACCTCTTCGCCGTCGTCCCCGGTGATGACGGTCAGCGCGTTGTGCGCGTAGCTGGGCTTCACGTCGTCGGACAGTTCGATGTCGGACAGCTTCGCGCGGCCGATGATCTTCTCCTGCTCCTCGACGGGCAGCGCGTTCCACGCCGCCACGTCGTGCAGGTACTGCTGCACGATCACGTAGCTGCCGCCCGCGAAGCCGGGTCCTCAGCGCCGATCAGCGCCGCGCGCGCGGCGGCCGCGCCCGATGGGGTTCTCGGTGCCGTCGACGAACCCGATCAGGTCACGCTCGTCGAAGTAGCGGAAGCCGTGCACCTCGTCGACACGACGGTCACGGCGCCGCCCAGCCGCGCCATGATCTGGGTGGCCAGTTCGAAGCACAGGTCCATCCGCACGGCCCGGATGTGGAACAGCACGTCCCCTGCGGTGGCGACGGCGTGCCGCGGCCCGCGCTTGTAGTTCCCGGAACGGATGTAGCCCGGCTGGCTTGCCCGGCCCGGCGAGCCGGTCCCACACGGCCGCGCCGAAACCGGTGACGCAGCTCAGGTGCCCGTCCAGATCCCGGAATCCTACGGCGCGGATCAGGCCGGCCAGGTCCGCGCACAGGTCGCGCACCGCGTCGGCGCTGTCCTCGCCGGGGTTGAGCACGACGACCAGGAAGATCGCCGCACCGGTCAGCGGCGCGATCACGGCCTGCGGCTCGGGAGCCGCGGCGTCGGTATCCGTTGTCACCCGTCCATCCTCTACCGTCCGTCGCTCAGGCGCCGAACCACCCGGGCACGTCGAGGCGGAAACTGCCGCGCGGGACCATCGTGCGCAGGTCGGCTTCGAGCGCGGCCAGCCGCTGTGGTCCCAGCCGGGCGGCCCACTGAGCGCGCAGGTCGTCGAAGATCGCTGCCGACCTGGCCAGCGCGTCGATGCCGAGCGGGGTGAGCCGGACCAGCTTGCGGCGGCCGTCGCGGGCGTCGGCGGCACGCTCCGCATAGCCGAGTTGTTCCAGCCGGTCGATGGTCTTCCCGGCGGCCTGTTTGGAGATCCCCAGCAGGCGGCCCACCTCGCTGGCCGTGGCCCCGTCGAGGCCGATCGCCTGCATGGCGAACCCGTAGGCCGGGCGCACGCCGGGGTGGCCCTGCGCGGCCAGTTCGCCATGCAGGGCATCGATGAGCGCCCGGAACCCGGCGAACAGCAGCAGCGGCAGCTCGAACCCGGGGGTGTCGGGCCGCGGCGTTGCCACGTTAGACAACCTGGTTTACGATATGGTCAACCATATTGACCATCGTAAGGCCCGGCGGCAGGCCGGGTCCTGCGGACCGGAGGAATGTCATGAGCGACGTACCGTTTCCCGACCACACCCTGGAGTCCGCGCCGCCCGCTTCCCGCCGCATCATGGCGGCCATGGCCCGGCAGCGCGGCCACGTGCCCGCCGCGGTCGCGCGGCTGGCCTCCTCGCCGCAACTGCTCGACGCCTTCCTGAAGGCCAGCAGCCTGTTCGAGAGCACCAGCCTGGATCCGGTCGCGCGGGAGGTGGTCATCCTCACGGTCGCGGCCCGCAACCGCTGCCACATCTGCGTCGCCATGCACACCGCGAGGCTCGCGGCGCTCGGTGCCAGCGCGGACCTCATCGCCGCGCTGCGGGATCAGCGGCCGCTGCCCGACGAACGGCTGGCGGCGGTGCAGGACTTCACCCTGGACGTGGTGGCGGCCGCGGGCGCGGTCAGCCAGGAATCGCTGGCGGCGTTCCTTCGCCACGGGTACACCGCCCGCAGTGCCCTGGAGGTGGTGCTCGGCATCGGCACCTACACCATGTCGACGCTGGCCAACCGGCTGACCGGGGCGCCGCTGGACGAGCAGTTCTCCGCGTTCGCCTGGACGGAGCCCGTGGCCGTACCCTGAGCAGCGCCCGCAGCCAGGGGAGGTAGCCGTGCCGCCAGGACGCCGGGGCCATCCGCTGTTCGCGCGGTTCTACGCGCGGATCAGCCCGGGAATGGACGCCGAAGGGATGGCCGGGTACCGCAAGCGGGCCCTTGCGGGCCTGGCCGGGTCGGTGATCGAGGTCGGCGCGGGCAACGGGCTGAACTTCGCGCACTACCCGGCCGGGGTCACCGAGGTCCTGGCGGTGGAGCCGGATCCCTACCTGCGCGGCATCGCCGAGCGGCACGCCGGGCAGGCCCCGGTCCCCGTGACGGTTCAGGACGGGGTGGCCGAACGCCTCCCCGGGGCGGACGGCCGCTACGACGCGGCCGTGCTGACCCTGATGCTGTGTTCCGTGGCCGACCAGCGGGCAGCCCTGGCCGAGGTGCGCCGGGTGGTCCGCCCGGGCGGCCAGTTGCGCTTCTGTGAGCATGTCCGGGCGGACACTCCCGGGCTGCGCCGGGCGCAGCGAGTGCTGGACGCTACCGTGTGGCCGCTGCTGGGCGGCGGGTGCCACGTATCGCGGGACACGCTCGCCACGATCGCCGGGGCCGGTTTCACCGTGGTGCAGTCCGAGGCGTTCCGGTTCCCGCAGACCAGGATCCCCGCGCCCGCGGCACCACACGTGTGGGGGATCGCGACCAGGGATCCGTGACCCGCCGCTCCCGGGCGGGCGGTGTAAAGCTCGCTTGACACTTTGCCGCCGCGGGGCTAGCGTCGAGGTGTCAAACGAGCTTTACATATTTGGGGTGAGTGACCATGGGAGCACGGAATCGCTGGGTCGTGGCGGCCGGACCGTTCGCCCTGGCCGCGATCATCATCGGTGCGGCCGTCGCGCAGGCGATCCGGCAGCACAGCCTGGACCCGGTCTGGTCGGTCGGCTGGCTGCCGGCCGTGCTGATCGCGGTGTACCCGGCGGTGACCGGGCGCGGGCGGTCGCCGCACCGGCGCTGCCTGCCCAGGCTGCGGCGGCAGGCCGGCTGCTGAGCACGGCGGGGCCAGGCATGCCTGTTCTCGTCGGCACCTCCGGCTGGCAGTACCGCGACTGGCGCGGCGTGCTCTACCCGCCCGGGCTCGCGGAGCGCGACTGGCTGGCGCACTACGCGAGCCGGTATGGCACCGTCGAGAACAACGGCACGTTCTACCGGCTGCCCGCCGCGGCGACGTTCGCCGCATGGCGGGCCAAGACCCCCGGCGGCTTCGTGATGACGGTCAAGGCGAGCCGGTACCTGACCCACGTCCGGCGGCTGCGGGACCCGGCGGAACCGGTCGAGCGGCTGATGCGCGCGGCGGCGGGCCTTGGCGACCGGCTCGGCCCGGTGCTGCTGCAACTGCCGCCGACCCTGCGCGCCGACCCCGCCGCCCTGGACGCCTGCCTGCGCGAGTTCGCCCGGTTCCCGGGCGCACAGTCCCCGGGCGCTCGGTTCCCGGGCGCTCAGTTCCACAGCGCACAGTTCCAGGGTGCACAGTCCCCGGGTGCACAGTTCCAGGACGCTCAGTTCCAGGGCGCTCAGTTCCAGGGCGCTCAGTTTCCGGGCGGCGGGTCCGCCGGCGGCCGGGTCCGGGTCGCGGTGGAGTTGCGGCACGAGTCCTGGTGGACGCCGGAGACCGAGCAGGTGCTCGCCGCGCGGGGCGCCGCCCTCTGCTGGGCGGACCGGGCCGGCCGGCCCGTGACGCCGCTGTGGCGCACCGCCGACTGGGGCTACCTGCGGTTCCACGAGGGTGCGGCGCAGCCATGGCCCCGGTACGGCGCTCAGGCCCTGCGCAGCTGGGTGGACCGGACCGGCGCGGCGTGGCCGGATGGCGCGGACGTCTTCGCCTACTTCAACAACGACCAGCGGGCCGCCGCGCTGTACGACGCCGCCGCGTTCGCCTCGATCCTCCGGCGGTCCGGCCGCCAGGTGACCGTCGCACCGGAGCCCGGGACCTGACTGGCGCTGCCAGGGGCCATCGCTTTCGTGTGGCATCATCGAGATGGCTGGACTCCGGCGAATGAGGCAGGAATGACCGGATCCGAACGGCAGGGCAACGACAACGGAAGCCCGCCGGACATCCGCACCGACATCCCGCACCCGGCCCGCGTGTACGACTACTGGCTGGGCGGCACGGACAATTTCCCGGCCGACCGGGAAATGGCCGAGTGGGTGCTTACCATGACGCCCGAGACGCTGGACACCGTGCGAGCCAACCGCCAGTGGATGGTGCGTGCGATCCGGTTCCTGTGCGACGCGGGCATCTGCCAGTTCCTCGATATCGGCGCCGGCCTGCCCACCAGCCCGAACACCGGTGAGGTAGCGCAGTCCGCGACTCCGGAAGCCCGCGTCGTATACGTGGACAACGACCCGCTGGTGCTCCTGCACGCCGAGGCGCCGACGGCGAAGAGCGGCACCACCCGCGCCGTCCAGGCCGACATGCGTGACGCAGCAGAGGTGCTGGCCGGGGCCGGGGAACTGCTTGATTTCACCAAGCCGGTGGCGCTGATGTTCGTCGGGTGCCTGCACCACCTGGCCGACGCCGACGACCCAGCCGGGGTCGTCGCGCGGTATCTTGCGGCACTCGCACCGGGGAGCTACCTGATGCTCTCGCACGCCACGGACGAGTTCGCCCCCGAACGGACGCACCAGACATCGGTGGAAGCCGCACAACGCGGCGCCATCTGGGTCCCTCGCGGGAAGGATGACATCCTGCGCATGTTCAACGGCCTGGAACTGCTCGATCCCGGCTTGGTACTCGTCTCTTACTGGCGCCCGGAAGGCGGGGTTCCGGATCCGAACGCCGCCCGGGCCTGGGTTTACGGTGGCATCGCCCGGGTGTGAGATTCCAGCGGATCAGGTGGGTCTCGCCCCTGGGCCTGGTCTCAGGCTGTGGCCCGGGACCGGAAGGTTAGCTGGTAGGCGTGCGGGGTCACCTGGCTGATCCGGGTGAAGTGCGTGCGCATCTGGTGCGCGGATCCGAAGCCGCACAGGGTTGCGATGCGCTCGATGGTGTCGTCGGTGTTCTCGAGCAGGTCTTGCGCGCGGCGGACTCGCTCGGCGCATAGCCATTGCAGCGGCGTGGTGCCGGTTGTCTCGCGGAATCGCCTGGCGTAGGTGCGCGGGCTCATCATTGCCTGGCGGGCCAGGTCCTCGACCGTCAGCGGCTGGTCGAGGTGCTCCCTGGCCCAGTCCAGCGATGAGCCCAGGCCCTGGGAGCCGGTGGCGGGCAGCGGCTGCTCGATGTACTGGGCCTGCCCGCCTCGTCGGTGCGGGGGGATGACGAGCCGCCGGGCGAGCGTGTTCGCGATCCTGGTCCCGTGGTCGTTACAGACGATGTGCAGGCACAGGTCCAGTCCGGCCGCTGCTCCGGCGGAGGTAAGAATCTGGCCGTCGTCGGTGTAGAGCACGTTGGGCTCGACCCGGACGGCCGGCCATCGCCGGATGAGCTCACCGGCGTGCATCCAATGGGTTGTGACGGTGCGGCCGTCGAGCAGCCCGGCGGCGGCGAGGATGAAGGCGCCGGTGCAGATGGAGGCAATCCGCGCACCACGGTCGTAGGCGGTGCGCAGGGCCTGCAGTAGCGCTTCGGGTGGATCGTCCTGCCTGTCGGCGCAGCCAGGAATGATCACCGTGTCAGCCTTGCTCAGCTCATCGAGCCCGAGCGGGCTGTCGAACAGCAGCCCCTCAGCGGTGCGGACCGGACCGTCCTGAACCGCGCACAACTGCAGCTCGTACCACCAGGGCACGGGGAAGTCCTGCCTGCCTGGTTCGAAGACCTCGCACGGGATGGCCAGTTCGAACATCGGCAAGCCTGGGGTGACGGGGATGGCGATCCGATGCATGGCAGCAATCTACCTCAAGTTGTCGATTCTGCCACTCGCGGTGCCGGCCCGGCCGGTCGACGATGGGAACATGACCAACAACGGCACCGCATCCGATACCCGAAGCCGGGTCCTGAGCTGGGTCGCGCTGGGAGTCGTATACCTGGTGTGGGGATCGACCTACCTGGCCATCCGGGTCGGAGTCGGGCACCTGCCGCCGTTGTTGTTTGCCGGCACCAGGTATGTCATAGCGGGCGCGCTGCTCTATCCCATCGCCCTGCGGGCGACCACCAGCAGCCGCGGGCCGGCCCAGGACAGAGCGAGGCCAGGCGCCAAGGCCTGGTTCGCCGGCGCTGTCATCGGCATCCTGCTGCTGTTCGCGGGCAACGGCGGGCTGACTCTCGGGGAGATAACACTGCCCTCGGGCTTCGCCGCCGTCCTCGTGGCTACGGTGCCGCTCTGGATGATCGTCTTCGCCTGGCCCCTACAGCATCAGCGCGTCACCGTCCGCTCGGCGGCCGGCCTGGCGGTGGGACTCGGCGGGGTGGCCGTCCTGGTCGGCGACGGCACCGCATCAGGCAGCATCTCGGGTGTGATCATCGTGCTCGGCGCGGCGGCCGCCTGGGGCTTCGGGTCAGTGTTGAGCCATCGGCTCGCGGTGCCGAGCCATGCGATGCTTGCCGCCGCCATCGAGATGCTCACCGGCGGCGTGGTCCTGCTGGCGGTAGGCGCCGGTTCCGGAGAATTTTCCTGCATCCAGTGGTCCTCGGTGCCGGCCACGTCGTGGATCGCTCTGGCCTACCTCATCGGCCCCGGCTCGATCCTTGCCTTCACCGCCTACGGCTACGCGCTGTCCCACCTTCCCGTGACCACCGTCTCCACTTACGCCTACGTCAACCCCGTCGTCGCGGTGCTGGCCGGGATCGTGTTCCTCGGCGAGCAGTTCACCTGGCGCGAAGGACTCGGCGCTGCCCTCGTCCTCGCCTCAGTCATCATCACCCTGCACCGATCCCGCAGCACATCACGCCCGGCCCCCGTACGGGATGGCGAGATGCCCGAAGCCGAGATGCTCCCTGAGTACGCACAGGCCCCGGCGATCGACCCCGTACCAGGGCATCCGTGCATGGCCGTGTCATCGGCCGGCCCGGTCAGCTCCTCGCGCCCTTAGCGGGGGTACACGGTCGGTTCGGTGCCGTAGGTGCGCCTGCTCGGAGTGATCCAGGTAAGGACGCCAGGCCGAGATTGCTCCAGGCGCCAGCCCGGGGCCTGTTTGGCCTCGTGGTGCTTGCGGCACAGCGGGGCGAGGTTGCATTCGCAGGTCGGACCGCCGCGATGGAACGGCGTGGTGTGGTCAAGGTCGCACTGACTGGCAGGACGGCGGCAGCCGGGGAAGGCACATGTTTGCTGCCTGACCCCGATCAGGTGCCGTAGCGGCGGAGGTGGCCGGTAGGCCGCGGACTGCCGCTGATGTGCGCAGTCGGCGGACTCGAACCACTTCATGGAGAGCCGGGCCAGCCAATCGGCGAAACCTGTCCGGTCCGCGGAAGTGCCCATCCGGCGATCGGCATCGGCGGTATCGACCGCGCCTGATCCTGATGAGGCGGGGCAACGCGCGGGCGGTCCGGGGCCATGCGCGGGCGGTCCGGGGCCATGCGCGGGCGGTCCGGAGCCATGCGCGGGCGGTCCGGAGCCATGCGCGGGCGGTCCGGAGCCATGCGCGGGCGGTCCGGAGCCATGCGCGAGGGGACCGGGACCATGCGCGGGCGGTCCGGAGCCATGCGCGAGGGGACCGGGACCATCCGCGAGGGGACCGGAGCCATCCGCGGGAGGCGGGGGGGCGTGCGCGGGTTGTACGGGGCGGTGCGGGGGCTGGGCCGGGCCGGCGCAGCCGTGAGCGACCGGGCGGCCGTCCGCGCCGGTCAGGGTCACGCACCACCGGGTTTGCGGGTGTCCGGCCATGGCCAGGCCAAGGAGTCGGCTGTCATCGGCGCTCAGCGGCCCGAACCCGGCTACCTCACCCGGCGAGCCCAGCGAGCCGAGCCACGTTTCCCAGGACATGGTCAGGTTGACCATGCCCGCGACGGGAGGTATGCCCGGCCAATCGGCAGGGATCGGGGTAACGGAGCCGACCGGGGTGGTGGGCGTGCTCGGGTCGCCGGGAACGCCGCGGTCGCCGGGAACGCCGCGGTCGCCGGGAACGCCGCGGTCGGCGGGTACGCCAAGGTCACCGGGCATGGCCGGGCCACTGGTAATGCCGGGGTCGGCCGGGCCGCGGGGCGTGTTCGGGTCGCCAGGTACGCCCGGGTCGCGGGATGTGCTCGGGTCGCGGGGCGTGTTCGGGCCGCGGGACCTGCTCGGGTCGCGGGATGTGCCCGGGTCGCGGGGCGTGTTCGGGTCGCGGGATGTGCTCGGGCCGCGGGATGTGTTCGGGCCGCGGGACGTGCCCGCTTCGGCCGGGTTACCGGAGTCGCTGGCGGCCGGGTGTGGCTGGTGCGGGCCGGCCGGCAGCAGGGACGAGGCCGGCAGACCGCTGAGCAGTGCCAGAAAGGCCCGGGCCCGGAGCTGGTCGGTGGTGCCAGCCAGGCCGGCCGCCCGCAGCGCCCGGGCCAGGGCGGAAATGTGCTCGTCGGCGGCGATCACTTCGGCTGGGGGCAGGTCGCGGCCCGCGAGTGCCGCCGTGCCCGCGTGCTCATCCCAGCGCTCTACACGAGCTTCCTGCCGCGCCCGCTCCTGCCGTCGCCGAGCGGCGCGCGGGTCGGCGGTAAGCACGGCCCGGCGGGCGGCCGCCCGCAGCTGAGAAGTGGTCTGCCCCGGCGCGCGAACCAGGATGTGGCGTTCGACCGCGGCAGCGTGGTCATCGTCGAGCCCGGTCGTCTCGTCGGCGATGACGGCAACGCGGGGCAGGTCGATCGCTCCGGCAGCCAGCGCCTGGGCGGTCAGCGGCAGCCGCCGCAACGACGTTGCCAGGTCCAGAAGCCGGCCAGCGCCCCGGCCGGTCATCGTTAAGAGGGCAGCGATCTCGGCATCGGCATGCTCCGCGGCATGCGCGTGCCCGGCTGCCTCTTGCGCCTCCCGGCGGCGTATCAGGTCCCCCACCGCGGCCAGCTCCACCGCGCTGGCCCACGACGACAGCCGCCGCCCGGCGCGGATCACCCCAGCCAGCTCATCGTCGGTCAGCCTGCCCAGTCCCGCGGCGTGCGCGCTTTCGACAAGGCCGGCCAGCAGCGGCCCTGGTGGCCCCAGGTCAGCCGGTCCATCCGCCGCAAAACCCGCACTCTCACCCGCGGCGCGTCGCCGGAGCCCGATCCGCGGCATCTCCGGGCCGGCGGTCTCGGTCGTCGCGGCCAGGTATTCATCGACCAGCGGGCCAGGCAGGTCGGCCAGCCAGCCGTGCACCCCGTCCGGCGGGTCACTCGCCGGGTCCGGGACCAGGCCGGCCAGTTCCTCCTCGTCCGGCACAATGACTGCGCCGGCCGCTGCCAGCGCGGCTGACTCGGCTTCGAACTCCGCCTCCTGGGCCGCCCACGCCGCCGCTACCAATGGCACGCGGCTCAACAGCGCATCCCGGACGGGATCGACATCAGGGAGAGTAGACAGCGCCGCCAGCGCGCCTGCTGCGGGCATCTGCCTCACCTCCCTCGGAACGGAGCTGACCCTCAGAATCCAGGCTAGCGCGCAGGCCTGACAAAACTCTCCCGCCCAGAGACAGAGTTCGAATAAATGTACGACGATTTCGGTCAGGCCGGGCCGAGGACGGGGGGCAGGCCGAAGGCCGGGAACAGGCTGGCCCCGAACGTGGTGATCTCGGCGATCCGCCCGCCGCCGGTGCGCAGCACATCGATCTTGAACGCGCGGAACTCCGTGTCGCCCGGGCGGCGCAGGTAGCTGGCCGCGGCGGGCATCCGGTTGGCCGCGGTGGGCACCAGCCGCCAGTCGCCGTCCCGGTCCGGGCCGAGCGCGCGGTCCAGCAGCGGCCCGATCGCGGCGGCGCCGTCGTAGCACATCGGGTACGGCGGCATGGTGACCCGGATGTCCCGCGCGGCGATCGCCACGGCGGCTGCCGCGTCACAGCGCTCGTGCGCGTCGATGAACGCCGCCAGCAGGTCCCGCTCGGTGGCGCTGAGCTGCCCCGCGGACCGGCCGGACCAGTCGGCACGTCGCTTCGGCAGGTGCTCGCGCATGGTGGCACGGGCCCGTTGCAGGGCGCTGTTCGCCGCGGCCACACTCATGTCCAGCAGCACCGCCGTCTGGCTGGCGGGCCAGCCCAGCACGTCCCGGGCGATCAGCGCGGCGCGCTGCCGCGGCGGCAGGACCTGGAGCGCGGCCACGAACGCCAGCTCGATGGTCTCCCGCTCGATCACGGGCCGCGTCGGGCTGCTCGCCGGGCGCGGCCACCTCGTCCAGCAGCCGGTCCGGGTACGGCTGGAGCCAGGGCACCTCGGCGAAGGACCGCAGCACCGTGGCCCGGTGCGCCCGGCGGCGGAGCGCATCCAGGCACACGTTCGTGGCGATGCGGTACAGCCAGGCGCGGAACAGCGTGCCGCCGCCGAAACCGTCCCGGCCGCGCCAGGCACGCAGGAAGGTCTCCTGCACTGCGTCCTCGGCGTCGTCGAACGAGGCGAGCATGCGGTAGCAGTGCACGTGCAGCTCGCGCCGGTACCGCCGGGTGAGCCCGGCGAACGCGGGCTCATCGCCCGCGATCGCCGCCGCCACCAGTTCCCCGGTCTTGTCCGGGGCGGTCTGGCCTGCGGCTTCCGCGGCCCCGTCCGGGACCATCTGGCCTGCCACGTGATCAGCCTCCGTCACGCGGCCGACGCGGCCCGGTTCACCTCTTGCAGCAGCCACACGTTCCCGTCCGGATCGGCGAAGTCGGCGAACGACTGGTAGTTCGCGCGCCGCGGGTCCGGGCCGGGCACCCAGGCGCCGGACTCCAGGTGTTTGACCCCGCTGACCTCGACCCCGCGCGAGCGCAGGCCGTCGCGCGCCGCCACGATATCGGCGACGACCAGGTGCAGGCCTTGCGCCGAGCCCGGCGGGGCGGCCGTGATCCCGGTCCCGAAACCCACCGAGCAGGCCGAACCGGGCGGCGTCACCTGCACGACCCGCATGTCCGCGCCCACCATGGTGTCGACCTCCAGGTAGAAGCCGGCCTGCTCGGTGTAGAACGCCTTGGCCCGGTCCACGTCCGTGACCGGGACCAGGACCAGCTCAAGCTTGAACTCCACAGCGAACCTCCTCGCCCGCGGGGCGGCTCCGGCCGCGCAGGGGCGCGGCAAGGGCCTCAGCCCACCTCCTTGACCGTGTAACGCAGCCCGGGAGGAAAGCTCATCGCTGGCCCGATGACCGGATCGCGACCAGGCATTATGGCGCATGAGAGCCGAGCGGGAGGGGCGGCGCCTGGGCGCCGGGGGCAGCCCGCGGCGGAACGTCGTAACACCGTTATCCAGGTGCCCGGTTACTCAGGCATGGGGCCAACTATGCTTACTCAACCGCACAGCTTGTCAGTTAGAGATGGAACACTCACGAAAGCCATGAACGGGGCCGAACGGTGACTCGGGACGCCGCACAGGCCAGGGTCCCCGCTCCCGCGGTCGTCCCCGGGCAGGTGCAGGTGCTGCTCATCGAGGACGACGACGGGGATGCCCTGCTCGTCCAGGAGTACCTGCTGGATGTGGGGGCCCCGGTTGCGCTTGACCGGGCGCGGTCGATCACCGAGGCGAAGCCGCTGCTGCCCGCGGCGGCCTGCGTGCTGCTCGACCTCAACCTGCCCGACGCGCACCAGTTGCAGGGGGTGCACTGGCTCCAGGAGAACGTGCCCCAGGTGGCCGTGGTCGTGCTGACCGGGCTGGCCGACGAGCACCTCGGCGCCGAGGCGGTCCGGGCAGGCGCACAGGATTACCTGGTCAAGGGCCAGGTGGACGGCGCACTGCTGAACCGGGTCATTCGTTATGCCGTGGAACGCCGCCGGTTCGAGGAGATCCAGCAACAGTTGCGCGAGGCGCAGATCTACGCGCGGGAGAACACCCGGCTGGAGCGCGGCCTGCTGCCGTCGCCGCTGCTGTCCGACCCGCGGCTGACGGTGGCGACGCGGTACCGCCCCGGCGGTGGCCAGATGCTGCTCGGCGGGGACTTCTTCGACCTGGTCGAGGCGCCCGACGGCTGGGTGCACGTGGTGATCGGCGACGTCTGCGGCCGTGGCCCGGAAGAGGCCGCGCTCGGCGTGTGCCTGCGCGTCGCCTGGCGCACCATGGTGCTGGCCGGCCGGCCGATGGCCGAGGTGCTGTCCGCGGTCCAGCAGGTGCTGGAGCATGAGCGGCACGAGGAGCGGCTGTTCACCACGCTGTGCATGGTCTCGGTCGCGCCGGACCGGGGGCACGCGCGGCTGCACCTGGCCGGGCACCCGCCGCCGCTGCTGCTCTCCCCGGACGGGGTGAGCGAATTGCGGGCCCCGGTCAGCGCGCCCCCGGGCATCGCGCACGTGGAGGAGTGGCCGGTCAGCGAGGTGGCGCTGGGCGCGAACTGGACCCTGCTCATGTACACCGACGGCCTGATCGAGGGACGGATCGGCACGGGCCCGGAGCGGCTGGGCAGCGACGGGCTGATGGAGATCATCGAGGCCTTCTCGCGCACCGCGCCGCCCGGCGGGCAATGGGAGCGCAGATCGCGGGACGAGCGCCTGCTGGACGGCCTGATCGACCGGGTGCGTGAGCTGAACGGCGGGGACCTGGACGACGACCTGGCCGTGCTCGCGCTCGGTTTTCCGGCCGTGGTCGGCACATGACCGAGCTGCCGCCGGATGCCGGAGGGGCCGCGCCAGATTTCGATGCAATACGCTCCCCGGCGCCGGCCGGGACCCCCGCCGGGGAGGCTGATCCGGACAGCCCTGCGGGCGGTGGCCCGCGTGGTGGCGCCGGGGGCGGCCTGGCCCGGCTCCGTGCCGCAGCGGCCAGGCTGACCCGGCCGGGGCGAACGGCCACCGCGCCGGAGCCCGGGGCGCAATCTGCCGGGGGAGCGATATCCGGGGTGCACCCTGACCCCAGCCCGGGTGGGGGGCTGCCGGCCAGCGAACCGGTCGCACCAGCCCAGGACCGTGATGTGGGGCCAGCCGGGAAGGCACCCGCCCCGGAGACCGTGACGCCCAGCCCGGAACCGGATCCGGGGCCGGCCGGTGTGGCTCCGGCGGAGACCGGGCCACCGAGGGCGGGACGGCGCGGTGTGGCTGCGCCCGGTGGCGGACTGCCCGGCGCGGAGCGGCCCGGTGTGGTTCCGGTGGAGGCCGGGCTATCGGGGGCGGAGCGGCGCGGTGTGGCTGCGCCCGGTGGCGGACTGCCCGGCGCGGAGCGGCCCGGTGTGGTTCCGGTGGAGGCCGGGCTATCGGGGGCGGGACGGCGCGGTGTGGCTGCGCCCGGTGGCGGACTGCCCGGCGCGGAGCGGCCCGGTGTGGTTCCGGTGGAGGCCGGGCTATCGGGGGCGGAGCGGCGCGGTGTGGCTGCGCCCGGTGGCGGACTGCCCGGCGCGGAACGGCCCGGTGTGGCTCCGGTGGAGGCCGGGCTACCGGGGGCGGAGCGGCTCCGTGCGGCTGCGGCGGGAGCAGGGCTGCCCGGCGCGGGACCGGCCACCGAGCCCGCGCCGCCGGTTCCGCCGCCGGGGCAGCCCGGCGGTACGAGCCGGGCCGGGGATACGGACCGGGCCAACGGCCTGAGCCGGGCCAACGGCATGGCAGGGCCCACCGGCATGGACCGCCCGACCGGCCCGGAGCGGGCCTCGGCCATGGCGGCCAGGTTCGCCGGAGGCTGGCCGTTCGGCCGGGTCATCGGGCTCGGCGTGCTCATCGTCGCGCTGTTCTCGCTGCTCGCGATCGGGGTGGGCGGTACCGCGCTGGGCGAGCTGACGACCGCCCGCGACCGGGTGGTGAACACCCTCGATCCCGCCGCGTTCCACGCCTCCCAGCTGGAAGTCGAGCTGCTGAACCAGGAGACCGGCGTGCGCGGCTACGCGCTCAGCGGGCAGCAGGCGTTCCTGGCCCCGTACTACCAGGGGCTGGCCGGACAGGCCCAGCAGGTCGCCAAGCTCCGGCAGCTACTGGCCGGCCTGCCATCCGCCACCGCCGACCTCGGGCTGGTGCTGCAGCGGGTGGAGACCTGGCAGGACACGTACGCCCAGCCGACGATCAGTCAGGTCAAGGCGGCCGGGAAACCCGTGGCCGGCACGTCGGTCGACCAGGGCAAGATGGACTTCGACCGGATCCGGGCCGCGCTCGCCGCGCTGGAGGCCAATCTCGCCGCCCAGCACACACATGCCGTCGGCTCGCTGCATGACTCGGCCTCGGTGCTGGACGCGACCCTCATCGTGATCGCGGTCGCGTTGCTGGTCACGGTGCTCGTGCTGGCGCTGGGCCTGTGGCGGTCCGCGATCCTGCCGCTGTCCCGGCTCGCCGCCGACGCCCGCCAGGTCGCCGAGGGTGACTTCGAGCACCAGGTGGAACCCGGCGGGCCGGCCGAGATGCGGGCGGTGGGGCTGGACGTGAACCGGATGCGGGAGCGCATCCTGGCCGAGCTGTCGGCGCTGCAGGCCGCGCACGCGAGCCTGGAGGCCAGGACGGAAGACCTGCAACGGTCCAACTCCGAACTGGAGCAGTTCGCCTACGTCGCCTCGCACGACCTCCAGGAGCCGCTGCGGAAGGTGGCCAGCTTCTGCCAGTTGCTGCAGCGCCGCTATGGGGGCCAGCTCGACGCCAAGGCCGACGAGTACATCGAGCACGCGGTGGACGGCGCCAAGCGGATGCAGGCGCTGATCAACGACCTGCTCGCGTTCAGCCGGGTGGGACGGACCGCGCAGCGCCGTGAGCCGGTGTCCTGCGCGGTGCTGCTCGCCCAGGCGTGGGCGAACCTGGCGCCGGACGTGCGGCGGACGCAGGCGACCATCGAGGTGGGCGAGCTGCCGGTGGTGCTGGGCGAGGCATCCCTGCTGACCGCCGTGTTCCAGAATCTGATCGGCAACGCGCTGAAGTTCCGCGCCGACGAACCGCCCCGGGTCAGCGTCTCGGTCCGCCGGGACGGGGATTTCTGGCTGTTCTCGTTCAGCGACAATGGAATCGGGATTGAGCCGGAATATGCTGAACGAATATTTGTAATTTTTCAGCGACTGCACGACAAAGCGAGCTATCCGGGAACGGGAATAGGCCTGGCCATGGTGAGGAAGATCATCGAGTATCACGGCGGCCGGATCTGGCTCGACACGACGATCACGGCCGGGGCCCGCTTCTGGTTCACCCTGCCAGCAATCCCGGAGGACGACGATGCCAGTGACTGACGGCAGCACCAAGATGGTCGATGTGCTGCTGGTCGAGGACGATCCTGGCGACGTGCTGATGACCCGGGAGGCTTTCGAGTACCACAAGATACGCAACCAGCTGCACGTGGTGAACGACGGCGACCAGGCGCTGCAGTTCCTGCACCGGACGGGGGAGTACGCCGGGGCGCCGCGGCCGGGGCTGATCCTGCTCGACCTCAACCTGCCCCGCCGGGACGGCCTAGAGGTGCTCGCCGAATTGAAGCAGGACCCAGGGCTGCGGGTGATCCCGGTGGTGATCCTGACCACGTCGCAGGCCGAAGAGGACATCCTGCGCAGCTACGCCCTGCACGCCAACGCCTACGTCAGCAAGCCGGTGGACTTCGAGCGGTTCATGGAAGTGATCCGCCAGATCGACAGCTTCTTCATCACTGTGGTGGAACTGCCCCGCTGACCAGATCCGGCACGAGACCCGGATTCCGGGGCTGGCCGGTGCGCCGCTGACCGGCTCGGTCCAGCCCGGGTTCCGTGGCCAGCGGCGCTGCCGCGGATGCCCAGCCGATTCCGGGGTAGCGCCGTGGCGTGCTCGCAGACTGGTTCCTGACCGCGGCGGAGCGGGGCAACCCGGCGACGCGGCTGGACAGCAGGCACCCGGACGGGTCGGCCTGGACCACGGGCAACGACGTGCGGCCGCTGATCCACGGCAAGCCCTACTTCGCCGAACTGCTGGCCCGGGTCCGTGACCTGCGGGCCGGTGACCTGCTGCTGTTCACCGACTGGCGCGGCGACCCCGACGAGTGGCTCGCCGACGCGGGTCCGGAAGTGGGCGCCGCGTTCTGCGGCGCGGCCCGGCGCGGCGCGACCGTGCGCGGCCTGGTCTGGCGGTCGCACCTGGACCGATTCCAGTTCAGCGAGCGGGAGAACCGGCATCTGGGCGAGGAGATCGACGCCGCGGGCGGGCAGTGCCTGCTCGACATGCGGGTGCGCCCGGGCGGCTCGCACCACATGAAGCTCGTGGTGCTGCGGCACGCCGGCCGCCCGGACCGGGATGTTGCCTTCGCCGGTGGCATCGACCTGTCGCACAGCCGGCGCGACGACGCGGCGCACCACGGGGACCCGCAGCGCCAGCCGATGGCCGCCGTGTACGGGCACCGCCCGCCGTGGCACGACATCCAGCTGATGATCCACGGGCCCGCGGTCGGTGACCTGGAGACCGTGTTCCGGGAGCGCTGGGAGGACCCGGCCCCGCTCACCCGCAACCCGGTGGCCCGGATCCACGACCTGCTCGACCACGTGCCCGACGGCGCCCGGCGGCTCCCGCCGCAGTATCCCGACCCGCCGCCGTGCGGCCGGCACGCGGTCCAGGTGCTGCGCACCTACCCCTACCGGCGGCCCGGGTATAGCTTCGCCCCGGACGGGGAGCGCAGCATCGCCCGCGCCTACCTCAAGGTGCTGCTGCGCGCCCGGTCGCTGATCTACCTGGAAGACCAGTACCTGTGGTCCACCACGGTCGCGGACGTGCTGGCCAGGGCCCTGGCCGCCAACCCGGCGCTGCACCTGATCGCCGTCCTGCCGCGGTTCCCCGACCAGGACGGCAGGCTGTCGACGCCGCCCAACCTGCTCGGCCGGGTGGCCGCGCTGGAGGCGCTGCACGCCGCCGGCGGGGAACGGGTGGCGGTGTACAGCCCGGAGAACGAGGCCGGCGTGCCGATCTACGTGCACGCCAAGGTGTGCGTGGTGGACGACACCTGGGCCATCGTCGGGTCGGACAACTTCAACCGCCGCTCGTGGACCCACGACTCGGAGCTGAGCTGCGCGGTGATCGACGAGGCCGGGACGGCGGGCGCCGGGGCCATGCCCACCGGCGCCGGGCCGTATCCCCGGGCACTGCGGATCGCGCTGGCCCGCGAGCATCTCGGCGCGGCTGCCGAGGCCGCCGAGGACTCCGGGCCCGGCACGTTCGCGGCGTTCCGGCGGGCCGCGGCGGCCCTCGACGCCTGGCACGTGGCCGGGCGGCGCGGGCCACGGCCCCCCGGACAGCTCCGTGCCTACCCCACGCCGCACCTGTCGGCCTGGACCAGGGCCTGGTCATCGGTGCCGTACCGGCTGGTCTACGACCCCGACGGGCGGCCGCTGTCCTGGCGCCGCGCGGGCCGGTTCTGAGCCCAGCGGGGCCATCCGGTTCCCGGGGAGCATGGGCCCCACGACAATTCGTTATGCACCGAAATATTGCGGCGTGAGGCTGGCGGCATGGAAACCATCACGGCACCGCAGCGGAGCGAGGAGACGCGTACCGGGCCGGCGGCGCTGGCCCTGATCTGCACCGGCTACTTCATGGTGATCCTGGACGCGACGGTCACCAACGTGGCGCTGCCGTCGATCGGGCGCGGCCTGCACGGCAGTGTCACCGGCCTGCAGTGGGTCGTCGACGCCTACACGCTGAGCTTCGCCGCCCTCGGCGGTGCTGGAGTCGGCGCCCGCGGACCGGGGCGGCATCGCGTCGGGCGTGATCAACGCCGCGCGTCAGGCCGGCGGGGTCCTAGGCGTCGCCATCCTCGGCTCGCTGGTCTCGGTGCCGGCCGGGTTCATCGGCGGGCTGCGGGCCGGCCTGGTCGCCGCCGGGTGCGCGTTCCTGGCCGGTGCGGCACTGGTCGGCAGCGGCTGGGTGCGGGAGTGACGCCCGGGCCGGGTTTGGACGTGGCTGCCCGGGGCAGTCGGTTGCGGTACCAAACCCTGTCAACAGGAGGGTTCCCATGTCAGCCGGAGCGATTGTCGCCATTATCGTGGCCGTTGTCGTCGTGCTCCTGGTCCTCGGTGCGCTGTCGGTGGCGCGCCGCCGCAAGCTCCAGCAGCGTTTCGGCCCGGAGTACGACCGTGTGGTCGGCGAGACGCACAGCCACCGCAAGGCCGGCGCCGAGCTTGCCGAACGCGAACGGCGGGTCCGCAGTCTCGACATCCATCCCCTGGAGGAGACCGCCCGGGCCAAGTACGCGGGGGAGTGGGCCGCCATCCAGGAGCGGTTCGTGGACCAGCCGGAGCAGGCGGTCGCCCAGGCCGGGCTGCTCGTCACGTCCGTGATGAAGGACCGGGGCTACCCGACCGAGGACTACGAGCAGATCCTCGCGGACCTCTCTGTGGAGCACGCGAACACGCTGGACCACTACCGCGCGGCGCATCAGGTCAGCCTGCAGGCCGAGGGCGGCAGCGCCTCCACCGAGGACCTGCGCCTGGCGATGCTGCACTACCGGGCGCTGTTCGGTGACCTGCTCGGCCAGCCGGCCGACCCGGCCGGGAGCGGGCCGCCGGCCCGGCCGGCAGCCTGCCCGATCCGGCCGGGGGCCTGCCTGACCCGGCCGGGAGCGTGCCTGACCCGGCCGGGAGCGTGCCCGGCGCCGCCGCCGATGCTCAGCCCACGGCGCCCGCGCCCCGGACCGGCCCGGCCAGCTGACCGCGTCCTCCCGGCCGGCTGGCCCCGCCGATCGCCCACGGCAGTTGGTTCGACCGCCCGGATACCCGCCTGCCGTGGGCCCCGGCGCGCCCGGGAACTCCCCCGGCGTGCCCGGGCGCGCAGGAGCTACGAGCGGGCGCCCGGGGGAGCTACGCGCTTTCGCGGCGCATGTGCAGCCGGATGATGGTCCCGGCCTCCTCGCTTGTCCTGATCTCCACCAGGTCACACACCTGGTTGACGACCCAGAGGCCGTGCCCGGAGTCCTCGGGTGAGTGGCGCTGCCGCCCGGCCAGCGGGTCGTTGATCCAGCCCTGGTCCCGCACCTGGCAGATGATCTCGTCATCGGTGTGCCAGATCCAGAACGTCCCGCCGGCGCTGGTGTGGCGCAGCGTGTTGGCGGTGATCTCACCGGCCGCGATCACCAGGTTGATGATCTGGTCGGCGGCCATGCCCAGGGCGGCGCTATGGCTGCTGACCAGTGCGCGGACCTGTCCCAGGCTGGTGTCGTAGCCGAGGACCTGGGCATCTGCGGGCGGCTCCGGCAACGGGTCCTCGCACTCGGCGGGAACCGCGCCGTGCCCGGAATAGCTGGTGGCAGGCCGGGTCTGCCCGTTGCGCAGGATGGCCGGGTGGGTGCGCTGCACGCCGCCGACCACCGAGGAGGCCAGGCCGCGGACGTCGTAGGGGCACATGATGCTGACCGCCGCCGTGGCGAACGCCAGGTTCAGGAGCGCTTCGTGCCTGGTGGCCTCGCACAACTCCGCGGCCGAGCGGCCCGGCCAGATCGACTCGCCGATGTAGCGGGCCTGCCGCCCGGGGTGCTCCTCGAGGAAGGCCCGCAGTTCCGGGATCAGCCGCGCCGGGTTGCGGCCCGTCTCCGCCATAGCGCCGTAGCGCAGCAGCGAGGATTCGGCGCCCAGGCGCTCGCGCAGCAGCCCGGCCCCGCGCCCCGGGACCGCCACGAACACCGGTTCGGCAGCGCGCAGTCCGTCGTGCACGAAGGCGGACAGACAGGACAGGTAGTCGCGCTCGTCGTCGTACAGGTAGGCGAGGTGGGTCAGGCCCTCGCCGCCCGCGGGCCGGCCGGCTGCCGCGCCACCCGGCGCGTCCTTCCGGCACATCATGCCTCTCGCGGGCCCGTGCAGCGTCATCCCCCGCTCTGCACCTCCCAGATATCCGGATCCAGCTCAGTGCGGGGCGCGGTGCGACCCCAGACGGACACGATGGGCCTCCCTGAAGTGCGCGGCCGGCTGTCTTCCCTACGCTGCTTCCCCAGGTCTCGTCGATCATGCAACCGGCTTCTCCCCGAGCGGCCGGAATGAGATTACGATGAGGCGGTCGTCACCAATCTTGGCCGATCCGGGGGTGTGAGTGGAAGGGATCCGGATCTCGTCGCAACGGCGGGGCGGGTTCGCGGTCGTCGCCGTCGGTGGCGAACTCGACGTCGTGACGAGCCGCCGGTTCGACGAGTACCTGGCCGAGGTGCGCCGCGGCGACGACCACATCATCATCGACCTGAGCGCGGTGGATTTCATGGACACCGGGTCGCTGGCGGTGATCGTCGGTCACTGGAAGCAGGTCAAGGCGGCCGGCGGGACGCTGGCGCTGGCCGGCGCGCGGTACCGCTACACCAAAACCCTCTGGATCACCGGGCTGGCCGACCGGTTGCCGCTCTACGAGAGCGTGGACGCCGCGGTTGCCGCCGGGGCCGGCGGGGCGGCCGCGGCCAGCCAATCCTGATCCAGCCAAGCTTCCGCCCGCCTGCACGGGGTTCAGTTCCTCCCGCAGGACGATACTTATAGTGATGGTATTCTAACTACAAGTAGTTGGGGATGGGCAGGATCGGAGGAGCAATCCGCAGATGCTCAGGTGCGCGGTGTATGTGCAGGACCTCATCGCGCGGTCGGTCTGCCGGGACGATCGCGGGGCCACGGCCGTGGAGTACGGCCTGATGGTGGCGCTGATCGCGGCCGTGATCATCACCGCAGTGCGGCTTATCGGGACAAATCTGACCAGCGTGTTCAACAAGGTCGCCAACGGCATCTGAAAAGGTATCGCCGCCCTACCAGCCGGTTAGGCTGGTTCCCTGGACTGAATCCAGGGATGCGGAGATCTGGGGCTAATGCAGCAATCGCCGGGCCTCCACGGCACTGGCAGCGAGATCACCGGCCTCAAGACGCGCTACAGCGCGCTCCGGCAGGCCGCCGGCCTCCCCGGGGCGGACCCCGGGACGCTGCTTGAGGCGGCGCTCGCCGAACTGGACGCCGCGGTCGCCGCGCTGACCACGGCCGGTGGCGCGGGGGCGGACCGGGGTGGCAGCGGCGCGGACGCCTCGGGCGCCGCCCACGCGGAACGCCGGCTGCTGCATGCCGTCTTCCAGCAGGCGCCGGTCCCGCTGTTCCTGCTCGGCGGCGACGGCACTGTCCGCCGGGTCAATGCCGCCGCGGGCGACCTGCTCGGCTCGGGCCCCGGGTACGCGACCGGCAAGGCGTTCACGGCCTTCATCGACCTGCCATCCCGGCCGGCCGCGGCGACCCACTTCGCGGCGGCCGCCCGCAAGGGGGAGACCCGGCAGTTCCGCTGCGCCCTGCTCACCGCCGCCGGGGCGGCGGAGCATACCCTCGCCGTGCACCCGGTCAGTACCCAGGGCAGCGCGGCCCACTTGGTGGTGGCGGTGACCACCGCCGGAGCGGATCCGGCTGGCCGCCGTGCCGCCAAGCCGCGGGGCGGCCAGCGGGCCGAAGCTGCCCCCGAGGTGGTGCAGGCGATGACCCGGCGGCTGGACCTGGTCATGGCGGCCACCCGGATCCTGCTGGAGAACATCACCTACAGTGAGCCGGTGGCGTTGCAGCGGTACGCCCGGCTGCTCGCCCGGGAGCTGTCCGCGTGGGTGATCGTGGACGTCGAGGACGGCCAGCGGCTGCGGCGGCAGCATGTCAGCGGCCCCGAGGACCAGCGCGCGGAGAAGCTGGCCCACGCCGTGGCCGCGGTGGACCCGGTGGCCGGATCCGGCCCGTACCAGGTGCACGAGTCGGGCAGCACGCTGCTCATCGCGCACGCCGAGGACACCGGCGCGCTCGGCGACGGGCCGGACGGTATCCCGCTGCTCATGCTGCTGGGTGCCACCTCGGTTCTGTCGGTCCCGCTTACCGACGGCGAGCACGCCTATGGGGTGCTGACCCTGGCCCGCTGGGCGGGCCAGCCGCACTTCGAGATAGCCGACGTCGGCCTGGTGGAGGAACTGGGGGAGCAGCTCGCCCTGGCGATCAGGGTGGACCGGATGTTCCGGCACCGGGTGGAGATCGCGGACGCGCTGCAGACCAGCATGCTGCCCCGGCAGGTACGGCAGATCCCCGGTACCGAGATCGCGGCCGCCCACGTGGCCGCCACCGTGGCGGCCGAGGCCGGTGGTGACTTCTACGACGTGTACCCGTCCCGGGACGGGTGGGGCGTGGCGATCGGGGACGTGTGCGGCACCGGCCCGGACACCGCGGCGGTGACCGCGGCTGCCCGGCACGCGATCCGCGCGCTGGCGCACCTGGATCCGGATCCGACGGCGGTGCTGCGCGGCGTCAACGACATCATGCTGACCGAGGACTTCGGCGGCCGGTTCGTCACCGCCGATGCCGGGCACCTGAGCTGGCGGGACGGGCGACTGCATCTGTCCCTGGCCAGCGCCGGTCATCCCGGCCCGGTGCTGCTGCGCCCCGATGGCCGCACCCAGGTGCTGAGCGGGGGCGGCCTGCCGCTGGGGATCTTCCCCGACGCGGAGCCCGCCACCCAGGAGATCGATCTGGCCACCGGTGACCTGCTGTTCCTGTACACCGACGGGCTGACCAGCGCGTGCGGCCCCGACCAGGTCCAGTTCGAGGAGCGGCTCACCGACGAGCTGGCGGCGCGGGCCGGGGAGCCGGCCGCGGTGCTGGTGTCCCGGGTGCGTGACGTCGTGCTGGAACTGTGCCGGGGTGAGCTGCGTGACCACGTGAGCATGCTCGCCCTGCGGGTCGGCGAGCCGGCCTAGCCGACGCGGTATTTCCCGGCGTCCGGCTCGCGAAGGGACATGCCCAGGCCCGGACGGTCCGGGGCCGGTGTCAGGATGCCGCCATCGGGGTCAAGCGCGCCGTCGAAGAGCATCCGCTCGATCCGCTGGTGGTCGTGGAAGTACTCGCAGTGCCGCATGTTGGGAACGGCCACCCCGACATGGGCGTGCAGGTTCGGCGCGCAGTGCGCGGAGACCTGCAGGTTGTGCCCGGCGGCCAGGGCGGCACCGCGGAGGAACTCGGTGAAGCCACCGCACCGGGTCGCGTCGAGCTGCAGGCAGTCCACCGCGCCCGCGGCGATGAGGTGCGCGGAGTCCGCGAGTGACCAGCTGTACTCTCCGGCCGCCACGTCGGGAAGCACCTGGCGGCGGACGGCCGCAAGCCCGGCCAGGTCCTGGCTGGACACCGGTTCCTCGAACCAGGTCACCCCGGATTCGGCCAGCCGGCCACCGACCCGGACCGCCTGGCCGACCGTGTAGCCACCGTTGGCGTCCACGTACAGTTCGGTGCCCTCGCCGATCACCTCGCGGGCGAGCGCCACCCGGTCAAGGTCCCGCTGCTCGCTGCCGCCCCAGCTCTCGCCAATCTTGATCTTCACCCGCGGAATGTGATCCCGCTCCACCCACCCGGCGAGCTGATCGCGGGTCTGCCGGGCGTCGTAGCTGGTGAACCCGCCGCTCCCGTAGATGGGCACGCTGGCCCGCGCCTGGCCGAGCAGGCTGGCCAGCGGGCAGCCGAGCAGCCGCGCCTTGAGGTCCCACAACGCGATGTCCACTGCGGAGATAGCCGTCGCCGCGATCCCCGGGCGCCCGATGTTGCGTACCGCCCGGATCATCGCCTCGCAGGCGCCGGGCACGTCCAGCGCGCTGCGGCCGGTGACTGCCCCGGCCAGCACATCGGTGATGACCTGCCCGGCCGCCGCGGCGGCGTAGCTCCAGCCGGTGCCCGTCATCCCGTCCGCCCGGGCGGTGGCGAGCACCATCGTGGTGGCGTCCCAGGTGAGCGTGCCGTCCGCCTCGGGCGCGTCCGTGGGGATGACGTAGGCCGACGCGCTGACCCCGGTCACGGCCGGGTGCCCGGGCCCTGCGGGCGCCGTGGCGTGCACCGCGTCCGCCCGGGGTTGCTGTCCCAGGTCCTGAAGCTGTCTGGCATCCATGACGGACGGCACTACCCAGTGCGGCAGTTTCAATCCGGGCCCCCGGGTAGGGATCCGGGACCCCACGAGGGGGCGGACGGGGAAAGGCGGACGGAGACGATGGGCGAGCCAGGCGCGGACGTGACCGACAACCTGACCGAGTTCCAGCGGACGCTGCTCGGCACACCGACGCTGGAGCAGTTCCTGCAGGAACTGGCGACGCTGGCCGCCCGCCTGGTGACCGACGGGGTGTGCTGCGGGATGACGATGCGCGCCACCGGCCGTCCGGCCACCGTGGCCTGCAGCGACCCGCTGGCCTCGGAGATCGACGAGGTGCAGTATCAGCTCGACGACGGCCCATGCCTGCACGCGATGCGGTCCGGTGACCGGGTGAGCATCGAGGACACCGCCGGCCGGGCACGGTGGCCCCGGTTCGAGGCCGCCGCGCAGGCCCGCGGAATCCGCTCCTGCCTGGCGCTGCCGCTGATCGGGGACGGCAAGCCGGTGGGCGCGCTGAACCTGTACGCGCGCGGCGTGGCCGCGTTCGGCCCGGGGCAGGTCCGCCGTGCGGAGAACCTGGCCGAGAACGCGTCCGGCGCGCTGTCGCTGATGCTGCGGCTGGCCTCGTACTCCGAGCTCACCGACCAGCTCCGCTCCTCGCTGACCTCGCGCGCGGTGATCTACCAGGCCATCGGGGTGATCATGGGCCAGGAGCGGTGCACCCAGGCCAAGGCGTTCGAGATACTCCGCGCCGCGTCCCAGCGCGGCAACGTCAAGCTGCACGACGTCGCCAGCGCGATCGTCACCAGCGTCGGCGGGGAGCCGCCGCAGCCGCACCCGTTCGAAGAGGACGAGGCGTACTAGCCGGGGCGGACATGCTCCAGGTCACGGCGCGCGTGGCTGGAGACGGCAGCATCGTAAGCGGCGGCCCCCGCCCGGTCCGGCCGGTCCTGTGCGGACCGGCCGGACCGGCCCCCGATGGCGCCCTCAGAACGCTCAGCCTGGCTGCGGGGCCCGCCCGCCGGGGTCAGCCTGCCCGGCGGCGCCCGGGCGGGTGGCGTGGCCCTGGCCTGCCGCGTCGTTCCCCGGGTCGGCCAGCGCGGCCGCCACGCTCGGGTAGATCTCGATCAGCCGGTCCACCCCGGTGATGGCCAGCACGCGGGTCACAGCCGGCGCGGCGGCGGCCACCCGCAGGCCCGCGCCGCTCGCGTTCGCCTGGCGCACCCCCCGGACCAGGGCCGTCACTCCCGCGGAGTCGCAGAACGTGGTCGCGGTCATGTCGGCGATCACCAGGGAGGCGTGCTGCGCCACCACCGCGGCCAGCTCCTGGCCGATCTCACCTGCGTTGGATATGTCCACCTCGGCGGGGAGGGTCATGACCGCAATCCGGCCAACCCAGACCACGCGCCGGTCACCAGACACGGACCATCACCACCCGGGCATGCATGAAGGTAAGGCGGGCCGCGTCTCTGGACCCAGAAGCGGCTGCCCCTGGCCAGGACAACCGCACACGGCATTCTTGCGCCGGGCCGGTCGCGGGCGCAAGGGGCGGTACGGCGCGATTCGGCAACGATTTGCGGGAGGTTCACCTGGCCGGAATCCGCGGCTGCGCCGAAGCCGGCTTCGGCCAGGTGTACATCGGCCCGGCCGGGGGAGTGCAGGACGCGTTCTTCGAAGTTCTACGCGAACAAGGTGCCGCCGCGGCTCCGGGCAGGTAGCCGGACGCGGACGGCCCAGTGAAAGGGTGGCCGATCAGTGACACAGGTCATGGCCCCGGCGGTCAAGCTGGACGTCGCGAAGCTGCACGCCGCGCTGGACGAACGGGTGGACGGTGAGGTCAGGTTCGATCCCGGCACCCTGAGTGCTTACGCGCAGGATGCCTCGAACTACCGGCAGGTGCCGATCGGCGTGGTTGTGCCGCGCACCGTGGACGCGGCCGCCGAAGCCGTCGCCGTGTGCCGGGAGACCGGGGCGCCGGTGCTGTCCCGCGGCGGCGGGACCAGCCTGGCAGGCCAGTGTGTCAACACGGCGATCGTCATCGACTGGACCAAGTACTGCCACCGGCTGGTGTCGTTCGACCAGGCGGCCAGGACCGCCATCGTGCAGCCCGGTATGGCGCTGGACAAGGTCAACGACGCGCTGGCGCCGCACGGGCTGATGGTCGGCCCCAAGCCGTCCACGCACGTGAGCTGCACCATCGGCGGCATGATCGGGAACAACTCGTGCGGGTCCACCGCGCAGGCGTACGGCAAGATGGCCGACTCGGTGCGCCGCCTTGAGGTGCTCACCTACGGCGGGCTGCGCACCTGGGTGGGGGAGACCAGCGACGAGGAGTACGAGCGGATCCTCGCGGCCGGCGGCGAGGAGGCCGTGCTGTACCGGCGGCTGCGCGAGATCCGGGATGCCCACCTGGGCGAGATCCGCACCGGCTACCCGAAGATCCCGCGCCGGGTGTCCGGGTACAACCTCGACCAGCTTCTCCCGGAGAACGGCTTCCACGTGGCCAGGGCCCTGGTCGGCAGCGAGAGCACGCTGGTCACCGTGCTGCACGCGGAGATAGACCTGTTCGAGGTGCCCCGCCACCGGTCCCTGGTCGTGCTCGGCTACCCGGACATCGCGCAGGCCGCCGATGTCGTCCCGCGGGTGGTCCGGCATGACCCGCTGGCCGTCGAGGGGCTGGACGACACGCTCATCTCGCTGGAGCGCGAGGAGCACCTGGCCGGCGACGCGCTGGACAAACTGCCCGGCGGGGTCCGGCTGGCTGTTCATCCAGTTCGGCGCGGACACCGAGGACGAGGCGCAGGCCAGGGCGCACGCGCTGATCGACGATGTGAACTCCGACGGCGAGCACCCGAAGCCGCACGTCGCGTACGTGGACGACCCGGCGGTGGAGGACAAGCTCAACGATGTGCGCGAGGCGGGGCTGGGCGCCACCGCCTACCCGCCGGGCAGGCACGAGACGCACGAGGGCTGGGAGGACGCCGCGGTCCCGCCGGACCGGCTCGGCGACTACCTGCGCGACTTCCGCAAGCTGCTGGAGCGCTACGACTACCGCGGCGCGTCGCTGTACGGGCACTTCGGCCAGGGCTGCGTGCACACCCGGATCCCGTTCGAGCTGCGCACCGACGAGGGCATCGCGCACTACCGGTCGTTCGTGGAGGACGCCGCCGACCTGGTGGTCGGCTACGGCGGCTCGCTGTCCGGCGAGCACGGCGACGGCCAGTCCCGCGGCGAACTGCTGGTGAAGATGTTCGGCCCGGACCTGATCCGCGCCTTCGGCGAGCTGAAGGCCGCGTTCGACCCGGGCAACCGGATGAACCCCGGCAAGATCGTCGAGCCGAACCCGCTGGATTCGCATCTCACCCGGCGCGGCTGGTTCCCGAAGGAGCCACTGACTTTGTTTCATTACGCTCCCGACGGGGGGAAGTTCTCCCGGGCGGCGTCACGGTGCGTCGGGGTGGGCAAGTGCCGCGGCGACGAGGGCGGAGTGATGTGCCCCAGCTACCGGGCCACCCGCGAGGAGGAGCATTCCACCCGCGGCCGGTCCCGGCTGCTCATGGAGATGGTGCGCGGCGAGGTGATCCGCGACGGCTGGCAGTCCACCGAGGTGCGCGACGCGCTCGACCTCTGCCTGGCCTGCAAGGGCTGCCGCAAGGACTGCCCGGTCGAGGTGGACATGGCCACCTATAAGGCGGAGTTCCTCGCCCACCACTACAAGGGCAGGCTGCGTCCCGCGTCGCACTACTCGATGGGCTGGCTGCCCGTGGCCGCGCTACTCGCCGCCCGGGCCCCCGGCCTGGTCAACGCGGCCGGGCGGGCACCGCTGCTGGGCCGGCTGATCAAGGCCGCCGGCGGCATCGACGCCCGCAGGGAACTGCCGCGGTTCGCCCGGGAACGGTTCACCCGCTGGTATACGCGCCGGGGCGGCCCGCGGGCCGGCGAGGCTGCCCGGCAGGCTGGCGCGAGAACCCCTTCGGCCGGGGATGGCGCCCGGCAGCGCGACAACAGAGTCATCCTGTGGCCGGACACGTTCACCAACAGCTTCCACCCCGAGGTCGGGCAGGCGGCCGTGGCCGTGCTTGAGGACGCCGGGTTCACCGTCGAGGTCCCGGCCCGGCCGGTGTGCTGCGGCCTCACCTGGATCTCCACCGGGCAGCTCGGCGTGGCCAGCCGGCTGCTGAAGCGCACGATCCGGACGCTGCGCCCCGACGCCTCCAGGCGGGCACCCGCGTGGTGGTGCTGGAGCCGAGCTGCGCCGCGGTGTTCCGGTCGGACGCCGCCGACCTGCTCGGCTCCGACGACGCCCGGCTGCTGGCCAAGCGGACCAGGACGCTCGCCGAGGTGCTCACCGAAGCAGGCTGGCACGTGCCTGCGCCGCCGGTCGCCGGCCGCCGCACGGCCATCGCCCAGGTGCACTGCCACCAGCACGCCATCATGGGCTTCGACAGCGACACCGAGCTGCTGAAGGCCTGCGGTGTCGAGGTCGACGTGCTGGACAGCGGGTGCTGCGGGCTGGCCGGCAACTTCGGCTTCGAAGCGGGCCACTACGACGTGTCCGTCGCCTGCGCGGAGCACGGGCTGTGGCCCGCGGTCAGGGACGCGCGCCCGGAGACCGCCGTGCTCGCCGACGGGTTCTCCTGCCGCACCCAGATCCAGGCCGGGCATCTCGGCCGGGACGGCATCCACCTCGCCCAGCTGCTCGCGGGCCTGATCACGAACGAACGCTACTAAGGAGGATCCATGTCGATCTGGGGACATCGGGACGGCGAACGGCCGGCCGAGGAAGCGCACGAGACTGACCCCCCGGCCGAAGCACCACAGGCGCAGGCACCGGCCGAACCCGGGGACCAGGGCGGGGCTGAACCCCTGGCCGAGGTACCCGCCGTGGAGCCGCCCCCCGCGTTCTGGCGGGCGCAGGGGGAGGCGCCCGTGCCGTTCGCGGGGGCATCGGCCGATGCCCCGCCGCTGGCCTACGGGCACGTGCCGCCCGAGCCCGCGGGACCGGCTGAGACCCGGGAACCAGCCGAGTCGCCGGAACCGGCCGACGCCGGCGCGCCGGGCGACGCACCGGATGATGGGCGGCAGGCACCTGCCGAAGTACCCGCACCGGCCGAGAACGGTTCCGCCGCGGACCCGTTGCTGGCCGACGACGTGGTGGTGCTCGCCGGCGAGACGGCCACCGAGGAGCCGGCCCCGGCCGCGGAGCCGGTCCCGGCCGGGGCCGTGCGCGACCCGGAGCTGGCCGGAGATCGGGGGCTGGCCGGAGACCCGGCGCTGGCGGGCGACCGGGGGCCGGCAGAGCCGGTCGAGAAGCCGGTGGTGACGCAGCCGCCGGCCGCCCCGGCCGCCGCGGCGGCTTCCCCCGGCGGGGTCACTCCGCAGCGCTGGAGCGAGATCCTGACGTCCTTCGTGGACGACCCGCGCGGCTCGGTGACGATGGCCGCGGACGTGGTGGACTCCGCCGTCGAGGAGCTGGTCAACTCGGTCCGGGCCCGGCAGCGGGCCCTGGCGTCCTGGCGGGGCGGCGAGACCGACACCGAACAGCTCCGCACCGCGCTGCGTGACTACCGCACGTTCTGGAACCAGGTGCAGCAGATGAGCCCGGCCGGGGAGGGCAGGGCCTGAGGGGCGCCGCCGTGGCGGCTAGCCTGCCCGGCGCATGTGCAGCCGGACCGTGGTGCCCGCGGCGCCCGAGCGCAGCTCGACCAGGTCGCACACCTGGTTGACCAGCCACAGGCCGTGGCCGCGGCCGTCCGGGGTGTGCCGGATTCCGGCCGGCCATCGGGTCGGTGATCCGCCCGGCGTCGTGCACCTGGCAGAGGATCTCCTCGCCGGTGTGCCAGACGTGGATCACCCCACCGCCGGAGGTGTGGCTGATCGTGTTGGCGGCGAGCTCGTTCGCCGCCAGGACCAGGTCAACGGTGCGTTCGACGCTGAGCCCCGCGCGCCGGGCGTGCCGCTCGACCAGCCGCCGCACCGGCGCCAGGTCCGTTTCGTAGGCCAGGGCCTCCGCCTCCGCCGGCGGCGGGTCAAGGGGCAGGTCGCAGTCCGGGGGCAGGTTGTCCCGCCAGGTCGCCGCGGTCGCCCCGGCCACGGCCGGCATCTGATGGGTGCGCCGGGCACCGGCGAGGACGGAACCCGCCAGCCCCGAGGCATCGTAGGGGCACAAAATAGTTGCCGGTGCCGGTGCGAACGCGAGGTTGACCAGTGCCTCGTGCCGGGTCGCCTCGCGGATCTCCGCGGCCGACCGGCCGGGCCAGATCGGCTCGCCAACATAGCGCACGCGCTGGCCGGGATGCTTGTCCGTGAACGACCGCACCTCGGGGATGATCCGCGCTGGGTTGCGGCCCAGCGTGGCCATGTCCGCGAAGACGACCTCGCCTGGCGCGCCGTCCAGGCAGGCGGCGACCGCGGCGGCCCGGTCACCGCGCAGCGCGATGAAGGCGGGTTCGCCCAGGTCCAGGCCGGCCTCGACGAAGGCGGCGATCCGGCTGGCGTACTCGGGCCGGCTGCGGTAGAAGAGCGCCGTGTGGCTCAGGACGCCCCCGCCAGCCTCATCCATCACATGGTCTCCGGCACCTATCCAGATACCGCATTGTCCCATGACCCGGCCCGGATCCTTGGCGGCGGGCGTCATTCCAGGCCGTCGCGGTGCGCCCGGATCACCGGACGCGCACCGCGACCAGGCATGCGTCGTCGCCGGTGTTGGATGCTGCCCGGCCCAGGACGTGATCGGCGTACCCGCCGAGGTCGCCGACGGGACGGCTGGCAGCCCGCAGCAAGGCGGCGATCGCATCGTCGATGGGCTGGTCCCTGCGTTCGATCAGCCCGTCGGTGAACAGCAGCAGTGTGTCCCCGAGCCGCAGCCGGGTCACCTCCTCGGCGTAGCTGGCATCCGGATCCGCGCCCAGCAGCACCCCCTCCGGCAGCGGAAGCTGCTCGGCCCGGCCGTCGCGCACCAGCACGGGCGGCAGATGGCCGGCCCGGGCCCAGCACAGCGACCGGTCGGCCGGGTCGTAGAGCCCGCAGACCGCGGTCCCGAGCACGCCGTCGGCGAAGTGGGCGGCCGCCCTGTTCAGCCAGTCGAGCAGGGTTCCCGGGCCGGCCCCGGTGATCGCCAGGCCGCGCAGGCTGTTGCGCACCGCGACCATGCCGGTGACCGCGTCCAGGCCGTGCCCGGCGATGTCCCCGACCACCAGCAGCACCTTCTTGCTGGGCAGCAGGACCGTGTCATACCAGTCCCCGCTGACCAGGTTGCCCTTCCCGGAGGGCCGGTATCGGGCCGCCACGTCCAGCCCGGCCGCCTCGACCAGCGCGTCCGGCCCGGCCGCCCGCGGGGTGATGGCCTCCTGGAGCCTGATGGCCAGGCGGTGCTCCTCCGCGGCGCGCTCCTCGCTGTCGGCAAGCTGCTCACGGGCCGCCGCGAACGCCAGGCGGGTGTGGTAGTCCGCCGACACGTCCTGGTACACCCCGCGCATCGCGGTCACCGTGCCGCGGGGGTCGGTGACCGGCTCGGCGTAGGCACGGATCTGCCGCACGCTGCCGTCGTCGGCGCGCACGACCCGGAACGCGGCGGCGCTCTCCATCCGGCCCCGCAACAGCGCCTCACGGAACCCCTGCACCGCGGGGACGTCCTCGGCGAGGACGTGTGAGGACAGGTCGGCGACCGGGACCGGATCCCCGGGCGGCAGCCCGAACAGCGCGAACGTCGGCTCGGTCCAGCTCACCTCGCCGCTCACGACGTTCTCCTCCCAGCCGCCGATCCGGCCCAGCCGCTGCGCGTGCTGCAGCAGTCCCGCGAGCCGGTCGGCGTCGCCCGCCCGGCGCCAGGCGATCACGACGCCGTCGTACAGCCGTGCGATCCGGGCCGCGGCGGGGTGATCGGGGCCGGCCACGGCCGCACCGGAGAGCCGCTGCGGCTCGCCGCTTTCCAGCGCCGCCAGGCACCGGTCGAACAGGCCGTCCGCGGCGACCCCCTCCGGGTACAGCTCCAGCAGGTGCCTGCCGGTCAGCTCCGCGGCACCGCGCCCCGCCGGGTCACGGAACCCGTCGCTGGCATGCTCGACACGGAAATCGGTCACCCGCCCGTCCGGATCGCGCACGGCCCGGGCGAACACGCACCCGTCGAGCAGGCTGTCCAGCAGCGCGAGAGCCCCGGCGGCCTGATGCCCGGTGGGCAGCTCCCCCCGGGACAGGCGGATGCCCAGCGCCTGGGCGGCGATGTCGGCGACCGCCGTGAGCTGGCGGCGCAGCGGGACGGGGAACTCCCCGGCCGGCTCCGGCCAGCAGATCAGCAGGGTGCCCAGGGTGGCACCCGCGTCATGGAGCGGGAGCGCAGCCCACGCGCCGTCGCGCCACCGGCCCGGCAGCGGCCGGTCGTCCCCGGCCGGCGGCCCGGCGGGCCACCAGGCCTCGATGCCATCCCGCGCCACCTGCTGCGGCAGCGAGCGCATCTCCGGGTGCAGCCGCCGCCAGCGGCTGGCCTCGTGGTTGCCGAAACCTGCCTCCCCGGCCAGTGCCATGCCGCCGTCCGGCTCGGTCAGCCAGATCGCCACGGCGGCCGCGCCCAGCCCGGCCAGCGCCTCGCTGAGCAGCGCGCCGGCCACGGCATTGCCCGAGGTGGCGGTCTCGATCACCGCCCCGGCCAGGCTGACCTGGTGCATGCCGGGCTCGGGTGGCTGGCCGGGCGGCTGCGCGCGGGTGATCTGGACGGCCAGTTCCGTGACACCGATGCCGGACTCGCGGGCCAGCCGGGTGAGCTGGCGCTGCGCCTCGGCGGGCGTGCAGCCGAGCTGTTCCATCAGCATGCCCCGGGCCAGGTCCACCACCGAGCGGCCGGCGGCTGCGGCGTGCATCTGGTCCAGCTCCCGCCGTTGCCGGGTGACCAGCGCGTTCAGCCGCACCAGGTCGGCACCGCTCGGATCGATCACAAAAACCAGCCTTCTCGCGCCGGGTATCCTCGGCCGGGCAGGTGCCCGGACCGCGACCGGTTCGCGTCAACTTCCATTCTCGGCCATCACCTGACGTGACAGGATCGTTTCGCGCAGGCTTACCGGGCATACCGGGCCTGCGGGTATGTATATGGCTGGCCATAGAGGGGTTCTCCGATGACCACTATCCAGCAGCGGGCGGTGCAGCCCGCCGACGGCGGGCTGCAGCAACTGCTCGCCGGCCTGTCGGCGGTGCGCAGCGGAGACTTCAGCACCCGGCTGCCGACAGACGGCGACCCGCTCATGGACGAGATCGCCGCGGTGTTCAACGGGATGAACGACCAGCTTGCCCTGTTCACCTCCGAGGTGACCCGGGTGGCCAGGGAGGTGGGTACCGAGGGCCGGCTGGGCGGCCAGGCCGAGGTGCCCGGGCTGGCCGGTACCTGGAAGGACCTCACGGATTCGGTGAACTCGATGGCCGGCAACCTGACCGGCCAGGTGCGTGACGTCGCGCGGGTGGCCACCGCGGTGGCCAAAGGCGAGCTGGGCCAGAAGATGACCGTGGACGTCAAGGGGGAGATGGCCGAGCTCAAGGACACGCTCAACACGATGGTGGACGAGCTGTCCGCGTTCGCCGATGAGGTGACCCGGGTGGCCAGGGAGGTGGGCACCGAGGGCCGGCTGGGCGGCCAGGCGCGGGTGCCCGGTGTCGGCGGCACCTGGCGGGACCTGACCGACTCGGTGAACTCGATGGCCGGCAACCTGACCGGCCAGGTGCGCAACATCGCCCAGGTGACCACCGCGGTGGCCAAGGGCGACCTCAGCCAGAAGATCACCGTCGACGCGCGCGGCGAGATCCTGGAGCTGAAGAACACCGTCAACACGATGGTGGACGAGTTGTCCGCGTTCGCCGACGAGGTGACCCGGATGGCGCGGGAGGTGGGCACCGAGGGCCGGCTGGGCGGCCAGGCGCGGGTGCCCGGTGTCGGCGGCACCTGGCGGGACCTGACCGACTCGGTCAACTTCATGGCCGGCAACCTGACCAGCCAGGTGCGGGCCATCGCGCAGGTCGCGACCGCGGTCGCGGGGGGTGACCTGACCCAGAAGGTGACGGTCGACGCGCGCGGCGAGATCCTGGAGCTGAAGGAGACCATCAACACGATGGTCGACCAGCTGTCGCTGTTCGCCGACGAGGTGACCCGGGTGGCCGGCGAGGTGGGCACCGAGGGCAATCTCGGCGGGCAGGCCAGGGTCCGCGGGGTGTCCGGCACGTGGGAGGACCTCACCAACAACGTCAACGTGATGGCCTCCAACCTGACCGCGCAGGTCAGGTCGATCTCCCAGGTGGCCACCGCGGTGGCCCGCGGCGACCTGAGCCAGAAGATCAACGTCGAGGCCAAGGGCGAGGTCGCCGCTCTCGCCGAGTCGATCAACAGCATGGTCCATACGCTGAGCGCGTTCGCCGGCGAGGTGACCCGGGTGGCCAGGGAGGTCGGCACCGAGGGCATGCTCGGCGGCCAGGCCACCGTGCCCAACGTGGCGGGCACCTGGAAGGACCTGACCGACAACGTCAACTCGATGGCGAACAACCTGACCAGCCAGGTGCGTAACATCGCCCAGGTCACCACGGCCGTGGCCCAGGGCGACCTGTCCAAGAAGATCGACGTGGACGCGCGCGGCGAGATCCTGGAGCTGAAGACCACGATCAACACCATGGTCGACCAGCTTTCTTCGTTCGCCGCCGAGGTGACCCGGGTCGCCAAGGAAGTCGGCAGCGAGGGCCGTCTCGGCGGCCAGGCCGAGGTCGAGGGTGTGTCCGGGACCTGGAAGCGGCTGACCGAGAACGTCAACGAGCTGGCCGGCAACCTCACCCGCCAGGTCCGGGCGATCGCCGAGGTGACCAGCGCCGTGGCCACCGGTGACCTGACCCGGTCGATCTCGGTCGAGGCACAGGGGGAGGTGGCCGACCTCAAGGACAACATCAACGCGATGGTGCGATCGCTGCGGGAGACCACCAAGGCCAACGAGGAGCAGGACTGGCTGCAGACCAACCTGGCCCGGATGGCCGGCCTGATGCAGGGCCAGCGTGACCTGAAGGTCGTGGCCGACCTGGTCATGAACGAGCTGATCCCGCTGGTGGGCGGGCAGCACGGGACCTTCTTCCTGGCCGAGCGCTCCGGCGGCGAGGCCCGGCTGCGGCTGATCGCGGGCTACGGGCTGCGGGCGGGCATCGAGGCGCCCAGCCAGTTCCGGCTCGGCCAGTCGCTGATCGGCCAGGTCGCCAAGACGCGCAGGCCCATCGTGGTGACCGACCTGCCCGCCGACTACGTGAAGATCTCCTCCGGCCTCGGCGAGGCCGCCCCGGTCAACCTGATGATCCTGCCGATCGTCTTCGAGGATCAGGTGCTCGGCGTCATCGAGGCCGGCTCGTTCAGCCGGTTCACCCGGCAGCATCAGGACTTCCTCGAGCAGCTCATGGAGTCGATCGGGGTCAGCGTCAACACGATCATCGCCAACTCCCGCACCGACGCGCTGCTCACCGAGTCGCAGCGGCTCGCGGCCGAGCTTCAGGCGCGCACCGGTGAACTGCAGTCCCGCCAGGAGGAGCTGCAGCGCTCGAACGCCGAACTGGAGGACAAGGCGGAGCAGCTCGCCAGCCAGAAGCGGGACATCGAGATCAAGAACGTGGAGATCGAGCAGGCCCGGCAGGAGCTGGAGGAGCGGGCCCTCCAGCTCGACCTGGCCTCCCGGTACAAGTCGCAGTTCCTCGCCAACATGTCACACGAGCTGCGCACCCCGCTGAACAGCCTGCTCATCCTGGCCCGGTTGCTGGCCGCCAACCCGGATCAGACCCTCACGCCCAAGCAGGTCGAGTACGCCAACGTCATCCACTCCTCCGGCACCGATCTGCTGCAGCTCATCAACGACATTCTCGACCTGTCGCGGGTGGAGGCGGGCAAGATGGAGCTGCACCCCGAGCGCTTCGGGCTGCGTTCCCTGGTGGAGGACCTGCGGGCCGTCTTCCAGCCGCTGACCTCGGAGAAGGGGCTGGCCTTCGTCGCCGGGCCGCTGGCAGACGGCGTCCCGGCGGAACTGTTCGCCGACCGGCAGCGGCTCCGGCAGATCCTGCACAACCTGCTGTCCAACGCGGTCAAGTTCACCGAGCAGGGCAGCGTGGAGCTGCGGATCACCAGGGCACCGTCCGCGGACGGTGACCAGCTGGCCTTCTCGGTCACCGACACCGGCATCGGTATCAGTGAGCAGAACCTCGACGCCATCTTTGGCGCGTTCCAGCAGGCCGACGGCACGACCAGCCGCCGCTATGGCGGGACCGGGCTGGGCCTGACCATCTGCCGCGAGCTGGCGGCCCAGCTCAGCGGCCGGGTCACGGTGCAGAGCGCGGTCGGCGAGGGCAGCACGTTCACGCTGTACCTGCCGGTCAGCCACCCCGCGGCGGAGGAGGCCGCGGCCGGAGAGCACGAGGCCGCGGCGCCCAGGCGGGCGGCCGCGGGGTCCGTCCCGGCCGAGCCTGCCGCGGCGGAGCCGGTCGCCACCGGGCACGACGGCCTGCGCGGCCGGAGGGTGCTCATCGTCGACGACGACCTGCGGAACGTCTTCGCGATCACCAGCATCCTGGAGCTGTACGGGCTGACCGTGGTGCACGCGTCCGACGGCCAGACCGGTATCGAGCTGCTGCGCGGCGATGCCGGCATCGACATCGTCCTGATGGACGTGATGATGCCGGAGATGGACGGCTACGCCACCACGGCGGCGATCCGGCAGATCCCGGGCCTGGCCGAGCTGCCGGTGATCGCGGTGACCGCCCGGGCCATGCAGGGCGACAGGGACAAGAGCCTCGCCGCCGGGGCCACCGACTACGTCACCAAGCCGGTGGACACCGAGAACCTGCTCACCGTCATGGAGGGCTGGCTCGGCACGGACTAGGCACACGGGGCCTGCGATTAAGGGGCAGCCCACCGGGGTAGGCCCGGGCAGTGCGAGTGATGAGCTGGAATCTGTGGTGGCGCCACGGGCCCTGGGAAGAACGCCGGCAGGCCATCGCCGAGACGTTGGCCGGGGTCCAGCCGGACCTGTGTGGCTTCCAGGAGGTCTGGGGCGGCCCAGAGGAGAACCTCGCCGTCGACCTGGCCGGGCGGCTGGGCATGCACTGGTGCTGGGTGGAAGCGGGGAAGGTGCGCGATCCGGGCGGCACCGAGCTGTTCATCGGCAACGCGATCCTCAGCCGCTGGCCCATCACCACGCAGGAGGCCGGCGCCCTGCCGGTGAGCGTTTCGGACGAGGCCAGGGTGGCCGTGCACGCCCGGATCGATGCCCCCGGCGGTGCGCTGCCGCTGTTCACCACCCACCTGACCTATGGGCCGGGGCGCTCGGCGCTGCGCGCGGCGCAGGTCCGCGCGCTGGCCCGGTTCGTCGAGGAACACTCCGGCGGCTGCGCCTACCCGCCCGTGGTGACCGGCGACCTCAACGCCGAGCCAGGCTCCGACGAAATGCGGCTGCTCGGCGGCCTGCTCACCGACCCGCCAGTTCCCGGCCTGGTGCTCCTCGACGCCTGGCGTTACGCCGATCCGGGGGACCCCGGGTTCACCTGGGATCTGCGGAACGGATATCAGGGCGACAGCCGGATCCCTGATTCACGAATCGACTACATCCTGGTGGGCCTGCCCAGGCAGGGCCGCGGCCGGGTGGAGTCGGTGCGCCTGGCCGGCACCGGCCCGGTCGACGGGGTCTGGCCGTCGGACCATTTCGCCGTCGTCGCCGACCTGCGCGAGTAGCGGCTCAGCCCGGCCAGCGCCGCGCTCAGCCGGGCCGGCCCGCTGGAATTCCTCGACCAGTTGCTTGCAGAAGGCAGGCAGGTCGTCGGGCTTGCGGCTGGTCACCAGGACGTTCGGCCGGCCGTGCACACCTGCACCTCGGTGGCCGCCCAGGTACCGCCCGCGTTGCGGATGTCGGTTTGCAGGCTCGGCCAGGAGGTCAGCGTCCGTCCGCGGACCAGGTCTGCCTCCACCAGCGTCCACGGGCCATGGCAGATCACCGCGGCAGGCTTGCCCGCCTGGAACATGGCGCGGGCGAACTCCACCGCCGCGGGGACGGTCCGCAGTTGGTCGCCCTGGCCGTTAGCCAAGGTCGTTCCCGGGTAGGGCAGGGCCTGCCGGGAGCCCCGGTACAGGGAGGCGATGATGATGGCGACGAGCAAGCAGTCGCAGGCGGCCAAACGCAACGTGAAGAAGGCTCAGCAGGCCGCCACCAGCAAGAAGACGATCGCGCACATGCCCGCCAAGACCCGCACCGCGCTCGGCAAGCAGGGCGCGGCGGTCGCCCAGCGCAAGCGGACCGGTGGCGCGTCACCCAAGACCCGGGCGGAGCTGTACGAGATCGCCAAGAAGCGTGACCTGCCGGGCCGGTCGAAGATGGGCCGCGATGAGCTCGCCAGGAAACTCGGCGAAAAGTAACCCCCGGCCGCTGGGCCCCGCGGCCGGGCACGGGCCGCCGGAGGAACGGTCCAGGTCGGCCGTCAGCCGGTGGCTGTCCCGGATGGACCGGCTGGCGTCCCGCCCGGCAGTTGCCGTGCTGGTCCTCGGCGCGGCCGGGATATGGATCGGGATAAGCCTGGCCGCCGGGTTTCCGGCACGGTGGGAGACCGTTTTCCAGACCCTGGTCGCCGCGCTGACGCTCGCGATGGTCTTCGTCATCCAGCACACCCAGGCGCGGCATCAGCGGGCAACCCAGCGCAAGCTCGACGAAATCTTGCTGGCCCTGCCGGACGCGGACAACTCCCTGCTCACGCTCGAGCACGCCTCCGATGCCGAACTGCACGCCACCGGTCATCAGCACCAGCAGGTCCGCCGGGCCGTGCTTGACGGCCAGGACCCGGCCGGGACGCAGCCGTGACGCCCTGCACGGGGTATGGCCCGGCCATCAACCGCCCGGGCCGCTGGGCCCGCAGTCCTGCTCAGGCGGGTTCTTCCCGCGGCCCGGGAACGGGCTCTTGGGCCCCGCCGAGCGTGCCCAGCAGCCAGGAGAAGCCGCCCGGCGCCCGGGCCAGGGCCCGGGCGGAGGTCACCACGGGGATCCCGGTCGTGCGCAGCAGCGGCAGGCCGGCCGCCTGGAGGTCGTTGACCAGGGTGTGGTCCTCGGCCGTCGGCAGCGGCCGGAAGCCGCCCGCGGCCAGGTAGGCGTCGGCGGCGAAACCCAGGTTGGCGCCGTGCACGTGCGGGTGGTGCCCCCGCCAGGCCCGGTAGTGCTGGGCGTAGCGCCTTCGCACCTGGGGTGGATGGCCGGACCAGTCCTCGACTGTCACTGTGCCCGCCACGCCCTTCCAGCCCTGGCTGGCATAGCGGAGCTGCCGGCTGAGCCAGCAGCGGGGCACGAGGCTGTCGGCGTCGGTGGTGGCTATCCACAGCGCGGCGGGGTCCAGGTGGCGTGCGGACCGGAGCACCTGCCCCACCCCGGCCCGCCGGGCGGCGCCGACGCTGCGGGCGCGGACCGCCACGACGGTCGCGCCCTGGGCGCGGGCCAGTTCCGCGGTCCGGTCGGTGCACGTGTCCGCCACCACCACCAGATGGACGGGAACGCTGACCTGCCGGGCCGCCTGCCGGACACCGGTGAGGCACGAGGGCAGGAGGTCCTGTTCGTTGTGCGCGGGGATCACCACCCCCACCGCCTTGATCACACCAGGCCTTCGGCCTGCGCCACGGACACCGGGCGGCCCTCGCCCCGGACGTAGACCTGGGCGAGGAAGTCCGGTTCGGCGTGGTCGGCGAGCCTGGCGAGCCCGGCCGTGGCGCCCAGGACCGCGTGCACGTCGTCACCACTGCGCGGGTACTCCGGGACCGGGTGCCGCCAGTGCACCGCCAGGAGGGTGCCGGCCGGCCGGAGCGCCGCGAGCACGAGATCGAGGACGTGGTCCAGGTCGCGGCCGGGGAAGTAGTACAGGAACTCCGAGAGGACGACCAGATCGAACTCCCCGGCCGGCCAGTCACCGGGGATCGCCCGCTGCTCGACCGTGACGTTCGGGAAGCGCGCGGTATGCGCGGCCGCGGCCCTGACCGCGGCCGCTGCCATGTCGCACGACAGCAGCCGGTCACAGCGCGGGGCGAGCATTCCGGTGAGCACGCCCACCGAGCAGCCCGGCTCGAAGGCGTCGGCGTAGCGCTGCTGCGGCAGCATGGCGGTGCTGACCGCGTACTTCCGTGCCTCGTACCAGCGGGTGCGCAGGCTCCACGGGTCCGCGGCGGCCGCGTACATGGCGTCGAAGTAGTCAGGTCCCAGGGTCATCGGGGGCTCACCGGAAGAAGACCTCGATGTTGCGGGCGAAGTGCGCCACGATGCCGGCGGGCAGCACCGGGCCCTGCGTGCCACTGCGGCCCTGCAGTTGGCTGGCGAAGCAGCCGATGGCCCGCCGCTTGCGCGCCGCCACCCGCCGCCGCAGCGGGACGCGCCCCGCTGCGTGCCAGGGCACGCGGGGATCACCGGGCCGTGCCCAGTGCCACATCCACACGGGGTACCACAGCGTGCCTTCGCCGCTGCGGGCAGCCCGCGCGGCCCGGCCCGCCACCTCGTGATCGGGATGGGCGTCCCGGTCCCACGGCGCGAGGAGCAGGTCAAAACCCCAGGCCAGCTCCTGCAGCCGTGCCGTCACGTCATGCTCATGCGCGGCGAGTCCCGAGTCGGGCAGGCCGAGCCGGATCACCTCGGTGTCCCGGGCCCCCAGTGCCTTCAGCGCCGCCAGCGTCTCGGCGGTCCTGCGCGGGGCGATGGACTTGTCCCGCAGGTGCGGATGAGAGGCCTCGCCGTCAGTCAGTGTCACGAGCCGGAGCCGGGCGCCCCTGGCGGCCAGCGCCGCGATGGTGCCGCCTGCCCCGAGCACCTCGTCGTCCGGGTGTGCGGCGACCACGACGGCGCTCGCCCACTCGGCGGCATCCAGGACGGGCAGCTGGCCCAGGCCCGGCCAGGCACGCCAGGCCGATTCCGGCGTACCCGGTGCGTCGATGACGTTCCTGGCAACGTTCACCATTGCGTTCCCTGCTCCGCGACCAGCGCGCCGAGTTCGGCGAGGCTGCGCTCGGCGTGATGCTGCCGTACGTAGACGGTCAGGTCCGCCACCCGGCGTGAGTGCGCCTCGTCCAGGCACAGCGGCCCGGCGCCCAGCGCCCGGCCGACCCGGTCCATGACCTCTCCCGACACGGCGTCGGCCAGCGCGCGCACGCGCAGCGACCGGAGCCTGCCCACGCCCTTGAGGTCGGCGGGGTCGGCGTCGATCTCGTCCGCGGCCGTGCCGAGAGCCGAGCGCACCGTGCGCAGCGCGATGTCCACCGCGCCGAGGTGAGCGAGCGCATGCGGCCCCACGTCGCGGCGGCCCGCAGCGGACAGCAGGGCGCCGCCCACCGCGCGCGCACCGCCGTACCAGCAGGCGGCGACGCCAGCGCCGCCGTGCGCGAACCCCGGCCGCGCCACGTACGCCCCGGGTGCCCCGACCGGCTGGGCGGGTACCTCGTCGAAGTCCACGTCCAGCGTGTCGCTGCCCGCCATGCCGGTGGCGGGCCAGGTGCCCGGTACCGGTGCCAGCATCCCGACCGGGACGGCGAACAGCCGCTTCCCGTCCGGTGCGGCGGCCGTCACCAGGGCATGGGTGCAGGAACGGGCCCCGGAGCAGTACCGCTTCGTGCCACGCAGCCGCCACCCGCCGTCATGGCAGCCTGCTTCCAGCTTCGGGCCGGGCGGGTGCGCGGCCCACACCCCCCACCGGCTGCCCCGCAGCGGCGGCGGGCCGTCCAGTTCGGCCAGGATCGCCACCGCGTCCGCATGGCCTTCGGCAAACCTGGCCAGGGACAGGTCCTCCGTGGCCAGGTCGGCGAACGCGGCCCACCGTTCCCGGGTCCGCCCCGATCCCGGCAGCGGGAGGTCGAGCCGCCCCGAGTCCACGGCCACGCGAAACGCCTGGCCGGTCACCTGCCAGGCCGGTGCTCCCCGCTGGCCGGAGCCGTCCTCAGGCGCCATGGGGGATCTGCTGCCGGGCGCGACCGCGTATCGCGGCCACGTCGATGCTGAAACTGTTGTCCGTCACTGGTTTCGCCCCTCGTAATCCGGCGCCCGCCCTGCGGCCAGGGTTCGGCGGCCGGAGCGCTGAGGCTACCCAGGACCCGGGCAGTTAAGCGCAGGCACGGCGGGACTCGCTCACCACGTCGGGATGGCCGGGGTCAGCGGCACGCCGCCGGCCGGGGGTGTCCGGGTGACCATGAGGCCGGCGTCGCGGGCCAGCGCCGCGAAGGTTGCCGAGTTGACCACGGCGGCCCCGCCCGGGTCATTGTTGAAATAGACGTACACGTCCGCGTCAGGTGACCACGCCTGCCGCACCCGCCCGGCCCATATGCGCAGGTCCCGATCGGTGTAGCAGGGCCAGGGCTCGGCCGTGCCCTCATGAAACCGCAGGTATCCCCATCCTGCGGTGCGCCAGAGCGGGGTGACGGCGCGGCCCTGCCGGTCCGCCCAGCACAGCGCCGCGCCGTGGGCGGCCAGGATCTGCCGGACCTCCTCGGTCCACCACGAACTGTGCCGCGGTTCCACCGTGATCCGCAGCGGGCCGTGGCCGGGGAGCGGGGCGCGCCGGAACGCGGTGAGGCAGGCGTCCAGCAGGGCCGGCTCCGCTTTGAGATCGGGCGGCAACTGGAGCAGTACCGGGCCGAGCTTGGGGCCCAGGGCCGCCGCGGCACCGAGGAGCCTGGCGACGGGTTCCGCCGGGTCACGCAGCCTTCTGACGTGTGTGAGGTACCTGCTTGCCTTCACCGCCATGACGAAATCGCGGGGGGTGCGGGCACGCCAGCCCGCGAAGGTCTGCCCGGCGGGCAACCCGTAGAAGCTGGCGTTGTTCTCTACCGTCTCGTAGTAGCTGGCGTAGTGCTCCAGCCAGCGGCGCTGGGCCACCCCTGCCGGGTACAGCCCGCCGCGCCAGTCCCGGTACTGCCAGCCCGAGGTGCCGATCAGCAACGGCACGGGCACCTCCTGCCGTTCGGGACCAGCGCCGGGCTGGCGCCTGGGCTGTGGCCGGTTGCCGCTGCCACGTCACCGCTACTGCCCCCGTTCGGCCCGCCCGAACGTCGGCCCCGGCTCCAGCGCCCGTTAACTCGGGGTTTTCCGGGAAGTGGGTTGTCAAGCACGACGCGAACCCAGCAGGGAGGGAGAGCTATATGGCCCGGACCGCGGATACGGGGCAGCCTGGGCTACTGGGCATCTACCTGAATGATCATCTCGCCGGGGCCACCGGCGGCACCGAACTGGCCCGGCGGGTCGCGGCGGCCCACCAGAGCAGGGAAACCGGCGACACCCTGCGCCGCCTCGCGATGGACGTGGCGGCCGACCGCGCCGCGTTGCTGGATCTCATGGCCGTGCTAGAGGTCCCGGTGCGCGCCTACAAGGTGTACGCCGGCCTGATCGGCGAGAAGGCGGGCCGGCTGAAGCTCAACGGCCGCCTGCTGGCCCGGTCCCCGCTGAGCAGCCTGGAAGAGCTGGAACTGCTCCGTCTCGGGGTCACGGGCAAGGCGGCCGGGTGGCGCACGCTGCGGCTCCTGGCGGAGACGGACCCGCGGCTGGACCGCGGCCGGCTGGACGAGCTCATCGCCAGGGCCGAAAGCCAACTGGAGCTTCTGGAGGATCTCCGGGTGCGCGCCGCGCAGGTGGTCCTTGGCCAAGGGCCGGCCGCCCGTGCCTGACGAGCGCAACGGCGGCGTCGTCTTCGACGTGGACGGCACGCTGCTGGACACCAACTACCTGCATGTCGCGGCGTGGTGGGAGGCTTTCACCGAACGCGGCCACGACATCCGCTGCGCGGACATCCACCGGGCCATCGGGATGGGCTCCGCAGAGCTTGTGGAACGTGTCCTGGGCAGACCGGATCCCACGGTGAGCCCTGCGCACAGCCGGCACTACGCGCCCTACCTCGGCCGGATGCGCCCGCTGCCCGGGGCGGCCGGCCTGCTCCGCGCCACCGCGGGGCTCGGGCTGGACGTGGTGCTCGCCACCAGCGCCAAGGACGACGAGGTAGACCTCATGTTGGACGCGCTCGGCGCCCGCGCCGCGGTCCGCGCCGTGGTCAGCTCCGGCGACGTCGAGGAGGCCAAGCCGGCCCCGGGCATCGTCGAGAAAGCACTGGACGAGTCCGGCATCGACCCCGGGCGCGCCGTCATGGTCGGCGACACGGTCTGGGATGTGCTCGCCGCGGAGCGGGCGGGCATCAGGTGCATCGGCCTGCTCGGCGGCGGCATCGCCGCGGATGAGTTGCGCGGCGCGGGCGCCGCGCAGGTTTACGACGACCCCGCCGCGCTGCTCGGCGACCTCCAGGCCAGCCCCATCGGGCGGCTCGGGCGCGGTTAGCTGTCTGGCGGCGTAAGGTCAGCCTGGCCCACGGTTTGCACAGGCACATTGAGGGCCCGCCGCAGGCGAGCCTGCACGTCCCGGCGGAGAAGCCGCGCTATCCATGGCTGTTTGCCAGCGAGCAGGAGCATTATGCGGTCGTATTTCTCTTCGGCAGCCTTGCGGCGCACCAGCCGGTAGGGATCACCTTGGTCAATGTCGCCGGTGGCGCGCAGACCAAGAGCCCGCAGGTGCTGTAGCGAACGGTTGAGGCGCTGGCGGGCACTGCCGGCCGCATCGTAGGGCTCCGCGGACGGCTCCGGGCCAGAGGCCATCCGCCCCACCGCCCGCCCCAGCGGATTTGCGTAGCCGATTGATGAAGCAGGCTGGTTGATCAGCACTAGTACGTCAACATCGATCGATCCGGGGGCGTTGATGGCAACGAGGGATTCCAGGAATGCCCAATCGCGGGCGTCATCCGCGCCTAGCAGTTCGTCACCCACGACGGCAAGTGACCGCATACCGTTCAGGTGTCCGCATCACGCGAGACCAAACCTCGTGGCCTCACCAGTGGCGGCTACTGCTCCGCCGGCCACCTTCGACTCGTTCACCGAGGCGATCCGGCAGGTGACGGACCTGTTTCTGTCGCTGGCGATCACGCGGGCCACGCGTGTGTGCGGCGGTCCAGGTGATGGCATGATCGTTGAATCGGACCCGAGCTGAGCGCTCTCCCAGAGGAGATCCCGATGCCTGCCACCGACCCCGTCTGTTCGGCTGGGACTCAGGTCCACGATGTGCTCCTGGTGGAGGATGACCCAGGCTCGGTCCTCATCACCAGGGAAGCCTTCGAGGTGTCCCGGGCGCCTGGAACACTGCATGTGGTGGGTGACGGCGAGCTGGCGATGGAATTCCTCCACCAGGCTCCCGGGTTCACCGGCGCACCACGGCCAAGCTTGATCCTGCTGGATATCAACCTGCCGCGGCGAAGTGGCCTGGAGGTACTGGCCGAGGTAAAGGCCAATGAGCATCTGCTGACCATTCCCGTGGTGATGCTGAGCACTTCGCAGGATGAGGCGGACGTAGTGCGCAGTTATCAGTTGCACGCCAACGCCTACATCGCCAAGCCAACGACCTTCGATCTCTTCGCCGAAGCGATCCAGCAGGTGACAGGCCTGTTCCTCTCGCTGGCAAGGCTTCCCGAAAGTCCAGGACCCGCCAGGTTGTGATGGCTGAGGTTCCGTAGGTTCGGCTAACGCGGCAAAGGGGCACATGACGCCTGTTTCGGCACGGCATGTGGGCGATGATTGCCGCCGGATCCTGCGGGCAGTCCAGGACCGGAGACGACCTCAAGCCGGGCCGTCGCCACCGGCGGAGATCGTCCTTCGCGCAGGGGCAAGGCAGGTTTCAGGCGAAGAACACGGAGGCCATGGCGTGCCGAAGATCGCGGTGGTCGCCCACACCGGCAAGAGTTTCGGCGGCGGCCTGGGTGAGCTTCGCGAGGTACTGGCGCGGGAGGGCATTGCCGATCCGCTGTGGTACGAGGTGACAAAAAGCCGCAAGGCACCTAAGTATGCCCGCAAGGCGCAGGCGCAGGGTGCTGAGATGATCTTCGTCTGGGGGGGCGACGGGACGGTCCAGCGGTGTATCGATGCGGTGGCTGGAACTGGGGCTGTCCTGGCGATCCTTCCGGCCGGCACGGCCAATCTGCTGGCGAGCAACCTGCGGATCCCGGCAGGCCTCGCCGACGCGGTGCGGGCCGGGCTGAACGGGGAGCGCCGCCGGTTCGATACTGGGTCGGTGAACGGCGAGCACTTCGCTGTGATGGCCGGTGCCGGGTTCGATGCTCGAATGATCAAACAAGCCGGCCGGGGGCGGAAAGGGCGCTTCGGCCGCGCGGCATATCTCTTCGCGGGGGCCAAGAACCTCAACGCGCGCCGGGCCCGGGCGATCATCGAGGTGGACGGCAGGCGCTTCTACAAGGGCCGGGTCTCCTGCGTGCTGGTGGGGAACGTGGCCAAGATTCTCGGCGGAGTCGAGGTCTTCGGCGGGGCGCGGCCTGACGACGGGCTTCTCGAACTCGGTTTGGTCACTGCCAAGAATCCGGCTGAGTGGGCGCGGGTGCTGGGGCGGGTTGCGCAGGGCCGGGCGGGGGAGTCGCCGTTCATCGAGCTCACCCGCGGTGAGCGATTCCGGATCCGGTTCAACCGGCCCATGCCCTACGAGCTTGACGGCGGTGCGCGCGGCACGGTCAAGGAACTGCGGATCAAGGTCCATCCCTGCTCGATCGAGCTCTGCCTTCCCACTCAGGCCTAGGCCCGGTAGAGCAGTGCATATGCGCGCCGGGCACCGTCCCCCTGCGGGCGAGGTAGTAGGTCTTCTGGAAGTAGATCTGGTCGATCTCGGCGAGGTCGACGAAGTCGGCGATATCGATCGTCCGCGACCGGCCCGGGTCGATGGCCTCTAGTTCCTCGTCGGTGACCAGGACGTAGTCACCCTTGCTCACCTCGTGGCCGCGGACGATGTCAGCGAGCTTGACCTCGCGGCCGGTGCGCTCGTTGACCCGCTTATAGCGGATCCGGTCGGAGGTGCCCGCCTGGAACTGGTTGAAGTGGACTGTCCGGTCCTCGGTGGCCGTGTACAGCGCAACGGGAACGTTGACAAGGCCGAAAGCCACCGAGCCAGTCCAGATAGGCCGCGCCATCACACCTCCCTGGTGATCCCGGCCCAGCTACCCAGCTCAAGCGGGATGATTCGATGCCGGCTGCACTTCGGTTTGATGGCCCTCTGCTTGGCCTTGTTCGGCCTGTCCCGGGCGGGCGCCATCTGCCTGGGCAACGGCGAAGGCGGCCCATCGACGCGCGAGGGCCTTGCCTGTCCCTGGGGGAAGGCAACTGCACAGCGATGCCAGGAGGTCCCGCTCTTCGCTGGCGAAGTGCTGGGCGCATGCGGTACGGGCCGCGGTGATCAGTTGCCACCACCGTGCAGAGCCCACCTCGAGAAGCCGGGCCTGTGCCACGGCCTCGCGTATGTCGTTGTGGTCGGCGGCGGCCGCCTCCGTGACCGCCAGGGCGCGCGCGCCGGCGCCGTACATCCGCGGGAAGCAGACCTCCTCCTCAGCCCTGGTATGAGCCACCAGCAGGTCCGCGAGCCTGCTCCAGATCTGGGCCAGCGCCAGCCGGCTGACGGCGGGGTCCGCGCGCCGTGCCAGGTTATAGAGCGCACCGAAGAGCCGGAGGATGCGGGCGTGCTCGGCGAGGATCAGCTCGCCGATCTCACTGATGCCAGCGTCAGAGTCAGCAGGCCTGGCCGTGACCAGCCCGGCGTCGTCGCTGGCCGAAGGGACCGAGTCCACGGGCGGGCCTCCTCGCCGGCTGCGGCGCCGTGCCGGTCGTCCGTCCCTCGGCACCGCGAGCACGCCGTCCACTAGCGGTCCCGCGCTCTTCGAGGGCCGCTCTAGTTTGGCTTCCGGCGCGGCGGAAGGCCTTCCGGAGATCCCGCCTGTCTTGAGGATCATGATCCGGCCACCGCGCCGAGGTCTCCGGCTACCCCAGGCTGCTGGCTGGCAAACGCACACGTTAGGTCCTGCCTGGCCGGGGTAGCTCCCGGCCATGGTGGAGGTCACCCAGGCGCTCGCCGAGCGCATCTCCGGCATCGCCCGGCTGCTGGACAGCGACGACGAGGGCGACGCGGCCCTGTCCCGGCTGTCTGGCCTGGGCGTGGACCTGGTGCCGGGAGCCACCGGCGCCGCCGTGACCATCGCGGCGGGCGGCCAGCACCATACCTTCGCCGCTTCCGATGCGCGGATCGACAACTTGCACCAGATGCAGTTCGCCGCCGGGCAAGGGCCGGTCGTGGAAACGTTGCGGTACAACGAGACCAGACACGTCCGGGATACCAGCGCCGACGATCGCTGGCAGGCCTTCTGCCGTGCCGCCTGCCTGGCGGGTTTCTCCAGCATCATCAGCATGCCCCTGCACACCGGCCAGCAGCCCGCCGGAGCGGTGGCGCTGTACGCCGACCGTCCGGGCGCGTTCAATGGCGCGGCGCATGACATCGCCTTGCTGTTCGCCGCGCAGGGCGGCACCGCGGTGCACAACGCCGAGCTGTACGGAGCCTGCCGGGACCTGGCCGGCAACCTGCAGGTGACCCTGGAGGCGCGGGCGGTTATCGAACAGGCCAAAGGCGTCCTGCACGCCGAGCTGGCCGTATCGACGGACGAGGCGTTCGAGCTGCTCAGGCGGGCCTCACAGAACACCAACCAGAAGGTGCGCGTCCTTGCGGACCGGCTTGTCCGCGGCGATATGGACCCGCGGCAACTGCGCGCTCAGGCTTCCTAGCGAACAACGGCCTCGCCCTGGCGGCGTTGCGCCCGTGCCGTGGCCGCTTGACCGGAGGAGGTCTGACCGCCCGCAGGTCAGGTCAGGGTCAGCACGGCTATGACGGCGAGCATCCCGGCCACCGCATAGGCCGCGTAGTCGTTCACCGAGCCGGTGTGGGCGGCACGCAGCAGCCGGACCGGGGCGGGCTCACGAGCCCGGAGATACGCCCAGGCGAGCGCGGCCCCGGCAGCGGCGCAGGCCACCAGGGTGGTCAGCTCGACCGGCGAGACATAGTCGAACGGCGGCAGGCGCAGCGCGGGCAGCCGGGCCAGGCCGGTGAGCACGCCGCTGGCGTAGCGGGCCGGATGCAGCAGGCTGGCGGCGGCCGGCGCCATCACCGAATCGAGGAAGAACTGGGGGAGCACGCCGAACACGACGCAGCACGCAGCCAGGCTGGCGAGCCCGGCCACCATGCCGGGGCGCAACGGCTCCAGCCGCGGGTAGTCCTGCCGCGCGCGGGCGGAAGAACGCGAGCCACGCCGCCTTGCCGAGCGCCGCGATGGTGATCACCTGAGCGGCCAGCATGAGTGCGTACGGAAGGTATTGATGGCTGTCGAGCAGCCCGGTGTGGATGAGGCTGAGCGAGACGTACCCGTTGAACGGGGGGATCCCGGCGATCGACGCGGCGCCGATCACGAACGCGACGGCCACGGCCGGCATGCGCCGCGCCAGGCCGCCCATGTCGGACAGTTTCGTCAGCCCGGTGCGGTGCAGGATCGCCCCGGCGCACAGGAACAGCAGCGACTTGAACAGGGCGTGGTTGACCAGGTGGTAGACGGCGCCCGCGATCCCGGGCGCGGTGCCCGTGCCCAGGCCGATGGCCAGGATGCCCATCTGCGAGATCGTGTCGTAGGCCAGCAGCCGCTTGAGGTCGTCCTGGGCCAGCGCCATGACCGCGCCCAGCAGCGCGGAGATGATGCCCACGGTCAGCAGCAGGCCCAGGATGGGGATGCGGGTGACGCCGAAGACCTGGAAGGCCAGCCGGCCGATCGCGACGATGCCGAAGTTGTACATCAGGCCGGAGAACAGCGCCGATACCGGTCCCGAGGTGGCGGTGTGCACGTCGGCCAGCCAGCCGTGGAACGGGACAAGCCCGGCCTTCGTCGCGAAACCCGCCACCAGCAGGCCCGAGCGCGATCTCCTCGGGCGTGGACAGGTGCCGCGCCAGGGCGTCGTGAAGCTGGCCGTAGTTGAGCGCGCCGCTCGCGGCGTAGAGCAGCCCGGTGCCGATGAACACGGCGAAGCTCGCCAATGTGGTCAGGGCCAGGATCTTGAACGCGGCCTCCAGGGCGATCGGCCGCTCCAGGAAGAAGGCGGTGAGCCCGTAGCTGGCCAGCGCGGCCACCTCGAACCAGACGAACAGGTTGATCAGGTCGGCGGTGAGCGCCGCCGCCGATCAGCGCGGCGAGGATCAGCTGGAACAGGCAGGCGTAGCCGCCCAGTTCGCGCGGCCCCAGCCCGCCAAGCTCCGACAGCGTGTACAGCAGCAGTACCGCGCCGATGACCGCTGAGGTCAAGGCGAAGAGCAGGCCGAACGGGTCGGCGGCGAACGCGATCCCCAGCGCCTGGCCGTGGACCGGGGTCCACAACCCCAGGTAGTGCGCGCGGACCAGCCCCGCGAAGACGCTGGGTGCCTCGAGGAGCAGGATCACGCTGGAGCCGCCGAGCGGCGACAAGCCCGGCGATGACGGCAAGCTGCCGGTGCAGCCGGGCCAGTAGCGGTGCCGCCACCGCCCCGGCGATGGGCAGGGCCACCGGAAGCGGCAGCAGCGACGCCAGCGCAGGCCCGCTGATCACATGGCCTCCCGCACAGGCGCCCGGCCGTTCATCCGCGCATCGCCCGGACCCGGTCGGCGTCGAGCGTGCGGTAGTGCTGGGCGATCCGCACCACGACGCTGAGGAACACCGCGGTCACCGCGACGCCGATGACGATGGCGGTGAGGCAGAAGTTCTGCAGCACCGGGTCGGCCACGTTCCCGTGCGCGAGCTGCCTGGCGGTCTTCCCGGCAGGCGGGCTGACCAGCACCGGCGCGGTGGACCCCGCCCGGTAGGCGAGCGACACCATGAACAGGTAGGTGGAGGCCTCCATCAGCGACAGGCCCATCACGATCTTGATGAGGTTCCGCCGGGTCAGCAGCACGTACAGGCCGATACAGAACAGCGCGACCGAGGCCAGGTAGTTGACCAGGATCATCGCTCCCGCTCACCGCCCCCGCCGGGGCCCGCGGCCTGGCCGCCGTCATCCCGCGCCCAGTCATGGGTCATGCCGAGCAGGGCGAAGACGGCGATGGTCAGGCCGGTGCCGACCTCGATCAGCTCGGCCGCCGAGAACAGCTGGGCGATGCCGCCCGACAGCGGGGTCAGCATCGGCGCCAGCGGCAGCCAGTTCGCGCTGAACGAGCCCTTGAGCACCAGCCCGAGGAACTCGGTCATGATGATCAGTCGCCGCGCCGGCCAGTTCGAGTGGTCTCGAGCAGCGCGGGCCGGATCACCTTGCTGATCTTGCGGCGGCCGTAGCCGGCGTAGACCAGCAGCAGGACGCCGAGGAGGACCGCGCCGCCCGGGAAGCCGCCGCCCGGCGAGTATCCCCAGGCGACCAGGTAGAGCCCGGCCACGGCCAGGATCGGCAGCACAACCCTGATCGCGGTGCGGACCACGACCGTCATCGCCTCGGCGGTCTCCGGTGCCGGGGTGCCCAGCGGGGTCGCATCCGGCGTCTCGGCCCGCGCGCCGCCCACCGGGCCTGGTCATGCTGCTCTCTGCGCTCGGCGGACCTGGCTGTCCCGCTCGGCGGCGTCGGAGCCGCACATCCGGGTCGTCTCGGCCTGCTGCTCGCGCGCCCCGGCGGCGGACTCGCCGAAATAGCCGCGGCGCGGCTCCCGTGGCCGGGTGATCAGGATCACGCTGACCACGGCCGCGAGCAGCAGGAACGTCTCGCCGAACGTGTCGAACCCGCGGGTGCCGTAGACGATCTCGTTGACCGGCTCGGTCAGCTTCCACCGGGGTAGCGCGATCTCCAGCGCGTAGCGGGCGATCAGGGGGAGCGGCGCGTGCTCGCGCGGAATCCCGGCCATGGCCACCCCGAGCGCTGCGGCCGTCCCCGCGACCAGCAGCGCGCCGAGCCACGGCCGGTGCCGCGGCTCGCGTTCGGTGGCCTCGCGTGCCGCGGCGTGGGCGACGGCGCCATGCTCTCGAAGCCGGCCCTCAGTCACTGCCGGTCCTCGTCCTGGCCCTCGGTCTCGCCGAGGCCCGGCTCGTCGGTGACCGTGCGCGTCTTGCCGATCGCGACCAGGTACAGCACGGGCAGCGCGATCGCCCCGACCACCACCTCGGAGTGGGCCACGTCCGGGGCGCCGAGCACGACGAACAGCACCGACAGCATGGTGCCGACCCCGGAGAGGGCCATGACCGCGCCGTTGAGGTTGCGCAGCCAGACCACCAGCACCGCCGCCGCCAGCATCAGCGCCAGCAGCAGATAGTCGAGGACCCAGAAGCCGCTCACGGCCCGCTCCTGCGGTGCACCCGGTCGGCTACCCGGTCGGCCACGGCCCCGGGCCACATCGGCACACCGGTCTTGTACGCGGCCCGGGCCAGCGCGTGCGAGGCGACCGGGTTGATCACCAGCAGCAGTACGGCGACGATCAGCGCCCGGCTGCCGAACACGCTCACCGGGCCCTCGCCCACGACCAGCGCGATCAGGACAGGGAGCGCGCCCATCGTGATCATCTTGCTGGAGCACTGGATCCGGCAGTACACGTCGGGCATCCGCAGGATGCCGACCGCGCCCGGAGAGCGAGAAGGCCCAGCCGACGGCGGCCAGGACGATCACGATGATCTCGATCACAGCAGCTCCCGTTCCAGGTAGCGGGACCAGACGATGGCGCCGAGATAGCTGAAGGAGGCGAGCCACAGCGCGACGTCGCAGTAGATCGTGCGGTCGGCGAACGCGGCGAAGAACAGCACGGCGATCGCCGCCTGGGTGGACATGGCGTTCAGCGCCACGATCCGGTCGGAGATGGTCGGCCCGGCGGCCAGCCGGAGCGAGCAGCAGCCGCCATGATCGCCACCTCGGCGACGGCGACGGCCAGGTACACGGCGTTCACGGTCTTCTCCGCGCGGGCCGGTTCCGTGGCTGGAACGGCTTCAGCAGGTCCTCCACCGGGCCGTTGATCTGCTCGCGTAGCCTGCTCCGGGCCGCCCGTCCGGCACGGCGACGGCGTGGTACTGAAGCTCATGGGCGCGGCGCGTCGAGATCGACGATCTGGTTGTCCACGATCAGCGAGGAGATGACGCCGACCGCGGCGAGGCCCCCGTCGGTGCGCTCCCGGGTAGGCGTGATCACCATGCCGCTCGACAGCGGCCGGCGCGGGTCCCAGATCCGCCGGGACAGCCGCAGGTTGGCCCGCAGGACCTGCCAAGCGGCGGCGAGCAGCAGCCAGGCGCCGCCTGCCAGCGCCCGTGGCCGCAGCAGCCGCCAGGGCCCGGCCACCTCGCCCAGCGGAGCGAGCGCCACCGCGACGGCGGCCGCGATGAACGCGCCGAAGAGCACCTGTTCAGGGTGAAGCGTCCAGGTCAGCAGCACCCACACGAGGTAGCCCCAGCACCACAGGGCGATCAGGCGCATGACTATCCGCCGGGCAGGCATGCGCTTACTCTCTGGCTGGGCCGGCATGGCCCTTGCTCTTCCCACTCCTGCGCTCCCAAACGGGCCGCGAGATATGGTCCCGGTCTGCGTCTGGTCGGCATGTTTGTGCTGGGCCCTGCTGGACAGTGGCTGTCGGATGTGCGCCTGACGGCGTAAGAGGAAATCGAAGAGACACTGACGGGAGGCCCGTCGTGGGTCAGATCGCATCCGAGGCACTGATCGAGCGCCTGGCGGACTGGGGCGTGGATACCGTGTTCGGTCTGCCGGGAGATGGCATCAACGGGCTCATGGAGGGCCTGCGCAGGCATCAGGACCGGATCCGGTTCGTGCTGGTGCATCACGAGGAAGCCGCGGCGTTCATGGCGACCGCGCATGCCAAGGCGACCGGCAAGGTCGGCGTGTGCATAGCGACGTCCGGGCCCGGCGGGATCCACCTGCTGAACGGCCTGTACGACGCCAAGCTGGACCACATGCCGGTGCTCGCCATCACCGGCATGCAGGAGACCGCGCTGCTGGGCACCGGCTACCAGCAGGAGGTCAACCTGGACAAGCTCTACGCCGACGTGGCCGAGTACGACCAGATGATCTACAATCCGGCGCAGCTGCCGTCGGTGGTGGACAACGCGATCCGCACCGCCTACGCGCGGCGCGGGGTCGCGCACATCACGGTGCCCAACGACATCCAGGTCGCGGACGCCGGCGCCGACCCGTGGCAGCACGTGGCGCCGGCCCGGCCGCCGCACACCGCGCCGGTCATGCTCCAGGCGCCGGGCCGGCCGCGCGACGAGGACCTGCTGGCCGTGGCGAGCCTGCTGCAAGACGGCGAGAAGGTGGCCATCCTGGCCGGTGCCGGTGCCCGGCACGCCCGCGAGGAACTGCTGGCCGTGGCGGAGAAGCTGGCCGCGCCGATCGTCAAGACGCTGTCCGGCAAGGACTGCGTCCCCGACGACTCGCCGTACACCACTGGCGGTATCGGCCTGCTCGGCACCCGGCCGTCCGAGGAGCTGATGGAGGAGATCGACACCCTGTTCCTGGTGGGCACGAACTTCCCCTACACCGCACACCTGCCCGCCCCGGGTAAGGTCCGGGTCGCCCAGATCGAGGCGGACCCGGCCAGGGCCGGCGGCCGGATCCCCACGGAGGTGCCGGTCATCGGGGACGCGAAGCAGGCCCTGCAGGTGCTGCTGCCGATGCTGAAGCAGCGCAGCGATACCTCGTTCCTGGAGAAGTGCCAGAAGCGGATGGATCGCTGGCGCGAGCACATGGCCGCCCAGCAGGACTCCGGCCGTGACCCGATCGCCCCCGAGTACGTGGTGGGCGTGCTGGATGAGCTGGCCGCCGGGGATGCCGTGCTGACCTGCGACAGCGGGACGATCGCCACCTGGGCGGCGCGGCACTGGCGGATCCGCGGCGGCCGCGAGTTCTTCCTGTCCGGCAACCTGGCCACGATGGCGCCGGGACTGCCGTACGCCATCGGCATCCAGCATGCCTTCCCCGGGCGCCAGGTGATCGCCTACGTGGGTGATGGCGGCTTCGCCATGCTGATGGCCGAGTTCATCACGGCCATCAAGCACGACCTGCCGGTCAAGGTCGTGATCAACAACAACAACTCGCTCGGCCAGATTCTCTGGGAGCAGATGGTGCTCGGCTATCCCGAGTACGGCGTGCGGCACCCGGACCCGTTCGTGGACTACGCGGCGATCGCGACCGCCAACGGCGCGCTCGGCATCAAGGTGGAAAAGGCCGCCGACGTGCGCACCGCGATCGAGCAGGGCCTGGCGCACGACGGCCCGGTGCTGATCGACGTCAACGTCAACCCGGACGAGCCGCCGCTGCCCGGCAAGGTGGAGTACAAGCAGGCCAAGAAGTTCGCCGAGGCGTTCCTGCGCGGCCAGCCGCGCAAGGCGACCATCGCGACCACCCTGTTCCGGGACAAGATCGAGCAGCTCAAGAGCTGACCCGTCAGTGCCAGAAGCGGCCCCCGGGGTATTTCCCCGGGGGCCGCTTCTCGTCTGTGCCGTGCGTCCGTTGTCTGTGCCGGGCAGTCCGCGGTGGTACGGCTGGCGGGCCGTGTTACGTGGCTGCCTTCTTGGCGCGCCGGCCGCTCCGGCGCAGCTTTCTGGTGTCGCGCATCTCCACGAACGGCTCAGCGTCGGGCGGGGCGCCCGCGGCGATGGCCCGGCCGCGCTCCCGCTCGGCGTTGAACTCGGCGCCGAACAGGATGGCGATGTTGGTGAGCCACATCCAGATCAGGAAGATGATCATGCCGGCGATGCTGCCGTACACCTTGTTGTAGTGGCCGAAGTTGGCCACGTAGAGGGCGAACAGGCCGGAGGCGATCAGCCAGACGACGATCGCGAGCAGCGCGCCGGGGCTGATCGAGCGGAACCGGCGCTTGGCGTTCGGGCTGGCCCAGTACAGCACCGACAGCATCAGGCCGAACAAGATCAGCAGCACCGGCCACTTGGCGATGTCTCCACGCGGTCAGCCGCGCCGAGCCGGTGCCGATCACCTGACCCACATGGCGCGCGATGCCGCCGGTCAGCACGACCATGAGTGCGGACGCGGCGAGCAGCACGACGAGCAGCAGGGTGACGCCGAAACGCAACGGGTACGTTTTCCAGGCCGGCCTGCCCTCGGGCACGTCGTAGACGGCGTTGGCGGCCCGCATGAACGCCGCGACGTAGCTGGACGCCGACCACAGACCGAGCACGATCCCGATGATCGCGATAACACCGGCGGTGGCGTGGTGTTGCAGGAGGTTGCTCACGGCGTGCTGGATGATCTGCCGGACCGCGGCGCGGCACCACGGCGGTGAGGTTCGTCATCAGCGGCTGGGTCGCGGATCTGCCGAGCAGCCCGAGCAGGGTCACCAGGACCAGCAGCGCGGGGAAGATCGCCTGGATGCCGTAGTAGGTCAGCGCCGCCGCCCGGTCCTGCAGCATGTCGTTCTTGAACTCGCCCAGCGACCGCTTGCCAGCGGCCAGCCGGAGCGCCGACACAGGCGGTCGGGACCGGGCGGCGTGCCGGGGAGGTCGTCGCGGGCCGGCCCGGCTGGCCGCCGGTACGTCCCGGTGCGTCGTGTCGGGCCCGTCATGATTAGGCCGCTTTCCCTGCTTCGCGCCCTGTCCTCGTCGCCCGGCCAGGTCCCGGTCAGCGAGCGGGTGCCGACCTGCCGCGGTGAGCGGTCCACCAGCGGCCCGGACCACGGCGAAGATCGCGCCCTGCAGTGCGGCGGCGGTGAGCATCTCCGGCCAGCCCCGGTGGGCGTCGGTCGCCTTCGGCACCTCGTCCTCACCGGCCGCGAGCTTCCATACCTTCTTGAAGATCGCGCCGGCCAGCATGCCGCCCAGCACGCTGGCCAGCAGGCTCACGGATTTGTACAGCAGCTTGATCGCCATTCTGGTGCGACTACCCGGATACGGTCGCTCCTAAGCGCATCAGCCTTGCCGACTACCCTGACAGCCATTCCTAACGCCGGGGCCAGCCCGGGGCTCGCTAACGTGAGGTCAGGACCCATGCCCAGTACAGACCGAACCGGCCCAGCCAGAGCCGGTGACCGCCAGCCCGGCCCGGCCGGTCCGGCGCCCCCTGCTGACCCAGGACTGGCGCGACCTCACCTTCCTGCACTGGCCGGTGGACACCCCCGCGGTCGCGCGGCTGCTGCCGCCCGGCACCCGGCCCGATCTGTTCGACGGCGTCAGCTACGCCGGGCTGATCGCGTTCCGGATGGACCGGGTCGGCTGGTTCGGCCTGCCCCGGGCTGCCCTACCTGGGGTCGTTCCCGGAGACCAACGTCCGGCTGTACTCGGTGGGACCCGACGGCAGGCGGGGGGTGGTGTTCGGCTCGCTGGACGCGGCCAGGCTGCTGCCGGTGCTGACCGCCCAGGCCGGTTTCCGGCTGCCGTACCAGTGGGCGCAGATGCGGGTGCGGCGGCACGGCGACGTGTTCAGCTACGCCAGCAGGCGCCGCTGGCCGCCCGCCGCCCGCAGGTGCAGGCTCCGCGGTTCGGATCGGCGAGCGGCTCACCGAGCCGTCGGCCCTGGAGCAGTTCCTCACCGCCCGCTGGGGGCTGCACGTCACCTGGTACGGCGGCCGGACCCTCTACGTGCCGAACGAGCACCCGCGCGTGGCCGCTGTACCGGGCCACGCTCCTGCATCTAGAGGAGGACCTGATGCAGGCGGCGGGCCTGCCACCGCCGGCCGAATCCGCGCCGGTCAGCGTGCTGTACTCGCCGGGAGTCGCGGTCCGCCTGGGCGCCCCGGCCCTGCTGCCGGTCAGGCCAGGGCCACCTGCACCCGGCGCACCGCCTCCGCGACCGGGCTGAGGTGCTCTCCCGGCGCCGGCGAAGCCGGCTCCGGCGGCCGGGTGCCCGAGCGTTCCGCGTCGGCGACACTTTCGAGCCGGGCGATCAGTTCCCTGACCTGCTCCGCTGCCGGGGGAGTCACCCCGTGGTCGGCGCCGACCGCCGCCGCCGTGACCGCGTCCACGACCTCCTCGAGCCCGACCACGGCGGGCCACCAGGTGGTGGCCCGCCTGCTCACCGCGGGCGGCTCGGACATGGTGCGCTGGAACTCGGCGCGCAGGTCGGACAGCGCGCGGTAGGCGCGGCGGCGCAGCCGGTACCGGCTCGGTGACCGCTCGACCAGAGCCTGCTCCATGTAGGCGCAGACATCGCCGACCGTGCTGGCGAACTGCGCGGGCAGGTGTGCGTACCAGCTCATCGGCCAGGGCGCGTACCCGATCACCAGCACGATGGCGCAGCCGAGCAGTGTGTCGGCCAGCCGGGCCCCGGCCAGCTGCCAGCCGGCCTGGGCGGGCAGGTCCAGCAGCAGGACGATCAGCGGGGTGAGGAACGTCGACATCAGGCCGTAGTTCCGGCTGCGCCCGTAGGGGAGCAGCGCGGCGAGCGCTGCCGCGGGAACCAGCAGCAGCCACCCATAGGGGACCACCGCCAGGATGACCGCGCCGAGCAGCACGCCGACGATCGTGCCGAGGCCCCGCTGGACCGCCCGGGCGAACACCGAGCCCAGGTCCGGCTTGAGCACGATGGCCACGGTGAGCGTCACCCAGTACGAGCGCTGCAGCGGCAGGACCTCGCTCACCAGCGCGGCCACGCCGACGCATGCCATCAGCCGGACCGCGGACAGCCAGATCAGCCGCCCGCCGCGAAGCTGGTCGGCCGCCTGCCGCAGCCGCTCACGGCCGCCGGGGCGCGGCAGGCCGGCCCGGGACACCTGCTCCCCGGCGAGCAGCCGCGCCGCACCGGCCAGGGCCTCGCTGAGCGCCTGCGCGGCCGGGCTGTCCCGCCACGGTGGCGGGATCTGCGGCGGCGGGGTGCCGGTACGCACCGCCTCGGCCAGCCGCTCCGCCGCGGCGACCACCGGAGCGGCCGCCGGGGTGCCCTCGGCGACCAGATGGCTCTGGGTGAGCAGGGCCACCAGCCGCATCAGCCGCCGGTCGGACCCGCCGGACGCGGACCGCACGGCCAGCAACTGGTCGTAGGCGGCGTTCAGCGCGCTGGTCACGGCGAGCCGGCTGGCGGCGAACTCCGGCCTGCCCGCCGCGCGCAGTTCACCGGCCAGCGCCCGGTACACCGCGGCCACGCTGCGCTGTTCGGCTGCCCGGGGGAACAGCAGCCAGCCAGGGACGATCAGCAGCATCGCCCAGGCGGCACCGGCCAGCAGCAGCAACGGCGCATGCCACCAGGGCTTGAGGGCGCCGAGCGGCCCGGTGCCGAACGAGGTGTAGACCAGCAACTGCAGCCCGGTCACCGACGCGGTACCACCGGCCGCGCTGAGCAGCACGGACACGCCCGCCACGGCGATCAGCACGGCGATGGTGACCCAGCCGCGGCCGTGGATGAGACCGCCGAGGACCAGGCCGGCGGCCCCGCCCGCCACGGTGGCGGATGTCACCCGGCGCGCCCTGGCGGGGTACGGGCCGCCGATGTCCACCACGCTGGCGAGCAGGCCGCCCATGGCGGGGAGCAGGCCCAGCGCGGGCTGGTGCGCGGTAAAGCCGACGGCCAGCGGCGCGCAGATCGCCAGCGCCGCGCGGACCATCAGCCCCACCGGGGCGGGCGCCGGACGGGGCCGGACCGCCTCGATCAGCCACGCCGGCGCGACGGCATCCCGTACCTTTGCCGGCGCCTTCATGGCGCGCGCTGCCTTCATCGCCCCGCCCTACCCGCGTCGCCCCCGTTAAACGGCTGTGGCCTGGTCAGCGACCTGTGCGTGGCCGCAGCTGCGTTGCCACGGGGCCGAGCCGGCTGAGCACCGGGGCCCTGGCCACCAGGATCACGCCGAGGACGAGGGCGGCGAGGCCGGCCGCCTGCAGCGCCAGCATCCCCGGCGAGACGTGGACGACATCACCGAAGACCACTACCCCGAGAAGGATTCCGGCGACCGGCTCGGCCGCCGTGATCGCGGGAAGCGAGGCATGCAGCGGGGCTGCGCTGAACGCGCTTTCCATCACCCAGAAACCCGCCAGGCTCGCCACTGCGAGCGCGTAGACGGGCCAGCCGGTCAGCAGCACAAGCACCGAGTGGTTGTCCAGGGTCTCCACGGCCTGCCTGGTCAGCGCGTCGGAGATGCCGAAGATCAGGCCCGCGGCGGTCCCGGTCAAGGTGGCCCGCTGCTGTCCCGTGCGGCGCAGCCCCGCCACGAGGAATGCGCCGGCGACTGCGGCGATCCCGGCAGCGGCTGGCCAGGCGGCGAAGGAGCCGAACGATTCGGCAGGTGGCCCGGCCGAGCGGGCGAGGGAGAGAGCGGCGACGCCCGCGCACAACAGTACGGCGCCCAGCATCTCGGCAGCCCGCAGCCGCTGGCCGGACAACGGCACGGCCAGCGCCAGCGCGAAGACCAGGCTGCTGGTCAGCAGCGGCTCGGCGAGGGAGAGCGCGATATGGCCGATGGCCCAGGCGGAGAGCAGCTGGCCCGCTGCCATCACGGCGACGCCAGCGAGCCACCGCGGCCGGTGCAGCAGCGTGGTGATCAGCCGCAAGCGCAGGAAGTAGGACTGCGGCGCCTGCTCGGCCGCGTGCTGCTGCAGGACGAAACCGGTACCTGCCAGCATCGCCGCGATCAGGGTGATGGCGATGTTCATGTCCGGCCCACCGGTACGGCAGCCTGCGTGCCTGCCGCGTGCAACGGCTCCCCCTTCCGGCGGAAAATGATCAGTAACGCGTTACCTAGCGTGATCTACCCCTCCGCTACCCAGCGAGCCCTGAATATGCCGGTGCGCCGCAAGGGTTAAACCGCTTCTGACGGGCAAGAGAGCACCGGCAACCGGTTGTCGAGCCAGTCGCAGTGTGTGCCGGCTCGTGCCGTCTTTGAGTGGCCCGCGCATCGCGGCGCATGGGGGCGATGGGGAGCTGCCGATGAGTGATTCACGCCGCCGGCGCGGCGGCCAGGCCACGCCGCTGCCGGCCGGGCTGCCTGCTGATGCCACCGATGAGGACCTGATCGTGCTGGTGCAGTCGTTGCCTGTTGGTTCAGCCCAGCGCGGGGCGGCATATGAGGCGCTGGTCCGCCGGTACGAGTTCGTGGTAAAAGCGGCCGTTCGCCGCTACCGGGACAGCCCCGAGTCCATCGAGGATCTGATGCAGGTCGGGTACCTGGGCCTGCTGAAAGCGATCAGCAACTACAACCCGGAGCTGGGCCCGGGCCTGGTCGCCTACGCCCAGCCGTGTGTGAGCGGGGAACTCAAGCGCCATTTCCGGGACAAGAGATGGCAGGTGCGGGTTCAGCGCGCCAGCCAGGAGCACATGCTCGCGGTCCGCGGCACCCGGGCCACGCTGACGCAGGAGCTGGGCCGGGCGCCGGCCAGCCGACGAGCTCGCCGAGGCCACCGGCCTCAGCCTTGACGAGCTGCGTGAAGCCGAGCGGGCCGAGCTGGCCTTCCGGCCGTACTACCTGGATGCCCCCGTGTCCGCCGACGACGAGGCGGCGACCTTCGGCGAGCTTCTCGGTGACGATGACATGGAGATCGAGCAAGCCCTCGACAGCGACGCACTATGGGCGCACCTGCCCACATTGCCGCAACGACAGCAGCGCATCCTCGCCATGCGGTTCTACGGCAACATGACCCAGGCCGAGATCGGCGAGCGCCTTGGCATCTCGCAGATGCATGTCTCCCGGCTGCTCGACGCCGCGCTCACCCGGCTCCGCGACTGCCTCACCGACGGCGCCGCCCCGCCCCGCAAGCCCAGCCCGCGAAAGCGCCCTGCCGGGACGGCTCCGCTGCCGGACGATTCCTCAGGCTAGGGCGCCTGCCGGGAGACCGGCTTGCGCCGCGCCGCCCTGCTGAGATCGCGGGGCGTCGCCGGATTGGACGGCGGCCTCCCGGGTAGTGGCCCGGCCCGCCCGCCCGGATAGGCAACGGGCCCGGCAGCCAGGAGGTGTATGTCCATGCCACGGGGATCGAGTCCCAAGCGGGAACGGCAGTACGAGCACATCAAGGAAAGCGCCAAAGAGCGAGGTGAAAGCACCAAGCGGGCCGAAGATCTCGCCGCGCGCACCGTCAACAAGGAACGTGCCCGTTCCGGCGAGGCCAAGACCACCAGCCGGTCGTCCACGCAGGACATCTCGTCCGGACGGCGCGGCGGCCTGCGCTCGCACCGCGGGGCTGGCGGCCCGACCAAGGCCCAGCTCTACGCGGAGGCACGCCGCCGGGGCATCAAGGGACGCTCCTCGATGACCAAGGCGCAGTTGGCCCGCGCGGTCGGCCGCTGACGCCCACCCGCCCCGCGCGTGTGGCTGCGGGGATCTGCGGCGGCGTGATCAGGCCTCTCGTCGCGGGATGAGGGTGCCGGGTAACCGGGCGAAGGTGGCCGGGCAAGAAACGCGGGCTGCCGGGGCGGTGTACCGCCCCGGCAGCCCACGTGGTTCTTCAATGCGCCCGCTACCACCTGTACCAGCGGCGTCGTCGCCCGCCGCCTTCGGCCGCCCGGAACAGGAAGCCGAGCAGCCACAGGGCAAGCACTATGAGCGCGATCCACCACAAGACGGGGACCGCGAACCCGGCCCCGAAGAGAATCAGGACGAGCAGCAGGACCGCGAGGATGAGCAGCACGGCAAGCTCCTTTCGATTGGCACGCTTCTTCTGCCCGCCATGCGGAAAGCAAACGCTGTCCGCGGGCCGTGCGGCCCCGGTGATTGCGAGGTCCGGATGAGGGTTACCGGCCGCCGGGAGGTGAGTGCGGCGAAAGCCGGGGTAGTGCTAGCACCCATTGCCAGCAATCCGCCGGCGGCGCGTCGTGGGGGAGCATGCCGCCGGCGCAGTGAGAGGGTGTCGATAGATGAACCGGACGCGGGGCCAGCGTGCCGACGGATAGGCCCGGGCTGGTGGGTGAGACAGCACGCGTGACCGGCCAGCCGCGCCCCGGCCGGCCGGCGTCCGATACCGAGTCGCCGGGGGTGACCGAGGTGGTCAGCGAGCTGCTGGAAGCGGCCGGGGAAAGCGAAGGCGAGCCCGAGCCGGGCTTGGCGCGGATGCGCGAGGCGGCCAGCATGGCCGCGATCCAGGCCGAGGAGACGGGCGGCCTTGGCCGGCTGGGGCGGCCGATGGACCGGCGCTCGCCGTTCTTCATCGGGATGGCCGGCGCGGCCGGGGTGGCGGTCACCATCGCCCTGGTGGAGCTGATCATCAGGGCCCGCTCCGTGCTGGTGCTCATCGGCCTGGCGCTGTTCATCGCGGCCGGCCTGGACCCGGTCGTGAGCTGGCTGACCAGGCACCGGGTGCCGCGCTGGGCCGCGGTGCTCGCCGTGCTCGCGGGCATGTTCGGGGTGATCGCCGGGTTCCTGGCCGCGGCGATCCCGCCGCTGGCCGCGCAGACCACCAACCTGATCGCGCAGCTTCCGCACTACGCGCACACGCTGCAGGACCACAACTCGGCGCTCGGCCGGCTGAACGTGAAGTATCACCTCGAGCAGCGGCTGTCCCACCTGCTGGCCACCCGGGGCAGTTCGCTGGTCGGGGGCGTGGTCGGCGCCGGGCGCGCTGGTGCTCGGCGCGCTCGCCTCGATGCTGGCGGTGCTCGTCCTGGTGGTCTACTTCCTGGCGGGATGCCGCGCATCAAGCTGTTCGTCTACCGGCTGGCCCCGCATTCCCGCCGGGCCCGGGTGATCCTGATCGGGGACGAGATCTTCACCAAGGTCGGCGGGTTCGTGCTGGGCAACGTGGTCACGTCGGTGATCGCCGGGCTCGGCACCTACCTGTGGATGCTGGCGTTCGGCATCCCTTACCCGATCCTGCTGGGGCTGTTCGTGGCCATCCTGGACCTGATCCCGGTGATCGGGTCCACGATCGGCGGTGCCGTGGTGTCGCTGGTCGCGCTGACCGTGTCGCTGCCGGTGGCGATCGCCACGCTCGCCTTCTACGTCGCCTACCGGCTCGCCGAGGACTACCTGCTGGTGCCGCGGATCATGGGCAGCACGGTCAAGGTGCCCGCGGTGGTGTCGGTGGTGGCCGTGCTGGTCGGCGGGGCGCTGATGGGCATCATCGGCGCGCTGGTGGCGATCCCGGCGGCGGCCGCCCTGCGGCTGCTGCTGCACGAGGTCGACGTTCCGCCGCCTGGACCGGAGCTGACGCCGGGGGCCCGGTGGCCGGTGCGGTGCTGCGCGGCCGCCGGGGTTGGCGGTTTACCCCGGCGGCCGCACGCTTAGCCCGCCGCCCGGCCGGCGGCCGCGGCCAAGACGCGCCGGCGGCCGCGAAGGCCACCTCGGTCACGGCATCGGTCAGCCCCGCGCGGCGGGCGTCCGGGCTGACCGCGGCGAGCGCCAGCATCGACGCGGCGTGGCAGCCGTCGATCCCCGCTCCAGCGGCGAGCACCGCCGGGCTGCGGGCGCCAGAGCGTCAGCACGGCCTGGACCAGGTGCCGCGCGCCGAGAATCCGGGCCACCGCGCGGGCCCGCGGGCTGGGCGGCGGCCGGTGCTCAGGCCCAGCGCCGGTCCGGGTGCGCACAGCAGCATGGCTCCGTAGCAGGCCCGGACGGCGGGGAACAGCACCCGGGGCACCAGCGCCGGGCTCAGCAGCGGCGCGGGCACGGCTTCCGGCACGGGAGTGGCCGCGGCCGGCTCGTGATGGTCACCGGCGCTGCCCCCGCCTGCCCGGCGAGCAAATCCGCCGAGCACCGCGGCACCGCCGACCAACGCCGCCGACAGGCCGGGCATGCCGGGACAGCCAGGCCTGCGAGCTGTGGTCGTGAGAGCGGCCGTCGAAGGCGCCGTGCGGGCCGAGATCGTGGCCGTTGACCCCGTCGACCGGCTGGAGCAGGTTGTCCGGCTGGCCGGGGTCGGCGGGCTCGCGAAGTCTGCTGTGCTGCCGTAGCCGGTGCGGGCCAGGTAGCGGTCCAGCAGGGCCGGGGCCACCCGGTTGGCGAGGATCGTGGCCGTCGTGCTCGCGCCCACCCAGTACTGCTTGCGGCCCGGGTGGTCGGCGGCGTAGACGACGCCGCGCGCGGCCACCTCCGGCTGGTAGATCGGCGGCACCGGCTGCGGGTGGTTCGGCAGCCGGGAGCGCACCCAGGAGAACTGCGGTGTGTTGACGGCCGGCATCTGCACCACGGTCACCCGCACGCCGGAGTGCTCGTGCAGCAACTCGCAGCGCAGCGAGGAGGTGAAGCCGTTGATCGCATGCTTGGCGCCGCAGTAGGCCGACTGGAGCGGGATGCTGCGGTCGCCGAGCGCGGAGCCGACCTGCACGATCGTGCCCCGGTCCCGCGGCCGCATCCGGCTCAGCGCCGCCATCGTCCCGTACACGAAACCCAGGTAGCTGACCTCGGTCACCCGCCGGAACTCCTCCGCCGTGATGTCCGCGAACGGCGAGAACACCGAGGTGAACGCGACGTTGATCCAGACGTCGATCGGCCCGAGCCGCTCTTCGATCTGCCGGGCCGCAGTCGGTGACCTGCTCGTAGTCGGCGACGTCGGCGCTGACCGCCAGTGCCTTGCCGCCGGCCTGCTCGACCTCCCTGGCTGCCCCGTCCAGGCCGGCCTGGCCCCGGGCGATCAGGCCGACGCTGGCGCCCCGCTCCCCGAACAGGCGGGCCGTGGCCCGCCCGATGCCGGCGCTCGCCCCGGTGATCACGACTGTCTGGCTGTCCATGGAATGCCCGCCTCCGCTGCTTACAGGTCGGCCCTGTCGCTACCCGCCCAGCGGGCGGCAAACCCTGCTGTCCGGGGGGAGAGGCCCCCGATGGCCACGCTGTTTAAGGCGATCCGGCGCGGGCAGTGAGCGGGCGTCCCCCAAGGAGGCGACAGTGGTAACGAGAACAGCGCGGCGCCGGGGCAGGGATGCCAGATACGCGGCCCACCGGGCAGGCAACAGCCGGTACGTGGACTGGCTCGCGAAGGCCGGGTTCGCCGCACGCGGCGTCATGTACGTGCTCATCGGCATCCTGGCGATTGAGCTGGCCTTCGGGAACGCCAGCCACAAGGCCGACCAGAGCGGGGCCGTGCGGCTGGTGGGGAACACGCCGTTCGGCGGCGTGCTGCTCTGGCTGCTGGTCATCGGTTTCGCCGGGATGGCGCTGTGGCGGCTGTCCGAGGCCCTCTACGGCGGCCCCGGGGCGGACGGCAGGAAGGCGGGCAACCGGCTGATCGCCGGGTTCAAGGCCTTGCTGTACGCCTTCATCGCCTACGGCATCGCCAAGTACGCGCTCGGCCTTGGCGCCCCCAAGTCGTCCAACAAGCAGTCGGTCGACCTCACCGCCACCGCCATGCGCGAGCCCGGCGGCCGGATCCTGGTCGGCATCGTGGGCGTGGTGCTCATCGGGGCCGGCGCGTGGCTGGCCTGGCGGGCGTTCGAGCGCAAGTTCCTCGGCGAGCTGCGGACCGGTGAGATGAGCCCGCAGACCCGCAAGGTGGTGACGTTCCTCGGCCGGTACGGCGGGATCGCGCGCGGCATCGTGTTCGGTGCCGCCGGGGTGTTCCTGCTGATCGCCGCGTTCACCGCGAACGCGCACAAGGCCAAGGGCATCGACGCCACGCTCCGGGCGTTCACCAAGACCCCGGCCGGTCCCTGGCTGCTCGTCCTGGTGGCCATCGGCCTGGTGCTGTTCGGCTGCTACTCGTGGGCGGAGTCCCGCTGGCGCAAGGTGTAAGACCACCACGCTCCGGCGCGGTGCGGCCGGGGCGTGGCTGAATCGCGGGCACGGCCTACGGGCCGTGCCCGTAGCCTTTGGCCTCCGGCACCGCCGGGCAGTTCCGCACGTGGCTCGTGCCGATCAGCGGGCCGCGGAGCATGATCGGCGCGTTGCAGCTGCCTGGTGACTGGCTCATGCCGACGAAGACCGCCGACACCACCAAGGCCGCGGCCAGCGTGAGCAGCACCATCGCGCGCACCCGGCCCGGGGCCTGGTAGCGCCGCGGTGACCACCACGGCACCGCGTCCAGCGCCTCGACCCACGGCAGTCTCTCGTGGATGTTCAGCCGGTTGAAGATGGCGAACATCGACGCCAGCCGGGGTTCACGCCTTTTCAGGGCATCTTCTATCCGGTCAAGAACGCGTTGTTGGCGGACAGGCAAACTCATACTGCTCCCTCACGATGTCCCGGCCCCACGGTAATCGACTACCCCGCCTGCCAACGTCATGCCTCAAGGGTGAACCGGGGTCAGACCTCGATGACGGCGAAGCTGGCGGGGGGCATGGCCACGGTGCCGCCGTCCAGGGTGATCGCGGGCGCGGAGGCGGCGAGCACCCCGGTGGCCGGTGCGCCCAGGGGGAGGCGCTGGGGGGACGGGCCCAGGTTGGCGGCGATGCGCAGGCGGCCCCGGTGCACCACCAGCCAGCGGCCGGCGTCGTCGCGGTCGGCACGGACCCGGTCCAGCCGGGGGTCGGTCAGCTCCGGCCGGGCCCGGCGCAGCGCGATCAGCGTGCGGTACCAGGCGAGCATGTCCCGGTACGGTTCCCGGCCGGGCTGGGACCAGTCCAGCTTGGACCGGCTGAAGGTCGCGTCGTCCTCCGGGTCGGGCACCTCGCCGGCGGCCCACTCCTGCCGGGCGAACTCTTCCCGGCGCCCGCGGGCCACCGCCTTGGCCAGCCCCGGATCCTCGTGGTCGGTGAAGTACTGCCAGGGGGTGTCCGCGCCCCACTCCTCGCCCATGAACAGCATCGGCGTGTACGGGGCGGTGAGCACCAGGCCCGCCCCGGCCTTGACCAGGTCCGCGGGCACGATGGCGGCGATCCGGTCCCCGGTGGCCCGGTTGCCGACCTGGTCGTGGTTCTGCAGGTAACACAGGAACCGGTGGGCGGGGACACGGAAGATGTCCACCTGCCGCCCGTGGCTCCGGCCGCGGAACGCCGACCAGCGCCCGTCGTGGAAGAACACCCGGGTCATGGTGTGCGCCAGCACGGCCATCGGCCCGAAGTCGCAGTAGTAGCCCTGCCGCTCGCCGGTGATCGCCGCGTGCACCGCGTGGTGGAAGTCGTCGCTCCACTGCGCGGTCAGCCCGTACCCGCCGGCCTCCCGCGAGGTGACCAGCCGGGGGTCGTTGAGGTCGGACTCGGCGATCAGCACCAGGTCCCGGTTCAGCAGCGCGGCCAGCGCCTGTACCTCGGCGGCGAGCTGTTCCAGGAAGTGCAGCGCGCGGCGGTCCTCGAACGCGTGCACCGCGTCCAGCCGCAGCCCGTCGAGGTGGTAGTCGCGCAGCCACATCAGCGCGTTCTCGATCAGGAACGCACGCACCTCGTCGGAGCCGGGCTGGTCCAGGTTCACCGCTGGGCCCCACGGCGTCACGTGCGCCTCGGTGAAGTACGGCCCGAACGCGCCGAGCCGGTTGCCGATGCCGACGTGGTTGTACACCACGTCCAGCAGCACCGCCAGCCGCCGGGCGTGGCAGGCGTCCACGAACCGCTTCAGCGCGTCCGGCCCGCCGTAGGGCTCGTGCACGGCCCACAGGTGGATCCCGTCGTAACCCCACCCGTGGTCGCCGGGGAACGCGGCGACCGGCATCAGTTCCACGGTGTCCACGCCGAGATCGGCCAGGTGCCCCAGCCGCCCGATCGCGGCGTCGAGCGTGCCCTCCGGGGTGAACGTGCCGATGTGCAGTTCGTAGATGACCGAGCCGTGCAGCGGGCCGCCCCGCCAGCCGCGGTCGGTCCAGGTGAAGGCGGAATGGTCGTACGTCCGGCTCACGCCTTCGCTGCCATACGGCTGCCGCGGCGACCGAGGATCCGGCAGCGGATCCCCGCCGTCCAGCCGGAACGCATAGTCGGTGCCATCGCTGGCCACGTCCGCCTCGGCGGCCCACCAGCCGGGCCCGGCCGCGGGGGCCATCGGGTGCCGCTGGCCGGAGATGTCCACCTCGACGCGTGCGGCCTCGGGGGCCCAGACCCGGAACACCGTCACCGGGCAACCCTATGCATCGACGCGGACCAGGAGAGCCACGGGGAGGCGTAGCGCAACGCCGGACAGCAGCGGGCGCGGGCCGTCGTGTTCCGCACCGGTCAGCACATCCCGCCAGCGCCCGGCGGGAAGGGGCAGCGCGGTGCCCGCCCAGCCGCCGCGCCGGCGCAGCCCTTCCGGCAGCCGGGTGGCGACCGTGATCGCGTGCCCGCCGCGCTGGAAGGCGACCACGTGCCCGGCCGCCGGGCCGTCGGCGGCCAGCGGGGCGTAGCCAGCGGTGAACCAGCCCGGGTGGTCCCGCCGCAGCCGCAGCGCCCGCGAGGTCACCAGCAGCTTCTCGGCGTCCAGGCCGCCGGCGGGCGTCCCGGCGTCCTGCGCGGTGAGCAGCGCGCGCCGCCTGCCGTAGTCCACCAGGCGCCGGTTGTCCGGATCCACCAGGGCGTACCCGGCCAGCTCGCAGCCCTGGTACACGTCGGCCGCGCCCGGCATGGTGAGCTGCACCAGCTTGGCACCCAGCGAGTTCACCCGCGCCGCCGCGGCGATGCGGCCGATGAACACCGCGATCTGGCCGGTCAGCGCGGGGTCGCCGAGCACGGCCGCGGTGAACGCGAGCGCACCGGCCTCGTAGTCCTCGTCCGGCTGCCGCCACGACGTGGCCGTCTTCGCCTCCCGCATCGCCTTGGCCAGGTAGCCGGCGGCGCGCTCGTAGCCGATCGGCCAGGCGCCGACCAGGGTCTGCCAGAGCAGGTACTCGGTGCTGGGCTCGGGCGCGCGGCCGCCGGCCAGCGCGAGCGCCCGGCCGTGCCAGCGGGTGACCTCGGCCGCCCACTCCCCGGGGATCTCGGCGAGCACGGCCAGCCGGGCCCGGACGTCCTCCTGGCGCTTGGTGTCGTGGGTGGACAGCGTGGTCATGGTGGCCGGCCAGTCCCTGGCGAGCCGCGCCGCGAACGCGTGGAACTCCCCGGGCGCGATGCCGAACCGGTCCGGCTCGCCGCCGACCTCGTTCAGCGCGGCCAGCCGGGTCCAGCGGTAGAACGCGGTGTCCTCGACGCCCTTGGCCATCACCGGGCCGCAGGTCTGCTGGAAGCGCACCACGAACTCCCGGCCCGCCGCTGCTGGCCCGGGGGGGCGGCCCCCCGGAGCCCCCCGATGGCCTGCGGCTCTGGTGACTCCGTCAGGAGAGCCTTGGCCGCTCCCGCCGGATTCGCCCAGCGCGAGCGCGGCCACGGCGGCGAGGGCAGGCCGCAGCCGGGCCGGCAGCCGGCCCGCCGCGGCGGCGGCCGCGGCCACCACGATCCCGGCGGAGGTGCCCGGCGCGGGCTCGCCGGGCACGACGTACGCCCGGTACACCGGAAACGCGGTGAGCAGTTCGGCCAGTACGGTGCGAAGGTCGGCGGCGGTCAGGCCGCGCAGCGCGGGATCCCCGGCGCGGGCCAGCAGCCGGGCCAGCCGCCGCACCTCGGCGGCGAGGCTGCCGGTGGCCACCTCCCGCTTGGCGGTCTCCGCCACCTCGGCGAACCCCCTGGGGTCCCCGGTGAATGCCGTATACGCGGCGCTGAGCGGGGCCGCGCCGGCCGGGTCGGTGAACAGGCCGCCGACCACGCCGAGCGCGTCGTAGCCGGTGGTGCCCGCGCACCTCCAGTCCGGCGGCAGTTCCTCGTCCCCGGTGAGGATCTTCTCGGTGACCACCCAGGCGCCGCCGGTCGCGGCGGCCAGCCGGTCCAGGTAGCCGCGCGGGATCGGCGAGCCCGTCCGGGTGGTCCACCCGCAGGCCGTCGATGAGTCCCTCGGCGACCAGGCGCAGCAGCAGGCCGTGGGTGGCGGCGAACACGTCCTCGTCCTCGACCCGGACCGCGATGAGCGAGGTGACGTCGAAGAACCGCCGCCAGTTCAGTTCGGTGGCGGCAGCCCGCCAGTCCGCCAGCCGGTAGTGCTGGGCGCAGGCCAGGTCGGCCAGCGGCAGGTCCGCGGTGCCCGGCCGGACCGGCAGCACGTGCTCGTGGTAGCGCAGCACCGGCCCGTCCGGCCCGTCATGGCCGACCGCGAGATCGCCGAGGCAGTCACCGAGCGGTCCGGCCAGCACCGGCAGCAGCAGCCGGCCGCCGCCCGCCGGCCAGTCAACGTCGAACCAGTGCGCGAACGGCGACCCAGGGCCATCCCGCAGCACCGACCAGAACTGCCGGTTCAGCGACTCGGGTGCGGCGATGGACATGTGGTTGGGCACGATGTCCACGATCACGCCGAGCCGGTGCCGCCGGAAGGCCGCCACCATGTCCCGGAACGCGCCCTCGCCGCCGAGGCCGGCGGACATCCGGGAGTGGTCCACGACGTCGTAGCCGTGCGTGGAACCGGGCACGGCCTGCAGGATCGGCGACAGGTAGACGTGGGTGACGCCGAGCGACGCCAGGTACGGGGCGGTCTGCCCGGCGTCGGCGAAGCCGAAGCCGGGCTGAAGCTGGAGCCGGTAACTGGACTGCGGGGCGGGCGCGGCGGGCACTGCTGAGGGCTGCCCTGGCAGGGCCGTCACCAAACCCCGCCGTGCTGACCCGGGGGAGCGACCCCCCAGACCCCCGGTGGCTCAAGGCCCCGTTCCTTCGTCACGGGGACTTGGCCGTGTTGCCCGGGGGGAGCGACCCCCCGGACCCCCCGGTGGCTGCAAGGCCCCGTTCCTTCGTCACGGGGACTTGGCCGACTGGCCCTGGCGGCAGGCTTCGGCCTGCTGGCACTGGTGCCGCTGGCCCAGTTCCGGGAGATCGCGGTCGCCATGGCCCTGGGCATCGTCCTGGACACGTTTGTGGTCCGCTCGCTGCTGGTGCCCGCGCTGGTGGTGCTGTTCGGCCGGGTGGGCAGCTGGCCGGGCCGGACCGCACGGCCGGTGCGCGCTGGCCCAGCGGCTCACCGGCGGCGGAGAACCTGCACCGAACGGCCGCATACCGGGACTAGGCCGCCCGCCTTGGCCGCGGCGTCGCCGGGCGGCTCGGCCGGGTCGCGCGGTGTCGAGCACCGCCTCCCACACCTCCCCGTACCTGGCCGGTGGCACGGCGAACTCCAGCTCATCCGGGCTGGCATTGAACAGCAGCAGGAAACTGTCGTCCCGGATGGGCTGCCCTCTGCGGTCCGCCTCGGTGATCGCGCTGCCGTTCAGGAAGACGGTGAGTGACTGGGCGCAGCCCGCGTCCCAGTCCTGCTCGGTCATTTCCTCGCCGCCCGGGGTGAACCACGCGACGTCGCCGAGCTGGTCGCCAGCCCCGCGGGCCGGCCTGCCCTGCAGGTAGCGGCGGCGCCGGAGCACCGGGTGGTCGCGGCGCAGCCGGATCAGCCGCCCGGTGAAATCGATCAGGACCCGCGCCGCGGCCGGCGAGAGCACGCCCGGCGCGCCCTCGCCCGCCGCGGCCGGCCAGTGCACCCAGGAGATCTCGTTGTCCTGGCAGTAGGCGTTGTTGTTGCCGCGCTGGCTGCGGCCCATCTCGTCGCCCGCGGTGAGCATCGGCACGCCCTGGGACAGCAGCAGCGTGGCCAGGAAGTTGCAGACCTGCCGCTCACGCAGGGCCAGGATGCCGGGGTCGCCCGCCGGGCCCTCGGTGCCGCAGTTCCACGACCTGTTGTCGTCGCTGCCGTCCCGGCCGCCCTCGCCGTTGGCCTCGTTGTGCTTGCCGTTGTAGGACACCAGGTCGGCCAGCGTGAAGCCGTCGTGGCAGGTGACGAAGTTGACCGAGGCCACCGGGTGCCTGCCGTCGCTGGCGTACAGGTCGCTGGAGCCGGTGAAGCGGTAGGCGAACTCGGGCAGGGTCGCGGGCTCGCCGCGCCAGAAGTCGCGCACGGTGTCCCGGTACTTGCCGTTCCACTCGCTCCACAGCGGCGGGAAGTTGCCCACCTGGTAGCCGCCCTCGCCCACGTCCCAGGGCTCGGCGATCAGCTTGACCTGGGACACCACCGGGTCCTGCTGGACCAGGTCGAAGAACGCCGACAGCCGGTCCACCTCGTGGAACTGCCTGGCCAGCGCCGCCGCGAGGTCGAAGCGGAACCCGTCCACGTGCATCTCGGTCACCCAGTACCGGAGCGAGTCCATGATCAGCTGCAGCACGTGCGGGTGCCGCATCAGCAGGCTGTTGCCGGTTCCCGTGGTGTCGTAGTAGTGCTGCTGGTCCGCGTCGACCAGCCGGTAGTAGGCGGCGTTGTCGATGCCGCGGAACGACAGCGTCGGCCCCAGGTGGCTGCCCTCGGCGGTGTGGTTGTAGACCACGTCGAGTATCACCTCGATCCCTGCTTGATGCAGGGCCCGCACCATCGACTTGAACTCCTGCACCTGCTCGCCGCCGGTCCCGGCGAAGGCGTAGCCGTTGTGCGGCGCGAAGAAGCCAATGGTGTTGTAACCCCAGTAGTTCGCCAGCCCGCGTTCGGCGAGGAAGGCGTCGGTCACGAACTGGTGCACGGGCATCAGTTCCACCGCGGTGACGCCCAGCCCCTGCAGGTGCTCGATCACCGCGGGATGGGACATGCCCAGGTAGGTCCCCCGCTCGGCCTCGGGCACCGCGGGGTGCAGCCTGGTCAGCCCGCGCACGTGCGCCTCGTAGATGACGCTCTCGTGATAGGGCGTCCCTGGCGGCCGGTCGGCGCCCCAGTCGAAGTACGGGTTCACCACCACCGAGCGCGGCACGTGCGGCGCCGAGTCCGCGTCGTTGCGCTCCTTTGGGCTGGCGAACTGGTAGCTGAACACCGCGGGATTCCAGTCCACGGCGCCGTCGATCGCCTTCGCGTAGGGGTCGAGCAGCAGCTTGGCCGGGTTGCAGCGGTGCCCTGCCGCCGGCTCGTAGGGCCCGTGCACCCGGTAGCCGTAGCGCTGGCCCGGGCCGACACCGGGCAGGTAGCCGTGCCAGACGAACCCGTCCACCTCCTGGAGCGTGACCCGGTTCTCCGTGCCGTCGGCGTCGAACAGGCACAGGTCCACCCGGTCGGCGACGCTGGAGAACAGCGCGAAGTTGGTGCCGACGCCGTCGTAGGTCGCGCCCAGCGGGTAGGCGCCGCCCGGCCACGGGGCCATTACCGGATCCGCCATGCCGTCCTATCCCTCCCGTTCCCTCCCGTTCCCCCGTGCGGCCCTATCCGGCCTTGTCCTCGCGGCCGCCCGGCCCCGGCGGGGTGACCTCCTCGGGCGTCCGCGGCGTTTGCGCCGGCGACGGCATTCCGGGCGGCCGATCGGTGAAGGACACCTGCACCGTCTGTTCCGCGCGCCGCTGGTTCTGCAGGGCCTGCAGCGCCATCGACGCCCGGTCCGCCTCCGCCAGTGGCGGCTGCACGATCGTACGCGGCCACAGCCGCCGGGTCAGCACTACGTTCACCTCGGCGGCGTAGACGGTCACCTGGACCACGAGGTAGATCCAGGCGAGCAGCACCAGCACGGTGGCGAAGATCCCGTAGACCGAGGCGGTGCGCAGGTCGTGGTGCACCACGTAGGCCCCCGCCGCGAGCAGCGCGGTCCAGGCGATCCCGCCGGCCACGGCACCGGGCACCAGGCTCCTGGCCGGGATCCCCCTGGGCGTAAGCACCCGGAAGCTGGCCAGGTACAGGCCCACGTTGGCCAGCACGGCGAGTGCCTGGGCGAGGATCACCACGCCGAGGCCGTGGTGGCCGTAGGTGACCAGGCTGGCGAGCAGCATGCTCACCACCAGGCCGACGGCGAGCACGCCCAGGAACAGGCCGCAGCGTCCCAGCCTGGGCAGATAACCGGGGCGGGCGGGGCCGGGCAGGTTCCACACCTGCTCCATGGTGAACAGGCCCGCCTGCGCCAGCCCGGTCGCGCCCCACACCAGGATCAGCAGGCCGACGACGAGGCCGGCCAGGCTGGCGCGGTGCAGCGCGGTGATCTGGCCGACGAGCGTCTTGCCGATCGCCGGGAACTGGATGCTGACGGCGTTCAGCACCTCGTGCTGCAGTGCCGGGGAACCGGACGCCACCTGGACCAGCACGGTCACCACGATGAGCAGCAGCGGGAACACCGACACGAACGCGGAGTGCGCCATGTTCGCGGCGAGCACGCCCCCGTTGTCGTCGCCGTACTTCTTGATCACGCCGAAGGTGAACGCGGGGACCCGGTGCCGCTGCTGTGCGGTGTCCACCCGGCGGATCACCCGCTCGACCGGGTTCATGCGCTCTCTGCTGCCCGGTAAAGCCCGCCCCAAACTCCGGTGGCGTCCAGCGGGCACCCGTGCAGCCCGCGCGCGCTGACCGCGCAGGCGGCGCGGTCACTGTGGCTCCGCGGTGGCCACCGCGAACAGCGGCCACCTGTCCGTGGTGCTGGTGAGCTGATGGCTGCCCCGGGCGGCGAAGGCGATCCCGGACCCGGTGAGCAGGTCCTTGACCGTGCGCGAGACGAGGATCTCGGCGGGCCTCGCGAGCGCGGCGACACTGGTGGCGATGTGCACGGCCGTCCCGGCGATGTCGTCCCCGGTACGGTCGATCTCGCCGGTGTGAATCCCGCAGGCGAGCCGGATCCCGGCCGCGGCGGCGGTGTCGCGGACGCTGGCGGCGCACCGGATCGCCTGGCCGGGTGCGTCGAAGGTGGCGAGGATGTCCTGGGCGCCGCCCTGGATCCAGCGGCCGCGGTGCGCCTGGACGATCGTCCTGGTGACCGCCTCGCGGCCGGTCAGCGAGCCAGGCAGCGCGGGCGGGCCGCCGCCCGTCGCGCGGGCGAGCAGGATGGTGGCCAGCACGCGGTCCGGTTCGGCCGGCTGCCCGGTGCCGGTGAGGAAGTCCGTGATTACGCGGAAGAGCGCATCGCTATCCCCGCTGCCGGCGAACCGCAGGGAATGGTCACCGGGCCCCTCGAAGTACCGGGCGCCGGCGATGTGGGCGGCCAGGTACCGGCCGTGGAACGGGGTGGTGATGCGGTCCCCGAGGTGCTGGATGACCAGCGTCGGGACATGGATCGCGGGCAGCACGCCGCGGACGTCGATCTCCCGGATCATCTCGATCATCTGGAGGAACGCGCTCGGGCTGATCGCCATCCGCTCGAACCGGGCGATGATCTGGCGGGCCTGCGGCGAGCTGGCGCGGCTCGGCAGGTACCAGTCGATCGTGTCGCCCTGGCCCCAGCGATTCTCGGCGATGTCGTGCAGGGCGCGCCACATCTCCTCCGGCCCCTGCCCGCACGGGTAGTCCGGGGCGGGGAACCAGCGGGCGGCCGCCGACCCGAGGATCAGCGCGGTGACCCGTTCCGGGTAGCTGGCGGCGAACAGGATGCTCATCGGGGCGCCCTCGGAATAGCCGAACAGCACGGCCCGCGCCGAGCCGGCCGCGCGCATCACCGCCCGCACGTCGTCGATGCGCTCCTCCAGCGTCGCGGCGCCGGGAGCGCGGTCCGACAGCCCGGTGTCCCGCTTGTCGAACAGGATCAGCCGCCCGAGCGTCGCCAGCCGCTGGAAGAACCCGCCGGTCTCGGCGGTCTCCCAGAGCAGTTCGAGGTGGCTCATCAGCCCCGGGACGAAGATGATGTCGCGGTCCCCGTGCCCGAGGATCTGATAGGCGATGCGCACGCCGTCGGCGGCCTGGACATAGCGGGTCTGCGGCGGGCCGGCCGGGGCGCCGACAGTCCGGCGCGGCGCCTGCAGGTCCAGCGCCGGATCCTGGCGCACGATGCGCGCGTGCAGGTCGCGCAGCGCGTGTCCCGGGTCGATGCCCAGCTCGCCGGCCAGGATCGTGCGCAGGTCGCCGTAGGCACGCAGCGCGTCGGCCTGGCGGCCGGACCGGTACAGCGCCAGCATCCGCATCGACCAGAGCCGCTCGCGCAGCGGCTGAGCCCCGGTGAGCGTCTCCAGTTCGGCGACGGCCTCCGCGTCACGCCCGGCCGCCAGCAGCGCCTCCGCCCGTGACTCCAGTGCCGCGAGGCGCATCTCCTCCAGGCGGCCGGCCTCGGCCTGGACCGAGGGCACGTCGATCCCGGCGAAGGCGGGGCCGCGCCACAGGGCCAGGGCCTCGGTGAGCCGCTGGGCCGCCGTGGCGGGGTCCCCGGCGTCCAGCGCGGCGGTGCCCTCGTCGGCCAGCGCGGCGAAGCGCAGCGAGTCCACGTCGCCGGGCGCCACGGCCAGCAGGTAACCCGGCGGCCGGGTGGCCAGGCGGCTGTCCTCCCCGGCCGAGCGGAACGCCTTGCGCAGCTCGGAGAGCCGCACCTGGAGGCTCGCCGCCGCCTTGTCCGCCGGATGGCCGGGCCACAGCTCATCGGCCAGCCGGTCGGCCGAGACGACCTGGTTGGGCTGCGCGACCAGCACTGCCAGCACGGCCCGGGCCCGGGCGCCGCCGACCGCCAGCGGCCGCCCCCCGGCGGTCACCTCGACGGGACCAAGGACGCTGAACTCCACCTGCGGTTCTCCCCAGGACGCTCGGCACCACCTGACGGCAGCCGACGCTCGTAAGCCAACGGTAAGCCAGCGGTGGGCCGACCGGAATTCAGGCCGGGCACGCTGGTCCCGCACCTGCCGAGGAGGCCATCATGACCGCAGTCACGGGGAACGGCGCAACTGTCCGCGCCGATGAGGATCTGACCCTGCCCGGCGGACCGGGCAGACCCGGCCCGGACCCTGCCGAGGTCTACGCGCTCGGCGCCGACGCCGGCGAGCAGGCCCGGCTGATCCGCCAGTCCGACGAGCTGCGCCCCGAGGCCGAGGCGCTTCTCGCCGGGATCGGCCTGCGGCCCGGCGACGCCGCGCTCGACCTGGGCTGCGGCCCGCGCGGCATCCTCGACCTGCTGGCCGCCGCGGTGTCGCCGGGGGGACGGGTCGTGGGCCTGGACGCCGACCCCGGCCATGTGGCGGCGGCCGCGGCGGGCTATGCGCGATCCGGGCCGGCCGGCGTCCAGGTCATCAGGGGCGACGCGCGGCACACCGGCCTGGCTGCGGGCAGCTTCGACCTGGTGCATGCCCGCACCCTGCTGGTGACGATCCCCGAGCCCGCCGAGATGCTCGCCGAGATGGTCCGGCTGGCCCGCCCGGGTGGCTGGGTCGCCAGCCAGGAGCCCGACGTCGAGCACGCCCTCTGTTACCCGCCGCTGCCCGCCTGGGACCGGCTCTGGGAGATCTTCCGCGCCGCCTTCACCCGGGCGGGCGCCGACCTGTATATCGGCCGCAAGCTGGCCGGGATGTACCGGCAGGCCGGGCTGGTGGACATTCAGGTACAGGTGCACGCCGGCGCCTATCCCGTCGGCCATTCCCGCCGCACGGTCATCCCCGACCTGGTGCGCAGCCTGCGCCCGGTGGTCGCCGAGCTTGGCGTGGCCAGCGACGCCGAGCTGACCGGGGTGGACCTGGCCGTCCGGCGGCATCTTGCCCGCACGGACACCTTGATGATGCCGCACCTGCTGGTCGCGGTCCGGGGCCGCAAGCCGCGCAGCGGCGGCTCCTGATTGAACCGCCCGGTCCTCCGGGTTCAACGGCACCTACGCCGACCTGGTCATCCAGGCCGGCGGCGCGATCGACCTCATCAGCCCCCGGCCGCCGATGGCCGGCGACTACAGCTTCGTCTCCCTGGAACCCATCGGCTACCGGCGCTGATCGGCCGGCCCGCACCCCTGCGGGCCGGCCGGGCAGGCGCGCAGCCACCTCGCCCAGGCACGGGGTGATCGTTTTGAATATTGATTACGCGCACTTTCCGTGCGGCTGCGCTCGCCGAAACGCGTCACGGTGGCCCGAGTCCGTTTATCAGGAGATATGCGCGGGAATTGTTTAGGCCGTTTTGTTGTGGCTGATCTGCTTGTTTAAGCCTGGGTATTTCAGCAAGGTAGGCCAAGGGCCGCCCAGGCAAATTAACGCCTGGCGGTCGTTTTCGATTCATAACGGCAGGAGCCACGATGACATGGCCCGGAACAAGCCCGGGAAGCGACCTCGGCACCGGTTCCCTGACGCGGGACCCCTTCCCGCGCTGGCGGCGGGTCTTCCCGGGCCGGGACGACCAGGTGCGCGAGGTGCGGCGCTGGCTGGCCGGGCTGCTGCCCGGCGCGCCGGAACGCGATGACGCGATCGTGGTGGCGGTGGAACTGGTGACCAACGCGATCCGGCACACCGCCAGCGGCCGCGGTGGCCTGGTCATGGTCGAGGTGACCTGGTGCGGGCCGGTGCTGCGGGTCGCGGTCGCCGACGACGGCGCCGCCGCGGGGCCGCGGCTGACAGCATGCCCCGCCGGGCCGGCCGCGGATCCCGCCGGGCTGGCGGAGTGCGGCCGTGGGCTGTACCTGGTGCGCGCGCTGGCGGCCAGCACCGGAGTATGCGGGGACCACCGCGGCCGGCTGGTGTGGGCCGACATCGGCTGGACCGGCGCCGGGCCTGCGGCAGCGCCGCTGCCCCCGCCGCCATCGCGGCCGGGACGGCACCGGTCGGTGCCCGGCCAGGCGCGCCGCGAGGCGGCGGACCAGACCGGCCGGAGCCGTGCGGACCGTGCCCTGAGCGTGGTCCCGCCCTGCCTCGTCGCGGTGGCGGCCCACGCCGGTTCCTAACCGGCCTCGGGCACCACCAGGACCGGGCAGGGCGCCTTGCGCAGCACGTACTGGCTCACCGTGCCGAGCAGCATGGACGTGCTGCCCCGCCCGGCCAGGACGATGAGCTGGGCATTGACCCGGCGGGCGGTCTCGACCAGGTTCCGGCCCGCCAGGCCGAGGACGGTGCGCAACTCGACCTTGTCCGCCTCGTCGCCGAGGGCGTCGACGACCGCGTCCCGCAGCGCGGACTCCGCGACCAGCCATTCCTCGCCCGCGGCGCGCAGCGTGGCCAGCGGCCGGGCGGCCGGCGCCACCGCACGCTCGCCGCTGTAGGCCATGACCGCGATGAGCGGCGCGTCCCGGTACCGGGCCTCCTGCGCGGCCATCTTGATGGCGGTACGGGAACCGGCACCGCCTTCGACTCCCACCACGACGGTCGCCGGTTCCGGTTCGGTCGTCATGCCTGTAATCCCTCCCGGCGGTGCGTACCTGCAATGAGGGGCCGACTGCCCGGGATCGGCCGGGCCAAACGCGCCGGCCCGGGCGGTGGGCGTGTTTCGCCAGCGATCTTCGGGACAGTTGCACCGGCGTGAGCAGACCGTTCCGGCCGCATGTGCTGCGGGAGTATTCGCTGATCGCCGACGGGGAGCGTGGCGCCCTGGTCGGCCCCGACGGCGCGATCGCCTGGCTGTGCGCGCCCCGGTGGGACAGCCCGGCCGCGTTCAGCGGGCTGCTCGGCGGCCAGGGCAGGTACGCGGTCACCCCATCGGATCCGTGGAACGTCTGGGGTGGCTACTACGAGACCGGCAGCCTCATCTGGCGGAGCCGGTGGGGCGGCGGCTCCGTGCACACCGAATGCCGCGAGGCGCTGGCCATGCCGGCCGACCCGCACCGGGTGGTCATCCTGCGGCGGATCGAGGCGGTCGACGGCCCGGCCAGGGTGGATGTGCTGCTGGATGTCCGTGCTGGGTTCGGCCGCAGCCGGATGACCGGCCTGTCCCGCGCGGGCGGGTGCTGGACCGGGCGCAGCGGTGCGATCAGGTTCCGCTGGTCGGGCGCGGCCCGGGCGCGGCCCACCGCCGACGGGCTCGCGTTCACCGTGTCGCTGCCCGCCGGCGGGCACCACGACCTGGTCCTGGAACTGTCGGACCAGCCGCTGGACGGGCCGCCGCCGGAGCCCGGCGCGACCTGGGCGGCCACCGAGGAGGCCTGGTCCACCGTGGTGCCCGGCTGCGCGGACCTGATCGCCGTCCGGGACGCCAGGCACGCCTACGCCGTGCTGCGCGGGCTGACCTCGGGCAGCGGCGCGATGGTCGCCGCCGCGACGACCTCGCTGCCCGAGCGCCTGGAAGGCGGCCGGAACTACGACTACCGCTACGCGTGGATCCGTGACCAGTGCTACGCGGGCCTGGCGGTCGCCGCGCACGGCCCGCACCCGCTGCTGGAGGGCACCGTCCGGTTCCTCACCGAGCGGATCCTCGCCGACGGCCCCGGCCTGATGCCCGCCTACACCGTCGGCGGCGAGCGCATTCCCGGTGAGCGGGCGCTGCGGCTGCGCGGCTACCCGGGCGGCACAGCCAGGGCGGGCAACCAGGTCATCGGCCAGTTCCAGCTGGACGGGCTGGGGGAGTCGCTGGAACTGCTCGCCGCGGCCGCGCGGCTGGACATGCTGGCCGAGGAGAACTGGCGGGCGGCCGCGGTGGCGGCCGACGCGATCGGCAAGCGCTGGCCAGAACCCGACGCAGGCATCTGGGAACTCGACGACCAGCACTGGGCGCATTCCCGGCTCGCCTGCGTGTCCGGGCTGCGCTCGCTGGCCGCCGGCGGCCGAGGGGCCGCCGGGCGGGCACGGGCACCGGCAGGCCGCCGAGTGGAGCGCGCTGGCCGACACGATCCTGGCCAGCCTCGGCGACTGCGTGCACCCGACGGGCCGCTGGCAGCGCTCACCCACCGACGAGCGGGTCGACGCCGCGCTGCTGCTGCCGGTGATCCGGGGCGCGCTGCCGCCGGACGACCCGCGCAGCCCGGCGACCGTCCGCGCGGTGCGCGAGGAACTGGCCGAGGACGGGTACGTGTACCGGTTCCGCCACGACGCCAGGCCGCTGCACAAGGCGGAGGGCGCGTTCCTGCTCTGCGGGTTCTGGATGGCCCAGGTGGCCCAGGCCTGCGGGGACACGCGCGAGGCCGCGCACTGGTTCGAGCGCAGCCGCGCGGCCTGCGGCCCGGCCGGCCTGTACACCGAGGAGTACGACGTGCACCAGCGCCAGCTGCGGGGCAACCTGCCGCAGGCCTTCGTGCACGCCGGGCTGCTGGAGGCGCCGTCCGGCTGTCGGCGGGCGGACGGCTGTCCTAACGCGCGCTCCGCGGCGCCCCGGCGCGTCTGGGTCGGGATCCAGGAACACGTGCGGGACCAGCGGCAGCCGGTCGGCGAGCCGCTTGTCGATGTCGTCGGCCACGTCCTCGGCCCGGTCGCGCTGATGTCGTCGCTGAACGCCACCTGGGCGGCCACGATCAGATGCTCCGGGCCGAGGTACATGGTGCGCAGGTCGAGAAGTGGCGTCCACGCCCGGCGTCCTCTCGATCTCGTCCCGGATCGTGTCCAGTTCACCTGGGGGTCCGCCGCCCGGCCGATGAGGTAGTCCCTGCTGTCCAGGCCGAGGCGGACCGCGACCACGATGAGCAGCGCGCCGATGGCGATCGAGGCCGCGCCGTCCCAGACCGGTGATCCGGTCACCTGCCGCAGGGCCAGGCCGAGCGCGGCGAGCACCAGGCCCACCATCGCGGCCGAGTCCTCGAACAGGGTGGTCCGGATCGTGGTGTCCGGGCTGCTCCGCACCTGGTCGAGCATTTCGGTGTTGCTGCGGCGGGCCTCGCCCCGGTACTGCACCAGCACCCGGACCAGGGAGGTGCCCTCGGCCACGCCGGCGGCCACGAGAACGACGTAGGCGAGGAGCGGGTTCTCGCTGCCCTTGTGCCCGAGCGCGAGCAGGCCCTCGAAGATGGAGAACCCGGCGCCGGCGATGAAGATGCCGAACGCCGCGAGCAGTGACCAGAAGTACCGCTCCTGGCCATACCCGAACGGGTGCCGCTCGTCGGCGGGCCGCGCGCCCCGGCGCAGGGACGCCAACAGGAACCCCTGGTTGAGCGTGTCCGCGGCCGAGTGAGCGGCCTCCGCGAGCATCGCGCTGGAGCCGACCAGGATCCCGGCCGCGAGCTTGACCACCCCCACGAAGATGTTCGCGGCACCCGCGATCAGCACGGTGCGGTTGGTGGCCGAACGTTCCGCCATGCGCCCTTCCTCCGCTCGCCCAGGTCGCGCCGCCCGGGCGCCCGGGAGTTCCTGCCCGCGCGCAGCCGCGCAAACATCGCCGCCCGGCATCCGCCGGCGCCGGGCCTGGTTTGACCTTGGCTGGATGGGAAGCGCTAGGGGGACGGCCAACGCAGACTTCCGGAGAGGGGGCAGGCATGGCGCTCAGGGCCTTGCGGCTGTTGGTTCCCGTGGGGGCGGCGCTGCTGGTCGCCAGTCAGTGGGCAGACATCAGGCGCTATCTCAAGATCAAGCAGATGTCCGCGGGACACCCGGAGAACGTCCCGGCGCGGGGCCGGACGGCATACCCGCCGGGCCCGGGCAGCGGGGTGCCGGACGGCACCGGTGACTTCGACTCGGCCAGCAGGGGCGGCCCGGCCCGTACCGGCTGACCGGCCCGCGCGGGGTACACCGGAGCACGCCCGGCCCGGCTGTGACCGTCGTGCAGCGCCAGGTCAGGCGGCTCGTGGCGGGAATTGCCGGGATTTTGCAGTCGCGGTGGTTAGACCGCGCCTGTGCGGGCAGGCGCAGGGCTTGTGGCTGAATTGGTCCCGGCTGGCCGGGCCATGCCCAGGCCCAGGACGAGAAATCTGAGGTCCCGATGACTGAGATGGACAACCGCGCCGTCTGGTGGTCACGTGCCGCCTGTGCCAGCGCCGACCCTGAGCTCTTCTTCCCGATCTCCTACTCGGGTCCCGCGCTGCGGCAGGTCATGCGGGCCAAGGCGGTCTGCGCGCGCTGCGAGATCCAGCGGGAGTGCCTGCGTTACGCCCTTGACGCCGGTTCGATCCAGGGGGTGTGGGGCGGCATGACCGAGGAGGAACGCCGCCGGCTGGTGCGCCGCGAACGCAGGCCGCGCGTCCCCCCGCTGCCCCTGAGTGCCGGCGTGCCGGTCCGGATGCCGGAAGCCGCCCGGGCGCGGTGAGCCACCCAGGGCAGCCCGGTGCGGCCCGCCCGGGGGAGACCGGTGCGGCCCGCCCGGGGGAGACCGACGCGGCCCGCCCGGGGGAGACCGACGCGGAGCGCGACGACCGCAACCTGATCGAACTGCTGCAGGAACTACGGGTGGCGGGCCTGGGCGTGCAGGTGCTGTTCGGGTTCCTGCTCTCGATTCCGTTCACCAACAGGTTCGCCAGGCTCAGCCACGCCGAGCACGCGCTGTACGTGGCCGCCCTGCTGCTGGCCGCGCTTGCCACCGCGCTGCTGCTGGCGCCGGTCGCCTACCATCGGCTGGTGTTCCGCCGCCACCGCAAGGAGCAACTGGTCAGGGACGCGAATGTGCTGGCGATCCTCGGCCTGGCGGCGGTCGGCCTGGCCGTCTCGGCTGCGGTGCTGCTGGTGGTCAGCTTCGTGGACCGTGGGGCCACGGTGGTGGTCATCACGGTGTTCGTGGTGTGCATGTTCGCGGGGCTGTGGTTCGTGCTGCCGCTCGTCCAGCGCCGCACCCGTTTCCCGGGGTAACCGGCGCTTCGACCGGCCCGGCGGGGGTAGAGGAGGCCGATGGCCGTGACCGTAAACGAAACCGAGACCAAGTACGACGCGCCCGCCGGTGCGGGCCTGCCGGGCCTGGACCGCCTGCCGGGGGTGGCCGCCACTTCCGGGCCCGAGGAACAGCGGCTTGAGGCCGAGTACTACGACACCGACGACCTGCGGCTGATCCGTGCCGGGATCACCCTGCGGCGCAGGTCCGGTGGCGCGGATGACGGCTGGCACCTGAAGCTGCCACTCGGCCACGGCACCCGCCGGGAGATCCGGCGGCCGCTCGGCACGGCCAGGCGCGTGCCCAGCGAACTGGCTGCCCTGGTGCGGGTGCACGCCCGGGGGACCAAGCTCAAGCCCGTCGCCCGGCTCACCACGACGCGGCAGCGCCTGATCCTGCTCGACGAGGCCGGGGACTCGCTCGCCGAGGTCGCCGCCGACGACGTCTCCGCGCAGACGCTCGGCCCCGCCACGACGCTGTCCCGGTGGCAGGAGGTCGAGGTGGAACTGACCGGCGGTGACCGGCGGCTGCTCCAGGCGGCCGACGAACTGCTGCGCCATGACGGCCTGCGCCCGGCGGGCCGGGCGGCCAAGCTGGAACGGGCGCTGAGCGGCCGGCTGCCCGGGCCGGAGCATGCTCCCGCGCCGACCGCATCCTCATCCGCCGGTCAGGTGGTGCTGGCCTACCTGCGGACGCAGGCCGGCCGGCTGAAGTCGCTGGATCCGCTGGTGCGGCTGGACGAGCCTGACTCCGTGCACCAGATGCGGGTGGCCAGCCGGCGCCTGCGCAGCACGCTCCGCTCGTTCGGGCACATCATGCCCCGGGACGCCACCGCGGGGCTGGCCGCCGACCTGAAGTGGCTCGGCGGCGTGCTCGGCGCGGCCCGCGACGGGGAGGTGCTGGCCGGTCACTTGCGGGGCGGTCTCCGCCAGCTTCCCGTGGAACTGCGCATCGGCCCGGTCCGACGCGCGAATCCAGGGTCATTTCACGTCCGTGCGCGCGGCCGCCCGCACCGAACTGCTCGCCACCCTCGACTCGGAGCGGTACTTCTCGCTGCTCGACGATCTGGACCGGCTGCTCGCCGAGCCGCCGCTCACACCCGAGGCGGCCCCGCCCGCGGCCAGGCGTGCTTCCGGTGGCCGCGCGCCGCGCCCACCGGCAGGCGGCCCGGCGGATGCACCGGGCCTGGCGCGCGGCGGCCGGGCCAGCCAGGGACGAAGCCCTCCACCGGGCGCGCAAGTCGGCCCGGCGGGCAAGGTACGCGGCCGAGGCGGTCGCGCCGGCGGCCGGTGCGAAGGCCACCCGGTTCGCCCGGCGGATGAAGAAGGTCCAGTCCGTGCTCGGCGAGCACCAGGACTCGGTCATCGCCCGGGCGGTGGCCCGGGACCTGGGCATCGGCGCGCACCTGGCCGGTGAGAACGCGTTCAGCTACGGGCTGCTGTACGGCCGGGACGCGTGCGGCGCCGAGCGGTTCCAGGCCGAGGCCCGCCGCGCCTGGAAGCGGGCGTCCGGCAAGTCCCGCTGGCCGCACTAGGGCGTGTGGCGCGCGGAAGCTGCCGGGGCTGGCGGGTGCGGCGGCCGGGAGCAGCGGCGCTCGTCGGCGACCGGGACGCCGCTGACGAAGTCGGCAAGGCGGCAGTGGAACACCTGCAGGGTGTCCTTCGGGCCCATGGACATGCGGTAGGAGAGCCGCGGCGAGAACCGCCCGGCGATCTGCAGCCGGCGCCCCTTGCCCTGGTCCAGGTAGTCCCCGCCGAAGACGACGCTGAAGTGACGGTCCAGCCAGGTCAGCACGTACCGCGGGATGAGCGGGTCGTTCGTGCCGTCCTGGCCGTAGTTGGAGCCGGGGATGGCGGTGGCCAGCGGCCGGAAGCCGGGCAGGTGATCACGGAACTGCTGGATGCCCCACAGTTCGTTGCCGGTGAACGCCTGACGGAACTGGGCGAACGTCTGCAGGTGACCGGGGTGGCCCGGTGCCGCGGGGAGGTACTGCAGGTAGGCGAACCTCGCCCCGGTCGTGCCCGTCTTGCTGACCTGCACCTTCTCCGGCCCGAAGCCGAAATGGGGTTCGACGTCCCAGGTCGTGCCGCGGTACATCCGCTCAAGCTCGGCCCAGGACACGCTGAACCCGGGGTTGTGCACCACCCAGCCGGGGACGGCGAGTTCCGTCGCGTGGAAGCCGTCCGCCGCCAGAATCGGGTTGGCGGCCCGGTAGGCGTCCTGCCGGCCGTCGTCGAACGTGAGCAGGATCGGCCGCTCGGGCAGGCCCCGCAGGTCGCCGTGCACGTAGGCGGCGTATTGCTGGATCGTCAGCGTGTGGAACCCGCCGAGCTTGAGCGCCCGCATCTGCTCGGTGAACTGCGCGGTGGAGGTCGTGAGGTAGCTCGGGTGGCCGCCGATGCTGTGGTACATGATCACCGGTACCACGTCCCGGTAGCCGGGGAACGACCGCCACTCGCGCCACATGGCCGCCTGGGCCGCCTGGGCCGCGCGGGCCGGGCGTGACCGGGCCGCCGGGGCGGCGCTGGATCCGGTGAGATGCAGCCACCCCACCAGGGCGATGGCCGCGACGCAGGCGAGCAAGCCCCCGCCGGCCAGCCCACGGACCCAGGGTGCGTCCAGGCTGCCTGTCCCGCGTTTCCGTAGCACCCAGCGAGCGTAACGTAATCACTTAACTACGTATCGCTACTTTGCTGGATGGTGGGCCAGGTGTAGCACGAGGGTTGCGGGGCAGTGTGCCGCGCATGAAGGCTTGGCGGATGGCGGCGTGTGCCGGTGTCGTGGCCCTGGCGGGCTGTTCGGGTGCGCACCGTGCGCCGCATACGGTCGCGATGCCACGCGACGGCCGGGACAGCGCGGCCCTGGAAGTGGTGAACGGGGTGACCGCGGTCACCGTCGGCACTGCCGATCTCGGGGACAACCTGATCCGGGTGTCGACGCCGGCCGGCTCGGGCATCCGCCCCGTCCTCACCGGTCACGGCCAGGTGCTGCTGCATCTGGAACCGACCGGCCAGGGCGGCCCGGCGGCGGTCCGCATCCTGCTGAACCCCCGCGTCCTGTGGCGGCTGCGGTTCGCCGGCGGGACCAGCACGACCTCGGTGCTGCTGGGTCACGGCCGGGTCAGCGGGGTGGACTTCGCGGCCGGGAGCAGCACGATCACGATGACGCTGCCCCGGCCCGGCGGCACGGCCCCGGTGACGCTGGCCGGCGGGGCGAGCCGGGTAACGCTGAGCCTGCCCGCCGGGGTGCCCGCCCGGCTGCGCCTGGCCGGCGGTGCCGCCTCGGTGACGCTGGCCGGCCAGACCCATGTCGGCGTGGCCGGCGGCACCGTGCTCGCCGCACCGGGATGGGCCCGGGCAGCCAGCCGCTACGACATCGACGCCACCGCGGGCCTCTCGGCGGTGTCCGTTGGCGGTTAGCGGTGTGCAGGCCGCGGGGACCGCACGGATCGCGCGGATCGCGCGGTGACCGCCCTGATCCGTGCCTTCCGCCGGGCGGGCCCACCCAGCGCCGCCCGCCCGGGCCAGCCGTGATCAGCTCCGGGCCAGCCGTGATCAGCTCCGGGCCAGCCGTGATCAGCGCCGGCGGCGGCGCACCACGAGCCAGGCGAGGATGAGGACGGCCGCCGCTGCGGCCACCGCCGCCTTCTCGCGATGCCCGCGCACAATGACCACCGCCTGGCCGGCGGACCGCCGCACCGGTGCGGGCGTGATGCCGCGGACGGTCCGGGCGGTGCCGGCCATACCCGTGGTGATCTGCTCGCGTACCGGTGCGCCGGTGGCCTGCGCGGCGTCCTTCGCCCGTGCCGCCGTGGCCGCGGCTTCGTCGCGCAGTTCCCCGGCCTGCCCGGTCACCTTGTCCTTGGCCGCGCGGGCTTTCCCGCGCACGCTGTCCTTGACCTCCGCCACCCGGTGCTGCGCGCGGCCCTTCACGTCGGCCTTCGCGGCCAGGGCTTCGACGGTCTCACCGAGTTGCTCCCGGGTGTGCTCGATCTCCCCGGCGAGGGCTTCTCCTCCTCGGCGTGCGGCTGCCCGCAGCATCATTCATCGGTGCGCACTCTCCTTGATCTGTTCCACATCGGCCTTGACGCTTTCGGCGGCCTGGCTGGGCATCGGCGGCGTCGCCTTCTTGAACTGGCCCTTTCCGGCCAGTGCGGCGATGCCCGCGACGGCGAACAGCGCCACGCCGACGATCAGCGCGGCCAGCCACGGGCGCATCACCCCGGCCAGCGCGATGATCGCCGCGGCCAGCAGGCACCCGGTCCCGTACAGGGCCACGACGCCGCTGCCGCCGAACAGCCCCGCGCCGCGCGCGGCCGTCTTGGCCTTGCCGGTCATCTCCAGCGTGGCCAGCTTCACCTCCTCCCGCACCAGTTGCGAAACCTGCTCGGAAAGCTGCTTCACGAGCTGGCCGGTCGGTACCTCCTGGTCACCGCCCGAGGGTTGCTGGCTCCCGAGGACTGTCATTGCTGTGTCCCTCCTCCTGTCGGCCGTGCCCATGCCGCTCACGGCCCGTCTGTCAGGTCTGTCGGCTACGCCGTGAGCCGCCGCAGGGACTCCTGCGCCCGGGCGAGCCCGGGGCGCCGCCGGGCCAGTTCCGCCCAGGGGCCGCCCGCCTGGCCGGCCTCGCGGATCCGCCGCGGCACGGTGCGCAGCGTGAACCGGCCGGGGCGAAGCGCCTGGTCGTCCAGCTCGTCCCAGCTCAGCGGTGTGGCCACCGGGGCGCCGGGGCGCGCACGGACCGAGTAGGGCGCGACGGCGAGCTGGGCATAGGCGTTCCGCATCAGGTCCGCGTAGATCCGCGGGCCGCGCTTGTCCTTGCGCTGCTCGGTGGTGACCAGGTCCGGGTTCCGGTGCCGCAAGCAGTTCGGCGGCCTGGCGGGCGAACTCGCGCACGGTGTCGAAGTCCTGCCTGGCGTTCAGCGGCACGTGCACGTGCAGTCCGTTGCCGCCGGTGGTCTTCACGAATGCCGGCAGGCCCAGTTCGCCGGCGAGCAGCTCACGCAGCCGCAGCGCGCATACTCGCACGTCCGCGAACCGGTCGCCGTCCGGCGGATCCAGGTCGAAGATGAGCTGGTCCGGCTGGTCGATGTGAGCCAGCCGGGACAAGAAGGCGTGCAGTTCGATGCACGCCTGGTTGGCCAGGTACACGATGGTGGCGGGCTTGTCGCAGACAACCTGCCGCAGCGACCCGCCTTCCTTGCGGACCCGTACCCGGGTGATCCAGTCCGGGAAATAGGCCGGCACGTTCTTCTGCACGATGCCAGCCTTCGTGAGGCCGTCCGGGAAGCGTGTCATGGAGACCGGTCGGTCCCGCAGCAGCGGTAGCATCTCCCCGGCCACGGCCTGGTAGTACTCCACCAGGTCGCCCTTGGTGATGCCGTCGCCGGGGAACAGCACCTTGGCCGTATTGGACAGCTCGACGGTCACCCGGCCGACCGTCAGCTTCTCGCCGGTCATGGCCGGGCCGCCCCCGCTTGCGTAGCGCTCATCTGCCCTTCCCCCCGGGTGAGCTCGCCGATGGTCCTTGCCACGGCCCCGCTACCCGGGAGCGCGGCGGTTACACGGCGTCGAACTTGTCCGGGTCGGGGCCGGTGCGCTGGTCCCGGTTCAGCGAGGTGATCGCTTCGAGGTCCTGGCCGGACAGCTCGAAGTCGAAGATGGCGATGTTCTCCCTGATGCGGGCCGGGGTGACCGACTTGGGGAAGACGATGTCGCCGCGCTGGATGTGCCAGCGCAGCACGACCTGGGCCGGGGTCTTGCCCGACCGCCCCGGCGATCGAGACGACCACCGGGTCGGTCAGCAGGCCGCCGCCACGCGCCAGCGGCGACCAGGCCTCGATCGCGATCTGGTGCTCGGCGCAGAACGCCCGCACCTCGTCCTGGGTCAGGTACGGGTGCACCTCGATCTGGTTGACCGCCGGGGTGATCTCGCACTCGGTGTGCAGGCGCCGCAGGTGGTGCGGCTGGAAGTTGGACACGCCGATCGAGCGGGCCCGACCGTCGCCGGTAGAACTCCTCCAGCGCCTGCCAGGTCGACACGTAGTCGCCGTCGTAGCGGGTGGGCAGCGGCCAGTGGATCAGGAACAGGTCGAGGTAGCCGAAGCCGAGCGCGTCCAGCGAGCCGGCGAACGCCCGGCGGGCGTCGTCGGGCCGGTGGCTGTCGTTGGCCAGCTTGCTGGTGACGAAGACGTCCGCGCGGTCCAGGCCGGACTTGGCGATGGCCTCGCCGACCTCGCGCTCGTTGCCGTACATCTGCGCGGTGTCGATGTGCCGGTAGCCCGCCTGCAGCGCCGCGGCCACGGCCGTCTGCGGTGTCCTCCGGCTTGACCTGGAAAACGCCGAAGCCGAACTGCGGGATCATCCGGCCGTTATTCAGCATGATCTCGGGTATCGCGGTCACGGGCCTTCCTTCCGTCCTGTTGGGTGCCGATGAGCTGACGTTCGCCTCAGCGATCCCTGCCCGCGCCCGGTGGCTTCATCCGCCCAGGGTCCCGGCGCAACGATGTGATCTCGGCTTGCATTGTCACTAGGTAGCAGCCGTGCCCTGCCGCCGCCGCGTCAGGCGACGATGGTCTCCTCCAGGCTGATCAGGTTCGGCGGCGGCTGCAGGCCGAGTTCGGCCAGGGCGGCGCGGGCCCGGCGCACCACGGTCAGCGCGGCCCCGCGGCGGCCCTGCTCCAGCAGCGCCGCCGCCGCGCGCAGGTACCTGGCGTCGTCGTAGGGTGCGAGGTCGATGGTCAGCTCGATGACCCGCCGGGTCTCGTCCAGGTCGCCGCGCGCGGCGGCCGCGTCGGCACACAGGTCCAGCAGCGCCAGCATGGTCCGGCGGGCCCGGTCCCGTGGCCCGCGGGCCCACTCCTCGTACAGGTCGTCGGGGAGCACGTCACCGCGGTACCGGGCGACGGCGGCCCGGGCCACGGCCACCGCGAGGGCCGGCTCGGCCAGCCCCAGCGCCAGCGCGCGGCGGCCCTCGGCCTGGAACAGCTCCAGGTCGACCTGCACCTCGGGGGCCAGCAGCAGCATCTCGCCCGCCCGGACGATCACCTCACCGGCCTCGGCCCGCTGGCGGTTGAGCACGGTCCGCAGCCGGTTACGTCCCGCCTCCCGGCCGGCCTCCGGCCACAGCGCGTCGATGGCCACCTCCGCCGGGACCCGCCCGCCGGAGGCGGCCACCAGCTTCAGCAGCTGGGTCGCCTGACCCGGGCTCAGCGGCACCGGCCGGCCGCCGCGCGTGAGGGTGAACCGGCCGAGTACCGAGATCGACACGGGCAGCGCGGCCGCCTCCAGCGCCAGGGCGGCCGGCTGGCCGGTCTCCACGGCAAGGCCGAGCAGTTCCTCGGTGATCGCGCCTTCCTTGGTGTAGGGCAGGTGGGCCAGCCCCAGCCGGGCCGCCTCCTCGAAAGCGCGCGCCGCAAGGGCCCCGGCGTCCGCGTCGCCGCGGCGGAACGCCGCGTAAGCCCGCAGCAGGGTGAGCCGCCAGTACTCCCGGGGGGCGACCTGGTGACCCGGCGCGGCCAGCAGCTTCGCCTCGGCGCGGTCCGCGTCGCCGTGCCGCGCCAGCAGTGCGGCCTCGGCCATGGCGATGACCGGCTCGGCGTCCTGGGGATCGGCCTGGGCCCGCCGCAGGTAGTCAATCGCCAGCGCGCCGTGCCCGACCCGGTCGAGGCAGTCGGCCGCCTCGGCGAGGAACTCGGCCCCCGCCCGGGTCCACCAGACGCCCTTGTGCACCTCGGCGAGGCGGATCTGCTTCACCGTTTCCGCGGCGTCCCGGCGCTGGGACGCCGACAGGGCCAGCAGCCAGTGGCTGTAGCCGTGCAGGATCTCCGCGTGGCTGAGGTCCGCGGCCACCCGCAGGATCTCCCGCACGTCCGCCTCGCACTGGTCGTGCCTGCCCAGCTCGATCGACACCTCGGCATGGAAGATCAGCAGGTAGGCCCATTTGCGCGGCCGGTCCACGACCAGGCTGAGCCCGGCTTCGAGGTGCTCGAGTGCGGCGTTCGGCCTCGCCGCGCGGGAAGTCGATCCACATCGCCTGGTAGGGCACCAGCCCGGCACGGGCGGTCCGCATCCCGAGCTGGTCGAACAACCGGGCCGCCCGGTCGAAGTACCGCTCGGCGTCCTGCAGCGCGGCCAGGTCGCGGCAGCCCCCGGCGTCGAGCTTCCAGCAGTTCGCCCGGCCCAGCACCGAGAACGCGCGGGCCCGGGTGAGCCATTCGTCGCGCTGGCAGGCGGCGAGCACGCGCTGCGCTGCGTCCTCGGCCGTTCTCGTACTGGGTATCCCTGACCAGGTCGCTGGCCCGCTCGGCGGCGATCGCGCGGATCAGCCGCTGGTCGCCCGTGGCCCAGGCGATGGCGGTGGCCCGCTCCAGTGCCTCGCTGCGCTGGTCGATCAGCGCCGCGGTCTCGCAGCTCAGCGCGAAGTACAGCAGCAGGGCCGGATGCTCCTCGATCGCCGCGGCGGGCAGTCGGTCGATGACGGCCTGGAACTCACGCACATCGAGGGCCTCGATCGTGGCCAGCGACCCTCCGGACAGCAGCCGGGCGGCCGAGCCCGCGTCGCCGAACGCCAGCATGAGCTGCAGCGCCGCGCCCAGCTGCCCGCGCCGCGCGTACTCGCCGCCGGCCCGGCGCAGCACCGCGGGATCCGGGGCGCGGAGCGAGGCGAGATAGTCCCGGACCGGCCCGGGCAGATCCCACCAGTCGTCCTGGCCGGGGGTGAACGGGATCCCGGCGGCCAGGGCGCGGGCGAAATAGCCCTCGACCTCCGTGGCCATGTCCACCGTCGGTGCATCGAGCAGCGGCAGCCTTCCGACCTGGGCGAGCGCCTGGCGCTCCGCCGGCGGGAGCGTGTCGAGCGCCTCGTGCAGGATCGCCGCGACCGCGCTGAACGGCTGGTCCGGGTCGCTCGCCGCGGCCAGCGCGCTGACGTCCTCGCCGGTGCGCTGGGCGCGGGCCGCGGCCAGCGCCGTGGCGGCGGTCCACCCGCCGGTCGCCCGTTCCAGCCGGGCCACCTCGGCCGGGCCGATGTCCAGCCCGAATCCGGTACGGCACAGTTGCAGCGTCTCCTCCGGCCGCAGCGCCAGGTCCCCGGCGGACAGCTGGACGCAGTCCGCCCGGCGCAGCCGCCCGGTGCCTTCCGGAAGGCGCCGGGCGAGCACGACGAGGTGCTGGTCGGGCTGCAACTGCTCGGCGAGGCGCTCGATCAGCAGGCCCGCGCCGCGGCCGGCGTGGTGGGCGTCGTCCACGATGAACGTGCAGCGTTCGCTGGCCAGCGCGCCGAGCAGGGCATCGACCGCGCCGGTGGCGTCCTCACCCGCCTCCGCCATGGTCGCGGCGGCCGCGGTGAAGCCCGCGTGTGCCGCCGCCGTGCGCAGCCGGGCAGCGAAGAGCTGGGCGGGCATGCCGCCTTCGTGCAGCACCACCTCGATCGCCACCGACCGCCACATGTCGGCCAGTTCCGCGCCCAGGACGGTCTTGCCGTATCCGGCGGCCGCCTCCATCACCACGACGCCGGCCTGCAGGCAGGGTGCGGTCAGCCGTGGGCGCCGGACGTGGTGCGGGGGCAGACGGCCCAATGGGGAGCCTCTCTCGACCACCTGCCGCCGGGGCCGCCGGCGGCTGCTGCCAGGAGTGTAAACAGCGCTTCCGCCGAAAATACCCGGCGTGTGACGTTCGTGTGACGCCCTATACGGAAAGTTGCCGGATGAGCCGTCCCTGGCTGGCTGGAGGGGAAGGCGGAAACGGCAGCACGGGCCACCCCGGCTATCCGGGAGGAATACCGGGGTGATCATCCCTGGCGCCGTTTCCTGGCCTTGCCGGGCCTGGTAACGGGCGGCCCGGGCGGCGCGCCGCCGGTCACTCGCCTGGGGGGGTTGGCGGTGACCGGCGGTGCGCTCGCGAGCGGTGCCTGCGGCCCCCGCGCCGCCGGGTCAGCCGCCCGAGCCGGGCACGACGACGTTGACCGTCAGCAGCTTGACCGGCTTCGCGCAGGCCTGCGAGGTGTAGTGCAGGTAGATCGGCACGGTCTGGTTGGGCGGGAAGATCTGCAGCCAGTGGGAGGTCACCGGCGCGCACTTCTGCGCCGGGTAGTTGCCCGCGTCGGCGATCTGGAGCAGAGCGTTCGCGACCCCGCCGGGGGAGAGGGTGACCAGTTGCCGCGGCGTGGCCGGGTTCTCGACGGCCGCCTGGCCGATCTGGGTCACCGGCTTGCCGCCCGCGAGCGAGACCCCCGGGTAGCCATACAGGGTGCACGGGGAGTTGTTCAGGTTCTTGAAGTCGATCACCAGATAGCTGCTGCCCAGGGTGCCCTGCCCGATCCCGGCCGAGGCGCCCAGGTAGCGGGACAGGCACGGGGGCGGTGGCGGCGGGGCCGCGGCCGCACCGGCCGCAAGCCGGCCGGGCCGGTCGCGGGCCCCTGGCCGTCGGCCGTGACCGCCACCGGGTGGCGGTGGTGGCGCTGGCGGTGGTGCTGCACGGTGACCGTTTGGACGGCCGGGGCAGGCCCGGTGACCTGGGGTGCGGCGCCGTTCAGGCTGCCGCAGGCGCAGGTGGCGAGGCCGGCGGCGGCCAGCAGCGTGATCACAAGGCTCCTCATCGCAGTTTCCCTTCACGCGGAGGTAGATGCTGGTAGGAGCCGGCGCTGGTCCTCGCGCCAACAGAAAATCGATTGCGTATTTTTTAATTCGCCCGAGCGGGGGTCACAACGAGGAGCCGGGAGGGTTGCAGACCGGTAACGGCGCCGGTTAAGGTGCGGGCGGAATGTTCTTTTTGCCCACTAGCTAGAGGGGTTTTGCATGCGTCTGCTGCGCTATCTGATCGTGTCTGGCTCGGCCGCTGCGATGGCCGGGGCTGTGACGCTCACCGGCGCTACTGCCGCCACCACTGTCGCCGCCCCCGCGCGGGTGAGCCACGCGCCGTCGGCCCGGTTCCTCTCCGAGGCCAGGTCCGAGATCGCTCGCTACCTGCGCCATTACCACCCGCAGGCCATGCTGGTCCACACGCGCGGCGCGCATGCCGTCAAGGGCGTGACCGCGTTCGGCAGCTTCAACTGGTCCGGCTACGCCGACACGTCCACCACGGCGCAGGAGTTCACCAAGGTCAGCGGTTCCTGGACGGCGCCGAGCGTGACCTGCAACGCCGAGGACCAGATCACCTCGGGCTGGGTCGGCCTGGACGGCTTCAACACCGGCACGGTCGAGCAGCTTGGCACGCTCGCCCAGTGCTTCCAGGGTGTGGCCGTCTACGACACCTGGTACGAGATGTTCCCGGCCAACCTGACCGTGGTGGGCACCACGATCAAGCCAGGTGACAAGATCACCGCATCGGTGACGCGCACCGGCACCAGCTACGCGCTGAAGCTGACCGACGCCACCACTGCCGCCAACAACTTCTCCGTCACGAAGACCTGCGCGCTGGCCACCTGCAAGGACGAGAGCGCCGAGTGGATCTCCGAGCGGCCCTCGTTCTCGATCGGCATCGCGCCGCAGGCGAAGTACAACGCCTTCAAGCTCACCAGCGGCACCGAGACCGCCGGGGGCAAGTCCGGCACGATCGGCACCGGTCCCGGCGTCGACTCGATCACCATGATCGATGCCACGCAGACCTACGACCTCAACACGGTCTCCGGCCTCACCGGAGGCAACAGCTTCAGCACGACCTGGAAGAACAGCTACTAGGCCGGCACCGCACCACCAGCACGCATCTCACCGCCGGGGCCCGGCGACGGCAGCACCGTCGCCGGGCCCCGGCGCTTCGCCGCGGCAGCCCGGCCGCCGCGCCGGGTGTTTGACTGGCCGGGGCGGTGGGGATAACCTCTCCCGAGAACGGTGCTTACGACGCAGGCACACCCTCACGCCGTCCTGGCGTGAACTGGGTGTGCCTTTTTGTGGTCGCTCGATGACCGGCCACCTCGCGATGCCAGGGCTGCGGTAACCCCCCAGGAGGCATCGAGATGAGGATCGCCCTCGTCGCTCACCATGGCAGTCCGCTCACCCCGGCCACCGGCCAGGAGCCGATGTCCCAGGCAGCCAGCGTCGCCGCGCACGCGCGGGGGCTGGCCAAGCTCGGGCACCGGGTCACCATCTATGCCAGGCGGGACTCGCGGGCGCTGCCCGACAGCGCGATCCTCGCCCCGCGGGTGACCGTCGAGCATGTCACCGCGGGCCCGCCGGCACCGCTGGCCGGCGCCGAACTGGCCGCCAACGTGGCCGAGTTCAGCGACCAGCTCGCACAGCGCTGGCGCCGGAACACCCCCGACGTCGTGCACGCGTACTTCTGGACGAGCGGCCTGGCCGCCCTCGCCGCGGCCCGCGGCCGCGACATCCCGCTGGTGCAGACGTTCGGCACGCTGGGCGTCGCGGAGCGGCGGCACGGCAGCATCGTGGACGGCAACGACGTGCGGATCCGCTTGGAGGCCTGCCTCGCGCGGAACGCCGACACCGTGCTGGCCGGCACCGGTGCCGAAGCGGCCGACCTGGTGAGCATGGGTGTGCCCAGGGCGTCGGTGACCGTCGTCCCGTGCGGCGTGGACACCGCCGAGTTCACCCCCGAGGGCCCGGCGGCCAAGCGCGGCACCGGCCACCGGCTGCTCGCCGTGGTGACCCGGCTGGACCGCAACCAGGGCCTTGACACGCTGCTGCGGATGCTCACCCGGGTGCCCGGCGCCGAACTGGTGATCGCCGGTGGCCCGGCCCAAGTCGCAGCTCCGCAAGGACGAGGCCTACCAGGACCTGACCGGTCTCGCCGAGCACCTCGGCGTGGCCGGACCGGGTGTCCTTCACCGGCAAGATCGCCCCCGGCGGCCTGCCCGCGCTGCTCCGCTCTGCGGACCTGCTGGTGAGCGCGGCACCCTACGAGCCCTCCGGTGCGGTCGCCCTGGCCGCCATGTCCTGCGGCATCCCGGTCGCCGCGCCGGCCGTGGGTGGCTGCGCCGACGCCGTTCTCGACGGGACCACCGGGGCGCTGATCCCGCCCGGCCGCCCCGACCTGTTCGCCCGCCGGGTGCGCGATCTGCTGGCCAGCCCGCTGCGGCTGGAGGCGTTCGGGATCGCCGCCGCCGACCGGGCCAGCGCGCGGTACTCCTGGGACCGCATCAGCCGGGAGACCGTGGCGGCCTACGAGCACTGCCTGCGACCCGCGGCCGTAAGCATGGCCGGTGCCGAGTCCGGCTGACTCACCCCCGGCCGGGCATCGGGCACCACGCCGGGCGGGACGGTGACCACCGTCCCGCCCGGCTTTCGCTGCTCCCCGCCGGTACCGGCGGGGAGCCGATCGTGGCACCCTGGCAGCAAGCGCAGTCCGTCTGCCTGGACCGCCAGGCAGCCAGTGAACGGGAGATGACCGTGCCCCGCCCCGACCTCGCGCAAGAGGCGGCTGAGCTGCTCAGCATCGCGAACACCTCCGAGCCTGGGGCACTCAACCGGCTGGTGGAGCTTGCCGCACGCCAGGTGGCGGCGTGCTCGGGCGCCACGGCCCTGCTCTGGCGCGGCAGCGAGCCCACCATGCGCGCGGCCAGTCACCCCGATCTGCCCGAGCTTGACGACGTGCAGCTGTCCAGCGGGCGCGGGCCGGTGCTGGACGCCCTGTCCGGCAGCGGACCGGTGAGCTGCCCCGACACGCTGGCGGAGGCCCGGTGGCCGGAGTACGCCAGCGCGGCGCTGCGCCGCGGCGTGCGCTGCTGCGTCACGCTCGCCTACCAGTCCGGCGGCGACGCGGTCACCCTGTCCCTGGTCGGCGCGCGGCCGCGCTCCCTCGAACCTGGCGCAGCTCGCCGAACTGCTCACCGCCTTCGGCGGCGCGGTCATGGGCAACGCCGCCGAGTACGGCGACGCCAAGCGCACCGCGCTCCAGTTGCGCGCGGCCGCCGAGTCACGCGCGCTGGTGGACCAGGCGAAGGGCATGCTGATGCAGGCGCTGGGCTGCAGCGCCGAGGACGCCCTGGAGAAGCTGCGGCAGATCTCCCAGGAGCGCAACCTGCGGGTCACCGATGTGGCCAGGACGATCATCGACTCCCGGGGCGCGCGGGGGGCGCGGGCCGCCGGCGGAAATGGTTCAGCCCGGCGGTGACCCCGCCGGGCTGAACCCAGGGCCCGCGCTGCCCGGGGCGGGCGCCTGCTTCCCGGCTGGCGCCCTGCTGCGCGGCCCTATTCCTCGACGTATTGCTCGACGACCTCCTCGGCCGGGAGCGCGCCGCCCGGGGGCGCCGCCTCCTCGGCGGCCGCCCAGTCGGCCTCGGCGCGGTCCACGACCGCCTGCCGCTCGGCGGCCAGCCGCTCCGGGTCGGGACCTGGGTCTGAAGCGTCTGCCGCGAAGCCGTCCGGGTCCGGGTCCGCGAGCGGTTCGACGACGGTGGGCACATCCGGGCCCGCCGCGGCCTCCTCCGCGAGCCCGTTGCTGCCCGTGTTGAGCATGATGTAGGGCGGGTAGCGCTTCTCCTCGACCCGGTCCACGACAGGCCGTCCGCCGGGTCCCCGGCGCAGCACCGTCCGGCGGCGCAGCCACCCGTAGCCGCGCCGCGGTATGGCCATCCCGATGGCACCGGTCAGCATGATCACCCAGCCGACCACCTGGATGTTCAGCCACGACGGGTGGCCCTGCACCGCGAAGGCGAGAATCGCACCAAGCGCTATCAAGAACAGTCCAGTCACGGTTCTCATGGCTGTCCTTTCCTATGTCGTCAGGCACGTGCCGTCCGGCGAGGGCCGGTCAGCGCGGCTAGTCGCCGGAATCCTGGTCGAGCATGCGCTCCCGCAGATAGCTGAGCGCACCCGCAAGCAGCCGGGACACGTGCATCTGCGAAATGCCAAGCCGTTCCCCGATCTCGGCCTGGGTCATGTTGCCGTAGAAGCGCATCATCAGCAGGCGCTGCTCACGCACCGGAAGGTCGCCCCAGTGCGCCCAGACGGACTCCATGTCAAGGGTGTGCTCAAGCTGCGGGTCGTCCTCGCCGAGGATGTCGGCCAGGTTCCCCGGATCCGGCCCGGTGGACCGCGGCGCGTCCAGCGAGGATGCCTGGAAGGCGAGGTCGGCGCGCTGTGCGTCGCGCAGCTCGTCGTGGCTGATGCCCAGGTGCTCGGCCAGCTCGTCATCCTTGGGCGCCCGGGAAAGCTGCTGGGTCAGCTCGGCGCGGACCCGGCACAGCTCGAGCCGCAGCTCCTGGGTGGAGCGCTTGACGTGCACGTGCCACCGCTTGTCCCGGAAGTGCCGCTTGATCTCACCGGCGATGCAGGGCTGCGCATAGGACGCGAGGTTGCTGCCGAAGGCCGGGTCGAAGTTGTTGATGGCCTTGAGCAGGCCGACGTACCCGACCTGCATCAGCTCCTCGGAGGACTCGGGGCTGTGCCGGTATCGCTGGGCACATGCCCGGACCAGCGACTCGTACCGGCCGATGAGCTGCTCGCAGGCGGCGTCGCGCTCCGCGCTGCCCCGCGGCAGCGACTGGACCAGCTTCACCAGTTCCGGGTCACCGAGGTCCGCCGCGTCCGGGGGGGACGTGCGCGGGGGGGAGATAACGGCGGTCATTGGCGATCACCTGCTGCGTTTCTGTTCTGCACGGGTCGTTTGTGCCCGCTGTGCGGGGTCTAAACATGACCCTTCGCACCGGCCCCCCCGCGGGGGCCGTTTACCGAGTTCAGCGGCCTGTTTGCCGCCTGGAAAATACCCGGGCGGGAGGCCGGTTCCGGTGCGGCCGGGGTGGCTGGCGGGGCGCGGCCGGCGCCCACGGCCGGTCAGCGTGCCCGGTTACCTGCGCTTTGTTTGAAGGGCGCCGCGCGCGGTACCTGTTGGTGCCGGGCGGCCCGCCAGGGCCCGCCCTAAGACGAACTGTGAACCCTCGGAGGCACCGATGCGTATCGGGTCGATCGTTCTGCTGATATGGCTGGTCATTGGCGCGATTGCCGCCGGGCAGCGGAACTACTACAGCGACTCGCATGAGAACTGCGCTCATGCCGGGACGATCGCGGTGACCATTCTCGCGGGGCCGCTGAACTACGTCGGCGTGAACCCGAAGGTCGCCTGCCATTTCCCGCAGCCGAGCCAGTGAGCTTTCCCCGGCGTTCCACGGAAGGAGCCGTCAGATGCTTGCTGTCATCGCGGCCGTCATCTTCGTCATCGCCTACATCCTGAAGCTCACCGGGACCGCCACCGACGCGGCGGTGGCCCCGGGCAGCCTCCTGTTCATCGGCCTGGCCCTGGTTGCCCTGAATCTCGCCGGGGTCGGGCCAGCCTGGTCGTGGTCACGGCGGCGCCGCTGACCATCGTGCCGACCGCCGGCCAGCCCGCCCTGGCCGGCGGTCAGTCTGGTCCTGGCCGGCCCCTACCCGGGCGGCCAGGCGCAGTTGCCGGTTGCCCTGGTAATCAGTAATCGCGGCCCTGGTAGCCCTGGCCCTGGTAACCCTGCCCCGGATAGTCGCGGCCGGCCGGCCCGGCGGGCACCGTGCGGGTCCGCACCGACCGCTCACCGACCCCGGCGATCAAGGTGCCGATGGCGACGCCGATGATGAGGTAGAGGGCCGCCGTCGCGATCTCGTGGGACAGCGCCGCGCCGGTGCGGAACGGGAAGACCACCACGATCACCGTCACCAGGCCGACGATCCAGCCGAAGAAGACCATCGGCCGTGGCGTGCTCAGCAGCAGCAGGTGCGCGAGGAGCGTCGCGACCAGTGCCGCGGCCGCGGCGATGAGCACCAGCGTGGTGGTGTGTGCGTCGCCGTAGGCGCCGTAGCGCTTGGGCGCGAGGATCGGGATGTGGAACAGCCAGCGGCAGACCAGGACGCCGACCAGCGCGATCAGCCCCGCGACCACCGCGGTCGCCACCCCGCCGGACCACAACTGGCGGGCGTCCACCCTGGGCCGGCCTCGGCGCTGCGGCGGATACGCGGGCTGTTCCTGTGGATATGGCCGTCTTTCCGGGGTATCGGGCGACATCGGTACTGTCATGGTTTCAGGCCTTCCGTCAGGCTGGCCGCGCCTTACGCAGCCTTCGTGCTGTCCTCACCCTAAGACCGCGTTCCAAACACGGGTGCGCGCGGCGCGGCGTTCCTGGCCAGCCGGCCGCGGGTCAGGGCCCGGCGAGGATGACTTCGAGTGTCCGCGGGCCGTGCACGCCCTGGACCCGGTCAAGCTCGATGTCGCTGGTGGCCGAGGGCCCGCTGATCCAGGTGCAGGGCCGGCCCGGTTCGAGGCGGCCCAGGGCCTGCGGGACGATCCCGACGATCTGGCTGGCGTGCAGGATGCACAGGTGGTAGTCGGGGACCAGGCTCAGGGCGCGGCGGCCCTGGCCCGGGCCGCCGTCGAGGATGATCGTCCCGGTTTCCGCGATGGCGAGGGCGGCAGTGGTGACGACGCCGTCGGCGGCGTCCAGCAGGCCGGGGGACAGGCCGTCGTCGGCGAGGAACGTGACGCCGTCCGGGGCGGCGCCGTCCAGGCTGAGGCCCGGCGGCAGCACCACCCGGCGTGCGCCGCGCCCGGCCAGCGCCTCGCGCACCGACCGTGCCACCCCGTCGGTGCCGCAGCGGCGGACGCTGGTCCCGTAGTCGTGCAGCCGCTCGGTGAGCAGGCTGATCAGCGCCTGGATGTCCCGATCGGTACCGCTCCGGTAACCGCGCGGGATTTCCGCGGGAGCGCTGGCTCCGGCGCCCAGCGCGGCGCGGATGCGGGCGAGCACCTCCGCCCGCGCCTGGTCAGCCCCGGCCATCGTCATCCCCACGCTCGTCCCGCCACCACTCGCGGAAGGTCCTGGCCGGGGGAGCGGGCACGTCCCGGGCGGCGGTCCAGGCCGACAGCGGCGGCGGCAGCCGCCGGATCGGGCCGCCGTGGCGCCGCGCCCGCCCGGCCCGGCCGGTACGCAGCGCGGCCGCGTACCGGCCCGGGCTGGCCATCACCCAGGACGCCGCCGCCATCGCGACCGCCTCGGCGGGTGGGCACCCGCCGTGCCCGGGCGGCCTCCTCGACGTGCCGGGCGCGCAGGTGGACCAGCATCGACGGGATGTCGATCTTGACCGGGCAGACCTCGTAGCAGGCACCGCACAGCGACGAGGCATACGGCAGCGATGCGTTGTCCTCCACCCCGGTGAGCTGCGGTGACAGCACCGCGCCGATGGGACCGGGGTACACCGAGCCGTAGGCGTGGCCGCCGGTGCGCTCATAGACCGGGCAGACGTTCAGGCACGCGGAGCAGCGGATGCAGTGCAGCGCCGCCCGGCCGGCCGGGTCGGCCAGCGCGGCCGTCCGCCCGTTGTCCAGCAGCACCAGGTGGAACCGCTGCGGCCCGTCCCCGGGGGTCACGCCGGTCCACATCGAGGTGTAGGGGTTCATCCGCTCGCCGGTGGACGAGCGGGGCAGCAGCTGGAGGAACACCTCCAGGTCCCGCCAGGACGGGATCACCTTCTCGATGCCCATCACGGTGATCAGCGTGTCCGGCAGGGTCAGGCACATCCGGCCGTTGCCCTCGGACTCGACCACGCACAGCGTCCCGGTCTGCGCGATGGCGAAGTTCGCGCCGCTGATGCCGACGCGTGCGGACAGGAACCGGCGGCGCAGGTGCAGCCGGGCAGCCTCGGTGAGCGCGGCCGGCGTGTCGGTCAGCCCCGGATCCACGTCGCCCATCTCGCGCAGGAAGATCTCCCTGATCTCGGCCCGGTTGCGGTGGATGGCCGGTACCAGGATGTGCGAGGGCCGGTCGTGCCCGAGCTGGACGATCAGCTCGGCAAGGTCGGTCTCGTGGGCGGTGATCCCGGCGGCGGCCAGCGCCTCGTTGAGCCCGATCTCGTCGGTGACGATCGACTTGACCTTGACCACCTCGGCCGCCCCGGTGCCGCGGACCAGGCCGGTCACGATGCGGTTCGCCTCGTTCGCGTCCCGGGCCCAGTGCACGGTGCCGCCGTGGGCGGTGACCTGGCCTTCGAGTTGTTCCAGGTACCGGTCCAGATGCGCGAGCGTGTGCTGCTTGATCGCCTGCCCGGCGGCGCGCAGCTCCTCCCAGTCCGGCAGCTCGGCCACCACGGCGGCGCGCTTGGCCCGGATCGTCCGGGTGGCCTTGCCGAGATTGCGCCGCAGCTGGGTGTCGGCCAGCGCGGCGCGGGCCGCTTCCGGGAACGGCTTGTCGCCGCGCAGGTGGCCGACCCCGCGCGGGGCATGCGGCATGCCGAGGAAGGTGCTCACCGGGAGTCCTGGGTCGACGCGAGGATCTCGGCCAGGTGGACCGTGGCCGTGCCGGCGTTCAGCCGGGACAGGCCGCCGCCGATGTGCATCAGGCAGGAGCTGTCACCGGCGGTGCACACCTCGGCCCCGGTGGCCAGCACCGAGCGCATCTTGTCCGCCAGCATCGCCGTGGACACCGCGCCGTTCTTGACCGCGAACGTGCCGCCGAACCCGCAGCACACCTCCGCGTCCGGCAGCTCCACCAGGTCGATGCCCGCCACCCGGCGCAGCAGCCGCAGCGGCCGGTCGCCGACCCCCAGCAGGCGCAGCGAGTGGCAGGTCGGGTGGTAGGTCACCCGGTGCGGGTAGTAGGCGCCGACGTCCTCCACGCCGAGCACGTCGACCAGCAGCTCGGACAGCTCGTACGTGCGCGCGGCGACCGCCTCGGCGCGCCGGGCCAGCGCCTCGTCGCCGAACCGCCGCGCCACCATCGCGTGCTGGTGCCGCACCGAACCGGTGCACGAGCCGGACGGGACCACCACCACCTCGCAGTCCTCGAACACCGTCACGTACCGGCGCACCAGCGGCAGCGCCTCGCGCAGGTACCCGGTGTTCGTGTGCATCTGCCCGCAGCAGGTCTGCGCCTGCGGGAAGGTGACCTGGTGGCCGAGCCGCTCAAGCAGCCGCACAGTCGCCTGGCCGACCTGCGGGAACAGGCCGTCCGCCAGGCAGGTCACGAACAGCGCGATCCGCATTGCTCAGCCCCGGCCGCGCGCCCGGGCCTGGCTGGACCGGCGGACCACCAGTTCCGGCTCGAACACCACCTGGCGGTGCTGGTGCGCTTCCTCGCCGAGCGCCTCCTCAAGCAGCAGCTGCGCGGCGGTGCGGCCGAGCAGCTGCCGCGGCTGGCGCACCGAGGACAGCGGCACCGCCGCCGCGGCGGCGAAGTCGATGTCGTCATAGCCGATCAGCGCGATGTCCTCGGGCACCCGGATCCGCTGGGCGGTCATCTCCTGCAGGACGCCCAGGGCAAGCAGGTCGTTCGCGCAGAAGACCGCCGTGGGCCGCGCCCGCGGTGGCAGGTCCGCGAGGGCGGCACCGGCCCGCTGCCCGGCGGCCACGTTCAGCGCCGGGGTGACGATCATGTGCAGGTCGCCGGCGCTGGCCCCGCCCCGCTCCAGGGCCCGCACCGCGCCCTCCCGCCGGTCGGCCACCTGCCGGATGCTCAGCGGGCCGCCGACGAAGGCGATCCGGGCGTGCCCGGCCCCGAGCAGGTGAGCCACGGCCAGCTCACCGCCCAGCACGTCGTCCACCGAGACCGAGCACTGCCCCCGGGCCGGTGACCGGCTGTCCACCAGGACCACGGGGGTGCCGCGCTGCTGCAGCCGGGCGAGCCGCTCGTCGCCGGCGGACACCGGGGTGATCAGGATGCCCTGCACCCGGTGCTCCTCCAGCAGTTCCAGGTAGTGCGTCTCCTTCGCCTGCTGCTCGTCGCTGTTGCAGAGGATCACGGCCAGGCCGGATTCGCTGGCCTCGTCCTCGACCCCCCGGGCGACGTCGGTGAAGAACGGGTTGGCCACGTCCAGCACGACCAGGCCGATGGTGCGGCTGCGCCCGGCACGGAGCTGGCGCGCGGACTCGTTCCTGATGAAGCCGAGCTGCTTGATGGCGTCCCTGACCCGGCTCCTGGTGGGCTCGGCGACGATGTCGGGGCGGTTCAGCACGTTGGAGACGGTCCCCACCGACACGCCCGCGTGCGCGGCAACCTCCCTGATGCTGGCCGGCGCGTCTGCCACGGTGCCCCTCCCGAATGTGGTGCAAGTGTGCGGCGCTTATTTGGAACGTGTCAAACGGCCCGTCCCGTTCACCGCCGCGGGCGGGCCCGCGGCGGTGTAACGATTCAACTACGCACCGCGCAGCTCTTGACACGCAGACGATCCGGGCTGACACTTCTGCACATCTTTGAAACGTTACATCCAGGTCAGGGAGGCTGGGTGCCGGGCAACCCCGAGGACGCCCAGGGCCGCGCCGGGCCGGTGCTGTCGCTGCGGCACGCGGCGAAGTCGTTCGGCGCGGTGCGCGCCGTGGTGGATGCCTCCGCTGACCTGTACCCGGGCGAGGCACACGCGCTGCTGGGCGAGAACGGCGCGGGCAAGTCCACCGTGGTGAAGATGCTGGCCGGGGTGTACCAGCCGGACGAGGGTGAGCTGCTCATCCGCGGCGTCCGGGTCACCCTGCACAGCCCGGCGGCCGCGAGGGACGCCGGCATCGCGGTCATCTACCAGGAGCCCACGCTGTTCCCCGACCTCACGGTCGCGGAGAACATCTTCATGGGCCGCCAGCCGCTGCGGGCCTGCCGCCGCATCGACGGCCGGCGGATGCGCGGTCAGGCCGCCGCGCTGTTCGGGCGCCTGGGCGTCCGGCTCGACCCGGGCCGGATCTGCCGTGGCCTGTCCATCGCGGACCAGCAGATCGTGGAGATCGCCAAGGCGCTGTCCCTGGACGCGCGGGTGATCGTGATGGACGAGCCGACGGCAGCCCTGTCCGCGGCTGAGGTCGCCCGGCTGTTCGAGGTGGTGCGCGCCTTGCGCGCGGGCGGCGCGGCGGTGCTGTTCATCTCGCACCGGCTGGAGGAGGTCTTCGAGATCTGCCAGCGGGTCACCGTGATGCGCGACGGCAGGCAGGTGCTCACCAGCGAGCTGGCCGGCCTGTCCGGTGATGACCTGGTGCGGGCCATGGTCGGCCGGGACGTGCCGCAGCGGGCCGCGGCCGCCCGGCACCGGCCGGGGACACAGGTGCTGCGGGCAGAGCGTCTCACCAGGGAAGGCGTGTTCACCGACGTCTCGCTGCAGGTGCGGGCCGGCGAGATTGTCGTGCTGGCCGGCCTGGTCGGATCCGGCCGCAGCGAGGTGGCGCGGGCCATCTTCGGCATCGACAGGTACGACGCCGGCACGGTGACCGTGGCCGGCCAGCCGCTGAAGAAGGCGTCCCCGGCGGCGGCCATGGCGGCGGGCATCGGGTACGTCCCTGAGGACCGGCGCCAGCAGGGACTGGTCATGGACATGTCGGTGCAGCAGAACATGGCCCTGGCATCGCTGGGCCGGCTGCGCCGTGCCGGGCTCATCAGGCCGGCTGCCGAGCGCGCCTTCGCCACCGACTGGGCGCAGCGGCTGCGGCTGAAGTACGGCAGGCTCACCGACCCGGTGTCCCGGCTGTCCGGCGGCAACCAGCAGAAGGTCGTGCTCGCCAAGTGGCTCGGCCGCCAGCCGGCGCTGCTCATCGTGGACGAGCCCACCCGCGGCATCGACATCGCCACCAAGGCCGAGGTGCACGCGCTGCTGGCGCGGCTGGCCGCCGAGGGCGTGGCGATCCTGATGATCTCCTCGGAACTGCCCGAGGTGCTGCAGAACGGTGACCGGATCCTGGTCATCCGCGAGGGACGGCTCGCCGCCGAATATCGCCAGGACGAGGCCACCGAGGAGAAGATCATGACCGCGGCCACCGGCCAGGCGCAGGCGCAGGCGTCATGACCGAGCCGGAGGCGAGGGGCCGCAGAGCATGAGCGCCACCGCCACCGCGCGCCGGGAGCCCTCGGGGCCGCCGGCCAAGGCCAGCTCGCGCAGGCTCACCGAGCGGGTGTTCCGGATCCGGGAGTCCGGCATCATCGTCGTGCTGGCCATGTTCGTCGGGGTCACCGCGGCCATCCAGCCGAGGTTCGTCGGATCCCAGGAGATCGGCTTCATCCTGGCCAACACCACCGTGTTCGCCCTGCTCGCGCTCGGCGAGACAATCGTGGTGATCAGCCGGAACGTGGACCTGTCCATCGGCTCGGTGCTGGGCCTGTCGGCCTACCTGTCGGCCAGCCTGTTCGGCGCGCACCACGGCATCCCGATACCGCTGGTGTTCCTGGCCGGGCTCGGCATCGGGCTGGCCTGCGGCGCCGCCAACGGGCTGATGGTGTCGCTCGGGAAGGTGCCCAGCCTCGTCGTCACCCTCGCCACCCTGTACATCATCCGCGGCATCGACATCCTCATCGTCGGCGGGAACGAGGTCGTCGCGCAGACCCTGCCGAACGCCTTCATCCAGATTCCCAAGGCCGAGGTGCTGGGGGTTCCGTACCTGGCCATCGCGGTGGCCGCGGTGGTCGGGGCGGGAGCGTACTACCTTCGCTCGTTCCGGTCCGGCCGGGACCTGTACGCGATCGGGTCCAACCCGGAGGCGGCCCGGCTGGCCGGCGTCCCGGTAGGCCGGCGGGTGTTCACCGCGTTCGCGGTCAGCGGTGCCATCGCCGGGGTGGCCGGGGTGCTCTGGGCCGCGCAGTACCAGACCATCGACTCCACCGCGGGCACCGGCTACGAGTTGCAGGTGATCGCCGCGGTCGTGGTCGGCGGGGTGGCGATCTTCGGTGGCAGCGGCAGCGCGGTGGGCGCGGCGATCGGCGCGCTCCTGCTCAACACGATCAACTCGGCGCTGTACGTGCTCGGCATCTCGCCGTTCTGGGATCAGGCGATCGCTGGCTTCCTGCTGCTGGTGGCCATCGCGCTGGACCGGGCCATCTCGGTGCGGCTGGCGACCGCCCTGCGACGAAGGAGTTCCGGTGTCGGCACTTGACCGGGGCAGGCCCGCACCGGCCCTGCTGCGCTCGGTGATGCGTGGCGCGATGCGCTGGGAGACCGGCCTCGCCGCGGGCGTCGTGGCCATCGTCATCTTCGGGGCCAGCACCTCTGCTCAGTTCCTGACCAGCGGAAACATTTTCAACATGGAGGTGACGTCGGGGGAGATAGCGATCATGGCGCTGCCCATGACGCTGATCATCATCAGCGGTGAGATCGACCTGTCCGTCGCATCGACGCTGGGCATGTCGAGCGCGCTGCTGGGGTTCCTGTGGGCCAGGCACTGGCCGATGCTGGCCATCTTCGCCGTCCTGGTACTGCTCGGCCTGGCCGCCGGCCTGTTCAATGGCCTGCTGGTGACCAGGCTCGGGCTGCCTTCGCTGGCGGTGACCATCGGCACGCTGGCGCTCTACCGGGGCGTGGCACTGATCATCCTGGGCTCGAACACGATTTCCAGCTTCCCCGCCGCCTACACGTCCATCGGCGTCACGGCGGTCCCGCACACGAACATCCCCTGGTCCGTTGCGATCTTCGTGGTGCTCGCGGTGGTCTTCGGCGTGGTGCTGCACGCCACGGCCACCGGCCGGTCCATCTACGCCATGGGAGCCGGCACCGAGGCGGCGCTGTTCGCCGGGATCCGGGTCAAGCGCATCAAGACCGGGCTGTTCATGACCTCCGGCCTGGTCTGCGCGCTGGCCGGGGTGCTGTGGACGTTCCGTCTCGCCACCGCGGTGCAGAACAACGGCATCGGCGCGGAACTGAACGTGGTCGCGATCGTCCTGCTCGGCGGGGTCTCGATCTTCGGCGGCAAGGGCTCGATCGGCGGGGTGGTGCTCGCCGTGCTGGCCCTCGCCGGCCTGCAGGGAGCGCTGCTGCTGACCAACTTCAACCAGGAGGCCATCGGCATCGTCATCGGCGGCCTGCTGCTCGTCAGCGTCTTCGTGCCGAACGCCGCGCCCGCCCTTGCCCGGGCGCGTGCGCTGCTGAGGGCCGGGAGCCCTACCTCGGGGGTCAGCCATGACTGATGCGCCGGCCCCGCACCCAGCCTGTCCCGGCTGCGTGCCCCCGCCGAGGGTCCGATCACCCTCGGGGCGCGGCACGCACCGGGCCGGCCCCCTGTTGGTTTCTTCACCATATGGTTTTCGACCCCATGGTTTTCGACCCCCGTAGTTGAAAGGATTCAGTTATGAGCCGTTCCCTCCGACGGGCACTCTTCGGTCCCGCCGTGCTGCTGGTGGCGTGCTCCGTCCTCGCCGCGTGCAGCAGTTCCTCCGGCAGTTCCACCCCCTCGTCGTCCTCGGGCTCGACCGGGGCCGGCGGGCTGAAGAAGGGGCTGAAGGTCTTCGTCATCCCGAAGAACCTCGGCAACCCCTACTTCACCACCGCGGACAGCGTGAAGTCGGGCGGGGCGCTGGCCGCGCTCGCGGCGCTGGGGGAGACCGGCACCGAGACCAGTGGCACCGCCGCGACCCCCGCCTCCCAGATCCCGGCGATCCAGGCGGCGATCACCAAGGGCGCCAACATCCTCATCGTGTCGGCCACCGACCCCTCGGCGCTGTGCCCCACGCTGAACTCCGCCATGGCCAAGGGCATCACCGTGGTCATGTACGACTCGGACGCGCCTGCCTGCCGGGACCTGTTCGTGAACCAGGCGTCCACCGCGCAGATCGGCACCAGCGAGGTGGACCTGCTCGCCAAGCAGATCCACGACACCGGTGACATCGGCATCGTCTCCGCCGCGGCGTCCGCGCCGAACCAGAACGCCTGGATCGGCTACATGAAGCAGGAGCTGAAGAAGTACCCGAAGATGCACCTGGTGAGCATCGTCTACGGCAACGACGACCCGACGACCGCGACCCAGGTCACCCAGGGCCTGCTGCAGCAGCACCCGAACCTCAAGGGCATCATCTCCCCGACGACCGTCGGCATCCTGGCCGCGGCCCAGGTGGTCGACTCGCCGAAGTACCGGGGCAAGGTCGCGGTGACCGGCCTGGGCACCCCCGACTCGCTGAAGAAGTACGTCGCGGACGGCACCGTCCAGGCCTTCGAGTTGTGGAACCCGGCCAACCTCGGCTACCTGGCTGCCTACGCCGCGGTCAACTTTGCCTCGAAGAAGATCACCAACGCCGCCGGGCAGTCGTTCACCGCGGGCAAGCTCGGCAAGTTCACCGTCGGCGCGGGCCACAGCATCCTGCTCGGCCCGCCGTTCGTGTTCACCAAGGCCAACATCAACAACTTCAACTTCTAGTGCGCAGCGGCTGGCGCCACGATCCTGCCGGGGCGCCGGCCGCCCTGCGGTGCGGGCGCCCGGGCGGATTCCTCCAGCCGCCCGGCGCCCAGCCGGAGCCACCCCGATGCCCCGATGCCAAGGAGGTGCCCGATGCAGCGCGTCTGCTTCCTCGCCCGGGTCCGGCCGGACCGGCTGGCGCAGTACCGGGCGGCCCACCGCCGGGTCTGGCCCGAGATGACCGCCGCGCTGCGGGAGGCGGGCTGGGCCAACTACACCCTGTTCCTCGACGACGATGGCCTGCTGATCGGCTACGTGGAGACCGACGACTTCGACGCGGCACGACAGCGGATGGAGCGGACCGGCGTGAACGCCCGCTGGCAGGCCGAGATGGCCCCGTTCTTCGATGACACTGGTGGCCAGCGCCCGGACGAGGGATTCCGCCAGATCACCGAGATCTTCCACCTCGACTGAGCCCGCCGTACCGAGCCGCCCACCGCGCCGCCTGGAGATGACGAGAGATGCCTGAGTTGACTGCCGCGAAAGCCGCGCTGCGGGCGCAGCGGATCGAGACGCCGTCGTGGGCGTTTGGCAACACCGGGACCCGGTTCAAGGTGTTCGCCCAGCCCGGGGTGCCGCGCACGCCGCAGGAGAAGATCGACGATGCGGCGCAGGTGCACCGGTACACGGGCGTGGCGCCGAGCGTCGCAGTGCACATCCCCTGGGACGCGGTGGCGGACTACGCGGCGCTGGCCGGGCATGCGAAGGAGCGGGGTGTCGCGATCGGCACGGTCAACGCGAACGTGTTCCAGGACGATGCCTACCGGCTGGGCAGCGTCGCCAACCCCGACCCGGCGGTGCGCGCCAAGGCGGTGGCGCACCTGCTGGAGTGCATCGACATCATGGACGCCACCGGGTCGCGGGATTTGAAGCTGTGGTTCGCCGATGGCACCAACTACCCCGGGCAGGATGACATCGCCGCGCGGCAGGACCGGCTCGCCGAGGCGCTGCGCGAGGTGTACGCACGACTGGGCGCGGACCAGCGGATGCTGCTGGAGTACAAGCTGTTCGAGCCGTCGTTCTACACCACCGACGTGCCGGACTGGGGCACCTCGCTGCTGCACTGCATGGCACTCGGCCCGCGGGCCGCGGTGGTGGTGGACACCGGGCACCACGCCCCCGGCACCAACATCGAGTTCATCGTGGCCCTGCTGCTGCGTGCCGGGCGGCTGGGCGGGTTCGACTTCAACTCCCGGTTCTACGCCGACGACGACCTGATGGTGGGGGCGGCGGATCCGTTCCAGTTGTTCCGCATCCTGCACGAGGTCGTCAAGGCGGAGGCGCTGCGCCCGGAGGCGGGGGTGGCGTTCATGCTGGACCAGTGCCACAACATCGAGCCGAAGATCCCCGCGCAGATCCGGTCGGTGATGAACGTGCAGGAAGCCACCGCCAAGGCGCTGCTCATCGACCAGCCCGCGCTGGCCGCCGCGCAGGCAGCCGGGGACGTGCTCGGCGCGCACGCGGTGCTGATGGACGCCTACAACACCGACGTCCGCCCCCTGCTCGCCGATCTGCGCGAGGACATGGGCCTGGGCCCCGACCCCATCGCCGCCTACCACCGCTCCGGCTACGGCGAGAAGATCGTCGCCGAGCGCATCGGCGGCACCCAGGCAGGCTGGGGCAGCTAGGCCGGTCCTCCGGCCCGGCCACCCCAGGTCGTGATCATGGCGTTTTGGTCGCTATCGCCCAGCCAAAATCCCATGATCATCAAATCGTATGGCTGTAGGGAGGTTGTGGGTGGTGCAGCAGGAGGCGGCTGAGGTTGCTGAGCTGATCGGGCGGAGCAACCGGCTCGGCTCGGACCGGCGCAACACCAACTACGCGGGCGGCAACACCTCGGCCAAGGGCACTGCGCCCGACCCGGTGACCGGGGAGCCGGTGGAACTGCTCTGGGTGAAGGGCTCCGGCGGCGACCTGGGCACGCTGGCCCCGGCGGGCCTGGCCGTGCTCCGGCTGGACCGGCTCCGCGCGCTGACCGGCGTGTACCCGGGCGTGGAGCGCGAGGACGAGATGGTCGCCGCATTCGACTACTGCCTGCATGGCCTGGGTGGGGTGGTGGGGTCAGGGCCAGCAGAGCGTGGGGTGGCGGGGTCGGGGCCAGCAGAGCGTGGGGTGGCGGGGCCGGGGCATGGCCCGGCCCCGTCCATCGACACCGCGATGCACGGGCTGGTGGGCGCGCCGCACGTGGACCATCTGCACCCCGACTCGGGGATCGCGTTCGCCACCGCGGCCGACGGCGAGGCGCTGACCGCGGCGTGCTTCGGCGGCCGGGTGGGCTGGGTGCCCTGGCGCCGCCCCGGGTTCCAGCTCGGGCTGGACATCGCCGGGCTGTACCGGGCCAGCCCGGGCATGATCGGCGTCGTATTGGGCGGCCACGGGATCACCGCGTGGGGCGCGACCAGCGCGGAGTGCGAGGCGAACTCGCTGGAGATCATCCGGGGTGCACAGCGGTACCTGGACGAACATGGCTCCGGCGAATCGTTCGGCAGTGAAATAACGGGCTTCGGGCCGTTGCCGGCGCCGGAGCGCCGGGCCCGCGCCGTGCAGCTGGCGCCGCTGCTGCGCGGCCTGGCCAGCACCGACCGGCCGCAGGTGGGCCACTACACCGGCGACCCCGCCGTGCTTGACTTCCTGGCCAGGAGCGAGCACCCGCGGCTGGCGGCGCTGGGTACCTCCTGCCCGGACCACTTCCTGCGGACCAAGATCGCGCCGCTGGTGCTGGACCTGCCGCCGGCCGCGCCGCTGGCCGAGGCGGCCGGCCGTCCGCGAGCTGCACGCCGCCTACCGCGAGGCCTACCGGGGGTACTACGAGCGGCACGCCACGGCGGAGTCGCCGCCGATGCGCGGCGCCGACCCGGCCATCGTGCTGGTGCCCGGCGTCGGCATGTTCAGCTTCGGCGCGGACACGCAGACCGCGCGGGTGGCCGGCGAGTTCTACGTCAACGCCATCAACGTGATGCGCGGCGCCGAGTCGGTCTCCAGCTACGCGCCGATCGGCGAGAGCGAGAAGTTCCGCATCGAGTACTGGGAGCTGGAGGAGGCGAAGCTGCGGCGGCGGCCCAGGCCGAAACCGCTGGCGGCCAGGGTCGCCCTGGTCACCGGGGCCGGCTCGGGCATCGGGCGGGCCACCGCGCGGCGGCTGGCCGCCGAGGGAGCCTGCGTGGTGCTCGCCGACCGGGACACCGCCGCGGCCAGGCAGGCGGCCGCGGAGATCGGGACCGCCGACGTGGCCGTGGACGTCACCGCCGACGTCACCGACGAGGCCAGCATCGTGGCGGCGTTCGCGGCGGCGGCGCTCGCGTTCGGCGGGGTGGACCTGGTGGTGAACAACGCCGGCCTGTCGGTGTCCAAGCCGCTGGCCGACACCACCGCGGCCGACTGGGATCTGCAGCACGCGGTGCTGGCCCGCGGGTCGTTTCTGGTGTCCCGGGAGGCGGCCAGGGTGATGCGCGCCCAGGGGATGGGCGGGGACATCGTCTACATCTGCAGCAAGAACGCGGTGTTCGCCGGGCCGAGCAACGTGGCCTACGGCGCGGCCAAGGCCGACCAGGCGCACCAGGTGCGGCTGCTCGCCGCCGAACTGGGCGAGTTCGGTATCCGGGTGAACGGCATCAACCCCGACGCCGTGGTCCGCGGGTCCGGGATCTTCGCCGGGGGCTGGGGCGCGCAGCGGGCCGCGGTCTACGGCGTGCCGGAATCCGAACTGGGCGCCTTCTACGCGCAGCGCACCCTGCTCAAGCGCGAGGTGCTGCCCGAGCATGTGGCGGCGGCGGTGTTCGTGCTCACCGCGGGGGAGCTGCCGGTGACCACCGGACTGCACATCCCGGTGGACGCCGGGGTCGCGGCCGCGTTCCTGCGGTGAGCACCGTCACCGCCGTCGCCGCGGCCGACCTGGGTGCCTCCGGCGGCCGGGTGATGGTGGGCACCGTCGGGCCCGGGAAACTGGTGCTGCACGAGGCGCACCGGTTCGGCAACGTCCCGGTCACCGCACTCGGCACCCTGCACTGGGACATCCTGCGGCTCTACGGCGACATCCTGGCCGGGCTGCGGGCCGCCGCGGGGGAGTTCGAGCTGGCCAGCGTGGGCGTCGACGCCTGGGGCGTGGACTACGGCCTGCTCGACGCCGATGGCGCGCTGCTCGGCAACCCGGTGCACTACCGGGACGCGCGCACCGCGGGCGTCGCCGAGCGGGTGCACGCATCCGTCGGCAGGCGGGAGATGTACCAGGTCACGGGCACCGCCCAGCTGCCGATCAACACCATCTACCAGCTCGTCGCCGCGCGGGACACGCCGCAGCTCGCGGCCGCGCGGACGCTGCTGCTCATCCCCGACCTGATCGGCTACTGGCTCACCGGCGAGGTAGGCGCCGAGATCACCAACGCGTCCACCACCGGGCTGCTCGACGGGCGGGCCCGGGCCTGGTCGGCGCCGCTGATGACCAGCGCCGGCATCCCGCCGGGCATGTTCCCTGCGCTACGCCGACCGGGGAGCGAGATCGGCGACGTGCGCGGTGACCTCCGCGATGACATCCTTGGCGGCGCCGCGGCGGGCCGGGCCCGGCCGCTGCCGGTGATCGCCGTCGGCTCCCACGACACCGCCTCGGCCGTGGCCGGCGTGCCCGCCGAGGGCGGGTCGTTCGCCTACATCTCATGCGGCACCTGGTCCCTGGCCGGGGTCGAGCTGGGCAGCCCGGTGCTGACCGAGGCCAGCCGCGCGGCCGGTTTCACCAACGAGGCGGGGGTGGACGGCACGGTCCGGTTCCTGCGCAACGTGATGGGGCTGTGGCTGCTGCAGGAGTCGGTCCGGCTCTGGGGGGCCCGGGGCCAGGCTCCGGACCTGGCGGTGCTGCTCGCCGAGGCGGCCGCGGCGCCTGCCTTGCGGGCGGTCGTCGACCCTGACGACGCCGCGTTCCTGGCGCCCGGCGACATGCCCGCGCGCATCGCCGGTTTCTGCCGGCGGACCGGCCAGCCCGTGCCGCAGAGCCGGGCGGGGATCGTCCGGTGCATCATGGACAGCCTGGCGCTCGCCCACCGGCGGGCCATCCTGGCGGTCCAGGAACTGTCCGGGCAGCATGTGGGCACCGTTCATATCGTCGGCGGGGGCGCGCGCAACGCGCTGCTGTGCCAGCTCACCGCGGACGCCTGCGGCCTGCCCGTCGTCGCCGGCCCGGCCGAGGCGGCGGCACTGGGCAACGTGCTCGTGCAGGCCAGGGCGCTGCACCGGGGCCCGGACGACCTGGCGGGCATGCGCGCGCTGATCCGCGCCACCCAGCCGCTGCGCCGTTACGAGGCAGGCGACCCCGCGCCGTGGCAGGCCGCCGCGCGCCGCCTGATCGGCTGAGTGCTCGCTACTGAGTCGCCCGGATGGCGGCACGAGCGGACGGCCGGCGCGCTACTCGCTGATGAGCTGCTCGCGCAGGATGTCCGCGTGCCCGCAGTGCTGAGCGAGCTCGCGCAGCATGTGGAGGTACAGCCAGCGCAGCGGGAGCGGGCCGCGCCGGTTGCCGTGGACCATGTCGTCCAGCCCCAAGGATGACGCCGCGCGGCGTGATGACTGGCATGCTTCGCGGTGTGCTCGCTGGATGGTGGCGATGGTGTCGCCCTCATCGAGGATGAAGGACTCATCCGGCGTCGCGGGGATGCCGATCTCGGCACGTGGCCGGCGCGTGATGGCTTCGTCGAACCAGACCTTTTCGACGAAGGTCGCGTGCTTCACCAGGCCCAGCAGCGTGGTCCGGGAGGGCACCAGCGATCGGCGCGCCTGCTCTTCGGTCAGCCCGTCCAAGCAGGCGTTGAGCGCACCGCGGTGCTCGTCGAGGAACACCTCGAACTGGACCCGGGCTGGCTGATCGATGACGTCCTCGGCGAACGTCCCCGGGAGGGAAGGCATGTTGCGAAGCATCCCAAGACCGCTGCCCCGGAGCAACTTGTGCACGCCGGCATGCAAGCTTTCACTCGTGGCGGCATGAGCACCGTAACGCGGCGTGTGTCAAGTCCGGGACCGCGCGTGATGGCGATTGGCGGGTTTCCGGTGGTATCGGGTGATGCGATGTCACCTCCGCGGATTCGATTGTGGCGCGTTACGATATTGGGCGTGCGGGAATGTGCTGAGTGCGGCCAGCGGCTGGTGTTCACGGCTGCCTAGCTTCCGGTTTGCGGCCCCAGGCCAGGAAGGACAGGTGAGGCATGACGAGCGTGCGCGGGTCATCGAGATGCTCGCGGACCGTGCTGTCCAGCTCGTCGAGTTCTCGCTCGTCGGCCAGCCCAAGCCGAAGGATCATCGGGCGCATGCTATGCACCAGGTCAAGGCGGATCGTGCGGCGGGAGTCACTGGCCCGGTAGATGCCCGCCCGCGCCTCGACCCCGATGTCCTCCACGCCTGCCTCGCGGTACAACTCGGTCAGGCGGCGGCCGATGAGCAGGTCGGCGCCGTTCCGGCTGAACGCGGCATCAAAGATCTCGCTCAGCCGGGTCCAGGCAGGGTGAGCCGGGTAGCACAGCGAGTACTCTGCGTCTGGCTCCATGCTGACGATCCAGCCGCCCGGCCTGGCCAGCCGCACCATCTCGGCGAGGACCTCTGCGGGTTCGGGAACGTTGACCAGCAGGGTGCGAGCGTGCACCAGGTCGAACGATCCTGACGGCAGTCCGGTGCGCCGCCCGTCTGCCGCCACGATGCCGACGTTGCCCAGCCCGCGTTTACGGGCGAGCTGCCGGGCCATCGCGACGTGCACCGGGTCAGCGTCCAGGCCCACGACGCGTCCGCTCGGTGATACCCGCTCCGATAGCAGCTCGATGATCCCGCTCGGCCCGCAGCCAAAGTCGATCGCGCTCTGGCCCGGCGCGAGGCCTACCCGGTCGAGCAGCGCGGCGCTGTCAGGTCGCAGCTCCTCGGACTGGCGCTGCAACCGTGCGCTTTCGGCCGGGTCGCGGCCCAGCGCATAGACGTCGGCGGCGGAGGGCATCGCCGCCGCGGCCGTTGCGGTCATGGATTCCGGCATGCTGCTCAGCTCCTTCGTCATGCCCCGGGACCGGGCGCATAGCGGTCGGCAAGCCCCGAACTCACTGCGGTCAGCCGGTCGCCGCGCCGCGCCGCGATCGTCAGATCCCAGCCGTCGGCGGCCAGCCTGCAGGCGAACGCCTCCCCGACCCCCGAGGACGCTCCGGTCACGAATCCGAACACGGCTACCTCCGCGTGGCCTGGCCGGTCCGAGGATCGCGCGCGAGCGCGCTGGCCACGCTGATGCCGGCCAGTAGATCGCTGGCCAGCTCCCGGCCACCTTTCCGGAAGCTCCCTGCCGCTGCCGTGTGCCCGTTCTGCCGGTCTTCGCGGGTGGCAGGAACGGGCTGCTCGCTACGCTCGGTGCTCGCGGGCGCGGCGGCAGTCATGACCGTCGCGACCTCACCACACTCAGGACAGGCACCTGCGCCACCGTCGAACGAATAGGAGCATCCGCAAAAGCAAGCAACGTCAGTCATCATCCGTACCCCTTTTGAGTCGCCCGCCGGGTTCCGATTGCGGACGCTGGCTCGCGGCGATCGGTGCCAGTCTGCGCAGGCGAGCGCCATCGCTGCCATCCGACGTTCTGCGTATGGCCGGCCCGCCGCGACCGGAGTACCGTGGCGAGAGGGATCGTGATGACAGCTAAGGTGGCGGCCAGCGAACGGGACGTGCGCGCCCTGGCCGGGATCGTCAGCGACTACCGCGCCGACCTGCCGGCGCAGGGACTGCCGCTGTCCCTGCTCAGCGATCTGATGAGCCAGATCGGCTGTGACTCGGTCTTGTTCGAGGGCGTCGACAGCCACCGGCAGCGGAGACTGGTTCGCGCAGACACTGCCCGCCGACGACTACACCGGCGGATGAGGGACTCGCGCTGGCGCACTGGAAGCATTACTGGGACTGCGAGCCCTGCAGCTACCCCGACCGCACCGGCGATCTGCGCCCGGTCATCACGATCGCGGACTTCTACTCAGCCCGCCAATGGCACAGCACCGGCATGTACTGCGATCTCTACCAGCCGCAGGGGATTGAGCATGAGCTGATGCTGACCCTGCCTGGCCAGTCCCGGCAAGACCACTGGCCCTGGCAGGACGCTGCGACTGTTTTTCTTCCGCGGGCCAGGCGCAGACTTCTCCGAAGCCGACCGCGCCCTGCTCGCGCTGCTGCGGCCGCACCTGCACCAGGCCTACCTCGACGCCGAGCGCCGCCGGCGGCCGCTCCCCGAGCTCACGGCCCGGCACTGGCAGCTGCTGGACCTGCTCGCCGCCGGGCATACCAACGCCCAGATCGCCCGCCGGCTCGGCCTGTCCGAGGGCACGGTCCGCACGCACCTGGAAAACGTCTACCGCCGGCTGCACGTCACCAACCGCACCGCCGCAGTCTCCCGCGCCTTCCCGGACCGGGACTCATACCTAGTTCATGGGCCTTCCACGGGCACCTACCCCAGGTTGGGTGAGTGCCGGCCACCTCGGGATGTCGCCGCTAAGCCACGGTGACTGGCTGTTCCGGACAGCAGGACGCGCAGGTCGCCGCGCGGATCCGCCGGGCCATCGCCGAGGGTGAGGCGCGTCCCGGCGAGGGGCTGCCCCTGGCCAGGGACCTCGCCGCCGTGCTGGACGTGAACAAGAACACCGTCCTGGTCATCCAGATGATCGAGGGCATGCCCTGACCGCCCTGCGCACCAAGCGGACCAGAGCCTGGCTGCCGGGGGCGCCGCGGCCTACGATCGCGGTGTGATCATCGGAGGAGTTTCGCGAGTTCTGTGTGCCACTGTGCTGGCGGCCGCCACGGCGGTAGCCGGCGCCCCGGTTACCGCCGCCTCGGCGGCTGCCGCCCCGGCACCGCGGGGAGCGGTGCTGCGGCTGGGCAGCGTCCCGCTGCAGGCGTGCACGAAGCGGCCGCGGACGTACTGCGGGCACCTCATGGTGCCGCTGGACTACGCCTCCGCCGCGAGCCCCCGGACATCCGCATCGGGTTCCGCTGGCTGCCGGCCAGCGGGCCCGCGACCGGGACCGTGCTGGCCGTGGAGGGCGGGCCCGGGTTCGCCACGACCGGAACGCAGGGTGCCTACCTGGCGATGCTGGGGCCGCTGAAGCGGACCAGGAACCTGCTGCTGGTCAACCTCCGCGGCACCGGCGACTCCACCCCGATCAACTGCCCCGGCCTGGAGCACGCCGGGAGCAAGCAGTACGGGCAGCGGTTCGACAGCCTGGTGGCTGACTGCGGCCGGCGGCTCAACCACACCTGGCACTACCGCGGCGGCGGCTGGGTGCACGCCTCGGACCTGTTCAACACCGCCTACTACGGCCAGGGACGTGTCCGGCGTCGTGCGGGCGCTGCACCTGGGCCGGGTGGACCTGTACGGCGACTCCTACGGAAGCTGGTTCTCGCAGGTCTTCGCGTCCCGCTACGCCAGCGCAGCTGCGCTCGGTGACGCTGGATTCCACCTACCAGGTGCTCGACCTGGATCCGTGGTACACGACCACCGTGGTCACCGCCCGGCGCGCGTTCGAGCAGGCCTGCCGCCTGTCGGCGGCCTGCGCGGCGGCCACCGGGGGCGGCGGTGGTGCCTGGGCCAGGATCGGTGCGCTGGCGGCGCGGCTCGCCCGCTCGCCGGTCACCGGCGAGACCACGCTGCCCGACGGCACCCGGGGCAGCCTCACCGTGACCGTGCTGACCCTGGTGAACCTGGTCAACAACGCCGGCTTCGACCCGGTCGTCTACCGGGACCTGGACGCGGCCGGGCGGGCCCTGGTCGCCGACAACGACGCGGCGCCGCTGCTGCGGCTGGCCGCGCTGTCACTCGGCTTCGACGACACCAACTACCCGCTGCCCGAGTTCAGCGACGGGCTGTACTTCGCCGTCGGCTGCACCGACTACGTGCAGCTGTTCAGCAGGACCGCCCCGCCCGCGGCCCGGGCCCGGCAGTACCAGGCGGCGCTGCGCCGCGAGCCCGCCGGCACGTTCGCGCCGTTCAGCGCTGCGCCAGTGGACGTCGCTGGACCAGTACACCGAGGCGTACAGCGCGTGCCTGCGCTGGCCGTCCCCGTCCCGGCTGGTCCCGCCGATCACGCGCAAGCCCCCGCTGGTCCCGCGCCGGCTGCCGGTGCTGATCCTGTCCGGCACGCTCGACTCGCTCACCCCGAAGCTGCGCGGCGCCACGCTCGTCGCCCGGCAGATGGGGCCCTCGGCGCGGCTGGTCACGGTCGCCAACCTGACCCACGTCGCGCTCCAGGACGCCAACGACGCCTGCCCGGCCTCGATCTACCAGCGGTTCGTCCTCGACCCGGGGAACCTGCAGCACGAGAACACCTCCTGCGCGGCGCAGGTCACCCCGGTGCACACGGTCGGCGCCTACCCGCTGCGCCTGGCGGGCGTGGCACCGGCCACGCCCGCGCCCGGCAACGCCGCGGGCCGCGCCGCCAGGCAGGCCGCCGCGGCCGCGCTGGCCAGCGCCGCCGACGAGCTGAGCCGGTTCCCGCTGCTGAGCGGGGACCGCGACCGGGGGCTGCGCGGCGGCACGGTGACGTTCAGCTCCGGGCACGGGATTGCGGTCACGCTGCATGACGTGGCCTGGGTCACCGGCGCCCGGACCGATGGCACCGCCCGCTGGGACCCGTCCTCAGGCTGGGTGACCGCGCATCTGTCGGTCCGTTACGGCGGGGCGGCCGTCCGGCTGACCGCGCGCTGGCGGCTGTTCGCGGCGCAGGACCAGCCCGCGGCGATCACCGGGATGGCGGGCACCCAGCGCCTGGCCGCGACCCTGCCCGCGCCGTGAGCACGCCGGCGCGGTGACCCAGCCCGTGGCCGGGCAGGCGCTGAATCAGTCCGCCGCGGGGCCGGCCTGCCCGGCCGGGCCGGGGGACAGGACCGGGGCCGCGGCGGTGTCCGGCCGGTTCGCGGTGATCCACGCGTCGATGCGCTGCCACCAGTCGTAGAGCCACTGCACCTGGCTCTCGTAGTCGGCCTCGCGCGGCACCTCCCCGACCGGGACGCGCCACCACTTCGCGTGCACGACCTGGTCCATCGGCAGGCTCCGCCAGACATCGGCGACGGTGACCAGCCGGTCCAGGCCGGCGTGCGCGACGAAGATCACGTCGGCCCCGGGGCAGGCGGTGATGGCCGCGAGTGCCCCGCCGGCCCGCGGCGGCAGCAGGTTGGGCATGCTCCGGGCCCGGGCGGCCAGGTCGCGGCGGCCCAGCTGTTCCAGCCGCCGGATGCCGCGCTGCCACCGGCCCGGGGTCCAGTTGCCGCCCTCCGGGAAGATCACCAGCGCGCCGGCCTGGTCGAGGCCGCGGGCCAGCCGGTCGATCTGGTCGGTGAAGATCCGCTCACCGGCGTGGCGGCGGGAGATGAACACGTTCGGCAGCCGGTTGGCCATCACGTCCAGGCTGGGGTCGAACTGCAGCGACGCCTTCATGACCACCCGCGGGCGGCGGCCGTACACGGTGAGCAGCTGGTGGACCAGCAGGAACGAGTCGCCCGGCCCGGCGTGCCTGCTGAGCACGATGACCGGCCGGGCCAGCCGGGCGGCCTGCTCGGCCGGGGTGAGTTCCGGCTCGTCCACGGTGACCCGTACCCGGAAGGTCTTCGTGGCCGACCGGTACAGCCGGCCGAGGAACCACCGCATGACCGCGTAGTGCCGGGCCTGGTACGGCTCGGTGCGCAGCCGCCCGCCGAACCCGCTGGCGACCCACAGGCCGAGACACACGAACAGCGCGGCCGTCTCCGCGGTGAGCCAGATCAGCGCGAAGAACAGCAGCCGCAGCGCGCGCATCCGGCCCGGCCGCGACCGCCCCACCGCCCCGAAGATCAGCGCCAGCAGTGCGAGCAGCGGAAACAGCACGAGGAACGCCACGGCGATGACGACCGCCAGCGGCGCGAGCACGAGCCGGCGGATCGGCCGGGGTGGGAGCATGGCCGCCTCCCGTCCTCGATGCCGCGCCGTCAGGCGAGCCGACCCAGCCGACCGGGATGATCAGGGCCGGCGCAGTTACATAAGCACAGTCAGGTAAGCACAGTCAGGCCTGTTCGGCGAGATACCGCGCGGATGCCTGGAATGCGCGCTCCATGCTGGCCACGACGCTGGTCTTGTCCCGGTACCGGAGCTGGGCGAGGTCCGGCGGGCGCTTGTCGGCCCCGGACGGCAGCACGTGCACCTGGACGTCACCGGGCAGGGCCGCCATCTCCTCGTGGAACCGGTGCCGCCGGGCGATCTCGAACGCCACCAGGCCCACCTGCCAGGGACGGCGCGGCACCGTCAGCGGCCGCTCGATCCGGCCCACGTGCAGCACGTACACCGTGCTGGCGCCCAGGGCCAGACGCCCTGCCCACCGGGATGGAGTCCACCAGCCCGCCGTCGAAGAAGTGCTCACCGCCGACCGCCACGGGCGGCAGCAGCCCGGGCACCGCGCAGGAGGCCAGCACCGCGGGCACGACCGGCCCGGCGGAGAACCAGTGCGCGCTGGCCCGCTCGATGCTCGCCGCGACGCAGTGGAACGGCAGCCGCAGGTCGGCGAAGCCGGGGCCGGGCAGCGCCGCCTCGAGCATCTGGCGCAGCGGTTCGAGCGAGTGCAGGTGCGTGCCCGAGCGGGCCAGCCGGGCCACCTGGCCGAAGATCGTCTCGCTGAAGGCCTGCTGGAGTCGCTTCACCCTGCCAGGCGCCGGCCAGCCACGCCGCGGCGCCCGCCGGGTCGGCGGCCACGAACACGCCGTTGATCGCCCCCACAGATGTGCCCACGACGACGTCCGGGGCGATGCCGGCCTCGGACAGCGCGCGGAGCATGCCCACCTCGTGAGCGCCGAGCACCCCGCCGCCCCCGAGCACGAACGCGGTCTTCACCCCTGCGGCCTCCACGCGTCAAGCAAAGCAGAGCGGGCGTCTCACCGAACCGGCAGGCTGGGGCTACCGGGCCGCCGAACCGGTCAGGCCAGCGAGCTCAACAGCTCCGCGCGGGAGGGGCCAGGGATCACGAAGGCCTCGCGGCCCGCCACGGACTTGGCGAGCCGCTCGGCGAAGCCCGGCCTGGCCATGATCTCCGCGGGCAGTGCGAGCAGCGAGATGATCTCCAGGAAGGCGCGGAACACGTCGGCGTCGTACAGCATGCCGGCCTGGATCTGCGCCAATCCGGGTGCGTCCCCGCCGTCGTGACCGGGCGGCGCGGCCTCCGGCGCCGCGGGGGCGCCCGCGATGGATGCGTCGATCTGCCGCTTGCGCTCCCGGTCCAGTTCGACCGTCTGCCGGTACCAGGGGATGATCCGGTCCTGGCTCATCCGGTCGTGTGCGGCGGCGAGCGCGAGCGGATCGCCCAGGTGTTCCCTGACCACCTCGGCGGTGCCCGCGGCGTGCATGAACCCCATCGTCATGCCCCGGCCCAGGGACGGGTTCGTGCAGCACAGCGCGTCACCGACGGGAAGGATCCCGGTGACCACCGGGGTGCCGCCCACCACGAGGCGCCGGCTCCGGTCCACGATGCCGCTCATCGCGAGGACCTCGCTGACCGGCTCGCCGTCCAGCAGGTGCGCGTGCAGCGGGCAGGCGGCGACGACGGCCGGTCCAGTTGTCCTTGTGCCGCACGTCCTTCAGCGCCTGGTCGCGAGAGGAGATGTACACGGTCACCGACCAGGTCCCGGCATCGCCCGGGAGCGTCAGCAGCGAGAAGGAGTCGAACGGCGTCAGCAGGCCGGTGATGAAGGCCGGGGGCTCACCCGACGGCGACCGGAAGTAGCGCGTGTAGTAGGTGAACCCGGAATCCTCCGCCTCCTCGGCGAGCGGCCTGGCACCCAGCGCCGCCAGCCAGCGGGGCAGTTCGCTGCGCCGGCCCATCGCGTCGATGACCAGGTCGCAGGCCAGTTCTTCGCCGCCGGACGTGCGCACGCCGGCCACGTGCGGCACGCCGCGGGTGGCGGAAACGCCGGTGAGCAGTTCGGTGACCGTGACCCCGCGGCGGATGTCCAGCTGGCGCTGCGCGGTGCTGGCGACCGCGTACTCGATCACCGGGCGCCGGGCGGTCGTGGTGACGAACCGCTCGTCACCCGGCTGTGGCGCCCGGTCCTCGATGAACGGGGGCAGCATGGCCATCAGGTCGAACCGCGTCGCGCCGGAGTCCCGCAGCGCCTGCGCCACCTCGGGCAGGGCGTCGGCCAGCACGTGGCTCCCGCCCGCCTGCAGGAAATGCGGCTGCCGGAACTGCGCGATACCGCGGCGATCCCAGTCCTGCCAGGCGTCCCCCGGCGAGCCGGGCACCGCCTCGTTGTCCCGCTCCAGGACGGTGACCTCGCAGCCGTCCTGGGCCAGCATCATCCCGGCGGCCATCCCGACGAGGCCGCCACCGACTACGACGATCTTCGGCATCAGATTCCCCCGATCCGTCGTCATGCACAATAAACCGGGTGCCGCCCGGCTGGGTCAGCCGGTCAGCGCCTGGTAGACGAGCTGGCGGAGCTGCGGCCGGATCCGGTAGGTGCTGGACGGCAGAAGCTGGGTGTAGAACGACACGGCCAGTTCCTCGCGCCGGTCCAGCCAGAACGTGGTGCTCGCCGCGCCGCCCCAGGTCAGCTCGCCTTCGGAGCACACCACCCGGCTGAGCACCGGATCGAGGACCACGCCGAAGCCGAGGCCGAAACCCACCCCGGCGAACGGGGATTCCGCGTACAGCGGCCTGCCGAAGGTCTCCAGGTCCAGGCCCCCGGGCAGGTGGTTGCGGCCCATGTAGCCGACCGTGCGGGAACTGAGCAGCCGGGCGCCGTCCAGTTCGCCCGCGGGGCTGCCCGGGGTGTCCAGCAGCATGTGCAGGAAGCGGTGGTAGTCGCCCGCCGTAGCGAGCAGGCCGGAGCCGCCGAGGTGGATCCGCGCCTGCCCGTGCGCCACCCGGCCCAGGGTGTCCAGCCGGGCGGTCTTGCCACCCGCGGCGGGCATGTACAGCGCGGCGAGCCGCCCGGCGCTGTCGTCGTCGACGTGAAAGGCCGTGTCGGTCATGCCGAGCGGGCCGAGGATCCTCGTCCGGAAGAACTCGCCAAGGCGCTGCCCGGAGGCGACCTCGACCACCCGGCCGAGCACGTCGGTCGCGACCGAGTAGTTCCATTCCGTCCCGGGCTGGAACAGCAGCGGGAAGCCCGCCCACACCTCGCATGCCTGGGCCAGGTCCATGCCCGCGGGCACGGACCATTCGAACCCGGCGCCCCGGTACACCGCGTCCACCGGGTGTACCCGGAGGAACCCGTAGGTGAGCCCGGCGGTGTGGGTGAGCAGATGCCAGATCCGCACCGGTTCGGCGGCCGGGACCGTGACCGGCCGCTGGTCGGACCCGCCGGTGTAGACGCGAACGCCGGCGAAGGCGGGGATGAACGCGCTGACCGGGTCGCTGAGCTCGAAGGCGCCCTCCTCGTAGAGCATCATCGCGGCGACCGAGGTGACGGGCTTGGTCATCGAGTAGATGCGCCACAGCGTGTCCGGCTCGACCGGCAGGCCGGCTTCGATGTCGCGTGACCCCTGCCAGGACACGTGCGCCAGGCGGCCCCGGCGGCTCACCGCGACCAGCCAGCCCGGCAGGCGGCCGTCGTCCACGTACCGGGCGAAGTGCCGGTCGATCCGCTGCAGCCGCCCGGCGTCCAGGCCCACCGCGGCCGGTTCGACCTCGGCCTTGAGTTCGCTCATGCCACCGCCTTCCCAATGCCGGCGCCGCCATCGGCCGCCGCCGCTGGCACCGATTCTGCGTGCTGCGGCTGCGCGCGGTCCAGTGCGAGGGGGCGCGGGCAGGTCAGGGCGGGCCGGCCCGGCCGGCCTACCGCGTGGGCCGGGCTGCCGCGTGGGCCGGTTGCCGCGTGCGCCGCACCCGGCGGGCGTCGCGCGATTGCTTTCCGTGCCCTAATCAATGATCATGTTTCGTAACGTTGAAGGCGCGATGAGGGGCGCATCTTCACCCGGCCCTGATGCCGTTCCAGGGAGGTGCGGTGGCGGCTCCGCAGCGGCCCGGTTCCGCGCCGGATCGCCGTGGCTCCCCGCTGACCGGCAGCCGTCCACCGAAGGCGGCGATGCTGGTGGCGCAGCGGATCGTGCGCGACATCGGACGCGGCGGTCTGCGCCCGGGTGACCTGCTCCCGCCGGAACGGGTGATGCTGGAGACCTACGAGACCGGCCGCGGCACGCTGCGCGAGGCGCTGCGGCTGCTGGAATTCCAGGGCGTGATCGCGCTCAAGCCGGGGCCCGGCGGCGGGCCCATCCTGATGAACCCGGCGGCCGCCCACCTGGCCGGCACCCTGCAACTGCTGCTGCAGCTCAACCAGGCGCCGTACCGGATGCTCGTGGAGGCCCGCGCGGCACTGGAACCGGTGCTCAGCCGCCTCGCGGCCGAGCGCATCGGCGCGCATGACCTCGCCGAACTGGCCGCGAGCATCGCACGGATGCGCGAGAGCACCGGTGACCGCCAGGCGTTCCGGGACAGCAACAAGCGCTTCCACGAGGTGCTCGCCTGGTCGTCCGGCAACGTCCTGTTCGCCTACGTCGTGGACGCGGTGCTCGGCATCCTCGACGGCACCGTGATCGGGATCGACGACCCGGGCGACCGCCGGGCCGCCATCCTCCGCGCCCACGAGGAGATCTACGCGGCGATCGCGCGGCACGACGCCGACGGCGCCGGGGAGCGGATGCGCGAGCACATCGAATCCCGCGCCCGCCACACGCGGCGCAAGTTCCCCGAGTTCCTGGATCAGACAGTCACCTGGGACCGGCTGCTGCCCTGACGCCGCGGCGGGCTCACGTAGGCTTTGCTGTCATGCCCGCCGACACTCCCACGATCCTCGCCACCTCCGGTGGCCTGCGCCGCGGCAGCCGCACCGAAGTCGAGTTCAGCCCGCTGGTGCTGCATGCCATCGAACTGTCGGGCGTCACCGGCCGGGCACCCCGGCTGTGCCACGTCGGCACGGCCGGCGGCGACCAGCGCTGGTTCCAGGCCTGGCTCAGCGACGCGGGCCGGGTGCAGGGCATCGACGTGACCCACCTGAGCCTGTTCTCCATGCCCAGCACCGGCGACATGACCGGGATGCTGCTGGAGCAGGACGTGGTCTGGGTCGGCGGGGGCAGCGTGGCGAACCTGCTCGCGCTGTGGCGGCTGCACGGCCTGGACCAGAGTTTCCGCCAGGTGTGGGAGGCGGGCGTGGTGCTCGCCGGGGTCTCCGCGGGCTCCATCTGCTGGCACGCCGGCGGCACCACGGACTCGTTCGGGCCTGACCTGCGGCCGGTGACCAACGGACTGGGCCTGCTGCCGTACTCCAACGGGGTGCATTACGACTCCGAGGCGCAGCGCCGGCCGCTCTACCAGGGCCTGGTCGCCGACGGGACGCTGCCCGGCGGCTATGCCACCGACGACGGGACCGGCCTGCTGTACCGCGGCACGGAGCTGGCCGAGACACTGAGCGAGGTCAAGGGGAAGGGCACCTACCAGGTCACCCGCGACGGTGACAAGGCGCGCGAGGAGCGGATCGAGCCGCGGGTCCTGCCCGGCGCGGGCTGACCGCCGCCATGAAGTACGTGCTGATCTACGAGTCCGCGCCGGACGTCGCGCAGACCGCGCCGGTGCATTTCGCGGCGCACCGGGCCCGCTGGCAGGAGTTCCAGGCCGAAGGCACCCTGCTGCTCATCGGGCCGTACTCCGACCGGAGCGGTGCGCTGGCCGTGTTCACCACGCGCGAGGCCGCGGAACGGTTCGCCCGCGGCGACCCGTTCGTGCTGAACGGTGTCATCCGGGCCTGGTCGGTGCGGGAGTGGGCCGAGGCGCTCGGCGGCCCCTGAGCCTGGGCCCGCCTCGCGCCGGGCGGGTCAGGCGCGCCCGGCAGTGGCCAGGTCGCCGGGCACGGCGGCCGCGCCGATGAAGCCGGTGAGGACCTTCTGGAAGAGTTCGGGTGAGGTGGACGGCCAGCTGTGCCCCTGGTGCGGTGCGATCCAGAGCTGTCCGGCGGGGAGCCCGCCCGCCAGCTCGCAGGCGGCCGGCATGGCGCGCCAGTCGCGGGAGCCGCAGACGACCATCGCGCGGGCGGTGACCTGCGGCAGGTAGCCGCGCAGGTCGGTGTGTTCCAGCTCGCCGAGCATCCGCAGCCATTCCCGGCGCCCGCCGATATCGGAGAACAACGGCAGCAGCGGACCCGGCAGCCGCCGGAGCCGGCGCAGCGCCGCCGGCAGGTCACGGCCCGGCACGACCGGGGTGCCGGTGACCATCAGGCTGGCCACCTGGGCGCCGAGTTGCGCGGCGACGCGTATCGCGATCACGCCGCCCAGCGACAGGCCGCACAGGTGCACCGGCGCGGTCTGCACCGCGATCATGTCGCCCACCGCCTGGACCGCGCCCGCGACCGTGAACGGCCCCGGGGACCGGCCGAATCCCGGCAGGTCCGGGGCGAGGACATGCCACCCGCCGGACAGGCCGGTCAGTGCCGGGCCCCACATGCGCCCCGCCCGCCCCGAGCCGTGCAGCAGCACCACCACCGGCGCCGTGGCCGCCCCGGCCTGCTGGATGCGCATTCCCACGGGCACCATTCTCGCGAGGCCGGCGCCGCCGCGGTAGCCGTCCAGCGGGTCAGGTTTGCCGGCCGGGGTCAGCGGGCCGGAGGAAGCCGGCCGGGATCGGCGGCCGGAGGAAGCCGGCCGGGGTCAGCGGGCGAAGGAAGCCGGAGTGGGTCAGCGGGGGAGGCCGTACTGGCGGCGCAGCACCGAGTCGTAGGCGCGCGCCGGGAGGATCCGGTTCACCGCCACGATGCTCTTGGCCACCGGGTTGATCAGGTACCGGGCCCGCGGCCGCCGCGCGGTGACCGCCTGCGTGATGACCCTGGCGATGTCCTCCGAGGTGGAGCCGAGCCGCCCCATCAGGCCCGCCTGGGTCCGGGCGAACGAGGCGGCGACCGCGGCCTTGTACGCCCGGTACGGATCGCCGTCCGCGGCTGGCGCCGGGCCGGGCAGCCCGCCATCCGGGCCCGCGACCGGTGCCGCCCCGCCGGCCGGCACCGCCCCACCGGCGGGCGCGGCCGTCGACAGCGACGCGGCGGCCACGTCGTTCCACGGTGTCTTCACCGGCCCCGGCTCGATCAGCACGACGTCGATGCCGAACTGCGCGACCTCCATCCGCAGCGCGTCACTGAGCGCCTCGACCGCGTACTTCGATGCGTGGTAGAACGCCCCGCCGGGCAGGGTGATCCGGCCGCCCATCGAGGAGACGTTCAGGATCCGGCCCCGCCCCTGGCGGCGCATCCCGGGCAGGACCAGCTGGGTCAACCGGACCAGGCCGAAGAAGTTGGTCTCGAACTGGCGCCGTATCTCGGCCATCGGCTGCTGCTCGACGGGCCCGTACAGCCCGTAGCCCGCGTTGTTGATCAGCACGCGGACCGCTCCGGCGTCGGCTTCGACGGTGGCCACGGCTTGCGTCATGGACTCCTCGTCCGTGACATCCAGCGTCAGCGTGCGCAGGCCGAGGGCGCCCAGCTCGGCGAGGGCGCTGGTGTGCCGGGCCGTCGCGTACACGGTGAAGCCCGCCTGGTGCAGGCTGAGCGCCGCCGCGCGGCCGATCCCCGACGAGCAGCCGGTGATCAGCACCGGTCCCGGGCGCGTTGTGCCGACCATGATGTAAGCCCCTTTCGCATCGCGTCAGGGACCAGACAATCACCCCCGGCCGGCGTGCGCCCAGCCGCCCCCCGGTTCTCAGCGGCCCTCGGGGATCGCCATCTCGCCGAGCAGGGACCAGTCGTCCTGCGGCAGGGTCATGTTGACGATCTTCGGTGTCCGCGCGAGGAAGGGTGGCAGCGTCCGCTGGGCGGTCTTGAAGTGCTCGGACTGGACGTGCGCGGCCCCGGCATCGCCGTCGCGGAACGCTTCGACCAGCACATACTCGGCCGGGTCCGCCACGCTCCTGGACCAGTCGAACCACAGGCAGCCCGGCTCGGCGCGGGTCGCCTCGGTGAACTCGGCGGAGATCTGCGGCCAGGCGTCGGCGTGCTCGGGCAGTACCTGGAACTTGGCGGTGATGAAGATCATCGGGCTCCTCTGCCGTACGGGCTGGCCCCATCGTCGCGCAGCGCCCGGCGGCGACGCCAGGGGCGGCACGGCTGAAGTAGGAGCCACTCAGTTGGAACTGTAGGGGGAGTTCCTCAGGTCCGGGCCGGCGTGGCGGTGAGGGTGCGCAGCATGGTCAGCTCGCGGGACAGCAGGGTGCGCTCGGCGACCAGCCGGTGCAGCGCGTCGGGCTCGGCGAGCAGCGTCTGCTGGTCGCTGAGGTCGATGATCATCGACGCGCCGACCAGGTAGGACAGGGTGACCGGGTCGTCGGGCAGCTCGGGCGCGCTGATCTGGGTGACGCCGCGCTCGGCGAGCGCACTCAGGTACGCGCGGAACCCGTCCCGGACCACCCGCGCCGCCTGGCGCCGCCGCGGTCGCCTCGCCGGTCTCCTCGGTGAGCAGGTCCACCTCGCCCTGCAGGTAGGGCCTGGAGTCGTCCACGCTCACCAGCCGGAACCGCTCCGCGCCGACCGTGACGATGTCGTACCGGCCGTCGTCAAGCTCCTTGACCTGGCGCAGCGTCGCGGTGCAGCCGATCTCGTGCAGCGCCTGGATCCCGTCCACGCCCGTCTCGCGGCCCTGGCGGATCGCGATCACGCCGAACCGGCGCGGCTCCGGCCCCGCCGTCAGGTCACGGACGAGCTGCCGGTAGCGCTCCTCGAAGATGTGCAGCGGCAGCAGCAGGCCGGGGAAGAGCACCGTGCCGAGTGGGAACAACGGCAACGTTTCGCTCATGGTCCGACACTATTGCGCACCAGACAGGCCGGCCAGCATTTGCCGCAAACGTTCTCATTGTGTCGCCGGGCGGCCCAGCCGGTAGGCCACGTGCGGGCGCAGCGGGTGGCCGGGCTCGATCCTCGGGTGGTCGAAGTACGCCTGCAGCGTCATGCCAAGCCGCCGCATCACGGCCCGGGACGGTTCGTTGCTGACGGCCGTCATGGACCAGATCTCGGCCAGCCCGGCCCCGCCGAAACCCACACCGACCGCGGCGGTGGCTGCCTCGGTGGCGAACCCCTGGTGCCAGGCGTGCGCGGCCAGCCGCCAGCCCACCTCCATGCCGCCCGCGCCGGGCACGCCCGGTGGCATCGGGTTCAGCCCGGTGAGCCCGAGGAACCGGCCGGTCGCCGCCTCCTCCAGCGCCCACAGCCCGAACCCCTGGCGCTGGAACAGGGCCTCCATCCGGTCGATGTAGCCGTCGCTGGCCGCGCGGTCCAGGGCGGCCGGGAAGTAGCGCATGACCTCCGGGTCGGCGTTCATCGCCGCGAACGGCCCGCGGTCGGCGTCCCGCCAGCGCCGCATCAGCAGGCGCTCGGTAGGGATCGCTGTCGAACTGGGCTGCCACCTGCGGCAGTGTAGCCGCGCTTGACAGTGGCGCCGGCCTTCATATCATTTACCTATGACTATAGATAAACAGATCGAGCGCCGGCGCGGGCCGGGGGAGCGCGGATCGGCCTCGCCGATCGTCTTCCGGCTGGACAGCGCCAGCGGCGTGCCGACCTACCTGCAGCTCGTGCAGCAGGTCGAGCACGCGCTCCGGCTCGGTTACCTGGGCCAGGGGGACCGGCTGCCCACCGTCAAGGAGGTGGTCAGCTCGCTGGCCATCAACCCGAACACGGTGCTGAAGGCCTACCGCGAGCTGGAACACCGGGGCCTGGCGGCCGGCCGGCCGGGGCAGGGCACGTTCGTGCGGGGCACCCCGGGCACCGTCGGGCTGCCCGAGCTGACCGCGTTGCGCAAGACCCTGCTGGCCTGGCTGCGCAGCGCCGACTCCGCCGGGCTGGACGAGGCCGGGGATGGTCGCGTTGTTCACCAGCGCGCTGCGGGACTTCGGGGGGGATCGGGGGGTCGTCCCCCCGGAACAGCAGCGCCATGACCGTCGCGGCGAGACCCCGGTGCCTGGCGCCCGTGACGGCGGCCGCAGCCAGGCAGGTACCTCGGAGGGAGTGGCATGAACGTCATCGAGACCTCCGGGCTCGGCAAGCGCTACGGGCGGACCTGGGCGCTGAAGGACGCCGCGCTCGTGATCCCGGCCGGCTACGTCGTGGCGCTGGTCGGCCCGAACGGCGCGGGCAAGACCACGCTGCTGCACATGTCGGTCGGCCTGACCACGCCGACCACCGGCCGGATCACGGTGCTGGGCAGCGAGCCCGCCGGGTCGCCGGCCGCCCTGGACCAGATCGCGTTCGTGGCCCAGGACGCGCCGCTGTACAAGAACCTGTCCGTGGCCGACATGCTGCACCTGACCCGGAACCTGAACCGGCGCTGGGACCAGCAGCGCGCCGAGACCCGGCTGAAGGAGCTGGGCATCCCGCTGGACCGCAAGGTCGGCAAGCTGTCCGGCGGCCAGCAGGCCCAGCTCGCGCTCACCGTCGCGGTGGCCAGGCGGCCCCGGCTGCTGGTCCTCGACGAGCCGCTGGCCAGCCTCGACCCGCTGGCCCGGCACGACTTCATGGCCTCGCTCATGGCGGCGGTGGCCGAGGACGGGCTGTCGGTGGTGCTGTCCTCGCACGTGATCGCCGACCTGGAGCGGGTCGCCGACTACCTGATCGTGCTGTCCCACGGCCAGGTGCAGGTGGCCGGGAGAGGTAGAGGGACTGCTGGCCGGGCACAGCACGCTGACCGGCCCGGCGGCGGCAGCCGACGATGTGGCCGAACGGCTGGCGGTGGTGCTATGCCCGCCGCGCCGGAGACCGTGGCGCACTTGCTGGTCAGGAACAAAGGGGCGGCCGAGCCGGCGCCGTCCGGCTGGGAAGCCCACCCGGTGGGCCTGGAGGAACTCGTCCTGGCCTACCTGCGCGAGCCGGGCGCCGCCGCGCTGCCGGGGCCGGTGAGGCCCGCGGCGCGGGCAGCGCACGACAGCGGGATCCCGGCATGACCGCCGTCACCGCGCCCGCGCCGCCGGCCGCCCGGCCGCGCCCGGTGCCGTGGACCAGGCTGGTCTGGGTCACCTGGCGGCAGCACCGGGTGGCGCTGGCCGGGGTGGCCGTGCTGCTCGGCGGCCTGGGCCTGTACCTGCTGGTCATGGGCCTGAAGATCCACAGCGGCTACGCCAGCGTGACGTCCTGCCACCCGGCCAGGTCCGCGGCCTGCGGGCTGACCAGGAACCTGTTCACCAGCGACTACTACCCCACCGCGCAGACCATGACCGGCTTCTTGCAGGTGGTCCCGGTGCTCGTCGGGGTGTTCGTCGGCGGGCCGGTGCTGGCGCGGGAGCTGGAGACCGGGACGTTCCGGTTCGCCTGGACCCAGGGGTGCGGGCGGACGCGCTGGGCGGTCGACCAAGCTGGCGCTGCTCGCCGATCGTGGTGACCGCGGCGGCCGAAGCGTTCAGCCTGCTGTTCTCCTGGTACTTCCAGCCGTGGTTCGCCCAAGGCCTGGACGGCGCGCTCGCGCCGCAGCTGTTCGACCTGCGCGGGGTGGACTTCGCGGCGTGGACCCTGCTGGCCTTCGCGCTCGGCGTGGCCGCCGGGGCGCTGATCAGGCGCACGGTGCCCGCCATGGCCGCCGCGATGGCCGCCTGGACCGGGCTCTTCTTCGCGACGTTCATGTTTCTGCGCAAGCACTACCAGGCGCCGCTGGTCGCCGGGAACGCCAAGGCCAGCACCCCCGGCTTCGCCAACAACTGGTCGTGGGCCCAGTGGTACACCGGCCCGAACGGCAAGCCGGTGAGCCAGCAGACGATCGAGAACGTGATGGCGCGCGCGCCGGAATCCGTGCAGAACTCGAAGAACCCGAACGCGGCGACGGCCTACCTCTCTGCCCACCACTACGCGCAGTGGTGGAGCTACCAGCCGGTGAGCAGGTACTGGCACTTCCAGTTCATCGAGGGCGGCTGGCTGCTCGCGCTGTCGCTGATCCTGCTCGCGGGCACCGTCTGGCTGGTCCGCACCAAGGCCGCCTGAGGAACGAGGAGAAGCGCTTCGATGGCGACAACCGCACATCCGCCCGCCCCGCTGGGCTCGGCTCCCCGGTTCGGCATGGGCTGGGTCACCTGGCGGCAGCACCGTGCCGCGCTCGCCGGAGCCTGCGGCGTGCTCGCCGTGATGATCGGCTACATGCTGGTCACCGGGCTGCACATGCGCTCGGCGCTGAGCAGCCTCGGCCTCGACACCTGCCACACATTCACCGGTGCCCGGTGCGCCGCGGCGGTGGGGGTGTTCAACAACGACTACGACGTCTGGCGCAACAACGGGCTCGTCCTCATGCAGATCGTGCCGCTGTTCGTGGGCGTGTTCACCGGGGCGCCGCTGCTGGCCCGCGAGCTGGAGACCGGCACGTTCCGGTTCGCCTGGACCCAGGGCACCGGCCGGACCCGGTGGGCGATCGCCAAGCTGGTGCTGGTCGCCGCGGTGGTGACCGTTGCCGCGGGGGCCACCAGCCTGACGCTCTCCTGGTGGGTCGCGCCGTTCTTCGCGCAGGGCTGGAGCCTGATGGCGCCCAACGTCTTCGCGCTGACCGGGATCGTCTTCCCGGCCTGGACGCTGATCGCCTTCGCCCTCGGCGCGTTCGCCGGCGTGGCGATCCGGCGGACCGTGCCGGCCATGGCGGCGGCCATGGTGGCCTGGGCCGGGCTCGCCATCGCCACCGCGACGGATCTGCGCTGGCGGTACCAGGCCGCGATCACCGTGAAGGCCCTCGGCCACGGGGCGGCCACCGTGCCGGCCCGCGCCTGGGTCCACGTTCGCTGGAGCGGGCCCGGCGGGGGGCCGGTCAACCTGTCGGCGCTGCACGCGCTGCTGTTCCAGCTGAAGGGTGCCACCGCCACGACGAGCGCGCTGCAGGCCCGGCTGGCGCGGAGCGGTTACACCGAGTGGATCAGCTACCAGCCGGAGAGCCGGTTCTGGCACTTCCAGCTCATCGAGGGCGGCTGGCTGCTGGCCCTGGCATTGCTGCTCGGCGCCGCGACCGTCTGGCTGGTCCGGCACCGCGCGGCCTGACCGGCCGTACGCCTGATCCGGCACCGCACGGCGTGACCGGCCGTACGCCTGATCCGGCACCGCACGGCGTGACCGGCCCGGAACGCCCGGTTGATCCGCCGTCGCGTGGCGTGAACCGTTTCGCCTGGTGTGTGCCCCCGGCTACGCCGGTGTCATGAGTTGTTCAGCGGCCCCTGCGAGCCTGCTCGCGACTGCCCGTGCCGTCCCGCCGGAACGCTGTGCAGTGCTGCCGGGACGACGCTCTCGCGAGGAGGAACGAGTGCACATCCGGCATCTGCTGCGCCACCGGGGACGGCTGGCGGTCACCGCCACCGCGGCCGTGCTTCCGGCTCGCTGGCCTGGGCGGGAATGGCGCACCGCGGGCACCACGCCCCAGGGCCGTTCCAGCTGCCCCCGATCAAGCACGTCTGGGTCATCGAACTGGAGAATGAGGGTTTCCGCCAGAGCTTCGGCGACCCGTCGGCCGACCCGTACCTGGCGGTGATCCTGCGGTCAGAGGGCGCCCTGCTGAAGAACTACTTCGCGTCGGCCACGACAGCCTCGACAACTACGTCGCCCAGATCAGCGGGCAGGCCCCGGACCACGCCACGCAGAACGACTGCGGGGTGTGGACCAGGTTCAAGCCGGCCAACATGATCGAGAAGCCGTTCGACCAGCTGGTCGGCAACGGGTGCGTCTACCCGACGTCGATCCCGACCCTGGGCAACCAGCTGTCGGCCGCCCACCTGACCTGGAAGGCCTACCTCCAGGACATGGGCAACCAGCCGAGCCGCGACCACACCACGATGACCAAGCAGGGCCCGGCCTGCGGCCACCCCGACGGTCGGCAAGCCCGACGACACCGAGGGCGCCACCGCCGCCGACCAGTTCGCGGCCCGGCACGAGGGCTTCATGTACTTCGAGTCGGTGATCGGCAACCAGGCCTACTGCGACGCGCACATCCTGTCGTTCCAGCCGCTGCTGACGGACCTGTCCAAGGCGTCGCACCACGCCGAACTTCTCCTGGCTGTCGCCGAACCTGTGCATGGACGGCCACGACGCGCCGTGCGCCGACGGCGACCCGGGCGGCCTCACCGAGATCAACGGGTTCCTGCAGATCTGGGTCCCGGAGATCATGCACTCGCCCGCCTACAAGGACGGCCTCATCATGATCACCTTCGACGAGGGCAGCACCAGCCACGGCCTGCTGCGGCGAGACCTCGGGCAAGTCGCCGTCGCACCCGAACGTGCGCCGAGCCCGGGCATGAGCGGGCCCGGCGGCGGCCGGGTCGGCGCGGTGCTGCTGTCCCCGTTCATCAAGCCGGGCACGGTCAGCACCGTCGACTACAACCACTACTCGATGCTGCGCACGATCGAGGACATCTTCGGCCTGTCGCACCTCGGCGACGCGGCGATGCCGCAGGTCAAGTCGTTCGGCTCGGACGTGTTCACGAAGTGCCTGACCCGGGCGCTGGCATAGCGAGCGGCGGTCCCAGGCAATCCCTGGCAGGCCGAGGGAGGCGCCCGGAGGGCTGTCGACCGACGAGAACGCGCCAGGGGCAGTCGGGCGCCGCGAGCCAGCAGACTGTGCCGGGTGGTCTAGGTGCCTGACGCCGAAGTAGGCGGTCGGCCGTGGCTACGGGACGCGGCCAGGGATGGCCGGTGCAGCGCGAACCGCTCCCGGGCGACCGGGATGTCCCGCCCGAGCGCCAGATCGGCCAGGAACTCGCCGAGCAGCGGCCCGAACTTGAACGCGTGCCCGCTGCAGCCGCCGCCGACCACGCCGGGCCCGGCCCGGTCGAGCACGAAGTCCTCGTCCGCGGTCATCGTGTACAGGCAGGTCTCCGCGGCCAGCCCGGCCGGTTCCAGGCCCGGCAGCCGGTCGCGCGACGTATTCCGCCGCCTCCGCTTCCAGCGCCGGGTCGATCTCCGAACGGGCCGTCCGCGGGATCCACCGCGGGCCGGGGATGTGCGCAGCCACCTTCACCCCGGGGGCGCCGCCGACCGCCGGCACCGCGTACCAGCACAGCCCGGACGGTGACCACTCGATCAGCGTCGGCCACGGGGCGGCCGGGTCCCGCGGCGCGAAGTAGCGCACCTGCTGCACCGTGGCCGTCAGCGTTCGGACCGAGGAAGCGCGCTCGCCAGCAGGCCCTGCGCCCAGGGGCCGGCCGCGACCACCGCGACCCGCGCGGTGACCTCGCCCGCCGTGGTGCCCAGCAGCACCCGGTCGCCCTGGGGCTCGATGCGCGAGCACCGGGGCCCGCGCGCGGATCGCGGCGCCGTCGCGGCGGGCCAGTCGCTGCAGCGCCGCGACCGTGCGCCCGGCCAGGCACACGCCGGAGTCCGGCTGGAACAGCATCCGCTCGCCGGGCCGCGCCGCCGATCCCCGGGAACCGGTTCCGTACCTGGGCGTCGGTGAGCCAGGCATGCTGCCACGCCGCACTCGGCCAGCGGCCGCGCGCAGTCCTCCGCGCCCGGGCCCGCGTCCAGGCCGCCGGTCCGCACCAGCAGTTCCTCGCCAGCGTCAGCGGCCAGCCGGCCCACGCCTCGCTCGCGCGCACCGCCATCTCGACGTAACACGGATCGGGGTAGGAGTAGCCGGAAGATCCGCGTGGCACCGTGCGACGAGCCACGGGCATGGCCCAGGCCGAACTGCTCGAACAGCAGCGACCGGCACGCCGCGCGCGGCCAGCGCCCGGGCGGTCGCCGACCCGAGCAGGCCGGCCCCGACGACCGCCACCTCGACCTGCTCCACGGCCGCGACGATAGCCGGCCCGGACGGCCGGGCCCGCGCGGCGGGCGGCCGCGCAGCCGCCCGGCAGGCTCGCCGATGAGCTGGGGTTTGCTGCCTCTTTATGCCGCGTAGCGATGCTGTTACGCTCTGGGATGATTCGCGCGTACGGCGCGGGCGCGGACACCGATCGTGCGGTGGGCCGGGGGCGGGCGGACTCGAGGGGGGCGTCATGGGCGGCAACGGCATGCGGGTTTCGGTACGGCTGGCCTTAACCCGGAGCAGTGCGAGCGGCCGGGCGGCTGCCCTGGCCCGGACGCTGATGGCCGTCGGCACGGCCGTCACGCTGGCGGCCGGGGCGGCCGCCGCTGCGGCACCGGCGAGCGCCGCGGCCAGCGGGTGGCACATCCAGCACACGCCGGACCTCCCGCCCCGGCAGGGCGCGCTGGCCGCGGACTCGTGCGCCTCGGCTACGGCCTGCCTGGCGGTGGGCAGCTACAACGACGGTAACTTCTACCAGCCGCTGGCCGAACGGTGGAACGGCACGTCTTGGTCGTTGCTGAAGCCGCGCATTCCCAAGGGCGCGGTCAACACGAACCTGCTCGGTGTCTGGTGTGCCTCGGCGAGCGAGTGCGTCGCCGTCGGAACCTACGACAACGCCTACGTCACCTACCGCACCCTGGCCGAGGTGTGGCACGGCGGCTCGTGGTCGATCCAGCGGACGCCCAACCCGGCGCACAGCACATCCACCAGCCTGGCCAGCGTGTCCTGCACGTCGGTGAGTTCCTGCACCGCCGTGGGGTACTCCGGCGGTTTCAGGAGGAGCCAGACCCTGGCCGAGGCGTGGAACGGCACGTCCTGGTCGATCCGGCCGACGCCCGGCCCGGCCGCCTCCCGCCACGCCAGCCTCACCAGCGTGTCGTGCACCTCCTCCAGCGCCTGCGTGGCCGTGGGAACCGCCGAGCGGTCCAAGCCACTGGCGGAGCGCTGGAACGGCGCCGCGTGGTCCCTGCGGCAGGTCCCCGCGCCCGCGGGCGCGACGCAGAGCACCCTGCGCGGCGTGTCCTGCGCGCCCGCAGGTACCTGCGTCGCCGTGGGCAACTACCGGAACGGCTCCGGCCGCCGCCTCGCGCTGGCCGAGACGTGGCACGGCACCACGTGGGCCCTCGCGCGGGCGGCCATCCCAGCGGGCGCGGTGAACAGCTACCTCAACGCCGTGTCGTGCCGGTCCGCGAACGCCTGCACCGCGGTGGGGAACTACCAGTCCGGCACCGGAGCGCACCTCACGCTGGCCGAGGCCCGGGACGGCACCTCGTGGTCGCTACAGGCCACGCCCAACCCGGCCGCGGCGCGGGCCAGGCTGTCCGCCGTGACGTGCCGGTCCGCGGCCTTCTGCACCGCGGTGGGCAGCCAGCTTTCCCACTGGCAGGTCACGGCCACCGTGGCGGAGGCCTGGAACGGTGCCTCGTGGTCGCTGCAGCGGGCGCCAGGCCCGGCCGTCGCCACCGAGAGTGACCTGTTCGCGGTGGCCTGCCCCGCCGCGGCCGACTGCTTCAGCGTCGGGCAGGCGGGCACCGACAGCGGCACCGGGACGCTGACACAACACTGGGACGGCTCCGCCTGGGCCACCCAGCGGACACCGGCCAACCCGGGCTTCATCGACGACCTCGACGGCATCAGCTGCACCTCTGCTACCGCGTGCACTGCGGTTGGCGGCACCTTCGCCGCCCCCCGCACCGCCCGCACCCTGGCCGAACGGTGGAACGGCACCTCGTGGTCGGTTCAGCCGACCCCCAGCGAGCCCACCCCCCAGATCAACCAGCTGACCGCGGTGTCCTGCGCCACGGCCAGGTCCTGTGTCGCCGTCGGATATACCGGCGGCAGGCCGTCTGTCCCGCTCGCTGAGGTGTGGAACGGCACCTCATGGTCCATCCACAAGCCGGCTGACGACGGCCCGGGCGACAACGGCCTCTACGGCGTGTCGTGCGTCTCGGCCAGCGACTGTGTCGGCGTGGGGTTCACCGGCAACAACTCCTCCGGTGATGCCCCGGCGGCCGATCGGTGGGACGGCACCTCATGGTCCGCCCAGCCGGTGCCCGTCCCGGCAGGTACGCGCCAGAGCCTCCTCGAGGGCCTGTCGTGCGTCTCGGCCAGTGCGTGCACCGCCGTGGGCTACTGGCAGAACAGTTCGGGCAACCAGTCAGTGCTGATCGAGCGGTGGAACGGTACCGCGTGGTCCGTGCAGCCCGCGCCGGACCCGAGCACCCACGGCGCTAGCTTGTCGGCTGTGTCGTGCGTCTCGGCCAGCGCGTGCACCACCGTCGGGTTCTACGTCACCAACTCGGGTGACCAGCGGACCCTGGCGGAGGTATGGGACGGCACCGCGTGGTCCGTCCAGCCGACTGCCAGCCCCGCGAACGCCGGCAGCCAGCTGAACGGGGTGGCGTGCCGGGCGCCCGGAGCATGTACCGCGGTAGGGGTCAGCGCCGGGGCGCCGGACAGCCACGGCGGCAGTGCCACCCTTGCGGAGGCCGAACCCTAACGCGCGCTGATGGCGGTGGTCACCGCGAGCACGAAGGTGGCCACGGCGGCTATGCCGTGGCCGACCGGGATCAGCGGTTCGAGGTGGCGCCGGGACTTGCGTGCGGGCGCCTGCTGCGCGGGCAGGCTGGCCAGCGCCTCGTTGATGAACCTGCTGGCCTGCGCCTCGCTGGAGAGGGCCCTGGCGAGCCCCTCGTCGGTGAGCCTGCCGCCGATCGCGTTCTCCGGCTGTGCGGCGAGCATCCCGGTGGCCGGACCGGCGCCACCTGGGCCGGCGTCGCCGCTGACCTGTGTGCCGCGCCCGGGCAGGGTCGGGTAGGGCGCCCAGAGGGTCACGGTGCAGATGCCGAGCCCGATGCCGGGCATCAGCAGCCCCACCCCGGTCCACGCCAGCCAGTCACGGCCGGTCACCACGTAGCTGGCCCACGCCGCGAAACCGAGGGCGCCGAAGCCGAGATGGGTGAAGATCACCGCCGGGGGGAGCCCGTCGCTGCGGGCGCGCTGGTGGCCGGGGCCGCCGTGGGAGAGCCAGGTGCCGAACATGTAGATCCCGGCGGCGCCGGCGATGAGCCAGGTGATGAGCGTGGCGATGGCGAGCACAGACCACATCCGGGCCGGGCGAGGGGGAATCGTAGGCGTGCTGGCACCATACCTACCCAAGCCGGGCGGTGGATAGGCCTGGCTGCCCGCCGGGATAAGGCCCGGCGGGCAGCCGCCGGGGTTACCGCCCCTGCACCACCGTCGGCCTGCCCGGGGCCGGTGCGTCGCGTCGGGAAACCGCTACGGCTGCGGCGCCTCCGCCGTGCCCTGCGCGGGGATCTTCGCGGCGAGCTCGGTGCGGGAACGGACGCCGAGCTTGCGGTAGATCCGGGACAGGTTGGCCTCGACGGTCTTGCCGGACAGGAACATCCGGGCGGCGATCTCGGAGTTCCGCAGCCCGGCCCCGGCCAGCTCGGCCACCTGCAGCTCGGTGGGGGTGAGCCGGTTGGCGCTGCCGCGGCGGCCCTGGGCGCGGCCGAGTTCCTCGCGGGCCAGCGCCGCCCACAGCGGTGCCCCGGCCGCATCGAACACCGCGGCGGCCCGGCCCAGGCATTGCTGGGCGCGCTGGCGCTCGTTGCGGCGGCGGTGCAGCCGGCCCAGGGCGAGCAGGGTGCGGCCGAGCTCGGCGGGCATGTCCAGGGTCTCGTGCGCCGCCAGCGCGCGCTGGCGGCGCTGAGCAGCCCGCGGGACCGGGCCGAGACCGCCAGGATCCACGGCCGGGGCAGCGCCTCCGCCCGCTGTTCCATCCGCCGCACCAGCACCTCGGCGCGGTCGAGGTCACCGAGCCCGATCACCGCCTCGGCATGGTCGCCGTGGAACCGGTTGGTGGCGGGCTCCCGGTTGTGCGCCCACTGCTCGATCTCGTCGGCCCTGATGAGCTGCCGGTCGGCCTCGGTGAGGTTCCCGGCCGACAGCTCCACCAGGCCGAGCACGGCCCTGGCCATGCCTTCCAGGATGAGATCCGGGTGCGGGCCGAGCCGGTCGACGTGGGGCAGCCCGGCATCGGAGGCGGCCGGCCGGCACGACAGCACGTGCCAGCCCGCGTCGCGGGCCCGGCCGGTGGCCTCGACCCACAGCGTGGTCTTGCCGATCCCCGGTTCGCCCTCGATGACCAGGACAAGTTGCGGCCCGGCCGGGCCGCTGCCGACAGCCAGCCAGGCCTCGATCCGGCCCAGCTCGGCGTCCCTGCCCAGCGCGCCGCCGACCGGCGTGCCAACTCCCCGGATGGGCATCTTTCGCCACCGCCGTCCCCTTCCGGGGAATCCTAGCCCGCGGCCAGGCGCCCCGGCGGGGCACGCGCTCAGGCCGGGCCCGGCATCCCGGCCAGCGCCGGTCCCGCGACCCTGACTGGCGCCGGGCCGGGCACCCGGACCAGCAGGGCCGCGGGCAGCACCGTCACGGTAAGCGCCCGCCCGGGCTCGATCACCTCACCGTCGACCTGCCGCGGCAGCTCCCGGTCGGCATGGATCTCGACCCGGCGGGCCCGGTACCGGGCGAGCCGCCGGTCGTCACGCCGGCTGGCGGTCAGCACCCGGTACCCCACGACGCCCCAGCCCAGCGGCGAGGACGGTGCGAGGATGGCGACATCCAGCTCGCCGTCGTCGAGCCGGGCAGCCGGCAGCAGCGTGAAGCCACCGGGCAGCAGGCCGGCGTTGCCGACCACGACCGAGCGGGCGCTGATCTCCAGCGGCACGCCGTCGAGGCTGATGCCGAAGGCCGCGTGGCGGCCGTGGGCGTGCCAGGCGCCCGCCGGGACATAGGCAAGCCACCCGGCCCTGGTCTTGAGCCTGGCAGGGGTCGCGCCGACCACCGCCGCGTCGGTGCCGAGCCCGGCCATCGCGGCGAAGATGATCCCGTCGGCCATCGCGAGGTCGATGCGCCGTTCGTGCCCGCCGAACCCGCACGCCAGCGCGGCATCCAGCCTGGCTGGGATGCCCAGGGCACGCGCGGCCAGGTTGGCGGTGCCCCGCGGCACGATCGCCAGCGGGACCATCGTGCCCGCCAGGGCCTGCGCGCAGGCCCGGACGGTGCCGTCACCGCCGACGGCGAAGACCAGCCGGGCGCCCGCGGCGACCGCCTGGCGGGCCAGTTCCGTGCCGGGGTCGCCGGCGGTGGTTTCCAGCAGCACCCCGTCCCAGCCGGCGCTCTGCGCGGCGGCGGCGCAGCGGGCGGCGACCCGCGCCGCGCCGCGGACCCGGGCCGGGTTCAGCACGAACGCGGCGGTGTTCAGAGGCTGTCCCGGCGCTGCCGGAGAAACGAGCGCTCCGCGCCGTTGGCGGCACGCGCGATGGCCGCCTCGTAGGCGGCCGCGGCCTCCTCCCGCCTGCCGAGCCTGCGCAGCAGGTCAGCGCGGGTCGCGTGGAACAGGTGGTAGCCGTCCAGGCTGAGCCGGCCGAGTTCGCCGAGCGCGGCGGCCGGGCCGTGCACCTCGGCGAGCGCCACGGTCCGGTTGAGGGCCACCACGGGCGTCGGGGCCACCACCATGAGCTGGTCATACAGCGCGAGGATCTGCCCCCAGTCGGTGTCCGCCGCGACGGTGGCATCGCCGTGCACGGCGCCGATCGCGGCCTGGATCTGGTAGGGGCCGGGCTGGTTACGCCGCAGGCACGCCCGGACCAGGTCCTGGCCCTCGGCGATCATGGCCCGGTCCCACCGGGCCCGGTCCTGGTCGGCCAGCGGCACCAGGACGCCACCGGGGCCGGTGCGGGCCGGGCGCCGGGCGCCGGTCAGCAGCAGCAGGGCCAGCAGCCCCAGCGCCTCGGGCTCATCGGGCATCAGCCCGGCCAGCAACCGGGCCAGGCGGATCGCCTCGTCGCACAGCTCGCCGCGGATCAGGTCGTCGCCGGCCGAGGCGGTGTACCCCTCGTTGAAGACCAGGTAGATGACCGCCAGCACGAGGGGGAGCCGGTCGGGCAGTTCCGCGTCCCGCGGGCACCCGGTACGGGATTCCCGCATCGCGGATCTTCCGCTTGGCCCGGACCAGCCGCTGCGCCACCGTCGCCTCGGGCACCAGGAAGGCGCGCGCGATCTCGGGGGTCTGCAGCCCGGCGATGAGCCGCAGCGTCAGGGCGAGCTGGGCCTCGGCCGCGAGCGCCGGGTGGCAGCAGGTGAAGATCAGCCGCAGGCGGTCATCGGGCACGGATGCTGCCTCCTCCGGTGGCCCGGCGCCGGCCAGCATGCGGATCGCCTCCGCCTCGCGGCCGTGCCGGGACGACTCCCGCCGCAGCCGGTCCAGCGCCTTGTTGCGGGCCGTGGTGACGATCCAGCCGCCGGGGTTGGGCGGCACCCCGGTCTGTCCGGCCATCGCTGGCGGCCACGGCGAAGGCTTCTGGCCACCGCATCCTCGGCGAGATCGATGTCGCCGAAGACGCGGACCAGGGTCGCGAGGGCGCGCCCGTAGCTCTCCCGGTACGCGCGCTCAAGTGGCGGCCCCACCTGGTCCCCGTCCCGCTGCGCTGCTCCCGGCACGCCTACTCCGGCTCCTCCTGGAACGGGCGGACCTCCACCGGCCAGCCGGCAGGCGGCCGAGCCCTTGGCCGCCCAGTCCAGGGCCGCGTCCAGGTCGGCGGCCTTGATCACCCAGAAGCCGCCGATCTGCTCCTTGGTCTCCGCGTACGGCCCGTCGGTGGTGACCACCTGGCCGCCCTGGGCCCGGACGACCGTGGCGGTGGACGACGGGTGCAGGCCGCCGGCGAACACCCAGGCGCCCTGCCGCCTGCAGCTCGCTGTTGAAGGCATCGACCGCCTGATAGGCCCGCTGCATCTCCTCGGCCGGTGGGGCGTCCTCCCCGGCCGCCTCGGCGCTGTACACGGCGAGCAGGTACTGCTTCATGCTGCGCTCCCTTCGTCTGGGCCGGGACCATACCGGCTCGTCTTGTTGTTTACGAATAGCGGCCGCCGGAATCGACACCCGGCGGCAGGCAGCCAGCCCACTGCAGGCACGATGGAAGGACCATGACGCTCATCGACCAGCTTCCGGCACAGGCCGGCCCCGACTCGGTGTTCGACGCCTTCGCCGCCTGGGCGGGGGAGCAGGGCTTCACCCTGTACCCGCACCAGGAGGAAGCCCTGATCGAGATCGTCTCGGGTGCCCATGTGATCGTGAGCACCCCGACCGGGTCCGGGAAGAGCCTGATCGCCACGGGCGCGCACTTCGCCGCCCTCGCCCAGGGCGTGCGCAGCTTCTACACCGCGCCGATAAAGGCGCTGGTGTCGGAGAAGTTCTTCGCCCTGTGCGACATCTTCGGGCCCGCCAGCGTCGGGATGATGACCGGCGACGCCAGCGTCAACGCCACGGCACCGGTGATCTGCTGCACCGCGGAGGTACTGGCCAGCATCGCGCTGCGCGAGGGCGCGGCGGCCGACGTGGGCCAGGTGGTGATGGACGAGTTCCATTTCTACGCCGAGCCGGCCAGGGGCTGGGCCTGGCAGGTGCCGCTGATCGAGCTGCCGCAGGCGCAGTTCGTGCTGATGTCGGCCACGCTCGGCGACGTCAGCCGGTTCCAGCGCGACCTCACCCGGCGCACCGGCCGGCCGGCCGCCGTGGTCAGCTCCGTGGAACGCCCGGTGCCGCTGGTCTACTCCTACGTGCTCACCCCGCTGCACGAGACCCTCACCGAGCTGCTGGAAACCGGCCAGGCTCCGGTCTACGTGGTGCACTTCACCCGGGCGGCGGCGGTGGAGCAGGCGCAGGCGCTGATGAGCATCAACGTGTGCACCCGCGCCGAGAAGGACGCCATCGCCGACCTGATCGGCGGCTTCAGGTTCACCGCGGGCTTCGGCAAGACGCTGTCGCGGCTGGTCCGCCACGGCATCGGCGTGCACCATGCGGGCATGCTGCCCCGGTACCGCCGGCTCGTGGAGACGCTCACCCAGGCGGGCCTGCTCAAGGTCATCTGCGGCACGGACACCCTCGGCGTCGGCATCAACGTGCCGATCCGCACGGTGCTGTTCACCGCGCTGTCCAAGTACGACGGGACCAGGGCCCGGCTGCTGCAGGCGCGCGAGTTCCACCAGATCGCGGGCCGGGCCGGGCGGGCCGGCTTCGACTCGTCCGGTGCGGTGGTGGTGCAGGCCCCCGAGCATGTCGTGGAGAACGAGCGGGCGCTGGCCAAGGCCGGCGACGACCCGAAGAAGCGCCGCAAGGTGGTGCGGAAGAAGCCGCCGGACCGGTTCGTCTCCTGGGGCAGGCCGACGTTCGAGCGGCTGGTGGCGGCCGAGCCCGAGCCGCTGCAGTCCAGCTTCGTGGTCAGTCACGCCATGCTGCTGGGCGTCATCGGCCGGCCGGGGGACGCGTTCGCCGCCATGCGGCACCTCCTCACCGACAACGACGAGCCGCCCGCCGCGCAGCGCCGCCACATCCGGCGCGCGTTCGCCATCTACCGCGCGCTGCTGGCCGGCGGCGTGGTGGAGCGGCTCGCGGCGCCGGACGAGCAGGGCCGCCGCTGGCGGCTGACCGTGGACCTGCAGGACGACTTCGCGCTGAACCAGCCGCTGTCGCCGCTGGCGCTGGCCGCCATCGGGCTGCTGGACCGGGACTCACCCGGGTACCCGCTGGACGTGGTGTCGGTCATCGAGGCCACCCTGGACGACCCGCGTGAGCTGCTGGCGGCGCAGCGGTTCAAGGCGCGCGGCGAGGCCGTGGCGCAGATGAAGGCGGACGGCATCGAGTACGAGGAGCGGATGGAGCTGCTCGACGACGTCAGCTACGACAAGCCGCTCGCCGACCTGCTGGGCGCCGCCTACGAGATGTACCGGCGGGGCCACCCCTGGGTCGCCGACCACGAGCTGTCGCCCAAGTCCGTGGCCAGGGACATGTACGAGCGGGCGATGACGTTCACCGAGTACGTCGGGTTCTACGGGCTGGCCCGTTCCGAGGGGATCGTGCTGCGGTACCTGGCCAGCGCCTACAAGGCGCTGCGGCAGACCGTCCCTGAGGAGGCCAGGACCGAGGAGCTCACCGACCTGATCGAGTGGCTGGGGGAGCTGGTCCGGCAGACCGACTCCAGCCTGATCGACGAGTGGGAGCGGCTGCGCAGCCCGGCGCAGGAGCAGGCGGCTCCGCTGGACGACCGGCCGCCGCCGGTGACCGGGAACCGGCGGGCCTTCCGGGTGCTGGTCCGCAACGCGCTGTTCCGCCGGGTCGAGCTGGCCGCCCTGGAGCGGTACGCGGACCTGGGCGAGCTGGACGGCGAGGCGGGCTGGCACGCCGGGGCGTGGGCGGACGCCCTCGAACCGTACTTCGCTGACCACGACGAGATCGGCACCGGTGCCGACGCCCGCGGCCCCGCGCTGCTGATCATCGACGAGCAGCCCGGCCGCTGGTCGGTGCGGCAGATCCTCGACGACCCGGCCGGGGACCACGACTGGGGCATCAGCGCCGTGGTCGACCTCGCGGCCTCGGACGAGGCAGGCACGGCGGTGCTCCGGGTCACCGACGTCGGCCAGCTCTAGCCCGCGCTGGGCCGCAGGGTACGGTCGGCTGCCCACCGTAATCGCGCCCGGCGCGACCCGGCGGGGTCAGCCCATCGACTTGGCGCCGTCGAGGGACTCCCTGATGATGTCGGCGTGCCCGGCGTGCTGGGCCGTCTCGGCGATCACGTGCAGCAGCACGCGGCGTGCCGACCAGCGGGTACCGGGCGGGAACCAGGGCGCCTCGGGCAGCGGCTGCGCGGCGTCGAGGTCGGGCAGCCCGGTCACGAGCCCGGCGGTCTCGTCCGCGGCCTTCGCGTACTCCGCGAGCAGCCCGGCGAGGGTCTCCCCGGGCGCCATCCGGAACGCGGACAGCCAGTCGCCCGCGGTCGACTGATCCCAGGCCATCGCCGACGGCCCCTCCTGGATGAACCGGATCCACTGCCGTTCGGTCAGCGTGACGTGCTTGATCAGGCCGCCCAGGCTCAGCTCGCTCGCGGTGGTCCGCTGCGCGGCCTGCTCGTCGGTCAGGTCGCGGGCCGTCTGCCGGAGGAAGTGACGGGTCCTCGCCAGCGACTCCAGCAGGTCCGCACGTTCACCGGTTGGAGCGTGCGCAGTGCTCATTGGGCATCCGCCTTTCCTGGGGTCTCCTGGCTCGAACCTAGCGGCCGGGCCGGACATTTCTGCGGCCAGCGTCAGGTGCAGATGCGCAGGTCAGCCGATGGGCGGCGGGATCGAATCGGCGCTGGAGGCCAGGGCCGGATCCCACTCGCAGACCACGCACGCGTGCCGGAACACCGACCGGGCGAACTCCAGTGCCGTGGCGAGCGGGTCCGCCGCCGCGCGGACATCGTCCCAGTCCAGAACGTATTCCGCGAGGGCCCCGTCCCAGCGTGCGGCCGGCGGGGCCACGGCCGCACCGGGGAAGCCCTCGGGGGCCGGGTGCGCGTAGGCGTAGAACGCCGCCCGTGGATAACGCGGGTCCCCGGGCCACCAGCCCACGGCGACCTCCTGGGAGTCCATGGCGTTGCGCATGATGAAGCTGGCCGAGGGCGGGTCGGCGGGCCTGCCGGAGAACAGGCTCACGGCGAGGTCGAAGGAGCCCCACCACGCGTTGACGGGGGTGGCGCGGCCCCGGTACGGCGCGCGGAACGCCGCGAGCACCATGGCGGCCCGGGTCGCCGCGGCGAAGTAGTCGCTCACCTGGGCGGGGTCATAGGTGGCGTGCTCGGTGTCGGTGTCGAGCGGCACGCTCCAGCCGACCTCCTGCGGCGCCGGGTCGATCCGCACCTCGCCGGCCACCGCGCGGACCGCCGCCAGCACATCCCGGGTGACCTCGCCGACCGCCCGGTCCGGGGTGAGCGGGATGCGCTCGGCGAATCCGTCGCTGTGCTCCACGACGGCTTCGTGGCCGCGCAGGTCGAGCAGCACGGTCACGGCGCCGGAGCCGTCCGGCGCGGGCAGTGGTGCGGTCTCCCAGCCCCGTGCGGTCAGCCGCAGCGCCGCGTGCTGCAACTGCGGCTCGGGCGGGGCGAGCCTGGCGGCGAGCTTGCCCAGCACCTGGGTGTGCGCGTGCAGTGTGTCGCAGGTCGCCCGCCAGGTCTCATAGGAGCACGCGGGCCAGCTTCCGGCCATGAGTGGCACACTATGCGGCGGGCCATCGCGCTCAACCGCCGGCCCGGGGTGGCGGCCGGGCCGGGGCGGGGGGTGCTGGTGGGCCGGGGTGGGTACGCTGCGCGGCGTGAAGATCTCTACCGGCGCGGGCCCGGCCAGTGCCGAACTCGACGCCGCCGAGGATCCGCCGTTCCTGCTGGTGCTGACGCACGGGGCGGGCGGTGGGACGGACAGCGCCGACCTGCTGGCCGCGCGGCAGGCCGGGCTGGACCTTGGCGCCGCGGTGGCCAGGGTGCTGCAGCCCTACCGGGTTCGCGGTGCCCGCGCGCCCGGTTCCGCGGCCCGGCAGGACGAGGCCTGGCTGCAGATCATCGCCAGGCTGCGGCGGCGGTTCCCCGGGGTGCCGCTGGTCCAGGGCGGCCGGAGCAACGGGGCCAGGGTGGCCTGCCGCACGGCCAGGGAGGCGGGCGCCCTCGCCGTGCTGGCCCTGGCCTTCCCGCTGCATCCGCCCGGCCGCCCGGAGCGGTCCCGGGCCGGTGAGCTGGCGGAGGCGGGCACAGAGGTGCTGGTGGTCAACGGGGCCGCCGACCCGTTCGGGGTCCCCGAGGCCGGCGGTGCGATCCGGGTGGTGGTGCTGCCTGGTGCGACTCATGCCCTCAAGGGCCAGGGTGGCGCGATCCGCCGGGTGGTCGGCTCCTGGCTGGCGGTGCTGGCCCGGGGGAGCGACCCCCCGGAACCCCCCGGTGGCCTACGGCCCGGTTCCTTCGTCACCAGGCCGGGGCCCTGCTAGCCCGGGGGAGCGACCCCCTCGGAACCCCCCGGTGGGCTACGGCCTGGGCCGGGCTGAGGCTTGGCTCAGGCGCCTAGCGGAGGGCGGCGGTCCGGTGCGGTTCGATGATCTCGCCGTCGGGGAGCAGTTCGCCGGTGTCCTCGAAGATCACGATGCCGTTGCAGAGTAGCGTCCAGCCCTGTTCCGGATGGCTGGAGACCGCGCGGGCGGCCTCACGGTCGGTGGCGTGCGCGTCCGGGCACTGTGGCGCGTGTGGGCACATGGCTGTGCCTCCTGGTCAGGTGGGCTCTCGCGGCTCTGTCACCTTCAGTGTTACCGGTGTGCCCGGTGCGACTGTAGAGCCATTCGGACGGACCAAAGGTCACGTTTCGTGATCAGCCCGCTACAACTTGTCGTATGGTGGCGCCTGGGTTCGCCGACGTCTCCGGCAGCCCGGCTGGGCGTCGTGGCAGCCGGACGATTCCGGTCAGCCGGTGGCTCTCCCGCAGTGTGAGCAGTCGCTCCGCTTCCATTGTCCAGGCCCGGACCGGTGCCGTGGCCATGGCCTTGCGCCGGTAGATCCGGTCGTCGTAGCCGCGTGGCCCGATCTCGGCCCGCTGCGCGGCGAACCCGGCGCGCATGACGTCGGTCAGGGCGCTGTCGAGGCGCTTGCCGGCCCGGTGCAGTTCCTCCAGACTGGCGCCGTTGGCCTGGGCCTGCCGCAGGACCTGCTCGGCCGATTGCGCGTCGGCGAACAGGTCATCGAACCGCTGCGCCAGGGCGACATCGGCGTCGTGCTTGGCTGCCGCCTCCGGGCTGACGGGCTTGCGCTTTCCGCTCACATTGCCAGCTTAGAGCACCCGGCCTACCCACCCGGACCTGGCGCGCCCGGCGATCGGGGTGAGCAGATTGTTATCGGGCGAAGTAGTGCCAGCCGAGCCACCACCAGCCGGCCAGCACCAGCACCCGGCCGATCTTCGGCCGCATCAGGTAGCCGAGCCACTGGCCGACCGTCGGGATCCGGGATCCCGGCCGCCGGGCCAGGATCTCCAGCACGATCATGGCCGCGACCGCCAGCGCGAACCCGGCGATGGTGATGGCGCGGGTGGGGATGGGGGGCATGGTCACCGCCTCACCAGGGCCCAGCCGGCCAGCAGCCACACCAGGATGGCGGCGCTCTTGATCAGGTGCGGGGCCAGCAGCGGATCGACGAGGTTGGTGAAGGAGGGATGCCAGGGCCAGGAGTTGTCCCGCCAGGCGGACGCCTCCCACTCGAAGAACGCCGCGAGGCAGATCATCCAGTACGACATGCCGAGGAGATCCAGCTCGTCGGGCGGCGGGATGCGCTCCGGCGGCCTGCCCACAGGCGATGGCTCCCAGCAGCGCCCCGGGGATGAGCACCCCGACCAGGGCCCCGCGGCTGAACGGCGCCGAGCCCGCGTCCACCCAGGCGTAGACCGCCAGCCCGGCGACAGATCAGGACGAGGAGTGCCAGCTGAACGGGGCGGCGCGGCCTGACCACCTGCCGGGGCCAGCGGCCGGGATGGCCACGGCGGGCCTGGGCCGGGTCTGTCGCCATACCATCTCCTGCCATCATGATCCCACTGCGGCGACCGCCGCGGGCCGGCAATGCCCGCCCCGCCGGCGGATCCCTACGCGAGGCTGGACCGCCAGCTGGCATGCAGGGCAGAGTACCGGCCGCTGCCCGCCAGCAGCAGATCCGGCGGCCCGTCCTCGACGATCTCGCCTCCGCTCATCACCAGCACCCGGTCGGCGATCGCCACCGTGGACAGCCGGTGCGCGATGATCAGCGCGGTGCGCCCGGCCAGGATTGTCTGCAGCGCGTCTTGTACCGCTCGCTCGCCGGGCAGGTCCAGCAGCGAGGTCGCCTCGTCGAGCACGAGCACGGCCGGGGCGGCCAGGAACACCCGCGCGAACGAGATCAGCTGGCGCTGGCCCGCGGACAGCCGGCCGCCACGCTTGCCGACCTCGGCGTCGTAACCGCCGGGCAGGTCGCTGATGAAGGCATCGGCGCCGATCGCCCCCGCGGCCGCGGTGATCTCCGCCCTGCTTGCGCCCGGCTTGCCCAGCTCGATGTTGTCCGCGATCGACCCGGTGAACAGGAAGTTCTCCTGGGTGACCAGGACCACCTCGGACCGCAGCCGCTCGGCGGGCAGGTCCCGCAGATCGACGCCGTCGAGCAGGACGCTGCCCTGCTGCGGGTCGTAGAACCTCGCCACCAGCCGTGCCACGGTCGTCTTCCCCGCGCCGGTCTCGCCGACCAGCGCGACGGTCTGCCCGGCCGGAATCCGCAGGTCCATATCCGGCAGGACGATCGTCTCGCGGTACCCGAAGCGCACCGAGCGCAGCCACAGTTCCCGGCCGGCCCCCCGGCGGGGCGGCAGTTCCTTGGGAACCTCCGGATCGGGCACCCCGAGAGGCTCTTCGAGCACCCCGGAGATCTTTTCCAGGGCGGCTCCCGCGGACTGGAACGTGTTGTAGAACTGCGACAGGTCCTGCAGCGGGTCGAAGAAGCGCTGCAGGTACAGCAGGAACGTGGCGAGCACGCCCACCTTGATGTCGCCGTCCGCCACGCGCAGCCCCCCGTACAGCAGCACGGCGCCGGTGGCCAGGTTGGCGACCAGGGTGATCCCCGGCGAGTACACCGCGATCAGCCGCATCGACCGCAGGGTGGCCGCGGCGTTGCGCCCGTTCAGCGCTGAAAAGATCTCATCGTTGCGGCGTTCCCGGCGGAACGCCTGCACCGCACGGATGCCGCCGAACGTCTCCACGAAGGCGACGATCACGTCGGCGATCGCCTCCCTGCTGCGCCGGTAGGCGGTCGCCGACTCCCGGCGGAACCACAGGGTGAGCACCGCCAGCGGGCCGAACCCGGCCAGCACTACCAGTCCCAGCGGCCAGTCGAGCAGCAGCATGCCCACGCCCACCAGCAGCAGCGAGAAGATCGCGGACACCAGCGAGTCCAGGCCCTCCTCGAACAGGTCGGAGATCGAGTCGATGTCCGAGGTCTGCCGGGAGATGACCCGCCCCGAGGTGTACCGCTCGTGGAACGCCACCGGCAGCCGCTGGAAATGGGCGAACAGCAGGCGGCGCAGTTCCCTGACCACGCCCTCGCCGAACCGCCCGATCTCCAGGATGAACGCCCGGGTGGCGACGGCCTGCACCGCGACCGCTACGAAGAACGCGGCCATGATGGCGGCCAGCGGGCCCACGTCGCGGCCGTGCACCAGCGGCGGGATCCCCCGGTCGATGGCCACCCCGACCAGCCAGGGCCCGGCCAGCGCCGCCACGTTGCCGATGACGACGAGCACCAGCGCCCAGGTCACCTGGCGCCGGTAGGGCCGCAGCAGCGCGGTGAGGAGCCGCCGGGCCCGCCTGCGCAGCAGCGCCGACAGCTTGCCGGTGACCTCCTCGGCGTTCTCGGCGGCCACCCCCCGCCACGGCTGGGTTTGCGGGGTCACCGGGCCACCGCCTGCTCGGACTCGTCCTGCTCGGACTCGTCCTGCCCGGCTGCCGCGTCGCCCATCAGGCCGGCGTAGCGGGGCTCGGTGGCGAGCAGTTCCGCGTGGCTGCCCACCGCGGCGATCCGGCCGCCGGCGAGCAGGGCCACCCGGTCGGCGAGCAGCACCGTGGACGGGCGGTGCGCGACAAGCAGCGCGGTCGTCCCGGCGAGCGCGTCCCGCAGGGCGGCGGTCACCTTCTCCTCGGTGCGCACGTCCAGCGCGGACAGCGGGTCATCGAGGACCAGCACGGGCGGCCGGGCCAGGATCGCCCGGGCCAGGGCCAGCCGCTGGCGCTGGCCACCGGACAGCGCCATGCCCTGCTCGCCGATCCTGGTGTCCAGCCCCCAGGGCAGCCGGGCCACGAAGCCGGCGTGCGCGACCGCCAGGGCCTGCTCGACCTGCTCGTCGGTGGCGTCCGGCGCCCCGAAGGTGACGTTCTCCCGCACGCTCACCGAGAACAGGGTGGGGTCCTCGAATCCGCTGCCGATCAGGGTGCGCAGCACCGGCAGCGGGAGGTCGCGGATGTCGGTGCCGTTCAGGGTGATCGACCCGGCGGTGGGGTCGGCCAGCCGCGGCACCAGCTGGAGCAGCGTGGTCTTGCCGGATCCGGTCGCGCCGGTCAGGGCCAGGGTCTGGCCCGGCTCCAGCTCCAGTGTCACCCCGCGCAGCACCGGGCGCTCGGTGCCCGGGTAGCGGAACTCCACCCGGTCGAACCGGAGCCGGGCCGGCGCAGCGCTCGGCCCGGGGGGGCGACCCCCCGCTGGCCCGGGCCGGAGCGCCCGGGGCGGGAGCGGAGACCACGGCGGGCGGGGTGTCGAGGATCTCGAACACACGCTGTGCCGCCGTGCGCGGCCTCCTGGCCGCTCGCCAGGATGTAGCCCATCGCCTCGATCGGCCAGACCAGTTCCAGTGTCAGCGTGATGAACGCGACCAGGCCGCCGAGCGTCAGCGCGTTCTGGCTGGTCGCGATCGCGCCGAGCAGCACGATGAGCCCGATGACCGCGTTCGGGATGAGGTCGAGCGTGGCCCAGAACGCGCCGCGCAGCCGCGCCTTGTCGAGCTGGGTCTGGTAGACCAGCGACGCCTGCGCGCCGTGCGTGGCCTGCGCCTGCCCGCGGCGGCCGAGCGCCTTGAGCACCGCGATCCCGGTGGCCGCCTCCTCGACGTAGGTGGCCAGGTCGCCCTGCTGGTCCTGGGCCCGCCGGGACAGCACCCGGTAGCGCCGCTCGAACCGGCTGCACACCAGGCCGACCGGCAGGAAGATGCCGCCGGTGATCAGGCCCAGCCACCAGTTGAGGTGGATCAGCAGGGCGACCACCGCGACGAACGTGACCACGTTGGTGATCAGGAAGACGGTGCCGAAGCCGGCGAACCGCCGGATCGCCGACAGGTCGGTGGTGGCACGGGACAGCAACTGGCCGGACTGCCACTCGTCGTGGAACCCGACGTCCAGCCGCTGCAGGTGCGCGTACAGGTCGCGGCGCATGGCCTGTTCCATGCCGGTAACGGCGCTGGCCTGGACCCAGCGCCGGGTGAAGTTCAGTGCTGCCTGCGCGATGCCAAGCCCGGTCGCGGCGAGGCCGATGGGCAGCAGCAGGCTGCGGTCACCGGTCTGGATCGCGCTGTCGATCAGGGCCTTGGTCAGCAGCGGGATCACCAGAGCGGTGGCGACCGAGGCGCAGGCGGCCACCAGCATTCCGATCAGGCGCCACAGATAGGGCCGCAGATAGGTGCGGAGCCGCCACAGCGCCCTCATCGGCGTCGCCGGGGAATGGGCACGCGCGTCGGCAGCAGCGTGCTCAGGGGGCATTATGTTGACGCTAACCGCCCGGCTGCGTGCATGTCATCTGATTTTCTGCCCGCTGCCGGGCGGGCGCGGCGCCGTGACCTGCCCGGTTAACACCTGATCGTGATACTACGAGCTGTTTCGTGGTGAAAGCGTGCCCGCGACGGGGTGGCGGAGCGACCCCGACTCTGGCACGCTGGCTAGCCCGGCCCGTGGGGCGTGGCCGGGAAAGGACCGTTGGGGGCAGTCCATGACCGATTGGGAACCTGGCCCAGCGCTCGCCGCGTATCACTCCGGCGTGACCGTCATCTGCGAGCTGGCCGCCCAGTTCACCGATGCGGCCTGGGCCGCCCAGACGACCTGCCCGGAGTGGCGCGCCGCCGATCTGGCCGGTCACCTGCGCTGCGTCGCGGACGACTACCACGAGTACCTCGACGACGCGCCGCTGTCCCGGCTGGCCAGGCTGATGGCCCGCAGCCCCGGTCCGGAGAGCCTGGCCCGCAAGCTGGCCAGGCAGAACACCGCCGAGCTTGCGGCGCTCCCCGATGCGACCGGCCCCGAGCACATCGCCGCGTTCGCCGCCGCCGCGCGCGCCTACGCCGGCCGCGCCCTCGGGGTCTGGGACCTGCCGCACCACCGGTTCGGCGACACAGTGGTGACCGTGGGCGGCATGGTGGGCGCCGCCTGCGCCGAGTGGCACCTGCACGCCTGGGACCTGGCCGCCTCGCTGGGCAAGGACTACCAGCCGGCCAGCCCGGAACTGCTGGCCGCGGGATGGCAGGCGGGCATGCCGCACCTGCCGCTGGACGCCGGCCTGCACGATGCGGCGTGCGGCGCCGCGGTCGCCGGCGCGGCCGTCGCAGTCGCGGGCGTGCCCGGCCTGGCCCGCGGCCGCCCCGGCCGGGGGGCCGCGGCGCACGAGGGCGCCTGGCCGGTGCTGCTGCGTGCCTCCGGCCGCCTCCCGCGCTTACCATCCCTGGGCCGGCTGCTCGGCGGCCGGGCGCAGGCTCAGGTTTGGGCGGGCTCGGAGCGAGCGATGCTGAGGAACCAGAGGCCAGCCGCGAGCGCCAGCGCCCCAACAATCAGGAAGAAGGCTGCCCATGCGTAGACGGCGTATGAGAGGCATATGAGGCCCGCGGCGGCCGCGACACTGCCAGCGGCAATACGAAGGACGCCAAAGGCGCGGAGGTGGCGGTACTCCCATGGGTAAATGAAGCGCCGCATGCCGGTGCGTGGGGGAGATGCCCACCACCCGCGCAGGCCCTTCGCAGCGGTGTTGTCATTGTGTGCGTTCATCGGGGTGCCTCCTGTCTGCTGTGGTATCGGCCACCCGATCCATCTATCAATATGATATCACTTTGATAGATGGATCGCAAGGGGCCGGCGGGACGGTTCGGTGGGCAGGCGGGCAGGCGGGCAGGCGGGCAGGTTCCCGCGCGGCGTCGGCCTCGCCGGCGGGGCGCCTTGAGTGTGGTTCCTGGTGGCCTGGCAGTGCGTGGGCCTGGGGCGGCCTAGCCGCACAGCAGACTGATCCGGCAGCGTCCCCTCGTGGCTAGTCTGCAGGGGATGGGCTCGCCGGGTGCTTGTCACAGATCGGCGGTCCGCTCGATGACCAGGCGTCGGCCCTGGTCAGCGAGAACGGGATTGTCCCTGTCTGCGTTACTCGGGTGGCGTGCCAACGACCACAGCGGCTGGCGGAAGGAGCGCGGATGGGCCTGGATGTCAGCGCGGTGCGGGCGATGTACCCGGCACTGGCCGACGGTTATGCCTACCTCGACGGTGCGGCGGGCACCCAGGTTCCCGCGCCGGTGATCGACGCGATCGGCGGCGCGCACCGGTCCGGGCTGGGCAACTCCGACGGCGCGTTCCCGGCCAGCGCGCGCTCCGACGCGATCACGGCCGAGTGCCGCCGGGCGGTCGCCGACCTGGTCGGCGGGGACCCGGCCGGGGTGATCCTCGGGCCGAACATGACCACGCTGACCTACCGCCTTGCCGCGACGCTGGCGCGGGACTGGCACCCGGGCGACGAGGTGATCGTGTCCCGGCTGGACCACGACGCGAACATCCGGCCGTGGGTGCAGGCGGCCGGGCGGGCCGGTGCCGTGGTCCGCTGGGCCGAGGTGGAGCTTCCTACGGCGGAACTGCCCGCCGCACAGTACGACGCGCTGCTGAGTGACCGGACCCGGCTGGTGGCGGTGACCGCGGCCAGCAACATCCTCGGCACCCGCCCCGACGTGGCCGCGATCACCGCGAAGGCCCGCGCCGCGGGCGCGCTCAGCTACGTGGACGGGGTGCACGCCACCCCGCACGGCCCCACCGACATGGCCGCGCTCGGTGCTGACTTCTACGCCACCAGCGCCTACAAGTGGTCCGGCCCGCACATCGGCGCGGTCGTCGCCGGCCCGGCGCTGCTGGAACCGTTGCGGCCGGACAAGCTGGACCCCGCGCCCGACTACCTGCCCGACCGGTTCGAGTGGGGCACCCCGTCCTTCGCCGACTTCGCCGGGGTGGCCGCCGCGGTGGACCACCTCGCCGGGCTGGACGCGGCGGCGGCCGGGACCAGGCGGCAGCGGCTGCTTACCTCGATGGCCGCCGCGCACGACCACGAGCAGCGGCTGCTGCGCGTGCTGCTGGCCGGGCTGGCCGCCATGGACAAGGTCACGCTCTACGGGAACGCCCGCAACCGCACCGCCACTGTCTACTTCAACGTGGCCGGCCTGACCCCGCGGGCGGTGGCGGAGCACCTGGCCGAGCGGAAGGTGAACGTCTGGGACGGGCATAACTACGCCTGGGAGCTGGCCGGCGCGCTGGGCATCAGGGACACCGGCAGCGCGGTCCGGGCCGGCCTGGTGCACTACAACGACCGCTCCGATGTGGACCGGTTGCTCGCGGCCGTGGCGGAACTGGCGGGCTAGCGGAGGATAATTGCCCCGCCTTGTCCCATGAACGGTCCCGTTCGGCCGCTTAACCTGGCATTCTGGCCCGGTGGAGCATGCTGGCACGGGGATGATCCATCACATCGAGCTCTGGGTGCCCAATCTCACCAGAGCCGAGGCCAGCTGGGGTTGGCTACTGGTCGAGCTGGGCTATCAGCCGTTCATCCAGTGGCCCGAGGGGCAGAGCTGGCGGGCGGGTGACATCTACATCGTCCTGGAGCAGTCGCCCGACCGGGTGGCCGGCCGTCACGACCGGTGCCGCCCCGGATTGAACCATCTGGCCTTCCATGTCGCCTCCAGGGAAGAGGTGGACAAGCTCACCGAGGAGGCACCGCAGCACGGGTGGCGGCTGCTGTTCAGCGACCGCCACCCGCACGCGGGCGGCCTTGACCACTACGCGGCCTACCTGGAGGACCGGGACGGTTACGAGGTCGAGCTGGTCGCGCCGTCGTGAGGGTAGGCACGCCCGGCCCGCCCGGCGGCGTTACCCGGACCGCACGGTGACAGACACCCGCAGGTCGCGCGAGGAGCGCCCGGCCTGGACGGTGAACTCACCCGGCGGCCAGGACCACTGCCCCGCCTCCTCGTCGAACACGGCGAAGATCCGGGCAGGCACCCGCAGCGTGACCTCGGCTGCCTCGCCGGGCTCGGCCACGGCGCTGCCGAAGGCCCCGAGCACCCGCACCGGCCGCGCGCCGTTCCCCGGCGCACCGGCCACATAAGCCTGGACGACCTCCCGGCCAGGCCGGGTCCCGGAGTTGCGGACCCGGACCCGCAGCAGTGCGTCCGTGCCTGGGGCCAGGGCCTCCGCCGGGCCACTGAGCGACTCGTAGTCCCAGCTCGTGTAGCCCAGGCCGTGACCGAACGGGAACATCGGGGTCGATGCCCGCCGCGTCGTAGCCGCGGTACCCGATGAGCAGGCCCTCGGCATAGTCGAGGCGGCCGTCCCGTGCGGCTGGGCGTGCAGCACCGGGCAGTCGGCCTCGGCGGCCGGCAGGGTGACCGGCAGCCGGCCGCCCGGCTCGGCGTGGCCGAGCAGCACGTCCGCGAGCGCCTCGCCGATGGCCTGGCCGGGCAGCCAGGCGTAGATCACCGCGCCGACCTCGCCGGCCCACGGCATCAGCACCGGCATGCCGGCGTTCACCACCACCACCGTCCGCGGGCAGGCGGCGGTGACCCGGCGGACCAGTTCGTCCTGCCGGCCGGGAAGGGCCAGGGTGTCCCGGTCGTAGCCCTCGCTCTCCGAGGTCTCCGCCGAGCCGACCATCACGATGGCCACGTCCGCGGCCGCCGCGGCCGCGACCGCCTGCGCCATCAGCGTCTGCTCGTCCGCCGAGGGCGTGATGCCCAGCCGCAGCGCCACCGGTCCCTGGCAGGCGGCCGCCGGGCGGAACTCCACGGTGACCATGGTGTCCCGCCCGCCGGTCAGCGCGACCTGCCCACGGATCTCGCCGGGGCGGGTCATGGTCTCGACCGGGTCGTCCGGCACCCGGGTCTCGCCCTGCGCGGCCACGGCCCCGTTGACGGTGATCGTGAGCCGTCCCACGCCCGCGGCGCCGAACAGGTAAGGCCCGCTGGTCTCCGCGCGGAATGCGGTGCGGAGCGTGATCACGCCGCTCTCACCCCAGCCCACGCCGGGCGGGAGCCCGTCCCACCAGGCCAGTGCGGTCGCGGCGCGGTGCTCGCTGGCGAACACCTCGCCGCCGGGGGTGGCGAACTCCAGCCGCACCCCCGGTTCCCCGGTGACCGGATCGGTGACCGAGCCGCGGGGCGGTTCCGGGACGCCCTGCCAGGTCCAGCAGCCGGGTGCCGCGGTCACCGTGACCTCGGCGCCGAACGCCTCCCGCAGGGCCTGGACGGGCGCCGGGGCGGACGCCGGGATGACCCGCGCGCTGCCGCCGCCCTGGATCACCGGATGCAGCGCGTTCGGGCCGATCACCGCGACACGGCGGAGGCCGTCCGGCGCCAGCGGCAGCACCGCGCCGTCGTTGTGCAGCAGCACGAGCGAGGCGGTCACCGCCTTGCGCAGCAGCGCGGCCGGAACCAGGGCCGTCGCCGCGGCGGGCTGGCCGTCGCCGTTGCCCGCGGCTGCCCGCGGCGCCGGTGTCGCTGAGCGCGCCCACCCGCCGGGCCACGGCGAGCAGCCTGACCAGCTTGTCGTCCAGCAGTTCCTCGGGCACCTGCCCGGCCCGGACCGCGTCGGCCAGTGCCTGGCCCCAGTACCTGTTCGGCCCGGGCATGGCCAGGTCCAGCCCGCCCACGGCAGTCGGCACCGTGCTGCGGGTGGCGTCCCAGTCCGAGGTGACCACGCCGGCGAAGCCCCACTCGCCCTTGAGCACCGAGCGCAGCAGCGTGGCGTTCTCGGTCATCCTGCTCCCGTTGACCACGTTGTACGCCGCCATGACCACGGCGGCGCCGGCCTCCCGGACGGAGGCCTCGAACGGGACCAGGTACAGCTCACGGAGGACCTGCTCGGTGATGCGCGCGTCGTAGGTCCACCGCTCGGTCTCCGAGTCGTTGCCGACGTAGTGCTTCACCGTGGCCGCGACGCCGGCCGACTGGACGCCGGTCACGTAGGCGACGGCGATCCGCGCGGTCAGCTCCGGATCCTCGGCGAAGCATTCGAAGCCCCGCCCGGCGAGCGGGGTGCGCATCAGGTTGATCGTCGGGGCCAGCAGGATGTCCACGCCCTTGCTGCGCGCCTCCGCGCCGAGGGCCGCGGTCAGCTCGCGGACCAGTTCCGGATCCCAGGTGGCGCCGAGTGCGGACGGGCAGGGCAGGCAGCTGGAGGGGTTGCTCTCGTCCAGGGTCGTGCCGCGCACCCCGGACGGCCCGTCCGAGGTGACCATCGGGCGCAGCCCGAGGGCGTCGCAGCCTGGGATCCGCCAGCTGTCCGCTCCGGTCAGCAGCTGGACCTTGTCATCAAGGGGGAGCGCAGCCAGCTGGCTGCGCTCCCCGGACATCTGAGTTGTCATCTGGTCAGGACTTCGGCTTCAGGTGAAGAACCGTGTACTCCAGGTACGGCGTGTTCGGCACCGGAGCCATGTAGGGGTTGCTTGCCGTCGGCCACCCCGTGTAGTTGCGGGAGGAGTACTCGGCCCAGGCGCCGCCGTACAGCAGCGGAACGACCGGGACCTGCGAGGCCATGATGTTGGCCAGCTTGCTGATCGCCTGCACCTGGACGGTGCTGCTCGACGATCCCTCGTACTGAGCTATTGCCGACTGGGCGGCCGGGTCGTTGAACCGGCCGAAGTCGCCCGTGGCTGGCTTGCCTACTGGAGCGCTCAGCGTGCTGTCCATCCACCCGTCGTAGAAGACGAACGGGGTCGGTCCCTGGTTGGACCAGTGGATCGTGGTGTCGAAGGTGCCGTTGGCGACGTCACCGGCCCAGACGGTCGGGTTGCCGATCCCGTCCACCGTCACGTCGAAGCCCAGGGCGTTGAGCTGGTGTGCGACGAGCCCGGCGTCGGTGTAGTAGTCGCTGTAGGGCACCGGGTCGGAGACCTTGAAGGCGATCGGCTTGCCGTTCTTCGTCCACTTGCCGTTCACCTTCGCCCAGCCGTCGGCCTTGAGAATCGACGCCACCTTGGCGGGATCGCCGGCCGCGGGCAGGTCGTTGGACTGGGACGGGGGCAGGTAGGAGTTGTCCACGGGCAGCATCAGGCCGCTGCTGGACGAGGTGGGCGGCTCGTAGCCGGTCTCACCCTGCTGGGAGAGCTGCTGCCGGTTGATGCCGTAGCTGATCGCCTGGCGCACGGCCGGGTCGTTCAGCGGGGCCTTGGTGGTGTTGACGAACAGCGACACCACGTTGTTGTCGTTGAAGTAGGGCGCGCTGGACAGCCAGGTGTGGTTCTCCGGGCTCTTGGACAGGTAGTTGCCCTGGATGTCGGCGACATAGTTGCCCGCCCAGTCGATCGAGCCGCTCTGGATCGGCGGGACCAGGTTGGCGTTGGTGTTGTAGGACGGGAAGTCGATCTCGGGAACGTGCACCGAGGCCTTGTTGTAATAGAACGGGTTCTGCTTGAGGGTGTAGCCCTGCGGCGAGAACTTGTCGAGCATGAACGGGCCGGTGCCGACCGGGCTGGGGTCGGTGTAGGTGACCGGGTTGCCCACCGAGGACCAGACGTGCTGCGGCTCGATGTAGACCTGGCCGATGAGGAACAGGTTCGCGTACTGCGGCTTGGCGAAGTTCAGCGTCACCGAGGTGGCGCTCGGCGCGGTCGCGCTGGCCACGATCGGGGCGCCCGAGGTGTACAGCGCCGGGTGCGCCTTGATCATGTTGAAGGTGAAGGCGACGTCGCTGGCGGTGAACGGCTTGCCGTCGTTCCACTTGACGCCGGAACGGATCGGGATCGTCAGCGTCTTGCCGCTGTTGGACCAGGTCGGCTGGCCGGAGGCCAGGACCGGGATGCCGGGCTTGGTCGGCTGCAGGTAGTTCCAGATGTAGAGCGGCTCGTTGTACAGCGCCACCGAGTTGGTGATGAACCCGGTGGACGTGGACGAGAGCGGGTTGAAGTTGTCCGTCATCGGGGACAGCGGCGTGCTCTCGATGACCAGCGTCTGGCCGGTTGCGGTTTTCGGCGGGACTGCTTGAGGAGCTTGAGCCGCCGCAGGCCGCGACGCCCAGAGACGAGGACGCCGACGGCGACCAGGCTCTTCAGGATTGTTTGCCTCATTGCTTAGACTCCGATGTACCCGGCCGGCTCATCGCCGGCCTTGTTGTATACGACCGTGGTGGGTCCGTTGTCAGGGGGGCGGGTTGGTGGCCGGCCGGGGCTTGGCCTGCCGTGATCCGCCCGTCGCTCGGGAAGTTCTTGCCGTGGCGCGCTACGAGCGGCGCCCGCTAGCCGGTGTTCCGCTGCATCACGCCTCCTTTCCCTGGTCAGGCGTTACGGGCGAGGGCACGAGGTTCCCCGCGCGCCCGGCCAGCGGGCGGGATTGTCCGCCGGTCAGGCCGGTCGCATGCAGCCAGCAGGCGCTGACATGACCGGTGGCGACCTCGAAATCCGGTGGCACCCGCTCGGCGCACACCGCCATGGCATGCGGGCACCGTGGGTGGAAGCGGCAGCCGCCGGGCGGGTTCACCAGGCTTGGCGGTGCGCCGCGGGCGGCCAGGACGGCCGGCTCGGCCCGGTCGGGGTCCGGGGCCGCGTTGAGCAGCAGGCTGGTATAGGGGTGGGCAGGCTCGTCGGTGACCGTGGCGGCCGGGCCGGACTCCACCCGCTGGCCCGCGTACATCACCATGATCGAGTCCGCCAGGTACCTTGCCGACGCGATGTCGTGGGTGATGTAGAGGATCGCGAGGTGACTGGCCTGCCGCAGGTCCGCCAGCAGGTTGAGGATCCCGAGCCGGATGGACACGTCCAGCATCGAGACCGGTTCGTCGGCCAGCAGGACCCGGGGCCGGGCGGCGAGCGCCCGGGCGATGGCGACCCGCTGCCGCTGGCCACCGGACAGCTCGTGCGGGTATTTGCGCATGAACATTTCCGGCGGGGTCAGCGCCACCGTGGCCAGGAGATCGGCGATGGCCTCGTCCAGGGCGCGGCCGCGGCGGCCGCGCCATGCACGATCAGCGGGCGGGCCAGGTGGTAGCGCACGTCATGGACGGGGTTGAGGGAGGAGAACGGGTCCTGCAGGACCATCTGCACGTCGCGGGCGTAGGCCCGCCTGCCCCGGGTGGAGGCCGGCACCGGCTGCCCGTCCAGCAGGACCTGTCCCGAGGTCGGCGTGATCAGCCTGGCGAGCATCCGGGCAAGCGTGGACTTGCCGGAGCCGCTCTCGCCGACCACCGCGGTGATGGCGTCGGCGGGCAGCGACAGCGAGACCTGCTCGACCGCGCGCACCACGGGGTGCCTGCCCGCGCCGGCGCGGCGCCGGCCCGGCCTGGTCGCGCCGCCGGGACCGGTGCACGTGAAAGTGCTTGGTGAGCTCGCGGGCTTCGAGCAGCGTGGGAACGGCAGCCACGGGCTGCAGTGTGACCGGGCCGGGTTCAGTCATCGCGTCCTCCCCGGGCGTCCGCGGCCGCCCGGGCGGCGGCGGGTGCAGTGGCGGCGGCCGCGGGTGTGGCGGCGGCCGCAGGTGTGGCGGCGGCTGCGGGTGTGGTGGCAGGCACCGGTGCACTGGCCCGTGCGGCGGCGGCCTGGCTCGTCCCGGCCGAGTTCCGGCGGCGGGACGGCACCGGCCTCCTGCAGCCAGCAGGCGGCCAGCCTGCCGCCCTGGCCGGTCAGCGGCACCAGGGGCGGCGCCTCGGTGCGGCACCGGTCCATCGCGTAGCCGCACCGCGGATGGAAGACGCAGCCACGCGGCAGCGCCCGCAGGTCCGGCGGGGAGCCGGGAATGCCCATCATCTTCTTGTGCGCGCCGTGCAACGGCGGGAACGAGCTGAGCAGGCCCAGGGTGTAGGGGTGGCGGGGGGCCCGGAACAGGGTGCCTGCCTGCGCCCGCTCCACGATCCGGCCCGCGTACATGACCGCTATCGAGTCGGCCACCTCGGCGAGCAGCGACAGGTCATGGGTGATGAACAGGACGGCGAAGCCGAGCCGCTCCCGAAGCGCGATCAGCTCCTCCAGGATCTCCCGCTGGGTGACCACGTCCAGGGCGGTGGTGGGCTCGTCCAGGATGACGATCCGCGGCTCCAGGGCCAGCGCCATGGCGATCATCACCCGCTGCCGCATGCCGCCGGACAGCTCATGCGGATAGCCGGCCAGCCGGTCGGCGGAGATGCCCACCATGTCCAGCAGTTCGGCCGCCCTGGCCTGCTCCGCGGCCCGTGCCATCCCCGGCCGGTGGGCCTGGAGGACGTCGGTGAGCTGCACCCCGATCGGCAGCACCGGGTTGAGCGCGGTCATCGCGCTCTGCAGCACCACCGCGATGTGCGCCCAGCGCAGATGGCGCAGTTGCTCCTCGTCGGCGGTGAGCAGGTCCACGGTCTGCCCGGGAGCCGGGTGGTAGCGGACCTCGCCGCCGGTGATCAGGCCGGGCGGCCGCAGCAGCCGGATCGACGCGTACGCCAGCGTGGACTTGCCGCTGCCGCTCTCCCCGGCCAGGCCGAGCACCTCGCCGGCGTGGAGCACCAGGTCCGCCCCGGCCACGGCGTGCACGCTGGCCTCGCCCAGCCCGTAATCCACGTTCAGGCCGGTGATCTCCAGCAGCGGGTCACCCGCGCGGGGCGGCCGGGTGCCAGCCACGGGGCCGCCCACGGCGGTGACCGGGGCGACCGGCGCTGGCCCGGTGCGGCGGCGGATCATGGGCGCTCCCCGTCGCGCAGCCGTACGACCGGCGTCAGCCCGAGCGAGAACCGGCGCGGTACCGGGCCGGTGGTGTACCGCTTCACCCGCTTGCGGGTCAGCCCGGCCGCCCGCAGCCGCGGGTTGATGAACTCGTCGACGCCGAAGTTGAGCAGCGCCAGGGCCGTGCCGAGGAAGGCCACGGCGAGGCCCGGTGGCAGGTACCACCACCAGTAGCCGCTGATCTCGGCGTTGGCGCTGCTGCGCCCAGAACAGCATCGTGCCCCAGCTCCAGTGCTGCGGGTTGACCAGCCCGAGGAAGGCCATCGCGGTGTAGGTGCCGACCGCGTACAAGCACGGTGAACAGGAACGAGGAGGCCACGATCGGCAGCAGGTTGGGCAGGATCTCGCTGCCGATGATCCGCCAGGTGCGCTCACCGACCAGCCGGGCGGAGTCGACGTAGTCGCGGCTGCGCAGCGACAGCGTCTGCGCCCGGAGCACCCGGGCGCCCCACGCCCAGCCGGTGATGGCGATGATCAGGCCGATCAGCAGGTCATTGCTGCCGCCCGACGGCCGGCAGGAACCCGAAGATCACGATGAGCAGCGGCAGCGCGGGCAGCACCAGGAAGAAGTTGGCCAGCATCGAGAGCAGGTCGTCGGAGAGACCGCCGAGGTAGCCCGCGGTCACCCCGATGACCACGGACAGCACCGTGGCGACCGCCCCGCACAAGAATGCGACCAGCACCATGCTGCGCCCGCCGACCAGCAGCTGGGAGAACACGTCCTGCTGCAGCTGGGTGGTGCCGAGCCAGTGCGCGGCCGACGGTGGCTGCGGCACGCCGTTGGTGGTGGACAGGCTCGCCGACTGGGGTTGTAGGGGGCGAGCCAGGGGCCGATGACGGCGAGAACGAGGAAGATGCCCAGCGTGACCGACGCCGATGATGATCTTCGGCGATCTCGGCAGCCGGATGCCGCGGGACCGGCCGGGAACGATGGCGAGGGCCGGCGGCCTCCGGTGTGCCCGTCGTGCCCGGGGCGGTCGCCGGGCGCTTCGGCGGTGCCGAGGTCGGTGCTCGCGGACATGGCTCAGGCCTCCTGCCGGGTGCGGGGGTCGAGCAGCACGTACACGAAGTCCGCGACCAGGTTCGCGGCCAGGACGGCGAACGTGATGATGAGGAAGATCCCCTGCAGCAGCGGGTAGTCGCGGTTGTTGACCGCCTGCAGCAGGATCCAGCCGACCCCCGGGTAGCTGAAGACGATCTCGGTGAGCAGCGCCCCGGACACCACGAAGCCGATGGCCAGGGAGAACCCGGACACGCTCGGCAGGACCGCGTTCCGCGCCGCGTACCAGACCACCCGCCGCTTGGCCAGCCCCTTGGCCTGGGCGACCAGGACGTAGTCCTCGTCCATCGTGGTGACCATCACGTTGCGCATGCCGACGATCCAGCCCGCGGCCGAGCACACCACGATGGTCAGCGCGGGCAGCACCGCGTGGCTGAGCACGTCACCGGCGAAGGACAGCGTGCACGCGGGGAAGTCGAGCTGGTTGTAGGCGCGGCCCGAGGGGAACCAGCCGAGCTTGACCGAGAACAGCTCCAGAGCCAGGAACGCGATGAAGAAGTACGGGGCCGCCTGGAAGAACGTCATGGCCGGCAGCACGTTGTCGAGCCAGCTGCCGCGCCGCCAGGCGACCAGCGACGCCGAGCAGCGTGCCGAGGACGAAGCTGATCACGCGTGGCCACGCCGACCAGGCCCGAGCGTCCACGGCAGCGCGCCCTTGATGACGCTGGCCACCGTCGAGGGGTAGTAGCTGGTGGAGATGCCCAGGTTGCCGTGCAGGACGTTGCTCAGGTAGTGCACGTACTGGCCCAACAGGCCTTCGTTGGTGTGCAGCCCGAACTGTGCTCGAGCGACTTGATGGTGCCGGCGGTGACCTGGCTCTGGATCCGGGCCAGGATGCGCCTCGACCGGGTTGCCCTGGCATCAGCCGCGGGATGAGGAAGTTCACGGTGATCGCTGCCAGGGCGGTGATCAGGTAGAACACGATCCGGCGGGTCGAGAACGCGCATGCCGGTCCTCTCCTACGGTTGCCGCACGGTGGGCAGTGCCGTCGGCTCGGGCGGGCAGCCGCAGCTTTCCCTGCGGATCAGCCGGGTGGGCAGGATGATGTCGTCCCGGCAGCGGGCCGCCGTCGGTGATCATCGAGTACAAGGTCTCGAACGCGGTCGCGCCGAGGTCGGTGATCGGCTGGCGCACGGTGGTGAGCTGCGGGTGCAGGTGCCGTGCCACCGGGATGTCGTCGAAACCGGTGACGGCGACTCCGCCGGGCACCTCGATGCCGTGCCGCATCAGCGCGTAGACCACGCCGAGCGCGGTCTGGTCGTTCGCACAGGCGATCGCCTGGGGCAGCGGGGCCCCGCTCGGCCAGCAGGCTCTCGATCACCCGGGCGCCGCCGGCCGCGGTGTAGTTCCCCTGCCACGCGGGCCGGTCACGAACTGCGCGCCGTCGGCGGCAGACCTGCTCGCCGAACGCGGCGTGCGGGCCAGGTTGTCCGGGCTGTCCGCGTGGCCGCCGAGGTAGGCCAGGCGTGCGGTAGCCGTGGTCGCGGACCAGGTGCCGGGCCAGTTCGGTCATCCCGGCCCGGTTGTCGCTGTCCACGTTCACGGTGGTCGGGGTCGGCGTGCCCGCCAGGGTCACCACCGGCACCTGACGGCCCGAGCCGCTCGACCTGCGTCCTCGTCGAGTACCCGGTCGTGCAGGATGAGCCCGTCGCTCTTGCGGGCCAGGCCGAAGATCCGGCGGGTGTCGTCGTGCCGCCAGCCCGACCGAGCTGACCAGCAGGTTGAAGTCGCGCCGCTGGGCGGCCACCTCGATGCCCCGGTTGATCAGGTCGGGGAACTGCAGGCTGGTCTCCTCGTCCTCGAAGATGCCATCGGCCGACACGGTGACCTCGGGGCGGCGGATCACCACCCCGACGACCTCCTTGAGCCGGACGCTCAGCGCCCGGGCCGCCCCGTCGGGGATGAAGCCAAGCTCGGCCACGGCCCGCTCGACCCGCTCCCTGGTGTCGGGCAGCGGGTTGCGGCGGCCGTTGAGCACGCGGGACACCGACGCGATGGACACGCCGGCGGCCCGCGCCACGTCGTAGATGGTGGGCTGGCCGTGCTCGGGGTCGCCGCCGTACCCGAGTACCGCGCCGGGAGCCACCGGGACATCCCCGTCGTGCGGGGTGTCTCCCCGCACGGCTTCAGGGACGATCTCGTCCACCGGTGTACTCCATTCATGTCCGCCGGCCGGGGCACGGCCGGCGACTGCCGAGGCAGTGGTCTTGCGGGCTGGTAAGCGCTTACCGCGATGGCCTAGAAAAGAGCGCTCCCCGAGAGCGCTGGCAATCTCTGGACTCGGGTAAGCGCTTACCAGCCGAGTTGCGCTGAGCGTACGACGGACCCGGCCGGTGTCTCAAGACCTGTGTGCCACCGTTACGCGAACGTGACATTGCGGCCCGTAGGGGGCGAAGCCTCACTAGGTGAGGAGATTCGGTCACCGGCAGGTCGTGGTTGAGGACCGCCCGAAACATCGCCGAAATCATCAGGTGCATGGGCAGCAGGACCGTTCCTCCTGGCGTAACAGCCGGGAAACCCGTCCGAAACCCGGCCATGGGAAACAAGAGATGTTCCTGACGAAACACCGAAGTGGCCGGCCGGCCTGAGCCAACCCGGAGCACCCGGATCACGACGTTGTGATGGCCCGGACGCGGCCCGCGGCGGCACCACCGCAGGGGTGGCGCGGCCGGGGCACGCGGCCGCACCCCCGGCAAGCCCTCGGGTCCAGCCCATGAAGGAAGGAATCAGTGAATCCCTACGCAGCGTGGCTGAGCTCGGGTGACAACGCGTGGCAGATGACGGCCGCGACCCTGGTTGGGCTCATGAGCATCCCGGCCCTTGCCGTGCTGTACGGCGGCCTCGTGCAGCGCAAATGGGCCGTGAACACCATGCTGATGGTGTTCAGCACGTTCTGCCTCGTCCTCATCGTCTGGGTCCTGTGGGCCTTCAAGATGGGGTTCGGGTCGCCCTGGATTAGTTCGTTCGTCGGCAAGCCTCAGCAGGTGGTGGGTGCCAGCGGTGAACAGGCGCAAGCGAACATCCCTCTGCTGAACGGCCTGATGCCGAAATTCAGGTTCCCCCAGGGGTCCCTGGTGTACTTCCAGTTCGTGTTCGCCGCGATCACGCCGATCCTGTTCATCGGCAGCGTGATCGGCCGGATCAGCTTCAAGGTCTGGCTGATCTTCGTGCCGCTGTGGATCACCTTCGCCTACGCGGTGAACGCGTTCCTGCTGTGGGGCGGCGGCTTCTGGGCGCAGAAGGGCGCGCTGGACTTCAGCGGCGGCTACGTCATCCACCTGGCGGCGGGCGTATCCGGCTTCGTGGCCGCGGCCGTGGTCGGGCCCAGGCTCAAGCGGGACCGCGAGCACGGGGTGCCCAACAACCTGCTGTTCGTCTCGGTGGGCGCCGGCATCCTGTGGCTCGGCTGGAACGGGTTCAACGGCGGTGACCCCTACTTCGCCGGCGCCGACGCGACCGCCGCCGTCATCAACACCAACCTCGCCACGGCCGTGGCCATGATGACCTGGATCGTCATGGACATGATCGGCGGCCCGGGGAAGAAGGCGACCTTCCTCGGCGGGATCAACGGCATGATCTGCGGCCTGGTCGGCATCACGCCGGCCGCCGGGTACGTGAACGGCGTCGGCGCGATCATCATCGGCGTGGTCGACTCGGCCATCGTCTGGTTCGCCTGGAACTACCTGTCCAAGGTGCGGCCGTTCAGCAAGGTGGACGATGCGCTGGGGGTGGTGTACACGCACGGCATCGCCGGCCTGTGCGGCGGCCTGCTGGTCGGGCTTCTCGCCGATCCGAAGATGATCGTCTACCTGGGCATCGGCAAGAACCCGGACGTCACCACCGCGGGACTGTTCTACGGCCACCCGCACCAACTGCTGGTCCAGGCCGGGGCCGCGCTGACCGTCATCGTCTGGGACGGGCTGGTCACCTTCCTCATCCTCAAGGGCATCGGGCTGTTCATGAAGCTGCGGATACCCGACGAGGATCTGGAGATCGGCGACGTGGCGGTGCACGGCGAGGAGGCGTACCCGACGGAGGAACTGGTGCGGGTCGGCGCCGCCGCCGACGGTCCGGCGCACGCGCTGTCCGACGGGAAGGCGGCATTGGCCGCCGAGACGGTGCGGCAAACCGAGTAGGGAGGGGCCAGCTCCGCCCGGCGGACTGCTCCTGCCACCGAGGGCAGTCCGCCGGGCGGTGTCCCCGCTCAGGTCCGCGGGGCCTGGGCGGCCAGCCGGGTCGCGATGCCGTCGAGCAGGCAGTCCAGGCCGAACTCGAACCGCTCGTCGCTGGTCTCGGCCGAGTCCGGGCCGATGCCCTCGCTGATCATCGCGACCATCCGCGGGAAACGCCCGGACTCGCGGATGCGCTCGGTGAAGTCGCGGATGACCGCCTGCTTCTCCTCGTCGGACACGTGCGCGAACTGCTCGGTCAGATAGCGCTCCCCGTTGACCTCCTGCATCTCGCGCAGGACGGCGCCGAGCAACATAAGTGTCCCCACCCAGGGAATGCCGGCCTGGCTGCAGGTGATCGCCGACTGGAACCCGTTCAGCGCGGTCGCCGCCGCGTGCCGTCAGTTGTTCGGGAACCCCAATCCGTCGGCCCTGGTGCACGCCTGGCCGATGCAGCATCCCGGACTGGCGGTGCTGCTGTGGTCCGGCGTCCTGCGACTCCGTCGCGGGGGCCTTGGCCCTGTCGGCTCGGGCGATTGCATAGTCCACATTTTCGTGCCAACTGGGTCCGGCACGTTTTAGACTGTTGCGCACGGCTGAGTAGCACGAAATAAGGGTGGGGTGGATGTGATGGCGGATGTCGGCGAGCCGGTGCCCTGTGAGTCGTGCGGGCGGCCGTTGCCTCCTCAGCACGGAAGGGGCAGGCGGAGGCGTTACTGTGACGCCACATGCCGGAGCGCCGCGCGCCGCGCCCGCGAGGCGGACAGCCCTGGCGCATCAGCCCACGTAAAGCCTAGCTTGACAGGTTTCGAGCGTCAGGAATATGTTGACGGCGTAGCTAAGACGCCCAGTGCAGCGGGCCCGGTGGCCGTGCGGGTCGGCAACGCCGCGCGGCGGCTGGCGGCCGAGCTCACCGGCTCGGGCACCGGCTCTCCGCTGGCCGCGGTGGCGGCGGCCAGCGACCTGTCCGCGGCCACCAATGCGGCGCTGCAGGAAGCCGTCGACCGTGCCCGGGCGGCCGGGCACAGCTGGAGGGAGATCGGCGATGTCCTCGACACGACCAGGCAGGCCGCATTCCAGCGGTTCGGCCGGCCGGTCGATCCGCGGACCGGCAAGCCGATGCTCAGGGCCGTGCCACGGGGCACGGCGGACCGGGCCATCGACCTGTTCGCCGACATCGTCGAAGGCCGCTGGGAGGCGGCGACGAGGGATTTCACCCCGCAGATGCTTGAGCAGGTGGACGCCGCCCGGATCGCCGACGCGTACGCGCAGACAGTCAGCATGGTCGGCGGTTTCGAGCGGATGGGCGAGCCGCTCGCCTACCCGGTAAGCATGGGCGCCGCGGTGGACATCCCGCTGTACTTCGAAGCAGGCGAGCGGACGGGCCAGGTCACCTTCGACCGGAACGGCAAGGTCATCGGCCTGTTCATTCGCCCGCCCCAGAAATGAGAACCAGCATCCTCACCCGAGGCGGGCTCACATGAACAGCAACAGGTCAGCCAGGACGACCGGGCGCCTGCGCGCCGCGGCCGCCACAGCCATCGCCGTGGCCGCTGCCGCCGCGATGACCGCCGCCGGCTGCGATTCGCCGACGCCGAAGCCGGCGGCGAGCCCCACGCCAGCGGGTGCCCCGGCGGGCTTCCCGGACACCGCCGCCGGCCGGCAGGCGCGCTGGCTGCTCGCCGCGGTGGCGCACCCGCCGATCCCGGCCGCCGCGATCAAGGCCCACTTCGACGCCACGTTTCTCACCCAGGTCCCGGCGAGCCGGCTGAACAGCGTCTTCGCGGCGGTGCGGAGCCTGCGGCTCGACTCGATCACTCAGAGCACACCCGACACGCTGGCGTTCGTGGTCACCGCGAACGGCGGGTCCCGGCTGGCCGTGAGCATGGTCAACGACGCCCACGGCCTGATCAGTGGCCTGCTGCTGCGGCCGGCCAGCACGTCGACGCCGGCGGTGCCGGCAAGCTGGTCCGGCGTGGACCGCATGATCCGCTCGGTGGCACCGCAGGTGCACTTCCTGGTCGCCGCGGTGAACGGGACCACGTGCCGGCCGGTCCACGCGATCGGCGCGGCCACGCCCGCCCCGCTGGGCTCGGCATTCAAGCTCTACGTGCTCGACGCCCTGGCCCGCGCCGTCGCGGCGGGCAAGGTGAGCTGGGATCAGCCGCTCACCGTCACCAGCCAGGTCAAGAGCCTGCCGTCCGGGATCCTCCAGGACGACCCCGACGGCACCAGGGTCAGCGTGCGGCAGGTGGCGGCCGGCATGATCTCGATCAGCGACAACACCGCCGCGAACATGCTGATCGCGCTGCTCGGCCGTCCCGCGGTGGAGGCCGCGACCCGGGCGACGGGGATGGCCGACCCCGCCCTGGACGTGCCGTTCCTCACCACGAGAGAACTGTTCGTCCTCAAGCTCGACGACTGGCCGAAGCTGGCCAAGCGCTACCTGGCCCTCGACACCGCCGGACGGCAGGCGATGCTGTCCGGCACCGTCGACCGGGTCCCGCTGAGCGCGCTCCCCGCCACCCCCTGGACCGAGCCCCGCGACATCGGCTCGCTCGAATGGTTCGCCTCGCCGGCCGACATATGCCACGTGTTCGCCTCGCTCGCCACGCTGGCCCGGCAGCCGAAGCTGGCACCGCTCGCGGGCATCCTGGCGCGCAACGCCGGCGGCATGACCCTGGATCCCAGCCAGTGGCGGCCGGTCTGGTTCAAGGGCGGTTCTGAGCCCGGCGTGCTCACGCTCAACTACCTGGCCACGACCCGCACCGGCCACACCTACGTGGCCAGCGTGCTCGCCGCGGACCCCGCGGCGCCGCTCGAGCAGGACCCGGCCATCCTCACGCTGATCAGCGCGGTCAAGGGCGCGCTGCAGCTCGCCGCCGGCTGAGCGTAGTTACAGGGACCTTCTTCCGGCACGCGAAACGGGATGATAGACGGCTGTCTGCGAGGATTATTGCCTTTACTCATAGAAGTGCCGGGCAGTTACCTTACGGCTCGGTTCTCCGATTTGCCGGGAATATCCGTAAGGATGACAACATGCAGCTCATTCGACCGTGGCGGAAATGGACACCATCACTGCGGCTCCGGGTATGGGCAAAAGTAACTACATCACTGCGGCTCCGGGCCTGGACAACTTGTCCGGCTTGACGCAACCTGGCATGAGAGAACCCCCGGGGGCGCGAACCAGGCCAGCGTGAACTGAATCTCCGGCAGGCCGCAGGGGTGAGACGAAGGGGTGACCAGAACCTGGCCCGCCCATGATCCTGAGGGCCCGCATAAGGGCAGCGAAAGCACGGAGACTTATACCCCGCGCCGCGGGCCATCCCTAGAGGGAGAAGCGACCGCCCCGGGAAAAGAAAGCGGGCAGAAGGCACAGTGCCCGGTCAGGAGGCCCCGCGCCATGAGCACGTATCGTAACCCCCGCTGGCTCGCCAGGCCGGCCGCCATCGAATTAGAAGCCCGCCGCGGCTGGGCGCTTGCCGCGCTCACGCTCACGTTCCTGGTGACGTTCACCGGGCACACTGGCGCGGTGGCCGCCGCGCAGCCGCTTCCCGCCGCGCAGCACTGGGGGTCGTTCGACGGCGACAAGGCCAAGGGGGACCAGGACACGACCCTTTCCCCGGCCGCGGTGACGATCCCCGACCCTTCCCCCGTGGTTCAGGCTGGAACGTCGAACTCCACCGGGTACGCCCTGCTCGCCGATGGCACGGTGTGGGCGTGGGGCCAGGGCACGAACGGGCAGCTCGGGAACGGCACCACGCAGAACTCCCTGACCACGGCGGTGCAGGTGCAGTTTCCGGCGGGGGTGGCCATCGCGTTCCTGGCCACCAACTCGATGCCCTACAACACCGCCCTGGCGGTGGATACCACGGGGCAGGCGTGGGGATGGGGTGACAACGGCAACGGCGAGCTGTGCACCGGCTCGGCCGCGCAGTACGACGCTCCGCAGCAGTTGCCGCTCACCGGCGTGACCGCGCTCGCCGGGGCGTCCGGGCATGCCCTGTACGTGTCCGGCGGGACCGTCTATGAGTGCGGTGCCAACGGCTCCGGGGTCGCCGGCATCGGCACGATGCGCACGCACGGTTCCCTGACGCCTACGCCGATCACCGCCCTGGACGGAGCCGGCGTGACCCACGTGTTCGCCTCCTACCAGGACGACGCCGCGCTCACCGCCTCCGGCGTCTGGTACGACTGGGGGCTGAACCAAGACGGCCAGCTCGGCGATGGGGGCACCGCGAACTCGGACGTGCCCCTGCAGGTGTCCCTCCAGGCCCCGGTGTCCTTCGCCGCACTCGGCGGTTCCGAGCCCTACAACGGGCAGACGGTCGTCGCCCTGGCAGATGGCACCTACTGGTCCTGGGGGTCCGACGCCTACGGGCAGGTGCTCGGGGCCACCAGCACCGCCCAGGTGACACCGCTGGAGTTTGCCCCGCCTGTGACGTTCACCGCGCTCGCGTCCGGGGAGGGCAGCGAGTACGGTGTCGATGCCGGCGGGGGCGTCTGGGCGTGGGGAGAAAACGACTTCGGGCAGTGCGGCAACGGCACCCGGGCCACGGTCACCTCCCCGGTACAAGTGATCACCAGTGGTATGACGGCGGTCTCAGCTACCGCCCGGGATGCTGTCTCGGTGCCATAAGGCGCGCAGCACTGTCAAGGCGCGCTCCAACTCGCCGTCGGCTGGGCCCGGTTACAGGCCGGCGACCTGGGGGATCACCTCGCTGCCGATGATCTCCAGGGGGGTGACGTCCCAGACGTTGGCGACCGCGCCGATGGCCGCCTGGAAGCCCATCCCGGCCAGGTTGCCAAGCTGGTCCACCATCTCGGCGGTCTTCTCGCCCTTCTCGCCCGGGGTCGAAGATGAAGTAGCAGGTCTTGGTGATCTCGTCGTAGTCGCGGCCCTCGGCGTCGCAGTGAGCCCGCAGCACGTCGAGCTTGCGCGCCAGGTCCGGGCCGGGGAACAGGTTGCACGCCTGGGCGTACCTGGCGACGAACCGCAGCGTCTTCCGCTCGCCCCCGCCGCCGATCATGATCGGCGGGTGCGGCCGGGACAGCGCCTGCGGCGAGTTCAGCGGCCGTTCGAGCTGGTAGTGCCTGCCCGCATAGGGCGTCTCGTCACCGCGCCACATCTGCAGGCAGATCTGCAGCGTCTCCTCCAGCCGCTCGAACCGCTCGGCCACCGGCGGGAAGCGGATGCCCAGCCCGCGCGACTCCTCCTCGTTCCAGGCGGCGCCGATGCCCAGCCAGGCCCGCCCGCCGGACAGCACGTCGAGCGTGGTCACGGTCTTGGCGAGGATCCCCGGGTGCCGGTACACGGTGCCGGTCACCAGGGTCAGCAGCTTCGCCCGCGAGGTCACCGCGGCCAGGTAAGCCAGCGTGCTGTACGCCTCGAGCATCTCCCGCTCCGGCGGCCCGATCACCCCGATCTGGAAGAAGTGGTCCATCACCGCGATGAAGTCAAAACCGGCCTCGTCGGCCGCCCGGCCCACCGCGGCCAGGTCGGCGCCCAGCCTGGCCGGTCCGCCGGGGAAGGTGAAGTCTGGAATCTGCACACCGATCTGCACGGTGATCGCCTCCGCTCTCGGGTCTGCGGGGCCGCCCCGGCCGGCCCGCCGGAACCGCCCGGTGAAGACTCTCACAGCCAGGTGCGGGCGGTGACCCGGGCCGGTCCGCGAGCCGGGTCGCGCACAATGGGGACATGACCCAACCCGTGCTCAAGACCAGGACGCTGGTGACCGAAGACGGTGTGCCGATCGATGCCATGCATCTGCCCAGGGACACCGACCTGGCGATCGTGCTTGCGCACGGCTTCACCCTGTCCTGGCAGCACGGAGCGGTGTGGCGGGTCGCCAGGCGGCTGAACCGCACGGCGGGCGTGATCGCGTTCGACTTCCGCGGCCACGGCAGGTCGGGCGGGCTGTCCACGCTGGGCGACCGGGAGACCAGGGACCTGGCCGTGGCCGTCGGGTACGCACGGGAACTGGGCTACCGGCGGATCGTCACGGCCGGCTTCTCGATGGGCGCCTCGATCGTGGTCCGGCACGCGGCCCTGGTCGGCGGCGTCGACGCCGCGGTGTCGGTGAGCGGGCCCGGCCGCTGGTACTACCGGGGCACGTACCCGATGCGCCGGGTGCACTGGGCGGTGGAGCACCGCCTCGGCCGGCTGGTCACCCGCAAGTGGCTGAACACCAGGATCAGCAACGGGCGGTGGAACCCGGTGCCGATGCCGCCCGCGGAGGCGGCCGCCCGGATCGCGCCGATCCCCTTGCTGGTGGTGCACGGCGACAAGGACCCGTACTTCCCGGTCGAGCACGCCCACCAGCTCTACCGGGCCGCGCGCGAGCCGAGGGAACTGTGGGTGGTACCCGGGTTCGGGCACGCCGAGTCCGGCTCGAACGACGCCCTGGTGGACCGCATCGCCGCCTGGGCCGACCGAGACGACGGCAGGCCGGGCGTCCGCCAAGGGCGGCGACACGCAGGAGGAACGGGCCGGCGCCGCCTAGCTGCGCGCCCTGACCCGGCCGCGCAGGCGCGCCGCGGTCAGCGGGTCACCTCCCGGATGCGGGAGTTTCCGGTGTCGGCGATCAGCAGGCCTCCCGTGCCATCCGCCGCGACGGCGGCCGGGGTGTTGAGCTCGGCGCCGGCCGCGGGCCCGCCGTCCCCTTCGAATCCTTCCTTGCCGTTCCCGGCGACCGTGTAGATGTCCCCGGCCGTCATCGGCTTGCCGTAGAACGTGCCGGTGCTCTCCGCCGCCACCCGGACCCGGTCGTTGAAGCTGTCCGCGATCAGCAGGTTGCCCGCGCCGTCCACCGCCACGCCGCCCGCGTTGTCGAACGCGGCGCCGAGGGCGGGCCCGCCGTCGCCGCCGAAACCGTCGTGGCCCCCGGCGACCGTGTAGATGTCCCCGGCGGTCATCGCCTGGCCGTAGAAGGTCCCGGTGCGCGCGGCCACCACCCGGATGCGGGAGTTGGCCTCGTCGGCGATCACCAGGTTGCCCGCGGCGTCCACCGCCACGCCGGCCGGGGCACTGAGTTCCGCGCTGGTGGCCGGCCCGCCGTCTCCCTCGAAGCCCACGCTGCCGTCACCGGCGACCGTGTAGATGTCCCCGGCCGTCATGGGCTGCCCGTAGAACGTGCCGGTGCGCGCGGCCACCATCCGGATCCGGTTGTTGAGCTGGTCGGCGATCAGCACGCTGCCGGCGCCGTCCACCGCCACGCCCACCGGCCCGTCCAGTTCGGCGCTGGTGGCCGGGCCGCCGTCCCCGGCGAAGCCCGCGGTGCCGTCGCCGGCCAGCAGGTAGATGTCCCCGGCGGTCATCGGCTGGCCGTAGAAGGTGCCGCTGGCCGCCGCGACGACCCGGATCCGGCTGGTCCCGTTCTCGGATACCACCAGGTTCCCGGCACCGTCGAACGCCGCCCCGAACGGGTGGCTGAGCGTGGCCCTGGTGCCCGGGCCGCCGTCACCGGAAAAGCCCCCCTTGCCGGTTCCCGCGATCGTGTACAGGTCGCCGGCGGTCATCGGCTGCCCGAACAGCGTGCCTGTGCTGGCCGGCACCACGCGCACCCGGTTGGCCGCGGTCGCCGCCATGTCGCCCCGGCCGTCGGCCGCCACCGCCGCCGTTGCGGGAAGCTGCCCGCGGATCGCGGGCAGGCCGTTGCAGCAGCCCGCCGCGGCGCCGGCCACCGTGTAGAGGTCCCCGGTGCTCATCGCCTGGCCGTAGAAGGTGCCGGTGCGCGCGGCAACCACCAGTACCTTGCCCCCGGAGGACAGCACCAGGTTCCCGGTGCCGTCCACCGCGAGGGCGCTCGGCCCAATGGCCGCGCCGATGGCCGGAATGCCGTTGCCCGTGGCGCTACCGCCGCCGGCCACCGTGTAGATGTCGCCCGCGGTCATCGCCTGCTGGTAGAAGGTGCCGGTGCGGGCCGCCACCACCCGGATCCGGCTGGCCGCGTCGTCGGCGATCACCAGGTTCCCCGCACCGTCCGCGACGGCGTCCGCAGGGCCGATCAGCTCGGCATGGGTGGCCGGGCCACCGTCGCCGGAGGATCCCTCGTTGCCGTCACCGGCCACGGTGTAGATGTCCCCGGCGGTCATGGGCCGCCCGTAGAAGGTGCCGCTGGTCCCGGCCACCATCCGGACCCGCCGGTTCTCCGGGTCGGTGATCAGCAGGCTGCCCGCGGAACCCACCGACACTCCCGCCAGGAAGTTGATCTTTGCCGCGACGGCCGGGCCGCCGTCGCCGGAGAACCCCGCCTTGCCGGTGCCCGCGACCGGGTAGATGTCGCCGGCCGTCATCGGCTGCCCGTAGAACGTGCCGGTGTGCGCGGCCACCACCCGGATCCGGAAGTTGCCGGAATCGGCGATCACCAGGTTCCCCGCCCCGTCCACCGCGATCTGCTGCGGGTCGTGCAGCCGTGCCTTGACGGCCGGGCCGCCATCCCCGCCGGAGCCCGCGGCGCCGGTGCCAGCCACGGTGTAGATGTCCCCGGCGGTCATCGCGCGCCCGTAGAAGGTGCCGCTGTGCGTCGCGACCATCCGGATCCGGTCGGCGCCCGGGTCGGCGAGCACGAGATTGCCCGACCGGTCCACGGCTGCCCCGCACACCGCGCTGAAAGACGCGCGGGTGGCCGGATGGCCGTCGCCGAGCGGCCCGGCCTCTCCGGTGCCCGCCGGCGTGCTGAGCCCGCCGGTCCGCGGGTTCACCCTCCGCACCGACGAGGTGTCGGCCACATAGACCGAGCCGCCGGAGAACGCCAGGCCACAGGGGTACGAGCGGTAGACGATGCCGAACCCGTCCGTGGCGGCCATCGCCACATCAACCCGGGTGGCCCTGGCCGGCCTGCCGGCACCTGCCACGACCGTCGAGATCGTCCCCGCCGGGCCGTCCCCGCCGGGCGCGTCCCCGCCGGGCGCGTCCCCACAAGACCCGTCCCCGCCGGACCGCCATGACGCGGCGCCGCCGCGGCCGGGCCGCCCCCGGCCAGTGCCGCCGCCACCAGGCCCAGCACCACCGCCGCGGGCACGCCCCGTACTAACCTGCCACCCGTACCGATCCGCCATGCGCCCACGATCGTCCTCCCGCCCGCGTCGTGCCCGCGCCGCCCGCCGGGCCCGGCCTACCCGGTAGACGCCCAGCGGTGGCCGCCGGATGACACGGCGTGAGCTAGTCGCGCAGGCTCTCCCCGGTCTCCGGGTCGAAGAAATGCAGCGCGGTCAGGTCCACGTGCACCTTGGCGGCCTGGCTCTCGGTCAGCGTGGTCCGCGGGTCCATCCGGGCCACGATCGCCGCGGACAGCGGCTGGATCTCCTCCTCCGCCGCCTCCGGGTCCTCCGGCTCCCCGTCCGCCACGGGGTGCAGTGGCTCCACCCCGACGCGGCAATGCACATCAACTTCTGACCCAAGCTCTTCGCGCAGTTCGACCTGTACGTCGAGGACCGACCCGGGCGAAGCGTCCGGCACCAGGGCGGCGTCCTCCAGGTGCTCGGGCCGGATGCCGAGGACGACCTTGCGGCCCAGGTAGCCCTCAAGTCCCGGGTGCTCGCGCAGCACCCGCTCGCCAATGGTGAGCCGGTGCGTGCCGAAGCACACCTGCGGGCCGCCGTCGCCGCGCTCCACCGTGGCCTCCAGCAGGTTCATCGCCGGCGAGCCGATGAACGCGGCCACGAACAGGTTGGTGGGCCGCTTGTACAGCTCCTGCGGCGGCGCGACCTGCTGGAGCACCCCGTGCTGCAGCACGGCCACCCGGGTACCCAGGGTCATCGCCTCGGTCTGGTCGTGCGTGACGTAGATCGTGGTCACCCCCAGCGAGCGCTGCAGCCGGGCGATCTCCGCGCGCATCTGCACCCGCAGCTTGGCGTCCAGGTTGGACAGCGGCTCGTCCATCAGGAAGGCGCGCGGCTGGCGGACGATGGCCCGGCCCATCGCCACCCGCTGGCGCTGGCCGCCGGACAGCTGCCGCGGCTTGCGGGCCAGCAGCGATTCCAGTTCGAGGATGCGCGCGGCCTCCTGCACCCGGCGCCGGATCTCGGCCTTCGGCGTCCTGCGGTACTTCAGGCTGAACGCCATGTTGTCGTACACCGACAGGTGCGGGTAGAGCGCGTAGCTCTGGAACACCATGGCAATGTCGCGGTCCCGGGGCTCGGTGTCGTTCACCGGCTGGCCGTCGATCAGGATGGTCCCGCCGGTGACCTCCTCCAGGCCGGCCACCATGCGCAGCGCCGTGGTCTTGCCGCACCCGGACGGGCCGACCAGCACCATCAGCTCGCCGTCGGCGATGGACAGGTCGAGCCCGCGCACCGCCGTGGTCCCGTCCGGGAACTGCTTGGTGATGCCGTCCAGCACGATCGCCGCCATCGTGGCTCCTCACTCTCCGCCGCGCCGGCCGGCCGCGGGCGGGGCTTCGCTGCCCGCTCCCGGGCCACTTGGGCGGGGCGGTGGGGTCAGGGTCAGCACTGCACTTGCTGTCATTTAGCCGCCAAACGCCAGGGCGGGGTGCCCCCGGGCCCCCGGGCGGGCCCGCAGCACGTGGCCGGCCAGGGGCTCGGTGGCCCGTTGCTCGGCGGTCATGTCCTGCCAGGCCGTGGTCAGGTACAGCACGTCCAGGCCGGGGCCGCCGAACGCCGGGCAGGTCGGCTGGGACGTGGGAACCGGCAGCACTGTCAGCAGCTCACCGTCCGGTGCGTACCGGTGCACCTGGCCGGCGCCCCAGATGGCGACCCACAGGGTGCCCTCGGCGTCCACCACCAGGCCGTCGGGCACCGGGCCGCCGCCGGGGAAGCGGGCCAGGTCACGGGAGCGCCCCAGTTCCCCGCTGGCCGCCTCGAAGCGGAACGCCCGGATCCGTGGCTCCGGCTCGCCCGAGTCGATGAAGTAGAACGTGCCGCCGTCCAGGCTCCAGCCCAGCCCGTTGGACTCGGTGACGCCATCGAGGGCCGTGGTGACGGTTCCGTCGGGATCAAGCCGGTACAGCGCCCCCGCGCCCGGCCGCACGTCCCCGGTCACCGTGCCGGCCCAGAACCGCCCCGCCGGGTCGCACGCACCGTCGTTGAAATGGGTGTCGGCGGTCATCCCCGGGGGGCGTAGCGCACCTTCTTCGAGCTGCCCGCCGACATCAGTCAGCCGGAAGCCGGCGGCCGTGGCCAGCACGTACCCGCCGCCGCGGCGCGGTGCCGCGGCGCCGAGCGCCTCGCCGGACAGATCCAGGACGATCTCGTCGCCCGCGCCGGGCCGGTGCTGGTGCAGGTGCCCGGCGTTGATGTCCACCCACATCAGGCAGGCCCGGCCGGCATCCCAGAACGGGCGCTCGCCGAGTTCGGCGCCCGCCGCGACGGCGACCTCCCAGTTCAGGCCCGGCATGCTCATTTGCCCATCCCCAGGGTCAGGCCCTTCACCAGGTGCCGCTGGAAGATCAGGAACACGATGATCGCGGGCACCGCGGAGACGAACGAGCCCGCCATCAGCACCGGGATGCTGGTGGTCCGGCCCGCCGACAGCGCGGCCAGGCCGACCGTGATCGTGCGCTGCTGCGGGTTCTGCAGGAACAGCAGCCCGACCAGCAGGTCGTCCCAGATCTGGATGAACTGGAGCACGGTCACCGTGGCCAGGGCCGGCCAGGACAGCGGCAGCGCGATGCGCAGGAACGTGCGCTCGTAACCGAGCCCGTCCATCACCGCGGCCTCGATCAGGTCGTCGGAGATGCCCCGGTAGTAGGTGGCCATCAGGAACGTGGCGAACGGCGTGCCCAGCGCGACGTAGACCAGGATGGCGCCGAGGTAGGTGTTGATCAGGCCCAGCTTCCCGAGGTTCACGTACTCCGGGATGATGATCGACTGCAGCGGCACCATGAGCGCGGCGACCACACCGAGGAACACCAGCCCGCTGCCGCGGTAGCGCAGTTTGGCGAACGCGAACCCGGCGGTGGTGGACACCGCGAGGATCAGCAGGATGGAGATCGTGCAGATCAGCGTGGAGTTGAGCAGTTCCCGCCAGACCGGCAGCTCGGTGAACAGCTGCCCCCAGCTCACCGAGGAGTGCCCGCTCTCCCGGGCGAACTGCGACTGGTTACGGAACGCGTTGTCCAGCATGTAGAAGAACGGGTAGAGCATCACCACGGCGATCACGCACATGATCGCGAACAGCGTGCCGGTGCGGATCCGGCGCCTGGCCTTCGCGGCCGGGCGGCCGGCCCTGGGCGCGGTCACGGGCGCCGCGCTCACCAGCCCTCACCGTCCTCCGACCTGATCAGCCGCAGCTGCACCAGGCCCACGATGATCATGATGACGAACAGGATGATGCCGTACAGGGCGCCGGTGCCGAACTCCCCGAGCGAGAAGGCCGACTGGTAGACGAAGAACTCCAGCGTGGTGGTGCCGAAGCCGGGCCCGCCGTTGGTCATCACGAAGATCAGGCTGAACAGCGCGGAGAACGCGCTGATCACCGTGATCACGAAGGAGAACTGCACGAAGCGGCGGAGCAGCGGGAAGGTGACCCGCCAGAAGATCTGCCGCCGGCTCAGCCCGTCCACCCTGGCCGCCTCGATCAGCGTCGGGTCCAGGGTCGCCATCCCGGTCAGGAAGATGATCGTGTTGGTGCCGAGCATCGACCAGATGAACGTGATCGCCAGCGCCACCAGGGCGCTGCGCTGCCCGGCCAGCATGTTGGTCTGGAAGGAGCCGAGCCCGACGTCGGCCAGCAGGTGGTTCATCAGCCCCTGGTACGCGAAGAACTGCACCGCCACCATGCCGATGACCACCCAGGACACGGCGGTGGGCAGGAAGTACACCGAGCGGAAGAAACGCCAGCCGCGCACGTGCTCGTGCAGCAGGGCCGCGATGCCCAGCGGGATGCCGATCGCGAACGGGATCGACAGCAGCAGCAGCGCGTTGTTCTCCAGCACCCGCCAGAATGTCGGGTCACTCAGCGCCGTGGAGTAGGCACTCGGGCCGATCCAGGTCGCGGTGAGCCCGTTCCAGTTGGTCATCGAGTAGTAGACGGCCTGCCCGATCGGGATGCCGAGCAGGGCGACGACCACGGCGACGGCCGGCAGCGACAGCAGGATGCCCGCCCGGCGGCGGCGCCGGGCGAGCCGGCTGACGTGACCTGGGCGCCCGGCCGCGGCCGGGCGTGGGCCCGGCCGCGGCCTCGGACTGCGCGGTGAGGATGCTCACCTGGGTGAGTCTCCTTTACTTACGGGTAGCTGGTGCCCCGCTGGTCGGTGGGCAGCTGGCCCAGCGTGCCCTGCAGGCTCGACAGCGCCGAACTGGGCGAGATGGTGCCGTTCAGCACCGAGGGCAGTTCCTTGCTGCCGGTGTTCACCACGTTCGGCTGGACCACGTTGTCGAGCATCGGGTAGGCGGTCATGTGGTCCTTGCTGACGAAGTTGAGCATCTCCTGGTTGACCGGGTTGGAGGTGGAGGTGCCCTTGATGGCCGGGATCAGGCCCGCCGCGTTGATGATCTGCGCGGCCTGCGGGGTGGTCATGAACTCCAGGAACTGCAGCGCCTGGGTCGGGTGCTGTGCGTAGGTGGTCATCGAGAGCCCGTCACCGGCGAAGTCCACCACGCCCTTGATCGGGGTGCTGGAGAACGGCGGGACGAACGCCGCCACCTTGCTGCCGAGCGCGCTGGTGAACTTCTGGGTGTCCCAGGTACCGTCCACCATCATGGCCGCCTTGCCGGACTCGAAGTCGCCCAGGTTGTCGGTCTTGGTCAGCACGTCGGAGTTGGTGCAGCCCTCGCTGTGCAGCTTCGACCAGGTGGACAGCTGGGCCGAGTTCGCCGCGGAGGTCCATGGGATCTGCCCGCTGTAGAGCTTCTGCCACTCGGACAGCGGGTACTGGCCGATCATCATGTAGCTCATGTCGTACCAGGGGTAGAACTCCGCGCCGAGCGGCTGGCCGCCGTTGCCGTAGGTGAACGGCATGTAGCCCGCCGCCTTCAGCTTCTTGCACGCGGTGAACAACTGGCTCCAGTCGGTCGGCACCGCGGTCACGCCCGCCTTGGCGAAGTCGGCCTTGTTGTAGAAGCCGATGTAGAACTGGTTCTCCAGCGGGATCACATACGGGCCGTTCGCGGCGTCGAACTTGTCCGAGGTCCACTTCAGCGCGGCCGGGTCGATCCGTGCGAGGTCGGCGGCCGGGATCTTGCCCTTGAGGTTGGTCAGGAAGTCCTTGTACTGGAGGGTGAACAACCCGGTCCACATCACCGCCAGGTCGGGGCCGGTCTTGGATACGGCCGCCGCCTGGAGCAGGGCAAAGTAGTTGTCGGCAGGCTGGCTCACCACGTTCACGGTGACGTTCTTGTGGATCTTCTCGAAGGCCTTGGCCAGGTTCTGCAGCGCGGTCGCGTTCTGCTCGGTGCCATAGTTGTGCCAGATGGTCAGCGTCACCGGGCTCGACGTCGAGCCCGACCCGCCGCTTCCGCCGCTGCTGCCACAGGCGGCGGCGAGCAGGGCCGTCGCGGCCACGCCAGCCACCAGTGTCCATCGCCTCACGGCTCTCTCCCTTCACTGTCTTGCCCCATTGGTCAGGACCTCCCGACCACTGGCTCGATGAACCGGCGGTGTGCCGGTGTGGGCGCCCGGAGGAAATCCAGGTCACAGCCTTCGGGCGCCTGAAGTACGTGATCGCGGTACAGGGCGGGCCAGCCGCGCAGGTGCGGCGAGTCCGGCGGTGCCCATGCCGCCGCCCGCCGGGACATCTCCCCGGCGGGCACCTGCAGGTCGAGCGTGCCCGCGGCCGTGTCCACCGCGATGAGGTCGCCGTCCCTGACCAGTGCCAGCGGGCCGCCGATGGCCGCCTCCGGGGCCGCGTGCAGGAACACCGTGCCGAAGCTGGTGCCGCTCATCCGGGCGTCGGTCACCCTGACCATGTCGGTCACCCCGGACCTGGCCAGCTTGGCGGGAATCGGGATCATGCCCCATTCCGGCATCCCGGGGACGCCGACCGGGCCGCAGCCGGTGAGGACCAGCACGCTGCCGGCGGTGACCGGCAGGTCCGGGTCGTCCACCCGGCGGCGCATGTCGTCGTAGCCGTGGAAGACCAGGGCGGGCCCGCGGTGGCTGAGCAGTGCCGGGGTGGCGGCGCTGACCTTGATCACCGCGCCCTCCGGTGCCAGCGAGCCGCGCACGACGGCGAACGCGCCGCCGGTCCGCAGCGGGTCGTCGCGCCGCCTGATCGCGCCGCCTTGTATCGGGGGCGGCGCGGCGGCGATGATCTCGCCGAGGCTCTCGCCGGTGACGGTGACCGGGCCGGGGTCCAGCAGCGGGGCCAGTTCGGCCAGCAGGGCGGGCAGCCCGCCGGCCGCATGGAAATCCTGCATCAGGCCGGTCCCGGAGGGCTGGACGTCGGCCAGCACGGGCACGCCGGCGCCCAGGCGGCCGAAGTCGTCGAGGGGCAGCGGTACGCCGGCCCGGCCGGCGATCGCGGCCAGGTGGATGACCGCGTTGGTGGAGCCCCCGGCGGCGTGCAGCACCCGGATCGCGTTGCCGAATGCGGCGGGGGACAGTACGACCGAGGGGGACAGGTCCTTGCCCACCGCCGCGACCGCGGACCGGCCCGCCTGCCCGGCCGCTGCCATGGCCGCCGGATCCCCCGCCGGGATCGTGCTCGACCCAGGGATCATCAGCCCGAGCGCCTCGGCCATCAGCGCCATCGTGGCCGCCGTGCCCATGGTGTTGCACGCTCCTGGGCCGCAGGCCAGGCATTTCTCCAGGTCCCGCCAGCCGGCGTCGTCGAGCCGGCCCGCCCGGCGCTCGTCCCACAGCCGCCACAGCGCGGTGCCCGAGCCGATCCGCTGCCCGCGGAAGGCGGCGGGCTCGCGGGCACCGCCGGTGACCACCACGGTCGGGATGTCCGCGCTGGCCGCGCCCATGATCGCGCCAGGCACCGACTTGTCACAGTTGGCCAGGATGACGATCCCGTCCAGCGGGTAGCTGCGGATCATCTCCTCGATCTCGATGGCCAGCAGGTTGCGGTACAGCATGGCGGACGGCTTCATCAGGTCTTCGCCGAGCGAGATCGTGCCGAACTCGGCCGGGATGCCGCCCGCGTCCTCGATGCCGCGGCGGACCGCGCCGGCCAGCGCGCGCAACGGCAGGTTGCACGGGTTGAGGTCGCTCCAGGAGTTCGCGATGCCGATCACCGGGCGCCCGCCCCGGCCCACCGTCAGGCCGGCCGAGCGCAGCGCGACCCGGTGCGCCATCGCGACCTCGTCGTCGCCCGTCAGCCAGGCGTCGCTGCGCAGCGCAACGCTGGCCTCCCTCGCGGGCGCTTCGCTTGGTCGTGCCGGAGGCGCGCACAGCAATGGCGCGGGAGGCTCGCGGGGGGTTCCGGGGGGTCGTCCCCCCGGGCCAGTACTGTTCGCCGCCGGGACGCCGCGACGCAGTCGCGGCGGCGTTCGGCCCGGCGGCTGGGGCGTGCCAGGCTGGTTGGCTTTCACTACAGCTCCGGGACGCCGAGGCCGGCCGCGGCCGGGCCGGACTGGACCAGGGCGAGGCCGCTGCGCTGCATCCATTCCAGGGCCACGGCGGCACGGTGCACCTTCTCCCTGGCGATCAGGCACGCCTCGTCCACCAGGTGCAGCCCGCTGGGGTACAGCGGCCGGGAGTTGCGCAGCCCGAACTTCGTGTACATCGGCGCGGTCACCGCGACCAGGTCGGCCGCCTCCTGGCCGCGGACCACGCCGCCCATGCCGCTGGGCGCCTCCACGTACAGGTCGATCGGCAGCGTGGTGGCCGCGCGCATCTCCGCGAGCTGGCCGAGCGTGGCGTCGGACGGCACGTTGATGGTCGAGGCGCCGAGCCGGTCGAGCTGGCTGACGGTCAGCGGGTTGGCGGGCGCGAGCATGGCGGAGACCTTCCACACCACCGACGCGGGGATCTCGCCGCGCCGCTGCATCTCGGCCAGCACCTCCAGCAGGCCGGTGTCGGCGACCAGGAAGCCCCGGATCCCGTGCTCCACCCCGCGCAGCACGTCATCGATGGCGTACCTGAGCTGGCGCGCGCCCCGGATCAGCCCGGCGCGGGACGGCCCCTCACCGGACTGGGCGAGGCTGCCGATGTCCCATTCCTCCCGCGGCCCGACGAACAGCGACACCTCGATGCCGTGGTCGGCGGCGAGTGCGGCCATCTCGCCGAGTTCGGCCGCCGACAGCAGCATGGCGCCGCTGCCCTGGGAGACCCGGTTGACCGTGATGTCCTCGGCCTTCGCCTGGTCGATCACCGCGCGGAGCACCCCGGGGCCCTCCACGCTGGGAATCTCGATCCGGAAGTGCGCGCCGTCGGGGAACCTGTGCCCGCTGGGAACGGGTTCGGGCTCCGCGGTGATCCCGCGCCGGGCGAGCACGTCCGCGCCGGTCAGCGTCATCTAACGCACCTCCAGAACGAGTGGGCGGGGCGGGATGCCGGGGCCGCCGTCGCCGGTCGGCCAGCCGGGGCCCGTGGTAACCCGTTCCAGGCCGCCGGCCTGCACGAGGTAGGTGTCCTCGGCCTTCGCGCCCCCGGGCAGGCTCGGGTTCCACGCGACCGCGTGACCGGGCTCGAGGCGCACCGCCGGCCAGCGGGACCCGCCCTGTCCCGGGGCGATCTCGAACTCGCGCTGGGCGTAGCCGATCGGCCCGCCCTGGTAGTGCCCGGCCCAGCCGCCGGGCGCGCCCTCGGCCGCGTAGCCCTGGTCCAGGGCGCCGAGCACGTCGCCGTAGCTGTGGCCGGGCAGGGACGCGGCCAGCGTGCCCGCCTCGATCCGGCCGACCCGGTCCCACAATGCCCGCAGGTCCGCGCTCAGCGGTACCGCGCTGGCGAACCGGGTGGCCGCGGCGTGCAGCCCGCCGCGCCGCGCGACCACCACCGCCATCGCGAGGTGGCGCACCGGCGCACCGGCCGCCATCGGGTGGCGGTACCGCCGGACCCGGTCGTCGCCGCCGACGATCAGGACCGGGGCATCCGCCCCGCGGGCTTCGAGTGCCGCGGCCACCCGGGCCTGGATGTCCAGGTCGCGCTCGCCCGGCGCCCAGGCGGTCAGCGCGCCTTCGAGAGCCGTGGCAGCGTCGGCGCCGAGCGCGCGCAGGTCTTCCTGCTCGGCCCCGGACAGGGCGAGCCGCAGCGCGGTGAGGTCGTCGGCGGAGTCCTGGCCGAACGCCGGGTGCCCGTCGGAGGCCAGCGCGCCCGCGGGCGCACCGGCGATGTCCGCGGCGGTGCGGGCGAACGCGTCCGGGTCGTACCAGGGCACGGCCACAAGCTCGGCGAAGCCGTGCTCGCCGGGCCGGTACTCCTCGGCGATGCGGTCCGCCTCCACCTCCGTGGTGATCAGCGCCGCGGACGTGCCGGAGATCACCGCCCAGACCAGGTCCGTGGCGGCCGACCGGTCCACCGGTGGCGGCAGGCCGCCGGTCAGCCACGACACCGGCCCCGGCCGCGTCAGCACCAGCCCCGGCAGACCGTGGCTGGCCATCCAGGCCAGCAGCCGCTCCCGCGCCGCCCGCGCCCGCAGCACGCTCCGCGTCACGGGGGGCTCGTGGGGTCGCCGCCCGCCAGCCAGCGCGGCCGCAGGCCACCGGGGGGCTCCGCGGGGTTGCTGTGCGCCAGCCGGCAGGGCCGCGGGCCACCGGGGGGTCCCGGGGGGTCGTCCCCCCGGATAAGCACCGCGGGCTGCCGCGAAGCCGCCGGCAGGCGGCGAGTAGGGTCGCCGCTCGCCAGTCGGCGGGGCCGCAGGCCACCGGGGGGTTCCGGGGGGTCGTCCCCCCGGATAAGCACCGCGGGCTGCCGCGAAGCCGCCGGCAGGCGGCGAGTAGGGTCGCCACCTCGTTCGGTAGTACCGAACAAGGTTCTGTGATATAGAATCACCATGACATGCAATCATCCAGCTCATACCCTGTCAACCTTGATCAACGAGGCGAAAGACGCTGGTGTGGTTGGTAATGCCGAACGAAAGGCCGACCTTGGTTCCCGGTGACGCACCGGCTTCGGTGGAGCCGGTGGCGGGCCGGTACACGGTGCGCAGTGTGGCCCGCGCGTTGCGGCTGGTCGAGGCGGTGGCGGAGGGCCCGGCCGAGGGGCGCTCGCTCAGCGACCTGGCCCGCGAGCTGGGCACTTCCAAGAGCGCCACACTGGCCCTGGCCCGCACGCTGTCCGCCTTCGGGTACCTGCGCGAGGCCACGCACGGCCGCGGCTACGCGCTCGGCACGGCGCTGATCAGGCTGGGGGACATGGCCGGCCAGCAGATCCCGCTGCGCGACCTGTGCCGCCCGCTGATCGACGAACTGTCCAGGGAGACCAAGATGACCGCGCGGGCCGCGGTCAACGACGGCGGGTACCCGGTGTTCATCGACCGGGTCGACGGCCCGGGCACGGTCCGGTTCCACACGCCGCTGGGCCAGCGCGAGGTGCCGTACGCCTCGGCGGCGGGCAAGGCCATCCTCGCGGCCATGGACGAGGCGGCGGTCCGCCAGGTGTGCGCCGCTACGGGCCTGCGGCCCAGGACCACGCACACCATCACCGACCTCGGCACGCTGCTGGACAACCTGGCCGCGGTCCGCCGCCGCGGCTTCGCGGTGGACGACGAGGAAGACGCCGAGGGTGTCATCTGCGTGGGTGCGGCGTTCTTCGGCCACGACGGCGGGTGCGGGGGAGCGGTCAGCGTGACCGGCATCAAGGGGGACCTGGCCGCCTGGCGGGTGGAGGAACTGGGCCAGGCGGTACGGCGGTGCGCCGACCGGGTCTCCGAGTCACTGGGCGGCAGCCGTTACGCAGAAATCGCAATGTGATCGGAGCGAAAGCGTTCGTGATCATGGCGTTCTGGTCGTTATAGCCAAAACGCCATGATCACGAACGCAGCATGTGGCGGGAGGGGCGAAAGTTACGTGAGTTCTGATCGGAGCATGGCGCTGGTCGTGCGGGTGCCCGGTGACGTGGCCCTGGAGGAGCGGGACGCGCCGGTGCCGGGACCGGGCGAGGTGCTCATCCGGCCGGACGTGGTCGGCCTGTGCGGCACCGACCTGGAGACCTGGCCGGCCAGGTCGATCCCGCCTACACCCGGTACCCGCTCGTGCTCGGGCACGAGTGGTCCGGCATCGTGGTCAGCGCGGACTGCCAGGGACTGGCGCCGGGGACCCGGGTGGTCGCCGAGGGGATCGTGCCGTGCGGGCACTGCGCCCGCTGCCGCGCCGGGGAGACGAACCTGTGCGCCACCTACGACGAGCTTGGCTTCACCCGCGACGGCGCGGCAGCGGGGTACGTGGCGGTGGCGGCCACGCTGGTCCACGCCATCGGGCCCGCCGTCAGCGCCGAGGACGCCGCGCTGGTCGAGCCGGCCTCGGTGGTCTACCGCGCGCTGGCCGGCAGCGCCGTCGCGCCCGGCTGCCGGGCGCTGGTGGTCGGCGACGGCACCGTGGCGCTGCTGGCGGTGCGGCTGCTCGGCCTGTGGTCGCCCGCCGAGATCGTCATGCTCGGCCAGCGGGACGGCCAGGCCGGGCTGGCCGCCGCGGCCGGCGCGGCCAGGTTCGAGACCTCGCCGCGGGCGGCGGGCACCGGCTACGACCTGGTGATCGAGGCGGCGGGCAGCACCGCCGCGGTGCTCACGGCGCTGGCGGCGGCCCGGCGCGGCGGCTCCGTGGTGCTGATCGGGCTGCCGCCGCACGGGGACACCGCGGCGGTGCCCGTCGATGACGTGGTCAACAACGACCTGACCATCCGGGGCAGCTTCGGGTACACCTCGTCGGCCTGGCGGGACGTGGTCGGGCTGCTCAACTCCGGGCGGCTGAGGCTGGACTTCCTGGTCACGCACCGGTTCGCCCTGGCGGACTGGGCGCTCGCCCTGGACGCCCTGCGCGGCTCCGCGAGCCCGCGTGGCAAGGTGATGCTGACGATCGGCACGCCGGAGGAGCTATGACGATCACGAGCCGCAACCCGCACGACCCCGCTGACGTCATCGGCGAATGGCAGCCCGCCAGCGAGGCCGAGGTCGCGGCGGCGGCCGGCCGCGCGGCCGCCGCGGCGCGCGGCTGGGCGGGAACACCCGCGCCCGCCAGGGCCGCGGCGCTGTCCGCCGCGGCCGATGCGCTGGCGGCACGGGCCGCCGAGGTGACCGGCCTGGTCATCAGGGAGGTCGGCAAGCCGCGCTCGGAGGCGGCGGGCGAGGTGGCCCGCGGCGTCGCCATCCTGCGTTACTTCGCCCAGGCCGCGCTGCTCCCCGACGGGGAAACTCTGCCCGCCGGCCAGCCCGGGTGCCCTGCTGATGGCCAGGCACCGCCCGGTCGGCGTCACCGGCCTGGTGACACCGTGGAACTTCCCGGTGGCCATTCCGCTGTGGAAGGCGGCACCGAGCCTGGCATACGGCAACGCGACCGTGCTGAAGCCCTCGGAGGAATCGTCCGCCGTGGCCCTGGTGCTGGCCGAGATCCTCGGCGCGCACCTGCCCGCGAACGTGTTCCAGGTCGTCCTCGGCGCCGGCGACACCGGGCGCGCGCTGGCCGGCCACCCCGGCGTCGCGGCGGTCTCGTTCACCGGGTCCGTGCCCGCCGGGCGGGACGTGGTGGCCCGGGTGGCCGGCCGGGGCGCCCGGGTCCAGGCCGAGATGGGCGGGCAGAACGCCTCGGTGGTGCTGGCCGACGCGGACTTCGGCCGGGCCGCCACCGCGATCGCCTACGCGGCGATGGGCTACGCCGGGCAGAAGTGCACCGCGACCAGCCGGATCATCGTGGAGGACGCGGCCTACGCCACATTCCGTGATCAGCTCGCGGCCGCCGTCGCCGCGCTCGGCGTGCTTGACCCGGGCCAGGACGGCACCCTCGTGGGACCGGTGATCAGCGCGCCGGCCAGGGATTCGGCGCTGGCCGCGGTCGCCGCGTCCGGGGGCACCGTGCTGGTCGGCGGCACCGCGCTGGACGCGCCCGGGTTTTACCTGGCGCCGACGCTCGTCGAACTGGACTCACCCGAGGGGCCACTGGCCACCGAGGAGGTGTTCGCGCCGGTGGCGGCGCTGCTGCGGGCGGACAGTGCGGAGACGGCCGTGCGGATCGCCAACGACGTCAGGTACGGGCTGGTCACCGCCCTGTTCACCCAGGACCTTGGGCGGGCGCTGCGGCTGGCCGACCAGTTCGACGCGGGCATGGTCCGGGTCAACGCGCCCACCTCGGGGGTGGACTATCACGCCCCGTTCGGCGGCGCGAAACAGTCCAGCTACGGCCCCCGGGAGCAGGGGCTCGCCGCCCGGGACTTCTACACCGAGACCCGGACCATCACCATCGTGCCCTGACCCCCGGGCACCCGGCCGGCAGCGTCCTGGCGCCGGCCAGGCATCGAGGAGGCGCCGCCATGTGCACCGACCAGACGCCCGCCGCGCACCCCGCCGGCCGGCAGGTCCTGCACGACGTCGACCCCGGCGTCGTGTTCGACCTCGAACCGGTGGACGCGGTCACGGTGACGACGCTGATGGACAACGTCACCGACATCTTCATGCCCGACCAGGGCCCGGCCCGCCGGGCGGTGGCCGGGCCGTCGAGCCCGCGCGTGCCGGTGGGGACCATGGCGGGCGGCGACGGCCCCGACCCACTGCTGGCCGAGCACGGGTTCTCGGTGCTGGTCTCGGTCGCCAAGAACGGTGCGGAACACCATGTCCTGTTCGACGCCGGCGTCAGCCCCGACGGCGTGGTGGAGAACATGCGCCGCCTCGACGTCGACCCCACGTCGATCGAGGCGATCGTCTGCAGCCACGGGCACTTCGACCACACCACGGGGCTTGACGGCCTGATCCGGCGGCTCGGCGGCACGGTCAATCTCCCGGTGCTCATCCACCCGCACTTCTGGCACCGCCGCCGGGTGGCCCTGCCCGGCCGGGACGCCATGGAGATCCCCACCACCAGCCGCAGCGCGCTCACCGGTGCCGGGTTCGACGTGATCGAGGAGGGGCACCCCAGTTTCCTGTTCCACCGGTCGGTTCTGGTGACCGGTGAGGTACCGCGCACCACCGGCTACGAGCCGGGGTTCCCGCCCCAGCAGGCCTGGCTCGGCGGGCGCTGGGAGCCGGATCCGCTCGTGCTCGACGACCAGGCGCTGATCGTGGATGTCAAGGACAAGGGCCTCCTGGTGATCACCGGGTGCGGGCACGCGGGTGTGGTGAACATCTGCCGGTACGCCCGCCGCCTCACCTCCGGCCGCCCGGTGTACGCGGTGCTCGGCGGTTTCCACCTGAACGGGCCGCTGTTCGAGCCGCTGATCCCCCGGGTCCTCGATGACCTGGCCGCCCTGGCGCCGAGCGTGATCGTGCCCGCGCACTGCACCGGCTGGCGGGCCCAGCATGCGCTGGGCGCCCGGTTCGGCGAGGCGTTCGTCCCCAACACCGTCGGCACCCGCTTCCTGCTCTGACGCCGCGCTTCAGCGAAGAAGAGTTCTGGCAGATCCCACGGCCGGGCGCATTAGCGATCTGCGCCGTCACCCGGATGGTGGCGCGCATCCCGCCCAGCGCCCGGCGTGCCCGGGTGGCCAGATTCGGGCCAGCAGCGCCGCGAGCGGGCGGTTGACCAGCGGGATCGTCAGGCGTTCCCCGGATGCCCCGCAGACGCTACGCCATCTGGCACAAGACGTCTGCCCTGGTGGTGTGCCCACTGGTCACCGTCGCTACCCCCGTTGCCCGGCACAAGTAGGTGCCGCTGCCGTAGAGCGGACTGTGGCCCGTGACGGTGTACCTGCCCGCCGGGACCGTGACCGAGTAGCTGCCGCTGGCGCCGATGGGAACGTCACGGTGAACGCCAGGGCCGGTCAGGGTCACGGTTCCCGGCCACGGCCGCGGCAACCCCGGTGCCGGCCCGCCAACGCCATACAGATGACCAGTCAGGGCGCCATCGGCGGGATTGTGCCCTGAGCACGCCGCGGTGAACCCGGCCAGGCACACACAAGCCACGGGCAGGCCGATCAAGAAGATTCTCACGACCCCTTGGACGAAACCCGCCGTTGCGCAGTTCCAAGCGGCCTTCACCGTCCCGGACACCGGGCGACCACCCGCCCACCCACCCCCGCCCGGCGCCGCCACACACCCGCTGGCCTGGCGGCGCCGCCGCCAGGCCAGCTCAGCCTGGTACCACCAGCGCACCCGACTCGCCCGGCACGCCACGATCGCCCAGGTCAGCTAACGAATGGAGACTGCCGTACTAGGCCGAAGTTCCCCCCGGTGATGCGCGTGCGGTGCCGTTGACCTGCGAGTTGTGGCGGTGCTGGGCGGGCTCCTGACTACGCGACTCCGAGGCGGTAGCAACCCCGGCGGCAATATCAAGGAACCCGCCATACGCCGAGAGCGTGAAATGGCGACCCTGCGGCGGCGTGTGGATTTCGATTGGCGCGTTTAACCCCCGGGGCCGGTAGCGGTCAGTTTGACTCATTGTTCAGCAAAGCTTGCAGTCTTGGCCTGGCGCCCAGACGTGATCGGCACGCCTGCCGGCCATCCCCAGCGTTGCCGACGTGCTGTGTTGCTTGGTGAGCGTGGCTGGCCTTGACCGGCCCGGGACTGGGAGGCGCATTATGTCCCTGAACGGCAAGGACCCGGGAGCAGGAGGGTAATCATGAAGATTCGCCGGTCCATCACGGCGGCCACTGCGGCTGTTGTCCTCTGCGGCACAGGGACCTTAGTGCTGCCCGCTGTGGCCAGCGCGCACAGTGCGGCGACCACGCTAAAGTTCACCGCCGTGTCATACAATACGGTTTCCTTCGGCATCGGCAGCACCGCCTACCATGAAATTGACTTCGGCAGCACGGGCGCGAAGATCGGTTTTGACGACGTGTACGCCATCGCCCAGACTTGCTGCTCAGTAACGGCGGACGTGGCGTTCGCCATCAACGGCGGCCTCCTCTACGGCAGCTTCGCCACCAACGGCGGCCCGACGTTCAGTGGCACGGTGACCGGGGGGACCGAGGCGTTCAAGGGAGTGACCGGCACCATCACCGGCACGACCAACGGCAACCTCACGAAGATGAGGTTCACGATCACTTACAGTTAAGGCACGGGCCACCTTGCGGAGATGGGAGCCATAATGCAAGCGGCAGCGGCGTGGATGGCGATGCAAAAGGCCTGCGAGGTGTCCATTCAGGGGGTGCGGGGCGGCGCCTATGCCATGTCGAATGACGGCCGCGGCGGGATCATCGACCGATTTGTTTCCGTGCCGGGTCTTTCCCGATGCCGCGCTGTTTGCGCTTCATGAGACGGCGCTGCATGGCCGCGGGGAGATCGTGGACGACATAGACGCTGCCGATGACGGCGGTGCCGACGATTTTGATCCGGTGCGTTCCCGGAGCCTCGAGATTCTCGCGCTCCCGATGGAATCCGCCCAGGATCCCGGTGCCCGCGACATGCACCTCAGCGTTCCCGGGAACGACGACATAGACGGTGCCGATCACCGACTTTACGCGAATCGTCGTCTCCGGGCTGGTGAACCGGGCCTCGCGGAGGTCGATCACCCCGGTGCTGATGACCGCTGTGCTGCGATACGTGTCGCCGACCACCCAGTGGCCCTCGCGAGTGAAGTCGTTCAGCACGCCGACGTCCTTGGTCGACGTCGGCGTGGCGCCCGCCAAGCGGGCAGGCTGCAGGTCTTTCACGAGGGCTGCCAGTTCACCCGTGAACTTGGCGTTGTACACCGATTCCAGCCGTCCTTCCAGCTCGCCGACGGAGACCCGGCCGTCGGCCAGGGCGGCTTGCAGCAGGGAAGCGGCCCGGTCGCGGTCGGCATCGGTGGCGCGGAGTGCCAGGTCGGCGGGAATGGCTTTGTCGGCACGAGATTCGTCGGGCACGGCGTCAGAGGGCTGTGACGAGTTCATAGGGTAAGCATGTGTCCTTTCAGGAGTGTCTGCCACCTGCAGGTTTAGGCTGCGAGCAGATCGCTGGCGGGGAGCGGCGGGAGCCAGGGTTTGCCGGCCAGGGCGGCGCTGACGGCGTCGAGGGCGGTCAGTCCGTGAGCGGTTCGAGGTTGACGCAGTTGTCCGGGTGTGGATCTGAGCGACGCCCGCGGGCTGCGGGTCAGTGGCCGCGGAACGCCTCTTCCAGCCACCAGGAGCCGCTGGCCGAGGCCACCTTGGCGTCGATGACCAGCGGGCGGTCGCGCGGGCCGGCCAGCCAGTCGCGCACCGGGCCGAGGTCCTCCGGGCTGCGCACGGTCACCCCGGCGCAGCCGAAGCCGCGGCCGATGGCGGCGATGTCGGCCGGCGGGAACCTGACCGTGTCCAGCGCGAAGCCGTCCGGGCCGAAGTGGTGCACCTCGGCGCCGTAGGCCTCGTCGTCGTAGACCACGACGACCATGGGCAGGCCCAGCCGGACCACGGTCTCCAGCTCGCTGACCCCCATCAGCGCACCGCCGTCGCCGAGCGCGGCCACCGGCAGCCGGTCCGGCCGGGCCAGCGCGGCGCCGATGGCCGACGCCAGCCCGAGCCCGACCGACTGGTAGGCCTGGGTGAAGCAGAACCCGTGCTCGTCCGGCACGGACAGGAACATGCTCGGGTAGCCCATGAAGTTGCCCGAGTCGATGGCCACGACCCGCTGCGCGGGCAGCAGGTCGTCCAGCGCGATCGTCAGGGTGCGCGGGTCGATCACGCCGTCTCGGAGCTTGGCTCCCCGGGGGCGTGCCCGCGTCGGTGTAGGGCACGTCGCGCCACCGGATGCTCGCGGGCGATCCGGGCCCGCAGCTCATCGGACCGGTAGCCGGGCCTGGCCTGCCCGCCGAGCGCGGCCAGCACCACCCGCGCCGTCTGGGCCACGTCGCCGTGCACGCCGATGTCCACCGGCCGGTGTGCGCCGATCGCGGTGCTGTCGTCGTCGACCTGCGCGACCCGCGCGCCCGGGCCGATCAGCTTCCCGTGGCGCATCGTCCACATGTTCAGCGAAGAGCCCCAGCCCACGACCAGGTCGGCGGCGCTGATCAGCTCGGCGGCGAGCGGCGAGGCGAACCCGCCGCTCACCCCCAGGTCCCACGGGCTGTCGTGGAACAGCCCCTTGGCCACCGCCGACGTGGCGAGCAGCGCGCCGCAGGCGTCCGCGAGCCCCGTCCAGGCCGGCCCGGGCCGCCAGGGCGCCGCGGCCCGCCACGAACACCGGGCGCTCGGCCTCGGTGAGCGCCGCGGCGAGCCTGGCCACCGCCTCCGGCGCGGGAGCCGGCGGATCCAGCGGCGGCACCGCGGGAACAGCCGGCGGGTCGCACTGCGCCGCCTGCACGTCCAGCGGCATCGCGAGCACCACGGTGCGCCGCTCCCGCTGCGCGGTCCGGTAGGCACGGGCCGCGTCGGCGGCGGCCGTGGCGGGGGAGTGCAGCCGGTCCGCCACCGCACCGACCGAGGTGGCCAGCGCCGCCACGTCGATGCGGAAGTTGGACCGCACCGCGGCGCTCGCGACGTCCGCGGCGAGCACCAGCAGCGGCGTGCGGCTCTTGGCCGCCTCGGTGATGCCGGTCAGCGCGTTGGTCAGCCCCGGGCCCTGGTGCACGGTCAGGATGCCCGGTCCGCCCCGTGCCCCGGGCCCAGGCGTCGGCGGCGCACGCCGCGCCGCACTCGTGCCGGGCGGCCACGAACCTGGCCCCGTTCGCGATCAGGGCGTTGGTCACGTGAAAGTTGCCGCTGCCGACCACCCCGAACACGGTGTCCGCGCCCAGCGCGGCCAGGGTCGCCCCGACCGCCTCACTGACCAGCATCGGGCGGTCAGCTTCCGGACCGGTCGACCAGGGCCAGCGCCCGGCACGGGCTGCCAGACCCGCCGGTGATGGGCAGCGGGGTGACGATCAGCAGCACGCCGGCCGGGGGCAGGACCGCCAGGTTCTGCAGCTGGGTGAGGCCGTACTTGCCCGCCCCGAGCATCGCCGCGTGGCACGGGAACGGCGGGTCGAACGAGTGCGCGGCGCCGGCGTCGGTGCCCACGGTCTCCACCCCGATACCCGATCACCGGCGACTCCTCGGCCAGCCACCGGGCGCACTCCACCGAGAGCCCAGGCGTGTGCGGCCCGGTCTCGTTGGCGTTCAGGAACCGCTGCTGGTCGTCGGAGCGCTCATCCCAGCCGGTGCGGTACAGCAGCCAGCCGCCGTCGGGCAGCGGCTCCGTGGGCACGCTTCCCACTCCTTGATGTGCTGCGATCTCGAGCAGGAAGTCGGGGTCCGCCGGCGGCCTGGGCGCTGAAGTCGAGCACGACCGCGGGCGCGATCAGCCTGGCCGCGCGGCACCTGGGACACGTCCTCCCCGTCCCGGCCGGTCACCCAGTGCACCGGCGCGTCGAAGTGGGTCCCGGTGTGCTCGCCCGTGGTGATGTCGTTCCAGTACCAGGCGGGCCCGCGGTCGTCGTACCGGCTGATCTCCTGCAGGGAGAACGTCACGGTGTTGCTGAACGGCGCGGGCAGTTTGATCACCGGCGTCGATGACGACAGCGGCGCGGTCAGGTCGACGATCTCCACCGTGGCGCTGGCCAGCGCTTCGGTGAGGGCGCTGAGCACGGACATGGGCGGCTCCTGTCCTGTCGGGTGGTCTGGCCTGCCGCGGTGAGGCCGCAGGGCCCGCAGGCCACCGTGGGTCCGGGGGTTGATCCCCGGGCCGGTTGCCAGGAATTATCCATGTCCGGTCCTGGAATACGGCCCCGGACTCGGCTACATTCGGCTGACCGTGCGCGGAGCGTATCAGGGATCCGCGCGGCGGAGGCAGCCATGTGGGGCAGTCGCAAGTCCTCGTCCCAGCGGCCCAGCCCCGCAGGCGGGCCATCTCGGGCTCCGGCTGCTCCTCATCGTGGTTGTCGTGCTGTTCGCCGCTTTACGTGCCTGCCCTCGCCGTGGGCGTTCGACATCGGCGGCAAGTTCAGCCCGTCCGGCGAGTGGGACGGCTACGGCCCGGTGCAGGCCAGCAACGGCGGTCACTACCTGCTGTACACCCACCTGCGCGGCGGGCTCCTCAGCAACCACGGCAATGGTCGGCTGCAGCTTCACCGGCTGCGACACGCTGACCGGCACCGCCGCAGCTGTGCACCCAGGGCGGCCAGCGCTACACCTTCGCGCTGACCGGAGCCGTGCACGGCTGGTACAGCACCGACGGCTCGCGGACCGACATCGACCTGACCGGCGGCACGCCGAAGCGGCTGCCCAGCGGCTGGACGGTCACGTTCCACGGCACCTGGCACGGGGCCGTGCTGCCGATCACCGACACCGGTGGCTCGTTCACCAAGGTCTTCACCCCGGCCGGGGCGATCAGGACGAAGGCCTCCGCCGGGAACGCCGGGCACCGCGAACGGTGCGCTGCGATCCGGCTCGGCCGCAGCCTTCGACCAGGCCTGCCGCGCCCTGCCGGCCAGGCACTGACGGCGAGCCCAGGCCTTACAGCCCGCACTGCCGGCCAGCCCAGGGCATTACCAGCTCGTCGGCAGCGGCATGCCCTCGCTGTAGCCCGCCGCGCTCTGCAGCCCGACCACCGCCCGCTCGTGCAGCCCGGCGAGGTGGCTGGCGCCCGCGTAGGCACAGGCGCTGCGCAGGCCCGCGGTGATCTGGTCGATCAGGTCCTCCACGCCGGGCCGCTGCGGGTCGAGGTACATCCTGGCCGTGGAGATGCCCTCCTCGAACAGTTCCTTGCGGGCCCGGTCGAACGGCGAGTCGGTCGCCGAGCGCAGCCGCACCGCCCGGCCGAGGCCATGCCGAAGCTCTCCTTGTACAGCCGGCCGTCGGCGTCGCGGAACGCGTCCCCCGGCGACTCGTAGGTCCCGGCGAACCAGGAGCCGATCATCACGTTGGACGCACCGGCGGCCAGCGCCAGGGCCACGTCCCGCGGATGCCGGACGCCGCCGTCCGCCCAGACGTGCGCGCCCAGCTCGCGGGCCCGCGCCGCGCACTCCAGTACCGCGCTGAACTGCGGCCTGCCCACCCCGGTCATCATCCGGGTGGTGCACATCGCCCCGGGCCCCACGCCGACCTTGACGATGTCCGCCCCGGCCCGGACCAGGTCGGTGACGCCCTCCGGCGGTGACCACGTTGCCCGCCGCGACGGGCACCCCCAGGCCGGCCGCCCGGACCGCCCGCAGCGCGCTGATCATCCTCTCCTGGTGGCCGTGCGCGGTGTCCACGACCAGGACGTCGACCCCGGCCTCGCGCCAGCTGCCGTCGCCTTGGCCGCCACGTCGCCGTTGATGCCGATGGCGGCCCCGACGCGCAGCGTGCCCGCCGCGTCGATGGCCGGCTGGTACAGCGTGGCGCGCAGCGCCCCGGTCCTGGTCAGGATGCCGGTCAGCGACCCGGTGGCGTCCACCACCGGGGCCAGCCGGTGCCTGCCCTCGTGCAGCAGGCCGAACGCCTTCTCCGGGTCGATGCTCGGCCGGCAGCGTGAGCAGGTCGGTGGACATGACCTGGCGGAGCTGGGTGAACCGGTCCACCCCCAGGCAGTCGGCCTCGGTCACCACCCCGGCCGGGCGCCCGTTCTCGACGACCACCACCGCGCCGTGCGCGCGCTTGGGCAGCAGGCTGAGCGCCTGGCCGGTGGTGTCGGCGGGGCCGAGTGTGATCGGCGTGTCGTGGACGAGGTGGCGGCTCTTCACCCAGGCCACCACGTCGGCCACCACGTCCGACCGGGATGTCCTGGGGGAGCACGGCCATGCCGCCGCGGCGGGCCACGGTCTCCGCCATCCGGCGGCCGGACACCGCGGTCATGTTGGCCACCACGACGGGGATGGTGGTGCCGCTGCCGTCGCGGTGGCCAGGTCCACGTCGAGCCGGGACGCCACGGACGAAGCGCGACGGCACCAGGAACACGTCGCTGTAGGTCGCCTCGTGCACGGGAGGCTCGCCGGAAAGGAATCGCACTTAACGATTCTGCCCGACCCGGCCCTATGCTCACTGCCTGTGCAGGGGCAGGCGTGGACGGGGGGGGCCGGAGCTAGCCTGGCGGGGCGGCGGGGTCCGGGCTAGCATGCGGCTGCGGCGGCGGGAATGGCCGCCGGGATCGTTCGGCATCATGGCGGTGATCAACCGGACGCCGGACTCTTTCTACGACCAGGGGCGCCACCTACGAGCTCGGCGCCGCGCTGGCGGCCGCGGACCGTGCCGTCGCGGCGGGCGCCGGCATCCTCGACATCGGCGGGGTGAAGGCCGGGCCGGGGGACGAGGTCACCGTGGCGGAGGAGATCCGCCGGGTGGTCCCGGTGGTCGCCGCGCTGCGGGACCGGCACCCGGACGTCGCCCTCAGCGTGGACACCTGGCGGGCACCGGTCGGCGCGGCGGTCGCCGCCGCCGGGGCCGACCTGCTCAACGACGCCTGGGGCGGCGCGGACCCGGGACTGGCGCACGTGGCCGCCGAGCACGACCTCGGCCTGGTCTGCTCGCACGCGGGCGGGCTGGCCCCGCGGCAGCGGCCGCACCGGCCCGCCCACCCCGACGTGGCTCGGCGAGGTGCGCGACTACGCTGACCGCGGAGGCCGAGCGGGCCGTGGCCGCCGGGGTGCGGCCCGACCGGATCGTCATCGACCCGGCGCACGACTTCGGCAAGAACACCTGGCACTCGCTGGAGCTGACCCGGCGGACCGCCGACCTGGCCGCCACCGGGTGGCCGGTGCTCGTCGCGGTGTCGAACAAGGACTTCGTCGGGGAGACCCTGGGCCTCGGCCTGACCGAGCGCGGCGAGGGCACCCTCGCGGTGCTGGCCGTGTGCGCCTGGGAAGGCGCCCGGCTGTTCCGCGTGCACGACGTCCAGGCCGCCAGAGAAGCGCTGGCCGTTGTGGAACGGCTCCGGGCTATCCGAGGCCCCGAACGCCGCGTAGATGATCGCGGCGATGCGCTCTTCCATCTCCTCGCGCGGCAGCCTGACCTCCACGGTCAGCAGGTAGTTCACCCGCTCCAGCATCATCAGGCAGGCCACCGCGGTCAGTTCGGCGTGCTCGGCCGCGCCGGTGGCGGCGGTCATGCCCTGGGTCATCGCCTCGGCGAGCCGGAACAGCAGTTTCAGCCCGTCGCCCCAGACCTCCTCGCCGACGATCTCGGCCTGGCTGAGCGTCCGGATGACACGGCCGCGTGCGTGACGTAGATCTCGCAGAACTCGTGCACCCAGCGCGCAGCGCCGCCCGCCCGGCCTCGTTGCGGGTCACCACGGGGAACTCGTCGGTGACCAGGCCATGTCGTGCGAGCGCGTCCCGGAGCAGGGCCTTGAACAGGTCTTCCTTGTTCGAGAAGTACAGGTAGAAGGTCCCGTGCGAGATCTGCGCGCGGCGGACGATGTCGTCCACCCGGACCGCCTGGCCAAGCCGCTTCTCGTCGAACTCGGCGAGGCCCGCCTCCAGCAGGTTGTGCAGCGTCTGGCGGCCCTGCGCGCGCAGTTCCCGGTCCTGGGCAGGCCGCCGCCGCCGAGCGACGCGCGGCGCGGCGTGCTGCCGCTGGTCTTGGCCCCGGGAGCGGGTGGCGGCGGCTTACCGGCTGTGCTTGCTCGCCTCGCCCGGCACGCACCAGGGCCCGCTTCCCGACCCATGATTGATCAGCGTAACGTGCGCACGCCCGGCCCGGAGGGATTGACCCGCCGCGGCGCACTCCGATGTAACCTCTGTTTCCCCCGGTTTAGTCGGATATGCCGTAAGCAGGTCTTTTACCGGAAAGTGGGGTGTGCCCCCTTCATAGATGACGAGGCCCCGGTTATGGTGGACAACGACTATGGGTCGCCTCAGGTGGCGCAGGACGCCACACCCGGTTGCCGTCGGCAGCCCCGCGTGGCGGGGCAGCTGCGGCCTACGGCGCGCTGGCGATCGCGATGGTCGGCGGCCTGCTGCACTACATCCCGGGCCCAGCCCCGCGCCGGCGACGCCAGCACCAGCGGCGGCACGGTCCACACGGCCGCGGCGTTCCACCAGATCGTGCTGCCCGACCTCGCGGTGATCGAGGCCGGCGGGATCAGCGACGCCAGCCTGGCCCGGATCGGCGCGATCCACGGGGTCAGGCAGACGCTCGCGCTGGACGGGGCCAAGGTCACCAGCGGCGGTGCCCAGGTCAACGTGATCGGCGTGAACGCCCAGCAGTTCCGGCTCGTGGACCCCGCTGAAGCACGGCGTCCGACCAGCAACTGTGGACCGCGCTGGACTCCGGCGGCTTCGTCGCCGCCACGTCCAGGCCCGCCACCAGCTGGGCCTGCACAAGGGCGACAGCTACTCGTTCACCGGCACCGGCACCGTCAGCCTGCAAGTTCGCCGGGGCCGCGCCGCTCGGCGTCGCGGGCATCGACGTGGTGGTGAGCAACCAGGTCTCGGCCAGGCTCGGGCTGATCCACCACGTCGCCGCGCTGATCAGCGCGCCCGGGCTGAGCATCAAGAAGCTCAAGCATGAGGTACGCGCCGCGCTCGGCGGCAACAGCGCGTCGCTGATCACGCTGCGCCCGCAGCACGCGCCGCCGCCGGTGACGACCAGTCACGTCCCGTCCGGCAAGCCCACCAGCTACGTCCAGCTGTTCCAGGAGTCCGCGGCGCAGTACTGCCCGGGGCTACCGTGGACCGTTCTCGCGGCCATCGGGCAGATCGAGAGCGGCGACGGCGCCAACTCCGGCCCGTCCACCGCGGGCGCGCTCGGCCCGATGCAGTTCCTGCCGTCCACCTGGGCCGCGTGGGGGATCACGGCGTTCGGCGAGTCCGGGCCGCCGAACATCATGGACCCGTTCGACGCGGTGCCGTCCGCCGCCCGGTACCTGTGCGCGGCCGGCGGCGCGACGGCGGCGGGCCTGCCCGGCGCGATCTTCGCCTACAACCACGCCGACTGGTACGTCTCCGAGGTTCTCGGGCTCGCCAAGGAGTACCAGCAGGCCTACGGCTGACGTGCTGGCCCGGGGGAGCGCCCCGGAGCCGGTGGCGGCGGCCCGGTCAATCCCGGCCGGCTGGCCCGAGGAGCGCCCCGCCCCCTCGCCGCGGGGTTCCTTCGACCGGGCGGGGCCTGCTGGCCCGGGGGAGCGACCCTCGGAGCCCCCGGTGGCCTGCGGCCGGTTCCGCGGCCGGGGCCTCTGAGGACCGGTGGCGCCGGCGGTGCGCTCCTGGTTGGATGAGAGCATGCCGGACTACGATGCGTTCCTGCTTGTCTCCTTCGGCGGGCCGGAGGGCCCGGCCGACGTCATGCCGTTCCTGGAGAACGTCACCAGGGGCCGTGGGGTGCCGAGAGACAGGCTCGCCGCGGTGGCCCGGCACTACGACCTGTTCGGCGGGGTCAGCCCGATCAACCAGCAGTGCCGCGACCTGCTCACCGCGATCGGCAAGGACTTCGCGGCGGCCGGGCTGGAGCTGCCCCGGTACTGGGGGAACCGCAACTGGCACCCCTTCCTGGCCGACACCGTCGCCCAGATGGCCGCCGACGGCGTGCGGCACGCGATCGCGTTCGTCACCTCCGCCTACGGGTCCTACTCCAGCTGCCGGCAGTATCTCGACGACATCGAGGCCGCCCGCGCCCAGGCCGGCCCCGGCGCTCCGCGCATCGACAAGATCCGCCATTTCTTCAACCACCCTGGTTTCATCGGCCCCGTGACCGAGGCCGCCCGCACGGCAATCGGCCAGCTCCCGGCCGGCGTAGCGGATGATGCGTGGCTTGTCTTCACGGCGCACAGCGTGCCCGAGGCGATGGCGGCGGCCAGCGGGCCAGCCGGCGGCCTGTACCCGGCACAGCTGGCGGAGGTGGCGCGGCTGGTCGCCGGTGAGCTGGCGCGAGCCGAGGGCCACGAACGCCACTGGCGGCTGGTCTACCAGAGCCGCAGCGGGCCGCCCGCGGTGCCGTGGCTCGGCCCCGACGTCGGCGACCAGCTCACCGAACTGGCCGCCGGCGGCGCCCCGGCCGTGGTGGTCATCCCGGCCGGCTTCGTCTCCGATCACATGGAGATCCGGTTCGACCTGGACACTGAGGCGGCGAAGCTGGCGCGCCGGCTCGGCCTGCCGATGGCGCGGGCCGCCACCCCCGGCACCCACCCCCGCTTCGTCTCCATGATCACGGAGCTGGTGACCGAGCGCCGCGGCCAGCCGGCGCAGGTGCCGGTGCTCGGCTCCCTGCCGGCGGGCCCTGATTTCTGCCAGGACGATTGCTGTCGGCTGCCCGCCGGCCGCCCCGCACCGGGTCCCGGGGCGGACCAGTGACCAGGCCGGATCCCGGCGAGCTGCTCGCCCTGGCGATGGACGCGGCGCAGGCGCGGCGGCCATGCTGGCAGCCGGGCGGCCCGCCGGGCCTCGCGGGCCGGCCCGCGGTGGCCGATACCAAGTCGAGCCCCACCGACGTGGTCACCGAGATGGACCGGGACGCGGAGGAACTGATCAGGGCCCGGCTGCTCGCGTCCCGGCCGGGGGACGCGATCCTCGGCGAGGAGGGCGGCGCCACCGGGGAGGCGGGCGGCGGCCGGGTGCGCTGGATCGTGGACCCGCTGGACGGGACCGTGAACTACCTGTACGGCCTGGCCGACTGGTCGGTCAGCATCGCGGCGGAGCTGGACGGCACCGTGGTGGCCGGCGTGGTGACCGCGCCCGCCCACGGGGAGGTGTTCACCGCCACGCTCGGCGGCGGCGCGTGGCTGCGCGCCGGAGGCAGGCCCGCAGGTCGCGCTGCGCTGCAACACCGGGGTGCCGCTGGACCAGGCGCTGGTGTCCACCGGGTTCGGCTATGCGGTGCCGCGGCGCGTCGTCCAGGGCGAGGTCGTGGGCGCCCTGCTGCCGCGGGTCCGGGACATCCGGCGCGGTGGCTCGTGTGCCGTGGACCTCTGCTCGCTGGCGGCCGGCCGGGTGGACGCCTACTACGAGCGCGGGGTGAACTACTGGGACTACGCGGCCGGCGGCCTTGTCGCCACCGAGGCCGGCGCGGTGCTGGGCGGGCTGGGCGGCCGCCCGGTCAGCTCCAGCATGACCATCGCGGCCGAGCCCGTACTGTTCGGCCAGCTCCGCGACCTGCTGGCCAGCCTGGACGCGGAGCGGGACGCGTGCTAGCCCGGGGGAGCGACCCCCCGGAACCCCCGGGGAGCTAGCCCTGGCGGGTCAGGGTGCCGGCCGGGTTGCTGCCGCCGGGGCGCACGAACGTGAACCTCATGGTGCCGCCGCCACGGACGGCCAGCTTGACCACTCCGCCCACGCAGTTGCTCCGCCCCGAGGTGATGGCCAGCCGGAAGGTCAGCACCGAATGCCCGGCCGAGACGAGACCGAGCCGGCCCGAGCAGCCGATCTGCGGGTAGGCGAGGGTGCCGTGCCTGCTCCCGCCGGGCAGCGTCAGCCGCACGGCCACGCTGAGCGCCGGGTTGGTCTGGTGAATGGTGCCGGACCAGGTCCCGTTGAGCTGCCGGGGGATCGCGAGCGGCCGCCGACGCGAGCGGGCCGTCGGCGGCGGTGTCCGGCACCGGCGCGGGGGTGCCCGCCCCGAGATGCCGCCCGGCGATGAAGACCACCGCGGCCACGATCGCCAGGATGCAGGCCAGGCACGCGGCGGCCCAGAGTGCCGCGCGGGAACGGCCGCCGCCGGGCGGCCGCTCTTCCCCGGGGACCGGGAGGACGCGGTGCCGGGGCGCGGGCCGCTGGCCGGCTGCGGCGGGTGCCCGCGGCTAGCAGCCCGGCGGAGAGGTCCGCCCCGCCCAGCAGCTCGGTCAGCAGGGCGCGGGCGTGCGGTCGCGCCACCGGGTCGGGGCTCAGGCAGTCCGCCACCAGCGGGCGCAGGTCGTCAGGGAGCGCCGCCAGGTCCGCGGCGGTGGCTGGCGGATGCGCCGGCGGCCGCGAACGTCACCACCTGCGCCCAGGCCAGGATGTCGGCGGCGGGGGTTGCGGCGCCGTAGGGCGGAGTGGTGCTGAAGTGAACCACCCGGGGACCATCCCGGCTGAGCAGCACCATGTCCGGCCCGAACTGCCCGTGCACGAGCCCGGCCTGGTGGATCGAGGCGATCCCGGTGGCGCAGCCGATCGCCAGCGCCCGGACCTCCGGACCGGCCAGCGGGCCCTCCGGTCTCGACCACCTCGGCCAGCGACGGCCCGGGGATGAACTCGGCGATCAGGTAGGGCTGGCTGCCCTCGACACCGGCGTCGAGGATGCGGGCCACACAGAACGGCGGAACGTTGCGGGCGACCCCGGCCTCCGCGACGAACCGGTCCCTGGCGGCCGCGTCGTCCGCCCGGCCGGTACCCGGAAAGGCCGTCAGCACCGCCTCGCCGTCCACGCGCTGGGCCAGGAAGACGTCCTGCCGCGCCATGTCCGCCCCGGCGAAGTCGTCCACCCGGCCCGTGAGCCGGTAGCGGCCGACGCGACGGGGATCGCCTGGCCGCAGGGGGGTGACGTTGGGCATCCTGCGTCTTCTCGTATTGCGGGTGTTTGGGTGGTAAGCGGTTTGTACCTTACGCAGTCGCCTGGCTTCAACTCCTGCCAGCAGGGGAACTTGAAGATCGGGCGAACGGCCGCACCGCGTTCCCGGCTGGTCATCCGGCCGCGGGAGGCACTGGAGGCGCAACACGATCTGCCAGAACCGCCGCCTACGTGTGCCAGGTCACGTGACGTGACAGAATTCCCCGCCGGAATCGGGCACAACCGCGGGGCGCCAAGCGTTACACGCAAAGCGCCATAACGATCGAGGGGGTGTAGGACCCACATGGCAACGGACTATGACAGCCCGCGCAAGACCGACGATGAGCTGACCGAGGACAGCCTTCAGGAGCTCCAGGCTCGTCGGCTTGACAAGTCGTCGTCCACGATTGACATCGATCCGGACGACGTTGCCGAGTCGCTGGAGCTACCAGGTGCTGACCTGTCCAACGAGGAATTGTCCTTCCGGGTGATTCCTCGCCAGGCAGATGAGTTCACCTGCTCACGCTGCTTCCTGGTACACCACCGGAGCCAGCTTGCCGAGGACCGGGACGGCCAGGCCATTTGCCGGGAGTGTGCGGCCTGACGCTGCTACGCTGCTCCACTCATGTGGTCAGCGGCGCCGCGATCCGCCGGGCGGACCAGTGATGGCCCCCGGACGGTGAGGGCTGCCCGCAGCGCGGCCGCGGCGTGCGCGGTGGCCGCCCTGGTCGCGGGCTGCAGCTCTCCGGCCGCTCACCACCCGGCAGCGCAGGTTTCGGCCTCCGCTGCCGCCCGTCCATCCCCTTCGCCGCACAGCCGGGTGCCGCCCGCGGTGGCGCCGCCGCCCACACGCTCGTCGTGATGCTGGAGAACCACAACTACAACCAGGTGATCGGCAAGCGCTCGGCGCCCTTCCTGAACGAACTGGCCACCGGTGGCGCGCTGTTCACCGACTCCCGGGCGATCACCCACCCCAGCCAGCCGAACTACCTGGCCCTGTTCTCCGGCAGCACGCAAGGTGTCACCGGCGACAACTGCCCGCAGCACTTCACCGGGCCGAACCTCGCCTCCGAGTTGCTTGCCGCGGGCTACACCTTCACCGGCTACACCGAAGACCTGCCCTCCGTCGGCTCGGAGACATGCAACGTCGGGACCATGTACGCGCGCAAGCACGTGCCGTGGACCAACTTCAGCACGGTCCCGCCGTCGCTGAGCAAGCCGTTCACGGCCTTCCCGGCGCGGGAACTTCGCCGCGCTGCCCACGGTCTCGTTCGTGATCCCGAACCTGTGCCACGACATGCACAACTGCTCGACGGCCACGGGGAACGCGTGGGTGCAGGCGCACCTCGGCCCGTACGCGAACTGGGCGATGACCCATCGCAGCCTGCTGATCGTGGACTTCGACGAGAACGACGACGCCCCGGGCAACCTGATCCCGACGATCTTCTACGGCGGTACCGTCAGGCCCGGCCGGTACGGCGAGCCGGTCACGCACTACAGCGTGCTGCGCACGATCGAGAACCTGTACGGCCTGCGCCCGCTCGGGCACGCGGCCAGTGCCACGCCCATCACCAACGTGTGGAAGTAGGGGGCACCGTGCGGACGACGACGCTGGGGCGCGGCGGGCCGGTGGTATCCCGGGCGGGCCTGGGCCTCATGGGGATGTCCTCGGTCTACGGGCCCGCGGACGACACTGAGAGCATCGCCACCATCAGGGCGGCACTGGACGCCGGGGTGACCCTCCTGGACACCGGCGACTTCTACGGCATGGGCCACAACGAGATGCTGCTCGGCCGGGCGCTGCGGGGCGTGCCCAGGGACAGCGTCTTCATCTGCGTGAAGTTCGGCCCGCAGCGCGATCCCGGCGGCAGGCCGCTGGGCCTGGACGCCAGCCCGGCGGCGGTGAAGACCGCCCTGGCCTACTCGCTGCGGCGGCTGGGCACCGACTACGTGGACCTCTACCAGCCGGCCAGGCTGGACCCCGCGGTGCCGATCGAGGACACCGTCGGCGCGATCGGGGAGATGATCGACGCTGGCTACGTCCGGTACGCGGGGCTGTCTGAGATGGGCTCCGGCACCATCCGGCGGGCGGCCGCGGCCCGCCCCGTGACCGCCCTGCAGATCGAGTACTCCCTGGTGAGCCGCGGCATCGAGGCCACGATCCTGCCTACGGTGCGCGAGCTGGGCGTCGGGGTGACCGCCTACGGCGTGCTCTCCCGCGGCCTGCTCAACCCAGCCACCGCCCGGCCGGGCGGCGCGGCCGACGGGCGCAGCCGGTACCCCCGGTTCCAGGGGGAGAACCTGGAGCGGAACCTGGCCCTGGTGACGGCGCTGGAGGCGGTCGCCGCGGCGCGCGGCGTGACCACGGCCCAGCTCGCCATCGCCTGGGTGTGCGCGCAGGGCAGCGACATCGTCCCGCTCATCGGCACCAAGCGCCGGGACCGGCTGGCCGAGGCGCTGGCCGCGCTGGACCTCGACCTGGAGCCCGGTGATCTCGCGGCCATCGAGGCGGCCGTGCCCGCCGGCGCCGTGGCGGGGGACCGCTACGACGAGCGGCAGATGGCCGCCCTGGACAGCGAGCGGTCCTGACCCAGCGGAGGTCCGGGGGGCGCCCCCGCGGCTAGCAGGCTCAGCCGCCCAGATAGGAGTCCGCGATCGCGGTGAGCCTGGCGTGCGCCCCGTGCATCGCCCCCGCCGCCGGCAGGTAGTCCTTGGCGATCTTGGCCACGCTAGTGTAGTTCGGGTCGCAGACGTTGGCCAGCGGCGACTCGACCGCCTGGGTGACGAGCTGGTAGGCGTCCAGCGGGTCGAGGCCGTAGTCCGACGCCAGCCACTGCACCAGGTCGAGCTGCGCGATGCGGAACGCGTCCTCCAGCGGCCTGGCTGAGCCCGCCGACATGATGTGCGAGGCCGACTCCAGCCGCGGCCAGGCGCACGGCCTGCCCTTGACCAGGTCCACCGCCAGGACGGTGTTCATCGCGGTCTCGACCGCCACCCCGCAGGTCTCGCCCTCGCCCTGCCGTGCGTGGCCGTCGCCCAGGGAGAACAGCGCGCCCGCCACGTTGACGCCGAGGTAGCAGGTCACCCCGGCGCGCATCTCCGGGGTGTCCATGTTGCCGCCGAACGCGTCGGGGACCAGGGCGCTGCGCACCTCCAGGTTGGCCGGCGCGACGCCCACGGTGCCGTGCATCGGGTTCAGCGGCAGGTCCACCGCGAAGTCGCTGTGCCGGGCGGTGAACCGGCAGGTGCCGGCGCCCCGGTCGAAGTGCCACATCCAGATCAGCTCGGGCAGCGGATCGTGCAGCAGCGCGGTGGCGTGGGTGCCGGTGAGCGCGCCGAAGAACGGGACCGTGGTGGAGGCCCCCCAGTCGCGCGCGAGCTCGATCGAGATGAAGTGCACCGCGAGCGTGTCGCCTGGCTCCGCGCCCTCGATGTAGAACGGGCCGGTCTGCGGGTTCAGGTAGGGGAATTCGCAGACCTCCGACACCAGGTCGGTCTCGCTGCGCACCTTGCCGGCGAAGCAGTCCTCGGTGAACACCTCCAGGATCACCGGTGGCCTGACCCGGGCGACCGGGGCTGCGCCGCCGAACGTCCAGGCGTACTGGCTGGGGTCCGGCCGGAACTTGATGACCTCCGGGTCGCTCATGACTCGTATTCCTCCAGCGGGTCCAGGTGCACGAGGCCGACATCGACGACCCGTTGCGGGTCACTGCGGTACAGGTAGATCAGGTAGATCAGGCCGAGCACCATCCATACGCCCACGGCCGGGCCCATGTAGGACAGCGGGGTCGTCAGCGGCGCGATGAAGCTGGAACACCGGCAGGCCGGCCGCGCTCAGCCAGGCGGGCACGAACACCACGACGCCCAGTACCGGGATGACCAGATGGGACAGCACGTTGAACCCGGAGCGCCTGCGGGCGAAGTAGCCGATGCAGGCGACGTTCATCAGGATGTAGATCGCCACGAGGAGGATCACGATGCCGGTTCCCACCATCGCGAACGCGGTGTTCGGCGTGTAGTGGAGGCCGAGGCCGAGCGTGATCACGATCGTGATCACGAACGCGGTCAGGATGCTGTAGACCGGGGAGCGGTGCTTGGCGTTGATGTGCGCGAGGAACACCGGGAAGGCCTTGATCCGTCCCATGGCGTAGGCGGTCCGGCTGGACACGTTCACCCCGGCGTTGGCATTCGCGATGGTCGAGTTGACGATCGCCAGGAAGACGAAGAACCAGAAGATGCCGTAGAGCGAGCGGGCGATGCCGACCCACGAGGCGCTGGTGGTTCCCGTGGTGAAGCTGGCGAACCCCTTCGGGCCGAATGCGACGTCCACGGCGTAGGTGGTGAACACGTACAGGGCGCCGATCAGCACCGTGGACAGCAGCACCGCGCGCTGGATCGTCCGGCGCGGGTTCCTGGCCTCCTCGGCCAGCGGTGCGGCCCCCTCGAAGCCGCCGAAGGCCAGGATCGTGAAGACCGACCCCGCGATCACCCCGGAGATGCCGTGGAATCCCGGCGTGGTGTATTTGGTGGTGAAGACCGACGCGGTGTTGTGGCTGCCCGCGTGCACCACCAGGAAGATGGCCAGCACGAGGAAGACGCCGATCTCGAACGCGCCGAGGATGGTGCCGAGCCTGGCCGAGGTCCTGATGCCGTACAAGCCGGCCGCGAGGATGATGAGCGCGCCGAGGATCGACCAGACCCACCACAGGTTCGCCGTGTAACCGTGGAACTCCGAATGCAGCGTGCCGTCCACGGTGAAGCCGAGCTGGAGCAGGACCAGGGGCGGAATCATCCAGCCGACGAGCACGTACGCCCAGGCCACCAGGAAGCCCACCGAGGGGTGGATCCCCCGGGCCGCGTAGGTGGCCAGTGACCCCGCCGCGGGCAGTTCCCTGGCGAGCAGGCCGATGGACCACGCGCAGAACAGGCACGCGACCAGGGCGAAGACCACTGCCAGCGGCAGGGAACCGCCCGCGAACGCCACCCCGGCGGGGATGGACGCGGCGATGGCCGCGCCGGGGGCCATGTCGGTGATGCTCTGGAACAGGACCTCACGCAGGCCGATCGCATCGCGCCGGAGCCCGGTGCCGGGGTCTGTCTGCGCCGTTGTAGCCACTGCCGCCTCCTTGGACGGTCCCAAACGATCACTGCCGGGATGTTCTCACGGCGTGCGGGGCCCGGCCAGACCCTGGCCGGCAGGAAATGTGGCGGTATGGGCTACGAGCTGTGGTGGCCGTTCGTACTGAAACCCGGTCGGCCGGGCAGGGAGACCTCGGCGGTAACGTCCGCGCCCAGCCGCACCCGGTCGCCGTCGGCGATCCGCACGTCGGTGCCGGGCAGCACCCGGTCGCCGTTGACGAACGTGCCGTTCGTGGAGTACTCGTCCCGGATCGTCGCATGCCCAGTGTCACTGACCGTGATCGTGGCATGCCGTCTTGACACATTCTCGTAGCTGGCGAAGGCCGCCGCCACCAGGGACTCGCCGGGATCCCGCCCGAGCACCAGCGACGTGCCCGCGGGCACGTCGACGTTGCCGGCCGGGAAGGACAGCCGCAGAACCACGGGGGATATGGGCCCGGTGGCCTGGGTGGGCCCGCCGGGCGCCGGACTGCCGTCCGGGCGCAGGTACTCCTGCATGACCGTGGGCGGCGTCGTCTCCTCCTCCGCCGGGGCGCGCCGGGGCAGGTTCGTGCCGCAGGTGAAGCAGATCAGGTCGTCGTGGCTGACGGTGGCGGCGCAGCCAGGACAGGTCAGTGTCGCCATGGCGTCCTCCGGGGCCGCGGGGCAGTGGTCTGGACCAGGTGTCCACCAGAGCGTAACGCGGCAGGCGGCACGACAGTGCCCTGCGGGGGTTCGGGGGGCGTCCCCCGGGCCAGCACGGCGGCGCGACCGGGCCAAGTAGCATCGCAGGCAAGCCGGCCAGGTGCGCGGGGGCCTCCTACCGGGGCCTCCCGCGGCGGGTGCTGGTGGGCTCGCAGCAACCCTGCAAGGAGACCCATGATCAGTTACCAGCTCAGCGATGAGCACGAGGAACTGCGCGGGACCGTCGCCGAGTTCGCCCGTGAGGTGGTGGCCCCGGTGATCGGCGACTACTACGAGCGGTGCGAGTTCCCCTACGACATCGTGGCCAGGATGGGCAAGCTCGGGCTGTTCGGGCTGCCGTTCCCCGAGGAGTACGGCGGGATGGGCGGTGACCTGTTCGCCCTCTGCGTCGCCCTGGAGGAACTCGCCAAGGTCGATTCCTCGGTGGCGATCACGCTGGAGGCGGGCGTGGCGCTCGGCGCCATGCCGCTGTACCGGTTCGGCAGCGAGGAGCAGCGCCGCCGGTGGCTACCGGATCTGTGCGCGGGGGAACGGCTGGCCGCCTTCGGGCTGACCGAGCCGGGTGGCGGCTCTGACATTCCCGGCGGAATGCGGACCACCGCGCGGCTGGCGGCCGGGGAGTGGGTCATCGACGGCTCCAAGGCGTTCATCACCAACGCGGGCACGTCGATCACCTCGCTGGTGACCGTGCTCGCCCGCACCGGCGAGCAGGGCAGTGACGCCGGGCGCCGCGAGATCTCGGCCATCATCGTGCCCGCGGGCACCGCAGGCTTCACGGTGGGCGCCAAGTACTCCAAGGTCGGCTGGTCGGCATCGGACACCAGGGAACTGGCCTTCGACGCCTGCCGGGTCCCCGCCGATCACCTGCTGGGCGAGCGCGGCCGCGGGTACGCCCAGTTCCTGCAGATCCTGGACGAAGGGCGGGTCGCCATCGCGGCACTGTCCACCGGCCTGGCCGCCGGGTGCGTGGCGGAATGCCTGCGCCACGTGGCCGACCGCGAGGCGTTCGGCCATCACCTGGGGCACTTCCAGGCGATCCAGTTCAAGCTGGCGGACATGGAGGCGCGGGCGCACTCGGCCCGGCTTGCCTGGTACGACGCCGCCGCGCGGCTGTCGGCGGGTGAGCCGGCCAAGAAGCAGGCGGCGATCGCGAAGCTGACCGCGTCGAACGCGGCCATGGACAACGCGCGGGACGCCACCCAGATCTTCGGCGGCTACGGGTACATGAACGAGTACCCGGTGGCCAGGTTCTACCGCGACGCCAAGGTGCTGGAGATCGGCGAGGGCACCTCGGAGGTGCAGCGGATGATCATCGCGCGCGAACTCGGCCTCAACGCGATCCGCTGACCAGGCCCCGGCTGGGCCGGGGCCCGGTCAGGACCCGTTCGGCTTCGCCACCATCGACGACACGCTGAGCGGCTCGGACAGCGGCAGCGAGCCGAAGGTGGACATCAGGTCGACCACCCGCTGCAGGTTCGATGCCGACAGCGTGGTGGGGTAGGTGCCGAGGGTCACCATGGCAGCCGCCCGGGCGTTCAGGCCCGCGCTGTGGGTCAGGGCCGTCTGCAGCGGTGCCGCCATGCCCGCCTGGGCCTGCGCCTTGGCCAGCGCGCCCCGGAAGGCGGCCACCACCCCGGCGTTCTTGGTGGCATAGGAACTAGTGGTGAAGTAGCCGTCGAGCGGCAGGTTCGCGGTCGCCCCGGTGCAGGAGTCGAGCACCGGCACCGCGCCTAGCTGGCTCTCCGCCTCGTAGATGGTCGGCTCGGTCGCCAGGATCGCGCTCACCTGGCGGTCCTTCAGCGCACCGATCAGGCCGCTGGTCGGCATGGGATCCCAGTGGATCTTGGTCGGTTCCACGTTGTCGCTGCCCAGCACCGACGCGGTGGCCACGGTGTCCATGCTGTAAGGCTGGAACTTGTGGGTCTTGGCGTTGGTGGTGGGTATCCCCTGCGGCTGGTCCGTGCCGATCGTCCTGCCCTGCAGCTTCGCCGGCGTCGTGATGGGCGAGTTGGGCAGCGTCAGCACCTCCATCACGTTCGGCCCGGCGTCATAGCCGTCGGCGACCGCGAGCAGGTGCAGCGAAGCGCTCTTCTCCTGGGCGTAGAACATGTCCGCGTAGTCGCCGAAGGCGACATCGGCGTGGCCGTTGCGGAGCGCGGCCACCTCCTGCGGCACCGTGGCGGCCGAAACGACATGCACCGTCAGGCCGACCTTGCTGAACAGCCCGTCCTTCAAGCCAATGTAAAGAGGTGCGTCGGCCACCTGGGGGGACGCGACGACGGTGATGGTGCCGGACGCGGTGGGCCCGGCCGCGTTCGACGAGGAGAACCCGGGGACGTGGCACCCGGTCACCAGAATCAGGCCGGCCGCCGCGGCCGCCACGCCCGCTGCGCGGCGTCCTGGGCGCCCCGCCCGGCCGCCCCATCGGGCCTGGTCAGGGGCAGAGACGAGCCTCATGACTCTCCTTGGCGGGAAGATAGGACTTCTCAGGACACTTCGGAACCCGGACCGTAGCGCCAGAGAGTACCCTACTTGCAGCGTGCGCTCGGTAAACGTCCGTTAGATCAAAGTCCTCATGTGATGCGGGAATTGCTGTCCGGTAACCGTTTTGCCGGTTAGGGTTAGCCCCTAGTCGCCCTGTGAGCTGAGCCCGCCCAAAACGTCGCCGCGGAAGGGGTCTGCTATGTCGGTTCTGCCGTTGGCCCCACCGCCAGCGGGTTCGCTATGGCATCCAGTTGAGAGGTCATGACGCGTGCGGTCCCGTAGCAGAAACATCTCCACCGCTGCCCCCGTGGCCGTTGGCGACCAGGCGGGGAACGGCTCGGCGCTCGGCCGGGACGGGGCGGAGGCGCCCGGTGGCGGCCTCGGCAGGCCCGCGGGCCAGGCCGACGGCAACGGCGCCGGGCATGCCGAGGTACCCCAGGCGCGGCCCGCACCCCGGCGTGCGCTGAAGAACTGGCGAGTCCGCTCGCGGTTGCTGCTGCTGATCACCATCCCGACCCTGACCGCTGTGGCGCTCGGCGGTATCCGCATCGCCTCGTCGGTGCAAAGCGCCCTGGCCTACCAGCGGGTGCTGCAGCTGACCACGCTGAGTTCCGACATCACCGTCCTGGCCCAGCGGCTGGAGGACGAGCGGGACCAGACCGTCTACTACATCTCCCTCGGCAACGCCGGCGGCCGGTCCGCGTCGACGTCGGCCGGCAAGGCCGTGGCGCTGGACGTGGTCAATGGCTATCAGGCGCAGACCAACCAGGCGGTAGGCCAGGTCCGCGCTCAGCTCCAGGATGTCGGCGGCTCGTTCCCGGCGCAGACCCAGCAGGAGGCGACGACCGCGCTGTCCGAGCTGAACCTGCTCGGCGAGCTGCGGGCCGCAGCCACCGGAACTGATCTGCCCGCGCTGGACGTGGTGCGCAAGTACACCGGCCTCATCGACGACCTGCTGGTCCTTGAGGATGCGACCGGCCAGGGCGCCAGCGACGCCACGCTGGCGCAGAGCGTCCGGGTGCTCGGGCTGGTCTCGCACATGAAGGAGGACGCCTCCGAGCAGCGCGCGATCCTCACCGCGGCGCTGATCCAGCACAACCTCACCACCGAGGCGCTGGGCGACCTGACCAGTGCCGAGTCGGACCAGGCCGCGAACCTGGGCGAGTTCAACCTGACCGCCACCGCGGCCCAGCGCCAGCTGTGGAACAGCACCGGCACCGGGCCCAACGCCTACCTGGCGCCGAACGAGGAGTCGCAGGCGATCGCCGCGGCGCAGGCCAACAGCGGCAGCCTGGCCAGCGACCAGACCCACGGCGGACGACTGGTACGGCGCGGAGACGCACATCATCAGCTACCAGATGGGCGCCGTCGAGCGAAGCCTGGTCGACCAGATCACCGCGCGCGCGTCGTCGCTGCGGAACCAGGCGGTCACCACCGCCATCATCACCGGCGTGGTCATCCTCTTCGTCCTGGCCCTGGCCCTGTTCTTCACCGTCATCGTCGCCCGGTCGATGGTGCGGCCGTTGCGGCGGTTGCGTGCGGGGGCGTTGGAAGTGGCGGGGATGCGGTTGCCGGAGACGGTGCGGCGGATGAGTGAGGGGGAGGGTGCGGGGGCGCCGTTGGAGGTGGCGCCGATTGAGGTGGATTCCACCGATGAGATCGGGGAGGTTGCGCGGGCGTTTGATCAGGTGCACCGGGAGGCGGTGCGGCTGGCGTCGAATGAGGCGGCGTTGCGTGGCAATGTGAATGCGATGTTTGTGAACTTGTCGCGGCGGTCGCAGTCGCTGGTGGAGCGGCAGATCCGGCTGATCGATGATCTGGAGCAGGGCGAGCAGGACAGCGAGCGGCTGGCGAACTTGTTCCAGATGGACCATCTGGCGACGCGGATGCGGCGTAACTCGGAGAACCTGCTGGTTTTGGCGGGGCATGAGGTGTCGCGGCGGTGGACGCAGTCGGTGGGGTTGGTGGATGTGCTGCGGGCGGCGGTGTCGGAGATTGAGCAGTATGAGCGGGTCAGTTTGAATGTGCAGCCGGGGATCGCGGTGCGGGGGCAGGCGGTCAACGATGTGGTGCACCTGTTGGCGGAGCTGGTGGAGAACGCGACGTCGTTTTCGGCGGCGGAGACGCCGGTGGCGGTGTCGGGGCATCTGCTGAACAGTGGCGGGGTGCTGCTGGATATCACGGATCAGGGTGTGGGCATGGGCGCGGAGGAGATGGCTCATGCGAACTGGCGGCTGGATAATCCGCCGGTGGTGGATGTGGCGGTGTCGCGGCGGATGGGGTTGTTCGTGGTGGCGCGGCTGGCGGCGCGGCACGGTATCCGGGTGCGGTTGCGGCCGGCGTCGATGGGTGGGCTGACCGCGCTGGTCTGGCTCCCCGACGAAGTCATCGCCCACGAAAACGCTGCCACCCCGCCTGGCCTGCGCCGCTTCGAGACGACGCCGGGCGCCGCGGCCGCACCGACCAGCGCGGCCAGGCTCGCCGACTGGCCCGAGCCCGGCCAGCCCGAGGACCGTACGGCCGCGATGCAGGCCGTCACCGCCGCCCGGACCCCCAGGTTCACGCCGTTGCGGCCCGACCTCGGCGACACCGCGGCGTTCGCCGCGCTGGATGCGGACGGCGGCTCTCTCCCCGTGCCGGACACGACGGCCAGCTACGACGCGGGTGGCCCGGCCATCAGCGCCACGGCGGATCCGCCGAGCAGCCTCCAGTCCGGGCCGCTGCCCTCGTTCGGCTCCGCGATGGGCGGGGACGGCGCCCAGGAAGGCCCGCTTGGCGGCCTCGGCGGGTCTTCGTTCCGCAGCGATGCCGGCCAGACGGCGCAGCACGGGGTGATAGTGCCGCCGCCAGCAAGCCTGGGAGAGGAGAACAGGCTGCCAATTTTCGAGTCCGTGGAGTCCGACTGGTTCCGCCGTGGTAGGCACGGTACGGACCACCCCGCCAGGGCTGGGACCGGGGCGGTCAGTACGACCGCCGCCGCCAGCGACTGGACTTCACCGGCGGACGCGGGCTGGGAAGCCGCGGAAGTGGCGCACGCGCCGGTCTCTGGCGGTACGACCGCCGTGGGCCTGCCCAAGCGCGTGCCCAAGGCGAACCTCGTCCCCGGCGGCGTGGGCGGCGGAACCGCTCCCGCCGCGCCGGCGCCGGCCCGGTCGGCGGCACAGACGAGGGAGCGTCTTGCTAAGCTTCCAGCGTGGCGTTCGTGAGGCGCGGGCCGCCTCGCAAGACGACGATGGCCCGAATGATGGTGGTGACGGCGATGCGTTATCGGGCGCGTTATACGACGCGTTATGCGATGCCGTCTTGGTATGACGACCCCGCGTTGCTTTCGGAGGAGGTGGTCACGCTGAGACCACGCAGAGAGGAGTGGGTGTGAGCCCGCTAGCTCGTCCGGTCCAGGACCTGAACTGGCTGATCACGAACTTCGTGGAGCGGGTCCCGTCCGTTGCCCATGCGATCGTCGTGTCGGCCGATGGCCTGCCACTGGCGTTCTCGAATGGGTTCCCGGCAGACCGGGTTGACCAGTTGGCAGCCGTAACATCGGGGCTGACCAGCCTGACACAAGGTGCTGCACGAGTGTTCGAGGGTGGCCCAGTCACCCAGACGGTCGTGGAGATGCAGCGTGGACTGCTGCTGGTGATGGCGATCAGCGACGGGTCGAGCCTGGCTGTGCTCGCCTCGGCTGATTGCGACATGGGCTTGGTGGCCTATGAGATGACGCTGCTCGTGGAGCGGGTGGGGCGCGCGCTCACCCCGGATATGCGCGGTGCGTTTCGGTCGGAGGATGGCAGGCAGTGACGACTGGAGAGGTTGATGTCCGGGCCCGGCCGGGATGACTGGCCGCAGGCTGGCGGACGGCACGGGTTCCTGAACGGTAAACGTTCGGCGGGTGTAGACGCTCCGGAGAGTTCCCTGGTCCGGCCGTACGCGGTCACCGGAGGACGCACCAAGCCGCGGTACCAGCTTCAAATCGAAGCGATGGTGGCTGCATCACATTACGAGGCCCGCGACCTTTCGGTCCTCAGCCCGGAGTGTCAGGCCATCCTGGGATTTTGCCGGGACTGGCGCTCCGTAGCCGAGATATCTGCCGTGCTCAGGATGCCCTTGGGCGTGGCCAGGGTGCTCATCGCCGACATGGCGGTGGAAGGACTGGTCAGGGTCCATCAACTGGATCACGCGCAGGGTCGCCCGGACCTGAACCTGCTCGAAAGGGTGCTCAGTGGACTTCGCAAGCTCTAGACCCCCTCTCCGAGGCAACGCCGGGGGAGGCGGCGATGACGTCTGTCAAGATCGTCGTCGCCGGCGGCTTCGGCGTGGGCAAGACCACTTTCGTCGGGTCGGTCTCGGAAATCACCCCGCTCACCACCGAGGCGGTGATGACCGCCGCCAGCGCCGGGGTGGATGACCTCTCGCACGTGCCGGACAAGACCACCACCACGGTCGCGATGGACTTCGGCCGGGTCACCCTGGATGCGGGCCTGATCCTGTACCTGTTCGGCACCCCCGGGCAGCACCGTTTCTGGTTCATGTGGGACGACCTCATCCAGGGCGCGATCGGCGCCGTGGTCCTCGTCGACACCCGGCGGCTCGCCGACTCCTTCCCGGCGGTCGACTACTTCGAGACCGCCGGCCTGCCGTTCATCGTGGGCATCAACGGGTTCCACGGCAAGTTCCCGCACACCCTGACCGACGTCCAGGAAGCCCTGTCGGTAAGCCCGAGCGTTCCCATCGTGGAATGTGACGCCCGCAGCAGGGCGTCCACCAAGGCGACCCTCATCGCGCTGGTCGAACACGCGATGGCGGTCCAGATGAGCGTGCGCTGAGGGCTCACCCGGGGCCGTCGTGCCCGCGTCTATCCGCAAGATCATCATTCCGCTGCTTGGTCACGGTGGGTAGCTGGTGGTCGCGCACGCGCATCGCGCAAATTGCTGCTTATGGGTGCAGACGCGCGCGAGGTTTGCGCTGCGAGTGCGCGTCGTCGTTCACGGTGCGTCACCCTCTCGGCGGACGGGGAGTCAGACGCCGCGCTTGATCTGTACGGCCCGCCCCGCGTCGGCGAGCGCCTTGAGCCGGTAGTTGACCCATCGGTGGCTGCGCCGGTCACGGCCACCAGATCGGCCACCGGAATGCCGTCCTCCGTGGGCCGGCCCGGTGCACCGTGGGCTCGATCCCGGGTTAAGACTCTGACCGGCACAGTCATACGACGACCGCCGTTACCTGTCGGCTTGACAACTTC
>CAVRXW010000046.1:0-44800 GCA_963725125.1 uncultured Actinomycetes bacterium
GCAACGTATTGCTCCCATGTCGAACATGGGCTGGCGGACCGTGGTCAGTGGCGGCGTCAAGTACCTGGCGAACGTGTCGTCGAAGCCGACGACGGACAATTGCTCAGGTACCCGGATGCCTTGCGCGTACAAGACCTGCATGGCGCCCGCGGCGACCAGGTCTGAGACCGCGAATACCGCGGTCAGGCGCGACTGGAGCAGCCGCCGGATGTAGCCGGGCGCTGGCCTTGAGCCCTCCCCATCCGCCTTGCTCTCGCGGGTAGCGGCCGAGCACGATGTGTGAGCTGTCGAGCACCTGGCCGCAGGCTTCCAGCGCGTCGCGGTAGGCATCAAACCGTTCCCTCGGGATGTCGGCTCCCGGAATCTTGGCTGCCTCGTCGCTCCCGTGCGGGAACGGCTCTCCCAGGAAGCCGATCTTGCGGTGCCCGAGGCTGATCAGGTGGCGCATCGCTTCCATCGCGGCCGCGTGGTTGCCGACGACGACGGCCGAGGCGGTGTCGCAGAGGCGTCGTCCGATCTCTACCGCGCGGACACCGGCGTCGACGGCGAGGCGAGACATTGTCGCCCTGCATCGCGGTGGTGAAGATGATGCCGTCGACACGCCGCTTGAGCAGCGTCTCGACGCATTCCCGTTCCCGGTCGGCATCGCCCCGCGCGTTGAAGAGCAGCACGTTGAATCCATGCTCGGCGGCGGCCTGCTCGGCGCCGATGACGATCTCGCCGACGAAGGGGTGCGAGAGCTCGCCGTGCAAGATGAGGCCGATGGTTATGGTCTTCTGGCGTCGCAGTTCCTGGGCGACGGCATTGAGCCGGTACCCGCTCGCGCGCAGGGCCTCTTCGACGCGTCCGCGTGCGTGCGCTGATACGTACCCGTTGCTGTGCAGGACACGGGAGACCGTCGCGGTGGACACGCCGGCCAGTGCCGCGACATCTTTCAGGCGGACCTCCCGCATAACGGAATCATAGGACGAGGTTGGCCGTCCCGATCTCCGGCCTTCCTGCTGCGGGTTGCCGGGTTCGCCCGCTGCGTCCCGGTTGAACGCGTGCCGCACAGCTTCGGCGGACCAGCCGACGGCGTCCCGCGCATGGGGGTCGGCGGCCAGCAGGTGGAAGAAACCGTGGCTGGCGCTGGGGTAGTTGCGCAGGCGCGCCAGCACGCCTGCGTTGGCCAGCCTGCTGGCGTACTGTTCGCTCTCGGCGCGGAGGATGTCGCGCCCGGCGGTGATGAGCAGGGCGGGCGCGAGACCCGCCAGCGAGGGGGCGTGCATGGGCGACGCCTCGGGTGCCAGCCGCTGGGCAGGCTCAGGCGCGTATTCCTGCCAGATGTAGCGCAGGTTGTCACGCCAGTCGACGCCGAGCGCCTCCGGATCGGCGGGATCGGAGTTCCGTTCCGCGAAATCCTCCCGGTACTGGGCGCCCAGATCTCCGTCGAGGACCGCATAGACCAGCATCTGGAGCGCGAGGGCAAGCCCGCAATCGCGGGCGCGAAGCGCCGCGGCGGCCGCGAGGTTGCCGCCGGAGCTGTCGCCGCCGACCGCGACCTGGCCGAACTGGTCGGCCGCCCAGCAGATCGCGTTCCATGCGTCGTCGATGGCCGCCGGGTAGCGATGTTCCGGTGCGCGCCGGTAATCGACGGAAAGCACCGCGCAGCCGATCCGGTTGGCGAAGGCGCGGGCCAGGGGATCATGGCTGACCGGGCTGCCGAGCATCCACGCCCCGCCGTGCAGCCAGACAAGCACGCCTTTCCGGTACTGGCTGGGCCAGTAAAGCCAGTCGGGGACGCCCTGGGCGCTGATCTCGGATAACCGAGGCCACCGTTTCAGGTTCACCCGCGCCCGCTAGCGATAGGTCCTCCTCCTCCTGGCGCAGTTCGGCGATGTCGCGTTCCCACATGGGCCGCCTCGGTACGGGGGCGCCAACGCGGCCGACGGTGCTGGCGGTGCTCGGTGATGACGAGACGCGGTTCATGCTGCGGCCTCCTGTTCAACGCAGTCGTAGAGGGCAGTGAGCAGGGCCGCGGCGCGCGTGTCACCGGGGTCGTCGCGCAGCAGGTTCATCGCGTAAGAGAAGCCGAGCCGCTGCCGGGGCCAGCGCCCGTGTACCGATCCTCCTGCGCCGCCGTGGCCGAACGCGTCCGGCACCGGCCCCAGCGTGAGGCTGTCGGTTTGCAGCTGGAAGGTGACGCCGAAACGAGGTCTGCCGCTCCGTCAGGGGTCGTACCGGTTGCTGAGGACCGTGGTGCCGAGCCGCAGGGTCGCCGGGAAAGGAACTGGCCCAGGCTCGCGTAGAGACCGCGCGACTGATCGTGCCGTGCCGATGCCATTGGAACTCGGAACCTCGGCTGCGTGCCAGGCGGGCTCGTTCCACGGAAAGCTGTCCGGCTGGTATCTGGGCGGGTTCCCGACAGCGCGCCTGAGCGGGTCCAGGGCCAGCCGCTCGTCCGCGACGGAGGTCCAGGTCGGCGCCAGCTCGACGGTCGATATCCGTGCCCGGACCCAGCGGAAGGCCGATCCACAGTTCGAGGTCCAGCGGGCGGGCGATCTCCTCGGCGAAGAACTGGCCGATCCCGCGTCCGTCGACGCGGCGCACTAGTTCGCCGCAGAGCCAGCCGAAGGTGACGGCGTGGTAGGTACGGGTGGCCCGGGTCAGCGCTGCGCGGCTGCCTGGCCAGTAACGTCGCCATCCGGCGTCCGTCAGTCGCCTCTTGCCAGGTCACAGGAACGTCCAGTCCGGGCAGGCCGGCCGTGTGCGTGACGAGGTCCCGGACGAGCACGTCCGACTTGCCCGCGGCCGCGAACTCCGGCCAGTATCGCGCGACCGGCGATTCCAGTGCGAGCTGACCCCGCTCCATCAGCAGCGGCACGCAGGCGGCTACGAGTCCCTTGGTGCCGGAGAACAGGATCTGGAGCGTGTCCGAGGTCCAGGCCCGGTGCGCTCGCGCGGTCGGCGATTCCGCCCCAGAGGTCCACCAGCGGCTCGTCGTCGCGCATGACGGCGAACGAGGCACCCAGGTCGTCGCGCTCGGTGAAATTGCGGCTGAACTCCTCGGCCACCTGCTCGAACCCGGGTGCCACGTATTGGTTCAGCTCCACCGCTACTTGTCTTCTCCGCGGAGCGCACCTTCGACGACATTCGGCGCGGCCGGGCTCGACGGGAACGGCTTCCGCGTTGGCGCGCCCGTGCGGGACCGCCGAGCCGGGATCGGCCCGAGCATGCCCGCCAGCGCGATTTCTTCTCGCCACTGCGGGAACCGGTGGCAGGCGACCTCGGCCCCGCCCTGAGCCGCCCGCCGCGCCGGGGGTTCCGTCCAGCAGCGGCTGACCGCGTACGGGCACCGCGGCGCGAAAGTGCACGGCTCGCCGCTGACCTGGTGCCGCTGCGCCGATTCCGGGAGCGAAAGTACCGACTCGGTCGCGTGCCGCTGCCGCTGTGAGCGCGGGTCCGCGAACGGCGAGGCCGGGTGCAGCATGTGGGTGTAGGGATGGGCGGACTGTTCGGATACCAGGTCAGCCGGGCCGGTCTCCATAACCCGCCCCTGGTACATGACCACGACGCGGTCGCAGAGATAGCGGACGACTTCAAGTCGTGGGAGATGAAGAGGTAGCTCATCCCGGCACTGGCCTGGAGTTCCCGCAGGAGGTTGAGGATCTGTGCCTGGGCGGACAGGTCAAGGGCGCTGAGAGGTTCATCGAGAATCACCAGCCGAGGCGACAGCATCAGCGCCCTGGCGATGGCGACCCGCTGCCGCTGCCCGCCAGACAGTTCCCTGGGATAGCGGTCAGCCGTCCCCTCGGGGAGCTGCACTCGCTCAAGCATCTCGCGCACCCGCGTCCGCACCAGGGCGGCGTCTTTCTCACCGTAGGCCTGGAGGGGCTCGGCGAGCGTGCGGCCAACCGTGCGGGACGGGTTCAGGCTGCTGTACGGGTCCTGGAAGACGAGCTGGACCTGGCGGTAGAGACGGCGCCGCCCGGCAACGTCAAGGCTGGTGACGTCCTGTCCGGCAAAGAGAACCTCACCCGACCGGACGGCGGTCAGCCCGAGGATGGCGCGCGTGACGGTGGTCTTGCCCGACCCGGACTCGCCGACGACCCCGACGGTCTCGCCGGGGGACACAGCGAAACTCACGTCGTCGACCGCGACGCTGACTGCCCGCCGACGACGGTACTGCACCGATAGTCCGCGGACTTCCAGCAGGGGGGCTGTCATCAGGCGTTCACCTCATCGCGTACGACCTGTTCGGTGTGCAGGCAGCGTGCCTCCAGCCGCTGCCGTGCTCGGTCAGTGGTACCGGCCCCGCTTGGCACGCGTCATCGGCGAACCCGCAACGGGGAGCGAAACGGCATCCGGCCGGCCACGCCCCCGGCTGCACAACACGGCCGGAGAGCGCCTTGATCGGCTGCCCCGTACGGGCCAGCGAAGGGTGGGACCGCAGCAGGCCCAGGGTGTAAGGATGCAGCGGACGGTCGAAGAGATCCTGGGCGCCGCCGCGCTCGACGACCTGGCCCGCATACATCACCATGGTCCGGTCGCAGATGTCCGCGACCACGCCCCAGTCGTGGGTGATCAGCAGGATGGCCATGCCGGTCTCGCGTTGAAGCCGACGAAGCAGGGCCAGCATCTCGGCCTGCACGGTGACGTCGAGGGCGGTCGTGGGCTCATCGGCGATGAGCAGTTGTGGTCTTCCGGCCAGGGCGAGCGCGAGCGCCACCCGCTGAGCCATCCCGCCGGACAACTCGTGCGGGTAGGAGCGTGCGGTCCGCTGCGGATCCGGCAGTTCCACCTGGCGCAGCAGATCGGCCATGCGGGCCCGCGCGGCCGAGCGCGGCACCCGGTCGTGGCGGCGGATCACCTCGGAGAGCTGGCTGCCCACCGTGAAGCAAGGGTCTAGGCTGGCCTGCGGCTCCTGAGAGACGTACGCAAGCGCTGAACCGCGCAGGCGGCCGAAGTCGCGGTCGGGCATCCGCAGCAGGTCGCGGCCCGTCCACCGAGCCTCTCCGCCAGCGACCGCGAGCCTTCCTGGCAGCAGGCGCAGGACGGCGAGGGCGGTCACGGTCTTGCCGCAGCCCGACTCGCCCACCAGCCCCACGGTTTCCCCGGGGAACACATCGAAGTTGACGGAGTCGACGACCAGCGTCTGCCCTGCCTGCCCTGGCCCGGTTACCGACAGTCCGCGGACAGAAAGCAGCGCGGCGTCGGCAACAGGGGACGCTCCCGGCTGAGATGCCGGGGTTCCGGGCCTGGCGGCGTCGCGCGAGAAGGCCCGGCGGCCCGCGGGTGCGGGGGCTGTGTCATCCATGGCCGCAGCGTCACGGGCCGCATCCCCGAGGAGGCCGAAGGCCAAGATGGTGATGGCGATGAGCGCTCCCGACGGGATCAGGAGCCATTCTTGCTGCTCGATCACGGTGGATGCCTCGCGACCATCCCGCCCCACGTCGGCGTGCTCGAGCTGGCGGTCAGCCCCAGGTAGGCCAGGCCCGTCTCGAAGAGCAGGGCGTAGGCGGCGAAGATCGATGCCTGGACGATGATCGGCCCGGTGACCCGTGGCAGCACGTGGCGCCGGACAACCTGGAACGGTGACAGGCCCGTGAGGCGTCCCGCGGTGACATAAGGCTCTTCCCGGACCTTCAGGGTGGCGCCGCGTACCACGCGCAGCATCGAGGGTGCACCGAGCAGGCCGAAGACCACCATGGCCGCGTTTTCGTTGCCGGGAAGCACGGCGAGCACGACGAGAATGATGATGATCGGCGGAATGGCCATGACCATCTCCGCCCCACGGCTGAGCGCGCGGTCCGGCCCGCCGCCGCGGTACCCGGCGGCCAGGCCCAGCGGCACGCCGAGCGCGAGGACAACCGCCAGCCCTTCGGCGACCGACAGCAGGCTGCGCGGCCGCCGTACAGCAGCCTGCTCAGGACATCCCTGCCCAGGGTGTCGGTGCCGAGCAGGTGATGCGCGCTCGGACCGGATAGCACGTTGGTCAGGTCCTGGGTCCCGGGTTGTCCGGGGCGATGAGCGGAGCCGCTGCGCACGCTAGGACCAGGAGCAGGAGGAACGTCGCCGCGCCGACTCCCATCGGCAGGCCCATGAACCGGCGGGCGAACGAATGCCGCTTGATGGTGGCCGGATGGGCTTGCGGCAGAGGCCGGACGGAGCTCATGACACGCGCACCCTCGGGTCGAGCCAGGAGTAGGTCAGGTCAACCAGCAGGTTGACGCAGATGACGGCGATCGTGAAATAGACCGCGACGCCCTGGATGAGCGGCAGGTCGTGCTGGCTGGTCGCCTGCACAACAAGGCCGCCGAGGCCCGGCAGCGCGAATACCGTTTCGACCAGCACGGTCCCGCTGAGGCTGGCGATGAAGATCAGGCCAGTGACGGTGATCCAGCTGGCCGGGCACCCCGCCGAGCCCGGCGAGACCGGCCTGCTGGCCATGCCGCCGGGCCAGCCGCAGGTGATCACGCTGACAGCCATCAGCGGTGCCAGCTACCTCTACCAGTCGGCCACGAGCGGCAAAACCTGGTCCCGGACGACGTACTTCGACGGCGGCCTGAGCTTCCGTGACCTGGCCTACGCCTCGGCGACCACCGGCTACCTGGTCCACTACAACGGCGGCCCGGTCATCGCCTACGGCAAGGGGCTGATGAAGACCACGAACGCCGGTTCAAGCTGGGTGACCGTGCGCATCCCCTGACCCGCCCTGACGGCAGCGGCGGCCGCGGCGTTACGACGGCCGGGGCCGCCGCTGCCCACGGGGCACGCCGGGTAGGCCAGCGCTCGCCCAGGACGGCGTGGGACCGGGCGCTGGCTCAGCCGGGGCTGGCCCAGCGCTGGTAGCTGGCCCGCAGCACCTGCCTGCGTTCGGGGTGGGCCAGGACGTCGTCGTTGTCCGGCCCATTGCTCGACCGACCCGATGCCGACGGGCAGCCTGGCGATCTGCGGGTCGGTGACCTCGGCCAGCAGCGCTTGCGGGATCGCCGGGTCAACGGTGCGGAACGGGCGGTCCCAGAACGGTGTCACGGCCACGGCCGGAGCGGGCAGGCCCCGGGCGCGTTGGGCAGCCAATAGCGTTTCGCAGGCCGCGGCGAGGCCGTCTTCGCGCTCCCGCCAGTCCGGCGCCGTGGCGGCGGCGGTCAGCGGGCGGGCCAGGCCCGCGGCGACCGGGAGCGCCCGGAACATCGTGCCGCGCCACTTCGCATAGGGCGGCCAGCGGCGGGACAGCGCGAAGGCCAGCCATATCAGGTCACCGGCCAGCCGGGCGCACAGCAGCCGGGAACCAAGTTCGTCACCGCGGCCCGCGGCCCGGCCGGCCAGCGGCAGCTGCTGCGTGATCTTCTGCCAGCCACAGGCGAGGACGTAGCGCTCGACGTCCGCGGGATACCAGGCCAGCATCGCCCGGACCGGTGCCAGTTCCCTGGTCTGGTCCGTGAAGACCGGGCCGGCTATCACCTCCAGCACGCTCTGGCCGGTCAGCATCAGCCAGTCCGGCACCGACAGCCCGGCGGCGGGGTCGGTGCCCAGCCGGCTGGCGGCGAAGCCGGCCACGGTCGCGACCTCGACCCTGTGGGACACCGGGGTGTCCCAGGTCACCGGAAACCGCACCGGCCAGCCCCGGTACGACTCGGGCAGCTCACGTTCCAGCAGGCCGCTGATCTGCGGCACGGCGCCGCGGTCGGGCTCGTCGACCAGCAGCGTCAGCCGGCATGCCCAGTCGTGATCGCGGCTCATCTCATCGTCGAGCCCGAGCACATCCGACCCCGAGCCAAGCCTCCCGGCCGCGTACCGCAACCCGGGCATCGCCCGGGCGAGCAGCGGCGCCACAACGCCGGCATGAAACAGCCGGGCCAGTTCACGCCCGGACGGGGCAGCATCAGTCACAAGGCCGTTTTTCCCGTTGACCCGCCCGGCCGCACCCTGAAACGCTCGGCCTATGCATGCAGTGGTAGCCACGGTCCGCATTGCGGACGTGGCCGCGGCCCGTGAGTCGCTGGCGGGCCTGCGGCTGGACCTGGTCCCGCGGGCACCCGGCTTCGTCGCCGCCTACTGGCTGGCGCCGGTCAACGACATCGGCATGTCCGTCATCGTGTTCGAGACGAAGGAGCACGCCGAGAAGGCCGGCGCCTACCCGCTTCCGCCGCTGCCGGGCGTCACACCGCTGACCCTGGAGATCCGCGAGGTATACGCCAGCGCCTGAGCCAGGTGGCGGCGGGCTTCGCCTCCGCCGGCCCTAGCCGAGCCTGGCTTCGGGCAGGAGCGGCTCGAACGGCTCCACCGGGTTGCCAGACGGGTCCTCGGCAATGATCTGCCTGCCGCCCGTTCCGGTGACGATGTCGTTGCGGAACCGGACACCGTTCCCGCGCAGCCGCTGGACGGTCCGGCCAGGTCGTGGTTGGGTAGGCGGCGGCGCGGTGACCCAGTGGGTTCCGTTTCCAGCCGCCCCCCATCGAACCGGGCATGCGGTTCTCCCGCACCCGGCTCACCGACGTCCTTCACCTGCGGTGTTCGGCCGGAGCCCGCCAGGGCCTGTTCGGCCTGGGGGCGACGACGATGCCATTGAGGGAGACCAGGCCGAGGCTGTCCGGGGACCGGTAGCACCTGCGCGAATCCCCAGGACCGGCCGTGTTTGTGCTGCTTGGCAATAAACAGCGCGACGCGCATCGACGGCGTAGCTCCTGATCTTGTCGAACACCCAGGCCGAGTTCCCGAAACGGAAGTACCCGGCCCAGCCGCGGAGGAAGAGGTTGACCTCCTGCCACGACTTGTTCGACCGGCGCAACCAGCCGAGCCCGCATCGTGAGGAACCGGATGCGGTCCCGGGCGTGCTGCACCGCCCGTTTGGAGGGCCAGCGGGCGAGGAACAGATACCCGTCGGCACCTCGGCGTGGCCTGGAGCGCACGAGCCGATGGTGGAAACCGAGGAAGTCGAAACCCTCGGCTCACCTTCGACAAGTGCACGATCCGTGTCTTCTCGGGCTTCGGCTCCAAGCCGAGCGCTTGAGAGGCGCGGTCAGCTTGGCCAGGGCGGCCTCAGCTTGGCCCCGGTTGGCGGCAGACCACCAGCAGATCGTCGGCGTAGCGGACCAGGCGCCCATAGGCGGGACGCCAGGCCCGGTCCAGCCGGTTGAGGTACACATTGCAGAGCACGGGTGAAATCACCCCACCCTGGGGAGTGCCCGACACCGACCGCCGGACCGTTCCGTCCTCCATCACCCCGGCGCGCAGAAAGGCACGCAGGAGTGCGAGGACCTTGCGGTCACAGACACGCTCGGAAAGTGCCGACATCAAACCGTCGTGCGGGATCGCCGTGAAACAGTTGGCGATGTCCGACTCGACCATCCAGCGCCGTCCCCGCGAAGGACTCGTCGATGACGACCTGCAGGGCGTCGTGCGCCGACCGCTTGGGCCTGAACCCAAAGCTGCACGGCAGCATGTCCGCCTCGAAGATCGGCTCGAGCACGATCTTCACGGCGGCCTGCACGACGCGGTCGCGGACGGCGGGAATCGAGAGCGGTCTCAGCTCGGCCTGGCCCGGTTTGGGTATGTATACCCGCCGGGCCGGGAGCGGCTTGAAGCTGCCTTCCCGCAGCTCCGCTTCCAGCTCGTCGAGCAGCCGGGAAACCCCGTAACGCTCGACGTCGGCGATGGTGGTCTGGTCGATGCCCGGTGCGCCGCCATTGCGCCACACCTGCACCCACGCCCTCCACAACACGTCCCTGCGGTGGACCTTGTCGTAGAGCGCATGGAACCGTCGCCCGGGATCGGCCTTGGCCGCCCGGTAAAGCTTGCGCTGCAAGGCACGGACCGTGTCGAGGGCATCCTCGGCACCAAGGGTGGGACTAGCCACAGGGGCACTCACCGGCCTCTCCTTCTCGCGCACGCATGGACGAAGCAGCGGCCCTTCCCTCACCGGCGGTTGTGTTGTCCGTCCGGCTCGATCGGTACTATGGCCGCCTCCGACTCCCTGCTGGCTGGTCGCCCACTTCCCGGCTCTTCACCGGTTATAGGACGCCACGCTCCGGTGCGACTCCGCAGTCACCGGGCCAGCGAGGGCCTCCCCAGTTCCCGTCGCCACCTTCCGAACGTTCCGAGCCCTCTACGCCGGGGAGTTCCTCGCGGCTGCGCTCCAGGCTCTTCACCGCTTCCATGGCCTTCGCCCTGAGGGACGGGGCTCGGCTCTCCCTTGTCCCGCTTGCGCGGGCACATTCACGGCGCGGCAGGCTTCGCGTGATGCTACGGACCGCTCGGTCGCTCCCCCTGATAGGGCTTTTGACGCTGGGCTTCGACCCGGCCCGTTTCCAGGCCGAGCCGCCAGCCTGCTACCGGGCCCCCTGGCGGCTACCCGGACCGGACTTGCACCGGCTGGCGACGACGAGCTTCAGATCGAGTCAGGTCACGTCTTCATCGACGTCACCCCTCCCGATCACTGGGCGCACTCCCGTCGCTGGTGTAAATGACAACGGACGTAGGTTCCTTCAAGAGCTACCAACTCAGCGAAGGAAGGACTACGCCCGTGTCTGTTCGAGTATCGCCTACCGAGAAGATCCGTGCCGAGATCGACGCCTTGTTCGGCGGGGAGCGTGAGCTGGGCGAGGTGATCGAGGACGTCGCCCGCCTGGGTGCCCGGCTGATCATCCAGACCGCGCTGGAGGCCGAGGTCGATGCGTTCCTGGGCCGGGCCCGCTACCAGCGGTCGGCCGCCGCTGTGGACGCCCGGCCGGGGATGCGCAACGGGTACAGCCCGGCGACGGTCAAGACCACCGCCGGGCCGGTGACCATCGCGCGGCCGAAGCTGCGCGGCACGACCGAGGCGTTCGCATCCAAGCTGTTCGGGACGACGGTCACCAAGTCGAACGCGCTGGAGTCGCTGGTGATCGCCGGGTTCGTCCGCGGCCTGTCGGTCCGGGACGTGGAGAACACCCTGGCCGACGCCTCGGCGCCGAGGCGGCGCTGTCGAAGTCGACGGTGTCGCGGGTCTGCCAGGCGATCGGCGGGCAGTTCGAAACCTGGCGGACCCGGCCGCTGGACGGGGTGGTGCTGGACTACCTGTTCCTGGACGCCTCAATGTTCAAGATGCACCCCGGCGCCCGCGCCGAGCCGGTCCTGGCCGCGTGGGGCATCGACACCGCCGGCAAGCCGGTGTTCGTCGCCCTGGCCCCCGGCGGGTCAGAGTCCACCGACGCCTGGGGTGACTTCCTCGATGAGCCGCACCGGGCGAGGGCTGCGCCCGCCGCTGCTGGTCATCACCGACGGCGCCGCCGGGCTGATCAGCGCCGCCGAATCGGTGCTAGCCCGCTCGCTGCGCCAGCGCTGCCTGATCCACCGGTGCCGCAACCTCCTGGCCAAGGTCCCCGCCGATGCCCAGGAGGAGATCCGCAGCGCCTACTGGGCGATCTTCGACACCGCGGAACTCACCGCCGCCGGCATCAAGCCCGGGCAGCGGCTGGTGACCGCAGTCCAGGCCCGCATCGACGGGTTCGCCGAGAAATACTGCAAGCGCTACCCGCCGCGGTCCGCTGCCTGCTGTCGGACTGCGAGCAGCTCACCAGCTACCTGCGGTTCCCGGCCGAGCATCACAAGCGGATCCGGCATTCCAACTTCATCGAGCGCACTTTCGGCGAGACCCGCCGCCGGGTCAAGGTCATCGGCCGGCTCCCGGCGAGACCAGCTGCCTCAACCTCGTCTGGGCCGTCCTGGACAGGGCCTCGCGGGGCTGGCGGGGCCTGACGACGACCAGCCAGGGCATCCGCCAGCTCCAGGATCTGCGCCGCAGCCTGCTCGATCCGCCCACATCCATCCGGCGGCAGAATCCGGCCGCTGCGAGCGGGTCACCGGAGAATGTCGGGGCCGTCGCTTAACATCCATCACGAAGGAACCGAGCCGCCGTCATTTACACCGGCCCTGGGACGCAACCGCCGGCCAGGTCCGTGACCTCAATGGCGAACCGGTTCCAGCCGCCGGGCTGCGGCATCGTGCCATCCGGCATTGCCTGGCCGCCCCCGGGGCCGCCGCCGGGCGCGCTGAGCACCAGCCGCAGGTCACCCCGCGACAGCATCGCGAAAGACGGGGCGGGGTGCATCACCTCGGTGAACCCCAGGTCCTGGCTGTAGAACGCGATCGCGGCAGCAACGTCGTTGACGATGTACCGGACGCTGACCGTAGCCATCCGCATGCCTCCCTCGCTGTCACCCGGTCGTTTCCGGCCACCGTCACGGCCGGCCCGGACATCACCATCCTGCCCCGCCGGTCACGGCCGGGCGCCGCGCGGGCCGGCCCGCTGGCCCTCCTCGGGTGCCTGCGTCACGAGCTCTCGCGCGAGCTGGTCGCGGGAGTTGACGCCCAGCTTCTGGTAGACGTGGCGGAGATGGTATTCGACCGTCTTCGGGCTGAGGAACAGCGCCGCCGCGGCTTCCCGCGTCGTCCTGCCCGCGGTGAGCAGCAGGGCGATCTGCAGCTCCTGAGGTGTCAGCTCGTCGATCGTGCTCGGGTCACGGCGGCGCCGTGTCTCCCCCGTGGCCGCGAGTTCGGCGCGGGCGCGATCGGCCCAGGGACGCGCGTCAAGGCGCTCGAATGTGTCCGCGGCCGCGCGGAGCTGCTCGCGGGCGAGCAGCCGGTTCCTGGCTCTGCGCAGCCGCTCGCCGTAGGCCAGCCGGGTGCGGGCCGCTTCGAACGCATCGGGTGTCTGCTCGTGCAGCAGCAGCGCCTGCTCGAACTGGTGGCCGAAGCCGGTGTCCGAGGCGAGCATGCCCTGGCAGCGCAGCGCGCGGGCAAGTGACCACGGCTGCCCCTTGGCGCTGGCGGCGGCCATGAACTGCGCGGCGGCCTGCCGTGCCTCGTCGTCCCGGCCGAGCCGCAGGTAGGCGTCGGTGAGCTCGGCTGCGGGGGACAGATCGGCGTCGGTGATCGCGAGGCTGCGCAGCAGCTGCTGCTGATGCTCGAAGTGACCGGCGGCGCTGGCCGCGTCGCCGAGGCCCAGCTCAAGCTCGCCGAGCGCCGCCGTCGCCCAGATCTCACAGAGCCCGAGGCCCAGCTCATGGCAGCGGCCGAGCACCTCGGCGGCACCGGCCCGGCACTCCTGCTCCCGCCCGCGGCGCGCCTGCAGCCAGGCGAGCCCGGCCAGGCCGAACACCAGCTCGGTCTGCTGACCGCTCTCGCGGGCCAGGTCGATCGACTCCTGGTAGGTGGCCGCGGCGGCCGCCCAGCGGTCGGTGCCGGCCTGGTCGCGGGCGATCAGGTTGAGCGCGAACGGGAGGGCACCGACCGCGGCGCGGGCCCGTGCGGTCCGCAGCGCGTGTTCGAGCAGCGGGCGCCCGGCGCCGGTCTCCCGCAGGAACAGCGGCCCGAGGGTCAGCCAGGGGATCAGCCGGAGGTCCTCGCGCAGCTCGGCCGAGTTCTCGGCGAGCGTGACCGCCTCGTGGACCGCTTCCGCCCCGGCCGCCGCGTCGCCGCCGAGGATGCGGGCCATCCCGGTGGCCATCGCCGCCAGGAAGCGCGCCCGTACCGAGGGGCTGGCGGGCAGCCTCCGCCTGGCCCGCTCGGCGGCCGACAGCATCTCCGCCGGGTTGCCGGCGTAGAAGCACGCGAAGGCGGCTTCGGCCAGCATCGCGACGGCCCGCTCCGGGTCGGCCCGCTCGGCCGCCGCGGTCAGGATCGCGTGGCCGGTCATCACCGGACCGCAGTGTGTCGCGATGCTGGCCGGCGAGATCGTCGATCTCGACCAGCGTCGCGGGGTCGCCGGCCATCGCCCGCGCCTCGCCGAGCAGGGCGACCGCGCGGTCGGTGAAGCCCGCCAGCCAGCCCGCCTCGGCCGACTCCCGCAGCAGCCGGGCGCGCCGCTCGTCGCCGGCGGTGAGCCGGGCGGCCCGCTCGAACGCCGCGGCCGCGGTCGCGTACGCGCTGCGGTCCCGGCCGCGGATGCCTGCCTGCTCGAGCGCCGCCGACGCCGTTTCGTCGGTGCCCGCCGCGGCCGCCGCGAGATGCCAGGCACGGCGGTCGACGTCCCGGTCGGGCAGGGCCGCGGCGAGCGCCCGGTGCGCGTCGCGGCGCTGGCTGGCGGGGGCGTCGGCGTAGATCGCCGACCGGGCCAGCGGATGGCGGAACTCCACCACGCCCGGCTGCAAGGTCACCAGCCCCGCGCTCTCCGCGGCGGCCAGCGCCGACAGGTCGATCCCCAGCCGGGCCGCGGCCCGCTCGAGCGCCGGCAGGTCGCCGGTGTCGCTGGTCGCGGCCAGGACCAGGGCCTGCCGGGCGGCCCGGTTCGAGCAGCCCGGCGCGGCGCAGGAAGGCGTCCGCGATCCTGGCGGAGACAAGGACCGGGGCGCCCTCGGGAGCGAACGCGAGGTCCTGCGCGTCCGCGGCGAGTTCCAGCAGCGCGAGGGGGTTGCCGGCCGTCGCGCCGTGCAGCCGCAAGGCGGCCTCCGGTGCCAGCCCCTGCACGAGCAGGGCCGCCTCGTCGCTGGTCAGGCCGCCGATCCGGAGCACCGGCAGGTCGGCACCGTCCAGCAGGGACGGCTCACCCTCGCGAACGGCGACAAGGACGGCGATCGGATCGGCCACCAGCCGGCGGATGGCGAACAGCAGCGCCTGCGCGCTGGACCCGTCGAGCCACTGGGCGTCGTCCACCAGCACCGCCACCGGGGCCCGCTCGGCGTAGGCGGCGAGCAGGCTGAGCGTCGCGGCGCCCACCGCGAACCGGTCGTGGGCCGTCCCTGGCCGCAGTGCCAGCGCGCTCTCCAGCGCGGCCGCCTGCGGCGGCGGGATCTGCCCGAGCATCTCCAGCGCGGGCCGGATCAGCTCAAGCAGTGAGCCGAACGGGATCTGCGCCTCCGACTCGATGCCGCGCGCGCGCAGTAGCTGCATTCCGGCCGCCTGCCCGGCGGCGTGGCCCAGCAGCACCGTCTTGCCGATTCCCGGCTCCCCGATCAGCGCGAGCGTCGCACTGGTGCCCGACCGCGCCTGCGCGAGGGCTGCCCCGATCTGTTGCCGCTCCCGATCGCGGCCAATCAGCATGGCGTGATTGTAGGCACCTGGTGCGAGGCGGACCAGGCACGCGCCGGACTAGGTGGCCCCCGGAAGCGAGACCGGCCGCCCCAAACCTACGCTCGCCGAAAGCCAGCCCAGGGAGGGCACTATGACCACGGTCGAAAACCCCGTCGAGATCGACGGCGACAAACTCATGCAGTTCGTGTTCCGCGCGGTGGACGAGGTCGGCGCCACCCTGAACACGGCGCTGGTCGTGATGGGCGACAAGCTCGGCCTCTACCGGGCCCTCGCCGGGGCGGGCCCGCTGACGCCCGCCGAACTGGCCCAGCGCACCGGGACCACCGAGCGCTACGTGCGCGAATGGCTGAACGCCCAGGCAGCGGGCGGCTACGTGGACTACGACCCGGACACCGGCCGCTACACCCTGCCACCCGAGCAGGCCGTGGCGCTCACCGACCCGGACAGCCCGGCGTACCTGCCCGGGTTCTTCCAGATCGCCCTCGGCTCGGTGCTCGACTCCCCGAAGATCACCGAGGCGGCCACCAGCGGCGCCGGGTTCGGCTGGCACGAGCATGTCCACGACGTCCACGAGGGCTGTGAGCGGTTCTTCCGGCCCGGCTACAACGCGAACCTGATCTCCGCCTGGCTGCCCGCGCTCGACGGAGTCGTGGACAAGCTGGAGCGGGGGGCTCTGGTCGCCGACGTCGGCTGCGGCTACGGCGCATCCACGATCCTGATGGCGCAGGCGTTCCCGAACTCGACCTTCGTCGGCTCTGACTACCACGGCGGCTCGATCGAGACGGCACGCCGCCACGCGCACGAGGCCGGCGTGGCCGACCGGGTCCGCTTCGAAACCGCCGCCGCCGCGAGCCTACAGCGGCACGGATTACGATCTTGTGACGATGTTCGACTGCCTGCACGACATGGGTGACCCGGTGGGCGCCGCGCGGCATGTCCGCAGCACGCTCAAGCCCGACGGCACCTGGATGATCGTCGAACCGCAGGCCGGCGACCGGGTGGAGGAAAACCTGAACCCGGTGGGGCGCGCCTACTACGCGTTCTCCACGCTGCTCTGCACGCCGGCGTCGCTCTCCCAGGAGGTCGGGCTCGCGCTCGGCGCGCAGGCCGGTGAGGCGCGGATCGGGGACGTCGCCGGGACGGGCGGCTTCACCCGCTTCCGCCGCGTCGCGGAGACACCGTTCAACCTCGTGTTCGAGGCGCGCCCCTGACCTCAACCGCTAGGCCGCCAGCGGCGCCCGCGGGCCTGACCGGCCGACGGGCGCCGCTCATTAGAACGTGGTCTAGGTCAAACCCGTATCCTGGGCGCCGTGACCACAGCAGCACAGAGCCTCCCCATCGGGAAGGCAGCCGAGCGAACCGGGCTCAGCGTGCACGCACTGCGCTTCTACGAGCGCCAGGGCCTGCTCGCCAGCGCGGTACAGCGCACCTCCGACGGCCGCCGGGCCTACGGCGAGCAGGACATCGAATGGCTGGAACTGTGCGTCAAGCTCCGCTCCTCCGGGATGCCGCTGGCCGCGATCCGGCGTTACGCGCAGCTGGTCCGGCAGGGGCCGGGCAACGAGCAGGAGCGGCTCGCCATCCTGCGCCAGCATCGGCAGCGCATCACCGCCCAGCTGGCCACGCTCACCGCGTGCCTGGAGCTGATCACCTGCAAGGTCGGGCTCTACGAGAACAGCCTCGCCAACGGCAGCACCGATCCCATCTGGGCCCCGCCGCCGGACAGCCCCGCCACGGCCGCGCCTGGTACCGGGCCGGCGGGCAGATAGCCAGCTGCCGGAGCCCGGTCACGGCGGCGGCCTGCCTTCCAGCGCGGCCAGCCGGAGTTCCAGCTGGTCGACCCGGTGCCGGAGGATCTCAAGCTGGGCCTGGTCGGCGAGCCGCCGTGCCGCGGTGCGGCGCAGCCGCGGCGAGGCCTCGGCGCGGGCGGCGACCACGGCAAGGGGCACCAGCCGCTGCGGCCCGTGCGGCCCGTCGGCCAGCCGGGACGGGACCTGCCCGGTCCGGTACCAGTTGCGCAGGGCGGCGCGGGACACGCCGGTGTCGGCGGCCGCGCGCTCCAGCGTGACCCAGTCCGAGCCCTCAAGCTGAGCGTTCAGCTCAAGTTCGAGTTCCCAGTCGTCGAGCCGGTCTTCCCAGTCCATGGCGGATGAGCCTCCACGCTGCCTTGGGCGCTTACCCTATTAATAGCATGGTATTGACATGCTCAGGGCGCATGCCGGACGCTGAGTCTCATGTTTGAGCGATTCACCGGCCGAGCCCGGCACGCGGTCGTCCTGGCCCAGGAAGAGGCCCGGCGGCTGCACCACAACTACATCGGCACCGAGCACATCCTGCTCGGGCTGCTTGGCGAGCCCGACGGGGTCGGCGCCCGCGCCCTGGAGGGGTTCGGGCTGTCCCTCGACGGCGCCCGCCGTGAGGTCGCGGCCATCGTCAGCCCCGGCACGGCGGCCCCCACCGGGCACATCCCGTTCACCCCGCGGGCGAAGAAAACCCTCGAACTCGCGCTGCGCGAGGCACTGCAACTGAGCCACAACTACATCGGCACCGAGCACATCCTGCTCGGCCTGATGCGGGAGGGCGACGGCGTCGCTGCCCAGATCCTCAGGCAGCACGGCGACCTCCTCGCGATCCGCACGGCGGTGCTTGACCTGCTGGCGGCGAGCAGTTACCAGGGTCCACGGCGGCGGCGCTGGCTGCGCCGCCGCGGGGCCGCCGCGCCCAGCGAGCCCGGGGCCGCGGCCCAGCAGTCGGAACTGAACGCCACCCCGGCCGCGGACGCCACGCTCAGCGAGGCCACCCGGCTGGCCGGCGCACGGCCGGTCGGCTCCCATCATCTGCTGCTCGCCGCCCTGGCCGACCCCGACACCGCCGCGGCCCGGGCCCTGGCGGCCCTCGGCGTCGACCTGGACCAGGCCAAGGAGGCGCTCCGCGCCGTGGACATCACCGGCACCAGCGACGAGCCGCCCGAGGAGGCCGGCCGCCGCCAGATGGTCATCCAGGTGACCGGCGATCGGCTCACCATCGAGGCGGCCGACCCGGTGATCATCGCGGCCGGCCGGGCCGCGCTCGGCGCGCTGGGTGACCAGGCCGATCCGCCCGGCACCATCCGCGGCGACCTGCCCGCCTGCGCCAACCTGAGCACCGTCTGGCAGGCGCTGCACGACGGTCTCACCGCCATCGAGCGGCGCGCGGCCCCGCCCGCCGAAGCTCCCGGCAGCCCGGACAGCCCGGGCACCGAGGCCGCCTGACCCGGCAGCCGGCCGGTCCCGGCGCAGGCTCACCGCCGGCTCCGGCCGGCAGGCGCAGGTCACCAGGACGTTACGCAGCCCCGCCAGGCCGGGGGCCGGTAGCTCAGGCGGCCAGCGCGGGGCGAAGAGCCCGGGCGGCGAACGAGAGCCGCAGTGCGCTGGCCGCCATGGCCAGCGCCATGACCCAGGTCAGCGACGCGCCGACGACCGGCACACCGATGATCACCAGGGCGTCCAGGGCGATGACGCCGATCAGGCCGGCGGCCCCCACGCGGGCGGTCACCCGGTAGCGGGTGCCCAGCGCCGGCCCCGCCGCGCGTAACGCAGCGGAGCCCGTGGTTCCGGCGCGGTGCCGGCCGGTCAGCCCGCGCCGGCCCGGGCCAGCGCCTGCTCCGCCTGGGCGGCGAGGGCGCCGACGAGATCGGCCGCCGGCGTCAGGTCCGTGATGAGGTCGATGGCCTCGCTGGCCCACACCGGCTCGGGGGGCAGTGCGCCGCGTGCCACCGCCTCCTGGTAGGCCCGCTGGGCCGCGGTGTCGGCGGCCAGTTCCGCCTCCCGGCCGCGCCACTGGTCGAGGTAGGGGTGGCCGAGGCTGCGGCCCGGGTACCTCGACGGCCACGGGGCGCCGCGGGCGATGTCCAGCACCGTGCTGCGCTCGGTGTCCGCGCCGCGTCCCTCGAGGATCGCCTTGACGGTCGCGGGCGGCGCGAGCGCCTCGGGGGTGGCCTGGAACCGGGTCCCGATGAGCGCCCCGGCCGCGCCGAGTGCCAGGGCCGCCGCCACGCCACGCCCGTCGGCGATCCCGCCGGCGGCCAGCACCGGCGTGGGCGCCGCGAGATCGGCCACGATCGGCACAAAGGGCAGCGTGGACCGGCCCCGCAAGGCACCGTGCCCACCGGCCTCGGTGCCCTGCGCGACGATGACATCGGCGCCCGCCGCCACGGCCTCCCTGGCCTCGTCGAGGTCGGTGACCTGGATGATCAGCGCCGCCCCGGCCTGCCGGATGGGCGCCACGAACGGCTCCGGGTCACCGAACGACAGCATGACCGCGCGCGGCCGGTAGGCCAGCGCGAACTCCACCGTGGCGACATCGGCCGACCAGCTCTGGAACCCGACGCCCCAGGGCCGGCCGGTGCCCGCGGCGACGATCGGCAGCTCGCGGGCCAGCCAGTCCCGGTCCCCCCGGCCGCCGCCGAGCAGTCCCAGCCCGCCACCGTTGGAAACCGCCGCCGTCAGGGCACCGCCCGCGGATCCGCCCATCGGCGCCAGGGCGATGGGGTGCCGTATCGCGAAGTACTCCGTGAAGGGGGTGCGCAACGTCATGCCAGCTAGTCGTCCTCGCGGGTCCAGCGCGGCCGGCGGAACAGGCGGCCCAGGACGTCGTGGAGGCTGTGCCCGGTGTCCTCGAGCGCGTCGACCCGGTACACCGGCGGCCCGCCGGGCGGCGGCAGCTGGCTGGCCTGCGCGTCGTCGAGGCTGCTCTGGATGTGGCTGCGGGTGATCTCCCGCACCTGGTCGGCGTCGATGAAGCGCAGGCCGGCCGGCGTGGCGATGACGATCCCGTCGAAGAGGTCGAAGCTCGGGTATCTGCAGCACGTGCTCCAGGGTGCCGATCTGCGTGCCCGTGCTGCTCAGCACGGGCGTCCCGGGCACTGCCGCCTGGTAGGAAACAGCCGAGTCGTCAGGCATGCGGCCCCTTGTCTCGCGCGGGGCGGACCGGCCCGGCCCGCCGGATCCCTGGAGCGTACCAGTAGCTACTGCGACGACCGGCGGCGCAGCATGAATGGGATGAGCGCCGATTCGAGCTGCACCCGCAGGCTCATCTTGCTGTCGCCCTCCCGGCGCTCGGCGAAGTGAATGGGCAGCTCGACGACCTTCAGGCCACGGCGGACCGACCGGTAGTTCATCTCGACCTGGAAGCTGTAGCCGTTGCTGCGGATGCTGGCCACGTCGATGGCCCGCAGCGCGGAACTGCGCCAGATCTTGAAGCCGGCGGTGACGTCGCGGATGCCGAGCCGCAACAGCGCGCGGACGTAGTAGTTGGCGAACCCGGACAGCGCGCGGCGGTGCCACGACCACTCGCTCGCCAGGCTGGCGCCGGCCACATACCGGGAGCCGATCACCACGTCGGCATTGGCGGACAGCAGCGTGCCGAGCATCTGCGGCAGGTATTTCGGCGCGTGCGACAGGTCACTGTCCATCTGCACCACGAACTCGGCGCCCGCCTGCATCGCCCGGGTCATCCCGTCCACGTAGGCGCGGCCGAGCCCCTGCTTGCCCTGCCGGTGCACGACACTCACCCGGGCCTCGCCGTAGGAGGCGGCAAGCTGGTCGGCGATGCGCCCGGTGCCGTCGGGCGAGTTGTCGTCGGCCACCAGGATCCGCAGGCCGGACAGGGGCAGGGCGAGCAGTTCCGCCACGATCACCGGCAGGTTGCCGGCCTCGTTGTAGGTGGGCAGCACGACCGTGACGGCCGCGGAGCGCCACGGCTCGGGCAGTTCCACTGCCGTCGCGCTCGGCCGCTCTTGGGCGCTTGTCCCCGCAGCTGAGCCGCCATCGTCATCCTTCCGCCGCTGGCCGGGGGGCGCGGACCGCCCGGCCGGCTTGCGGCAGGCGGCCCCGCACGAGGTTGGTTGCCTGTCAACTTTAGGGCCTGCCTGCGGCTCACGGAGCACTGGCGCAAGGCACTCTTGGGGCGCCGTTCACCGGCGGGATCCCCGGAGCAGGGCTTCCCGTCAGCTTCTCCCGGCACGCTGATCAAGGTCATTTCCGCTGACCGGCGAGCGGGCCGGCGAAAGGGGCATTCCATGATCCTGACGGCGCGGCGCGCCGCGACGGCGTTCGCGGCGATGGCGGTCCCGGCGAGCCTGGTGCTCGCGGGCACGGCGGCCACGGCATCGTCCGGCCGGGCGCATGCCCAGCCTGCCTTCACCGTGAAGCAGATCGTCAACGGCATGAAGCTGCATCACAGCTACACGGTGTCCGGCGCCCGCAAGACCGAACCGCTGGCCGATCCCGACGATCTCACCCACTTCGGCGATGATCTGTTCACGGCCTTCCAGAACGGCGTCGGCCCCCAGGGCCAGCCGAGCACCGACGGCAACACCGACAGCACGGTCGTGGAGTTCACTCCGTCCGGCCACGTGGTCCGGCAGTGGGACATCAAGGGCAAGTGCGACGGCGTGACCGCCGACCCGGACCTGGGCGTGCTCATCGCCACGGTGAACGAGGACGCCAACTCGAGCATGTACACCATCAACCCCTGGGCCTCGCGCGGGGCGGTCATCCAGCACTACGCCTACAACGAGCCGCTGCCGCACAACGGCGGCACCGATGCCATCACGATCCTCGGCGGGCAGATCCTGATCAGCGCCTCGGCCCCTGGCACCACCGGCGCGCCCGCCCCGCAGCCGACCTACCCGGCCGCCTACTCGGTGGCCCTCGGCTCGGACCACGTCGCCACCGTCACCCCGCTGTTCGGCGACGAGGCCCGCGCCACGGTCGCCAACATCGGCCCGGGCCACGGCAAGAGCGTGAAGCTGGCGCTCATCGACCCGGACTCCAACTTCGCCGTCCCGTGGGGCGCGCCCCGGTTCGCCGGCGACTTCGAGCTGACCAGCCAGGGCGACAAGGAGCAGATCTACGCGCAGCCACAAGACGGTGCGCTACGCCTGCACGTGCTGAGCCTGTCCCAGTCGGTGGACGACACGGCGTGGATATCAGGAGCCGGGGCGCTTTCGCGGCCGACACCAGCGGTGACACCGTCGACCGGGTCGACGGTGACTTCCAGGCGGGCTCGATCTTCGTCGCGGTCACCCCGTGCGACGCGGACAACGCCCCGGCGACCTGCCCCGCGCCCGGGTTCCCGCCGAACTACGTCGGCATGCTCGGCCCGTGGACCGGCCACGTGAGCAGGGTCACGCTGTCCGGGCCCCGGCTGGAGCCGCAGGGCATGCTGTTCCTCAGCGCGGGCCACTGACCCAGGGGTAACCGCAAGCGAGCGCCTGGCGCCCCGGGCAGGTGCCGGGGCGCCAGGCGAACTCGCCGGGCTCCTCGCGGTCCGCAAGCGCGGTGGGCCGGCTCGGATGCCCTTGCCCGGTATTGTCCCCCGGTGGCCCGGCTGATCCGTTTGCCGCGCAGGAACCGGGGGACATCCTCGGTGTTTGCCGAGTTGATCATGCACGAGGCGCGCCCGCGCTGGGACGGGACGAGGCTGGCGGGCGCCGGGGGACTCATGCGATACGCGATTCGCACGGCTGGCCTTGCCACGGCCGTAACAATGATCACGCTGACCGCCGGGACGGCTCCGGCGGCCGGGCACCGCAGCGGGCTGATGCGCCCGGCTCCCCGGGCGGGCACACCGGATTCCGAGCACGTGATCGAGATCATGCTGGAGAACCACACCTACACCAACCTGCTCGCCGTCGGCGCCCGGCCGGCGGACGGCAAGATCCGGACGATCCCGGCACCGCCAACGAGGGCGACGTGCAGGGCGGCATCTACAACAGCCGGGCGGCGGAACTGCGGGCGATGCACTACCGCCAGCGGCAAGGGGTACCGGATGGACCGGTACAACCACCCGCCGTACGGCGCTTCGGCGGTGACCACGTTCGGCGCGCGCTTCGACCCGGACCTGCAATACCTGGCCCATAGCTATGAGTCCGCGACCAGCAACTTCCAGCCCGCCATCGCGCCCACCCGGCCCAACGTCATGATGGCGCTGAACGCGACCGCGCACGACTGGTACTACAACCGGCGGGACCCGCAGCCCGGCGCCGTGGTACTCGATCTTCGACGAGCTCACCCAGTACGGGCTATAGCTGGAAGATCTACCTCGGGCGTGCCCACCTGGCTGCACCCCCGCTCGGTCCTGGTACCAGCTCGTCCCGCGGCGGCACCGCGCGGACGTGACCACGGCCAGCCAGTTCTTCACCGACCTGGTCGCCGGGCACCTGCCGCGCTTCTCCTTCGTCCGGCCCGGGTTCGGGTACAGCGAGGAACCGCGGGAGGACATCTCCGAGGGCGACGCCTGGCTCGGCCAGCTGGTCCAGGCGGTCGCGCGCAGCCCCTACTGGAATTCCACGGCGGTCTTCCTGACCTACGACGAGGGCGGCGGGTTCTGGGATCCGGTGCCGCCGCCGCCGACGAGCGGGTACGGCACCCGCACGCCGATGGTGATCGTCAGCCCGTGGGCGCGGCCGGGCGTCTACACCCGGCGCGGACGACCAACGTCTCCATCCTGTCGTTCATGCAGCACCTGTGGGACATGGCACCGCTGAACGCGCTCAACGCGCAGCAGAACGACCTGGCCGGGCGCGTTCGACTTCCGGCAGCGGCCGCTGCCCCGGCCCAGGCCCCCGGTGGCCCCGTCCGCCACGATCGGCTTCCACGGTGCGAGCCTCGCCTCGGAGGTGCGGATCGTGCACCCGACATCACTGGCTGCGGATCTACCTCGACGCCGAAACCACCGGGCTGTCCTTGTCCGCGGGGCTGTCCGGCCCGCTGTCGCTGTCGCTGCCGCCGCCGAAAGGCGTAACGCGACCTGCTGCTCGTTTCCGGCACGGACAGCGCTGATCGGCGGGCGCGCGATGGTCAGGGTGCGGTTCACCAGGCCGGCTACTACCGGATCGCGGCGGCGGGCCCGGACGGCAGCGCCGGCTGGACCACGATCGTCGTGCTGCCCGGCCCACGGGCGACCCGGGCAAGGCGACGGCGGCGGTACTCGCGCGCGGCGTGCCTGACCTTAACCGCGTCGCGGCCGGGCGGGCCCGGGGCGTGAGACGATCGGCGGGATCGCCGACGGAGGGTGCGCCCGGTGCTGACGAGGCTGGAGAGCCGCGAGATCCGGCGCCGGACGCGCCATGCCGATCCCGGCCGGCGCGGGCCAGCGGCCGCGGCCCGACCTGCCGCCCGGCACCGACCTGCTGCCGCAGATCCGGCACATCGTCGTGCTCATGATGGAGAACCACTCCTACGACAACTACCTCGGCATGCTCACCGGACGGGGCGACGGGCTCGCGCTGGGCACCGACGGCGCACCGGCGGCCACCAACCCAGGTGGCGGCGGCAGCCCGGTGCGGGCGCACCACCTGACGTCCACGCGGCAGGTGCCGCGCGTGCCCACGCAGAGCTGGCACGCTGCCCACCTGCAGTGGGACGGCGGCCGCAACGACGGGTTCGTGCGCAGCGTGGAGGACCACCGTCGCGGGCGTGGCGGCGGCGGAGGCCGCGATCCCGATGGGCTACTGGACCGAGCGGGACCTGCCGTTCTACTACGGCCTGGCCCGCACGTTCCCGGTCGCCGACCACTGGTTCTGCTCGTGCCTGGGGCCGACGTTCCCCAACCGCCGGTTCCTGCTCGCCGGGACCGCGCTCGGGCTCATCGACGACCTGCCGTTCGAACTGGTCGACTACCCGCCGAACGGCACCGTGTTCGACATGCTGACCAGCCACGGCATCTCGTGGCGGAACTATCACCACGTGTCCGCGCTCGGCGTGGTGCTCAGGCGGGCGCTGGGCGGCGGCGGCCTGATCGCGCTGCGGCGACTGGCCGCGCTGGGCCGCTGGTTCCCGCCGCTGGTGGCCGCCGAGCGGGGGAACAAGACGTTCACCGCGGACCTGTACCCGCTCGGGCTGGCCCGGTGCCTGCTGCACCTGCGTCAGCGCGAACCGGTTCTTCGCCGACGCCGACGCCGGCACGCTGCCCGCGTTCAGCCTGGTGGACCCGGACTTCCTCACGTTCTCCGAGGAGAACCCGCAGGACATACGCAAGGGCGAAAGCTTCGCCGCCGAGGTGATCAACCGTGTCATGCACGGCAGGGGCTGGCCGCACACGCTGCTGATCTGGACCTACGACGAGCACGGCGGCTACTTCGACCACGTGCCGCCGCCGGAGGCCGTGCCGCCCGACGACGTCCTGGGCCGGAGCCTGCTCACCACGCCGGCCTGGGCGCAGCCCCTGCTCACAAGGTTCTTCCCGCGGTACCTGGCCGGCGTCGCGAAGCTGGACGCGGGCCCGGTGCGCTACGACCGGTACGGGTTCCGGGTGCCCGCGGTGATCGTCTCCCCCTACGCCCGGCCCGGTTACGTGACCAGCCAGGTCTTCGACCACACCGCAGTGCTGAAGCTGCTCGGGCACAAGTGGAACCTGCCGCCGCTCACCGCCCGGGACGCCGCGGCGGCCGCCCCGCTGGACGCACTGGACCTGGACGGGCCGCCCGCCTTCCTTGACCCCGCCCGCGCTGCCCGCGCCGGGCCTCGCCTGGGGCTCGTGGTGAGCCGGGCACGGCCGCGGCCCGGGTGCGGCCGGCCGTGGGCGCGGCTCAGGCGAAGGCGAACCAGACGAGCAGAACGAACGCGGCGGTGACGGCCAGGGCCAGCAGGACCGCGAGCACGAGCGCGGCGGCGGCCCAGATCCCCGCCGCGGCGGCCAGGAGGTCGAGCAGGCGATCGCCGGCCGACCGGCGTGCCTGCCCGGCCGGTGACCGCCGGGTCAGCACGGGAACCGCCGGATCAGAACGGGAACCGCCAGACGCCGAACGCATCGCCGAACCTCCCATGGAAATTCGTCTCGTCGTTCCACAGGTAGCTCGGCTGGACGAGTAGCGTTCCGGCCGGTGGCAGCGCGCCGTTGCCGGTGCCCTCGAACGCGTTCAGCGCCCACGGGCCGGCGAAGGTGCCCTGCTGGCCGTTCAGCGTGGTGAACCGGCCCTCCAGGAACTGGGCGTCGCGCACCTTGGCGGGGGACGGCGGCACCGGCTGTGGCTTGACCGTCGCGGTGGTCCAGTCGGCGACCGCCTGCGCCCATTGGAAGACCGCACCGCGGTCGATGAACGTGTTGTTGAACGTGCTGCCGTCCGGCAGGGTGATCACGGTGTGCACCGACTGGCCCGACGGCGCCAGGTACACGCTGACGAAGACACCGTCGCCCTCGTCGGCCGCGGCGATCGGGGTCACGAACAACGGCGGCCCGGTGGGTGGCGTGGTCGTCCCCTGGACCCCGGCGAAGGCCTCCCACCCACTGCTGCCGCAAGGGGCGCCGCCGGTGCAGGGCCGCACCCCGACCCGGGCGTACTCGCCCGCAGTGATGCCCGGGGTCTCGCGGGTGCTGCCCGGGGTCTCGCGGGTGCTGCCGGGGGGCCCGCCGGTGCCGGCCGAGTCGGCCAGGGCGACGTAGAGTTGCGGGTCGGCCTCGCCGGGGGCGGTGGCGGTCACCACGCCCTGATGGTCGGGCACGGTGATCACCGCCTGCGCGTAGCGGAAGTCCCGCCCGCTGGCCTGGTAGCCCGCCACGGCGCAGCCCTGGGCGGAACCGCCCGCGCAGTTGGCGTTCGTCGGCATGGGCGCGCCGCCGGACAGGGAGAACAGCCCCGCCTTCGGGCCGGCGGCGGCCGCGCTCCCGGCCATCGAAAGACCGAGCAGGGCAGCGGTGGCACCGGCGGCCAGGACCTTACCGGGCGATCGGGGGACGCGGCTGCGCATCGCAGGTGTTCCTTTCTGGTGTCGTGATGAGCCTGGTAAAAGCCCGGTGCCCCCCGGCCGAGGTGGCCGGGGGGCACCGGTTTGAGACTGGCGCTCATGCGCGGAAGGTCACGCAGGATGCCGCCCAGGACGGGCGGGACGCCCTGGCCAGCATCCCTAGGCGGAACGGCTCAGAACGGGAAGCGCCAGACACCGAACGCGTCGTCGCCCATGCCGCCGAAGCCGCTTGCCGTCGTTCCACAGGAAGCTCGGCTGGCCGATGAGCGTCCCCGTTGGCGGCAGCGTGCCATTGCTGGTCGCCTCCAGGGCGTCCAGCGTCCACGGACCGTTGAAGGTGCCCTGGATGCCGCACGAGGTGGTGAACCGGCCCTGGAAGAACTGGGAGTCACGGATCTTGGCCAGCCGGCACCGCCGGCTCCGGCGCCGCGGCCACCGTTCTCGATGCGCCGTGGTCCAGTCCGCGACCGCCTGCGCCTTGGTGTAGATCGGGCCGGTGATCGCGTTAGTGTTGTTGAACGTGGTCCCGTTCGGCAGCGTGATCGTGGTCTGCACCGAGTTGCCGGTGGGCGACCAGGTAGGCGTTCACCAGGATGCCGTCGCCCATGTCACGGCGGGCGATCGGGTGCACGCTCACGACTGGCGCGACGCCGGCGTCGGCGGTCGCGACGAAGACCACCCAGCCGCTGGTGTCAGCCAGCGATCGCGGTCGGGCAGGTGACGGCGGTGCCGGGAACGATGAAGACGCCCGTGGCGGCGGCCGGGCACGGCGCGATGCCGACCCGGGTGTACTGCCAGGTGTTGGTGCCCGAGTTGTCCAGCGCGACATACAGCGCCGGGTCGGCCGGGCTGACGATGCGATCCCGCGTGGTTCGGGATGGTGATCAGGGCCTGGGCGAACCGGAAGTTCCGCCCGCTGGCCTGGTAACCGGCCCGGCCGCAGTTGGCGGCGGGCAGGGTGATCGCCGGCGGCCCGGCGATCGTGCAGTTCGCGTTGGTGCCCATGATCGTGCCGGTCGGGGTGAACCCCTGGCATGCGTGCTGGCCGCGCCCGCCGGACTGGCCGCCGCGAGGCCCAGGGTGGTGATGGTGACGCCCGCCGCCGCGGTGGCGAAGAACGCCTTGGTGATGCGTCTAGGCATCTGGATCCTTCCTCTTCTGGATTGCCGGGGCCTAAGTGGTGACCAGTGATGGCCTGGGGCGGCGCCGCTGAGGCCGGTCCCGGACTTGCCTCCGAAGAGCTTCCGCGTAGAGCTGAGCCCGCCCCCGTTTGAATCCAGGCAGCACCTTACCATGAGTAATCTAGAAGTCACTGCACGCAACAATATCTACATCAAGCTGCGGAAACAAGTCGGCCCAATCTGGGTCGAACCCGAACAGTCTGCCCCCGCAGACCAGGCCCGGCCGGTCGGCTCCGGGGACCGCGCGCCGCCCGCGATTTCCGGAAACAGCAGGTCAGAGGGGTATCGTCCGGCCCTTCCATGCGCCGCCACGCCCGGCGTGGTGCCGCCGCGCCGAGTCGGCCGTCATGCCGGCGTACAGCAGCGCCACCAGCGGCAGGCCCGGGGCGCGCAACCAGGACAATCGGTACAGCCTGAGCACCGGCACGTAGCTCACCGACTGCAGGAACCATCCGGCGAGGCCGGCCACCGCGCACCAGGCCGCCACCGCCGCGGCTGGCCCGGTGCCCCCGGCCGCCAGCAGGGCCGCCAGCCCGCCGAGGGCGGCCACGGGTGGCAGCAGGTAGAGCCACGCCAGCCCGGCCAGCACGGCCACGAGCAGCGCCGGCGAGTAGCGGAGCTGGGTGTAGGCGCTGCGCGCCACCATGTCCCACAGCTCGGCCAGCCGCGGGTAGGGCCGGCGGCTGCGCACGTCCGTGGTGAACCCGAGCCAGCAGCGCGCCGCCACGGGTGGCCGCTTCAGCAGCCGCGCCAGGGCGATGTCGTCGATCCTGGCGCCCTTGATGCGGTCCAGTCCCCCGGCCGCCGCCAGGACGCTCCGGCGCACCAGCATGCAGCCCCCGGCGGCCGCGGCGGTCCGGGCGCCGCGGCCGGCCGAGCCAGGCGGAATGGGTAGAGCTGGGCGAAAAAGTAGACAAACGCCGGAACTATCCACCGCTCCCAGCCGGTGTCCGCGCGCAGCAGCGCCATCTGGGACAGCAGGGCACGGTCGTCGGTGACGGCGGCCCGCACCAGGGCACCGGCCGTGCCGGGCCCGAAGGCGATGTCGGCGTCGGTGAACAGCAGGTAGTCGCACTCCCCCGCGGCCGCCACCCCCTGGCTCATCGCCCAGACCTTGCCCGCCCACCCCTCCGCGCGGCGGCTGCGCCCCGGATGACCTGCAGCGCCGCGCCGGGTTCGCGCCCCAGCGACTTCGGCGACCGCCGCGGTCCCGTCGGAGCTTCCGTCGTCCACCAGCACGACCGACAACTCCCCCGGGTACTCCTGCGCCCAGCAGGCTGGGCAGGGTCTCCGGCAGGATGGCCGCCTCGTCCCTGGCCGGGATCACCGCCACGACCGAGGGCCACTCCCCCGCGCCCGGCTCCGCTCGCCCAGCCCCCCACGGGCAGCCGGCACCCGGTCCGCCAGTAACCCCCGTGCGCGACCAGCAGGTAGACCCACGCGACCGCCGCGAGCACGCACGCGGCAACCAGGATCGGCACCCCCGCAGCCTCGCACACGAGCACCGCAGCGGCGTGGGTCGTCGGTGCTGTCCCGGCTGGCGTTTAGCCAGCCGGGACAGCACCGTGCGGGCCACGCCCACCCCGGCAGGTGACCCCCCGCTACCCCCGTGGGCGCGTCGCCCAGTTCGCCGGGTCGGTCAGTTGACCGGGTCGGTCACCTGGCCGGCTGGCCGTCGGCGGAACCACCCGGCAGCGCCCGCGGGTCGTCCTCGCCGTCATCCTCTCCGTTGCCGGAACCGAAACGGGTCGCGGACGACCCGGCCAGGTTCTTCTTGACCGAGTCCAGGATGGTCAGGCCCTGGGCGACCAGGCCGGCGGTCAGCTCACCCAGCCCTTCCGCGCCGTTCAGCACGTTGACGTTCGCGCCGGCCAGGCCGCCGGCGGCCTCCTTGACGATCAGCGGGAGCTGGTCGATGATCATGCGGTCCAGCGCGACCCGGTCGTTGCGACGCCGCGGCGGCGGCCAGGACGCTCATCCGCTCCGCGTCGGCCTGGGCGAGGATCCGGACCTTGTCCGCCTCCGCCTCGGCCGGCCTGATGACCTCGGCGACGAGCTGGCGCTGGCGCAGCTCGGCCTGGCGCTGCGCGAGGTCCGCCTGGGCGGCGATGACGCCCATCTGCGCCTGAGCCTGGGTGAGCGGGCCCACCTGCGCCGACTCGGCCTGCGCCTTGTCCACCTCGGCCTTGTACTGGGCCTGCACCACCGCGGTCTGCCGGGCGTACTCGGCCTGCTTGCGCTGCGACGCCTGCTCGGCTTCGGCGGCGGCCTGGTTGGCCTGGGCCTGCGCGATCTTCGCCTGCCGCTGGATCGCGGCCCGGTGCGGGGCGGCCATCGCGTCGATGTAGCCGGAGTTCATGTCGTCGATCGACTGGATCTGCAGCGAGTCCACGGTCAGGCCGATCTTGGCCATCTCGCCCTTGGAGCCGTCGAGGACCTCGGTCGCGAGCTTCTGGCGTTCGGTGACGATCTCCTCCACCGTCATCGAGCCGATGATCGAGCGCAGGTGCCCGGCGAAGATACGGCCGGTCAGCGTGGACATCTGGTCCTGGTCGGACAGGAACCGCTGGCCGGCGTTGATGATGCTCTCGTCGTCGTTGCCGACCTTGAAGGCGATCACGGCCCGGACGTTCACCGTGATGCCCTGCTTGGTGACGCAGGCCTCGGCGACCTCGGACTCCTGCATGGACAGGGTCAGGTAGCGCGCCTTGCGGAACAGCGGGAAAACAAAGGTGCCGTGGCCGACGACCACCCGGAACGGCGCAGCGTCCCGCCGGCGCCTGCCGCCGGAGATCATCATCGCGTCGTCGGGGGCGGGAACTCGATATCCGAACATGGTGAAGCTCCTCAGACGACATCGTCGGGAAAGGGATCGAGCGGGTCTATCCACGGGCTGACGTCGACGGTCCGCGTGCCGCGGTTGTTGATGACCAGCACGGTCGAGCCCCGGGGAATCGGCTCGGCGGACCAGGCGATGAACGCCTCAGACCCGCCGCGGATTTTGACCAGGACCTCGCCGGGACCGGCGGCGCCGCGGGTGGCAATGATGATCACACCGATGGAGCCGATCAGGGATTCATCCCCGGCCACGACCAGCCGCTCCTCACAATTCCCGACTGTGGATTTCACACACTATCGCCTGGCGCCGCGCACCACAGTGTGGGCCGTCCGGGCCGGGCCGCGCCCAGGGGTCACGCGGGGCGCGCGACCGCAGTCCCGGCGACCAGTCGGGCCGGAACCACCTCGACCGCGAACGGCCGCCGCGCCTGAATACGGCTCGTCGCCGCTGACATGGGCCGCCTCCTCGTAGTGCCCGTCGCCAATTCGAAGACGATCAGCTCGGGCTCGTCCGCGTCGGGAATGACCACCCAGTACGACGGCGACCCCGAACCGCTCGTACGCGGCCTTCTTCCGGTTGAGGTCGATCAGCGCCGTGCCCGGACCGAGGGCACCGACGGCCCCAGCCGCACGCCGTGCGCGCGGCGCACTGCGCCTTCGGGGGCGCCAGCTACCATCCTGCCGCGGTACCTGACCAGGGCAGCGATCCGGAACTTGAGCAGCAGCCGGCGAGATCGAAGACGCCTTCCGCCAGGGATGGCGGCCGATAGGCTGCCCGTATGGCTTGCCGCCTGGCCGTCAGGCGAAGAGGGGGAACCGGGCGGCTGCGGTGCCCAGAGCCTGGCGGTCCGCCTCGGTGAGGGGCTCGCGGCCGGTGCCCCTGAGGGCGGCGGTGACGTCGTCCCAGGCCGCGGGAAGCCGGGCACCCAGCAGGCCGTCCAGGACCCGCCGTACCAGGGCCAGCGAGGCCGGTTCCGGTGCGGGGGCGCCGGGCAGGGCCACGGTCAGGTCAAGGTAGTGCACGGCGGCCTCGCGGCGAGTGTGGCGGCGAAGTCGGCCACGGTCAGCACATGCCCCTGGGTTGTCACCGCTGGATGGCCGCACGCCCGGCCGGCCCGGCAGGCCGCGGCCGCGGTTTCCGACCATTCCCAGGCCAGTGCGCCCGGCGGGTACGCGGCCGCGGCGATGCGGACATACCGCGCGTGCGCCGCCGACTCCTCCGCATACGCGGGGGCGCCGTCACCGGACGCGGCACCGTCCGGGGCGTAGTCACGCCAGTAGGACACGTCGTCGCGGTCCGGCGGCCCGTCCGCCGGGCTCGCGAACGTGCGCAGCGCCCGGCGGGCGTCGAGCAGCTCGTGGTAGAGGACGTCCGCCACGGCCCAGCCGGCGCAGCGGCTCGGGCGCATCAGGTCCGCCTCGCCGAGCCCGCCGGCCACGGTGGTCACATTCCGGTACGCGGCTTCGAGGGTGTCGAGCACCGCCGCCTGGTCCAGGTCGCTCACCCGGGCGATCCTACGGCCGGGCATCGACGACCGGGTTTCCCCTGCCGGGTGAAGCCATCCGGCGGCGCGGAACAGGGTGCCGGGCGGCCGCGTTAGGAACGATCGCTGGCGTGCTTGGATCCCCCGGGCCGCAACTATTACAAGCCATCGCGGAATACCGTCCGGCTGGAGCCGCGTTGCGCCACTCGCCGAGGAGGCGACCGCACGTCAGCACCCTAGACGGCGCCCCCGTGAGCCACGGCTCCCGGGCGCATCGCTGAATTACCACGTGAGCCCGGTGTCACCGGCCCAATCACGCCGATATCCGGTTGCCCTTGTGAATCCTGCTGGAGTCACACTGGCGGTCAGTAGCACCCCTTACGAACACCGGCCGCACACCGTGCGCCAGCCAGCGGCCATGGCTTGTTCGCGGATCGGTGATTACTATGCTTCCCAGAGAGGCATGGGCGTCAACAGGCATGTGCACGCTCTGGGGGGAGCCAGTGAGCATCACCACGCCTATCGCACCAGGATTGCTGCGACTCGCCAGGCGCCTGCGAGAGCTGAGAGAACAGCAATGGCCTGAGGTCCGGCTGACGCAGGCCGCCCTCGCGAGGGCACTGGGTGACGGCGAGCCTCTCGCGCCGGCCACCGTGTCCTCCTGGGAGAGCCAGGTCGCGCCGAAATTGCCGCCGCCCGGGCGGCTGCGGGCCTATGCGCGCTTTTTCGCCACTCGCAGGTCACTGGACGATGGAGTCCCCTGCCTTGTTCCGGTGGACAATCTCACCGACGCGGAGGCGCAAGCCTGGAAGCTGCTGGAAGAAGAGCTGCTGCAACTCCGCGAGAAGGCGGGCGCTCTGGCGCCCGCAGCGGACGCTCCGGTGCGCAGTACATGGCACTTCGCGGATAGCGGGCCGATCAACATAGTGTGCGCTCAGCTCGCGGCCAAGGCCCCTCACCCGGCGGACCCGCAGGCGCCGGACGTTAATGAGTTGCATTCATTTGCTGACCTCGACGCCCTGGTGGAGCTGCATGGCCATCTGCGCGCCGAGAACCCGGCAACGAGCGTCTACTTCAAAGCATCGACCAGAGTCGTCCCCGACGATCTTTCAGGGCACGTGGCCCTGCTGGGGCGGTTCACCCTCAACGGGATCGCCGAGGCCTTATGTGAGCTGACCGCGCTGCCCGTGCAGCAGGTCAGGGATCCCGGCGCGGACACGGGGGATATCTTCATCGTCGCCGGCGAGCCGGAACGCAGGTTCCTGCCAAAGTGGCGGGACGGTGCACATGACTGCCTCAGCGAGGACGTCGGGCTGCTTGCCCGCATCGCGAACCCGCTGAACTCGAGCCGTACTCTCACGGTCTGCAGCGGCATATACAGCAGTGGCGTGCTTGGCGCGGTCCGCAGCCTGACCGACGCGCGGCTGCGGCATTCAAACGAAGCCTACCTGGACCAGCGTTTTAAAGATCGCGGCGCATTTGCCCTTCTCCTGCGGGTGCCGGTGATAGAGAGCCATGCTATGACGCCCGATTTCAACTCGCCTGAGTGTGTCCTTTATAGCTGGCCTGAGTGACGGCGCGTGCAGCTTGCCCTCGCTCTCCCCGAGATCTAGCAGAGTTCAGTAGTGACAGGTAGAGCCGGATAGAGTACAACCGTTATCGCCGCATAATTAGTTTAGGTCTTATCACACCACCGCACAGCACGCCGGGGATGCGAAACAGAAATTCACTATCATAGGGGTAGGCAGGCTCACCTTCTCGCGCTAGATTAATCGCCGTCAGCGCTTTGGGCAATTCTCGCCGGGGGTTAAAACGTTTACCCACCGCCTGTCTTTGGGGCGACTGGAACCACGGCGAGACTCGCCTGCGTAGAAAGGACCGGGCATGCATCCTCGTCCACGTTTAGTGCTCGCGATCACGGGAGCCGCGGCATCGCTGCTGATCCCGCTCATCGGCACGCAGGCAGCGTCGGCGGCACCGCACACCAAGACGCCGACCTGCATCGTCCTCTCCGCTCCGTCTCAGGTAGAGACGGGTGCGGGAATCCAAACCTCGAGCATCGCTGACGTCATCGAAGTCGCCTGCCATCCGGTATTCGCCGAGCAGATGGTCGAGATCAGTTCACCGCAGCTCAGCGATTTGTGTAACGGGACGCTGTCGTGGGAGACCAGCGGCGGGCTCGCTGGCTTCGGCGACAGCTTCGACGTGCGCCTCGACGACGACGGAAACGCGACCGCCGTGGTGTGGGGTGGCCCCTCCTGCGCCGCGGGAAGGGCGCTGATCAGCGCCGATCTCACGGTCGCGCCGTTCACCACGGCTACAACCCACTTCACGATCGAGCCGCCGGCCACCACCCCGCCGGGCATCACCGCGGTGCCCTCGACCGAGCACGAGGACGCGACCTACTCTGACGCGGCCACGGTCCTCAACATCGAGTTCCCCTCCCACTACGGCGAAGACACCGTCAAGGTCAGCTCCTCGGGGCTGTTCAGCCGCTGCCACGGCGACATCACCTGGGTCGGAGCCGATGAAACCGTGCTTGGCATCGGCGTGAAGTCGGTGCGCACCACGCTCGATGACGACGGCAATGCGTTCGTGGTGGCGCTGGCCGGGCCGTCCTGCGCGACCGGCACCAGCACGGTGACCGCCAGCCTCGTGCCGGTCTCCCACGGCACCCAGCGCGGCACGTTCGACATCCTCGCGCCCGCTCCCGTCAACCCCTGACATCACCCGGCCAGCGTGGCCAGCGCGCCTGGCCGCGGGCAATCCAGGAATCATCCGCGTGGAAGGAGACAGTATGCGTCTTCGCACGCACTCCGCTCTTGCCATCATCGTCGCGGCGGGCCTGCTGAGCCCCCTCACAATGGTCCAGCAGGCCTCGGCGACGGCACGAGGCGGCAGTGAAACTACCAGCACCAGCTCAGCCGACTGCAGTGTCACGTCCGCTCCCTCACAGGTGGAGACCGGCTCGGGGATCTTCGCCTCCAATATCGCGGACGTGGTGCAGGTGGAATGCCGGGCCAAGTTCAGCGAGCAGAAGGTGAAGATCAGCTCGCCGCGGCTCAGCAGCCTGTGTCGCCACACACTGTCGTGGTATTCGGACTCGTCCGGCTCGGGCCGGGGCACGAGCTTCGACGTCACTCTCGATGACGACGGCAACGCCACCGCGGTGGTGTGGGGCGGGCCCTCCTGCGCCACCGGGACGGCGGAAATCACCGCCGACCTCGTCCGTGAGTCATCCACGGCCAGTACCTTCTTCACCGTCATCGCGCCGAAGACCACCAAGACGGGGATCACCCCGGTACCCGCCAGCGAAGTTGAGGACGCCACCTACTCGGGTGCGGCGTTCGTATTCCAGGTCGAGTTCCCGTCGAAGTACGCCGAGAACAGCGTGACGGTGAGCTCGCCGCAGCTCTCCAACCGGTGCGGCGGCCACCTGACGTGGTACGGGGCCGAGCAGGGCGTGCTCGGCAGCGGTCAGTCCGCAGTCGTCACCCTGGACGACAACGGCAACGCGTTCGTGGTGGCGCTGGCCGGGCCGTCGTGTGCGTCCGGCAGCAGCCTGGTCACCGCCGACCTGGACGCCGCCCCGTTCACGACCCTGCACACCCACGTGAAAATCCTCCCTCCCCAGGTGACGTTCAAGCAGAAGGCCACGCCGGGCCTGTCCACCACTCCCAGCGCGGGGGGCACGGTGGGCGCCGCGGTGCTGAACGACACCGGCGACCTGTCGGGCGGGAAGTCACCCACCGGGTCGATCACCTTCAACCTCTATGACCCGTCGCAGAGTGGCTGCACGGGTACCCCGGCCTACACCCAGACGGTGACCGTGTCGGGCGACGGCTCCTACGCCACCAGCAACACGGCCCCGGCCGCCACGGCCGGCACATGGAACTGGACGGCCGCCTACAGCGGCGACGCCCAGAACAACGGCGTCTCGACCTCCTGCGGCAAGGAAACGGTGACGGTGGCCAAGGCGTCGCCTTCGCTGGCGACAGCGCCCAGCCCTGGCGGCGAAGCGGGCAAGGTGGTCCTCAACGACACCGGCACGCTGACCGGCAGCTATCACGGCAGCGGGTCGATTACCTTCAACCTCTACGACCCGTCGCAGACGACCTGCACAGGGACCCCGGCCTACACCCAGACGGTGACCGTGTCGGGAGACGGCTCCTACTCCACCAGCAACACGGCCCCGGCCACCACCTCTGGGACCTGGAACTGGACGGCCACCTACAGCGGCGACGGCAACAACAATGGTGCCTCGAGCAGCTGCGGCCAAGAGCCGGTGACGGTGGCAACCGTTCCCCAGGGTTCCTGCGAGGGATCGGGATCGATCTCCACGCTGGTGTCCGGGACGAACGTCACCTCCTACGTGCCCAAGGGAGCCTGGGACTCCAGCACGACAGGAATTGACGCGGTCAACGTGGAGGGCACCAGCATCACCAACACCCTCATCCCGACCGGGTCTGACGTCATCAACTCCTGCGCCTCGAACTCGGCCACCGGGCAGACGGTGTGCACAGCCAACAACAACCACGTCTACGTGCTGAAGGGCACCGGCCTGGACCCGAGCGTCTCCCCCAACCCGCTGACCGACGCCGGCACCGGCAGCATCGGGTTCTCCGGCGGGTCGGCGACGACGACGGGCGTCTCCATGGACGGCACGGACAACAAGGCGCTGATAGCGCTCAGTCTCGGCGGCACCGGCGGGTTCCAGTTCCTCGACCTGGCCACCGACACGTTCGGGAGCGCGTTCCAGACTGAGGACCCGAACGGGAACATCTCCGAAGATCCGCTGATCGACCCGGTCCACCACCTCATCCTGTCCGCCTCCGAAGACGACAACTACGAACTGATCGACGTGTCGAAGAGCACGCCGCGGTTCTATGAGCACCCGGTATCGGGGGTCAGCGGCGAGCTGGACTCCTCCGCGGAGGACTGCTCCACGGGAATCATCTTCGCCCCCGCGGAAGGCGCCGTCCCGTCCCAGGTCGAGATCGCCGACATCAGCAACCCCGGCTCCCCGCCCGAGGCCGTGTTCACCCCCGGAACGCCCGGGTCCTGGACCGCGCCTGAGCAGGTCCAGACGCTGACCGGTTCGGAGCTGAGCGCCGGGGCGTCCGGTTCGGCGGTGGCACAAGGAACCCACACCGGCGTCGTCGCCGGTGAGTTCGGCGGGGATGGCCTCACCGCACTCGCCATGCCCACGACGTCGGGTGCCGGCGCCGTTCCCGCCTTCAGCAACTGGGTCTCGTGCGAGACGGGCAACGGCTTCTCGATGGGCGACGATCCACACACATTGGCCGCTTACCAGTCACCGAACGGAGGTGATGCGATCGCCCTCATGGTGAACGAGGGCGCGACCGAGATGGTGCGGGTCGACCTCACCGACATGCTCAATCCCGCGATCGTCCCGGCGACGGGCAACGTCTGCAACAGCGGCACCCTGCCAGCGAGCGCGGAGTCCTTCATCCCGTTGCCATGATCCAGTCCAGGTGACCGGCCTAGGCCATGTGAAGCAGACCGTGGGGCACCGTCGGTGCCCCACGGTCTCGCCACGGAATCGATGCGGCAGCCGCGGAATAGGGTGCCGGGCAGCCGCGTTAGGAACGATCGCTGGCGTGCTTGGATGCCCCGGGCCGCAACTATAGAAGCCTTCGCGGAATACCGTCCGGCTGGAGCCGCGTTGCGCAACTCGCCGAGGAGGCGACGGCACGTCAGCACCGTCGACGGGGCCCCCGTGAGCGTCAGCTCGCGGGGGCGTCGTCGTTTCCCGTCTGGCATCGGCCGGGCGGCCCGGGGCATGGGCCGGGTGGCTAGGTCAGCCGGCGGTCTCCCCCGCCAGCAGGAACAAGGTATAGGCGGCGAGCGTGGAGTCGTCGGTGATGCCGCCCTGGCGGATCATCCTCTCCAGCTCGGCGCGGCCGAACCAGCGGCAGCGCAGGTCCTGCTCCTCCAGCTCGAGCTCGGGTGGGCCGGGGGTCAGGCCGGTCGCCACGAACACGTCGAAGCCCTGGCTGTTCAGCCCCTGCGCGCAGTGCAGGTGCCCGAGATGGCGCAGCACGCTGGCCGTCATGCCGGTCTCCTGGCGGAGTTCTTCCCTGGCGAGCTTCTCCGGGTCGGCCGCGGCGGCCATGTCCGGCAGGCTGCCCTGCGGAAACTCCCAGCACCGCATCCGCACCGGATAGCGGTACTGCTCCACCAGGTGGAAGCCGTCGTTCTCGGCCGGGATGATCAGCGCGAAGTCCGGCTTCTCCACATACGAGTAGATCCCAGCGGAACCGTCGGGGCGCCGGATGCCGTCCTCGCGCAGCCGCATGTGGGACGTCTCGTAGACCACCCGGGTGGACGTCTGCTCGATGATCGGCCCGCTGGCCTCTGGCACGGGATCTCCTCCTCTGGCCGGCCGCCGTGATCGGACGCTAGCCGGCTAGCGTGCGCCGTCCGGCGGCGCCCCGTCCGTCCGGCCTGCGTGCACCGTCCGGCGGCGCCCCGTCCGTCCGGCCTGCGTGCACCGTCCGGCGGCGTGCCCGCCGGGCCCGCCGGGCCGGGGAAGCCTGCACGGCTCAGCCGGGCCAGGCGAATCCGGTCGCCGCGAGCACGTCGGCGGGCCCGGGCAGGGCCGCCTGTGCGCCCCGGCGGGTGGCCGCCGCCGCACCGGCCGCGCAGGCGGCGGTGACCGCGGCGGCGGGGTCCAGGCTGCTGGCGAGCGCGACGGCGAGGGCTCCCACGAACGCGTCCCCCGCGCCCACGGTGTCCACCGCGGTCACCCGGAACCCGGGCACGGCGGCCGTCCCGGACGGCCCGGCCAGCACGGCGCCCGCCGCGCCCAGCGTGACCACGACATGGCCGCCCCCCAGCCCCGCGGCCAGGCCCGCCGCGGCGGCCAGCCCCAGCGCCGCCTCTCCCAGCGCCGCCTCACCCAGCGCCGCCTCACCCAGCGCCGCCTCACCGGCCTGCCCTCCGGGCGGGGCTCCGGGCGGGGCTCCGGACGACGCCCCGGCCAGGGCGCCGCCCAGGCCGGCTTCGGGCGACCGCCCGGCCAGGGCCGCTGCCTCCTGTGCGTTGACCACGAGCCAGTCCGGGCGCTCGGCGAGCAGGCCGGCCGCTCCCTCGGGGACCGGCGCCAGGTTGAGCACCACGGCGACCCCCTCGGCGCGGGCCCGGCGGAGCGCGGCGCCCAGCACCGGGACGGGGATCTCCGCCGACAGCACCAGCACGTCGCATGGCTGCGCGAACGCCGCCGCCACCTCCGCGTCCCCGGCAAGCCCGTTGGCGCCTGCGGCGACCGCGATCGAGTTCTCCCCGGCCGGATCCACGGTGATCAGGGCCAGCCCAGAGGCCACGCCGGGGACCGCGCGCAGGCCCGTTACGCCAATCCCCTCGGCCACCAGGCCGGCCCGCAGCCGGGCGCCGAACTCGTCGTCCCCGCAGCAGCCTGTCATCCGCACGGCGGCACCGAGCCGGGCGGCCGCGACCGCCTGGTTGGCTCCCTTTCCGCCCGCGCCGAAGGTAGCGGCCGCGGCCGCGAGCACGGTCTCCCCGGGCCCGGGCAGGTGCGGCACGAGGAGCGAGATGTCGGTGTTCAGGCTGCCCAGGACGGTCACGCTGGGACGCTGCGCCATGGCCCCTCCTCGCCAAGATCCCGGGCCGCGCACCATACCGCCTGGCCCGGGCAACGCGCCAGACATCTCCGGGACCCCGTCACGACGCGATCCAGGGGCCAAACGGAACCCAAAAAGTATCTTATTCGGCATAGTGCAACGACCCAGGTCACCCAGAATGAGCGGGCCAATGTCGGGTATCGTGCAAAGATCACTACGCTGCTATCACATACATCTGTGCGGACCCTGATCCTGGGGGTGGATCCGGCCGGACGGGTAGTTCAGCATGACCGGAATGCCAAGGAAGTCCTGGATCCGCCGAATGGCTCGCTGCTCGGCACGCATCTGAGCGATCTGGTCGTGGGCAACTCCCCCACGGGAACGCCGCTGAACAGCCTGCTGGACGCGGTCAAGGGAGGCCGGGAAGCGACCGCGGTGCTGACCTTCAAGGCGCAGCGCAGCAACCCCATCGACACCGTGGTCACGCTCCAGCCGATGCGCGGCGACAGCGACGCGAGCCCGTCGGCGCTGGCGATCCTGCGCATGCCTCCGCCCAGCGTGGAGCAGTTCCTTGACCCCGCACTGATGCGGCACGCTCTGCTCGATGAGACGTTCCGGCAGATGGGGTCCACCCTCGACCTGGACCAGATGGCCCGCGGGCTGATCAACATCGTGGTCCCGCACTTCGGCAACTCGGCCGGCCTGCTGCTGCTGGAGAGCCTGGTGGCGGCCGACGAGCCGCCCGCCTCCCAGAACGACGGGTCCTACCTGCTGCGCCGGATGGCCATCGCCACCGACGACAGCAACCCCGACTGGGACGCAACGTTCCCCACCGGCGAGGTGCTGCGCTACCCGGCGGGATCGCCCTACACCGAGTGCATGAACACGGGCAGGCCGGTCCGCGAGCCCGCCATGACCACCGACGAAGCGGTCGAGATGGCCGAATCGTGGCTGCGCCGGCCCATGGGAAAGCTGCTCGCCGGCTCGTCCATGTTGCTGCTGCCGCTCAACGCGCGCGGCTCCACGCTCGGCTTCATCGTGTGCAACCGGCGGAAGGGCTTCCGGTCCTTCGACGCCTACGACACCGAGATCGGCATGGAGTTCGCCTCGCGCGCGGCGATCTTCATCGACAACGCCCGGCGGTACAACCGGGAGCGGGCCACCGCGCTCACTCTGCAGCGCAGCCTGCTGCCGACCGGTCTTTCCGCGCCGTCCTCGGTGGAGGTCACGCACCGGTACCTGCCCGGCAGCGCGCTCATCGAGGTCGGCGGGGACTGGTACGAGTCGATCAACATGCCGGGTGCGCGGGTGGCCCTGGTCGTCGGCGACGTGGCCGGCCACGGTGTCCGGGCGGCGGTCACGATGGGCCGGCTGCGCACCGCGATCCAGACCCTGTCGATGCTGGAACTGTCACCCGCCGAGTCGCTGCAGTACCTCAATGAGCTCATGCGGAAGATCGGCGAGCGCGAGCCGCACTTCGCCACCTGCGCCTACGCCACCTACGACGCGGTGAACGGCACCTGTGAGGTCGCCTGCGCCGGGCACCTGCCCCCGCTGCTGGTGCGCCCGGACGGCACCAGCGAGTTCCTCGACGTGTCCCCGGCACCACCGCTGGGCGTGGGCGAGGGCCTGATCTCCAGCCGGACCTTCGAGATCGAGGACGGCAGCCTGTTCGTGCTCTACACCGACGGGCTGGTGGAAAGCCGCGGCCGGGACATCGACGACGGGCTGAAACGGCTCCAGTCGGTGTTCGACGCCGACTCGGTGGCCGGCTCGATGGACGACCTCTGCAAGGCGATCCTGGCCGGCGCCTACTCCGACCAGCACCGCGACGACATCGCCATTCTGATCGCCCGGCTGGGCCGGATCGACGGCAGCCTGCAGGCGTCCTGGGTGCTGGCCGGTGAGCTGACCGCGGCGCATGATCCTGGGTTTGAGGCCTCGAAAGCGAGGCGCCGCGGGTCAAATCCCCCTCTTCGCTTCACGGGAGTGGGTTGGGGTGAGGGAAAGGCCGCGATTTCGACGGTGAAACCGACCTCGTCCGGCACCATAGCCCGTCGAAAGACGGACGTCTTCGACGCCCTATGGCGCAAGCTGGAGAAGGGAATTGCCTTCACCCGATTGCCCGGGGGCTTTCCCTTGCCGCCTTCCGTTCACAGTATAGGGCGTATGACACGCCTTCCCGATTCGGTGTCCGGAGCGTACCGCCCCTTTCCGCGTTTCCCTCGGTCCCTGCCCTTGACTCCGCCAGTGGTTGCCAGGCTTTGTTCGTCGGCTTCACAGCTGGGACCGATCGGCGCCGGCGCCCTCGGCATGCTGCAGCTGGGCGCGGATGCTCCTCGAGCCTTCGCAGCGGCAGGGGTTACAGGGGTCGGCGAAATCGCCGCCGGAATCGGGGCGCGCTGTTGTGGGGCTATGGGGCGTGGTGGCTGTTGCTCGCGGTGCTGACGACGATCCGCTATCTGCGCGCGATGGCATGCCGTTCAACCTCGGCTGGTGGGGCTTCACCTTCCCGCTTGGCGTCTATGCCATGGCGACGCTGGCCCTGGCTCGCCAGACGCATCTGGAATTCCTGGCCGGGATCGGCGGCGCCCTGACCATCTTGCCTGGCGCTGTTCTGGATCATCGTCGCCGCCGCACCCTGCATCGCGCCTGGCTCGGACGCCTGTTCGTTTCGCCCTGCTTGATGAGAGGCGCGATTCCCAGCGACCTCGAGGCAGACTTTGTGTAGCGCAATCCGGACATGGGATCATGTCGTGTTGGTAAAGCAATTTCGACCTTGCGGAGCGCGCCTACTCGCTGCGATTTCGAGTAGCGCGGTTGAGGCTCGGTTGTGGTAGCGCTCCCGATGCCGGAGGACATGGAACTCGCGCTCCGGCAGACGGAAGGCCACTTGCTGTAACAAGCCGGCCTCCCGGCTCGGCGCAGCCACGGAGGCGGAAATGGCGGTTGCGCCGAGCCCGGCCTCGACTGCCGCCCGCAAATTCCAACTGTGGGCGCAGAGAACTGGGATTGGCGCCGAGCCGCGCGAGGGCTTCCTCGAAGACTGACCGCGTCCCCGACCCGGGTTCGCGCAACACCCATTCACTCGCGATTAGATCCTCGAGCGTCAGCTGCCCTTGTCCGCCCCAGGGATGGTCAACACCGACGACGATCAACAGCTGATCCCGCGCCACCGGCGTGCTCTCGAAAAGCTAGTCCTCCACCGCTCCCTCGACGAACCCCAGTTCCGCTGTTCCCCCGCGACGGCGGCGGCCACCTGCGCCGTATTTCCGACCGCAAGATCTGAATCTCGATCAGCGGATGAGACTGGCTTGGACAGTCAGCGTGCCCCGCTGCAAGCCGGCGTATTCGCTGAGGGTGAGTTCGGCGGCGCCCACTCGCGCCGTGATGGCCCTCGCCTCCGTGAGAAACGCTGCCCGGCCTCGGTCAGCTCGAAGCGGCGGCCGACGCGATCGAAGAGCTTCGTGTCCCGGCGCGCCTCCAGCGCGGCGATCGCATGGCTCACCGCGGATTGTGCGAGGTTCAGCGCTCAGGCGGCTGAGCGACGTGGTGGCGTTCAGCGACCGCGATGAAGATGTGGAGCTACTCGAGGGTCGTCGGTTTCCTTTGCGATTCGATTGCGGAAGGGGGACCCTCCGACCACCCCTCCAGCGGCATATCGGCGTCTCCGCAACTCGTGTGGACGCTCCTCACCGCCTCGAGAGGCGGTGGCTTTGAGTTACGGCTGAAAGCCGGATCGGTCGGCCCATGGGCCGACTGCTGCGGGCTGCGTTCTGGTCGCTTTCGATATGCGAACGTCGCCGACTTGAAGAAGCCCCGGCCGCGCTGCCCTTTCTTGAGCGATGGATTGCTAAAGCAGCTTTGAAAGTTCGTACTCTTCGCCTGATCCCTAGCCGGCATAAAGGCCGGCGGTTTTCAGATCCCCTATCGAGGACTTTAAAGGTTCATTATACAAAACGAACGCATCTATTGGAAGAATTGGTCACGACAGACTACTTATGGTCCCAGCCAACCGGCGTTGATGCGCTCCGAGCATCGCAGGAACCCATAATGAGGAGACCCCCGATGAACACACGCGGTATCGCGAGGCCACGAACGGGCGCCGTCTTCGCCCACGGCTTGCAGGAACACGGACGACTGACAGTGACGACACTCCTCGGCGCTCTCTCATCGCGACGTTCGTTCCTTCGGCATATGGGCGTGGCCGGTTTGGGGCTGGCGGTCGCGCCGGCCTGGGCCGCGACGACCGTGAAACTGCCGCTGCCCGGCGGTCCGCCGGTTCCGCACTTTCCTCTGAGAGGAATTCCCCCAGAGGCAGCCACGACCCGCAGCGGTCCCGGCCGCCGCTGCTGGAAACGCCGTTCGAGGTTTTCGACAAGGGCGTCTTCACGCCGAAGCGATCAGTTCTTCGTGCGCTGGCACTGGGCGGGTATCCCGACAGAGATCGACGTCGACGAATTGCGATTTGACCGTGCGCGGGCGTGTCAACCAGAGCGTTTCCCTTTCGCTCCAGGACATCCTGTCGCTTCCGCGCGCAGAAATGGCTGCGTCAATGGATGCTCCGGCAATTGGGGTCTGTTCTTGCCGCGGGTTGCCGGGGGACAGTGGGGAAACGGCGCCATGGGCAATGCTCGCTGGACTGGGGTCCGGCTAGAGGACGTGCTGCATCGCGCTGGCGTGAAGCCCGGCGCGGTCGCCGTCCGTTTCCAAGGGCTGGATGAAGCCGTCATCGATGGCGCGCCCACTTTCCTGAAATCGCTCGACATCGACCATGCGCGGGATGGCGAGGTGATGTTCGTTACCAGATCGAACGGCGAGCAGCTACCACTCCTCAATGGCTTTCCGCTCCGCCTGATCGTACCCGGCTGGTACTCGACCTATTGGATTCAAGATGCTCAGTGACATCGAAGTGTTGGACGCGCCCGACGACAATTTCTGGATGAAGACCGCATACCGCATCCCCGACACTC
>CAVRXW010000047.1:0-184194 GCA_963725125.1 uncultured Actinomycetes bacterium
GTTACACGAGCTGGCGGCGCGCGAGGTCCGCGAACGGGCCCGGCTCTGCCGAGAGATCGGTGAACGTGCCGACCTGCACCACCTTGCCCTTCACAAACACATATACGCGGTCCGCGCTCTCGATCGTCGAGAGCCGGTGCGCGATCACGATGCGCGTCACCTGAAGCCGGGCCAGGCTCGCTGTGACGACTGCCTGCGTCACATTGTCCAGCGCGCTTGTCGCCTCATCGAAGATCAGGATCCGGGGCCGCAGGGCAAGGGCGCGCGCGATCAGCAGTCGCTGGCGCTGGCCACCGGAGATGGTGGCGGCGCCCTCCACGATCACCGTTTCCATCGCCATGGGCATCGCCCTGATGTCGTCTGCCATGCCGGCCGCCTCCGCGGCGGCCCATGCCTCCTCACGGGTGATCGACGCGCTGCCGGCGATGTTGCTGAAGATCGTGCCGGGGAGCAGGCGTGCGGTCTGGATCACGGTGCCGATCTGGCGGCGGACCGCGGCCATGTCGAGCTCGGCGAGGTCCCTTCCGTCATAGGAGACCGTCCCGGCCGCGGGGGCCTCGAAGCCGAGGAGCATTCGTACCATCGATGACTTGCCGGCCCCTGACGGCCCCACCAGGGCGACGAATTCCCCAGGTGCCACCGACAACGACACGTCCTCAAGCACGAGCGGTGCCTCGGGGAAGTAGCGGAAGCTGATCCCCGAGATCTCGACGGCGCCGGTGAGGACTCCTGGGTCTTCCCGCCCTCCGCCAATTTCGACGGGCCCGCCGAGCACTGGCTCCACCTGGTCGAGCAGCGGCACGACCACGACCACCATGGACAGCGAGCCCATGATCACCGCGAGCGCGCTTGACACCTGCCCGAACGCCACCGTGAACTCCATGTAACTGCCTAGCGTCACCGATCCGAGGCCCCTGGCCGCGACCACGCCCACGATCGCGAGCGTGCCGATCGTGGTCCACACCGTCAGGAATACCGCGATACCCGCCAGCACCCGCCCGGCGCTGTAGGTGACGCGCCGCTGATCGGCGAACACCCGGGCCCATACGGCGAAGGCCCGCGACTCGGCCGCGGCGACGCGCAGTTTGTAGATGCCCCGCAGCAACTGCAGCGTGAGGCCCTGGGTGCGGTTCTGGGCCGCGAGCTGGCGCCGGGACAACCGGACCTCCACCACGCACAGTGCCCAGATCACCCCAAGCTCGATCAGCACCAGCGCGATGCCGACGACGAACAGGTCCGTCCCGGCCGCGGCGAACAGTGCGATGTTGAACAACGAGAACACGCCGTTGAGGATGATTGCCACGGTCGAGTCGGTGAGCAGGGACTGGATTGACTCCAGGCTCTGCATTCGGTTGGTCAGGTCACCCACGAGGTAGCGGTTATAGAAGCCGACCGGCATCCGCAGCAGCCGGTCCCAGAGCGACACCTGGGAGGCCGCCTCGAAGCGGGCCGCGACCCGGATGAACGCCACGCCCCGCATCGCCGAGGCGATCCCGACCGACAGCGCCACGACTATCAGCGTGACCACCGCCGCGAGCAGCCGCCCCCGCTGGTTCTGCGGGACGACCTCGTTGAAGATGACGCTCGTCAGGATGGGAGTCACGAGGCTCGCGAGACCAGTGAACGAGCCGAACACCACGACCCGCCCGAGGTCGGCGCCCGAGCGGCGCAGGCCGATCCGCAGCAGGTCTGCCACGCCGCGCGCTTCGGCCCCGAGCCCGCGGTACAGGACGAAGGCCGATCCCGCGATCTTTGCCGCGCCGCCGGCCCCTACCTTCCAGGAGGTGCCCCGCGCCGGGTCGAACGCCATGTAGTGGTGCCAGGCGCGCGTGACCGCCAGCGGCCGCCCGTCGTCGGCGGCCTGGCAGAGCATCGGGCCGGAGTCAGCAGCCCACCAGCGTGGTGGCAATGCCATCGAGCGCACCCGGCAGTTCGCGGCCGCCGCCAAGGTGCTGACCCGCTCGCCCGGGTCAGCGCCGGCCGCGGTCTCGCGCAGCATCCCGCCGGCATCGCCGAGTGCGATGTCGGCCGCGGCCGCCACGGCGGTGAAGGCGGCCAGCAGCGGGTCGCCCGCCGGGGCGCGGCGCGCCGCACCCCGGGCGCCGGGCATGACCTCGGCCAGTTCGAGCAGCGCGGCGTCACTCTCAGCGGCGCTTCGTGCCGCGCCACGGCGGGTCGCCTCCTGGCGGTGTGCCCGGTCGGAGTCGAAGTCGGCGGCGAGCGCCGCCACGGTCGCCTCCATGAACAGGCCCAGGCCGCGGGGGCCCGCTTCGGTGGCGAGCACGCCAGGTGTCCGGGCCAGCGTCAGCTCGGCGTCGCCGAGTGCCACGATCCAGCCATCGGCCGAGACCGGCACCGGGGCCGCGCCGTCCTCGATCATCGCCGCGTCGTCACCAGCCAGCGTGAACGCACCACCTCTGCTGGCGGCCCAGGCAACCCCGGTGCTGGGATGCAGGGCATCGGAAGCGGCGGCACTGATGGCACCCTCGTCCGGGAGCACCCGCAGTCCCGTCGGCACGTAGCGCTCGCGCACAAGCCGCTGCCACATCGCGGTCACCCAGCGCTCGATGCTGCTCGCGCCCTCCGCTTCGCGCCGGCACAGCTCAGCGAGTGGCACCCGCCTGACCCATGCGTCACCGACGCCCGTCGCGAGCAGCCCCACCCGGGAGCGAGGATCCAGCCCGATGCCCAGCAGCGCGTCGCCCGGGCCGAACGCGCCAAGCTGGTGGCGCTCGCCGCTGGCCTGTTCACCGGGCACCTCGATCGCGAAGACGAGGACGTCGCCCTCCTCGACGACCCATGCCTGTGCCGGGTCGTCGAGAGCGAGCGTCCGGTTGGCCGACAGATGCGACGCGCCACGGGAGTGCCCCAGGCTCGGCGCGCTTCGCGTGCCCAGCTCGCTCATGTCCTCAGCTCTCAATCAGCCGCTGGTAGTAGCCGTGCATCTCGAGCAGGGCCTCGTGCGTGCCGCGTTCGATCACCTTGCCCTTGTCGAGAACGACGATCTCGTCGCTGTCGCGGATGGTGGACAGGCGGTGCGCCACGATCAGGCAGGTGCAGCCGCGCCGCCGGAGCGCGAGGTCGATCGCTTCCTCGGTGAGTGGGTCGAGCGCACTGGTCGCCTCGTCGAGGACAAGGAGCGCGGGCCCGCGGCTCAGCGACCGCGCGATCTCCAGCCGCTGCCGCTGCCCGCCAGAGAAGTTCCGCCCGGCCTCGTCGACCCCACTGGCGATGCCGCCGGGCCTGGCGAGGATGTCGTCACCCAGCAGGGCGTCACAGAGCGCGTCGACGACGTCAGCGTCGGGCACCCCGTCGTCCCAGAGGGTGATGTTGTCGCGCACGGTGCCTTCGAACAGGTTGATCTCCTGGTCCACCAGCGCGATGCCGTCCGCGAGGACGGCACGGTCGTGCGCCCGGCGCGGGACTCCGTCGATCAGGATCTCCCCGTCCCACGGCTCGTACAGGCCCGACACGAGCCGTGAGACCGTCGATTTGCCGCTCCCGCTCGCCCCGACGAGGGCGACTCGCTGGCCGGGCAGCAGATGGAGGTTCAGGCCGTCGATCAATGGCGGGTCGAGGGGGCTATAGCCGAAGGTGACGCCGCGAAGTTCCAGTTCGCCGCGCAGCGGGCGGTCACCAGCAGCCGGAATGCCACCTGCTGCCGGATGCGGCTCCGTGAGCTCCGGTGCCTGCGGCGTATTGAGGATGTCGTCGACCCGGTTCAGGTTGCCTGCCATCGACTGGATCGTGCCGCCGAGCCCGACCAGCAGCGACACCGGCGCGAGGAAGCCGCCCATCAGCGCCTGGAACGCGATGAGCGTGCCGAGCGAGATCGTCCCGTCCATCACCTGCAGTGCGCCGACCCCCAGCACCGCCGCCACCGACACCGAGGACAGGAACGCCGGCCCGGCGGCGAGGCCGATGCCGACAAGATTGAACCGCTGCCGGGCCTCGACCATGTCGGACAGCTTGCCGACCCACTTGCCGAAGAGGTCATCTTCGCTCCCGCTCGCCTTCACCGACTCGATGAGCGCGATACCGGCCGCCACGCTGCCGCTCATCCCGCTCATCGAGTGGCTGACCCTGGTGGACAGGTCCTTGCGTGCCCTCGCGCCGAGCTTCAGGAAGCCGGTGTTGGCCGCTGCCACGAGCACCACCACGCCGAACAGCGGCAGGTCGTAAATGCCCATGAACACCGCGTAGAAGGACGCCGTGAACAGGCCGAGGACCGCCTGGGAGAGCTGGCCTGACAGGGTCTGGGCGATCTGGTCGTTGAGGCCCGCCCGGAAGGACAGGTCACCCGGTGCCCGCTGGCTGAAGAAACCCGCAGGCAGCCGTAGCAAGTGGTCGATGGTCTCCGCCGACATCCGCAGCGACAGCTTCGTCTGCAACCGCAGCAGCGCGACCTGCTGCAAGGACGAGACGACCAGTTGCATGAACGCCGCTACCCCGATGCCGGTCACGATCGCCGGCAGCCACTCGGTGCGCTGTCCGACCAGGAAGCTGTTCACGAACGCCCGGGTGAGCGCCGGTATCGCGATGCCCGGCAGCACCAGCAGCAGGCCCGTGAACACGGCGAACGCGAGCCCCGCGCGGGTGCGGCCCAGTCTGCGGAGCAGGGCCGCGGTCAGGCCGGGGCGCTTGCCGCCGGGCTGGAAGCCGGGGCCCTTCTCGAATGTCATGACTATCCCGGTGAACGACTCGGAGAACTCCTCGTCGCTGATGACACGCGGGCCTGTCGCGGGGTCATTGAGGTAGACCTTGTCCCGCCCGAAACCGTCGACCACGAGAAAGTGGTTGAACCGCCAGAACACGATCATCGGGAGGTCCATGCCGTACAGGTCCTCCGGCTCACGGCGGAATCCGTGCGGGACCAGGCCGTACGAGCGGGCGGCACGCATCACGTTCGCCGCCTTGCTGCCATCACGTGAGATCCCGCAGGCCGCGCGCAGTGCCTCAAGCGGCACGATCTTCCCGAAGTAGCCGAGCACCATGCCGAGCGCCGCGGCTCCGCACTCGGTCGCCTCCAGTTGCAGCACGGTGGGCGTGCGCACCCGCCGCCGGTGTGCCCGCACCACCGGCGGCGGCGCGGGCGCCGGGGCAGCGGGCGGCGGGGCAGCAGTCGTCGTCATCGCCCGCGCCTACTGGCTCGAGAACGCGATGGACGCGGGGCTTTGCTGCGACACGAGCACCGATCCGGTCAGCAGCGTGCCCGGTGTCACGTCGAAGCCGGGCCCTGAGCCAGAGGTCCACGCGAAACCGCTCGGCGTGCCCGAGTCCCGCAGCAAGGTGACCGCCACCTCGAGCGGTGCGCCGAGCTGCGCGACGGTGGCGACCAGCCCGGGACGGTCGCCCAGCAGGGTGACCAGCCTTTGCTGGGTGAGCGGCAGCGGTGAGATGTAGGTAACGACGCCCCTGATGCTCCCGTACTGGCTCGACGGGGCGGTACTCGGTGAGATGTCGGCGGGCATGCCGACACGCAGCGCCTTGCCTTCTCCGGCACCGACGAACATGAGTGCCGACATCGGGGACCCGAGCGGAAGCATCTCCGCGACCGGCGTGCCGGGCCCCACGAACGACCCGGGCGTGACGTAGATCTGATCGATCGTGCCGGGGACGGGCGCTTCCACCTGCGTTGTGCCCCCCCGCGTATTCAGAACAGCCACCGTCTGCCCCTGCGCGACCTGGATCCCCGTCACGACCGGCAAGCTCGTCACCGTCCCCGGGGCCAGTGCCGTCACATTGACGACGCCAGACGCGGGCAGGACGATCCCGAAGCCGTCCACCGTCGTCGGAGCGGACCCGGTGACCGCCCAGATCACGGCGGCGAAGGCCGCGACCACGCAGGCGGCGAGCGCGAGCCACAGGCGTGGCGTGGTGATGGTCAGCAGGTTCTCAAGCGTGTCGCGAGCGCTCCGCCGCGTGAGTGCCTGCTGGCGGAACATCCCGCCATGGCCCGCACCGGCCGCCGGTGCGGTACGGGCCCCGTTCGGTGTACCGGGCGTGGCCGTTGCCACACTGTGCGCCGGCGGGACGCTGGCCCCGTTCGGTGTACCGGGCGTCGCCCTTGCCCCGCCCGCCTCCGGCTCGCCGGACTCACTCATCTCCTGCCCCCGCATGCTGTCGCTGTCTGCCCCGCTGCCCCTCCCGGGCCCGGCGTCCCTGCTGAGCCAACAGCGGCCGGCCGGATCCCGCCGGCGGTCTGGTCCAGGCGGACGACCGGCCGAAGCTCACCAAGCTGCACCCCCTGCTTGTCGATGCGGAACGTGCCGTCAAGGGTGCGCAGCGAGCCGGACAGTGCCAGCGCGGCCCGCTGCATGCTTTCCGGGTCCAGTCCCGGAGCCCGGGCGAGGATCTGCTGCACCACCAGCCCGGTCGTATAGCCAGGGATCGCGCCGGCGACATCGCGGGCCGGTCCCGAAGCTCCCCGGCGGGCGAGAAACCGCTGCTGGAACTGAGCGGTCGCCAGCCCAGCGCTGACGTGCGGGTAGGCCTGGAAGGGTGGCGGCAGGTAGGTGTAGGTCCCCGCGAGCGCGCACCTGGGCAGGCTCGCCTGGAACTGCGCCAGCCCGGACCCGGCGTTGACCGTGAACACCATGCGGAAGCCGTCGTGACGCGCCGCGAGCTGCTGGAAGAACGCAAGGTCGTCCTGGACGTAGCCGACCTCGATCACCGCGTCCGGGTGCAGGGCCGCGAGCGTGGCAAGCTGCTTGGAATAGTCCGTCGCCGTCACGGCGCCGGCGTTCCCTGCCACGCCAGCGGCACCTGCCAACGTCGAGCTGTCGACCGGCAGCATCGCGATCGGCGTGATGCCGTAGCCAAGAAGAGCCTGCTGCAGGCCGTTGGATTGCGACTCAGCGAACGGGCTGGTGTCGTACAGGATGACGATCTTTCGAACGCCCAGCAGATGGATCGCGCGGGCCAGCTCGTGGGAGAGCACACCGTCGCTGGGGGCGCCCGCCATGAGCATGTCACTGGCTCCGTTCCCGAAGATGCTCGTCGTGAAGAATTCCGGGTCCGTTGCCGTGGGGTCGAACAGGTAGACGCCGTTCTGCTGTGCGATGGGGACCGCGGGTGAGGTGAGGAGCGACCCGTAGTCGGACACCAGAACGCTCACGTGGCGTTGCTGCACCAGGTCGAGGTAGCCCTGCGCGGCGAGGGAGATGCTGCTCCGGTCGTCCAGGGCCACGATGTGCACCAGCATGGTGGCGTGCATCGCGCGCACGTACAGCCCGCCCGAGGCGTTCACCTGCTCAGCCCAGAAGCGCAGTCCGGCGAGCTGCGCCTGCGACGGCCTGGCGAACGGCCCGGTACTCGCGAAAAGGGTGCCAACCGTCAGCTCCCGGGGGCCGTGGGCCGCCGTGCTCCCCGGCCCGGAGCCGCAGCCGGCGATGACGAGCATCGCCGACGCCGCGAGCAGCCCGGGCGCCCACCTGATGCCCCGTCGGTCACGCACCTGCCCGCTCCTTTTCGCCACGTGCCGCCGCGGGTCATTGGCGGTTCGTGGCCGGCCTGTCCCGCGCCTGCCACGGCTGCTCAAGCGGCCCTGCCGTAGCCGAGTTCGGCGGCGGTCGCGCGGATGCGCGAGACCAGTTCTTCGGCGAGCTCCACCCATCGGGCACGACCTCCTCGCCGGCCGGGGGCAGCGAGGGCGGCCGCAATACGGGGTCGGCCAGGAACTTTCGGTCGAGACTGCCGGGCTGGTTCTGGGCCACGGGATGGGCGTAGGGTGACCGTTCCGGGTGCCGCATCTGCGCCAGCGCCCGGCTGTCGCCCCGGATCCCCAGCCACCGCGCCACCCGCGCCAGGCAGCCAGGCTGCCCGGTGAGCAGGTCCTCGCCGCGGACCCGCAGGACGCGTGCCTCGGGCAGCCGGCCCGCGTGCGCCAGTGCCCGCCGGTGCGCGACCAGCCAGATGGCGGCACAGTGCACCCTCAGAGCCTGGCGGTGAGCCGTCCCGCCGGCGCGTGGCCGGGGCGGCGTGCCCGGGGCCTGGCCGCGCGCCTGTCCCGTCCGCACGCCTGACAGGCGCACGGACCGCCAGTGGAGGAACTGTTCTTCGAGCGAGCGGAGCGCGGTGAGCGGGTGGCGGGTCAGGTGGAGGAAGCAGGCCCGCGGGTAGGCGTCCGTGGCCCGGTCAAGGGCCCCGGCCTGAAGGAGGGTCGCCGGCGTCTTCTCGACGCCGCGCAGCGGCGCAATCTGGTCCAGGAGGGCGTCATAGACATCGACCATGTCTAGTGCCTGGCGCGCGGCGAGCCAGGCGCGCGCCTGTGCCAATTCCCCCGGACCTTGCGCGCCCCAGCCCAGTTCGGCTACCGCCTGCGCCAGGCCTGGCCGCACCCGCTCCATGCCGTCGCCCCTGACGTTACGCCCCCCGGGGCCGGCCACCGTGCCGCCGCTCTGCTCCGAAGCGAAGATGCCCAGCTCCGGAAAACCGTACAGTTCGGGATGCCGGCCCAGCATCGCCGTGACCACCGATGAGAATGATCGTGGTGGACTCAGCACGACGACCGGCGCGTGACGGCTCGCGTCCCGCACTCCCCGCTTTTCCCGCGCCGACATCAACACACGTGGCCCCCCATATACCCCGGAACCGGAAATTACCGGCACTATTCCGCGGCCCCGCCACTATTGACTCCCCAGGATCGCGACTTTTAGCATTCCCCTGCTTGGGCATGCTCATGCGGGGGAAATCACCTCGGCCGAATTCATAAATGGCCAAAATCGGCATATGGGGGAGAAATACATGTCAGTCACCGTCAGTGAGATGGTCAAGAAAATCCAGACGGACCAGGACCTGCGCAAGGCACTCGAGGGCGCGACAGACTCCGAAGGCCGTATCGTGGCCTTCCGGAAGGCCGGCCTCACGGTGACCGCGCAGGACCTCACGAACGCCAGGGCTTCGATGGATGCGGGCGAACTCTCCGACGCCGACCTGGAGCGCGTGGCCGGAGGGAGCACCACGGACTGGATCGTGGTGACGCTGCAGACGCTCGCAGCCTTCGGGTGACCGATGCCGCAAGTGTGTCGTTCCGTGGGCAGGCGCTCGGCGGCCGCAAGCGCGACCTGACCGCTCACCGGGCCCGCCCCGCGCAGGAAGTGCTCCCGCGCGTTCTGTCACTGGCAGGACGCGCGGGCGTCACCAGGCTCGCCCATATCACCGCGCTGGACCGCGTCGGCGTCGCGACCGTGCTCGCCATCCGGCCGAACGGGGCGACATTGTCCAGCGCCGCGGGCAAGGGCCTGGACCGGTGCTCGGCGTCGGTCTCCGCGTGCATGGAGGCGCTGGAGTTGCATCACGCGGAGACGGCGTCCCTGGCGAGCCTGTGTGCGCCCTACACCGCCGTCGGCCCCGGCACGGGGGGCGACGGGGGCGCGGAAGCGCCGCCCCGCGAGCTGCTCCCGCTGGCCAGGGCATCGCCATTCCATGACGGGCTGCCGGTCGAGTGGGTCAGGGGATATGACATCGGGCTTGGGCGCGAGACGCTTGTGCCACGCGCCTGCGTGCTGCTGGACACCGCGGCCGGGGGCCCGGGCCTGCTCCGGGTGCCGCGGCTCTTCCAGACGGGCTCGAGCGGGCTCGCTGCGGGGACCACCATGGCGGAGGCTGTCTGTCACGGCATCTGCGAGCTCGTGGAACGTGACGCACAGGCGATGGATGCCGCCAGCCGGTCAGGCCGGCCCGGTGGCCTGTTCGCGGGGCCGCCGGTCTGTCTCGCCGCGATCCGCTCGCCCGCGCTCCGGGATCTCGTCGAGCGGCTGCGCGCCGCCGGGCTGCTCCTGTTCGTGCACGACCTCATGACGGACCTGCGGGTCCCGGCGTTCGGCGCCGCGCTCGCGCACGGGACAGAACGCGGGCGTGGCGTGGGCCTCGGATTCGGCGCGCATCTCGATCCCGAGCTGGCCGTGCTGCGCGCGGTCCTCGAGGCCGCGCAGGCGTGTACCGTTGTCGTCGCGGGCTCTCGCGACGACCTCCTCACCACGGCGTACCGGCGCGCCCGCTGGTCGGATTCGCCGGGGTGGCCGGGCCGGCACGAGGCGCGGGTGCGCGCGCATCCCCCGGTGGAACTGCGGCCGAGCGCCGCCACATCCTCCCTCGACGGCGACCTGCGCGAGATGCTCGGGCGGCTCCGCGCGGCCGGGTACCCCAGCGTCGTGGTGGTCGACCTGCGGAACGACGACATGGGCCTCGACGTCGTCCGCGTCGTCGTGCCCGGACTCGAAGGCTATATCGGCTTCGACTGCTACTCACCAGGCCCGAGGGCGCGGGCCCGGGCCCGCGCCGCGGGGCCAGGGGGGACCACGCGGGAGCGGCGGCCCCATGCCCCGACGGCGCCTGCCCCGACGGCGGGTGCCCTCACGGCGGGTGCCCTCACGGCGCGTGTCCCCGTCACGCACTGGCGTGGCCCGATGCCGCACGCTCCGAAGCACCACGTCGCGGACATGCCGCGGGCGGCCTCGCTCGATGGCACACTCGCCCGGGTCTGGCCCGCGGCCCGGGCGGCCGGTGTCACGCGGGTCGCGGACATCACCGGGCTCGACCGGGTCGGGATCCCGGTCGCGCTGGCGGTCCGGCCGTCCAGTGCGTGGCTGGCGGCAGACGCGGGCAAGGGCACGAGCGCGAGCGCCGCGCGGGCGTCCGCGCTGATGGAGTCCCTCGAACGGCACTGTGCTCAGGTGTGGCAGCCACGGCCGTTCGTCGCGTCCCATGCCCGCCTCGAGCGTGCGGGCACGGTGCCCGCGTGGGACCTCCTGCCGTTCGCCCGCGCCTCGGCGGCGCATCCCGAAACGGAGGACCGGTGGGTGCGCGGGTGGGACATCGCCCGCGGCCAGGCGCTCGACCTGCCTTACTGCATGGTCGGGTACGACGCCGGACGTTCACACGGCCGCGACACCGTCGGGTTCCAGCCGGGGTCCAACGGGCTCGCCGCCGGCAACTGCCTGACCGAAGCGGTCTGCGGAGCACTCTATGAACTGGTCGAGCGCGACGCGGTCGCATGCTGGGAAGCCCGGACCGCCGGCGCGGCCCCGGGTCCGCGCGTAGCGCTCGGGGCCATCCCCTTCGCCGTCCCCGCTGAGCTCGTGGAACGCTTCCGCCGGGCGGGGGTCGAGCCGCTCGTCTTCGACTGCACCTCAGATCTTGGCGTGCCCGTGTTCGCCGCCAGCCTCCTCGACCTGCGGCACCGTGGCGCTCCCCTGGCCGGAGGCTACGGGTGCCACCTCGCTCCCGAGGTCGCGCTGACCCGGGCGCTGACCGAGGCAGCGCAGAGCCGGGTCATCGACATCGCCGGGTCCCGCGACGACATGCCCTCGTGTGTGCTCCGCCGCCAGCGCGCGTACCTCGATGCGGTGCGGGCCGCAGCGCTGCTTGACCTGCCGGAGACTCCCGGCGCAGGGGCACACCCCGACGCGGCCGCTGCGACGTTCGGCGGGGACATCGAGATCCTCATCGGCCGCCTGGCCGGTGCGGGCCTTGACCGCGTGGTCGCCTATGACTTCACCGTGCCCTCCCTGGGCATCCCCGTGGTCCGTGTCGTGGTCCCGGGACTGGAGGGCTACCCCCACTCGGCCGCGTACCGGCCGGGCCCGCGCGCCCGCGCGGCGGCTGCCGGACAGCTGACCGCCTGGGCCGGGATCCCCGCGTGAGCGGCGGGACTGTCGTGTTCCTCGGGCCCAGCCTGCCGCTCGAGCAGGCGCGGTCGATCCTGCCAGAAGCCAGGTTCCGGCCGCCCGCGCGCCAGGCTGACGTCATCTCCAGCGCGCGGATCGACAACCCCGCGGTGATCGCGCTGATCGACGGCACGTTCAACCAGACGCTGAGCGTGTGGCACAAGGAGATCCTCTACGCCAGGGAACGTGGGGTCACCGTCGCCGGGGCATCGAGCATGGGCGCCCTGCGCGCCGCGGAATGCGCGCCCTACGGCATGGTCGGGGTCGGCGCGGTGTACGAGCTGTTCGCTTCCGGCACGCTCGACGACGACGACGAGGTCGCGGTGGCCCACGCCGGGGCCGAACACGGGTACCGCCCGCTCTCGGAGGCGATGGTCAACGTCCGTGCCACCGTGGCCGCCGCGACCGCGGGCGGCGTGCTCTCCGGCGGCGACGCACGCCTGGTGACCGGCGCGGCCAAGTCTCTGTTCTTTCCTGATCGCACCTGGCCCGCGATCGTGGCCGGGGCGGCGAAGGACGGGCTGCCAGGCCCGGTGGCCGGCGCGCTGGAGGACTTCGTCCGGGCCGGCCGTGTCGATGTCAAGGCCGATGACGCCAGGCTCCTGCTTGGGATGCTGCGCGACGGCACACTGCCAGGGACGGCAGCGGGCCCCGGCCCGGTGGTGCGCTCACCGATGTTCCATGCCCTGCTGGAGCGGGACCGGCGGGTCGCGCGCGCGGCGGGTGAGGTTTCCCTCGAAGCGGTCGCCCGCCATGTGATGCTGCACCACGAGAGCGCCGACGAGCTCGCGGAGACCGCGCTGGACCGGCTGGCCGTCGAAGCGCTCGCGGCGTTCCTGCGGCTGGAGGTCACCGAGGCCGAGCTCGCCGAGGAACAGGAGCGGTTCGGTGTCAGGTGGCACCTCGGCCAGGGTGGCATCACCCGCTGGTGCGCCGAGAACGACCTTGATGAGGGGGAGCTGGGGCGCTGGATCGCCGCCGCCGCGCTCCGGCGCCGCGTCCGCGCCTGGCTCATGGTGCGCCGGTATCGCCTCGGCGTGGTGACACCGCTGCTCGACGAGCTCCGGCGCCGCGGCACCTACGCCGAATGGGCGGAGCTGGCGGCGGGACATGAGAGCGTGCTCGCCGGCTCCGAGGACGCCGGGCACGAGATCCCTCCCATCCGGGAGCTCATCGCCGACCACCATCGCGCCACCGGCTGGCTGCCCGAGACCTCGGTCGAACGCTGGGCGGAGGAGTCCGGTTTTGAGGACCGCTTTGACGTCGCGGTCGAGCTTGAGCGGGCGCGCCGCGCACGCGCCGCGCGCACCACTGCGGCGGCGCCCGACAGCGGCACCGGCACGTGAGCACTCAGCTTGCCCGGGTGCTGCGGCTCACGCCGTCTGACACGTTCGTGTCGGCCGCGAGCTTCGAAGAGTCGTTCCGGCGCCATCAGGCCGGCGCGTTCGCGACCACCTCGGCCGATTCCCGGCGCTGGGCCGGCCACGTGCTTGCCGGCGGCCTGTCCGCCGATGAGCAGGCTGCGCGCTTCGCGGCGGCCACCGGAGACGTGGACTTCCTCTTCCCCGGCTACGACCTCACGACAGCGCTGCCGCTCCTCGCCGAACTGCGCAACCGCGCCCGCTCCCGGGCCCGGCTCCTGGTGCGCGCGCACTCACCCGCGCTCTGCCCGCTTGAATGGGCGCTGCTCAGCCCGCTCATCATGCCCGGCGACGTCATCATGTGCCCGAGCACGAGTGCCCGTGCGCTGCTGGCCAGCCTCGCGCCCGCGCTGGAAGCCAGCCTCGTGGTGAGCCCGGCGCCGGCCGGGCCGCTCCCGCGCCGGCCGCCTCGCGGCACCTCCCCCAAGCGCCCGGTCCGGCTGGTGACCCTCGGGCGCGTCATGCCCGCAAAGCTGCTTCATCGCGTCATCGATGGGGTCGCATCGCTCCGCCCCGGCCTGCGGTCGCGCACCCAGCTCCGCATCGGCGGCCCGCTCACCGGTCCGGATGGGCGCCCGCTCCCGTACGCGGCGAGCCTGGACGCGCGCGCCGCCCGCCTGGGACTCTCCGGCGCCGTCCGGCTGACGGGCCTGGTTCAGGGCGACCAGGCGAAGGCCCGGTTCCTCGGCGGGGCCGACGTGCTCGTCAACCTCTCGGTCTCGCCGGAGGAATCCTTCGGCATGGTGGTCGCCGAAGCGCTTTCCGCCGGCACGCCGGTGGTCGTCACGCGCTGGGATGGGCTGCCCGAGCTGGCCGGCCCCGCCGGGGCGGTCGTGCCCGTCGGGCTTAGCGGGCCACTGGCGGTCTGTGATGTGGCGCCCGCTGACGTCGCCGCGGCGATCGAGGCGGCCGTGGCGGACCCCGCGTTGCGCGCCGCCTGCCTCGGGCAGGCGGCCACCTACGAGCCCGGGCGCACTGCCGCGGCGCTCGCCGTGGCGCTGCGGGAGGCGCTGGCCGCACGCGATGCCGCGCCCGCCCCCGGGCCCGTGCGCGAGGATTTGGCAGGTCACCGGGCAGCCCCCGGCGGTGGCCTTCTCGCGCGCACCATTCCGCTGCCCGAACTGGGCTGGAGCGAGGTCTTCAGCCTGTCCACGGCACCGGGGCCGCAGGGTGACGGCCTGCGGCGCCAGCTCGTTGAGGCGCTCCTCCCGCCGGTGACCAGGTTCATGGCCGGCCTGCCGCCACCCCAGGGGGACGCCGGGTCCGATGCCCGCCAGACCACCGCCACCTCGGAGCTGGTCGCGCTCTGGCACGACGCCGTCGCCGGCACGGCGCATGGGCCGGTGGCCCGCCTGGACGCGCTGCGCCGGCTGCCCGGCCGCGCCGCCGCGGTGCGGTTCGTGGAGGTCGAGCGGGCCCGTGCCGCCGGAGAGCTGACCGTGGCGGCTGGGCTCGCCTGCCAGGGCATCGACGAGCTCCTGGCCGCCGCGGGCGCCGAGCACGCAGGACGCGCGCTGCACCAGCTCGTGTCCGTCTGCCGCGACGCCGGGCGCGTGGACGAGGCGATCGCGCGGCTGCGCCGATGGCTTGCGCTGTTCCCGGACGAGCCGGCCACACCGGCCATCTGCCTGCTCCTCGCCGAACTCGCGGCAGGTGCCGCCAGCGGGCCGGGCTCGCGGGAGCCGCGGTGGCTCCTCGGTGTCGCGTACGCCGCCCTCGCGCAGGCGTCGGCGTTCCTCGGCGATGACGATCCGGCGCTCGCCCCGATCGCCGGGCGGGTGCTCGCCCTGAGCACCGGTGGCGGCGCCGTACCCGGCCCGGCCCGTGAGCCGGGGCGGTGCACAGCGTGACTCCGAAGGGGCTCGCCGTCCACGGCGCTGCGGCCTTGCTCGACCCCCCGGCCGGTCTCGAGCTCGCCCGTATCGGCACCGCCGAGGTCGCCTGTGGCTGGATCGGCGCGCCGGTTCCGGCGTTCGACCGCCGTGGCGCCCACCACGCGCACGCGCTCGTGTCGGTGTCGGCCTTCTCCCTCAACTACCGCGACCGCGCGCTCTCGCTGCGTGCGGCACGGTGCTGCCCACCAGGCTCGTGGTACGTCATCGGCTCCGAACTCGCCGGCCGCGTCGTCGACGTTGGCGCGGCGGTGACGGCGCTGCGGCCAGGCGACCGGGTGATGATCGACGGCGCTTACGGCCCAGGGGCCCGGCGGCCGTGGGGCCTGCCGACCAACCACGCCTCACGCCAGGTGATCCCGCTGCCTGCCGTCAAGCTCAGGCACGTCCCGGCCTCGATGCCAGACGAGCTCGCCGCCTGTTTCTCGGTGGTCGCCCAGACCAGCTTCGGCATGGTGCGCCGCGCCCGGGTCAAGGCTGGGGAGCGGGTGCTGGTGACCGCGGCCGGCTCGGCGACCTCACTGGCGGCGATCTCCGCGGCCGGCGCGTCAGGCGCTGATGTCACCGCTGTCACCACGTCGGCGGGCCACGCCGACGCGGCGCGTGCCGCCGGGGCGCGCGATGCCGTCGTGTGCTCGCGCGAGGACCCGGTGCGGTCACTCGGGGACGCTGGCCTGGCCGGGCCAGCCTTCGATGTCGTGATCGATCCGTTTGCCGACGTCTACCTGTCCGCGACTGTGCCGCTGCTGCGGGCCGGCGGCAGGTATGTGACCTGCGGGCTGGACGATCAGCTCGAGACGGCCGTGGAACCCGAGCGGACGCGGCGGGTGTCACTCACGGTCGGGGAACTCGCCCGCGTGGTGATCCGCAACGTCGAGATCATCGGGAACTGCCTCGGCTCGGCGGACGACCTTGGCCGGGCACTGCGTGCCCACGACGAGGGCAGGTTCAGTGTCCCGGTGGCCGCGGTCCTCACCGATCCCCCGGCGGCCGAAGCCCTGCGCGCCAGTTTCGGTCCGAAGGCCGTCCCGGGCAAGATCGCGGTCCGCTATGCCCAGCCGTGGACGCCATGACCGTGGTCGCGGCGGCGCCGGCGGGGGCCGCCGGGGAGGCCGCGATCGCGCGGGCGCTGCTGGACCCGATGCTCGTGGCCGGGCGGCGCCGGGCGGTCCGCCTGGCGGCCACGGCCGGACTCCACTCGGGGGAGGAACTGGCCGAAGGGCTGGCACGCCACCTGGTGGACCGGGTCACCTTCGCCACCGCCGCGCTCGCCTGCCCCAGCGCACTTACCCCGGTACCGGCAGGCGCCCGCGGCGGTGAGTTCCGGCAGGCGCTGCTGCGGGAGTACCCGGTGCTGCGGCGGGTGCTCGGGGCGGTGTGGTCGGGGTGGTCGGCGTTCGCCGCTGACTTCACCGTCCGGCTCGCCGGGGACCTCGACGAGATCCGCGGCAGCCTGCTCCGCGACACGTCGGCCCAGCCGGCGTGGTGCACACCGGGCGCGGGCGACATCCACCAGGGCGGGAGCGTCACGATCGTCGGGTTCAGCGGCGGCGGGCGGGCCGTGTACCGGCCGCGGGACTCTTCGCACCTTGCCGCGTGGGGAGCGGTGCTCGGCCAGCTCGCGGCGGCCGATCCCGTCGTGCGGCTCCGGTCTTCGCGGGTTCTCCAGCGAGCCGGCTACGCATGGGCCGAGTTCGTCGGCGAGGAGCGCCCTCGCTCCCGGGCCGAACGAGAGGGCCTCTGCCGCCGCGTCGGCATGACCGCGCGGTTGCTCGATGTGCTGGGTGCCTGCGACATATCCGGGCAGAACCTCATCGTCGCACGCGACCAGGTCGTGCTCGTCGACACCGAGACGATCGTGGCGCCCGGCATGCGCGGGCCCGGCCATGCCGCGTCGCAGGGCGCCCTGGCCGCGTTGGATGAGGCCACTCCACGGGTGCGTGAACCCGTGTTCAGGGCCGCGGCCGCCACGGGGTTCCTGTCCCTGCCCATGACGATGGACACACGTGCCATCTTGCGTAACATCGCGCTGCCCGCACGAGCGGACTACGCGTTCATCGCGGCGAACGCACGACTGGTGCTCGACGGTTATGCGGCGATGCACCGCGCCCTGGTCGGCGTCCTCCGGCGCGACGGGGGCCCCACGTCCATCCTCCGGCCGGTTGAGCAGGCCCGGGCCAGGTTCCTGGCCCGGAGCACGCAGGTGTACTGGATCGTCCTGCGCAGTGCGCTGCAGCCGGAAGGGCTGCGCGACGAGCGGGAGTTCGAACGCCGCCTAGGGCGGCTGGGCCGGGCGGCCAAGGCGGCGCCCGAAGCCGCACGCGGCGCCGTTGAGCGCCTGGTCGGCGCGGAGGTGTCCGCGCTGCGTGTCCTCGACATCCCCTATTTCGAGATCGCGGCGACCTCGACAGACGTCGCGATTCCGGGCGCCACCCGCCTGCCGGGATACGCACGCGACAGCCCCTGCGCGCGGGCCGCGTCCCGCCTCATGGCGCTCGGCGCCACCCCCGCGCCCGGGGAATTCGACACGGTACGCGCGCTGCTGGCCGCGGCGGCGCCGGCCGGTATCGTCGGCACGCCGCTGCGCGCTGCGGCCGTCCGCGGCGCCGATACCGCGGGCACGAAGGCTGGCGCTGGCCCGCCCATGGCGTCTCCCGCGGGCCCGCACGGGCGCCGGGCGCCGGACTGGGCGGGCCGCGCCGCCGAGGTGGCGGCCATACTCGCGAGCCTGGTCAGCGCCGACGAGGGCGCGCTCGTGTTCCGCCCGCACAACGGCGTGGTGGCGCTGGAGCGGCTGGGCCCCGACCTGCTGTCGGGGTATGGCGGCCTGGCCGTCGTCCTCGCGGACGCGGCAGCGCTCCTCGGTGACCGCGCGCTGGCGGACCATGCCCGCGTGCTGGCCACGCGGGTCGAGGGCTCGCTCCGCCGCGCCCTGCCCAGCATCCCCGCGGCCCGGCCGCGCGAGGTGCTTGACCCGGGTGCCTACCGCGGTCTCGGCGCGCTCATCTACGCCCTCGCGAGGGTGGAGGCCGTGCTCGGCCAGGCCGGTTCGCCGTCCTGGCGCGAGGAGGTCGCGGCGGCACTCGGCGATGGTGACGCGATCGAGAGCGCGGCCACGCGGCACGGCTGGGATCTGTCCATCGCCACCGGCACAGCGGGGCTCGTGCTAGCGCTGGAGGCCACCGCGCTCGCTCGCGGCCTGGCGGGGTGGTGGCCGGGGTTCGTCACGCGAGCCCCCCAGCCGGTCACCGGGAGCGTCGCCGGCACCCACCCGATCGCTGAATGGTTCTTCCCGTCCGTAGCCGCCGGCGCTCGTTTCGCCGCGGCCAGGCTGGGGGCCACAGAGTGCCCCGACTCGTGGCCGTCTGCCCCCGGCCGGGCGGGGCAGCCGGCGCGGGCCGCGGACCGGCTGCTGTCACGTGCGGTCACCGCGGACGCCGGCGGCCTCGCGGCAACGGCATGCGCCATGGCGGAGGCCCCGGATTCCTGGACGTCCCTCGCGGCGCTCGGGGAGATCGAGGCCGGGCTCGCCGCGAACCGGCCGGCGGCCGCAGCCGGCGAACTGCTGGCCGGCCGCGCGGGAGGGCTGCTCGTGACGCGGCATGCCCAGACGGGGACCTGGTTCCCCGAAGCCGTGGCGCCGGACCGTTACCGCCTGTCCGCGCTGTGGGGCCTCGGGGCAGTGTGCCACGCGTTCACGCGGCTCGCGGCGCCCGCGCCGGTCCCATCGATCCGGCTCATCGCACCCTGCGCGCCCGGCCTGGCGGAGCTACGCGCACAGCAGCGCCCGCCGCGACGCCGGCAGCGGTGGCCCTAGTAACCAAGCTGGGCGGCCAGCTGCTCGACCTTGATCACGAGGGGCGGGGGCAGCCGGATCGACGCGGGCAGGCGGTGCCCCTCCGGGCACCGGACCGGGTGCGGCACTGGCTGAGCAATAAACTTGGTGTCGTTGCCGTAGCGTGCGCCGGGCGGGCCCTGCTTGGTGAACACGCCGCGCTCGGGGTGCAGCATCTGCCCGACCGCCTGCGCCTCGTCGCTGACTCCGAGCCAGCGCGCGACGCGGGTGAGTTCCCGCCGGGGATGTGCCAGCACGTCTTCGCCGCGAATCCGGAGCATGCGGCCTGGGCCGGCGCGGTCACCGAATTCCAGCGCGTTGCGGTGCGCCACCAGCCACGTGGCCGCACACGCGACCCATTGCTGCGTGGCCATCTCGGGTGGCAGGTCGGTAGGCAGGCCCCGCATACGGCGTGACCAGAGCCAGTGCTCGTTGATCGAGTGCAGCGCCGTCGCCGGGTGCCGCGTCAAGTGGATGAACCGCGCACGCGGGTAGGCGCGGCTCGCGCGTTCGAGTGCGTCCTTGCCGGTCGCGGTCTGCGGTGACTTCTCCACCCCGTGCCGCGGTGCGGCCAGGTCGAGCAGGTGATCTTGAACGTCGCAGGTCGGCCAGGACTGTCGCGCGAGAAGCCAGGTTCGCGCGGCGGCCACTTCGCCCGGTCCCTGGGCGCCGTCGTGGAGTTCGGCGATCGCGCGTACCAGTCCCGCCGGAACCGCCGGAGCCGTGACGCTGCCCTCACGCACGGGATCCGCGAGCAGCTCACCCACCGTCCCGGCCGTCCAGAGCAGCAGTTCGGGAAACCCGTACAACTCCGGGTGGCAGCCGATCATGGTGGTGACAACCGACGAGTACGAGCGGATGGGGCTCAGCGCGATCACCGGGGCATACCGGTCCGGGTCACGTCCGGACGGTGCGGGCACACACGGCACACGCCCCCGCCGGGCCCTCACCCGCACAGTGGGTGAGCCAGGCATTTCCCCCCCGCACTTGCCCTCCTGTATCCATGATCATAACTGCCGCTGGCTTAGCGGTGTGCCCGGCCGGGTCCAGGACAGCAGTGGGGCAATGAGATGCGGCGGGACCGAGCTGGACTTACCTCGCGTTGGAAATGGTCAACATCCAACCCCAAGTCGAGGATCGCATCCCTCACAAGCTCGGCAGCTCCGGCCGTGGCCTCGCCGCTTTGGCACGGGCGACGAGGGGCCGCGGCGCGCTACGTCGAGGGGCCAGTGAGGGCCGAGGTAGGGGTCGGGATGCTCCTGCGCCCAGCTGTCGAGCACCTTGGCGAGCGCGGCTGCCTGCCCGCCTCCCGTCCGCGGCGGGCTGGTCGCTGATGTCCGACGGCGCTGGCATGCTCAGGGCAGACCCCGGCGGGGAGGGCGCGATGATGGCGGCCGAGGTGCCCGCAGACGGGCCGGTGCGGCTCGGATCGGTACAGCTGCCGATGGGCAAGCGGATATCTGAGTGGGACGACGCTCCGCCGCGGCTGTGGGCTACTTGCGAGTCGGTTCCTGACGCTGGGCCGGTGTGGCAGGAGCTGGCCGACATGCACCCCGACACCGGCCTGGTGCCGATCTTGCTGGGGTTCCTAGATGGGGGGCATAACGGGCGGCCGTGGGACAACGGAGAACTCGGCCCCCGGGGCGACCTAGCAGAGGTGGCCCGGCTAGATGCCGCCGCGGTGCTCGCCGAGCAGTGGTGGGCGCCCACCCAGGCCGAGCTCCAGTCGGATCCCGAGCTGGCCGCGATGGTCGCGCCTTACGGAGAGCAGTTCCCCGGCCTGGCGCCCGCCCAGGAGCAGGCGCTGACCGAGGCCGAGCAGGCCCGGGCGCTGGACTGGTTCAGGTCGGCCCGGATCGGCCTGGTCCCCGCCGCCCGGCCAGCCGACGTGCTGGCCCTGGTCGGCTACGACGGCACCGTCAACCGGTACGGCACCCCCGAGTTGCTGTCGGCGGTCCTTCGGTCCTGGGAGGACCGGTTCGGCGCGGTGCTAGTGGAGCTCGGCTTCGCCCACATCCGGATCCTGGCCCGGCGCCCGCCGCGAACCCTGCCCGACGCCCAGGCCGTGGCCGCCGAGCTGTGGCCGATGTGCGATGAGTTCTGGCCGATCGACCGTCCCGGCACAACCGTCCACGAGATCGGGTCGATCGCCGAGCGCATCTTGGACATCCCCATCTGGTCCTTGTGGCTGGACTAGCCGAACCGGACGGGGCACTGTCAGCTTGGGAAGTTGCCCCGTCTGCGCTCTTACATGGCCTGACCTGCACCTCGAACTGTCCGCGAGGAACCGTGAGGACCCTTGTCCACCTGGGCTAATGGCACGCTGCGGCTACCGGCTGGAGGCGATGCAGCACCAGCGATGCCCGGCCGGATCCGGCCGTTTGCGGCTGAGTAGTGGTTGAGTGTCATGGAGCTGATTGGCGATCTCGGATTGCTGAAGGACGGACACTAACCACCCGTACTGGAGCACCGAACACGCCCCACGCAAAGATCCGCTCACGGCGCTCACCGACGCCGAAGCCAACTTGTACGCCGAATCGTGCGCCGCTGTCTACGGCCCCCGCCGTCAGGCTCGAGCAGGAATACATTCGACCTGGCGCTTTGTCGGACGTACCTCGACGGCACTACCCGGGTATGACTGTGGTAGCTTTCTGGTATGACTACCAAGTTGGCTGTGAGCCTGCCGGACGAGCTGGCTGAGCAGGCACGACAGGCTGTGCGCGAAGGCCGGGCAGCCTCGGTCTCTGCCTACATCGCCGATGCGATGGCGCAGTCGGCGCGGACCAGGTCAATCTCCCGCCTGGTCGCTGACATGCGGGCAGAGGACGGGCAGCCGAGCGAGGAAGATTACGCGTGGGCCCGGCGGGCGCTCGGAGTCGAGTGACCGGCGCGATCACCTTCGACGCCGGCGCTCTCATCGCGATCGAGCGTCGCAGCATGCGGATGCAGGCTCTGCTGCAGGAGATCGACCGGCGTGACTGGCAAGTCGCGGTGCCCGCGGGTGCCGTTGCTCAGGCCTGGCGCGGCGGACCTCGACACGCGCGGATCGCCGCGCTGCTCAGCGACGAGCGCACCGAGGTCATCGCCTTGGACGACCCGGTCGCCCGCGCTGTCGGCCTACTGTGCGGCAGATCGGGCCACGCCGATGTGGTCGATGTCTCGGTTGCCCTCTGCGCGCGGCAGCGGAACCTGCATGTCGTCACCACCGATCCAGAGGATCTGCGTGCAGTCGATGAGGCCCTCATCCTGCACGTGCCATGAAGGCACCGACGGACACCCCACTGACCTGCAAATTACCGGCCTGGCGGCCAGTGGGCCGGCGCCTTGTGCTTCCCTGGCCTCAGGTGGTCTCAGTTACGAGCCAGGGGCGGTCAGGGGTGCCGGCCCTCGAACGCGGCCAGCCGATCGGCCGCGGGAGCTGAATTGGCTATCTCCACCCTCGGCCCGAAGGCCGCTTTCCCGTCCGGGCCGCGCATGTCGTCGGGGAGGATCGGCGCGATCTGGGTGAGCAGTGGCGCGGCCACATCGGGTTCCAGGTCGGTGGGCTGGTCGGTGGCCTTGGCCAGATCCCAGCCGTGGGTAAAGATGTCACCGGCCGCGATCCAGACGCAGACCGACCCGGGCAGTTCGCCGAACGGCAGTTTCATGAGCTTGGTCATGGCCCCCGGGGCCCGGAAGGCGGCGACCAGTCGTTCGGCTTCCCGCCGGAAGGTGGCGGCGAAGTCGCTCGCGGTGCAGTCGGTATCGTCGCCGCGGTCGGCCACGGCGCCCTTTTCGGCCAGTTCCGCGAAGAACCCGGTCCCGCCGACGACATGATTGACCACGTCCCTGACGTTCCAGGACGCGCACGGCGTCGGCCGGTCCAGGTCGGTGCTGCGCACCATCTCCAAGACCGCGGCGGTCGACAGGCAGGCCTGTTCGAGAACATCTGCGCTCGCCGGCTCCGGCTGCGGTGCTTGCATCACTTTCCTCCCCTGGCTGACCGGTCGCTGCGTGGGCCCCCGGGCTCACACCAACTAGACAATGTCAAGATAGGGATGGGATGTCAAGATGGTCCGTGGCCTACCACCATGGCGACCTGCCTGCCGCCCTCCTAGAGGCGGTTGATCGCGCTGTCGCCGATTGCGGCGTTACCGGCGTGTCGCTGCGCGATGTGGCGCGTCGGGCCGGAGTCTCGCACGGTGCGCCCGCGCACCATTTCGGCAACAAGGCTGGGCTGCTGACCGCGTTCGCGATCGCGGGATACCAGTTGCTGGCCGAGTCGGTTGTCGCAGCAGTAGCCGAGTCCGGGGCCGCCGACGGTGCGGCCGAGCTGGCCGCGATCGGCCGTGGCTACGTCCGGTTCGCGGTCGGCCACCCGGCGCACTTCGAGGTCATGTTCCGGCTGGACGCGGTCAACCCGGACGATCCCGAGTTCGTCGCGGCCAGCGAGGCTGCCTACGGGCTACTCACCGCGACGATCGAGCGCTGTCGCGCCGCCGGCCGTCTGCACGGGCGTTCCCCGGAGGTCGTCGCGGTCAGCGCCTGGTCGATGGTGCACGGCCTGTCCGCCTTGTGGCTCAGCGGACGCCTGGCCGAGCGCATCACCGAACAGGATCCACAGCGGCTGGCGGCCGCCGTCTCGGACCTATTCGTCGACGCCGTCCTGCCACCAGCGGAGCGCACCGCGGGCTACGTCGAGGGCCAATGAGGACCGAGGTAGGGGTCGGGATGGTCCTGCGCCCAGCGGTCGAGAACCTTGGCGAGCGCGGCGGCCTGGCCACCTCCCGCGGGCAGGTTCTTCTTGAGCACGAATACGAGCACGACATCGCGTTCGGCGGCGAAGTCCACGACGTTCTCGGTGACAACCGCCCGGCCTTCGCCCCGGGCGACCGCCGCCACGTGCGCATCTTCGGCGGCCCGAAGACCGATCTCGGCGACATGGACCGCGTCATGACCGTAGGTCTCGCGCAGAAACGCTGCGGCAGCCGTAGGGAACATCTCATCGATCAGAAAGGCGCTCACGCCAGCAAGTGCCTCACGCTGCTCCGACGTACGACGGCTTCGCTCTGCCATGGCCCGGTTGCGGTCGATCCGCGCCCGTACCTCGTCTGCATGATCGGCGGCGTAGTCGAGAGCGATGCGGATGAGCCGTGGATGCAGATCCGACTCGGCGCTCAGCAGGCTGATCCGCTGTTCCTCGCTGCCGTCAAGTTCCTGAAGGCGCGCCACGATCTCCCAGACGTCAGGGCCAGCGGCAAGTGCGGCACGCCGGTCGTGCGCTGGACCGCGGAAGATGATCCCAGGGTAGTCGAGCTGGTCTATGCCCTCGATGATGAGCTGGCCGAGCAGAGCGGTGGCGGTCATGCCCTCGCGCGCGGCCCGAGAAGCCAGCCGGGCCCTGGTGGCGTCGCTGATGCGAAACGATGTGCTTGCAGCCACGAGCAACCTCCTTCGCTCACGGGCAGATTGTACCGCAACGTAGCTCTAGTGCGCTACGCAGCGGTCTCGTGCCCTGGCCGGTGACCGGCGAGCAGGTACAGCGCCAGCAGGTAGCAGCACAACGCTCCAAGAGCGAGCAGCGCCATGAGCAGCGAACTGATGTTCTGGCCGCCGAAGTCGAGAAAGCTCGCCCCGTTAAAGCCCGCGCCGATGGCCAGCAGGGCCGCAAGCACGGAACTGACTGCCACCCAGCCGGTTCGCAGCCTCACGGCACGCATAGCGACCGCGATGGCGAAAAGGATCAAGGCCAGTCCGAACGCCCCGTGAACCACGAGCGAGATCGCCCCGGAGCCGATTGCCCAGATCACGCTGTGGAACGATCCCGAGAAGTAGTTTGCCGGATGCGCGCCGGGGTGCTGGGCAGGCACTGTGATGTAGAGGTTCACCACCATCCCGATGGCTACCTGGATCACCACCAGCACTGCCGCGGCCAGTGTCATCCGCCGCAAGGCATCGGTGCCGGACAGTGTGTGGTATCTGGCTCCGCCCGTGCTCACCTCGATCACCCAGGCCAAGCGTAGCCCCGGCCCGGCGGCTGCGGCCTGGTCAGCCGTTGCCGTGCGGCGTCTTGGGGGTGGCCGGGTCGGCTCCCCATTCGGTCCATGAGCCGTCGTAGACGCGGGCCGTCTGGATACCGGCGGTGTGCAGCGCCAGGAACACCTCCGCGGCCGACACGCCGCCGCCGCAGTACAGCGCGATGGGCCTGCCGGCGTCGAGGCCTGCCTCTGCCAGCAGCCCGCGGACTCCCGCAGCATCCCGGACCGTCCCGTTCTCCGGCTGCATCAGCAACGGTGCCGGCAGGCGCACCGCGCCGGGAATGTGGGCACCGGCCGTATACCAGGTGCCGTCCATCCGGCAGTCGGCGATCTGCATCTCACCGGACTGGACAACAGCAAGCATCTGATCCTTGGTCAGGCGGAGGTCCCGTGGCGCGGCGGGGGTGAAATGCGCGGCACCGCTGGGCGGCAGTGCCGTGTCGGCCGGCCCCCCGCTGCGCGTCCAGGCAGGCCAGCCCCCGTCGAGGACACGCACCCGGTCGTGACCGTAGATACGCAGTGCCCACAGCAGCCGGGCAGCCATGAAGATCGTGTTGTCGTCGTAGGCGGCAACCTCGCTGGCGTCACCCACGCCAGCGGCGGACATGGCCCGGGCGAAATCGGCGGGCCCGGCCAGCTGCCCGGCGACCGCATCGGCTGGGTCGGAGATGTCATCCAGCCAGCTGACGTACCGGGCGCCGGGGATGTGGCCGGCGCGGTAGGCGTTCCGGCCGCCGTCCCTGTCATCGAGATCCCAGCGTGCATCGATCACGGCAAGCCCTGGCTCACCCAGCCGTGCCCGCAGCTCACCTGAGGTGATCAGGTAATCCTTCCGCAACTCGCTCACGTCACTGCCCGATCGGTGAGCCGATGCGGGTGACATCCCACGCCTCGGTCATGTGCAGCGGGAGGACGTTGTCTCCCCCGATCTCCTTCAGCCGGAGCATGGACTCGTAGGACTGCAACAGGTCAGTGTGGCCGCCGGGCGGGATGACCTTGAAATGCTCGCTCTGCTCGGGCGAGGGGTAGAAGTTCTCCCGGAGCACGCACATCCCGGCGATGACGAAGGTGCCATCGCTGGTGCGGATGATCGCTGACTGGCCCCCGAAGGTGTGGCCCGGGGACAGCATCAGGTCGAATCCGTCGGCGATCTGGTGCGCACCGTCGAGCAATGTCAGGTTGAACCCGGCGATCTTGTCGTAGTGTTCCTTCGGCCCGAACGACGTCGCAAACATCTCGTGCGACGGGGTGGTGTCCCATTCCTTGCGCTGCACAAAGAACGCGCTGTCCGCAAACGGCTCGACCGTCATGCAGTGGTCCCAGTCCAGGTGGGACAGCACAACGATGTCGATGTCGCGGGGGGTCAGCCCCCGGTCGGCCAGGTGCCCGGTAATCGGCTTGACGTCGATGACGTCGGCGAAGACCTGGCCCACGTGTACCAGTTCGCGGTCCTTGGGCCGGATGTGCTCGGTGTAGTCCCGTGCGCTGCAGCCGACATCGATGAGAGCGGTCAGGGCCGGTCCCCGGATCAGCCACGACACATACGGGATGTCGATGGGGACGCCCGCATTGTGCATGTAGGTGAAGCGGCTCTTCTCCCGGTGTGGGCCATAGGCGACGACCATGGGCTCGATCGTGAACATCGTCCTCTCCCTACTCCGGCCAGGGCAGGGGCAGCAGGGCTGCCTTGACACGGGGGAACCAAAGCACATATAAGATCCTATATCTGATGTTCGGGGGAGGCTAGGGCCGCCGGCCGGACGCCCGGCCACGGTGCTGCGCGAGCCAGGGTTCGTGGCACATCCGGCCGCAGCTCGATTGACCGGAAAGCCATCCCGGCCCCTGTGGGCCGAGCGAAAGGATTGCCCGTGCCCCGGCTGATCATTCGTAACGGCATGATTCTGACCCTGGACCCGGCAGGGACCTATTTCGAGCGGGGCACGCTTGTTACTGACGGGGACCGGATAGCTTCCATCGACGACGGGACGGTCCCGGTTACGGATCGGCCGGGGGATGAGGCAATCGACGCATCCGGGAAAATTGTCATGCCGGGGCTCATCGATCTGCACTACCACACCGCGCTTGGCAAGGGATACAACGACCACCTGCCGCTGTGGGAGTATCTCGACGAGTGCTGGTATCCGATCGTCAGGGCAGTGGACCCGGAGGCCGCTTACTGGGCCGCGCTCGCCAGCTACACCGAGTCCATCAAGGCCGGTGTGACCACTGTCAACGACATGTACCGCCAGCTCGGCGCGCTCGCGCAGGCCGCCGAGGACATTGGCATCCGGGCGGTACTGTCCAGCGACGCCGCGCTGCCCGAACATGGCCTCGACACCCTGTCCGACAACGCCGATGCCTACGCGGCCAACCACGGCAGAGCCGGCGGGCGCATCGAGGTCTGGGTCGGCATCGATTGGCTGCCCACCGTCGACCTGGCGTTCCTGCGCGACGCACGATCCCTGGCCGACGAGCTCGGGACCGGCGTCCATATCCATCTCAACGAGTCGATGTCGGAGGTCGAGGACTCTCTCCAGCGTTTTGGAACGCGGCCAGCGCACGTATACCACCAGGCCGGCCTGCTGGGCCCGGACGTCGTGGCCGCGCACTCGGTCTGCCTCGATGACAGCGAGATAAGCCTGCTCGCGGAAACCGGGGCACACGTGTCACACAACCCTTCCTCCAATGCCAAGCTTGGCAATGGTATTGCGCGCGTCCCGGAAATGCTGAGATCGGGTATCAATGTGGGGCTCGGCCACGATGCATGCGAATGTAACAACAGCGCTGACATGTTCGAGGTCATGAAGTTCGCCTCTCTCATTCACCGTGCCAGGTGGTCCGATGCGAGCCTGATGCCGGCGGAGGTGGTGCTCCGAATGGCGACCAACTCCGGCGCGCGGGCGCTGGGTCACGATACCGGCCGGCTGCGGCCCGGCTCGAAGGCCGACGTCATCCTCATCGACACCGACAATGCGATCTTCACTCCATTGCTAAGGGACAGCGCCGCGCATGTTCAGAGTCATCTCGTTTTCGCGGCGAACGGGAGCGTGGTCGACACCTCGATCATCGATGGGCGGATCGTCATGCGGGGCCGGCGCCTGGTGTTCGCTGACGAGAGGCAGATCGTCCGGGAGGCGAACGCGGCCTTCCGCCGCATCAGGGATGACCTCGTCGTCGTACGACGATAGTTCTGGCGGCCGAACACAGGCCACCGCCGGTCACCCCGTGACCAGGGCCACCGGCGGAACTAGGACCATCCCCGCAGTCACGGACGGCATGGCCCGGTGACCGGCTGCGATATTTCGGCGAAGTGCTGCGGTCATCGCGCGGGTGCTGGCCGGCCCTCGCGCCGGAGCCTGGCTTGACACGGGGAACTTCAGTACATATAAGATCTTATATCTGATGTTCGGGAGAGATCAGGACCGTGGACGTCGCTGACTGGCCATTCGCCGCCCCTATATTGGATAATCTCGATCTTGACCGGGCCGTCGCTCTCGTCCAGGAGGTTTGCCGCATCCCCAGCGTGCTCGGCGCGGAGGGCCCGCTGGCCGAGTTCCTGGCCTCGGTGATGCGCGAATCGGGGTTTGAGTCAGTCGAGTTGCAGCCCGTCCTCCCGGACCGCCCCAACGCGATCGGCGAGGCGAGCTTCGGCCCCGGGCGGCGGGTGGCCTTCACCGGTCATATGGACACCAAGCCGGAATCTCATGGCTGGCGGCGGGCCGCGCCATTCTCGGGCGATCTCATCGACGGTTCCGTCTACGGCCATGGAATTATGGACATGAAAGCGGCACTCGCGTGCCAGATCGTTGCGATCGAGGCGGTGCGGGCGAGCCAGCTCCCGCTTTCTGGCACCCTTGCGATGGCGGCAGTCTCCGATCATATGGGCGATCAGGCCGGCTCCATTTCCTATTTCGGGACTCACAAGGCCGACCTGTGCGTCCTCGGTGAGCTCAGCGACAATGAGGTGTGCGTCGGCCACCGCGGGCGGTATTACTTTGACGTGACCGTCCGGGGGCGCTCCGCGCACACCTGCCACAAGCATTCCGCGGTGAATGCCAATGTGCTCGCCGCCCAGGCGGTGCTTGCCCTGGACCGGTCCCGGCTGGAACCCCCCCTCCGCGACGGGGTGGCCGAACTGTTCGGTACCGAGACGTATCTCGTGCCGGGCCGGATCTATGGCGGGCTGGCGCCCGGCGGCCCGTCCATGATCCCCGACGAATGCGTGATCCGGGTGGACTCCCGTCCCCAGCCGGGGGTGACACCGCAGCAGGTACGTGCCGAGATAGACCGTTGCCTGGCCGAGGCCAGGGCCGCCGACCCGCGCTTGGTAGCGGACGTCGAGCTGGTCGACGTCAAGAACGGCTATCTCGCCGATCCCGGCGACGAGGTCGTCCGGCTCATGTCCGATGCGGTCCGCCTGGTCCGTGGTACGGAACCGGCGCTGGTGACGGAGAACTGGCTCGGCGATACGGCGAGCTTCGGGGAGAAGGTCCCCACCGTGATCTTCGGCCCGGGTGGCCCGCCCGTCTACTGTCCCGACGAGCACCTGGCGGTCTCCGACATCCACGAGGCCACGAAGGTGTACGCGGTCTTCGCGGCGCTCGCCCTCGCGGACCAGGGAGGCGGCCAGACCGGGAGGGGCCGTGGCGAGTAACGGATTCTCGAACGTCCTGGACCAGTGCCTCGGTGTCCGCCCTGGCGAGCAGGTGGTGCTGCTCACCGACGGCGGGACCGACGCCGAGGTGGTAGCCCGCCTGCTGGAAGCGGTCGCGGCCCGGGATGGCATCCCGCTGGTGGCCCAGATGCCGGCGCCGCATCTGCCGGGCGCCGAGCCACCGGGAGCCGTAGCCGCGATGATGGCGGAAGCAGCGGCGATCATCGAGCTCACCAGCCTGTTCATCGGCTCCAGCCGGGCTCGCCGGGATGCGACCGGCCGCGGCGCCCGCTACCTGGCCATGCCCGGCGTGCGGCTGGACACGTTCCGGGCCGGTGGCCCGCTCGAGGTGGACTTCGAGCAACTGCGCGCGGACGCCGAACACGTGGGCAGGGCGTGGGGAACGGCCCAGGAGTTCCGGCTGACCAGCCGCGGCGGGACGGACCTGCGCGGGTCGGTGGCTGACCGGCCCGGCCGCGTCCTGCACGGGATCGCGACCCAGCCGGGCGCCTACATGGCCCCGCCCGACATCGAGTCGGGCACCGCGCCGGTCGAGGGCACAGTCTCGGGCACCGTGGTGGTCGACGGCGACCTGCTGTTCATGGGCCAGGGGCCGCTGGTGGAACCGGTCGTGCTGCACATCGTCGATGGGCAGGTCCGGGGGATCGAGGGCCCGGAACGTGCCCGGCTGACCAGCATGCTGGAACGGTGCCAGGACGACCGGATGGCCAACCTCGCCGAGGTCTCCGTGGCCTTCAATCCGGCCGGGTCCATCTGCGCGGTGCCCATGGAGACCGAGTCGGCGCGGGGCACCGCACACGTCGCACTGGGGAACTCAATCGCCTATGGCGGCGTGGTCAACGCCGTGGCCCACCTTGACTGCGTGATGCGCGACGCCACGCTGGAACTCGATGGCCGAGCGGTGATGATCGAGGGTGCTGTCCAATGAGGCGGCCCCGGCTGGTGCTGGCCAAGCCGGGCCTCGACGGCCACGACCGTGGGATCAAGGTCATCGCGATGGCGCTCCGGGACGCCGGGGCAGAGGTGATCTACCTGGGCCTGCGGGTGACACCTGCGCAGATCGCCGCCGCCACCGTGGCGGAGGACGCCGACGCTGTCGGCATCTCCGTGCTGTCCGGGGCACACCTGCCGATCGCGGAGCAGGTGCTGACCGCGCTGCGGGCCGCCGGCGCCAGCGCACCGCTGGCCGTGGGTGGCACGATCCCGGCCCGGGACGGCGCGGAGCTGCGCAGGCTGGGCGTCGCGGCGGTCTTCCCGGTGGGCACCGCACTGCCTGACGCGGTGCGCGGCATGCTCCGCCTGGCGCGCCCGGAGGCGGCGTGATGTCCACGCCCCCCGCCCCGGACCAGCCGCCGGTCAGCACCGATTCCGGTATCCCGGTCGCGCCGGTCTACACCGCCGCCGACGTGGCCGGCGGGCCTGAGGCACTGGAGGCGCGGCTCGGTCTGCCCGGCCAGCCGCCGTTCACCAGGGGGCCGTATGCCTCCATGTACCGGGGCCAGCTCTGGACGATGCGGCAGTTCGCCGGCTTTGGCTCCCCGGAGGAGACCAACGCACGGTTCCGGTTCCTGCTCGGGCAGGGGCAGACCGCGCTCTCCGTCGCGTTCGACCTGCCCACCCAGCTCGGCTACGACTCCGGCCACGACATGGCCAGGGGCGAGGTCGGGCGGGTCGGCGTGGCCATCGACAGCGCCGCCGACATGGCGGACCTGTTCGCCGGGCTGCCGCTGGACAAGCTTTCCGTCAACTTCACCATCAACGCGACCGCCCCGGTCATCCTCGCCACGTTCCTGGTGGCCGCGGCGCGGCAGGGCGTGCCGCCGGCTCAGCTCACCGGCACTTTGCAGAACGACATCCTCAAGGAATTCCTGGCCAGAAAGGCCTATGTGTTCCCGCCAGGCCCATCCATGCGGCTGACCGCGGATGTGGTGGAGTACGCGAGTGACGTGCTGCCCCGGTTCAACCCCATTTCCGTGACCGGCTACCACGCCCGGGAGGCCGGGTGCACCGCCGTCCAGGAACTCGGGCTCACGATGGCCTCCGCGATCGCGTATTGCGAGGAACTCACCGGCCGCGGCCTTGCCTTCGACCGGTTCGCCCCGCGGCTGTCCTTCCACTTCGCCACCACGCTGGACCTCTTCGAGGAGGTCGCCAAGCTCCGGGCGGCGCGCCGCCTCTGGCATGGCATCGCCACCGAGCGCTTCGGTGCGTCCGACCCGGCCTCGGCCAGGCTCCGGTTCTTTTCCGGTAACTCGGGCACCACCATGACCGTGCAGCAGCCGCTGAACAACGTGATCCGGTCCACCATCCAGTGCCTGGGCGCCGTCCTGGGCGGAGCCCAGTCGATTCACGTGATGGGCTACGACGAGGCGTTCGAGCTGCCCAGCGAGGAGGCCGTCACCCTTTCGCTCCGCACCCAGCAGATCATCGCGCTGGAGACGGGAGTCACCAGGGCCGCCGACCCCCTGGCGGGTTCCTTCTTCGTCGAGCACCTGACCGACGAGATCGAAACCAGGGCCCGCGCCGTGCTGCGGGAGATCGAGGACCTCGGCGGCGCGGTCAGCGCCCTGGAGCAGGGTGTCCCGCAGCGCTGGATCACCGAGGCGGCCTACCGGGCGGAACAGCGGCTCGCCTCCGGGGAGAGCCCCAAGGTCGGCGTGAACGTCCACGTGACCGGGGGGGATTCCCGGGAGGTCGAGTTGTTTCAGCCCGATACGGGCGTCGAGGAGCGCCAGATCGAGCGGACCCGGCGCCGCCGGGCGGCTCGCGACGACAGCGCCTGCTCCCAGGCCCTGCGACGGCTGGAAGCCGACACCGCGGATGGCCGGAACGTCATGCCGGCGCTGGTCGGTGCCGCGCAGGCAGGGGCAACCGTGGGGGAGATGAGCGACGTGTTCCGGTGCGCCTTCGGCGAGTTCCGGGAGCCATCGCCATGGTAGGGCCCCCGCTGGCCGGACTGCGCGTCCTTGATCTGACCCGGTTCGTCGCCGGTTCACAGGCCACCATGCTGCTGGTCGCGATGGGGGCCGAGGTCGTGAAGGTCGAGGTCCCGCCGGGGGACCCCTACCGGTGGCAGGGAACGGAGCGGGTCAATGGGGAGTCGGCGCTGTTCCTCGCGCTGAACTCGGGCAAACGCAGCCTGGCCCTGGACTTCCGCAAGCCGGCCGGCCGCCAGGCCCTGGAGGGGGTCCTTGCCTCGGCCGACATGCTCGTAGAGAACTCGCGGCCGGGCAGCCTGTCGGCGCATGGGCTGGACTGGGCGTCCGTGCATGCCCGTTACCCCGCGCTCATCTACGGGTCCATCTCCGGGTACGGGGACGTGGGACCGGACGCGGCCAGAGGAGGGTTTGACCTCATCCTGCAGGCCGAGAGCGGCATGATGAGCGTTACCGGCGCACCCTCGTCGGGGCCGGTCAAGGTCGGCGCGCCGGTGCTGGATGTCGGGGCGGGGCTCAGCTGCGCGCTGGGGCTGCTCGCCGCCTGCGTGGAACGGCAGCGGACGGGGGTGGGCCGGCTGGTCTCATCGTCGCTGCTTGAGTTCGCCCTTACCAGCCTGGGCACCGTGGCCGCGGGCGTGCTCGCCTCGGGTACGCCGCCGGGCCTGCTGGGCACGCACTCGCCCATGTTCGCGCCGTACGGCGGGTTCCGGACCGCTGATGGCTGGATGGTGCTGGCCGGCGCGGGCTCGGAAGATATGTGGCGCCGCGCGTGCCGGGTGCTCGGGCGGGACGATCTGGTGACCGATCGCCGTTTTGCCGACAACGCGGGCCGCGTGGCGCACCGCGACGAGCTGCACCGAGGCCTTCGAGTCGGTGCTCACCACCCAGCCAACCCAGCACTGGCTGGCCCGCTGTCACGAGGCCGGCGTGCCCGCGGCCGAGGTCCAGGACCTGTCCCAGGTGCTGGACCGTCCCCAGGTGGCGGCGCTCGGATCGGTCCAGGAACTGGGCCAGCCGGGGGGAGGCAGCTACCGGCTGATCGGCCCGCCGTTGCGGATGGACCGGGCCGCGCTCGCCTACCCGAGGCCCGCGCCAGCGCTCGGCGCGGACACCCGGGCGCTGCTGACCAGCTCGGGCCGCACCGCCGCCGAGATCGACGAACTGGTCGCCGCGGGCGTGGCGGTGGCTCCGTGACCGGCGGGGATGGCCGGGACAGCGCTGCGGCTGCCCGGGTCCTCGAGCGCACGGTGGAGCTGGCCCGCATTCCCGCGCCCACGGGTGCGGAGGGGGACCGTGCCAGCGTGGTACGGCGCTGGTGGGATGACGACGGGTGGGCGCCGTCCGTCGACGACGCCGGCAACGTCTGGGGCCAGGTGGCCGGTGGCCCGGGGCCCGCGCTGCTCGTGGCAGCCCACCTTGACACCGTGTTTCCCGCGGCACTGCCCCATGAGGTCGTCGCCACGCCCGGACGGCTGACCGGGCCCAGCGTGGGGGACGACAGCATCGGCGTCGCGGCACTGTCCGCGGCGGCCCTCCTGGCCGGTCCCGGGCCGGGCCCGCTCTGGCTGGTCGCGACCGTAGCGGAAGAGGGCATGGGCAACCTCGCCGGGATCCGGCATGCCCTGGCGCACGGACCTCAGCCCGTCTCGGCCGTCATCGCCGTCGAGGGCAACTACCTCGGCCGTGTCGTGATCACGGGCGTGGGGTCGATCCGGTGGCGGGTTCACTACCGCGGGCCCGGCGGGCATGTCTGGGAGCGGTCCGGCGCGCCCAGCGCGGTGCACGCCGCCGCAGCGGCCGCCGCGCGCATTGCCGATCTGACCGTTCCGGGCGCCCGGTGCAGCGTGAACATCGGCAGCATCGGCGGCGGGGAAGCCATCAACGCCAGAGCCCGGGATGCCTGGTTCGAGGCTGACCTCCGGGCCGGCACCGCCGCGGCGCTGCAGCAGCTGGCGGACCGGGCGGCGAGCATCATCACGGCGGTCACCGGGACGGACCTGGCCGTCGATGTGGCCGAGCTGGGACGCCGTCCGGCCGGCGGCGTGGCGCCCGCCAGCCCGCTCGCGAAGGCAGCCGCGGACGCCCTGGCCCGCGCGGGCATCGACTGCGAGTTCAGCGCCGCGAGCACCGATGCCAACGCCGCCTACGAGGTGGGCATCGCCGCCGTAGCTCTTGGTGTCACATTCGGTGCGGGCGAGCACACTCCCGGGGAGTGGATCGACACCGCTCCCGTCGCCGCCGGTCTCGCCGCGCTGGCTGACACCATCCGTCACTTTTGAGAGGAGCAAGGATGACCGAGCCGCGGTCCGGTGTCGTCCTGCAGGGAGTTGACCCGCCCGGTGAATTCTGCGGCATGGTCGAGGAGATCGAAAGCCTCGGGTTCAGCCAGCTATGGCTCACCGACTCCTCGCTGCACGCCCGCAATTGTTACGCCTATCTGACATTGGCCGCGGCGGCGAGGCTCGCAGTTGCTGCTCGGCACCGCCGTGACCAACCCCGCCACCCGCCACCCGGCGATTACCGCGGCAGCCGCCGCGACCGTGGACGAGATATCCGGCGGCCGGCTGACCCTCGGTATCGGTGCCGGTGACCGTCCGCTGCTGGCGCTGGGGCTGCGCCCGAGCCCGCTGGCCACGCTCGCGGCCGCGATCGACGCCATCCGGCTGCTCTGGCGCGGCGAAGATGTCAGCCTGGAGGCCGGCGGCTTCGCCATGAATGCCGCGCACCTTCGCTTCGGGGCGCGCCCTGACATCCCGGTCTTCCTGTCCGCCAGCGGGCCGAAGACGCTCGAGCTCGCGGGACGGACCGGCGACGGCGTGATCCTCCTTGTCGGCCTGTTCCCCGAGGCTCTCGACTGGGCCATCGGCCAGGTCGCCAGGGGAGCCCAGGCGGCTGGCAGGCCGCGCCCCCATGTGGCGGTCTTCGCCTATGGCGCCATCGACGAGGACGAAGATGCGGCCCTGGAGAACGCCCGCTCGATCGCCGCCTGGTTTCCGCAGACGGCGCCGCACATCTGCGATCTGGCCGGGCTGGCCCCCGAGACCTCGACCCGGGTCCGGGAGGCTTATCAGGGCGGTGAATTCCAGGAGGCCGCCCTGGCCGCGCAACAGCTTCCGGACAGCTTCGTGCGGCAGGTTGCGCTGGCGGGAAATGGCAAACGGGTCATGGGCCAGATCCGGACCGTGCTCGGTGCGGGCGCCGATTCCGTGCACGTGTTCCCGATAGGCAGCGGGCGCATGAACACGGTGCGGTCCTTTGCCGGCGCCTGGCGCTCGGTGATGGCAGAGCTGCAGGCCGAAACACCTTAGCCTACAGCTAGGATTTCACATATAGAAGAGGATATCTCGTAGCATGAGGTCGTGCCCGGCGCTGTGCACGTGGGAGAACCGTTGGGGAAAATGGACAGAACCTGGCAAGTGACCCGTGTTCACCATGTTGCCTTCGCGCACTCGGGAGACGGCCCGCCACAGGTAATCGGCGACCTGCTCGGGCTGGCGTGCGTGCACGAGGAGCACGCTGCGGGGTTCGTTGAGCGTATGCTTCCGGCCGGGGACTCCTATCTCCAACTGCTTGAGGCGACGGGACCCGGGACTGTCGGCCGGTTCGTCGACCGGCGGGGACCGGCGCTGCATCACGTCGCTATGGAGGTCTCCGATATCGACGAGGCGGTGTCGGATTTGCGCCGGCGCGGGGTGCGGATGGTGGATGAGACGCCCCGGCCCGGGGGCATGGGGACCCGGATCGCCTTTGTCCATCCGGCGTCTTGTCAGGGGCTGCTGCTTGAGCTGGTCGAACCTTCGGGTGCCGGCCCAGGCGGCGCGCGAGTGCCAGTCACGTGGAGGTCGTAGGTGGCCACGCAGGCAGGAAGTGCCGGCGGAACTCAGCCGGGATCGGTCTTCAGCGGCCAGCACGACCGGCGCAAGGTCACCGACTGGGTATACGAGGAAGCTCAAGACGGCCATTGTCGATCTCAGGCTGGCTCCCGGGCACCCGCTCAGGGAAGCGACGCTGGCGGCGCAGCTCGGGGTGAGCAAGACCCCCGTGCGGGAGGCGATCACCCGGCTGGAGCAGGAGGGCCTGGTCGAGACGACATCCTTCAAGGGAGCCGTGGTCACCGAGTACTCGCGCCAGGACCTGATCGAGATCTATGAGCTCCGCGAATTGCTGGAGACGGCAGCGGTCCGGATAGCGGCCGAGTCCATGGACGACGAGAGCCGCGCCCGCCTGGAACGCATTTCCGGCGAGAGCCGGAAGCTGAAAAAGGGCAACACCACCCGCCTCGCCGCGCTGCTGACGCAGTTCGACGACGTCCTGTTCGAGCAGGTCCATAACGGCCGGATCCGGGCACTGATCGAGAATCTTCGGGCTCACCTGACCCGGATCGGGCACCTTACCGAGGGAATCCCGGGCCGGATTGAGGCCTCGGTGGACCAGCACGACAGAATCGTCGAGGCGATCGCCGCCCACGATCCGCTGGCGGCCGAGAAGCATCTGAGAGATCACATCCGGAGCGTCCGCGACGACCAGCTCCGGGCGCTGGCCGAAGCCGCCGACCACGGGTGATCGCCCGGGCCGGACGTCAGCCCGGCCCGTGCGCCTGCCGCTGTGGTAAGCGGCGCGCCGGCCCGGGCCGCCAGCATCCAGGCCGGTACGCTTGACCTAGCGGAATGGTATCTGATGTGCTGTACATCATGTCCGACTTGCGCAGCATGGGGGTGTCCCAGGTACTGCGCGAGCGCGGCAAGGCAACCTGGATGGCCGCGGTCAGCCACCCGATGGTGCGGCAGATCGGCGACGGTACGCTGCCCCACCCGACGTTCCGCCGCTACTTCGAACAGAACGTTCCCTACCTGACCGACTACGCCCGCGCCATCGGCCTGATCATCGGCAAGGCGCCGGACCGAGCGGCAATCGACGTGCTCACCCGCTTCCTGGGCCAGATCGTCAGCGCCGAGATCCCTGCCAACCTGGCATTCCTCGGCCGGCTGGGCGGGGCGACGGAGGCGGCCGGGGATACGGCGCCGATGTTGCCGGCCGGCTACGCCTACACCCGGCACCTGCTCTGCGCCGCGGTACAGGGCAGCTGCGCCGACGGGCTGGCGGCGGTCCTGCCCTGCCAGTGGAGCTATGCCGAGTTCGCCAGGCCGCTGATGGCCGTGCTGCCTGCTGACCCGGTGTACGCCGACTGGATTTCCATGTTCGGTCTGCCTGGCTACGGTTCGCTGGTCGAGGAGACGACCGGCCTGCTCGACCGGCTGGCCAGCGCGGCCGACGACATGGCCATGGCCCGGCTGACCTCGATCTTCGACATCTCCACTCGCTACGAATCCCAGTTCTGGGACATGGTCTACGCAACGCCTCCCCGCGGCGACGCGTGATCCGGGAAGGAGCCTGGCCCTCATGCGCGCAGCCCGAATCTTCGAGGACCTGAGCCTTCGCGTGGACGAGGCTCCGGACCCCGCCCCCGGGCCGGGTGAGGTCCTGGTGCGGGTCCACGCCGCCGGCGTGTGCGGAACCGACCTGCACATCCTCGACGGCATGATCAAGCCGGACCCCTATCCGATGACAATCGGTCACGAGGCCGCGGGCGTCGTTGCGGCCGCGGGCGAGGGCGCCGGAAGCTCGCCAGGCGACCGGGTCGCCGTCTACAACAAGCTCTACTGCGGAACCTGTGAGCAGTGCCTGACCGGCCGGCACAACCTCTGTGACAACGAGCCGGGGCAGCTCGGCTTCAACATGGACGGCGGGGACGCCGAGTACGTCGTGGTGCCAGCCCGCAACCTGGTCCCGGTGCCGGCCGCCGTGGATTTCGCCACCGCCGCGGTGCTCAGCTGCGCCGGGATGACGGCGGTGCACGCCGTCAGGCTGTCGTCGCTCCGGCTGGGCCAGACCGCCGTGGTCGACGGCATCGGCGGGGTCGGCATCCTCGTCGTTCAGGCGGCCCGGCACGCGGGGGCCAGGGTTATCGCCGTTGCCGACTCCGCGGAAAAGCGGGAGTTCGCTCTTTCCCATGGTGCGGCGGACGGCGTCGTGGTCGCCCAGGCCGACGGCTACGCGAGCCTCCCCGGCGCCGTGCGCGAGCTCACCGGCGGGCGCGGCGCGGACGTGTTCTTCGAGCTCGTCGGCACCCGGGAGTCGATGACCGCGGGCATCCGCTGCCTGGCAAAGGGCGGCCGGTTCGTCTCCACCGGGTACACGGACCAGGAGCTGGCCATCCATCCCATCGAGTTCATCCTTTCCGAGACGTCGCTGATAGCCACGGTGGCGGCGACCAGGCAGGATCTGCAGGACGCCCTCCGCCTGGCGGCCAGCGGCCAGATGACCGTGCCGATCGCCGGCCGCTACCCGCTCGCCGGTGTGCAGAGTGCGCTCGACGCGCTCCGCAAGCGGGCGGTCCTCGGCCGGCAGGTCCTCGATCTGCAGTAAGCGGGAAGGAGCCAGACAGCCATGAGCGAGCGCGTCATCATCTCCAGCGGCTGGGTCGTGACGATGAACGACGCGGGGGATGTGTTGCCCGACGGGGCCGTCGTGCTGGACGGCGACCGCATCACCGACGTCGGGGATACCGCCGCGGTGCTGGCGCGGAACAGTACCGACGGCGCACGCGTGATCGATGCGCGCGGCAAGGCCGTGCTGCCCGGCCTGGTGGACCTGCACTATCACACGGCGCTGGGCAAGGGGTGGAGCGATCATCTGCCGCTCTGGGAGTACCTGGACACGTGCTGGTACCCGATCATCAGGGCGCTGGACTACGAGGCCGCCTACTGGGCCGCGCTGGCCAGCTACAGCGAGTCCATCAAGTGCGGCGTCACCACGGTCAACGACATGTACCGTCAGCTCACCGCGCTCGCGGACGCCGCCGAGGAGATCGGCATCAGGGCCGTGCTGTCCAACGACGTGGCCGACGCCGAGCACAATCTGGACACCCTGGAAGACAATAGGGCGGCGTTCGGCGCCAAGAACGGCGCGGCAGGCGGGCGGATCGAGGTCTACGTCGGGATCGAGTGGCTCCCGCTCGCGTCGCAGGAACTGCTGCGGGACGCGCGCCTGCTCGCCGACGAGCTCGGCACCGGAATTCACATCCACCTCAACGAGTCGCTGACCGAGGTGGAGAACTCCAAGCAGCGCTTTGGCCGCCGTCCCACCGAGGTGGCCTACGACGCGGGCATCCTGGGCCGTAACTGCATCGCGGCGCACTGCGTCTGGCTATCCGACCAGGAGATAGCCCTCATGCGCGAGACGGGAACGCAGATTTCGCACAACCCGTCGTCGAACGCCAAGCTCGGCAACGGCATCGCGCGGCTGCCCGAGATGCTGAACGCCGGGCTCAACGTGGGCCTCGGCCACGACGCGGCCGAATGCAACAACTCCCTGGACATGTTCGAGGTCATGAAGTTCGCATCGCTGATCCACCGGGCCAGCCGGGTCGACGCCTCCCTCCAGCAGGCACCGGACGTGGTGCGGATGGCCACCCGGAACGGAGCGGACGCGCTCGGGCACCAGACGGGGCGCCTGGAGCCGGGCCGCAAGGCCGACGTGATCCTGGTGAACCTGATGAGCCAGATGTTCACGCCACTGGTGCCCGGCAACTCCGAGCACCTGTTCTCCCACCTGGTCTTCGCCGCCAACGGGAGCTGCGTGGACACCACGATCATCGACGGGAAGATCGTCATGGAAGGCCGGCGGCTCACCACGGTGGACGAGCAGGAGGTTCTCCGGGAGGCCAATGCCGCCTTCCTCCGCGTGCTCGACCGGATCGGCGGTGGCGGCAGCAGCGGTGGCGGCACTCCCTGACGCAGGAAGGTGGAATCGGCATGAGCAGATACCTCGTCATCGGGGATCCCGTGGTGACGCTCGGGGCAGGCACCCTGATACCCGACGGTGCCCTGATCGTTGAGGATGACTCCGTCGTGCGCGCGGGGCCGCGTGCCGAGCTGGAGAACGACGGTCATTTCGACAAGGTGCTCGGCTCCGCAGACCACTTCGTCATGCCGGGGTTTGTGAACTGCCACTACCACTCGGAACTGGCCATCGGCCCCGGGCTCTACCAGTTCATCTACGAACGGGCGCACGTCTATGTCGGCTCGGCCCTGGGGCCGATCGCGGAGCAGGACCTCTACAACGCCATCCTGTGGGGGCTGGTGACCGCCATCAAGGGCGGGCAGACCGGCACGGTCGACATGTTCTACGGGCGCCCCTCACTCACCGACTTCGGCACCCCGGCGGCGCTGCAGGCCTACGAGGACGCCGGGATGCGGACCATGTTCGGCCTGGTGTGCCGGGACCAGAACACGATCGTCCACGAGGAGGACGAGGCCTTCCTGCGGCGGCTGCCGCCCGAGCTCGCCGAGCAGGTGCGAGGCTCGCAGATGGGCATCGCCTGGCCCCTTGACCGGGTTTTCGGCACCTACGGCACGCTGCTCAAGGAGTGGCACGGCCGGCAGGGGCGGATCCAGATCGCGGCGGCGCCCGACTGGACCCCGTCCTGCTCGGACGAGCTCTACCTGCGCTGCCATCGCCTCGCCACCGAGCACGACACGGGCATGCTGACCCACGCGGTCGAAACCCGCTCGGAAAGCCTCTTCAGCATGGAGCGCTACGGCAAGCCGGCGGTACAGCGGCTGGCCGATCTCGGCGTCCTTGACCCGCACGCCGTGCTGGAGCACTTCGTCTGGGTCACCGACGACGAGATCGGCATATTCGCCGACTCGGGCGCGGTGGCCTCCAACAACGCGGGCTCGAACCTGCGCCTCTCGTCGGGAATCTGCCGGCTGCAGGGACATCCTGGCGGCCGGCGGCCGGATGGCCTTCGGCACCGACGGCATCTCCTTCTCCGACCATGAGGACTTCTTCCAGGAGGTGCGCCTGGCCTGCTACCTGCAGCGGATCCCGCGCAGGTTCGAGGAGGCACGGCTGCCGAGCGAGGACGTGCTGCGCGCCGCGGCCCAGAACGGCGCCCGCGCGATCGGCTGTGCGGGCAAACTCGGCAGCCTCGAGCCGGGCCGGCTCGCCGACCTGCTCGTCGTGAAGAAGGACCGGATCTGCTACCCGCCCGGGCGGTACGACGCCGAGCCCTTCCTGGATGTGATCCTCGACCGGGCCGAGTCCGGCGACCTCGACTCGGTCATGGTCAACGGCAGGGTCCTGATGGAGGGCGGGCGCGTCACGGTCGTCGACGAGGACGCCGTACGGGCCAACTTCGCGGAGTCGGTCGGGCGGATCTACGCCCCATCGGAGCAGCGGCAGCGCTGGGTCGAGCTCGGCCGGCAGGTCGAGCCCTTCGCGGTCGACTTCTACCAGCGCTGGTACGAGACGCCGCTTGACCCTGCGTACGTATACAACGCCAGGTCACTGCCGCGCAGCTAGCTGAGGAGGAACCCATGACCGCAACCAACCAGGTGACCGACGGGGCGTCCGCGGCGCCCGGAACCAATTTCTGTGACGTGCTGCGCGCCGACGTGTGAAGACCTCTGGCAGGCGACTATGCAGCACCCGTTCCTCGTGGAGATCGAGCAGGGCACCCTGCCCGACGAGAAGCTGCTCTTCTACTTCATCCAGAACGTGCACTACATCGACGCGGCGATCGCCTTCAACGCCGAGGCCGCGGCGAAGGCGCCCGACGAGGAGAGCCGGCAGTTCGCGCTGCGCCTGCTCGACTTCGGCCGCAGTGAGGTGCCCCGGCAGCGCGAGTACGTCCGCCGCCTCCGCGAGACCGTCACGGTCTCGTTCGACACCGGCCTCGCGCCCGCCTGCCGGGCGTACACGAACCACCTGCGGGCGGTCGCGGCCTACGGCACTCCGCTTGACCTCTTCGTCGGGCTGCTGCCCTGCGAGTGGACCTACAGCGAGTTCGGCTCGCGGCTCGCCCCCATCGTGCGCCACCCCGTGGTCGCTGACTGGATGGCCACCTTCGGCGGGGCGGACCACAGCGACATGAACATCAAGTACAAGGGTGTCCTCGATCACCTGGTGGCGGACGCCGGGCCGCAGCACCGGGCGGAGCTGTCGGAGATCTTCGAGACGAGCCTGCGGTACGAGTGGATGTTCTGGGAGATGGCCTACACCCTGGAGCGCTGGCCGGTGTAGCGGAACGCCGGCGCGGCGCGGGTGCGCGCCGGCGCCGGTCAGGGCACGCAGGCGGCGATCTGCGCACAGGTGCCGATGAACGTCTCCGGTCGGCCCTGCAGGCCCTCGATCGTTTCCTCGAGCAGCCTGAGCCTGCCCGGGCGCCCGATCACCTGGGGATGCATGGTGAGAATGGCGCTCCCGCCGAGCTGATGCAGCCCCGCCAGCTCATCCGCCCAGATGGACCGCACCTCATCGACCGTCGCGATCTTCTTGGTCCAGCTTGACCCGCTGAAGGAGAAGTGCGGCGCGTCGTCGAGCGTCCAGTGCACCGGCAGTTCGACGATTCCGGAAGCACCGTGGCGGTAGGGGCGGATGTCGTCCATGAGGTTGGAGGAGTAGCCGAACCCGTGCCTGGCCAGCAGCGCCAGGGTGTGCTCGCTGAACTCCCAGGACGGGGATCGGTAGCCGGCGGGTCGGCCGGCCGAACGAGGAGAGGATCTCCAGTCCCCGGGTGAGTTCGTCCTCCTCGGCCTGCGGCGACAGCGCGGTGGGCGAGGTGTGCGTATACCCGTGGTGGGCGAGCTCATGGCCGGCGCCGACAATGGCCCGCACGACCTTCGGGTAGCGCTCCGCAACGCGGCCGGGAACGAAAAAAGTGGCGTGAATCTCCCGCCGCTCGAGGATTTGCAGAATCAGCGGGACGCCGACCTTGGCGCCATACGTGCCCTGCGAGAGCACACCGGGACGCGAGGCGTTCGCCGGGTCCGCCGCTATCCACACCTCTTCGGCGTCGAAGTCAAAGGTGATGGCCACCGCGGAGCGTGCGCCCCCCGGCCAGCGGTCCGGGCCGTAGGTCTTTGACTCGTCCATGGGATCCAGCCGTGCGCGGAACGGAGGGGCAAAGCGGTATCTACCAGGGCCTTGACGCTTGGCATATAAGATATCATACTTATCATCTCAAGTACTTGTTTAGGTGGGTACTGGGGAGCCGGCCAGGCATGTCACCTGGCGATCGGCCCGGCCTGGACGGCGCCCCGGGACCGCACGCGGGCCTGCATGGTGCGGAGAGGGTCGGGCAAATGGCTGAGACCGGCGTCGCGATGGAACTTGCCAACGAAGAGTTCCAAATTGAGACCCACGGAATCGACATCATTCCGGAAAGCCAGCGAGGCGGGACGCCGCGCCGGCTTTTTTGGATCTGGCTGGGTGGCACGTTTTATGTCAATGGCCTTGTCGTCGGGGGCCTCCTGCCGTTCCTTGGCCTGAATCTCTGGCAGAGCCTGCTGGCCATCCTCCTGGCGGCGATCTGCACGATCGGGCTGGGGATCTTCACCGTGTACGGAGCCCGCTACGGCACCTCCACCATGGTTGTCGGCCGGGCCACCATGGGCCGCCGTGGGCAGCTTCTCCCCACGCTGCTGACCTGGCTGGGGGCGGTCGGCTGGGAAACCGTGGTGAGCGTCGTCGCGGCCCTGCTGATCTCGGCGGCCGTCACCCACGAATGGCCACATACCAACACGACGGTGGTGGAAGTGATCTCCTTCATCGTGGTGCTGGGTGGCCTGCTCCTGTGGTCGCTGGCCGGCCACGCCACGATTCTCAAGCTGCAGAAGCCGCTGTCCATCCTCTCGGCCGTATTGCTGCTCGGCCTGGTGCCCGCCCTGCTCATCCACGGGCACCTCGCGCACATCGGCTGGAATGAGTACCTGTCGCCGCCAGCGGGGACGAACGTGGTGGCGAGCTGGTTCTTCGCCTTCATGATCCTCATGTCGTCCGGCTGCTGGGGCTGGACCGCGTACGCCTCTGAGTACGCCAGATACCTGCCGAAGCAGACCTCAGCGAGGTCGATCGTCGCGAACGTCTTCTGGGGAAGCAACATCGGCTACACGGCCGTCCTGCTCATCGGGCTGCTGATCGCCTTCGGGCTGAAGGCGTCCGACCCGATCACCGCGGTCCCGACGTTCCTGCCGCTCTGGTACCTCATCCTGTTCGTCCTGGTGATCGTCGTGAGCACGTGGACCACCGGCGTGCTGGACGCCTACACCTCCGGCCTGGCCCTGCTCGCCCTCGGGCTCAAGGTGCCGCGGCCGCTGACGATCATCGCGGACGCCGTGCTGGTCGCCTTCGGCGGGATATATGCCCTGTTCATCTACAACTTCATCGGCTCTTTCGAGGAGTTCCTCGGCCTGAGCATCGCCTGGCTCGCCGCCTGGAACGCGGTCATCCTCATCGACCACTTCGTGAACCGCCGGACGCTGAATTACGAGAACCCGGAAGACCTGCTGAACAGCACCGGCGGCAGGTACTGGTACCGCAGCGGGGTGAGCCCGAAAGCGTTTACGGCGTTCATCCTGGGCACCATCGCCGCCCTGCTCTTCCTCAACGACTCGCCGCTGTTCGTGGGACCAGGCAGCAAGGCGCTGGGCAATGCCGACCTGAGCATCTGGGCCGGGACTGTCGTCGCCGTCGCGGTGTACCTGGTGTGGCACTGGGCCGAGGGCCGGCAACGGGCGGCCGTCCCGGTGGCGGTGACGGCCGGCACGACGACCGATTGAGCGCCGGGACCTGATCCGGGCCAACCTTGATCATCGACGCGCACAGCCACATTCTCGCCATGGCCGACGATCCGGAATTCACGGCGGCCTACGGCCGTGAGGGATCGCTGTGCATCTACCGGAGCACTGGCAGGCTCCCCTCGCACCACCTCCCGACCGAGGCGGAATGGGAAGCGAGCGGCCTCTCGCTCCGGGGGATGCCCATCATCGGCCCGGCCGAGTCGGCGCGCGATCACCCGGGATTTGACAAGGTCGTCGTGCTGGCCATCTCACCGCAGTTCCTGGATGGGCGCCTGATCGGGACCGTCGATGTCGATGGCCGGCTCGGCGTGCCCGGCCCGCCGCACCCCGACAAGTGCAACGACTACATCGCGGCGGTCGTGGCCGAAGATCCCGGGCGCTTCATCGGGTTCGCATCGGTCAACCCGGCGTATCAGGGCCCCAGGGCCGCGGTGGCTGAACTTGACCGCGCGGTGACCGGCCTGGGCCTCACCGGGCTGAAGCTCTACCCCATGTACCAGCACTGGGCCGCCAACGACCGTGACCTGGCCTTCCCCATCTACCGGAAGGCGGCTGAGCTGGATATCCCGGTGATGATCCATCAGGCGGGCTCGACGCGCATTGACGCCAAGCTTGAGCTCGGCAGGCCGGCGATTCTCGACGACATCGGGCGTGAGTTCCGGGACCTGCGGATCATCATTGCCCATTGCGGCATCCCCTGGGTGGACGAGGCCCTGTTCCTGCTCACCAAGCACCCGAACTTCTATGCCGAGCTGTCCTACCTGATCGCCACCGTGACGCGGCGCGACTTGTTCCTGCTCCTGCATCGCTGTGAGCCGTCGTTCGTCCCGCTTGAGAAGATCTTCTTCGGCTCGGACTACCCCGGCTTCCTCTATGACCCGGTCGCGCTGCTGGAGAAGCTCAGCACCGTCAACGACGAGGCGGCGGCGCTGGGGCTACCGCCGATCCCCCAGGGAAAGCTGCGCGGCCTGGCGGGCGACAACTTCGCGGCGGTACTCGGGTTGCCGCAGACCACGTGACAGCGACGGCGGGCGGGTAGGTACGGGCCAGATATGGGCGTTCTCGAACTCAAGATCATCGAATGTGGCAACACCTCACTCGACTACGAACTCGCGCTGAGCGGGCACCCGGACCGGATCGCTACCAGCGGGCAGCCGACCCGCACGACCGGGATCCTGCGCCACCCCATCTACGTCTATGTGATCGAGCACACCGACGGCAGGGTGCTGGTGGACACCGCCGTGAGCGTGAACTACCAGCAGGAATGGCGGGACCGGTTCTACGGGGAAGCCATGGCCTACGATCCCGGCCCGGACGGGCTGTTCACCCAGCGCCTCGAGCAGCTCGGGCTCACCCCGGCAGACTTCGGCCATGTGGTCATCACGCACCTGCATACCGATCACGGCGGCAACGTGCGGCTGTTCGACCCGGCCCGGACGCGCATCTACGTCGGCGAGGACGAGCTGCGCGGCTGTGCGCGGGTCAAGGGCGGGCTGCTCCGCGACGACCTGCTCACGGTCTGGGGGGTGACCAGCCCGCAGGGATTCACCCGGGCCGATTTCGCCGGCCTGCTCCCCGACCGGGCGGTCGAGGTCTTCGCCGACTTTGAACTGCTGCCGGGTGTGTGGCTGGTCACGCTGCCCGGCCATACCTGGGGGACGCTCGGGGTCGCCGTCCGGCTGGCGGAAAGCGGCTGGATGCTCATCGCCTCCGACACGATCTACCTCGCGGACTCATGGGGCAAGCGTTTTGTCCCCAGCCTGCTGCACCATGACCTGGAACGGTGGGCTCACTCCGCGCACAAGGTACGGCGCCTGGTCGAGCGGTACGGGATGAAGGTGCTGCCCGGCCACGACGCCCGGCTGATCGAGCCGACCGGCGACGGCGGATACCGGGTACTCCCGGTGGAGCCCAGCTACCGATGAGCGCGGCCCCGCCACCGGCGGAAGCGGGCAGGCGTGGCGCCGGGACCGATGCCGGTTCCCGGCTCGCCGCCTATGACCCGCCGTTTCCCGCAGAGTGGTCGGCCGAATGCCACCGGCGCGGGTTCTGGCGGGACGAGATCCTGCTCGATCATGTGCTTGCCCACGCCGGGCAGCACCCCGCCAAGATCGCCGTTGTGGACGGTGGTGGCGCCTACAGCTATGCCGAACTCGCTGCCGAGACCCTGGACCTGGCCGGGGGCCTGCTGATGCTGGGTGTGGAACCGGGCGACGTCGTGCTGGTCGCGCTGCCACCCGTCCGCCAGTTCGTGCCTGCCGTCCTGGCCTCGGAACGGATCGGAGCGGTCGTGGCGAACGTCATGCCGGCGCTCGGCTCCCGCGAGCTCGGCCGGATCCTCAGCCTTGCCCGGCCGCGGGTGGTGGTGACGGTCGCGGCCTTCCGCCGGCACCGGCCGGCCGAGGCAATCATGTCCGTGCTCGCACGGCAAGGCGGGAGCTGCACCATGATCGTGGTCGGGGACGGTGGTCCCCGGCCCGCGACCGGAGCCGGTGTGCGGGTCACCGGCTACGGCGCCGTTGTCGGCAACGGGACGCGGGCGGCCCGACACCTGCCCGGCCCGCCCGCCGCCGACGCCGTGGCCAACATGGTCTTCACCACCGGCAGCAGCGGCGAACCCAAGGGCGTGCTGCATACCCACAACACGTCCATGGTGGCCGTGAGATCGACCGCCGAGCGCCAGGAACTCGGCGAGGACGACGTGTTCCACGCCGTGCTGCCGGTCGGGCACACGTATGGCCATTTCTACGGGGTCCGGCTTGGCCTGCTGGCGGGCGGGCGCATCGTGATGCAAGCGAACTGGGACACCGGCGAGATGCTACGGCTGGCCCGGGAACACCGCATCACCCACAGCGCCGGGACACCCACGCATCTGGCCGACCTCATGGCCCGCCGCAGCGGCGATGCGGCAAGCCTCGCGTCGCTTCGGGTGTTCACCTGCGCGGGAGCCAAGCTCGACGCCGCGCTGGCCCAGCAGGCAGTCGAACAGCTCCCGGGACGGCTCTCCCTCGCGTACGGGATGTCGGAAGCGGGCCATGTCGCGTCCACCGGGCCCGGAGACGACGTGACCAGGGCCATCGGCACCTGCGGCCGGCCACAGCCCGAGACCATGGTCAGCATCGACCCGCTGCCGGGATCGGCGGGGACGAGTGCCGGGGAGGTCGTGCTCACGGGGCCGTCCGTCACCCCCGGCTACCTGCAGGGCCGGGAGTTCAGCTCCAGGTTCCTCGACGGGAAGGGCAACTACCGCACCGGTGACCTCGGTCATTTCGACGGGAGCGGCTACCTGGTGCTCACCGGGCGGATCAACGAGCTGGTGATCCGGGGTGGGGAGAAGATACCGGTGGGCGAGATCGAAGGCGTGCTGCGAACCTGCCCGGGGATCGGCGATGTGGTCATCGTGGGCGTTCCGCACGCGCGTCTCGGGGAATGCTGCGTGGCCGTGGTGGAGCCCGCCGCCGGGGCCGGGGTCACGCTCAGCGAGATCGGCTCCTTCCTCGAGGCTCGCGGAGTGACCAAGGCTTTCTGGCCCGAGGAACTCGTCACGGTGAACCGGCTGCCCCGCAACGATGTCGGCAAATGGGTGCGTGCCGAGGTGGCTGAGCTTGCGCACGACCGGCTGCGGGCGCCGCGGCGGCCTGACCAGCGGGAGGACGCATGAGCGAGCCAATCGTGACGGCCGTGGAGCACGTTTCCATCGCGGTGCGCGATGCGGACGGCGCGAAGCAGACCTTTGCCGCGCTCGGATTCGAGCCGCAATGGACCGAGGACCTGCCCGGCCAGGGGCTCCGGTCGCATGTGCTTCGCGCGGCGGGGGTGGTCCTGGAACTCATCGAGCCCGCGGCGGTGGCCCCGGTGGCGGGCTCACTCGAGCGTTTCCTGGCCCGCCGGGGTGAAGGGCTCCATCATCTGTGCCTGCGCGTGAATTCCCTCGAAGATGCGATCCGGGCGGTCGAGGCGGCCGGGATGCGGCTGGTGGATCAGGTGCCCACCGTCGATGAGGAGGGCCGGCGGGTGTTCGTGCACCCGGATGGCGCGCACGGTGTCCTCATCGGCCTGGTCGAGCCGCATCGCCGAAAGGCGGCGCCACCGGGCCAGCAGGGTGGCCGGCGTGTGCTGGGTGCGTCCGACCCCACGTTCGCGGGCAGGACCTACGTCGCCGCGGTGGCCCGGGCCGGGACCCCCCTGTTCATCTCGGGGCTCACCGCGGCGCGGCCAGACGGCACGGCCGAGGGCGGCACCGTGGCCGCCCAGGCGCGGGAGATCTTCGCTCAGCTGGCGCGAATCCTCGCCGAAGCGGGCGCGGGGCCCGCCAATGTGGTGAAGACCACCGACTACATCGTGTCCCGGGAGGGGTACCGCACGGTCGCCGACGTCCGTCGCGAGTTCTTCGGGGAGGACTTCCCCGCGGCAACCGGGATAGTGGTCAAAGAACTGCTGGGCCGGGGCGTTTTGATAGAGATGGATGCCGTCGCGATGCTCTGAACCGGCACGTCATGCACTCCATGAGCGGCCCAGCCCGAGCTCCTGCAGCCTTTTGCGGTACGCGATGGTGACGATGTCGGCCTGGACGTGCAGTTCCTCGCCCAGGTCCAGCGGGAGTTCCTCCGGGCGCTGGCCTTCGACGATCGGCCGGTCCTCGGCGGCAATGCTCAGGTCGTAGGCGATTATTTCCTCATCCGGGATATGTGAATCGAAGTTGCGGGCCGCAACGAAGAAGATATTCGTTGCCCGCGCGGAAACCGGTGAAGCTATATCGAACGCTACGTGAGCGCGTCCCGCGCCCTTCTCTGGATACGCTATGGTCAGCTGCACGGTAAAGGGCAGGGTCACGTCATAGGTGGTATAGCGCTGGATGACCTCGCTGCCGCCAAGCGGGGAATTCTTTGGGTTGCTGGCCAGGTACGGGAAATCGTAATGCAGCCCGCGGGGGGTTTGTTCCACGTCAACGCGTGCGACCTCGGTGGCATCCGGGTTCCCGAATGTGCCCGCGTGCACGAACGGGAAATGGCTCACATCCATGAAGTTCTCGACCTGGCGCGCCGCCGAGGTCTGCCATGATTGCATGCCCAGCTGGAGGAATCTATACGAGGGATTCTCGAGTACCGGGCACTCCGGGAGGCCCGCGGCGGGCTCCGATATGCAGGCCCAGATAAGCCCGTAGCGCTCTGCGCAATTGATGGTCATAAGCCGCGCACGTGGTGTTATTCGCACTGCCGCGGGCTGGGATGGAATCCGCACGCACTCACCCCGTGGGCCGTATCGCCAGCCATGGTAGGCGCAGACGATTTCATCTCCCTGCATATGCCCCATGGACAGTGGGCTGCCCCGGTGCATGCACAGATCCCTGGCGGCTACCACGCCCTTGCTTGTCCGGTATACAACCAGGTCAACGTCGAGCAGTCTGGCTTTGACGGGCGCGTCAGCCACATCGGTGCCGAACAGGATCGGATGCCAGTAGCGCCCGAGGACTTCCCAGTCACCAGGGCTGAAGGTGCAGTCCCTGGGCCGGGGAACAGCGGTTCCGGTCAGCACATCTGCTCCCCGACTCTGGACTGGCGCGCCACGTCCGGCGCTAAGAAGACAGATACATAATGTTCAGCACATCAGATCTCATTCATGGAAGTCAAGGGCTGCCCGGGTCCCCCTCAGCGGCTTTCCTGTCGCGCAGCCAGTGCTCGAATTCGGCGGCGATGATGCGCTCGTCGTGTACGCCGGCTGCTTCGTCCGAGGCCAGCCACACGATTGGCGGGCCCATCACGGCGGGGTCGAGGAACCGCTGGCCCGCGGGCCTGGCGCCGGGCGGCAGCATGCCGGTGACTGTCGCGCCGCCGGGCAGGAGCAGGTTGACGGTGACGCCGGTGTCCCGCAGGTCGGCGGCCATGATCTTCGACAGCGCCTCGCTGCCGGCCCGGGAGGGCCCGTAGGGGACGAACCCGGCCCGGTGCATGGTCGAATGGCTCACCGAGATGTTGACGATGCGGCCGCCGCCGGCGGCCAGCATCCGCGGGGTGACCTCGCGCGCCACCAGGAAGTAGCCGGTCAGGTTGGTCTCGATCACCGCACGGAACCCACCGGCCGGCACCTCCCAGAAACCCTGCGGGTGGGTCATGAACTGCGGGTTGACCGTGCGCATGCCGATCCCGGCGTTGTTCACCAGCATGTCGATGCCGCCCAGCCGCGACCACGCCTGGCCGACCGCCCGGGCCACCGAGGATTCCTCCCGCACGTCCATCCCCACCCCGGCCGCGCCCGGCAGTTCCGCGGCGACCGCGGCCGCCCGGGCGGCGGACCGGCCGGTCAGCGCGACCCTTGCGCCCGCCGTGGCCAGGGCGGAGGCCATCGCCAGGCCCAGGCCGCTCGTGCCACCGGTCACCAGCACCTTCAGCGTCGAAGCACTCATGACCGCGAGACTAGGGCTTCGGCCGAGGAATCGTCCTTAGGAGGGCATCGTCTGGAAGACCGGCCAGCACACCTCGGTCACGTAACGGGACTCATCGTCGGTGTCGGATTCGCTGACCAGGTAGTGCTCGCGGATCGGCCCGTCCACGCCGATCTCGCGCTCGGCCACGTACGTGCCGAGTGCGCCGTAGGTCTGGTCCAGGTCGGTAAGCGGACCCCGGTGGATGGCGACCGCCAGTTCAGCCGCCGGGATCTCCAGCATTCCTGCCCGGCCAGAGCCGCGCAGGTCCGCTGTGACGGGGACGTAGGCTGTCACGTCACCGGCCTCATCCTGGAAGAACTCGGCTGAGTACAGCGCTGCTCGTGCGCCTGCCGGCGGCACCGCCGCGGCTGCCAGGACGGCATCGATCTCCTGTTGCGCCGTGCTTAGCCAGGTGTCCAGGCCTGGGAACGGCACCTTGCCGCAGATAGCCACCGCCCGGATAGTGCTCACCCGGCGATGGGAGACCGTGATCGGCGCCGCGGACCGCTCCAGCAGGCTGCGGAGCGAGGCTACGACGGACTGGGTCGCCGCAAGCTGAGATTCCATCCGCTGCATGTGAGCGACCACAACCTGGTTGCGGGCCGCCGGGTCCGGTGCCTCAAGCACTGCCCTGATCTCGTCCAATGGCATGCCGAGGTCCCGGAACCGGCGGATGACCTGTGCGATCTGGACCTGCCCGGGGGCGTAGAACCGGTAGCCAGAGTCCGGGTCGATCTCGGCGGGACACAGCAGGCCAACCTCGTGATAATGGCGCAGCGCCGTCACGCTCAGGTGCGTCATGCGGGAGAAGTCGCCGATCGCTACCCGCACCGCCACCACCGCACCCCCTTCAGCAGAACCTTCAGTCGCTGCGGCCCCCGCACACCGGAATCGTGGCACGCGAGCCGCCGCGCACGCCTGGCGGCCCGAGCCTCACCGCGGGCCAGCCTGGCCCGCCGGCTCCGATCCGCCGCGGCGAGCATCTGCTTGCGCCGTTCACGGTCGTTCATCACGGTGATCTCTGGGTGCATCATCATCCCTCGACCCTGGAGTCTCCTGTTACCCGAGAGTCAAGCGAGGCATCGTCGCACTGGAAATCTCATGCCTATCTGGAAATAAGAGCCGGCTATCAGAGAATGATCACCTCCAGAACGCTCGGGAGGGATTTCCGATTAATTTGCAATTAGGAGGGTATTTCGCTAGGATTTCTCCTAATCCGCGATCCGGGGCCGGCAATATTGCCTGTGGCCAGAATCGTGAGATGTTGAGGGGAACCATAAACATGGCACTCGGTATGTACTTCACGCCCACTTCGTTCACGCCGGCGCGGTACGACGACACAATCAAGCGGCTCGAGGAGGCTGGCGCCGGGTCGCCCCCCGGAAGGCTGTACCACGTGGCCATGGAAGCCGACGGCCTGATCCAGGTGTTCGACGTGTGGGAATCTGAGGCGACATTCCAGGCCTTCGGGAAGACGCTGCTGCCGATCATGAAAGACCTAGAGTCTGACCCTGGCCAGCCGCAGGCCTCGCCCGTGCACAACATAATCAAGGGCTGACGCCCACGCGGGGGGGCCACGTCGGCTGTGCCCGGCACAGCGGACTTGGGTTAAACGGGACGGCGCACGCGCCGTCCCGTTTAACGTGACAGCTCGCGGATGCGCCGGCCCGGCCCCGGCAGGCCGAGCCCGGCGGGGGCATCCGGGACGCGTGTACCGGCTGGGCTACGGCCGGTTGCGTAGGGCTCGGCGGCGGTGGCCGGCCCGCCGCCACCCGTCGGTAGACTCGCCGATTACTCTGTGGGCTTCAGTGGTCACCCTTTGTATGGCATCTTGTATCGATGACAGGGTTGCCCGAACGAGAGAAAGACGGTCTTGCTCGTATGGACGCGTGACTTGGCACGCCAGGCCGCCAGTGCAAGGACGGCAGGAATGAACCGAGGAAACAGGGATGATCAGGACACTCATCGCGGAGCAGACATCCTTAATCCGGGCGGGGCTAGTGGCCTTCCTCTCCTGTGCGGGCGATATTGATGTGATCGTGGAACTGCGGCGTGGTGACCAGGTGGTGTCCGCGTCGCTAGCATTCCGGCCTGACGTCGCCGTTCTGGCGGCCGCTCTCCCCGGTGCCGACGGGTTCGCCGCCGCACGCGCTTTGCATGCGGAACTACCCTCTTGCCGGTCACTTATCATGGGCGAGCAGCGGGATCCTGCCAGTGTCCGGCGCGCGGTGGCCGCGCATGCGACTGGGTTCGTCGCGCGGGACGTTGCACCTGAGTTCATGGCTGAGGCCGTCCGGCGAGTGGCCAGGGGCAAGAAGGTAATCGATCCCGAACTCGCTTTCGCCGCGCTCAACACCGTGAAGAACCCGCTGACCGCACGGGAACTCGACGCTCTTCGGCTTGCCGCGGAGGGTGCCACGACGGCGGAGATCGCCAGGGACCTTTGTCTCTCGGTCGGCACCGTGCGGAACTACCTCTCCAGGGCAATCACCAAGACCGGCGGCCGTAACCGCGTAGACGCCATACGGATCGCCAGCGGCGCTGGCTGGTTCTGACCGCCTGCCGGGCCGGGCCGTCCGCGATCCATGCCCTCCTGCCTTTCCTGGCCATTGGCCCTTCTCACGTCAGCCGGAAGCATTCCATCGCGCGGCAGGTGATATCCGTCACTGCTCGTGCTGTGCATGGCTCACCATGAATTCATGACGGTCGTCACTTGTCTCGCCTGCAGCGCCCTGGGAGCCTCGATAAGGCAGGCGAGCCAGCCGGAAACATGAGCCCTGGAGGTGCCAGAAAGTCGCAGCTGCTACCTATTGACGATATTTATCGCCTGGTTCCGTATGGGAGCTTACGTGGATAAGCGGTACGAATTGTTCTGCCTCGCTGACCCACTGTTTTATGATTCTCCGAACGGCAGTAGTACGGCGCAGCGGCACTTCGCTGCTGCCACTCGCCCGCTACCGGCAGGCTGGACCCGGGCTAGCTTCGGTGAGTGGCAGCTGCACGTGCCGCCGGGTGGCCCGGTCCCGGCCCAGGGCTGGAAGATCCATGTGTCCGCCAGCGCCGATAATGCAGAAAGAGTACTCGGCAAGCTATTTGACTACTGCGTGCCGCGAGGGCTCTCGTTCAAGTTTCTCCGCAGCCCGCTGGCCCTGCACACCCGGAATGCCAAGTATGCCCCGCGCGGCACCAGCGGCAAGCTCGCCGCCATCTACCCGATGGACGACACGTCCTGCGAGCGCATACTCGCTGAGCTGAACAGCCTCATCGGCGGCGAACACGGGCCCTACATCCTGAGCGACCTGCGATACGGCGATGGCCCGCTCTATGTGCGCTACGGCAGCTTCTCGGAGCGGTATTGCCGAAATGCTGGCGGCGAGGTCGTCCCGGCCATCGAAGACGACACCGGCCAACTGGTGCCAGACCTGCGCACGCCAGTCTTCGCAATTCCGGCATGGGTCACACTGCCCCCCTTCCTCGGCCCGCATCTCGCGGCCCGGAACGCGGTCACGATCAAGGATCTGCCCTACAAGATCGACCAGGCTCTGCATTTCTCGAATGGCGGCGGAGTCTACGCAGGCACGGACTCGCGAACCGGGGAACCGGTCGTGCTCAAAGAGGCCCGGCCCTACGCCGGTCTCGCCGCCGATGGCTCTGACGCCGTGGCCCGGCTCCGGCGTGAGTATGACATCCTGCGGCAATTGTCCGGCCTGGGTGTCGTGCCGGGCGTCCACGGCTACTTCGAGGCCGGGGGCCATCATTTCCTCGTTGAGGACCATGTTGACGGTGTGCCGCTGAACTCCCTCTACGCTCGCCGGTATCCGCTGATCGCGGCGGTGCCCGACCCGGCCGAGATCGCTGACTACACCTCCTGGGCCCTGGGCATCTGCGCCGGCCTCGATCGGGCGGTCGAGGCGATTCACCAGCGCGGCATTGTCATCAACGACCTGCACATGTTCAACATCTTGATCCGTCCGGACGACAGCGTCGCGCTGATCGATTTCGAGGCGGCCGCGCATATCAGCGAGGGCAAGCGGCCGGTGCTCGGTAACCCGGGTTTCATGGCGCCGCGGGACCGGACCGGATTCGACATCGATTGTTACAGCCTCGCTTGCGTCAAGCTGGCGATGTTCATGCCGCTCACGACGCTGTTCGCGCTCGACGGGGGTAAGGCGGAGCATGTCGCTGAGGTGATCGCGGAGCACTTTCCGGTCGCGCGCGACTTCCTGGACGGCGCGGTCCGCGTCATCGCCGGGCCCGGGCGGCGCCGGGCCGCGCGAGCATCAGGCGATGGCGCCGCCACGCCAGGCCCCGGGCCGGTACCGCCGATCACGCCCGACCGGAGCGGATGGGAGGAAGCCCGGCGATCCCTGGTGCTGGCGATCCATCGCAGCGCGACCCCGTCGCGCGATGACCGGCTTTTCCCCGGTGACATCGAGCAGTTCGCGACACCGGTCGGCGGGCTCTGCGTCGCCACCGGCGCCGCTGGCGTGCTCCATGCCATCGCCGAGGCTGGCGCGGGAGAACCTGCCCGGGCATATCGACTGGCTTGTCAGGCACACCGCGGAGCCGCTGGCCGGTGCTCGTCTGGGCCTGTACGACGGCATGATCGGCGTAGCGAGCGTGCTCAGCCGCCTTGGCCATCCCGGGGCAGCGCAGCGGGTAGCGGAGATCTGCCTTGCGGAGCGCTGGGACAGGCTCGGGATCGACCTGCGCGGCGGCCTGTCCGGCCTGGCCCTCGCACTGCTGCACCTCGGCGACGCCACGGGGGAGGTACGGCTGCGCGAGGCCGCACTGCGTGCCGCCGATATGGTCGCCGCCCAGGCCCCGGTGCGGGCGTCCAGGGGGGACGGCGGCCCGGCCGGCCTGCTGCGCGGCCCGTCGGGGCCTGCGTTGCTCTTCATCCGGATGTTCGAGCGGACCGGTGACCCCGGATACCTGGATCTTGCTGCCGCGGCGCTCGGCGCGGACCTGGACCGGTGCGTGTCCAACGGCCACGGCGCGCTGATGGTGGACGAGGGCTGGCGCTCGATGCCCTACCTCGACGGCGGCAGCGCTGGCATCGGGCTCGTCATCGACGACTTTCTCGCTCATCGCCGGGACGCCGGATTCGAGCGGGCGGCAGCGGGCATCCAGGCCGCCGCCTGCTCGACCTATTACGCTCTGCCCGGCCTCTTCAGGGGCCGTGCCGGGATGATGCTGTATCTGTCGCGCGGCCAGCGCGCGGATCGCGTGGCGTGTGACCCCCGGGTCGCCGCGCATGTCCGCCGCCTGGCCTGGCACGCGATCAGCTACCGCGGCGGCACCGCGTTCCCCGGTGAGAATCTCTTCCGGCTCTCGATGGATCTCGCCACGGGCACCGCCGGCATACTCCTCGGCCTCGCCCGGGCCCTCTCGCCTGACGGTGGGGAACTGCCGTGCCACGGCCCCGCGCAGCGCTCGGATGACCCGGCGGCCTGCGCCAACGGCCACTCAGACGTCCCTGGGCGTGTTCGCCGGGGACCGCAAGAAATATCCGTCATCACAAGGAGGTAACACCGACATGGCGCTCCTCGACATGCAGGCCCTGGAGCTGAACAGCGATCGCGAATGGCACGGTGGCGGGGGCGGGGGCAACCACAGCGGCCTCAGCCTGCTGCTTTGCGACAGCACGGCCAGCGTCACGCTCTGCCTGTAGCACGCGGGCCCACGAATAACGGGCGCGGCGCGGAGTGCGGCGTGCATCGACGCCGCCTCCGCGCCGTGCCCTTGGCCGGAGGACCCCCGTGGCAGACCACGTGCGACATGGTGGCGATGCCGCCGAGCGGGCACTGCGCCGCGCCGCCGACCGGCTGCTGCTGCGGATGGCCTGGCGAGGCGCGCACTGGACCGCCCTGCTCGCCGTCACGTCGATTGCCGGGGCTGTCGCGGACACGCTGCTTCCGGCGGTCGCGGGGCACACCGTGGATGTCGTTCTGGATGTGGCGGCTGCGCCGGGCGCGGCGAGCCACACCGCCTACTGGCTGGCCGGATGCATCGCGCTGATCGTCGTCATCGTGAGCTGCGGGGCGCTTGGCCAGTACGCCGCCGGAATGAGCACGGCCGCCGCCACGCAATGGCTCAGGCACAGGCTGGCCGGACGCATCTTCGCCGCTGGCCTCCGCCTGCCCGAACGGTTTCCCGCCGGCGACTTGACCGGCCGGGTGATTGGTGGCGCAGCGGATGCGGGCAGCGCACCTGCCAGCGGCGTTCTGGCTGTGGCCGCCGTCATCGCGCCGGCCGGCAGCATCATCGCTCTCGCCCTGATCGATCCCTGGCTCGCGGTGGCCTTCGCCGCCGGGCTTCCCGCGCTCGCCATCGTGCTCCGTGGGTTCGTCCGGGACGTATCCGACATCACTGTCAGTTATCAGCAGGCCCAGGGTGCGATCACAGCGCGACTGGTCGATGCGCTGGCCGGCGCGCGCACCATAGCCGCGGCGGGCACCCACGATCAGGAAGCGGCCCGGGTGCTCGTCCCGCTCGCCGCAGTGCGCCTGCACGGCCGCGCGTTCTGGCGAATCCAGGCGCGGGTCGCGGCGCAGGGCTCCGTTATCATTCCGCTGCTTCAGGTCGCCGTCCTCGGAGTCGCCGGGATCGAGCTTGCCGCCCACCGGATCAGCCCGGGTGAGTTGCTCGCAGCCAGCCAGTACGCCGTGATGGGAGCCGGTATCGGCGCATCGATCGGCCGGCTCGGTCAGCTTGCCCGTGCCCGCGCCGGCGCGAGGCGGGTGGCGGATCCGCTCGGTGAGCCGGTGACCGCCCACGGCGCCAGGCTGCTGCCGCCGGGCCGGGGCTGCCTGGAGCTGCGCGGGGTCACGGTGCTGCGCGGCGGCGAGCGGGTTCTCGACAGCGTCGATACCGTCATTCCCGGCGGCACGGTGGTCGCGGTGGTCGGCCGCTCAGGAGCGGGCAAGTCGCTGCTCGCCGCGATCGCCGGACGGCTGCTGGATCCGGACGCGGGCGCCGTGATCCTCGACGGCATCCCGGTTGCCAGTATCGATCGCGCCGAGTTGCGGCGTGCCATCGTCTATGCGTTCGACCGGCCAGCATTGTTCGGCCGTACGCCACGCGAGGCGATCGAGTTCGGGGTCTCGCGCCCGTCCGCCACGCGAGTGCTGTCCGCTGCGCGGGCCGCATCCGCCGCCGAATTTCTCCAGCGCCTGCCAGCCGGGCTGGATACGCCGTCAGACGAGGCCCCGATGTCAGGCGGGGAGATCCAGCGAATCGGGCTGGCCCGCGCATTCGCGCACGCGGACGAGGCACGGCTGCTGATCCTGGACGATGCCATGTCCAGCCTCGACACGGTCACTGAGATGCAGGTCAGCGAGGCACTGACCAGCCAGCTCGGCGGCCGTACCTGCCTGATCATCGCGCACCGCGCCGCCACGGCGGCACGGGCAGACCTCGTCGCCTGGCTGGACGAAGGAAAGCTGGGCCGGCTCCAGCCGCATCACCAACTGTGGCAGGACCCCCGGTACCGCGGCGTGTTCACGCCCGAAGCAGCGGGATTGGCCGCGGCTGATGGCTGATCAGGGCACGGCGGGCACGGCGCGCGCCCGGCGCGTGCTGCTGCTGCGCGTGCTGCGCCGCAGTCTCAGCAGCCGGCCCCGGGACGCCTGCTGGCTTGCCGCCTGGTCCCTGGTCCAGGCACTTCCGTCACTCGCCTCCGGCTGGTCGGTGGCGAAGGCCACGGGAGACTTCCTCGCGGGCGGCGCGGGCACCCTGCGGGGAATCGAGTGGCTCGGCATCCTCGGGCTGGCCGTGCTGGCCAGCGCGATCGCAAGCCGGCAGGCGTATCTGAGGGTCGCTGCGCTGGTCGAACCGCTCCGCGACGACCTGGTGCGCATGGTCGTTACCGGCGCGCTCCGGAACGCGACTCGGGGCTCGAACCCGGGGGACACCGGTGCCGTCGCCCGGATCACCCATCAGGCCGAGATCGTCAGGGACAGCTTCGCCGGCCTGCTGATGGTCGGTTTCTCCTTCGCCTTCACGGCGGCCAGCGCCATCATCGGCCTGGTCACCCTGGTGCCCTCGGTGCTGCCCCTGGCTGTGGTACCGATGGCGGCGTCGCTCGCGCTGTTCTGCTGCCTGCTGCCGTCCTTTGCCGCCTGGCAGACCAGGTCCGTGGTCGGCGAGGAGGCGGTGGCTGACGCTGTCGCCACGGCTCTGGCCGGGCTGCGCGACGTCATCGCCTGCGGAGCAGAGGACCAGGTGCGCAGCGGGATCACCGATCGAGTGACCGCACAGGCCACCGCCCTGCGGGCGCTGGCAAGGATGAACCTGCTCCGGACGCTGTGCCTTGCGGTCGGCGGCTGGCTGCCGCTGATTCTGGTGCTGGCTGACGCTCCGTCGCTGGTGCGCCATGGCGTCGGCCCAGGGGCCATCATCGGCGCGGTGACCTACATCGGCGGCGTCCTGCAAGGTGCCCTGTACGCCCTCTCCCGTGGCATCGGCGCCAGCACCATCCAGCTCGCTATCACGCTGCAGCGGATCGTCGAGGCGAGCGGGAGCCCACCGGCCCCGGGCACAGCAGGCCAGCATGGCGCTGCCATCGGGAGTGATGGCGCGCGGCCGGACCTGCCCTCGCGGCCGCCCAGACGCGGCGCGGTTACCAACGGCTCAGCGCGCCCGGGCCGAATTGGCAGGGACCTGGCTGGGGTATCCCTCCGCGGGGTCAGTTTCGCCTATGGGCCGCTCGCCGAGCCAATCCTGCAAGCTATTGACCTCGACATCCCGGAGGCCCATCACCTCGCCATCGTGGGCCCGAGCGGAATTGGCAAATCCACCCTCGCCGGGCTGATCGCCGGGCTGCTCCGGCCACTGGACGGCGAGATCCGGCTCGGTGGCGTGTCGCTGACCGAGATACCTGCCACGGACCTGCCGGGATACCGGGTCCTGATCCCCCAGCAGGCGTATGTCTTTGCCGGCACGCTCGGCCAGAACCTCAGCTATCTGGCGCCGGATGCCCCGCTGGCGGCACTCGATGCCTCGGTCGACGCTGTTGGCCTGCGTGACCTGGTGACGCGGCTGGGCGGATACCGCGCGGACCTGAGCCCAGCGACACTGTCCGCAGGAGAGCGCCAGCTCATCGCGCTGGCCCGGGCGTACCTCTCGCCTGCCAGGCTCGCCATACTTGACGAGGCGACCTGCCATCTTGATCCGATCGCGGCGGCGCGGGCCGAGCGTGCGTTCGCGGCCAGGCCGGGCGCACTGATCGTCATCGCACACCGGATGAGCTCCGCACTCCGCGCGGACCGGGTGCTCGTCCTGGACGGTGCCCGTGCGCGCAGCGGCGACCACGCGGCGCTACTCGCCTGCTCACCGATGTACCGCGATCTCGTCGGCCACTGGCAGGCGGATCACGACCCGGGGGCGAGCGTTTGCATCACATCCCAGCCCGCGCAGGCCTGACACACGAAATTGGGGCTGGGCTGGCGCAGCTCCCCTGCCACACCAGCCCAGCGTTCGGCTCCGGAGCCGCTGCCTCAGCCGTTCAGCAGCGAGCCGGGGATCTTGGCCAGCACGGAGGCGGGGAGCTTCGTCAGCACCGTGACGGGGAGCTTCGCCAGGATCGCCGGCGACAGGGTAGCCAGCACGGACGAGGGGAGCTTGGCCAAGACCGAGGCGGGCAGTTTCGCGAGCACCGAGGCCGGCAGTTTGGCCAGCACAGCAACGGGGAGCCGGGCCAGCACGGTCGTGGGGAGCTTCGCCAGCACCTTGACCGGGAGCTTCGCCAGCACCTTGACCGGGAGCTTCGCCAGTATCTTCGCCGGGAGTTGCGCCAGTACCCTGGCCGGGAACTGCGCCAGCACGGTGGCTGGGACCTTCGCCAGGACCGTGGCCGGCAGCCGGGTGAGTGCGGTGGATGGCAGGGTGCCCAGGACGCGCGCGACCACGGCGGTGGGCTGCTGGCTGAAAATCTCAGACAGCGCCGAAGCGGGCAGCAGGCCGACGACCTCGGACAGCGGCTGGGCGGGCAGAACGGTCAGCACCTGGGCCAGCGCCTGCGCCGGGAGCGGGGTCAGCACCCCGGCCAGCACCTGCCCGGACACGCTGGTCAGCACCTGCGCCAGCACGCCCGCCGGCAGGGCGACGAGGTCCTGGGCGAGCACGTTGCCGGGCAGTTGCGCCAGCACGGCGGGGAGCGGGAGCCCCGGCAGGCGCAACAGCAGCGCGCAGTAGTCGGGGACGTTGGTGCCGCTCTTGGCGGTGGCCAGCAGGGATGAGAACGCCGGGTCGGTCAGTATGCGGCTGACAGCCGGGCTGGCCAGGGCTTGGTCCAGCTCGGCGGCGCTCATGGCCTGGCCGGCGGTGGCCTCCGCGTGCTGCTGGGCTCGCGCCACGCGGGCGGCGACCTGGCGGCACAGCTGGCCGGCGCCAGGTGTTCCGGCCTGACCGTGGCGCACGGTCGCCCGGGCGCTCACCGAGGCGTGCGCTTGCGCAGCGGCACGGCCGGGCTGGTGCACACCGGCCCGGCCCGGCCCGTGCCCGGTCAGGGCGCCGGTGGTGGCGGCAAGCGCGATGCCGCCGGTCACGGTGACGGCCAGCGCTACGGCCAGCACCTTGGTGGCAAGGAGTTTCGCGAGCGGGGACTTGATCATCGGCTCCGTCCGGGGTGTCGGGACAGGGACGAGATGCTCCGCCTGGAACGCGGCCATCGCCATTTCCGCGTGCGCCAGCTCGTGCTCGCGTCCGTCCGCGGCGGCCGCGCCCAGCAGGCTCGCCAGCCGGTGCGGGACCATGTCCGGCGTGGCGGTGCCGGTGTCCAGCAACTGGCCGGCGGCCTTCCGGCTGAGCCGGGAATGGCGTGTGTTCATCTCGTACCCTTTAGCGTCTGTTCACCGCTGGATGTCACTCGTGTTCCGTATTGCCGGCCACTTCCCTCGCGTGGCTGGTCCGCCTGCCGGTGGCCAGCCGCTGTCGTCAGGTCCGCATCCCCCTCCTCCACCCAGCGCGAAAGCCTGCGCAGTCCCCGGTAGCAGGCGGTCCGCACCGCCCCGGGCCGCTTGCCGAGCACCTTCGCCGCGCTGACCGCGTCCAGGCCCACCACCACCCGCAGCAGCACCGCCTCGGACTGGTCGCGGGGCAGTCGCGCGATCAGTGCGATCGCCGCGTCGGTGGCGACCGACTCCAGGGCACGGTGCTCGGTATCGTCACTGGCGGCCCATGTCTCCAGTTCCGCGGCCTCGATTTCGGCGGCCTGGGGGCGGCGCTGGGACTGCCGCAGATGATCTGCGGCACGGTGGCGGGCGATGGTGGCGACCCAGGCCCGGAAGCCGTCCGAGTCGCCATCGAACTGGCCCAGGTCGCGGGCGACGTTCAGCCAGGTCTCGGATGCCACGTCCTCGGCGTCCGCGCCCACCAGGGTCCGCAGGTACCGCAGCATCCTTGGCTGAATCTCGCGGTACAGCACGCCAAAGGCGTCCTCGTCGCCGGTCCTCGCGCACCCGATCGCGGTGGCGAGGTCTGGCGGAGGCGCCCAGAAGCGCTCGGGCCGGGGCAGGGAGCGGGATGCTGTCCGGTCCACCCGGAAATCCTGATCTACCCCGGCCGCCCGCGCACGGCGACGACGATATGTCCCGAAAAGTCATCTCCACGCGGGGAAGGGGGTGACAAAAGCCGCAGCGTTAGCGCTGACCAAGTTGTCGTGAATTTCGGGAGCGGGACGCAGCCTTGGCCAAGGAGGAGTGAGATGCACCAGTCGGTGACGGCTCTACGCGGGCGCGGAGGATGCGGCATCGCCGCAGGCCGCCCAGGCGGGGCCGGCGGCCGAGACGGCGGGCCGCCTGGATGCGCCGTCGGCTCCCGGGGATCGGGTGACGGGCCACAGCGAGCCGGTGACACCAGACGGTGACCTGGTCAAGCCGATGCCGGCCGCCGGGGATGCGGAAGCCTTCGCCGAGATGATCGACCGTGCGCTCGCCGGCATCGCCATCGCCTCGCGCCATTTCACCGCCGCGCAGGAACCGGGTTTCGGCGACAGCAGGAAATGCTTGGTGCTCAACGCCGCATACCTCGTGCTCAGCGATCGCGCCGGCGAGTTCACCACGGTCGCGCGAGCGCTGACCAGGGGGTATCAGGGAATGGGAACCGGCCTTACCGGACCCTGGCCGCCCTACTCCTTCGCGGATCATGGGGCAGGGGATAGGTGGCCGTAGCGGCCGGAGTGCCTGGGCAGGACCCCCGGCCGCTACGTTACCCTCGTCGGTGATTCAGTCGTCTAGCCAAGGGGCTGCATCATCGTGTGGACGTCCATCAGGAAACCCGCCTACGACTCGATCGTCGAGAACGCGCCCTCACCTGCTTCTGCCGTTCAGATAATGATCGATTTCGAGGCCGGGCACGCCCTTACCGCGCCACTGATCTACGTCAGCACCGCCATAACCTCCGGCGGCTTCCGGCGCGATCCGCGCTTCACGGATCCGGCTGACATACGCGGCGCCATCAGCAAGAACAATGCTGCCTGCGCGGCCCTCATCGCTGAAATAACCGCCCAGCGCAATCCGCTCGTCACGGCGGCCAATGTGATGATGCCGACCGAGCTTGGCGCTGTCCCGGAGTGGTCCGACTCGGACTACCTGGAGTTTTACGTGGCCTGGTGCGCCGGCCTGACCGGCCCGGCATCCGCCGATTTCAGCCGAGCCCTGGCAGACCCGGAACTCGCCACCATCCGGGCCATGGCCGACGCCCGCGACAGAACCAACGACGAGCGCTGGCCTGCCTACCTCCAGTTCGCCAAGGCTGCAACCGTCGAGGCGGCACTGGCCAGGCGGGCGTTGGGAGCCGGTGCCCGGCCAGGAAGCCGCTACCTCTTGCAACTTGTTGACACCGGCTACTCGCTCGGCTGCCGGGCGGAGGCGATGCTGGCCCGCGGCCTGGGCTGGGACATTTTGACGATCGCCATCGGCTCTGCGCTGACCGGCCAGGTCCGGGAAACGGTGCAGGATCTCCGTGCGCTGAACGCCACGGCCGGTGTCGCCGGCGCGCCTGTCGAGATCGTTCCGGTGGACCTCATCACCTAGCCCCACCAGCCACTCACCGCAACGGAGCCGCAGGGTCTTGCGGCAGGCCGCCGGGTGCGGCGCGGCCGGGGGTGCGGGACATCCGTGTCCCGGCGACCGACAGCAGGGAGGCGCTCGGCCGATTGGCCTCCAGGGCGGACAGGAAGTCCTCGCTGCCGATGCGCAGGAGCGCCGACTGTTCGCGCGTCCGCACGGTCGCGGTGCGCGGGATGCCGTGCAGCAGCCCAAGCTCGCCGACGTAGCCGGGAGCGGTCACCGGCGGCAGGTCACGTGGCTCCGGCATACCGCCACTGGCCTGCACCGACAGTTCGCCCCGGAACAAGACCCACAGGGCATCGGCGTCGTCGCCCTCGCGGATCACCACGCTCCCCGCGGGCAGAACGACCCGTTCGGCAGCCGCCGCGAGCCGCTCCAGGGTATTGCGGTCGGCGTCGGCCAGCAGGTCGAGCGCGGACAGCACGTCCACCAGGGGACGGAGCCGCCTGGCCGTCTCCGCCGAGGCGCGGTCGGCCCGGAGCAGGGCGGGCACGCCCGTCAGCGCGATGACCGGTATCCCGGCGCCGATCGCGACCAGCGTGACATTGACGTCGGTGTGGGCCAGCAGGATGCCGGCGCCCAGGCTGGCCAGCAGGATGCCGCCGAGCACCACGGTGTCGAAGACGCCGAGCACCCGGCTGAGCACATCCGGGGACAGGTCGCGCTGCAGCGTCGTGATCGCAAGCACGTCGACGATGATCATCCCGACGCCGGACAGGACCTGCAGCGCGCAGGCGAGCACGGGTGAGTGCACCGGGACGGTCGCCAGGAACGGCAGTGCCTGGAGGCAGATGCTGCCCACGATGACCGGCGCCAGCCGGGATGCCCGGCTCAGCCGCTCCGCCAGGACGGCACCGAGCACCCCGCCGAGCGCGCTGCCGGCCAGCAGGTAGCTGTAGCCGTTGGCACCGGTGCCCAGCCGGATCGACAGCGGGACGTACAGGACGGTGCTCGCGCCGTAGACGGCGGAGTCGAGCGCGGCGAACAGGACAATGGCCAGCGCCACGCGCTGGGAACTCAGTGCCCTGACCCCGGCCGCCCACTGCTGGCGGAAATTGCCTGCCTCCGCCCCGCCGCCGCGGGACCGGATCCGCAGCCGGGCGGTCAGGCCCGCGGCGACGACGAAGCTCGCGGCGTTGATCGTGACGCCGATGACGGGCCGGCCGGTCAGCAGCAGCAGGCCGCCGATGGCGGGCCCGGCGACGACCACAAGGTTCTCCAGCGCGGAGAAGATGGAGTTCGCGGCGGCAAGGTCACGTTCCCCGACGACCTCGGGAGTCAGCGCGCCGGCCGCGGGCCGGTACGGCGCCAGCGCCACGGCCGCCAGGGCCGAGATGGCCAGGACCAGGCCCACCGGGGCGTCCACGGCAACCACGACGGCCATGCCAGCCATGAGCAGCGCACTGGCCAGGGCAGAGACGATCAGCACGGTGACGCGCTGGTAGCGGTCGGCGATCACGCCGCCGTAGCTGGCGAGCAGCAGGGCGGGCCCCCAGCGGCAGATGCCCAGGGCCGCCAGCCATTGCGTGGAATGGGTCCGGTCGAAGACGTACACCGCGATGACGACGAGGTACGACCAGGAGCCGACCTGGTCGACGAGGAACGAGGCGATGAGCAGCCGCAGGTCCCGATGGCGCAGCGCGCTGCGGTAGCGACCGCGGCGGGCCCTCGCGCCGTCAGCGGCCGCCGGCGGCGGGGCGGCGCGGTCGAGGGCCGCGGACTCGTCCGGGCTGGGCGGCGCCGCCATCAGGCCCGCACCCGGGGCTCGGCCGGTGTCATATCCGCGGCGCGGTCCAGGAGCGGCTGGCAGCGCAGCCGGCCAGGCGATCTCCCGGGCTTCGGCGGTGGCCAGGCCGGCGGCACCGGTTTCGCCGAGCCGGCCGAGGTGCCCGGCGTAGTCGAGCAGGCCGTGGGCGAGGTGATACGGGGTGCTCTGTGCGCGCAGGCTGCTGATGGCGTCGGCGAAGGTCGCCTGGCCGCCGTCCGGGGCAGCCATGCGGGCGCGGACCAGGTCCCGTTCGGCTCGCAGCATGGGAGCCAGATGCCCGGGCTGATAGGAGTCGAGCAGCGCGAGCAGCTCACCGACGGCAGTGTTGTCCCGCAGTTCGAGGGCGGTGCGGGCGGCCAGCGGCCACGCCCAGCGCAAGTTGTCGAAGCTGATCTCCAGGGTTCCCGCGTTGCCAAGCGCCGCGCGGGCGTGGCCGAGCGCGTCATGCCACTGGCGGCGCGCGGCGGCGGTGAGGGCCTCGGTGACGCTGATCAGCGTCTTGTCCTGCGCGTCGTCGCTGGCCCGCAGGTCGGCGAGTCCGGCCAGGATCGCCTCCGCGGCCGCGGCGTCGCCGCGCAGCGCCGCCAGCCAGGCGCGGTAACAGGCGAGGATTTCGACGTCCGCCAGCCCGTCGGCCTCCGTGGCCTCGGTGAGCACGTCATCGGCGGTGTCCCAGTCGCCGAGCATGAACAGGCCTTGCGCCAGATTCATCACCGCCAGGGCCAGTCCCATCCGGGCGCCGACCCGGCGCAGGTGCCCGGCGGCTGCCCGCGCGGCCTCGGCGCCCGCCGCTGGGTCCGTGGCGGTCAGGGCGTCCGACAGGTTGACCAGCGCGGTGCCCAGGCGGTCGCTGTCGCCAGCCTGCTCGGCTAGCCGGCCGGCCTCCCGGAAGTAGGCGATCGCCTGCGGCCGGCGCCCCGTGGCGGACAGGTAGCTGCCGCGAGCCGAGAGCAGCTGGGCGAGCTGGCCGGCGTCCACGCCGAGAGCCTGGCCGAGATCCAGCGCCTCGGTGGACACCCTGTCGGCGTCGGGCGAGGCCGCGGTATCCTCCAGCGCGGCGAGGAAGGTCAGGGCACGCACCGTGTCCACGCCGGGAGACTCGCGGAGCACCGCCACGGCGGCGGTGAGCTGGCTGCGCGCCTCGGCGTGGCGGCCGCGCTGCATCAGCGCGTCTCCGAGCACCGCCTGGGCCCGGGCCGCCGCGTGTGCCTCGCCACGCTCAAGGTAGTAACCGCGGGCCCGGCCGGCCTGCTCCATCGTGGCGGTCCAGTCGCCACTGGTGAGGGCGGCCTGGGCGGCGCGCTCCCACAGCGCTCCGGCCGACGGCGCCCCATCCCGGGGTTCTCCCGTTCCGGCATCGGGCAGGCCCAGTTCCGCGGCGGCCGCGTAGCTGGTGGTCGCCAGCGCCAGGGCACCGGTGCGCTCGGCGCGCTCCCCGGCCCGGACCAGTGCCAGGGCCGCGCTGCGGCGGATTTCGCCCGCGTCGGGGTCTTCGGGCACGGCCGCGAGAGCGTCCCGGTAGTGCCGGGCGACGACCTCGGCCACCTCTTCCCCGTCACCGGGGAAGACAGCGCGCAGGTGTGCGGCCACGCGCAGGTGACGCGCCTTGCGGTCATGCCGGGACAGCGTGTCGTAGGCAACCTGGCGGAGCATGTGCTGCGCGAACTGGTAGCTGCCCCGCTCCGGCGACAGCGGGTCGGCGGACACGCTGAACACCTCGCGGCGCACCAGGTCAGCCAGGGTGGCACGGACCACCGCCTCGTCCTGCCCGCAGACGGCGGCCAGTGCCTCGGCGGGGAACGTGCTGCCGAGGACCGCGGCATCGGTGACCAGCCGCCTGGCCTCGGGGTCCAGGGCATCGAGCCGCGCGGCCAGCAGCGCGTGCAAGCCGTCCGGCACCACGAGGTCGCCGACGTCGCCGACAAGCCGGTACACCCCCTCGGAGGGCTGCACGATGTCGCGGTCGATGAGGGCGCGGATCGTCTCGACGGCGAACAGCGGGATGCCCTGCGCCTGGGCGGTCACCTTGGCGCGGACCGGTGCGGGCATCCCCGGCACCAGGGCCTCCACCAGCGTGTCCATCGAGGCCGGGTCGAGTGGGTCCAGGGTCAGCGTGATCCGGTTGCGCCCGGCGCCGAACGCCGGCCGCGCCTGGGCCAGTTCCGGGCGGGCGAACACCAGCACGAAGATGGGCAGGTCACGGACCCAGTCGACGAGATGGTCCAGGAAGTCCAGCAGGCCCGCGTCGGCGTATTGAGCGTCCTCCACCAGCAGTACGACCGGCTCGTCTGCCGCGAGCCGCTCGCAGAACAGCCGCCAGCCGGCGAACAGTTCCTCCCGCGGCAGTGGCGGCCCGCCATTGGTCCCGAAGGGCACGCCGAGCAGCCGGCCGAGCCGGGCCCCGACATAGGCCTGCTCGCCCGGGTCAGGGACGAGCTCCGCCAGGCCGTCTGCCAGCTTGCTCGCGGCGGCTTCCGCCGGGTCCTCCTCCGCGATCCCCAGCCGCTGCCGCACCATCTCGGCCAGCGCCCAGAAGGCCACACCCTCGCCGTAGGACAGGCACCGCCCCTGGTGCCACAGCACGTCTTCGGCCAGGCCATCGAGGTATTTCCGGAACTCCCAGCCCAGCCGGGACTTGCCCACCCCGGCCGGCCCGGACACCACCACCATCCGCGGGACCCGGCGCCCGGCCGCGGCATGGAACAACTCCTTGACCGTGCGCAACTCGGCATCCCGCCCGATCAGCGGTGCCTCCAGCCCGTCCACCCGCTGCGCCCCGCCCACTCCGGCGATCACCCTGGTGGCCCGCCACAGTCGCTGCGGCTCCGCCTTCCCCTTCAGCGTGAACAGTTCGGCGTCGGCGAACCCGACCCCGCTGCCCGCCAGCCGCTGTGTCACCTCATCCACCAGCACCTGCCGTGGCGCGGCGGAGGCCTGCACCCGGGCGGCCGTGTTCACCGCGTCCCCCGCCACCATGCCTTCGCCGACGGCGCCCAGCGTTACCGCCACCTCACCCGTCACCACGCCCGCACGGGCGGCCAGGTCAGGCACGCCGGCCTCGGCGCCCAGCACCGCCACCGCGGCCACCAGGTCAAGCGCGGCGCGCACCGCGCGTTCCGCATCGCCCTCGGCGGCCACCGGAGTCCCCCACACCGCCATCACCGCATCCCCGATGAACTTCTCCACCACCCCGCCATAGCGGCTGATCACCGTCCGCGCCGCATCGAAATACTCGGCCAGGAACTCGCGGACGATCTCGGGATCCCGCGACTCCGCCAGCGGGGTGAAGCCGACCAGGTCGCAGAACAGCACCGAGCACACCCGGCGCTCCGCCGCCGGCTGGCTGGCGCCCCGCTCGTCAGCCGTGGCCCGCGGCGCGGCCACCGATCCGCCGGCCAGGGCGTGCCCGCACGCGTGGCAGAAGCGCTTGCCGGGAACGACAGGCTCGCCGCACGACGGGCAGCCGCCGACCGGAGCGCCGCAATCCCCGCAGAACCGGTCGGTCACCTTCACCGGCGCACCGCACCGCGCACACCTCTGCACCGGCGGGCCCGCTAGGCCTCTGCTCGCAGGCCGGCGGGCGTGACGTCCCCGGTGCGATCCAGGAGAGGCTGACAGCGCAGCTCGCTCGCGATCGCCCGGGCCTCGCCGAGGGCAGGTTCGGCGCCCTCGGCATCGCCCGCCCGCGCGAGATACGCGGCGTGGTCAAGCAGCCCGTGCGCCAGATGGTAGGGCGAGCCTGCCTGACGCAGGCCAGCGATCGCGGCAGCGAAGATGGCGGGGGCAGCGGGGTCATCGTCGCGGCCGGCGAGGCGGGCGCGGACCAGATCCCGCTCGGCCCGCAGCATCGGGGCCAGGTGCCCCGGCTGGCGGCCATCAAGCAGCGCGAGCAGCTCGTCGACGGTGCCACTGTCCCCGAGGTCCAAGGCGGCGCGGGTGGCCACCGGCCACGACCACCGCAAGTGCTCGCTGCTGAGCTCGAGCATCCCGGCATAGCCGAGCGTCGCGCGCGCGTGGCGGATCGCCTCCCGGGGCTGATCGCGGGCCACGGCGGTGAATGCTGCCACGGTGCTGATCAGTGCCTGCCCTTGCGGGTCCTCGGTGGTGCGGAGGTCCCCGAGCCCCGCCAGCAGGGTCTCGGCGCTGACGGCATCGCCGCGCAGCGCCGCCAGCCAGGCTCGGTAGCAGGCGAGGTGGTCGATGTCCGCCAGCCCATCGGCATCGGTGGCCTGAGTGAGCACGTCACCGGCGGTATCCCAGTCACCGAGCGTCAGCAGCGCCTGCACGACATTCGAGGTCGCGAAGGCCAGGGGGAGCCGGTAGCCGGCCCGGCGCAGGTTCTGGGCGGCGGTCCGCGCGGCTTCCACGCCTGCGGCAGGGGCGGTGACGGTCAGCAGGTCCGACAGGTTGAGCAGGGCAGCTCCCAGGCCGATGCTGTCCCCGGTCTCCTCGGCGAGCCGCGCGCTCTCGCGGAAGTAGGCCACCGCCTCGTGGCTCCGCTCGGCAATACTGAGGTAGAGGCCACGGTAGTTGAACAGGCGGCTGAGCCGGACGGCGTCCACGTCCAGGGCCTGCCCGAGGATCAGCGCCTCGGTGGTGAGCTTGTCGGCGTCGGGCGAGCCGGCCAGTGCCTCAAGCTCTGCCAGGAAGCCCAGGGCGTGCACGGTGTCAGCGCTCGGCTCTGCCCGCAGCACCGCCACGGCGGCGGTGAGTTGCTCCCGCGCCTGTGCATGCCGGCCCCACTCCTGCAACGCGCGCCCGCCGATCGCCTGGACGCGCGCGGCCGCCCGGGTCTGGCCTCGCTGCAGGTAGTACGTGCGGGCACGGTCGGCGTGCCCCACCGCGACGGCCCAGTCGGCGCTGGTGTTGGCGGCCGTCGCGGCGCGTTCCCACAGGGCGCCGGGGGACGGCAGCTCACCCGGGCCCGCCGCGCCCGCCTCGGTGCCCTCGGGGCTCAGTTCCGCGGCGCTGGCGTAGTTGGCGGCGGCCAGGGCGGGTGCGCCGGTGCGTTCGGCGCGCTCCCCGGCCCGGATCAGCGCCCCGGCCGCCTCGCGGCTGATCTGAGCGGTATCAGGGTCGTCGGGGATGGCCTCCAGCGCATCCAGATAGTGGCGGGCGATCACCTCGGTCACTTCTTCCCCGTCGCCGGGGAAGGCGGCACGCAGGTGACCGGCCACCCGGAGGTGGCGGGCCTTGCGATCGCGCCGGGACAGCGTTTCGTAGGCGACCTGGCGGAGCATCTGCTGGGCGAACTGGTAGCTGCCCCGCTCCGGCGACAGCGGGTCGGCGGACAAGGAGAGCACTTCCCGGTGCACCAGTTCGGTCAGCGCGGCCCGGACCGCGGCCTCATCGAGCCCGGACACCGCCACCAGCGCCTCGGCGGGGAACGTGGTGCCCAGCACGGCGGCGTCGGTCACCAGGCGCCGTACCTCCGGTTGCAGCGCATCCAGCCGGGCGGCGAGCAGGCCGTGGAGGCTGTCGGGGACTATCAGCTCGCCGACGTCGCCGACCAGCCGGTACACCCCCTCGGAGGGCTGCACGATGTCGCGGTCGATGAGGGCGCGGATCGTCTCGACGGCGAACAGCGGGATGCCCTGCGCCTGGGCGGTCACCTTGGCGCGGACCGGTGCGGGCATCCCCGGCACCAGGGCCTCCACCAGCGTGTCCATCGAGGCCGGGTCGAGGGGGTCCAGGGTCAGCGTGATCCGGTTGCGCCCGGCGCCGAACCCGGGCCGGACCTCGTCAAGCTCCGGCCGGGCGAACACCAGCGCATATATGGGCAGGTCACGGGCCCAGTCGATGAGATGATCGAGGAAATCGAGCAGGCCCGCGTCGGCGTACTGGGCATCCTCGACCAGCAGCACCACCGGCTTCTCCGCGGCCAGCCGCTCGAAGAACAGCCGCCATCCGGCGAACATCTCCTCCCGCGCCAGCGGCCGCCCGCCATCGCCAGGGAACGGGACGCCGAGGAGCCGGCCCAGCCGCGGGCCCACATAGGCCCGTTCACCGGGCTCTGGGATGTATCTGTCCAGGCCCTCCACCAGCTTGGCCGCCGCGCGGTCGGCGGGGTCTTCCTCCGCGATGCCCAGCCGCTGCCGGACGATCTCCGCCAGCGCCCAGAACACCACCCCGTCCCCGTAGGACAGGCAGCGGCCGCGATGCCACCACACGTCCTCCACGAGGCCGTCGACGTATTTCTCGTACTCCCAGCCCAGCCGCGACTTGCCCACCCCGGCCGGCCCGGACACCAGCACCATCCGCGGCACCCTGCGCTCGGCCGCGGCATGGAACAGTTCCTTGACCGTGCGCAGTTCCGCGTCCCGGCCGACGAGTGGCGCCTCCAGGCCGTCGACCCGCTGCACGCCGCCCACGGCGGACAGCACCCGGGTGGCCCGCCACAGGCGCTCCGGTACGGCCTTGCCCTTCAGCCGGTGCTGCCCAGCGTCGGCGAACCCGATCCCCCGGCCCGCCAGTCGCTGCGTCGCCCCGTCGACCAGCACCGACCCAGGTTCCGCGGCGGTCTGCACCCGGGCCGCGGTGTTCACCGCGTCACCAGCGACCATGCCCTCGCCGACCGCGCCCAGGGTCACCGCCACTTCCCCGGTCACCACCCCCGCCCGCGCCGCCAGGCCTGCCGCGCCAGCCTCGGCCCCGAGCACCTCCACCGCGGCCACCAGGTCCAGCGCGGCCCGTACCGCGCGTTCGGCGTCCCCCTCGGCGGCCACCGGGGTGCCCCAGACCGCCATCACCGCATCCCCGATGAACTTCTCCGTCACTCCGCCATATCGGGTGACCACCGTGCGCGCCATCGCGAAATACTGCGACAGCAACTCCCGGACTGCCTCGGGATCGCGCGACTCCGACAACGGGGTGAACCCGGCCATATCGCAGAACAGCACCGAGCACACCCGGCGCTCCGCCACCGGATCCGGGCCAGGTTCGGTAACCCGGGCGCGCATTTCCGGCGGCGCTGGCATCCCGGTGAGCGCCGCCCCGCAGGAGCGGCAAAAGCGCTTACCAGGAGCGGCCGATTCACCACATGACGGGCAAACACCTACCGGAGTGCCGCAATCCCCGCAGAACCGGTCACCCGCCCCCAGGGACGCGCCACACAGCGCGCACCTCTCCACGCTGCTACTTTAATGCGAATTGCCTGAAGACGCTGCCCCGCTTTTAACAGTGCGATGATTGCGCATTCCGCAGCGGCGGCCGCGCCGAACGCACTGGCCGCATGACCCCCCGGCGCCAAGGCAAACGGGCCGGACACGTCCGTGCCCGGCCCAGCGCCTCACATGGTTACCGCCGGAAGTGCCCCTGGGTATCGTCCTGGTCGTCCTCGCGGCGGGTGTGCCCCTGGGTGTCGTCCTGGTCGTCCTCGCGGCGGGTATGGCCCTGGGTGTCGTCCTGGTCGTCCTCGCGGCGGGTGTGCCCCTGGGTGTCGTCCTGGTCGTCCTCGCGGCGGGTGTGCCCCTGGGTGTCGTCGGGTTCGGGGCTGTGGCTCTGCTCGTTCATGGTTGCCCTCCCTGCTGACCGGAATTCCTGCTGTGCAACTGACCACCAGCATGGCCGGCCGCGGTGTAACCGTCAGTCGGCCAGCCGACATGCCAACTGTCATCCCGCCGACACTTAGTGGTCTCGCCCGTAAGTTCGTCGGGTGTCAGGTCCAGGCGGTGGGGTCGTTGAGGTAGAGGCCGCAGGCGGTGTCGAGGGCTTGCTGGCAGGTGCCGATGGGGAGGCCGGTGGGGAAGATCGATTCGTCGTAGTCGTCGTGGCTGGCGCGGTAGATCGCGAACTGCCATTGGTGGGCGGAGCCGACGTAGCGCAGCCGGCACAGTTTGAGCGCGGTGGCGTCGGTGAGGGTTGCGTCGATGTAGCTGAAGGCCCCGCGGTGGCGGATGTGCAGGCTGGCGATCTGGGGCCAGCGTTCCCGGGCTCTGGCGCGCAGGCGCTGTTCCAGAGACGCCTTCGTGGAGTCCGGGTACTTGGCCACGACAGCCATCCTCCCCGATGGCGCCGGCGGTCACGGCGTGTCGTGCCGCGGTCCGGGGCGCGGATGCGGCACAAAGATCAGATGCCTGTGCCGAGCCCGTACCTGATTGTCCTGTCCAGTAAGGAAGAGGCCGTGTTAGCTGCTCGCGCCCGGTCGGTGCGCAGCGAGTACCGGGACCGGCTGCGGGCCCAGATCGTGCGCGCAGCGGCCGCCGGCAAGAACAACACCGCGATCGCCCTGGAGACGGGGGTATGCACGGACACGGTCCGCAAGTGGCGCCGCCGGTTCGCCGGCGACCGGCTGGCCGGGCTGAAGGACGCCCCCCGAAGTGGGCGCCCGCCAGTGTTCACCGCCGCGGACCGGGCCGAGGCCGTGGCGCTGGCGTGCGCGCTGCCAGCCGAGACCGGGGCGCCGCTGTCGCGGTGGAGTTGCCCGGAACTGGCCCGTGAGCTGGCCACACGGTGCCAGGTGGCCGCCTCGGCGTCCACGGTGCGCCGGTGGCTGGCCGGTGACGCGCTCAAACCGTGGCAGCACCGCTCGTGGATCTCGGTCCGGGACCCCGGCTTCGCGGTCAAGGCCGCCCGCGTCCTGGACCTGTATGCCGGGGTCTGGGACGGCGAGCCACTGGGCGCAGGCGACTTCGTCATCTGCGCAGATGAGAAGACCTCAATCCAGGCCCGCTGCCGCTGCCACCCTGCCCTGCCACCGGGCAAAGCCCGCGCGATGCGGGTCGAACACGACTACAAGCGCGGCGGGGCGCTGGCCTACCTGGCCGCCTGGGACGTCCACCGGGGCCAGGTGACCGGACGATGCGAGGCCACCACCGGGATCGCGCCGTTCTCCCGCCTGGTCGCCCAGGTAATGACCACCGAGCCCTACGCCACCGCGGACCGGGTGTTTTGGATCGTGGACAACGGCTCCTCCCACCGCGGCGCCGCCTCCATCAAACGAATGACCACGGCCTGGCCGAACGCCCGCCTGATCCACCTGCCGGTGCATGCCTCCTGGCTGGACCAGGCGGAAATCTACTTCTCCGTCGTCCAGCGCAAAGTCCTCACACCCAACGACTTCACCGGCCTCGCCCAGATCCGCCACCGGCTCGCCGCGTTCGAGACCCACTACAACGCCATCGCCAGGCCATTCAGCTGGAAATTCACCCGCACCGACCTCGGCGACCTGCTCGACCGCATCGACACCCACGAAAAGACCCAGCCCCACACCCTGGCAGCATGAACCCCACCCCCGACGAACTTACGGGCGCGACCACTTAGTTACCCGCGAAACGGCGCAACGCTGCCGCCTGTTGCACGGTCACGGACCGGCCATGCACCTCAATCCAGCCGCGTTTTTCGAAGCCGCGCAGTGCGGCATTGACGCTTTGCCGCGTGCTCCCCACCTGATGGGCCAGTTCCTCCTGGGTCAGTGCGAGCCGGAGGACGCCGTCCTCGCCCGGTGGCTGGCTGAGCAGGATCTTGGCGACGCGCCGCGGCATGTCCAGGAAGATGAGGTCGGACGTCGCCTCGGTGAGGCGCCGGAGGGTGGCCGCGAGGGCACCCGTCAAAGCCTCCGCCACGGACGGCACCCGCGAGCAGATATCCAGGACCGTCGCGCGCGGGATGAACAGCAGGCGGCATTCCTCCAGCGTTTCGGCGTCCGCGGACCTGGGACCGCCATCGGCGACGCTGAGTTCACCGAGTGTGCCGCCCGGCCCGATGATCGTCAGGGTCAGCTCACCGCCGTCGGCGGAGCGGACCACTACCTTGACGCGGCCGGTCAGGACGACGATCAAGGTGTCGCCCGGGTCACCCGTGGTGAACACCACCTGGCCGCGGCGGAACGCCCGCAGCCGGGATGCCTCGGCGACGGCGGCGAGATTGGCGTCCGGCGCCGAACCGAACAGCCCGGTGTGGCGCAGGACACCTGTCACGTCAGCCGCCATCGCCGCCCCCGGTGGCCATGCTGTTGCTCGCCACGGCCCGCAGGACGGTCTTGACCTCGTACGGTCTCAGCTGCCGGTGCTTGCTCAGCAGCCGCGCCACCAGGCCCGTGACATGCGGCGCCGCAAACGAGTTGCCGGTGGAGACGATCGTGGTGCCGGACAGCCACGGCACCGTGACGTCGATGCCGGGCGCGCCGAAATCCACCGGCGGCCCGGGGTTGGCATCGAGGCAGAACGGATCCTGCCCGTCATGGGCGGCGACGGAGATGACCGAGGAGAACTGGGCGGGATAGGTAACGGCCGGCACGTTGTTGGCGGCGCAGACCAAGATCGCGCCGGCGAACGCCGCCTCGTCGGCGATCTCGTGGAAAAGCCCGAAGTAGTCCTCGCGGCCGGTGCTGAGCGACAGGTTGATCACCTGCGCACCCTGGGTGATCGCCCAGCGAATGCCCGCCGCGAACACGACGCCCTTGCCGGTCAGCTTGCTGCCAAGAACGCGCACCGACCACAGCGTCACGTCCGGAGCCGCGCGCCGGATGATCCCCGCACACGCGGTGCCGTGACCGAACAGGTCGTCGTGCGGGCCCTCCGTGCTGATGACCTGTTCCGTCTCCGGGTCCCGCCGCAGGGCCACGGCCCGGTCGACGGCGCCGACCTCAGGGTGGCCGGGGTCCACTCCGCTGTCGACCACGGCGACGGTGATCCCCGCCCCGGTGGCGCCGCCCCATGCCCAGTCCTTATCGATGGGCACACCGATTCGTGGCACCGGCTGCAGCGTCTCCGGGGCGAAGGCGTCGCTCCAGGCCGGCCTCAGCGGCCCCGTGGCGGCCGCCTTTCCACGTAGTCCGCGACGTCCCGCAGTACCGCGAGAGCGAGCCGCCGTTCCGCGGCGCCGCGGCGCGCCAGCGCGGCGAAAGCGGCTGCCAGCGCCGCCAGGTCAGCGTCCGCGGGCGGCAGCCCATCGGCGGCTTCGCCGAGCGCGCGGACCAGGTCGCCGTCGCCCGCCGCCTGGGCCAGGGCATTCAGCAGCATCCTGCCAAGAAGGCTGAACCTCTCGACGGTGGCCAGTGCCAGGGCCGCCTGGTCGGCAAAAAGGGTGAGCAGCGTCATGTCCTGCTCGGCGCCCGGCCGTTGCGGATCCCGGTCGAGCAGGCTGAGGACTCCGAGCATCCGCTGGGACGTCTGGACCGGCACGGCGAGAATCGCCTGCGGCACGTATCCGGTCTGCTCGGCCACCTCGCGGGAGAAGCGCGGATCGCTGGCCAGGTCGCCGATCGCGATCGGCTGTCCGGACTGCACCACCCAGCCGGCGATGCCCTGGTCCGCCGGGATCCGCATCCCCGTGACGTCCGCCGCGCCCTCGCCCGCGGCCGTCGTGTAGAGCAGCTCCGATTCGTCCTCGGTGAGCAGCGCCAGTGAGCATGCCGCCGCGCCGAACAGCCGCCTGGCCGTCTCGGTGAGTGAGCGGAGCAACTCATCGGTTTCGGCCGGCCGTACCGCCGGGGCCAGGGCTGTGGCCAGCTCGCCGAGCTGGCGCAGCAGTTCGTCAGGGTTCATTCGGCCGGACCATGGTCTGTCCACCTCCCGCGCAGGGGCCCCGGCCAGTGATGATAAGGCCTGACGGGTCCGCCGGTACCCGGCCTGCGCGGTATCGGCGCCGCTACAGTTCCCGGCCGAGCACCTCGGCGAGCCGCAGCGCGGAAAGCTCCCGGCCCCGTGCGGCGGTCAGCTGAATGCCACAGGGCAGCCCCAGCTCATCGGTGCCCGCGCGGATGGTGACGGCCGGGACACCGGCGAGATTCTGCGGGACCGTGTAGCCCATGATGACGTCACGGAACGGCTGGCGGGTGCCGTCCGGTGCGGTCACGTGGTCCGGGTCCGCTCGCCGTGGCGGGGTGCCCGGGTTGACCGGCGTGACCAGGACATCCACCGAGTCGAGTGCCACCTCGAGCGCCGTGACGAGATGCGGGCGCCGCTCCCGCGCGGCGAAATAGGTGCCCAGGCCGACCGATGCCGCGGCCTCGAACCGCCGGCGGACATCTTCCCCGTAGTCCGCCGCACGGGCCGGGAAGAGCCCGAGCCGCCGGTGGTGGACGTCGTAGGCCTCGGCCATCTGGATAGCTCCGAACACCTCGCGGTACTCGGCGGCGGACGGCAGCCGGAGTTCGACGATCGCGGCGCCCAGGCCGGCGAGCACCTCCAGGGCACGCTGGTAGGCCGCCGCGTGCGGCGCGGCCATGGCCGCGCCGAGCAGGTCCGGCGAGACACCTACGCGGCGGCCGTCCAGCGCGGCGGTCCATGGCCCCGGGACGGCCATGCCGGGTATCCGGGTGGCCGGGTCCGCTGCCGACCACCCGGCGGTGGCCTCGAGCAGGGGGACCAGGTCGGCCGGGGTGCGCGCGATGAAGCCGGGTGTGTCCAGCGAGGGCGCGAGCGGGACGCAGCCGTCGCGGGGGAGCCGGCCGAAGGTCGGCTTGATCCCGGCCACCCCGCACAAGGCCGTGGGAATGCGGATGGAACCGCCGGTGTCTGTGGCCACGGCGGCCGGAACGAGCCCGGCGGCGACGGCGGCAGCGGACCCGCCACTCGACCCGCCGGGGACGAAGTCCGGGTTGCACGGGTTACGGGTCCCGGTGCCGTCGGGATGCTGGGTCGTGATGCCCCAGCCGAATTCGTGGGACCTCGTCAGGCCCACGATGACCGCGCCCGCACGGCGCAGCCTCCGGACGAGCCCGGCGTCGGCGGCTGCCACGGCCCCGGCACATACGCGCGAACCGTAGGTCGCGGGCAGGCCCTCGACGTCGAAAAGCTCCTTCACGGCGATCGGCACGCCGTGCAGCGGTCCCCGCCAGCGGCCGATCTTCAGCTCCGCATCGGCGGCCGCGGCGGCCCGCCGGGCGCGGTCGGCGTCCACCGCGGCGAACGCGCAGAGCGCTCCGTCCACCGCGGCGATCCGGGCAAGGGTGTCCTCGAGCACCGCGGCGGCGGTGCGCCGCCCCGAGAGGTAGGCCTGGGACAGTCCGCCGATCCCCGGCAGGTCCGGCCCGGTCACCGCAGGTACTCGATACTGCCGAGGACGTGGCCCCGGATAATGGCGGCGACCTGCTCCTCGTCCCTGCGCTTGAGCGCCTCGACCAGGTCCGCGTGCTGCTGCACCGATTCCCGGTGCGGCCGCCCCGACTGCGGTCCCAGCGGGAACGACCGCCAGAGCAGCCTCATCAGCAGGAGAAGCATCGGGGAACGCGCGCATTCGTAGATCCGGAAGTGAAACTGCCTGTTGCAGCCGCCAGCCGGCCGTCACCGGCTGGGCAGGCCGCGACCTGCTGGTAGAGGGCCTCGATCTCCGCGATGTCGTTGTCGGTCATTTTGGACACCGCGAGACTTCCCGCCAGCGCTTCCAGGGCGCCCAGGATCCGGTAGTTCTCCTCCAGTTCGTCCGACTCGGTGCGCGCGACCGTGGCGCCCCGGTGCACGTCCGTGACCACCAGGCCCTCAGATTCGAGCCGGCGGAGGGCCTCGCGGACCGGCGTATAGCTCACGTCGAACTGCTCGGCGAGCTCGCGCTGGCGCAGCGGCGTACCAGGAATCAGCTGACGGTCGGTGATGAGCTCCCTGAGGATGTCGGTAACCATGTCACTCTTGCTCACATACTTCGCCCGGGCCCGCAGCGCCGGCGGCAACATCCCGGAGGGAGCCGCCGAGCCCGGATCGGCGGCTGACCGGTCGCCCGCCCCGGCCATGGCTATTGCTTCCTCATGCCGGGCGTGGCGCGGAGTGGCCACGCCCGGCAGGCGGGGACGCGGAACCCTGTGCGGACTGGCCGAGGAAGACCTCACGAATGTCGGGCCGGCCGCGGATCTCGCCGGCCGGGCCGGCGATCTCGATCCGCCCCCCGACCAGGATGTAGGCCCAGTCGGACACGCCGAGTGCCTCGAATGCCTTCTGCTCCACCAGCAGCACGGCCGTCCCCGCGTCGGCGAGACGCCGGACCTGGTCCCGGAGCACCGAGCGGGACATATCCGGGGAGAGGTTGGAGGTCGGCTCGTCGAGCACGAGCACGGCCGGTTCGAGCATCAGCACCCGCGCCATCGCGAGCATCTTCCGTTCGCCGCCGGACAGCTTGCCCGCCGTCCGGGATCTGGCCTGCGCGAGCGCGGGGAATGTGGACAGCGCGCTTTCGATCCGCGTGGCGACCTGCTGCTTGGTGAGCAGGTAGCCACCCATCTCCAGGTTCTCGGTCACGGTGAGCGTGTCGAACACGTCCTTGGTCTGCGGGACGTAACCCATTCCGATCCGGGCGAGCAGGTGCCCGCGCATGTTCGTTATGTTGCGTTGCTTGAATGTGACAGTACCGGTCATCACCGCGAGCCGGCCGGTCACAGCCTTGAGTAGCGTTGACTTGCCCGCGCCGTTGGGCCCGATCACCGCGACCACCTCGCCGGGGCCCACGCCCAGGCTCACGCCGGACACGATGGGGGCGCCGCCGTATCCCGCCGCGACATCCTCGAGCCGCAGGATCGGCCCGGGACGCTGCGGCGTGCCGCCGGCGGCGGGGCTATCCGATGAGGTAGGCATCCAGCACCTCCTGATCGGAACGGACGTCGGCCATGGTGCCCTGTGAGATCACCCGTCCCTGGGCCATCACGATGACGGGGTCGCACAGCCGTTCCACCACCGCTAGTTCGTGCTCGACCATCAGCATCGCGAGCCCTTCACCGGCCAGATCCTCCAGGTGCCCCTCGATCCGCCTGGCCAGCGACGGGTTGACCCCGGCCATCGGCTCGTCGAGCAGCAGCAGCGCGGGATTGGCCATCAGCCCGCGCATCAGCTCCAGCAGGCGCTTCTGGCCGCCACTGAGATTCCCGGCGTACTCGTCCTCGGCCGCGGACATGTCGAACCGGGACATCAGCTGCCGGGCGCGCTCGACCGTGGCCCGCTCGTGCGCCTTCCAGTAGCGCTTGCCGAGCGCCGCCTGCCACAGCGTCTCACCCCGCTGGGCGGGCGCCGCGACCAGCAGGTTCTCTATCACGGTCAGCGCGGCGAACTCGCTGGACACCTGGAACGTCCGGACCAGTCCGTGCCGGGCCACCTTGTAGGAGGCCAGCCCGGTGATGTCCTGCCCCCGGTAGGTGACCGTCCCGGCGCTCGGCCGCAGCGCGCCCGCGATGATGTTCAGCACCGTCGACTTCCCGGCGCCGTTGGGCCCGATGAGACCGGTGATCCGGCCGGGCGGGACCGCGAACGACGCACCGTTCACTGCGTGCACGCCGCCGAACTCGCGATGCAGGTCGCTGACCGTGAGCAGGGCACCGGCGGGCTCGCTCACCGCGGCGTCCCGATCCGGAGCGGTGACCGGCGCGCGCCGGCCTCCCCCGCCACGGGGAACCGCCGGCGCCGTTCAGGGACCACGCCGCGCGGCCAGAACCACAGGAAGACAAGGGCGAGCACGCCGACGATGATCCACTGCAGCGCGTCGATCAGCCCCGGCGGCCCGAACTGGGGGACGAAGCGCGTGGCTTCCAGGAAGGCGACCGGCACCAGCAGTGCCCCCACCATGACGCCAAAGTTGTTCCCCGACCCGCCGACGATGACGGCGGTGAAGTACACGAAGGTTTCGGGGTACAGCCAGGAACCGGGGGACCAGGCGGAGATGAACTCGACCAGGATGGCGCCGCTGATGCCGGCGATCACGCCGCCCAGCACGAAGGCGAGCATGCGCAGCCCGGTGACGTTCTTCCCGAGCGCGGCCGCCGCCTGCTCGTTGTCGCGGACCGCGCGCAGCGTGCGGCCCAGTGGCGAACTCGTCACGACGTGCACGAGCCAGTACACGCACAGGGCGACCACAACCGTGAGACCGGTGAAAAACCACTGGTAGCCGATGGGTGACAGGTTGACCAGCGAAGCCAGCGGCTTGGGCACCAAAGCGAGCCCGTTCGGCCCGTTCACCAGGCCGACCTGATTCGTGGCCACGCTGGTCGCGATCAGCGACACCACGAGCATGACCATCGCCTCGTAGTCACTGCGCAGCCGCCGGATGGCGAAGCCGCCCACCACCGCCGCCAGCAGCCCGCCGACCAGCCCGGCCGCCAGCATCGGCAGCGGGAAGGGCAGGTGCGCGCCACCGATGTACTGCTGGAACCCGCCGAGCCTGGCGGGCTTCGCGGGGCCGAGGGTCAGCACCGCGGCCGTGTACGCCCCGGCGGCCTGGAAGATGATGTAGGCGAAGTTGACCAGTCCCGCCACGCCGAACTGCAGGTTGAGCCCCCAGCACGCGATCACGTCGACGCCGAGGTAGATCAGCACGGTGGAGATGTAGAACTGCCAGGCGACGCTCACGCCGCGACCTCCTTGCGGGTGGCGATCTCCGACAGGATCCCCTGCGGCCGGGCCAGGAGCACGATCACCAGGATTACGAAGGCCACGACGTCCTTGTATTCGGGGCTGATGATGGCCGCCGCGAGCTCGCTGGCGAGCCCGATGACCAGTGCGCCCAGCATGGCCCCGTACGGCTGGCCGATCCCGCCGAGCACCGCGACGGCCACGATCGGGATCAGGAACTGGGCACCGGTCGTGTCGGTGAACGCGGTCACGTTCATCACCAGGATCACGCCGGCCAGCCCGCACAGGGCGCCGGACATCGCCCACGCGAGGTCGATGACCCGGTCGGTGGCTATTCCGCAGTTGCGGGCGAGGTCGGGATCCGTGGCGGTGGCGCGCATCGCCTTGCCGAGCTTGGTGTAGCGCAGCAGCACGTGGATGAGCAGCATGGCCACGACCGCGATAGCGATGATGGCGAGCTGGACGTTGGTGAACACCATCCCGGCGATGTGCACCGTCGAGGGCCGGGGCATCGTCAGGCTGAAGAAGTTCGCGCCGAAGCCGGCGAGCAGGCCGTTCTGCAGGATGAGGCTGACCGCGATGGTCACGATGATCATGCCGAACAGCCGGGTCCCGTGCCGTACGAAGGGCGTGTAGATGCCCCGGTTCAGCAGCACGGAAAAGACGGCCCCGAACGCCGCGCCGGCCACCAGCGCCAGCCACACGCTGATGCCCGCACGGGTGACCAGGTAGGCGACGAACGCGGCGGCGGTCATGATGTCGCCGTAGGCGAGGTTCAGGATGTTCGTGACACCGAACTGAAGCGTGAACCCGACGCCCGCCACGGCCAGAATGGACGCGGTGACCAGGCCGAACCCGATCGCGGGCACCAGCGTGTTCACCTGCTGATCGCCGCAATCTGCGCCGCGGACACCGAGCCGACCAGCTTGACGTTGCCCTGCACATACCGTGCGGCCTCGAACGCGCCCGTGGAGTTGTGCCAGTGGTTGAACACGATCGAGCCGCCCGCGCCGACGTACTGGATCTGCTTGCCGGCCTTCAGCGCCGTCCGTCCCGCGACGAACGTGCTCACGACCGTCTTTCCCGGTCCCGGCGCGGTGACCTGCGTGATGAACTTGTTGAAGGTAGCCGGGCTGGTGCTCTTCGCGGCGATCATCGCCAGCGCCATCACGTTCACGCCGTCGTAGTAGGTCATCGAGTACGGGTCGCTGCTCCACTGGCTGGGCTTGGGAACCTGCGACCCCGACGCCAGCAGCGACCGGTTGTAGGCCTGCCAGGCGGGGCCTGCCGACGGCGCGTACGGCTGCATTCCCTCGAAGTATTTGGCCATCGCCCCAGCGCCTATCGCGCCGTTGACGGCCTTGAGCCAGGGCGCCTGCAGGGTCACCTCGGTGCCGATCACCGGGATCAGCCCATGCAACTGCTGCAACTCGGACAGCAGGGTCGCGCCGGTCTGCGGGTCGACCTCGGTGAAGATCACCTGCGGATGAGCGGCGAGCATGCTCTCGATCTCGCTGCGGTATGAACTCTGGTCCAGCGCGAAGGGCTGGTTGTAGACGATCGTCCCGCCGAGTTGGGTGAAGGCGCGGACCAGCGTCGGCACGTCGGACTGCGCGCCGGCGTCGTTGCCGAACACGGCGGCCGCCCGCGTGTAGCCCGCCTTGTGCGCCCAGAGCGCGAGCGCGTAGCCCTTGACGTCGTCGGCGGGAGTGATCCGCCAGAAGTAGGCATCGGTGGTGTGGTCAAAGGCGGCCTGGCCGGTGTCGACGAACATCGGCACCTTGCCCTCGTTCAGCAGCGGGACGGTGGCCAGCGCCTCATCGGAACTCGGCCCGAGCACCCCGACCAGTGACGACTCGGTCGCCATCATCTTCTGCGCGGCAGGCACGGCATCGGCCGGGTCGCCCCGGGTGTCTTCCTGGACGCAGCTCATCTGATGCCCGAGCACCCCGCCGGAAGCATTGATCAGCTTGACGGCGGGAATACAGCCGCCGACCATCTCCGGCCCGAACGCGGCGTCCGGCCCGGTGAACGGGTTGAACTCTCCGACGACCAGCGTCGCTGGGGCGGAGCCACCGCTACCCGACCCCCCGCACGCGGCTACGGCGATCAACACGAGCGCCGCTCCCGCTGCTGTCACGGCGAATCTCATTACGCACCTCCGGGACGATGAGGCCGTCAGCAGTGCGCCACGCGTCAGGCGTTGTCACCGTCCTGGCGGGGCAACTGGGCAATGGCCTCGATTTCTACCAAAGCGTCAGGGTGGGCGAGCGCGCTGACCTGCACCAGCGTGCTCGCCGGGCGGGCGTCGCCGAAGTAACGGCGGCGCACCGTGTTGATGGCTTCGCGGTCGGCCATGTCCCGCAGATAGACACCGACCTTGACGACGTCGTTGAAGCTGGCGCCGGTGGCCGTCAGGACGGCGGCCACGTTGTCCAGCACTTGCTCCGACTGCCTGATCACGTCACCGGTGCCGACCAGTTCTCCGTTGGCTCCGACCGGCAGCATCCCGGAGATATACAGAAACCCGCTGGCCTCCACCGCGTCCGTGTAGTGGCTGATGGGTTCGGGTAGTTGCCCGGCCAGCCGGATCCGCCTCATGAGGGATCAGCCGGGGCGCCCAGGACGCGGATTCGCAGTGGGCTCGGGTGGAACCCGTTGCACGGGTTGAGGTCCTGTGGGCACGCGGAAACCGACACGATCGAGTCCATCAACGTGCGCAGGACCAGCTTGTCCCCTGGCCGGCCCGTCGGTATCTCGTTCCCGAACGTCCGGTCGGGGTGAATGGGGGCGTTCTGGAAGAAGTTGAACGGATCGGGGATCTGCCACTCTGCGATTCCCCACGGCTCCAGCGCCTCGGTGAAGTTCGTCCGGCAGCTGCGGTGGCCCTCGACGCCATAGTCGAGCCGGTAGCGCCGGTCGTCGCACATCGACGTGATGATGTCGTTGCGGCCCACGTCATCCTGGAGGATCTCGAACATCGGCCGCCGCCAGTTACTGTCCAGCCGGTCTCCCGCCTGCACCGTCAGCCGCAGCACCGAGGAGCGGGTATGCGTGGTCGACAGCCACTCGGTCCGGTTGCGCTCCGCGAAGGCGATGAAGTCGGCGACCTGCTGCCCCGCCACGTCTTCGATTTCCACCAACTGCCCGGCCCGGGCGACGAACGCCGTGCCGTGCCCGCCCGGCACCAGGTACTCCTGCTCCGGCGAATCCGGCCCCGATGCCGCGGCCACCTGGCCGTCCCCTGCGCTGGCTGCATCAGTCATGGCGAGAATTGTGCGACATATATAATACTGTGGTCAAGTAAGGCCTGAGATGTTCCTGAGTTACGCCCGCGGGTAGCTCTCAAGTGGCCCACAGCCCGGTGGCCCACAGCCCGGTGGCCCGCAGTTCGGTCGCCCGCAGCCCGCGGGTGCGGCTGCCCAGGACCCGCTCGACCGGATCGCCAAGCTCGCGCAACTGCGCGACAGCGGCGCGCTCACCGACGAGGAGTTCGAGACCCAGAAGGCCAGGCTGCTCGGCGAGATCTAGCAGGTCAGGCGGACAGCCCCTGAAGCATGGTGCGGACGGCCCTGGCCACCTCGTCCCTGGTCGCCCTGGGCTGGCCGGACGCGGCGATCAGCATGCTGCCGCGGGTGAGTGCGCCGAGGAACAGCCGGGCCAGCGTGTCCGGGTCGTCCACCCGGAGCCGCCCGGCGTCGCGGGCCGCCCGCAGCCGTTCGGCGATGGCCGCGAACGCGAACTGCTCGTCCAGTTCGGTGAAGCGGGCCAGGCCCAGCACCGCGGGGGCGTCGGTGACGAGGATGCGCTGTGCGGCCGGCTCCATGATCGCGTCCAGGAATGCCTCGAAGGCCCGCGCCAGGAACTCCAGCTCGTCGCGCGCGCCCGCCGCCGCGGCGCCCGAGGCCTCCATGATGTCCATGTGCAGTTGCTCGAACACCGCCTCGAACAGGGCGGCCTTCGTGGGGAAGTGATGGTAGAGAGCGCCCGTGGTCACCCGGGCCTGCCGGGCGATCTCGTCCACTGACGTGTCCGCGAAGCCCTGCCGGCCGAAGAGGTGACGGCCGGCCGCGGCCAGCGCAGCGCGGGTCTGCGCGACCTGCTCGGCACGCAGCGAGGGCCGCGCGCCGCCTGCGCCACGCTCCTCCTGGCCGCTGTTCACATCGTCTATGTAGCCACGTCCGGTCGCCCCGCGCACCCCTTGCCTGTTGACATAGCAACGCTATGTGAAATTTACTTGCTATCTAAGAGTGTACCGCGATCGTGAGGAGCGAGCCGTGAGTGACGGGATCATCGAGGCCCTGCAGGCCGAACGAGAGGTGGTGCTCGGCATCTGCGCCGGGCTGACCGAGGCGGACTGGGCCGCGAGCAGCGGCTGCCCGGGCTGGTCGGTGCGGGATGTGATCTCTCATCTCGGGGCCGGCTACTGGATGGTGGCGGACCCGTCCACCCGGCCGGGCACGGACGGCCTGCCTTTCGAGCGCGTCCAGGACGTGCTCGTCGAGGCACGCCGGCATCTGTCCGCGGAGGAGACCGTGGTGGACTATGCGGATATCAGCACCAAGGCAATCGAGATCCTGGCGGGGCTGCTGGGCAACGACACCGAGGTAGCACTCGGCGACCTGGGGACCTATCCAGCCGGGATCTTGCCGACCGCATTTTGTTTCGACCATTACGCACATACCCGGCTGGACTTGTTCCCGCCACGCGGGCCGCTGGCCGGGGAACCCCCGCCGGCTGGCGCACTGACCTTCGGGCCCGCCCTGGACTGGGTCGAGGCCGCGATTCCGCAGCAGAACGGTGCGGTCCTGGCCGAGCTGACCGGGCCGGTAGCGGTGATCGTGACCGGCCCGGGGGCACGGGCGATCCAGCTCGGCCCGGCCGGGGAGCCCGTGGCCCGGATAAGCTCCGGCGCCGCATCGCTGATCCGCTGGGTCACTCAGCGCGCGAGCCTGGCGGAGGCGGGCGCCGAAGTGTCCGGCGCTGCCCGGGAACTCGATCTCGCCGGTAAGCTCCGCATTTTCTGACGTGCTGGCCCGGGGGAGCGCCCGCCAGCGACAAGCCGGGCGGCGAGCAGGGCACCGGAGTTCGTCGCGGCGTGCAGCAGCACCGGGGCGGCCAGGCGGCCGGAGCGGTCCCGCAGCCAGGACAGCAGCGCCCCGGCCGCCGCCGTTCCCGCGACCGCGGCGCAGGTGCGCGCCACCGCCCGGGGGCGGTCCTGCGCCAGGCCGTTGACCCGCAGTGCCTGGAGCGTCGGGCGGACGTGCCAGATGCCGAACACGCCGCTGGTCACCACGATGGCGGCGGTGCCGGGCATGACCCGGCGCAGCGCCGCCTGCAGTACGCCGCGGAACGCGATTTCCTCCCACAGGGCGGTGCCGACCGGGATGCGGATCAGCGCCTGATAGGCCGTGTCCCGCCCGTCGAGGCCGGCGGCCCGCTTGTCGCCGAGCACCGGGCGCGTGGCCGGCACCGCGGCGATGAGCAGCCATCCGGCGCCGGCGCCGGCCGCCAGCCCGGAGCCGAGCCGCCCGGGCAGCCACCGGCCCCGGCCGAGGCCGAGGTCCGCGGCGGTCAGGCCGCTCAGTGCCGCGGCCGCAAGCGCCGCGCCGGTGGCGCCGGCGTTGAGCCGCAGGTACCAGCGGCTGTGCCAGGGGTGCAGGCCGAACACGTTGTTATAGGCGGTGAGGGCGGCGCAGGCCCCGATCGCGAACCCCACGTCCCGGCCCGGGGGAGCACTCCGCCTCCGCGGGGGCAAGCCCCCGGACCCCACGGCCCGGAACCCCCCGCTGGCCTGCGGCCCCACTCCTCCGTCGCGGGGCCGTGGCCCTGCTGGCCCGGGCGCGTGGCGGGTCATCGGGTGCTCAGCCGCCCGGGTGGACCAGGCCGGTCTCGTAGGCGAGTACCACGGCCTGGGTACGGTCCCGCAGCCCGAGCTTCATCAGGATGCGGCTCACGTGGGTCTTCACGGTCTGTTCCGCGACGACGAGCTGGTCGGCGATCTCGGCGTTGGACAGGCCGCGGGCGACCAGGGCGAGCACCTCCGACTCCCGGTCGGTGAGGCCCTCGATCTGCTTGCGGCCCGGCGTCCGGGGCGCGCCCATCCGGGCGAACTCGGCGATGAGCCGCCGGGTCACCCCCGGGGCGAGCAGCGCGTCGCCGGCCGCGACCAGCCGCACCGCCGCGGCCAGCTCGTGCGCGGACGCGTCCTTGAGGAGGAAGCCGCTGGCACCCGAGCGCAGCGCCTCGTAGACGTAGTCGTCGAGGTCGAACGTGGTCAGCACGAGAACCTTCGGCGGGTCGGGCATCGCCGTGATCGCCCGGGTGGCCTGCAGGCCGTCGAGCACCGGCATCCGCACGTCCATGAGGATGACATCCGGGTGCAGGCCGGCGGCGTGCGTGATCGCTTCCTGCCCGTTCACCGCCTCGGCGATGACCTCGATGTCGGGCTGGGCGTTCAGCAGCACGGAGAAGCCGGACCGCACCATCCCCTGGTCGTCGGCGATCACGACGCGGATGGTCACGACTCGTCCTGTGCCGAGCCAGATTCGAGCGGAAGAGCGGCGGTCACCAGGAACTCGCCTTTCTCGGTCGGGCCGGCCTGCAGGTTGCCCCCCAGCATGGTGGCACGTTCGCGCATGCCGATGATGCCATGTCCGCCACCGTCGCTGAACACGCCGCTCGGTTGCGGGGTCTCGGGCGGGCAGTGGTCGTTGCGGACCTCCACCACCAGCGCCGCGTCGCCGTAGTACAGCTTCACCTGGACCGCTGCTCCCGGGGAGTGCCGCATGGCGTTGCTCAGCGCCTCCTGCACGATCCGGTAGGCGGACAGGTCCACCCCGTCGGGGAGCGGGCGGGGCGTGCCGCTGACGCCGGAGCTGATCGTCACCCCGCCGTTGCGCGCGGATTCCAGCAGGCCGTCCAGATCGGCGAGGCCCGGCTGCGGCGCAGTGTCCGGTGTTTCGCTGCGCAGCACGCCGAGCACCCGGCGCAGCTCCTTGAGGCCGGACAGCGCGCTGGCGCGGATATCGGCGAAGCTCTCCACCAGTTCCTTCGGCGGGTCCTGGACCTTGTAGGGCCCGGCCTCGGCCTGGATCGCGATCACCGACATGTGGTGGGCGACCACGTCGTGCAGTTCGCGGGCGATGCGCTGGCGCTCCTGGAGCAGCGCGCGCTCCCCCTCGTGCCGGCGCTCCTGAACCGCGAGCCGCTCCTGGCCGCCGCGCCGGGTGCGGACGACCACGCCGGCCAGCACCGGGACGGCGGCGACCAGGACGGCCGTGAGGGGAGCCAGTCCCTCGACGAAGATGGCACCGGTCGCCGTCACGATGCCGGCGGTGGTCACCACCCACGCCTCGCAGCGCACCGCGACCGCGTACAGGCACAGGACGTAGACGAGAATCCCGCCCGGGATGGTGCCCGCCGGGGTGTACGCGCCGCCGATCCAGAGAAACGCGATGGCAGAGGCCGACCAGGCGGTCAGCGGGTAGAAGTTACGCACCACCAGGGGGGCGCTGACGGCCAGCGAGATCAGCAGGGCCACCGCGTTGGTGGCGAGGGGCGGGTGCTCGCCTCTCAAAGTGCTGTTCGTGGCGGCGAAGCAGATGAACGCGGTGATCACGTCGGCGACCGCCACCAGGTCGAGCCGCCCGCGGCGCAGCCACCGCGGGCGCGGCGTCGGCGGCGCGGTCACGCCGGCGTCGAACGCGGCCGCGAGCCGGCGCCTCAGATCCGAGATCATAGGCCCAGCGTAAGGCGGCGCGGCACCCTCCCTCGTGACCCTTGAGGGGCATCTTCGCGGGGCTACCTGAGTAGGGGGGCGAGTAGCCGCAGTGGCCCCAACGGCCGCCGGGCCCGGCCCCGGCCTCACCTCCGTGACCCCAGCGGGGCAGGCCCGTAGTCGGCTCCGCAGGGTGACGCCGGCCACAGGCCACGCTCCGTAACTTCCTGACCAGTCCCACAGCCGGACAGGAAGGACTCGTCATGAGACTGCGCCGCACCAGCATCATCGCGGGGATCGCGGCCGCCGTGGCCGCGACGACCGCCGCCGTGTTCCCAGGCGCCCAGGCGGACCGGCTTCAGCCGATGCCCGCGCTCACCGCCCCGGCGCTCACCGCCCGCTACACCGCCGACGCGCATCAAATCGCGCGGGCCGCCCGTGCCGCCAGCAAGGCAGGCAACACCGGGCTCGCCAGCTCCCTGGACGCCATGCGCGGCGGCCGGTTCCTCGACTTCAGCGCCGCCGGGCAGGGCCTGGCGGTGGAGGTCTTCGGCAACCTGGCCACGGCCACCAGGGTGGCCATCCTGGTGCCGGGCTCCGACACCACCCTGGCCACGTTCGACTCGCGCGGCACCGCCTCACCCGAGGGCGGCGCCGCCGCACTCGCGGCGGAGGCCAGGAAGCTGGACCCGGGAGCCCGCCTCGCGGTCATCGCCTGGCTGGGCTACGCCACCCCGACCACGCTGAGCCCGGCCGTGATGACCTCGGGCGACGCCGGGCAGGGCGCGGACGCGCTGCGCCCGTTCGTGGATGATCTCGCCAGGCACGGCCGTCAGGTCGCGCTGATCTGCCACAGCTACGGTTCGGTGGTCTGCGGCCTGGCCGCCCCGCACCTGCCGGTCACCGACATCGCGGTGGTCGGCAGCCCCGGGATGGACGCCTCCTCGGTGCGCGCACTGGACACCACGGCGCGGGTGTGGGCGGGGCGGGGAGCCGGCGACTGGATCCAGAACGTGCCGCACGTTCACTTCCTCGGGATCGGCTTCGGCCAGGATCCGATGTCCCCGGCCTTCGGCGCCAGGATCTTCGGCTGCGGTGGCGGCGGGCACAGCGGCTACTTCAAGCCGGGCGGCATCGCCCTGCGCAACCTGGCCCAGATCGCGCTCGGTGACCCTGCCGGGGTGACCCGATGACCGGCCACGCGCTCACCCGGGCCCGCGGTCTCGCCGCGCGGATCGACGCCGCCACCCCGGCGACCAGGGACCGCACCGTGGACGCGCTCCGCGCCCTGGCCATCGCCGGCGTCATCCTGGGCCACTGGCTGGTCACCGCGCTGGTGGTGACCTCCAGCCGGACCGGGCACGGCCTGCACGACGACAGCCCGCTGGCCACCATGTCCTACCTCACCCCGGTGTCCTGGATCTTCCAGACCCTCGCCATCTTCTTCCTGGTCGGCGGGTACGCCGCCGCCCGCAGCTACCACGGCGACTACCGCTCCTGGCTGCGCAAGCGGCTGATCCGGCTGTCCCGGCCGGTCGCGCTGCTGGTCGCCGTCTGGGTGCCGCTCGCGGCGGGGCTGTACCTGGGCGGCGTCTCCGGCTCGGCGCTGCACACCGTGCTCACCCTGGTGCTCGACCCGCTGTGGTTCCTCGGCGTGTTCGTGGTGCTGACCGCGCTGACCCCGCTGGCTGTCGCCATGGTGCGCCGCCTCGGCGTGCTCGCGGCGGCGATCCCCGTGATCGTCGTCGCGGCCGCCGACGCGGTGCGGTTCGACCTGGGCGGGCCGTCCTGGGTCGGCTGGATCAACGTCGTGGCCGGCTGGATGGTCCCCTACCTGCTCGGGATCGCCTGGGCGCGGGGCGCGTTCCCGGGCAGGCGCGGCCCGGTCCTGCTGCTCGCCGGCGGGGTCGCGGCCACCGCGGCACTGGTGCTGTTCGCCGGGTACCCGGCCAGCATGGTCGGCGTCAACGGCGCCCACATCTCCAACCTGAACCCGCCCACGCTCGCCGTGGTGACCTTCGGCATCGCCCAGACCGGGCTCGCGCTGCTGCTGCGGGAACCGCTGGCCAGGCTGATGCGCCGCCCGCTGGCCTGGGCGGCCGTCGCCACGGCCAACCTGTCAGCGATGACGCTGTTCCTCTGGCACCAGACGGCCTTCCTGGCGGTCACCATGGCCGCGCTGCTCATCGGCAGGGTGCCGGGCCTGCACACCGCCCCGTCCGGCGCCATCTGGGTCGCCGAACGGCTCGCCTGGCTGCCGGTCTTCGCGATCGCGCTGGCCGGCCTGTGGCTGCTGTTCCACCGCGCGGAGCATGCGCCGGTGCGGCGCCGGCCCCGCCCGGCGGCCAATGCCTGTCAGCCCGGACCGGCTGCCGGCTGACAGTGCCCAACGGCGGCCGGGCCTTGCCGAAGCGGCGTCGGCGAGGCCCGGCCGCTGACGGGCGGCCTGGAGCGGCCCGGCACCCTGCCGGTCCCCGGCGAGGCCGGCCTGTCGCTGCCCGGGCGGGCCTGACGGTGAGGCACGCTCACGCGCTAGCTCCGGGGCTCGCCGGCAACGTCGGCCAAGCCCGCCCGCACCGCGACGCCACCAGGAACCATCCCCGCCCAGTAGGCCCACCGCCCACCACCGCCGGCCCATAGCCGGTCTCCACCCTCGCCGAGTGAACCCCAGCGTCGCCAGCCACACGGTAGAAGGCCGGCGGCCGACAGCACGGCCATGAATTACGGGCCCCTGGTTCGCTGTGTTGGCTACCCTCCTGGGGTGGTCTCCCAGCCCGGTGACGCCCGGGACCTTGACGGGCAGTTCGCTGAGATTGACGCTGTCCTACGCGGGCCGTGGGTGCCGCCCGATGCCGGCCAGCCGCGGGTTCTGACCCATGACGCATACGCCGAAGTGCTCCAGAGCATCAAGCGCGGCGGGCTGACCTCGCTCGACCCGGCGACCATCGAGGCGGTCCGCGGCGGCGCGCAGCCCGGTGACCCACTGCCTCCGCTGCCACCTGATTACCACATCGACCACGTCACCGACCCGGCCGTGATCTTCACCGGAAGCGGCCAGGAGCGGCTGGTGGCGGTGCTGTTCTCACACCAGCATTTCCCTGGTGTCCGCTTCGGCTACCGGTTTTCGCCCTATGGCGACGGGCGTTGGGCGGCCCTCGCGCTCGTGGAAGCCATCGAGACCGGCGAACTGCACCGCATGATGTCGGTCCCGCGCCCGCCCGACAAGGCCGGCATCGTCTGGACCTGGGGACTACCCGCCCCCGGGATCGACGGCCAATACGACGGGGTCGAAGCCGCGTTCGCGCTGGGATGGCGGCCAGTGGGCGTGGGAGAGCCGCGGTTCCTGACAGAACGCGCCTACGCCGACGCCCGCAGGGTCGTCAGCCGCGGCGGGTGGACGGGCCTGGACCGGGCGACCATCGAGGCGGTCCGCGGCGGCGCGCAGCCCGGTGACCCGCTGCCACCGCTGCAAGCCGCGCCCTACATCAGAGGCGTCACGGACACCGAAGTGATCATCGCCGGAACCGGTCAGGGGCGGCGGGCAGCGGTCCTGTTCTCCTACACCGACTTCCCCGGTGTCCGCTTCGGCCACCGCTTTCCGCCCGGGCTTCACGGACACGGCGATCCCCTCTACCTGATGGAAGAGATCGAGACCGGCGCCCTGCACCGTATGATGCAGACCCCGCCTCCCGCCGACACCCACGGCATCACCTGGACAACCTGGGGAGACCCAGTCCAAGAGCCCGAATAATTCTCGCCTCCCGCGGCGGGCCGGCCCTGACGCCAGACGTTGTGGTGACGTCACTGCGGCCTGCTGGCTGCCCAGGCGGCTGTTATGCGCCGACCTTGCCGCCGAAACGCTGGCGGGCGGCCTGCCGGGACACGCCCAAGGCGGCGGCGATCCGGTTCCAGCTTCGCCCGTGCGCCCGCGCCAAAGCGACGCGTTCGGTGAGGAGTGCCTCATCCCGGCGGGCGCGTTCGGCAGCTTCGGCAATCGCGCGCAGGTCGGCGAGGTCTTCCACCTGCGCCGTCTGCGAATCGAGTGCGTCGGCGAGCGCTTCGAACCTGCGTGCGGCGTTCACGCTGGTAGATCGCAGGAGCTGGCCATGATCATGGGAGTTCCGCCGGTGGGGGATGTGGGGTCAACTCCGAAAACTCCGGCCCCGCTGACCAGGCCTCCCGCCTGGTGATCGAGTGGACCGCCGACCTGTCACAGGCCGCGGCAAGCCCACCCCGCCTGGACTAGCGCCAGTCAGTACGGCGCAGCGGTGGCCAGCCGTGGGCGCGCAGCCCGCCCATACGGCCAAGCCATCAGGAATCAGCTGGATCGCGGTCGCGTGCAACATTCCGGCGGTTGGGGTCGTACAAGAGGTGTGAGTGCGCCTGTGCGGGAGGCATCAGTGGGTTCGGAGGCCGATCACTGTTTTGAGGAGTTCGTCCGCGGCCGTTCCACGCACTTGTTCCGGCTGGCGCTGGTGCTGACCGGCTGGGATGAAGCCGCGGCGCAGGACTTGCTGCAGATCGCGCTGGAGCGCGCCTATCGCCGCCGGTGGCTGCTGTTCCGGCAGGGCGGCAGCGCGGAGCCTTACGTGCGCCGGGTGCTGGTGAATGCCGCGATTGACTGGCGGCGGGTGCTGCGGCGCCGCGGAGAACTGCCCCTTGACCCGGATGCGGCGATTCCAGCGGCCGGGGACCAGGTCGGGCAGGTAGCCGACCGTGACCTGCTGGTGCGCGCTCTGGCGGCGCTTCCGCCACGGCAGCGAGCGGTGCTGGTGCTGCGGTACTGGGAGGACCTGCCCGACGTTCAGATCGCGGCGGCGCTGGATTGCAGCCCGGCGACGGTGCGCAGCCAGGCAGCCCGGGGGCTGGCCCGGCTGCGCCAGCTGACGCAGATCTCCCCTGCCGGGGGATCCCAATACTCGAATACAGGTGAGCAGCATGAGTGATCTCGAAGACCAGCTCAAGGAAGCCATCGATGCGGCGGTCGCCGGCGCCGAACCCCGGCCGGGTGTACTAAGCACGGTGCGGCGCCGCCACCGCCGGTGGCTGATACGGGTCACCGGCGCCGGCGCGGCCACGGCGGCCGTCGTGGTTGCCGGTGTTGTTATGCCGTTGGCGTTGCTCTCCCCCCGCAGCGGCGGCCCGGCTGCCCCTGGCAGCCAGGTGGCCACCGCAACCGGCCACGGCGCGGGCGGCCCGGTCACCGCCTATGTCGTGGGCGAAAAGGGCACGGTGACCCCGATCAGGGTCGCCACCAACACCGCTCTGAAGACGATCAGCGACCGGAGTGTCGACTCGCTGGGTATCGTGCTCACCCCGGACGGCAAGACCGCCTACGTGCTCAACGACGTGCTGCCTGCCATCGTCCCCAGTACGGTGACCCCGGTCCGGACCGCCACCAATACCGCGCTCACGCCGATCAAGGTGGGGGCCGGCGCCCGGCACTTCGCGATGGCCCCAGACGGCAAGACCCTGTATGTGGCCAACGTCTACTCGGGGACCGTGACGCCGATCCGGACCGCCACCAACACCGCGCTCACGCCGATCAAGGTGGGCAGGCACCCGGAGGGGATCGCCGTCACCCCCGACAGCAAGACCGTCTACGTCGCGAACTACCTCGCGGGGACCGTGACCCCGATCCAGGCCGCCACCGGCACGGCGCTCAAGCCGATCGAGGTCGGCGGCTATCCGTGGGCCATCGCGATCACCCCGAACGGCAACACTGCATACGTAGCAAACGGCTACGGGGTGGTTCCTATCGCGACGGCTACCAATACCGCCCGGCCGCTGATCAGGGTTGGCCGCGGCGCCATCGACGTGGCGATCACCCCGAACGGCTCGACCGCCTACGCACTCACGGGGAACGGGGTGACCCTGATCCGGACCGCCACCAACACCACCCTGCCGCCGGACTCCGTAAAGCGGGGCCCCAGCAGCATCGCGATCACGCCGGACAGCGCGACCGCCTACGTCACCGATCCAGCCGGCGAGGTGATCCCCATCAGCACGGCCACCGGCAAGGCACAGGCCCCGATCGCGGTCGGGAAGGGCGCGCGGGCCATCGCGATCACCCCGGACGGCAAGACCGTCTACGTCGCGCTCCTTGGTGCTGTGGTGGACCGCCACTTCGGCACGGTGATCCCGATCCGGACCACCACCAACAAGGTTCTCCCGCCGATCAGGGTGGGGGAACTGCCCTACGCGATCGCGATCACCCCGGCAGCCAGCTGATGGCGCAGCGGTAGCCACCGCGCAGCACGCCTGCTGTGCAGCCCTCGAAGTCGTTCAAAAATCGCGCAGCCAGGCGGCGCGCCGACAACGGCACCGCCACTGACCGCCGAGAAGTGCGACCCAAATCTGGATGCCAGCCCGCCAGGCCTCCAGCCCTACCCTGTCAACCCCAGCTCACAGGGGAGGCGCCTCGCAGCCCGCACCTCGACAAGACAGCACCGCCCCCCGCAGCCCCGCCCGGAAGGCACCCTGCCTGAGATCAAGTGGCATCTCCGGAGGCATGGCCTGCCACTACATCAAAGGCACAGCAGATGACAGCGCTGGCCTACCCCAGGTCATCCGACACAGGACAACCATCCCGCTGACACCACATGCCAAGATGATCCTCGGCCTCGCCCAGCCCGCAGCGCACGACGGGGGCAAGATCTCCCCACGGCACCTGATGCCCGGCATCATCGCCGAATCCCGCGACTGGCGCAGACGCGGACTCGACGGGCCGCACCACCTCGAAAAGGCGGCCACAGCGGCCGGGACGAGTCTTACCCAGATCGAACCCGCCCCGCTCCGCCCCATAACTGACAGCAACCCCCGAAGAACCCCCGTCATCGGGCATAGACCAGCCACTGCCTGCCACCCCACATGCCAAGGCAGCAAACCAGGCGGCCATGATCACGGCAGCGTGTCCCCCGGGCATGGCACGCCGACCGGAAACACCACGTTCACGCTTGTAGATCGCGGAAGCGGGCCATGATCACGGGAGTACCGCACCTGGGGGTTGTAGTGCCAAGTCTGAAATTCCAGACCCGGCCGACCAGGCCCCCCACCTGGTGATCGAGTGGACTGCCGACCTGCCAGGGCCCGGTTCGAGCCCACCCGTGCAAGGCTAGCGCCGACAAGACAGGCACAGCAGCGGCCGTGTGGGCAGACCGCCAAGCGCGCCCACACGGCAAGGCCACGAGGAAACCAGCCCACTGCCCATGGCGGCCCGCCCACCCACCCCCGCCGCGCCGTCGCTGGTCCCGGTCGCCGCCGACTGACCCACAGCCGCCAGCCACGACACCACAAACCCTCCGGCCATCCACCGCCTCAAGGACGGCCTACGGCCGACAGCCTTTCGACGGCGGTCAGATCGGCGGCCACTGTGGCCCGCCGCAACGGGCGGTTAGCGAAGCCTGACACCCGGACAGCCCGATGGCTCAAGACGTGGGCGTTGCTACTCCCCAGCGCCGACAGGCCTCTAGCAAAGGCCCATCCACACCCGACCTGGGACATCGAATCCGGCGGCCTGGACATCGAGCAGCGCGGCCACGGATCCGCTCATGAGAAGTTCGATGTCGGCATCCCCCGGGACGGTGGGCTGGCGGACCTGCTGGCCGAAGCCGCCGGCCCCAGCCCGAGGTTCGCGGCGGTGATCTGTGAAGACATCGAGCGGTCCGGGCGGGACACGTTCAACGCGCTCAAGATGGAACGCCAGCTGTCTGACGCGGGGATCCCGCTGTTCGCCGCCGACGAACCAATCGACGTTGAGGGCATGAACGCCACGACGATCTTGGTGCGGCGGGTGAAGCAGGGCATCGCGGAGTGGTACCGGTTCCAGATCAAGGAGAAAGCCTGGAAAGGCTTGCGTGAGCACGCCCTGGACGGGTGGAACATCGGCCCCGCCCCCTACGGCTACCAGCCCGAGCGGATCCCCACCCCGTCCCGGTCAAGGCCGCCCAGGGCCGCAGCAAGACCCGCCTTGCCCTGGACCCGCAGCGCGCCCCGGTCGTCGTGCAGATCTACACCTGGCGCACCGTGGACAAGCTGGGCGTCCCCGAGATCACCGACCGGCTCAACACCGACCACGACGCCTGCCCGCCCCCGGACCCGGCCACCGGGTGGACCGCATCGGGAGTGCACTCGATCCTGTCCAATCCCAAGTACACCGGGCACATGGTGTTCGGCCGCCGCCGCACCCACGGCGGCAAACGCGGCCAGCCCGTCCCCCCAGACCAATGGCTGTGGAGCCCCCAGCCGACCCACCCGGCGATCATCACCCGGGCCACCTGGGACGCCGCCCAAGGCGCCGGCGCGCAGCACGGCACCTCCCCGGACGGGGATGCCCGGCACCCGCGCGCCCAGCGAACCTACCTGCTGCGCGGCCGGGTCCGCTGCCGCCCCTGCCGCCGGCGCATGCACGGCGCCACCCGGCAGTCATCCCGGTACTACACCGACGGCCCCGACGTCGACCACGTGTACTACCTGTGCCCCCACGACCCCCGCAACCCCCGCCACACTGCCCAAGCCCCCGACCACCCGGCCACCGTCTCGGTCCGCGAAGACGTGCTCATCGAGCAGGTCCGGCAGTTCTTCGCCGCCCGCATCTTCGGCCCCGACCGGGCCGCCCTCCTGGCCGAGCAGCTCCCAGCCGGCGCGGCGGAGGACGCCGCACGGCGGGAGAAGCAGGCCGCCCGGCTGCGCAAACGGCTCAAGCAGATCGATGCGACCGAGGACGCCCACGTCCGCGAAGTGCAGGCCCTCGCCGAGATGGACCCGAACTCGCCCGCCGTCAAAGCCATGCGCTCCCGGCACCTGAAGCGGTTCGGTGAACTGGAAGCCGAACGCGAGGACATCGGCCGCACCCTGGCCGCCCTGGCCGGGCAAGCCACCCAGGAAACCGGCGGGGATCCCGGCCTGCTGGACCGGCTGCCCCTGCTCGGCGACCTCCTGGCCGCCGCCCCAGACAAGATCAAGCAGAAACTGTTCGACGCCTTCGACATCCAGGCCCTCTACAGCAAGACCCCACAACCAGGTCACCCTCTGGGCCACCATCACCCCATCCACCCCAGCCACCCTCGCCGCGATCATCGCCGCCAGCGAAACCCCCGACCTGGCCGCCCTGCCCACCCAAGATCATGTTTCAGACTTGGCATCACAACCTGGACGGGCCGGACCACCATGATCATGAGAGCAGGTGGTGGCTCGGAATCGGCGGGTTCTCAGCGGGCGAGCGGGGCCGGCTCGGGCCGCCGCCCTGCCTGCCCGGTGACGGGGACAGTCGGCTGTGCCGGGAGGAACGCCACGGCCAGGACGGCGCCGATCGCGGCGACTAGGCCCGCGACCAGGCAGCCGACGGTCAGGCCGTGCAGGAACGCGTTGGAGGCCGCGTCGTGGACCGCCCGGCCGAGGGCGGCGTGGCCGGCGGCGGTGACCTTGCCGGAGACGGCGAGCGCCGCGCCCACCGACTGATGCGCCAGGGTGGACAGCCGGCCCGGGAGGACAGCGGGCAGGCGCGCGGTCAGCCGGGAGCCGTACAGGGAGGCGTATACGCTCCCGATGATGGCGACACCGAGAGTGCCGCCGAGGAGCCGGGTGGCGTCGTTGACCGCCGAGCCGACGCCGGCCTGGCTCGGTGAGACGGCTCCCATGATCGACTCCGTGGCCGGCGCCGAGGTGAAGCCCATGCCGAGCCCGTACAGCACCATCTGGACCGCGATGATGCCGTAGCTCGTGCTCGCCGTCGTCGTGGCCGCCACCCAGACGTAGAAGGCGGCCATCGCGACCAGCCCGGCGGTGACCACCAGCTTGGCACCCGCCCGCACGCTGAGCTGGGTGCCGACCACCGATCCGACGCCCACCGACAGGGCCACCGGGAGCAGGTGCACGCCGGTGGACAGTGGCCCGTAGCCCCGGATGAACTGGAAGTACTGCGTCATCAGGAAGATGAAGCCGAACAGGGTGAAGAACGCCACCGTGACCGAGCCGCTGGCCGCGCTGAAACGCATGTTGCGGAACAGGCGGACGTCGAGCATCGGGCTCGCAGCCCGCTGCTCCCAGCCGATGAACGCGGCGAGCAGGGCGGCGGACACCAGGAACCCGGCGACGCTCCGGGCGCTGCCCCAGCCGTAGGACGGGGCCTCGATGATCGTGAAGACCAGCAGTGCCATGGCCGCGGTCGACAGGACCAGGCCGGGTACGTCGACCGCGGCCGCATCGGTGCTCTTGGACGTCGGCACGCTCACCGCGACCAGCAGCGCGCCTGCGGCCGCCACCGGGCCCATCGCGATGAAGATGCTGGCCCAGGTGAAGTGCTCGAGCAGCCAGCCGCCGACGATCGGGCCGAGTGCGATGGCGATTCCGGCGTTGGCGCCCCACAGGCCAATGGCGCGGGCCCGTTCGGCCCGGCCGGTGAAGACGTTGGTGATCAGGGAGAGCGTCGCCGGGAAGATCATCGCGGCGCCCAGCCCCATCACCGACCGGACGGCGATGAGCTGGGCCGGGCTGGTGGTGAAGCCGCCGATCACGCTCGCGATGCCGAAGACCGCGAGCCCGGTGAGCAGCATTCCCTTGCGGCCGGTCCGGTCCGACAGGCTGCCGGAGGTCAGCAGCAGGGCGGCGAAGACGAGGTTGTAGGCGTCGACCACCCACTGCAGTTGGCTGGTGGTGGCGTGCAGTTCGCGGACCAGCGTGGGCAGCGCGACGTTGACGAGCGTGGTGTCCAGGTTGATCGCGAAGGCGGCGAGAAGCAGGGCGGCGAGGATCATCGGCTTGGATCGCAGCATGGTTGAAATATTCAAGTAACAAGCAATAAAAGTCAAGTTATATATCTTGAAAGTCAATCCGATTGCGTATACTGGCCGCATGCGCACCTACGGCCAGTACTGCTCGGTGGCCAAGGCGCTCGACGTCGTCGGCGACCGGTGGACCTTGCTGATCATCAGGGAGCTGCTCACCCAGGGGCCGTGCCGGTACACCGACCTCAAGGACGGGCTGCCGGGCATCGCCACCAACCTGCTCGCGGACCGCCTCCGCGACCTGGAGCAGGCGGGCCTGATCCGGCGCGAGGAGGCCGCGCCGCCGGTCGCGACGACGCTGTTCCACCTGACTGAGGCGGGTGCCGAACTCAAGCCGGTGCTCAGCGCCCTCGGCGGCTGGGGTCTGCGGTACATGACCCGGCCCGCCGACAGCGACGAGTTCCGCAGTCACTGGCTCACGTTTCCCGTCGGCCTGTTCCTGCACGACCGCGACCCCGCAGGGCCGCCGCTGAGCATCGAGCTGCGCACCACCGGCCGGCCCGCCGTCATCGAGGTATCCGGCGGCGTCGTGCGCACCCGGCTCGGCACGACGCCGGACCCGGATCTGATCCTGCGGGGAACCCCGAGGATCATCCTCGGCCTGCTCTCGGCGCACCTGACCCCCGCGGAGGCGCAAGACCTCGGCCTGGAGATCAGCGGCGACGCGGCCGTCCTGCGCCGCCTCCAGCCCGAGCCCGCCGGCGGCTAGCGCCCGGGCCTCAGGCCGCGGCCACCGTCGCCGGTGCCAGCGCCACCGGCCCGGCGGGCTGGCGAGCCGGAGCGCGGGCGGCCCGGCATCTGGCCGGTCCCCGGCGGGATCGGCCTGCCACTGCGCTGGCGGCCATCGCGGCAGCGGGAATGGCATGCTCGTCAGCGCATGCTGAGCTGGGTGGCCATGGCGTGCTGGACCAGGGCGATCAAGGCCATCTTGGTCGACCTCCGCTGCCGCGCATCGCATTCGATGATCGGCACGTTCTGGTGCACCGACAGGGCCTCGGCGACCTCGGCGGCGGTATGCGGGAACTCGCCGTAGAAGCCGTTGATGCCGATCAGGAACGGCACGCCCGCGTTCTCGAAATAGTCGAGCGCCGGGAAGGAATCCTCCAGCCGCCGCGTGTCCACGAGCACCACGGCGCCGATGGCGCCCTGGATCAGGTCGTCCCACATGAACCAGAACCGGTGCTGCCCCGGCGTGCCGAACAGGTACAGGACAAGCCCTTCGTCCAGGGTCACCCGGCCGAAGTCCATGGCCACCGTGGTCGTGGTCTTGTCCGGCACCTGGGACAGGTCGTCCACGCCGGTGCTGGCGGCGGTCATCACCGCCTCGGTGGTCAGCGGCGTGATCTCGGAGACCGACCCGACGAAGGTGGTCTTGCCCACGCCGAAGCCGCCCGCCACGACGATCTTGACCGACGTCATCGCCGCGTCCCCGGCGCTACCACGCACGGGGGCCGAGCTTGCGAAGTCCACTGAGCAGCCTTTCGAGCAGGTGGAAGGGGTCCGGCCGGGGTGCCGCGGTGGCTAGCTGCCGCCGCGGGCCCATAACCCGCCGCGCGGCTCCGGGGTGAGCGCCCGGCCCACCCGGTCCACCAGCAGCGTCATCTCGTACGCCACGAGTCCCATGTCGCAGTCGGCCGCCGCGAGCACGGCCAGGCTGGAGCCGTTGCTGATGGCCATCAGCAGCACCAGCCCGCCCTCCATCTCGACGACCGTCTGCAGCACGGCGCCCGCGTCGAACACCCTGGCCGCACCCTGTGTCAGGCTGCTCAGCCCCGAGGCCACCGCGGCAAGCTGGTCGGCCCGGTCCGGCGGGAACCCGTCGGAGAAGGCCAGCGGTAACCCGTCGGCGGACACGACGATGGCATGAGCCACCGCGGGCACCTGCTCCACGAAGTTCGTGATCAGCCAGTTCAGGTCCTGCGCCGAGGACGTCACCGGGCTCACGCCGTCTCCTCCGTTCCTGGCTCGTCGCGTTGCTGGTCGTCATCCGCCTGCCCGGCCGCGCGGGCGTCCCTGACGCCCTGCTGGAAGCTGGCCAGGCGCTGCCTGGTCTGGGCGGCGGACCGCGGTGCGGGCGCCGCCGCCGACGGCATGGTGACGCCGCCGGGCACCAGGTTCGCCTTGGGCACCCGCTTGGGCAGGCCCGCGCGGGTCGTGCCCGAGGACACCGGCGCCGAGGCCACCTCTGCGGCCTGCCATCCCGCGTCCGCCGGTGACGACCAGCCGGACGCGGCCGGGGCCGCCGCCGGTGCCGGGCTCGGCACGGCGGCCGTCCAGTCGGTGCCATGCCTGCCGCGCCGGAACCAGTCGGACTCGACCGACTCGAAGATCGGCAGCCGGCTCTCCTCGCCGACGGCCGGCGCAGGCGGCACCACCACGCCCTGCGGCGTCACGGTGGCGTCGCCGTTCGCGGCCGGTGCCGTGCCGTTGACCCCGGCGCTGCCGTTCGCGCCAAGGCCGCCGTTGATCCCGAGGCCGCCGTTCGTGCCGGGGATGCCGTTCGTGCCGGGGATGCCGTTCGTGCCGGGGATGCCGTTCGTGCCGGGGGTGCCGTTCGTGCCGGGGGTGCCGTTCGTGCCGGGGGTGCCCAGGCTGCCGTAGCTGTCGTCGCCGTCGTCGGCCGCATAGTCCAGGCCACTGTCGGCCACCGGCTCTGGCGTCAGCACCTCGGCCGTCGGGGCCGCGGCGAGTTGCCCGCCGTCCGGGATGCCCCCGGGATCGGTGGGCGCCTCGTCCGGGCCGGGGAACGGCTCGAACCGGGCCGTCCGTGCGGCCGCCACCGCCCGTGCGGCGGCGCTGCGGCCGTCCGGATCTTCGGCACCCGGCTCGGCCGGTTCCGCCGTGGTCCCGTTCCCGGGTGGCTGGAACCGGCGGAAGCCGAGGGTCGAAGGGAACGCCTCGCGCGTGATCACTTCGTCCGGGAGCCAGACCAGGGCGGTCAGGCCGCCCATCGACCCGGGCCGCAGCCGGACCCGGATGCCGTGCCGGGACGCCAGCCGGGCGACCACGAACAGGCCCATCCGGCGGGACACCGCGACGTCCACCACCGGCGGGTTGTCCAGCCGCCAGTTGGCGTGCGCCATCTCGTCGGCGTCCATCCCGACGCCCCGGTCGGTGATGTCCAGCAGCGCGCCGCCGCTGTTGAGCAGGTGGCCCGACACGTCCACCGGGGTGTCCGCGGGCGAGAACGTGGTCGCGTTCTCGGCCAGCTCGGACAGCAGGTGCACCACGTCGTTCACCGACTGCCCGCGGACCGAGATTCCCGGCTGGATGTTCGGCGCCACCCGCTCGTACTGCTCGATCTCGGAGACCGCCGCGCGCAGCACGTCCACCAGCGCCACCGGCTCGGTGCGCTGCCTGGACATCTCGTGGCCGGCCAGGACCAGCAGGTTCTCGGAGTTGCGCCGCATCCGGGTGGCCAGGTGGTCCATCTGGAACAGGTTGGCGAGCCGGTCGGGGTCCTGCTCGCCCTGCTCCAGGTCGTCGATCAGCCGGATCTGCCGTTCCACCAGCGACTGCGACCGGCGGGACAGGTTGACGAACATCGCGTTGACGTTGCCGCGCAGCGCTGCCTCGTTGGCCGCCAGCCGGACCGCCTCGCGGTGCACCTGGTCGAACGCCCGGGCGACCTCACCGATCTCGTCGGTGGAATCCACGTCGATCGGCTCGACCTCCAGCGGCGCGTCGGCGGCGTCGCCCTTGGTCATCCGGCGCACCGTCTCCGGCAGCCGCACGCCGGCCACGTCGAGCGCGCCGCTGCGCAGCCTGCGCAGCGGGCGGGTCATCGACCGGCCCACGGCCGTGGTGAAGAACAGCGCCAGGGCCAGCACCAGCATCACCGCGGCGCTGTCGATGAGCGCCGACCTGATCGCCCTGTCCCGCTGTTCGGCACTCTGGCCGATGATCGAGGACATGAACCGCTGCTCGACCGAGTGCAGGCTGGACACCAGGTACGTGGAGCCGTTGGCGGCGTTGGTGTAGGCGGGGTTCTCCGAGGAGGAACCGCCGCCGAGCGCGAGGGTGATCGCCTGCTGGATCTGTGCCTGCGCCTGGTCGGCCTGCGCCGACGACAGCGTGCTCTCGTAGATCTGCCGCTGGCTGCCGGTGGCGGCAAGGCCGAACTCGGCCACATCGGCCTGCTGCTCCGCCTGCGCCGCGTTCAGCGCGGACAGCTGTCCGGGCTGGAACTGGCCCGCGCCCACCAGGTCCGGTGTCAGGGCCGAGGTGAGGATCGCCTGCTCCTGCGACACCTCCTCCTTCATGCCGGAGATCAGGCCCACGACCCGGACGGTGTCGGCCAGCGCCGCGTCGTTGCCGCCGGTGGCGATTTCGTCTTCGAGCGCGAGTAGCTGGTCGATCGTGCCGGCGTACTGCTGGATCACCGCCAGGGACGGAATCTGGGTGCCGGTCGCGGCATTGCGCAGGGCGCCGATCCCGTCGATCGCGGTGATGGCCCCCTGGGCCTCCTGCCGTGCCACCGCCGGGTAGGAACTGCCGATGTTTCCCGCCAGGCCCCGCACTCTGGCCGCGAGGCCGCCGGTGGCGTGGTAGTCCTGCGCCAGGACGGCAAGCTCGGGGGCGGCCACCGCATGCGCCGCGCCGCGGCCGCCACCGGCCGGGCCCATCGTGATGTACCTGATGGTGTCCTCGCGCTCGGCCTGCAGCGCCTGGACCAGGCCGGTGATCTCGCCGCCCAGCCTGGAGAACTGTTCCACCCGCTGATAGGCGGCGGCACTGCGGACGGAGGCGGTCACGGCGAAGCCGCCTAAGATCACCGCGGATAACGTCGGTAACACAACCAGGAGAAGCAGACGGGACCGCACCCGCCAGTTCTTGAGCCCGTTCTGTAACGATCTCCGCCCGGCGACGGGGGCCGGGCGCGGGCTGGCAGCGGAACTGCCATCACGAGGCGCCGTGCCGTGGCCGTTGGAAGACTGGGCCCGGCCTGCGGGCGCCGATAAGGATGCCGTGGGTACGTGCGCCGGTGACCGCTGAAGCGTGTCACGGGCCGGACTGCCCGTTAGCTCTCGCCTGGACCGCACAGTGTTGCACCTCTCACCTGGGGAACGGCAAGCGTCCGCCGAGCCGCGGATGCCGCGCGGAGAGACGAAATACGCCGACACATCTCGGTCGGCCATTCTGCACGCGGCCGTCTCAGCGGAGTCTGGGGCTCACTCTAACGCTTGACCACGTCAGCCACACCAAGTGTTACCACTGTTATCTAAAGATGTGTTTTTTCGTGGATGGGGCTACTGGTGCTAAATGGGCACTTAGGGCATACGAGTCTTATCGACCAAGCCCGCGGCCGCGGCCGAACGTCTAGCGTAAGCAGGAACGGAGCGCCCCGGGCCCATCAGCTTTCCCGGAAATGCCGGGCCGCCCGTGGCTGAGTACCTATCCGACGATGGAGGAGCTTCCTTGGGTCTTGTTGAGGCAGGAACCCGCACCGGGCGCGGCAGGATGCTGCGCCGGTCGGGCATGACCCTGGCATCGGCCTGGCTGGTGTTATTCGCGACGGGTTGCCATGTCCCAGGGACTGGCGCCTCGTCCGGCCAGGCGGCGGGCCAGGCGCAGGGCGGCGGCCAGCAGATCACCGTGGCGGTCGTCCCAGGATTCGAGAACGCCCCGTTGCAGGTGGGCGTCAAGGATGGGCTGTTCACCAAGCACGGCCTGAACGTGACGGTGCAGACCTACCAGACCCTCCAGCAGGCGTACGGGGCATTGACCAGCGGCCAGGCGGAGGTTGTCAGCGGTGACTACTCCGGGCTGCTCTACATGCAGGCCCACGCGCCCCGTGCCCAGTTACGGTTGATCGCGGACGGGTACGACGCGACACCTGGCCTGATGGAAGTGCTGACGCTGCCCGGCTCGTCGGTGCGGGTTCCGCAGGACCTGCAGGGCAAGACCGTCGCCACCCCCCCGCGGGAGCTTGCCCCCTTCTCCACCGATGCGCCCTACAACATCGAGACGCTGGCGACCGAGTCCACGCTGCAGAGCGACGGTGTCAGCCCGTCCAGTGTGGTGTGGCACGCCATGCCGGCGGGTGACATGATCGGCGCGCTGCGGGATCACACGGTCAGCGCGATCGTCGCCACCGAGCCTTACATCCTGCAGGCGGAAACCCAGCTCGGGGCCATCGAACTGCTTGACGCGTGCAGCGGCGTGACCGCCGGGCTGCCGTTGTCCGGCTACTTCACCACGGCCAGCTTCGCCCGCGGCAACACCGCGGCGTTACAGGCCTTCCGCGCCGCGCTCGACGACGCCAAGGCCAGCGCGGCCCAGGCCGGCACCGTCCAGTCGGTGCTGCGGACGCTGCCGGAGATGTCCTCGCGGGAGGCGTCCCTCGTCACGATCGGGCAGTATCCGACGTTCCTGAGTGTCGGGCAGGTCCAGCGGGTGGCCGACCTCATGTATGGCACCGGGATGATCAACACCACCCTGTCCGTGAAGAACCTGCTGCTGCGGTAGCGCGGCGCCGCGCCGCGAGCGCGGCCGGTACCCAAAGAACCTGGCCCGGACGACGGGATGTCGTCCGGGCCAGGTTCGCTGCCGGGCCGCGCTAGGCGACGAACGCGAAGTGCTCGAAGTCGAAGTTGGACAGCGGCTGGCCGACCTTGCCGGCCGAATACCCGGTGATCTTGTCGCTGTAGGCGTCCAGGACGTCGATGTACGCCGGGATGATGTAGCCGCCCTGGGTGAAGTCGAACCGCTGCATCTCCTGCAGGATCTCCTTGCGCACTGACGGGTTGGCCGTCGCGTTCGCCTGGTTGTAGAGGCTGGTGTACTGCGGGCTGTTGGTGTGCGTCTCGTTGAACGGCGAGCCGAGCAGCATCGACTCCGCCACCTGCGAGAGGTAGGGGTAGTAGTTGTAGTAGTCCTGCGCGAACGTCCACTTGAGGTAGTTGGGCCCGAAGAAGGTGCCGGGCGGGACGTTGCTGAGGTTGATCGTGACGCCTGCCGCCTTCGCCTGGGCGGCCAGCACGGTCGCCATCGCCACCGTGCCGGTAGCCACCGCCGAGGTGGTCAGCGTCACGGTCAGCCCTTCGGCGCCCGCCTTCTTCAGCAGGAACTTGGCCTGCGGGATGTCGCCCTGGGCGGCGCGGACCAGCGAGTGGTCGAAGTCGGGGTCGTAGGGGGAGAACAGATCGTTCGCGACCACCCCGTAGCTGTCGAGCGCCGAGTCGATCAACTGCGGGCGGTCCACGAGCAGGCGCATCGCCTGGCGGACGTTGACGTCGTTGAACGGCGGCTGGTCGACGCGCATGGTGAACGGGACGATCTCGCCCGAGTGCGACACGACCGTCTTGATGCCGCTGGTGGTGGCCAGCGAGGCAACCTGGGGCCCGTCCAGCGCGCCGGCGCCGTGGATGACCCCGGTGGCCAGCGCGTCCTGCAGGGTGGTGTTGTCGCTGAAGTCGATGATCGTCAGGGTGTCCACGAAGGGCAGCCCCGACTTCCAGTAGTGCGGGTTCCTGGTGAACACGCTGCGCTGGCCCGGGGTGAAGCTCTGGTAGACGAACGGCCCGGTGCCGTTGGGTTTCGCCGGGTTGAAGCCGGCCGGCGCGATGTACAGGTTGTACCAGAACGCGGCGAGCTGCTCGGCGAAGCTGGCGAACGGCTTGGTCATCCGCACCTGGACGGTGTGGGTGTCGAGCGCCTTGGTGTTCTTGAGGTCGATCGGGCCGAGGCCGAACTTCCCGGTGAAGTCGTTGTTGTACACCCGCTGGAACGTGAAGATGACGTCGTCGGCGGTGAAGGCCTTGCCGTCGTGGAAGGTCACGCCCGGCCGCAGCCGGATGATCCAGTTGGACAGCGACCCGTGCGGGGTGATCGACTCCGCCAGCACGTACTCGACCTGTGCCTGGGCGTCGAGCTGGGCAAGGGGCTGGTAGAGCGACTGCAGGCGCGAGGTGTCCAGATAGGTCAGGCTCTTGTGCGGGTCGAGGGTGTCGGAGCTGGATCCGCCGGTGAGGCCCAGCTTGAGGTTGCCGCCGCGCCGTAACGAGCGGCTGGTCTGCGTCGCTGGCTTCGCGGCGCCGGAACTCGATCCGCCGCCACACGCGGCGAGTAAGCTCCCGGCACCCGCCACGGCGCCGGTGGCGGCAATTCCGCGCAGGAATTGGCGCCGTCCCAATCCCTGGCCGCGCCGCGGCGTGCTGTCCTTATCCGATTGATCCACGGGGCTTACCTCCACGATGTTTTGCCTATTGGTGCGAGCCGGCTTTCACGGCATGGCCAAACCTGCGCGCCCGCGCCTGCGGGCACCAGAGTGCCGATTTACTGGAAAAACGGCCACGTCTGGACAACGCGGCCATAGTCTCACAGGCGGACGGCTGTGTCAGCCCGTCACTGGGCAGTGACTGTCTGGTCAACGTGGGCCCGCCGGGGCGGCGGGCCGGGTCAGACGGCGACAAGGAGCACCTTCCCCACATGCTGCCGGCGCTCCAGGAAACGGTGCGCCTCGGCGGCATCGCTCACCGGGAAGGTGGCGGCGATGGGCACCGTGACGGCGCCGCGCCGGATGAGGTCCAGCGAGGCCGCGAGGTCGTCGGGCGGCGCCAGCCGGAACCCGACGATGCGCCAGCCGTTGCGGAACAGCGGGATCAGGTCGAGCGGCACCACCTCGCCGGCGTGCGCGCCGCAGGTGACCAGCGTGCCTTCCTCGCGCAACACCGACAGGTGGGCCCCGAACAACGCACCGCCCACGGTGTCGAGTACCACGTCGCAGCGCCGGCCGCCAGTGGCGTGCAGCAGGTCCGCGGCGATGTCACCGTCACCACGGACCACGACCATGTCCGCGCCGAGCGCGGCCACCCGCCCGGCCTTGGCGGCCGAGCCGACCGTGGCGATCACCGTCGCCCCGGCCAGTTTCGCGCACTGGACCAGCGCCCCGGCCACCCCGCCGGAGGCCGAGGGGACGAAGACCAGGTCGCCCGGGCGCACCAGCGCCAGCCGGTTCACCATGTGCCACGCGGTGCTGACGACACACTGCCCGGCCGCCATGACGAGCGGATCGTCGGCTGGGTCGAGTGGCACCACGACTCTGGCCGGCACGCGGACAAGCTCGCCGTAGCCGCCCCACCGGGTGGTGCCGAAGATCTCGAAGTCCGTGCAGAGGTCCGGGCGCCACATTGCGCACTGCGCACAGCGGCCGCAGTTGAACTGCTGCAGGGCCGTGACGAGGTCGCCGGTGCGGAGGTGCCCCGCCTGGCTGCCCACCTGGACGACCGTCCCGGTGAACTCCGCGCCGAGGACCATGGGCAGCTCGAACGGCCACCGGGACGTCCCGGCCCGGGAATCTAAGTCCGAGTGGTTGACGCCGCAGGCCTGTACCTGGATCAGCACGTCGGCCGGGCCAACGCCGGGATCGGGGATGTCCGCGTACTGCATCGCCGCCGCGGGCCCGTATTCGTAGAACGCCGCGGCTTTCACCTGGTTACCGCCGAATCCGGGTGCGCCAGGGCAGCTGCGGTGCACCGCGGGGCAGGAGCCGCGAAACGGGATGGATGCCCAGGTAACCGGGTAAGGCGAGAGCCGGATAAGGACGTCGCGATGCGGCCGTTCCAGGCCGCACTGGCTACAGAGAAATCGCCTTCCACGTCGAGGAGACTAGCGCCGCCGTGGGCCGGATATGGGTCGTTTCGGGCAAATACCGGCCGCCTGGGCGCCGGTCTGGCCGTTGTCCGGGGCGTAGCCGCCTGGTTACGCTGGAACCAGGATCAATCCACCAGGTTGCCAGCTTTCGCCCGGGCCCGTGGGGCACGATGAGGTGCAGGCGCCGACAGGATGGGCGCCGGCGGACTCCACCGCCCACGCTGGCGGGAGGGAGCGGCACCATGGCGCGCGCCGGTACGGCACTGCGGCAGCCTGGGGAAGCGGAGCCCGGGGGCGCCGCGCCGCAGCCGTCCGGTGCGGCTCATCCGGTCCTGTCGCTGCTCGGCCGGCGGGCCGCCGTCGGGGTGTTCACGTTATTAGTTGTCTCCGTGCTGGTGTTCGCGGCCACCGAGGTCCTGCCGGGCAACGCGGCCGACGCGGTCCTCGGGCGCAACGCGGCGGGCGACCCGGTGGCGCTGCACCGCCTGGAGGCCGCCCTGCACCTCAACCGCGGGGTGCTGGACCAGTACTGGATCTGGTTCTCCGGCCTCCTCACCGGCCACCTCGGCCACTCCCTGGCCAACGGGCAGCCGGTCTGGGGTTACATCCAGCCCAGGCTGATCAACTCGGCCGTGCTGATGCTGGTCACCGGGGTGATCGGCACGGTGATCGGCGTCACCCTCGGCGCCCTGGCCGCGCTGCGCGCCGGCGGCTGGTTCGACCACGTCACCTCGGTTGCCGCGCTGGCGGTGACGGCGCTGCCGGAGTTCGTGGTCGCCATCGGCCTGGTCATCCTGTTCTCGACCGTGGTCATGCACCTGCTGCCCGCGGTGTCCCTGCTGCCGCCGGGCAGCTACGCCTGGAACGACCCGCAGTTACTGATACTGCCGGTGGCCACCCTGGTCATCGTGATCGTGCCGTACATCCAGCGGATGATGCGGGCCGCGATGATCGAGGCACTGGAGTCCGACTACGTGGAGATGGCCCGGCTCAAGGGCGTGCCGATGTGGCGCATCGTGCTCATGCACGCGCTGCCCAACGCCACCGCCCCGACCGTCCAGGTGATCGGCCTCAACTTCCTGTACCTGGCCGGCGGCGTGGTCATCGTCGAATACGTCTTCGCCTACCCCGGCATCGGCCAGGGGCTGGTCTTTGCCGTGGATAACCGGGATATCCCGGTCATCCAGCTCATCGTCGTGGTGCTCGCGGCGTTCTACGTGTTCATGAACATCGTCACCGACGTGATCGCGCTGCTGGCCACGCCGCGGCACCGGATTCCCAGGTGAGCGGGGGCCAGGCAGGCATGAGCAGTGCTGGCCGGCACGTGGCCGGGGCCGCGCCGCCCCCGCCGGACCGGATCCGCCGGCACCAGTGGCTGGCGGTGCCCGGCCGGGCCGCGCGCACCCCGCGGGGCGCCACCGGGCTGGCGCTGGCCGGGCTGGTCGTGCTGATCGCGGCCGCCGGCCCGGTGGTGGCGCCGCACTCGCCGGAGGCCCTGCTGACGCTCTCCTACGGCAAGCCCTCCGGGCAGTTCCCGCTCGGCGGTGACTTCCTCGGCCGCGATGTGCTGTCCCGGGTCCTGGACGGCGGCTGGCTGTTACTGCTGATGGCCTCCTGCGCGACGGCGATCGGGATCGCCGCCGGCGCCACGGCCGGCGTCAGCGCCGCGTACCTGCGCGGGCGCACCGACGGGCTGATCATGCGGACCGTGGATGTGATCCTGGCGTTTCCCCAGCTTGTCTTCGCGCTGCTGCTGCTGAGCATCCTGGGGCCCAAGCTGTGGCTGATCGTGGTGGCGGTGGGCCTGACCCATGCCCCCGCCGTCGCCCGGGTGCTGCGGTCGGCCACCCTGGACATCGCCGAGCGGGACTTCGTCAAGGTGGCCGAGCTTCAGGGGATGCGCCCGGCCGGGGTGATGGCCAAGGAGATCCTGCCCAGCCTGAGCACCCCGCTGATGGTGGAGACCGGCCTGCGGCTGACCTACTCGATCATCGTCATGTCCGGGCTGGCGTTCCTCGGCTTCGGCCAGCCGCCGCCGGCGCCGAACTGGGGGACCATGATCAACGAGAACCGGACCGGACTGCCGCTGAATCCCTGGGCGGTGATCGTCCCCGCCGCGCTGATCGCGCTGCTCACCATCGGCACGAACCTCTTCACCGACGCGATCGGCCGGGTGGCGATCGGCGTGGACCGCAGGCCGGAGGAGGCGGCCCTGGCCGACGACCTGGGCCTGACCGGGAGCAGGACGACGTGAGCGCCGGCGGGACGCGGGCCACGGTCACCGGCCACCACCCCGGCCAGCCCGCCGGGCAGGCCCGGCTGGAGGTGCGCGACCTGGAGATCCGCAGCGGCCGCCGCGGGCCTGCGGTGGTCAGCGGGGTCAGCTTCGCGGTGCGGGCCGGCGAGGTGCTCGGCCTGGTGGGCGAGTCCGGGTCGGGGAAGACCACGGTCGCCCTTGCCCTGCTCGGCCACACCAGGCGCGGGCTGTCCTTCGGCGGCGGCGAGATCCGGCTGGACGGGACCGACCTGCTGCGGCTGCGGCCCGGCGGGCTGCGGCGGCTGCGCGGTGCCAAGGTCAGCTACGTGCCGCAGGACCCGGCGGCGGCGCTGAACCCGGCGCTGCGGATCGGCTATCAGCTCCGCGAGGCGCTGCGGGTGCACGCCGGGGCGGGCGACCCGGATGCCCGGATCGCCGAGGTCCTCCGCGAGGTGCGCCTCGATGCCGTGCCGGGCCTGCTGCGGCGGTACCCGCACCAGCTCTCCGGCGGCCAGCAGCAGCGCGTCGCGCTGGCCATGGCCTTCGCCTGCCGGCCCGCGCTGATCGTCCTGGACGAGCCCACCACCGGCCTCGACGTATCCACCCAGCGGCACGTTCTGGACACGATGCGCAGCCTGTGCCAGGGCTACGGGGTGGCGGCCGTCTACGTCAGCCATGACCTGGCGGTGGTCAGCGAACTGGTGGCCGAGGTGGCCGTCATGTACGCGGGGCACATCGTGGAGGCCGGTCCCGCGTCGCTGCTGTTCCACCGGCCGCTGCACCCCTATACCAGGGGGCTGCTCGCCTCGGTGCCCACCCCCGGCGGGGCCGGGCGGCTGACCGGGATACCGGGGCAGCAGCCCGCGCCCGGGCAGCGCGGCCGCGGCTGCAGCTTCGCGCCCAGGTGCGGCCTGGCGCTGGCGCAATGCCGGGACCGCGAGCCGGAGCAGGTCGTCTTCTCCGGCCGTGCGGTGCGCTGCTGGCGGGCGGCGGAGGTCGTGGCGCAGCCGGCCCGCGCGCCGCTCCCGGCCCCGGGTGCCGCCCCGCCGGGCCCGGCGGTGCTGTCGCTGCGGGGCGTCTGCGCCAGCTACGGCGGCGCGCCGGTGCTGTCGTCCATCGACCTGGACGTGCCCGCGGGTTCGTGCCTCGCGATCGTCGGCGAATCCGGCTCAGGAAAGACGACGCTGGCCCGGTGCATCGTCGGGCTGCACCGCGACTGGACCGGCGAGATCACCCTGCACGGCAGCCCGCTGGCACACCGTGCCCGGCACCGCCCCAGGCTGGTGCTGAAGCAGATCCAGTGCGTCTTCCAGAATCCCTACACCTCGCTCAACCCGAGAAAGACGATCGGCCAGATCGTGGCCGAGCCGCTGCAGCGTTTCCTGGGCCTGTCCCGCGGTGCGCAGGCCGGCCGCGTGGTCGCCGCGCTCGGCGACGTGTCGCTGGGCGAGCAGGTTCCTGGACCGGTACCCCGATCAGCTCTCCGGCGGGGAACGGCAGCGGGTCGCGATCGCCCGCGCCCTGGTGGTGGAGCCGGACCTGCTGGTGTGCGACGAGGTCACCTCGGCCCTGGACGTCTCGGTGCAGGCGGTCATCGTGGAACTGCTCCGCACCGTGACAGCCAGGCGCCAGCTCGCCATGGTCTTCATCACGCACAACCTCGCGCTGGTGCGCAGCGTCGCCCAGTTCGCCGTCGTGCTGCGGCAGGGCGAGATCGTCGAGGCGGGGCCCGCCGGGCAGGTCCTGGCGCACCCCGCCAGCGACTACACCGCGCGGCTGATGGCCGACGTGCCCAGGCTGGCGGGCCCGGCGGCGGCTGGCTAGCGGTTCAGTCGTCCGCGGGGAGCACCGGGATGACCAGCCGGGAACCGAACCGGCCGCCGGTGTGCAGGATGTGCGGGCCGTTGTTGACGGTGTCCTCGTGCCGGGCATACACGGCGGGCTTGGGATAGCGGTTCACGTCGGTGCCCTGGACCACCAGCAGCAGCTTCTCACCCGCCTCGAAGCGCGTGCCCGAGGGCAGCACCTCGATGTCGAGCCGGACGATCTCACCGGCCGGCACCGGCAGCGCGCGCTGGTGCGCCAGCACCGGCAGGTACGGCGTGGACCGCGCGGGATCCAGTTCCCGGTGCGAGGCCCGCTGCCAGCCGACCGCCGCCGGGCCGTCCTCGAACTGGGCGTAGTACGGGAAGCCCACGTGCGCGCCGTCGGCGTCCAGCTTGAACAGCGCCACGAAGACGTCGAGATCCTCCGCCTCCGGCGAGGACAGGTACAGCGTGGCGGTCGTGTGGCCGATCAGCTCGGCCGGGGCGGCGAAGGTGATCTCGAACTCGGCCCGCCGCGGCGCCAGGCCGGAGCCCAGGCTGTCGTAGCTGACCTGCTCCGGCGTGCCGCCCGGCCCGGCCGCCAGGGTGCCCACCGCGCCCGCGCCCGCCGGGGCGCGCAGGTAGAGCGTGCGGTACTCGGTCCCGGCCGGCGGCCACTGGCTGGCCGTCCGGTGCCTGCCCCGGTGGTACGACTCGCGTGCCTCCATCCGGACCGGTGGCCAGTCCACCGGCCCGGGGCCCCGGCCGTGCAGGAAGTAGTCGAAGAAGACCCGCTGGCGCTCGACCGAGACCGGGTCGTAGTAGTAGGCCCACTTCTTGCGGCCGTGCACGTCGAGCCACTTGTGCGCCGAGGAGATCCGGCGGAACCCTTCCAGGGTGCCGCGGGAGTGCAGCCCGTGGTCGGACCAGCTCGCCACGACGAAGGCCGGCACGGTGATCTTCTCCAGGTCTGCGCTCTTGGACGCCCAGAAGTCGTCGTAGAACGGGTGGGCGGCGGTCTCGGCGGCCAGGTCCTCGATCTCGGTCACGCTGGCGCCCCAGCGCTGCCAGATGTACGGCCAGAACCACGTCTCCGGTATCCCGCCGTGCCTGGCGACCTCACGGTAGGTGTCGGACCACCCCTCCCACGGGTTGATCGCCGCCAGGTGCGGCGGGCTCAGCTCGGCGACCCGCCACTGCGAGGTGGTCAGGTACGACACCCCGGACAGGCCCACCCGCCCGTTGCTCCACGGCTGGGTCCCGGCCCACTCGATGAGCTGCGCGAACGCCTGCGCCTCCGCCGGCGAGCAGTAGGTCGCCCGGCCACCGGAGTACCAGGTGCCCGGGATGTCCGCGGTGACGATCGCGTACCCGTGCGGCACCCAGTACTGCGGGTCGGGCGCCTCGAAGGTGGTGAGCGGTGAGGTGTGCTCGGGCCTGACGCCGCTGCGGGGGTAGAGGATGCCGATCGGTGCCGGGTTGTGTTTGCCATACGGCGACCAGGCGATCAGTGGTGCCGCGGGAACCGGCGGGTCGGGGCGGTAGACGTCGACGTAGAGGGGCTCACCCGGGGCAACCGGCACGGCCACGTCGCGGTCGATCAGCATCCCCGGATGTGTTTCCGTGCGGGGCCGGGGCGGCCGGCCTGCCCGGGACTCGGGTGTGTTGTACGGCGCCCGGAACAGGTAGTCGGTCACCGCACCATCATCGCGTGGCGGGCGTCGTAACGTGGCGTCGTGACCTGTGACGGTTCCATGGCGGCCCAGCCGGGCGAAGAAGCGCTCCCGGCGATCCCGGTCTCCGCCGGGGCGCTGATCTTCGACGGGGCAGGCCGGCTGCTCATCCTGAAGCCGACCTACAAGTCGGGCTGGACGATTCCCGGTGGCGTCATGGAGGCCGACGGCGAGACTCCCTGGGAGGCGTGCCGCCGCGAGGTGCGCGAGGAGTGCGGCATCGAGGTACGCCACGGCCGGCTGGCCTGCATGGACTTCCGCCGCCCTCGCCCGGGCAAGCCGGGCGGCATCCGGTTCCTGTTCAACTGCGGTGCCGTCGACGGCGAGCGCCTCGCCGCCATCGTGATCCAGCCGGAGGAAGTCTCCGAGTACCGGATTGTCGCGCTGCATGATGCGCTCCCGCTGCTCCGGGGCCCGATCCGGCGGCGAGTCCGGGCCGCGTCGGCCGGCCGGGCGCTGGTCTACCTGGAAGACGGCCGCCCGGTCCCCGGCGTGGGCCACCGGCGACCCCGGGCCAAAGCAGGCCACTAGGAGGCTACGTGGAAGTCGCCCGCAACCTGCCCGGCGTCATCGCTGTCCGCGATTCCAAGAACCCGCACGGGCCCGTGCTGATCATCAGCCGGGACGAGTGGGCGCGCGGTGCCGGTAGACGAAGTACGCCCGGTCGGAGTCGTCGTTCGCCGGGCGGCCCTCGGTGTTGGTCGCCTCAAGCAGGTCGAACCGGGGCGTGAGCGCCTCGTGGATCCTGGCGAGCGGCACGCCGAGTTCCCCGATCCGCTCGTGATGCAGCCGGAACGTCTCGCCCTCGACCCGCTCGAAGATCCGCACGTCCCAGGGGAACACGCCGTCCTCGCCCGCCGTCACGTCCATGACCAGCGTGTGCGGGCCGAAGTCCTCGACATAGGCGGGGGCGGCTGCCAGCCGGCGCAGCCGGCCGACCGTGTTGACGTCGAAGATGAACAGGCCCCCCTCGGCCAGGTGCGCGTCCACCTGGCCGAACATCGCGAGCCAGGCATCGAACGTCGGCAGGTGGTTGAGCGTGTCGAAGACGCAGATCACCACGTCGAACCGGGTGCCGAGGGAGAACCCGGTGATGTCCGCCTCCACCAGGCGCACCCCGGTGAGCTTCGGCGCGGCGGCGGCGAGCATCTCCGGCGACAGGTCGATGCCGGTGAGGTCCAGCCCGCCGGCCAGCCCGGCGAGCACGGCACCCGTGCCGCAGCCCAGTTCCAGCAGTGAGCCGGCGTCCGGCTGGTAGCGCCGCAGGTAGCCACGGACCCGCTCGATGATGGCGCTGCGGTCGCCCATGATCTGGTCGTAGAACAGCGCGAAGTGCGCGTATGACGGCACGCCGCCATCATGCCCGATAGTCGTGCCAGCCCGGGGGGACGGCCCCCCGCTGGCCCCGGTCAGTGGCTGCCGGGCGCGGTGACGAAGTCGATCAGTTCCTCGACCTGGCGCAGGAACACCGGTTCGAGGTCGGCGAAGCTGGTCACCGCGCGGAGGATCCGCTGCCATGCCGCGGCGGTGTCCGGCGGCCAGCCGAGCGCCGCCAGCACGCCCTCCTTCCACGCGGTGCCCGGGGGAATCCGCGGCCAGCCGGCGATGCCCAGCGCGGCCGGCTTGACCGCCGCCCACACGTCGATGAAGGGATGGCCGACGACGAGCACGTCCGGGGATTGCACGGTGGCGGCGAGACGGCTCTCCTTCGACCCGGCCACCAGGTGGTCGACCAGGACGCCCAGCCTGCACCCGGGCTCGGGACGGAACTGCGCCACGATCGCGGGCAGGTCGTCGATGCCGCCGAGGTATTCGACGACCACGCCGACGTCGCGCAGATCATCCCCCCAGATCTTCTCCACCAGTTCCGCGTCGTGGCGGCCCTCGACATAGATCCGGCTCGCCCGGGCCACCTTGGCCCGGCCGGGCGGGGCGGCGACCGAGCCTGAAGCGGTGCGCGCCGCGGCGCCCGGCGCGCCGCCGCTGGCGGGCCTGACCAGCATGACCGGCTCGCCTTCCAGCAGGAACGCGGCCTGGCCGAGCGGGAACACCCGCCGGTTGCCGTGCCGGTCCTCCAGGGTGACCGCGTCCTTCTCGCACAGCACCACGGCCCCGCAGAACCGGCCGGTGGCATCCTCGACGACCAGGCCGTGCTCTGCGGGCACCCGCCCCAGTTCCCGGCTCCGGCGCGGCCTGCCCGCCGCGAGCACGTCCTGGCCGTATTGCCTGCTGCGCACTGGGTCCTCCTCCGTGACCGGGCACCCCGGAAACTACCCCCGCCCGTCACGGGCAGCGCGGTGCCACTCCGCACCGGGGGCCGGATTGCCCCGGGGCGGCGTATTGCAGCGACAGAGCGGGCCGGCGGAGACGGCAGCCTATTTGCCCGCGGGCGCGGGTGGTCTACGCTTCGCTCGATGGTGACCTTGCCAGGCGCGACGTGCACCGGCCAGGACGTGGCGCAGCGGCTGACCAGCGACGGCTACGTGATCGTCACCGGGCTGATGAGTGACCGGGACGTCGCGGACGCCCGGGCCGACCTGGGCCGGATCCTGGCCGCGACCCCGGCGGGCCGCAACGAGTTCGAGGGCTTCGACACCCAGCGGGTGTATGCCCTGTTCGCCAAGACCCGGACGTTCGACCCGCTGGCGGTGCATCCGCTGCTGCTCGCGGTGCTCGACCAGGTGCTCGGGCATTACCAGCTCAGCGCCCCGGTGGGCATCCGCATCGGGCCCGGGGAGAGCGCGCAGATGCTGCACCGGGACGACGCGATCTACCCGCTGCCGGAGCCGCACCCGCCGGTCGTGGTCAACACGATGTGGCCGCTGGATGAGTTCACCGAGGAGAACGGCGCCACCAGGTACGTTCCGGGCAGCCACCGGTGGGAGCCCGGGCGGCAGCCAGGTCCGGAGGATCCGGTCCTGGCCGCGGCGATGTCACCGGGCTCGGCCATGTTCTACCTCGGCAGCCTCTGGCACGGCGGCGGGGCCAACCAGACCAGCAGCCCGCGCCTCGGGGTGATCCTGGAGTACGCGGCCGCCTGGCTGCGCCCGCAGGAGAACCACTGCCTCGCCGTGCCCCGCGACATCGTCCGGCGGCTGCCGGAACGGCTCCAGGAACTGCTGGGCTACAACATCTACCCGCCGTTCGTGGGTTACGTCGACGGCTCGCACCCCCGCAAGGTGCTGCGCGCGGCGGAGTGACCCCGGGCCGTCAGTCCGGCCCGGGCAGGAGCTTGCGCAGGTAGGCGGCCGACTCCTGGTAGCCCAGCGCCCGGCCATCGTCCCCGTCTGCTCAGCCGGGAAGGTTGGCCTCGATGGCGGAGACGAGTGCCGGGTCCTCGGGCTCCGTCCGCGGGCGGAACCGGGCGATGACCGTCCCGTCCGGGGCGACCAGGAACTTCTCGAAGTTCCACTGGATGTCGCCGGCCTCGCCGGCTTCGTCGGGCACGGCGGTCAGCTCGGTGTAGAGCGGGTGCCGGCCGGGGCCGTTGACCTCGATCTTCTCGAACATCGGGAAGCTGACCCCGTAGTTGACCGAGCAGAACTCACCGATCTCTTCCGGGGTGCCGGGCTCCTGGCCGCCGAACTGGTTGCAGGGGAAGCCGACGACCGCGAACCCGCGCTCGCCGAACTGGTCGTGCAGCCGCTGCAGCCCGGCGTACTGCGGGGTCAGGCCGCACTTCGACGCGACGTTCACCACGAGCAGGGTGTTGCCGGCCAGATCGCCCAGGGACGCGTCCTGGCCGCTGAGGGTTTTGACGGCGATGTCATGCACGGTCACGGAATTGGCCCCTCGGGGTAGGCGGGACTGGGACGTTTCAGGCAACAGCGGGGGCGCCGCGATTATGCCCTGCCTGCGGCACCGGCCAGGCGCGGGGGGCGGGTGACGCCTGCCGTGGCGGCGGCCCGCCGCGGCGGTCAGGTCAGCAGGACGATCTTGCCCCGGTGGTGGCCCTGCGCGAGCAGCCGGTAGGCGTCCCGCACCTCGGCCAGCGGGAAGGTCGCGGCCACCGGGACCTCCAGCTCGCCGGCGTCGATCAGCCCGGCCAGCTCGGCGAGCACCGCGGCGCTCGCGCCCGCGGCGTTGCCCTCCGCCTTGATCCCGTACTGCGGCACCGCGTCGAAACGAACGATCGTGTCGATGCGGGACGGCTCGACACCGAGGTCGAGCGCGAGTTCGACATAGTTCGCGCCGAACGTGTCGATGAACGCGTCGACCTTTGCCGCGGCCTGCCGGATCCGGTCCGCGGCACCGTCGCCGTAGCTGACCGGGATAACCCCGTGCCCGGCCAGCCAGCCGTGGTTGGCGGGGCCGGCCAGGCCGATCACGGTGGCGCCCGCCCGCCGGGCAAGCTGGACGGTGATCGAGCCGACGCCGCCCGCCGCCCCGGACACGGCGACCGTGTCCCCCGCGGTCAGCGCCACCGCCCGCACGGCGGCGTAGGCGGTGGCCCCGGCCACGAACAGTGAGCCCGCGACCGGCCACGGCACGCCGGCCGGCCTGGCGGTCAGGTGCCCGGCCTCGACCAGGACGTACTCGGCCTGGCTGGACCGGTCGTCGGTGAACCCGATGACCTCGTCACCCGCGGCGAACCCGGTCACGCCCGGGCCTGGCCGTGCCACGATCCCGGCCAGGTCGCTACCCTGCCCGGACGGGAACGTGGCGGGCCACCGGGCATGCAGCAGGCCGTCGCGGATCTTGGCCTCGCCGGGGTTGATGCCGGCCGCCTTCACCCGGACCAGCACCTGGCCCGGTCCCGGCTCGGGCATCGGGACCTCGACCACGCTGAGGACATCGACCCCGCCGTACTCCTCGAACCGCACTGCCTTTGGCATGACACCTTCCGTTCTCTCCGACCGGCCTTAACCACCTGGCAGGAACCGCCGGACACTGCTAACCACCGGGCCGGGCGCGGTTATGCCGGGCGCGGCATTCTTCCGTAGCCGGCAGGCGGGGGACGCGAAAGTCCCCCAGGCCGAATGGCCGGCAGTGTGCGAGGCTTCACTTAAAGTGATCAAGTACTTACTATGTGTTACATAACTATGGGTGTCCGGTACGTGATGCCCTCGATGTCAGCTCCGCGGGGGGTGCGGGCGATGCGGGAACTGATCGACCGCCGGTTCCTTGGACTGCTGGAAGCGGCGCCGGACGCGATGATCTGCGTCGAGGGTGACGGCCGGATCGCACTGGTCAACGCGCAGGCCGAGCGACTGTTCGGATACCACAGGGAAGAGCTGATCGGGCAGCTGGTGGAGATCCTGGTGCCCGAGATGATGCGGGGCATGCATCCGGGCCACCGGGCCGGATATGTCGCCGATCCCAGGCCCCGGCCCATGGGGGCAGGTGTGGCACTCGCCGGGCGGCGCCGTGACGGCATTACCTTCCCGGCGGAGATCTCCCTGTCGGCCATCGAATCCGGGGAAGGCATCCTGGTCACGGCGGCCGTACGGGACGTTAGCGAGCGGCTGGCCATTTCGGCCGAGCGGGAGCGGATGCGGGCCGAGGCCGAACGGGACCGGCTGGAGCGCCAGCTGCAGCGGTCGCAGCGGATGGAGAGCCTGGGCCAGCTCGCGGGCGGGGTGGCGCACGACTTCAACAACCTGCTCGGCGTCATCTCCAGTTATGCGGCTTTTGTGGCCGAGGAGGCGGAGCGGCAGTCCCCGGGTGAGGCCTGGGACACCGTCCGCGTGGACATCGAGCAGGTGCTGCGGGCCGCCGACCGGGCCGCCGGGCTGACCCACCAGCTGCTGTCGTTCGCGCGGCGGGAGATGGTCCAGCCGCGAGTCCTGGATCTGAACGAGACGGTGACAAGCGTCGAGCAACTGCTCCGGCGGACCCTTGGCGAGCATGTCGAACTGATGACCGTGCGGGCCGGTGACCTGTGCCCGGTGCTCGCGGATCCCGGGCAGATCGAGCAGGTGCTGGTCAACCTCGCCGTCAACGCCCGCGATGCCATGCCCAGCGGGGGGAAGCTGACCATCGAGACCGCGAACACCGACGTGGACCAGGTCTATGCCACCGACCAGCCGGGCCTGGCCGCCGGCCGTTATGTCACGGTGAAGGTGAGCGACACCGGCACCGGGATGTCCCCCGAGGTGGTGGACCGGGCATTCGAGCCGTTCTACAGCACCAAGCCCAAGGGCGAGGGATCCGGCCTCGGGCTGGCGACCGTGTACGGGATCATCACTCAGGCCGGGGGGAGTGCCCGGATCTATTCCGAGCCTGGTCTCGGCACTACCGTCAACCTGCTGCTCCCGGTCACCGACCTGGCCCCGTCCGCTGCTGGCCAGCCACCCCCCAGGCTGGTGCGCGGCCGCGGCGAGGTCGTGCTCATCGTGGAGGACGAGGCGGCCCTGCGGGAGGTAACCCGGCGGATCCTCGCCCGCAACGGTTACGAGGTGCTGGTGGCGTCCAACGGCTATCAGGCGATCAACCTCGCGACCGCGGCCACGCAGCGCCTGGATGTGCTGCTCACCGACGTGGTGATGCCCGGAATGCAGGGCAAGGAGGTCGCCGAGCGCGTCCGCCGGCTGCGGTCGGAGGTCCGGGTGCTCTATATGTCCGGCTATACCCATGGCCTGCTTGGCGTCCAGGGCGTCCTGGACCCCGGCGTCCATCTCCTCGAAAAGCCCTTTTCCGAAACCTCCCTGCTCGCCAAGCTGCACGTCGTGCTCGGCCAGGGCTGATCCACGGCCGTGCCGCGGAGCGTTGTGCTGATTACTCTGGGTATATAAATAAATACAAAAAGTGAACAAATAGCGGGGGTGGGCCAGTGCCTGGCGCGGAGATCTTGCTCGTGGAAGACGATGACCTCAATCAGGCGCTGGTACCCGCGATCCTGGCCAGGTCCGACCAGCCGCATCTGCGGGACGCGCACGTGACCGTGGCGGGCACGCTGGCGCAGGCGCGCACGGTGCTCGCCGGACGTCACTTTGACCTGGTCCTGCTGGACATGCGGCTGCCCGACGGCAGCGGCCTGCCGCTGGCCGCCGAACTGCACGACCGGCAAGGGCCGCCGGTGGCGGTGATCGCGCTCACCGGGGCACCGGCCGAGCACAGCGGCGACGCACTCGCCGCCGGCTGCGTGGCGGTGCTGGGCAAGCCATACAGCCTGGCCGAACTGCGCGAAGCGGTGTCCGCGCACCTGCCGATGGGCCAGCCAGATCCCGGCCCCGCGGCCGCGCCGGCGGCCGCGGCCGGGGCGCAGCAGCGGCCCGCAGCTGCCGGCCAGGCAGGGATGGAGCAAGCGCCCGCCGCCCCGCCCGAGGGCCGGCTGGCCATGGCGGTGGATTTCGGCCGGCTGTTCGCCGCGCTGCCGGGTGCCTACCTGGCGCTGGATCCCGAGCTGAGGATCGTCGCGGTCAGCGACGCCTATGCCCTGGCCACCCGGGCAGCCGCGGGCGACCTGGTCGGCCGGGATATCTGGGAGGCGCTGCCCCAGGACCCGGGCAGCCCACGGCCGGGCGCGCTGGCCGGCCTGCGCGAATCCCTGGACCAGGTCCGCCGGAACCGGGCCCCGGACATCATGGAGGTCCAGAAATGCTTCCTGCCGCCGTCCGATGCCGGCGGCGGCACCTACGAGGCCCGCTACTTCAGGCCCGCCAACATCCCGGTTCTCGATCCGGGCGGGACGCTCTGCTACATCATCCACGCGCTGGAGGACGTCACCGGCCAGCGGGGCGAACTGGAGCAGGCCCACCAGGCGCGGCAGGCGGCGCAGGACGCCAAGACGGAGTACGTGTCCAGGGTCAGCCACGAGCTGCGCACCCCGATCAACACCGTTCTTGGCTTCGGTGAGCTGCTCTGCCTCGGCGACCTGACGGCCGAGCACCGGGAGTGGGCGTCCATGATGGTCAAGGCGGCCCGGCACCTGGCCTCCCTCATCAACGACATCGCCGACATCTCCCGCGCCGAGATGCAGAAGCTGTCGGTGTCCATCGAACCGGTACCGGTCGGCAGCGTTATTACCGACGCCCTTGACCTCATCCGTCCGCTGGCCGCCTCACACGGCGTGCACCTGGACCCGTCACCAGCAGCCAGCGGGTACGTCTTCGCCGATCCGCGGCGGCTGCGCCAGGTGCTGCTGAACCTGCTGTCCAACGCGGTCAAGTACAACCATCCCGCGGGCCGGGTCACCGTCACCGTTGACCCGGGGCCGGGCGAGCGGCTGCGGATCGCGATCCGCGACACCGGCCGCGGTATCGCGGACTACGACATCGGCCAGCTCTTCACCCCGTTCCAGCGGCTGGACGCGGCTCAGGCCGGCATCGAGGGAGCCGGTCTCGGCCTCACCCTGTCCAGGCAGCTCATCGAGGCCATGGGGGGCACCATCGATGCCACCAGCGCTTCCGGCGAGGGCAGCGTCTTCTGGGTGGAGCTGCCGATCGCCCAGCCCGCGGCCACCGCCGATGCCGCTGCTGCCGCTGACCCGGTGGTCGAGGTCCGTGCCTACACCGCTCCCAAGACCATCCTGTATGTCGAGGACATGCTGGAGACCCTCCTGCTCATGGAGCACATCCTCAAGCAGCGGCCGTCCACCTCGCTGGTTCCGGCCATGCTCGGCGGTGCCGCCCTCGACCTCGCCGCCGAATACCGCCCGCACCTGATACTTCTGGACCTGAACCTGCCCGACATCCCCGGCGAGGAACTGCTGCGCCGGCTCAAGGCCGACCCGGCTACCAGCGCCACGCCAGTGGTCATCATCAGCGCGGAGGCGGACAGCGAGCGGATGGAGCATCTCCTCGCGGTGGGTGCCGCCGCCTACCTGACCAAGCCCATCGGCGTCCGGGACTTCCTGCACACGCTGGACACCCTGCTCGCCGCGCCGGCGTCCGCCACCGCCGTGGCCGCAGACGGCGATCAGGCCCGGCAGGTGGGGCTCCAGCCGGTGGAATCCCTGGCCGAGGAGCCCCGGTCCGAGGATGTCCGGCCCGATCGGCCCCGGCCCGAATAAGCCCCGGCCCGGAGAGCCAAGGCGCCCCCCGCCCTGCTGCCTGGCAGGGCGGGGGCGCTCCCCCGGCCGGGCGCGACCCAGGGGGACCGTGGCCGGCAGTAGCCGCCCGCGCGCATCAGCCGGAAGAACTGGTCGGCCTGGCCGATGGCCGGGTGGGTGATCGAGACGTAGAAGCCATCGGCGTTGACCGACTTGGCGGCGGTGGCCATCTGCTGGGCGGTGCCGTAGTTGGTGGACAGTTCGGAGTCCACGAGCACCTGCGGGTTGGCGGCCAGGGCTTGCCGGCGGGCACTTGCGAACAGCGCGTCGTACTCGGTCACGTTGGTGGTGTTCACCTGGTCCTGGAGCACATACACGTCGGACGCGGCGGCGGCCGCCCCGGCGATGTCGCAGTGGATGTACCACTTGTCCAGGTTCTCGCCGGGCAGTTCCGGGCAGCCCGAGCCGGCCCTGGCCACGTTGCCGAGATCGCGGCTGGGGGCCTCGATGACCTTGTATCCGTGGGCGTGGGCGAGCCGGCCGAACTGGGCCAGGTACTTGACGGGGCTGAGCTGCTCGGCGACCGGGGTCTGCGGCCATTCCTCCGGGTCGTAGAGCACCCACTTGTAGTCCGGGCCGATCGCGCCGCTGCGGATGTCCGAGGCGAACTGCGCGTAGGAGTCGAACGTCAGCACGGCCTTGGCGGCGAATCCGTTGGTGACCGGGTTGCCTGACGCGGACGGGCCGGTGCCGAATGAGCTGGGGGTGTTGAAGAAGTGCTTGGTGGTGGCGGGATCCAGCCGGTCGGCGAGATGAATATTCCAGCCGGTGGCGATCCAGTCGTGCGTGGCGGCCGAGGCCGCCGGCACCGCGCCGCCGCCGCCGGCGGCGAACGCGGCGGCGGCGGCGGTGGCGATCACGACCGAACCGAGAGTGCCCAGCAGCAGCGGCCGTCGGCGGCGGATGACCAGCCGGGTGCCGCGCGCCGTGGGGGCGGCTGAGCAGCCGGACGGCGCTGCGGCGGTTGCGGCCATGACATATCTCCGTGGGCTTCGTCAGCCGTTTTATATCATGACCATTCTATGAAAATTCTGCGGACTGCTCCAGAGGGATGTGGCCCGTATTGCCCCGGTAACTCGCCCCGGTCCTTCTGGCCCGTGATCCAGGGATTGCCAGGGCAATTCGGCGCGGCGGGGCCGGAAGTCCGCATGCCAATAGGGCCGGACGGCCTCCGCCGGGCAAGTAAACTGGTCCCGAAAAAAGCGGTCCGCTAACCCTCTCCCTTAATACGCTATAAAGCGGAAAATCCGGTTTAGCCCGGCTGGCCCGGGCCGGAGCCGTGGCGGCCCGGACGGCTCGAGGCGATGCGCGAGCGCCTGCCCCCGAACCCGCTCCCCCCTCGAGGACTCTGCTGATGCGCCGACTCACGGCACGCTCCCGGCGCGGCGTCATGCGCCGCCTGGGCCCGGTCTTCGCGGTGCCGGCGATGCTGCTGCTGGTCGTCATGACACCGGGGGCCGGTGGCCACCTGCCCCGGCCGCCCGGCTGGCCAGGCTCCGGGCCGCCCACCCTGCCCACCATGCTGCGGTTCTCGCCGCCTGCCCACCGGCTGTACCTGGTCATCTCCGGGCAGGACCTGCGCGACATCCAGCTGGTCGCACCGCGGCTCGCCGCCGAACTGCTCGCCCGCCGGACAACGATCGTGCTGAACCCGGCACTAACCACCAACCAGGCCGCGGTCGGCACCGCGATCTTCACCAGCTACGCCGATTTCGCCGGCAAGATACGGCGGCACGCCATACCCGCCGGGGTGCGGGCCGTCGGCTACGACCCGGAGCTATGGCGCGCCACCCCGGTCGCGGAGCGGATCGATCCGCAGCGCTACATGCGGCTGTTCGCCGCCGCGGCGTACCAGCATGGCTACGCGACGATCCTGATGCCCGGCCGGGATCTGCTCGCCGGGGCGGGCCCGTGCCGGCAGCAGGACGGGGAGGACCTCGATGCCGCCTTCGTGCGCTGCGGCCTGGCGGGCGAGGGTGCCCGGCTATCCCAGATCTTCGAGCTGCAGACCGCTCCGGTGGAGCTGAGCAGCACGCAACTGCGCGGTTTCGCCGCCGCCTGCGCGCGGCAGGCCAGGGCCGCCAACCCGTCGGTGGTCCTCATCGCCACGCTCAGCACGCAGCCGGGCGGCAGGTGGGCCAGCGGCGGGCAGCTCGCCCGTGCCGCGGCTGTGCTGCGGCCGTTCGTGCAGGGATTTCAGCTCAACATGACGCGGTGGTCTACCCGTGCCGCGGTGACCTTCCTGCGGACCGTGCCGGGGCTGCGCGGATAGCGACCCGCCAGCCCGGCCGCGAACCGATCACGACGCGCGGTCCCCGGATGGCGCGCGCGCTGATCTGCGCGGCCACGCGGTGGACGGGGTGCGGCGGCGGTGGCGGCGGCGGCCCGTCGCTGACGGCCGTGCGCGGGTGGATCGGCGCACGCGTGGCGGCCAGCACCGACGGCGCGATGCCGGCGAGCCGCTGGCACGCGTACTCCTTCCAGATCGCCACATGATGGAGGTAGTCCATGAGCCGGCAGTGCAGCACGGCGAGGGAGTCCTGCGGCCCGATCGACATGCGGTAGGACAGCCTGGGTGAGTACCGCCCGGGGATCTGCCACAGGCGCCCCACCGCCTTGTCCAGGTAGTCGCCGCCGAAGACGACGGGGAAGTGGCGGTCGAGCCAGCCCAGCACGAAGGGCGGGATCCGCTTGTCGTTGGTGCCCGCCTGCCCGTAGTCCGACTCCGGGATCGCCATGGACCACGGCTTGTAGCCGGGCACCTTTGCCTCCAGCTGGCGCTCGCCCCACTCCATGTTGCTGGCGATCCGCTTCTGGTACTGGGCGAACGTCTCCTCATGGCCGGGGTCGCCCTTCTGGCCCGGGAAGTACTGCCGATAGGCGAAGGCGGCCCCGGTATCGCCCGCCTGGTTCCAGCGGATCTCCTCCCTGCCATACCCGAAGTGCAGCTGGACGTCCCAGGTACTGGTGTGTGCCATCTGCTGCAGCTGTGACCAGGACAGGCTGAAGTGCGGGTGCCCGGTCACCCAGGCAGGTACCACCAGCTCGGTCACATGGAACCCGTAGGCCTGGAGCAGGTCATTCGCGGCCCGGTAGGCATCCTCCCGGCCGTCGTCGAAGGTGAGCAGGATCGGGCGCGACGGCAGGCCGCGGTACCCGTGCTTCACGAAATGCGCGTACTGCTCGATGGTCAGGGTGTGAAAGCCGGCCACCTTCAGGGCGCGCATCTGTTCCGCGAACAGCTTCCTGGTCACCGTCAGGTAGCTCGCCTTGCCCCCGATGCTGTGGTACATGAGCACCGGGACCCGCCGGTGGTAGTCCGGGAACGATGCCCACTCGCGGTGCTGCGCGGCGGAGAGTGACGCCGTCACCATGGGAAGCGGGGCACGGTTGGCCTCGGCTGTGTGCAGCCGGGTCACCACGACGGCCGCCGCTATGCACAGCAGGCATCCCCAGCCAGCAAGTCCGTGCAGCAGAGACCTGCCGATGCTGGCCCGTGCCCCGCGTTCCGCGCTCATCTGTCACTCCCCCGCAAGTGCCGCTGCTTCTTAGTCCCTGACCAGCTCGTTCACCAGGCCCGCCCGGCTCGCGAACAGATCGCCGTCGCGGGCCGGGCGGCCACCGCGCCAGGTGACCTTCGGCATGATGTGCTCGGCACGGACCCGGTCGCGGTTGCTGCCGATCACGTCGAACATGTGCTCGACCAGGGTCTCCGACAGCAGGTGCGGCTCCAGGCCCAGGTCAAGCAGCTTGGTGTGCGTGGCGTTGTAGTAGTGCCCTTCCTTCTCGACCCTGGGGTTGATGACCGGGTTGATCGCGACGTCGATGCCGCACTCCTTGCCCGCCCGTTGCACCAGTTCGGCGAGCTGGTTGATGGTGAACTGCTCGGTGAACTGGTTGAACACCCGGAACTCGCCCCGGTCGGCGGGGTTGAGGCAGGCCAGTTCCACACACCGCAGCGTGTCCAGGATGTTCAGGAACCCGCGGCACTGCTCGCCCGAGCCGTAGGGGGTGAGCGGATGCCCGATGACCGCCTGGACGCAGAACCGGTTCAGCGCGGTGCCCCAGATCTCGTCGTAGTCGAACCGGGTCGCCAGCCGCGCGTCCAGCCTGGTCTCCTCGGTTTCGACACCGTAGACGACGCCCTGGTTCAGGTCGGTGGCCCGGATCCCCCAGACGCGGCAGGCGAACTCGATGTTGGTCGAGTCGTGCACCTTGGAGCAGTGGTAGAAGGAGGCAGGCAGCTTGGGGAAGGGCAGCCGGTCGTGCCGCCCGTTGTGGTCGATCTCCAGCCAGCCCTCCTCGATGTCGATGTTGGGGGTGCCGTACTCGCCCATCGTCCCGAGCTTGACCAGGTGCGCGTCCGGCGCGAACTCCTGGATGGCCCAGAGCACGTTCAGCGTGTTGATGACGTTGTTGTACTGGGTCAGCACGCACCGGCGGCGGTCCTTCATGGAGTAGGGCGCCGCCGGGATCTCCCCGTAGTGGATGATCGCGTCCGGCGGGAACTCCCGGAACACGTGCTCCACCACCGACCATTCGGTCAGGTCGCCCTCGGTCACGGTGATGGTCTTGCCGGTGACCTCCCGCCATGTGCCCACGCGGGTGGCGAGATCGGGCGCGATGACCGTCAGCGACCCGCTGCCAGCCTCCCCGTGAACCTTGCGGCGCAGGTAGTTGTCCACGATGTGCACATCGTGGCCACGGTTGGACAGGTACATCGCCGTCGGCCAGCCTAGATAGCCGTCGCCGCCCAGGATCAGAATTTTCATCCCCCGTTCCTTTCCTATCGACTGGTGTTTGTCAGGTCGCGTCACCGAGACGCTTTGACGTCAGGCCCTGAATGAGGCGTGCCGTCCTGTCCTTGGCTATTCCGGCGAGCCGCTTGCGTGACGGCGATGGCCGGCCTGGCGTCTGGGTGAACGCCAGGGTGAGCAGCGTCTCCAGCGCGTAGAAGGAGACGATGAGCCGGAAAACGAGATAGCTGGGAATCGAGGCGATGAGCCGGGTGTCTCCCAGCAGCACCATGCAGGCGACCATCTGGATGAGCTGTACCCCGAGGAAGATGGCGCCGCCGGCCGAGATTTCCTGCAGCGGCACCGAGGAGTGGCTGAGCAGGACCAGGAACAGGCCCGCCGCCGCGAAGGGCAGCATCATGAGCCGGCGGAACATGATGAAGCCGGCCCACGGGAGCATCCAGACGCAGCGCAGCCCCTGCATCATGACGATGCCCGACTTGTTCCTCGCGAGCATGTGATAGGTGCCGCGGGCCCAGCGCATGCGCTGCTCGCGCAGGTAGGCGAACGTGGTCGGCATTTCCGTGAAGGCGCGGACCGAGGAATCCGAGACGATGCGGTACCCGAGGCGGCCGACCCGGACGGTCATGTCGGCGTCCTCGCCATTCACTCCCTCGGCGAAGCCGTTGAGCTTGACCAGCAGGTAGCGGCGGTAGGCAACCAGGGCACCGGGGAGCACGCCGATCGCATCGACCGCGTTGTACCCGGCTCGCTTGAACCCGACCTGGTAGTAGACCTCCAGCGCGCGCATCCGGCAGATCCAGCTCTCCTGGATCCGCGGCAGCGGCATCCCGCTGGCCCCGCCGACCGAGGGGTCACCGAAATGCCGGATCAGGCCGAAAAGCACGGATTGTGTCACCAGCGTGTCGGCGTCAATGCGGAGGACGATCTCCTCGGTGACGTGCCGGAGCCCGTGGTTGAGCGCGTACGCCTTTCCCTTGGACTCGCACTGGAGGAGGACGCCGCGGACGTGCCGGGTTTCGCGTATCGCGGCCCGTGCCTCCTCCAGCGTCTGGTCCGTGGACCCGTTTTCCACCACATAGACCGTGCATGGCTCGGGATAGTCGGCGACCGCCTCGTCAATGGCCCGGATGCAGTCCCCGATGAGCCCTTCCTCGTTCCTCGCGGGAACGAGGATGCCCACCGGGAACAGCATCGTGTGCTTACCGCGCCGGGTACAGCGGCGGGTGATGTTCAGGGCATAGAGCATTCCGGGGAACAGCCCGAAGAAAACCACGAGCGCGGATGCGATACCGCCGAGCAGCGGCGCCTTGGACAGCAACAGCAGCAGGTCGCCCCAGTGCCTTTTAATCAGCAGGACCGCGGTGACCGCCGCGGCGATCACCATGCCCAGCAGTGCGATGTCCCGGTGCGGCCGTTTACGTTCTGCCCGCACCACCACGCCAGGCGGCAGCGCCGCGCTGGTGAAGACCCCGACGGCCAGCGCCATGATGCCGTCAAGCCCGGCGATCGTGTTGCCCAGCGCCCCGAACGGGCCCGGCCCGCCGGACAGGGACCACCGCGTCATGGCCAGGTCCGTCAGGACGACGAGCACAGCGAACGCCAGCACCGTCGTCGCGAACAGCCGGATCCGCCGGCCCACGGTCCCGGCAGCGAGCAGGGCGAACAGCACTGCCAGCAGCAGCATGAGTGGCCGCACGGCCACCGAGGTCTGCTTGCCGAATGTCCCCGCCGGGACGTTCGCGATGGCCCGCAGCAGCCGGCCGTACATGTGGGTCAGCGGCACGAACCACCGGTCGAGAGCCGCGGCGCACGCGGCGAACAGAACCAGGAACACCGGTGCCACCCAGCGCGGCCGGGGCACACTCAGCCCAGGCGGCGCGGTGTCCGGCGTGATGAAGAAGCCGGCCTGGCGGCCTCGGGTGGTGTCGTACCCGATGCCGGTCGGCAGGGGCCGCTTGCCCCCGGCCGGGCCCGGCGAGCGAGCGGCGCCATGGGCCCGGGGCCGGGGCTCCTCTCCCTGGTGCGGCGCCGGCTCCTCGTCTTCCCCCATGCGGTACTACCTCCAGTGTCTGTTCGTGACGTACACGTTGCGCACCGGCCGGCGGAGCCGGCGCCCGCTCTGCTTTGTGCAGCCACGCCGAGGGCAGCGGCTGCGTGCGGAAATCAGCCTTACTTGACATGTGCCCGGCGCCTGGCGTTTCCGCGCACGGCACCTGTGGTATATCGAAAGGGTGCTCTGGCCCTAGCGGCCTGGCATCGGGGCCGCGCGGTAAGTTGCGCTCCGGCGGCCACCGGCATTGGCCGGGAAGGCACTGGTGATGGCGCCTTATGACCCACTCCCATCGTAACGCCAGAAAATGAGCAGCCTTGACCGTTTCGCCGGACCGATTATAGTCACGCTAACCCGGGAACACGGGAACACGGGGAAACAGTACAGGAAGCCGCCGGCGATGTCACACAGGGATCGGCTGAAGAACACAGATTACCGTACAGCAGGGTGCGAGGTGCCGGATGATGTGGCGGTTTGCCTCTTTCGCCGTGCCGTTGTTTTAACAATCGAAATTAACGGAATTCAGGCTGGAAGAACTTAGTTCTCGAGGTTTTTCATGACAACATTCCGGCGGCGGTTACTCTCCCACGGCACCGGCCAGCCGGGCGACGAACGCCGCGGCCTGGGAGCGCCGCTGCATGCCCAGCTTGGACAGCAGGGAGGACACGTAGTTCTTGACCGTCTTTTCGGACAGGAACATGTGCTCGGCGATCTCCCGGTTGGTCATGCCCTCGCCGATAAGGTCAAGGACCCGCTTCTCCTGCCCGGAGAGCGCGGCGACGGGATCCATGCCGGAGGTCCGCTCGCGGATGCGCTGCATCACCCGCTGCGCGGTGTGGGCGTCGAGCGTGGACTGGCCCGCTGCCACGGTGCGCACGGCCCCGACAAGTTCCGGGCCGGAGGTCTGTTTCATCACGTAACCCGCCGCGCCCGCCATGATGGCGCCCATGAGCGCCTGGTCGTCGCTGTACGCGGTGAGCATCAGGCAGGCGGTGCCGGGAAGCGCGGAACGGATCTCACGGCACAGCGACACGCCATCCCCGTCGGGCAGCCTGATGTCGAGCAGGGCCACATCCGGCTGGAGGGCCTTGATCCGGCCCAGGGCCGACTCCGACGTGCCGGCCTCGCCGACCACGTCGATGTCCGCCTCGGCCTCCAGCAGGCCCGTGAGCCCGCGCCGGACCACCTCGTGATCATCGAGGAGAAATACGCGAATTCGCGCCGGGTCTGCTCCGGCCTGGTTGCTCACTGGCTCGTTCATCTGGCGCCCGCCACCCCCCGGGTGCCGCGAAGGTGCGGCGCAGCCCGGCTTCCCTCCCAGGTCATAACGTATTGCTACGTTCAAACTACTATATGTGACGACCGATTCGGGTGCCGGGCCGGGTCCACGGGGCCCGCCGCCAGCAGGTCGGTGAATGTCCGGTCCACGGGTTGTGCCACGCTACCTCCCCGCACGTGGCTCGTTGCCGTTACTTAGGGTAATGTACTAATTACTATTTGTGCTGAACCGGAAGCGTTGCAGGGCGAGCGGGGCACGTGCCGCACTGCGCAGGGGGGTGGAGCGTGACGAACGGCGCCGGGCGAGACAAGATCCGCGTCTGCCTCGTCGATGATCATGCCTTGATCCGTCAGGCCCTGAGGAACAAGTTTGCCCGGGAGCCGGACATCGAGGTGGTGGGTGAGGCCGCGACGGCACAGTCGGCGGTCGCGATGGTCGTGTCGGCCCAGCCGGATGTGGCGGTGCTGGACGTGCAGCTTCCCGACGGGGACGGCGTGACGATCTGCCGGGAGATCCGGTCGGCGGTTCCGGAGACGGCCTGCCTCATGCTCACCGGGTACTCCGGCGACGAGGCGCTGGTCGGGGCGATCATGGCCGGCGCGGCCGGATACGTGAGCAAGGAGAACATCTCCGACACGCTCGTGGCGGCGGTTCGCGACGTGGCGGCGGGCAGATCCGCCCTGGATCCGCAAGCCACACAGACGGTCATGGACCTGCTGCGCGACGGACCGGTGGCGGGGCCGGGGCTGTCCGGGCGGGACCGGCAGGTGCTGGAACTGATCGGGGACGGGCTCACCGACCGGCAGATCGCCCAGCGGCTCAACGAGCCCGTGGATACCGCGACGGGTGAGGTGCTGTCCCTGTTCGCCAAGCTGGGCCTGCCGGGTGGGCACGTGGCGGGCGCGAGCGGAGGGCTGGCCGCAAAGGGGGTGTAGATGCACGGCATCGCCGGGACGCAAGCGGGTGACGCGCGGAAGAACATCAGAGTGTTCGTGCTCGATGACCACGAGGTGGTCCGGCTGGGTCTGAAGGACCTGCTGGACGCCGAGCCGGACATGGAGGTGGTGGGTGAGGCGGCGACCGCGGAGTCGGCGGTAAGCCGGGTGCCGGTGCTGAAGGTTGACGTGGCCGTGCTGGACGTGCGGCTGCCCGATGGCGATGGCGTGGAGGTGTGCCGGGAGATCCGATCGGCCAGCCCGGGAACGGCCTGCCTGATGCTTACCGGCTTCGGCGACGACCGGGCGCTGCTGGCCGCGATCATGGCGGGGGCGGCGGGTTACTCGATGAAGCAGTCCATGGGCACGGACGTGGTGGAGGCGGTGCGGGCGGTGGCCGAGGGCCGGTCCGCGCTCGGCCCCGAGGCGGCGCACCGGGTGATGACGCTGCTGCGCGAGAAGGCGGAGACCACCGACCCCCTGGCGGCGCTGTCCGGCCAGGAGAAACGGGTGCTGGAGCTGATCGGGGAGGGACTGACCAACCGGGTGATCGCCGAGCGCATGTTCCTGTCCGAGAAGACCGTCAAGAACTACGTGTCCTCGCTGCTCACCAAGCTCGGCATGAAGCGGCGGACCCAGGTGGCGGCGCTGGCCGCGCGGATCGGCGACCGGGCCGCAGATGGCTGAGCCAGCGAACGGCCGCCTGGCCGCGGGCCCCGGTGGCCCGCGGGTCCTGGTCGTGGACGATACCGAGGAGGTCCGGGTGCTGATCCGCCGGGCGCTGGCCGGGCGCGGGTACCAGGTCGACGCCGCGGCCTCGCTCGCCCAGGCGAGCGCCCTGGATCCAGCCGGGTACGACGTGGTCCTGGTCGATGCCCACCTTGGCGCGGAACTGGGCACCGATCTCATCGACACGTTGGTGGCACAGGATCCGGCCGCGGCCGGGCGGTGCCTGATGATCACCGGCGGCAGCTCCGGCGTGGTGCCCCACGGTGTCGCCATCCTGGCGAAACCGTTCCGGCCGGCCGACCTGCTCGATGCCGTGCGCGCACTGCACCAGCCGGATTCCGCCGCGGCTGCCCGCCCACCGGCCGCCGCCGTCACCGGGAACGGCTCGGCGGCGCCGCAGCCGGCCGTGGCCCGGCCGGCCGTCGCGGGGCCGGCCGCCGTCCGGCCGGCTGTGACCCGGCCGGGCGGCCAGGCCAGCCGGATGCCCGCCACCTGGCGGCTGCTGGACATGATCCGCGGGCTCCGGTCGAGCGAGCGTGCCACCGTGGCGGACTTCGTCCACGACGGCCCCATCCAGGAACTCGCCGCCGCGGCCCTGGCCATCCACCTGAGCGGCCGCGAGGAGCACCCCGGCGTGGCCCGGCTGCACGGCGAGCTTCAGCAGGGGATCGACGCGGCGGGCCGGTCGCTGCGCTATCTGACCGATGGTGACTGGCCGTTCCTGCCGCCGGGTGCCTCGCTGCCGGAGACGATCCGGCAGCGGACCGCGTGGCTGCCGCTGTCCTCGGTCACCGTGGACATCCGGCAGACCTGCGCCGCGCTCCGCGCCGAGGCCCCGCTCATCTCCGACGTTATCGAGCTGGCCCTGTTCCTGATGACCAGCGACGGGCCGCCCAGCCAGGCGGACATCTGCGTGCAGGCCGGGGAGAACGAGGCCGAGATCGTGCTGACCCTCACCCAGCCCGGCGACGTGCGGGACTGGGCCGCGGACACCGGGCAGCTGGCGGAACTGGCCTCGATCCTGGGCGGCACCGCGTACGCCGAGCGCGGCCCGGCCCGCTGGCAGGTCCGCATCGCCGTGCCACGGCAGTGCGCGGTGGATGACCGGCGCGGCTGAGCCTCCCGTTACGGGCTTGCCGATGGGGTGGCCGACGGGGTGGGCGCCGGGCTGGTGGCCGGCGGCGCCGTCGTCGGCACGAGGCTCGGGTGCGGCGTCGCCGTCCGGTGCGGCGTGGCGGTCCGGTGCGGGGTCGCGGTCACGGTCGGGGACGGCGCGGGGTGCGCGGTCCGCCGCGGCGCCGGGCTCGGCGTCGGCGAGGGCGCCAGCGCCGGCGAACTGCTCTGCTGCCCGGCCGCCGGGCTGTCGTTACTGGGCGACGGCGGCTTGACCATCAGGTAGAGCGCGAGCGTGCCCAGGAAGATAGCCAGCAGCACCCAGGTGGAGGTCCGTATCCGCCGCATCAGCCGCCGCCGTTGGGGTCGGCGCCCTCCAGCGTGGGCGGCAGGTTGATGCCCTCCCGCAGCAGGCCGGCCGCGATCCGGGCACGCAGCGCCCGGCCGACGTCGAACTGCTTGCCGGGCAGGGTCCGGGCGACCACGCGGACCTGGAACTGGGTCACGTCGATGCTCTGCACGCCCATCACGGCCGGCGGGTCGAGCAGCAATTGGCTCAGCTCCGGCTCGGCGTAGGCATCTTCGCCGATCTGCCGGAGCAGGTCGCTGACCCGGTTGACGTCCGCGCTGGCGGGCACGGGCACGTCGAGCACGGCCCGGGCCCAGCCACGGGACAGGTTGGTCACCTGGCCGATCTGGCCGTTCGGGGTGATGACCACCTCGCCGTCGGCGGTCCGCACCGTGGTGACCCGCAGCGTGACGTCCTCGACCGTCCCCATGGCCAGGTTCGACACGCTCGGCACGGCCAGGCGCACCAGGTCACCGAACCCGTACTGCCGCTCGGTGATGATGAAGAACCCGGCCAGGATGTCCTGCACGACGCGCTGCGCGCCGAAGCCGAGAGCCACGGCGGCCACGGCGGCCGGGGCGACCAGGCTCGTCAGCGGGACGCCGAGGCGCTCGGCGACCGCGATCCCGGTGGCGCAGTAGATGATCACCAGAGTGGCCCAGGTGATCACCTGGGCCAGCGCGTGCCGGTGTTTCGCCGCCTCCGAGCGGACCAGGGCGTCGGTCTCGCGGGCGTTGGCGTCGATCCGCTTGGTGATCCTTTCGCCGAGCCAGGACACGAGCCGGGTCAGCAGGATCGTACCGACCACCAGCAGCACGATCTCGAGCCCGCTGCCGCGCGCCCAGTGGCTGATCTCCTTCAGTGCCATCACAACCAGCCAACATAGCCGCCGGGCGGCACGCACCTGGTGCCGATGACTGGGCCGCGGCGGGGCCCGGGCCATGGTGTGCGGCGTTATCCCTGCGGCCGCAGCGCCCAGGACCGCAGGTGGTGATAGCCCCGTACGGCCGTGGGCCGCCTGGCCTGGAGCCGGTAGCCCCGCGCCGCCCGCAGCGCGCTGGCGAGTTCCGCGTCCACCAGTGCGCTGCCCGGCCTGGCCAGCGAGGTCAGCCGGGCCGCCAGGTTGACCACCGGCCCGTACACGTCGCCGAACCTGGTCAGTACCCGGCCCGCCGCCATGCCGACGCGCAGTGCGGGCAGGCCCTGATCCGGCCGGCCGGGGCTGGTCAGCCGCAGCGCGATCTCGGCCGCGTCGGCCGGCCGGTCTGTGACGAACAGCACTTCGTCCCCGACCATCTTCACCACCCGCCCGTGGTTGGCGACCACGGCCTCGGAGGTGTCCTCCTCGAAGGTTTCCAGCAGGGCGGCCAGCTCCTCGATATCCGCGTGCCTGGACGTCCTGGTGTACCCGACGATGTCGGCGAACCCGACCGTCATGGTCGCCGCGGACAGCTCACCCGGCGGCGCCAGCAGGATGCGCTCGTACGCGGCGGCCAGATGCCGCCGCCAGACGTAGGACTGCAGGTGCTCGATCACCGGCAGCAGCGTGCCGGCCATGTCGGCGGCGGCCGCCCGGCCCGCCCCGTCCGGGGCCAGCAGGTCGGCGCGGGCCGTGAGCTCCCTGGCCTGCCACTCGGCCAGCCGGGACAGCGTCTGCCCCATCACCCGCGCGTGCGGCACCTCGTCCTGCGCCGTCATCGTGCCGCTGGCCACCAGCGCGGCCCAGGTCCGCAGCGCCTCGATGTCACCGTCGGTGAACACGGCCTCGTCGTCGCCCACCTCGGCGAAGCCCATGGCCATCCAGAGCCGCTGCGCCCGGTCCCTGTCCACGCCGGTGGCCTCGCTGACCTGCGCCCGGTTGTACCGGCGCGGGCCGCCGAGCAGCGTCTCCTCGATCCGCCCGGCGGAGGTCTCGGTGTCCATCGGTGTCCCGGCCGGTCAGGCTAGCCGACGGTGTGCACGATCAGCACGTCGCACGGTGCGCGGTGGATCACCGCTGCGGGCACCGACCCAAGCAGCCGCCCGGCGAGCGTGTTCAGCCCCCGGTTGCCGACGACCATGAGGTCGGCCTGGTGCTCTTCCAGCACGCTGATCAGCGACTTCACCGGATCCCCCGGCACCGCGACGCGCTCGACCTTGGCCGCGCCGCGGGCCGTGGCCCGTTCTGCCGCGGTCCGCAGCGTCTCCTCCGCCGGGGCCGAGCCGACCACCGAGAAGGCCTCGTCGCCGAGCACGTCCTCGGCCGCCGCGACCTCGCGCGGCGTGGCGGGCTCATAGGCGCACACGATGACGAGCCTTGCCGTGGCGTCCCGGGCGATCTCGGCGGCCCGGTCCACCGCGCGGTAGGAGGAGTCTGATCCGTCCGTGCCGACCAGCACGGTCTGGTAGGCGCCCATTTCCGGCCTCCCTCCGGCCAGTGCCCGGCCACGCCAGCCCGGCGCGACCCCTACCCGAGAGTAACGTGTCGCGCCGTCCGGTTCGCGGTCACCCCAGCGACGCGCGGCCAGCCCATGCGGTCGTGATCATGGCGATTTGGCTGGAGCAGCCAAAATCCCATGATCACCGGGCGGCGCGCGCGGCGCCGAGCACGGCGGCCTGGCCGAGCACCCGGTCGCCCGCCCTGATCAGCGCCCGTGCCGCCGCGACGTTCAGCGTGCGGCCGTCGAACGCCGCGCCCAGCAGCAGGCGCCTGCATCCGCGCGCCGATCGCGTCCCGCTGCGCTGCCGAGCCGCTGCAACTGGCCCTCGATCCTGGTGTAGCTCGCGTCTCCCGGCCGAGTTGCTGGCCAGCGCCCGGGTGGAGGCGCGCAGCGTGTCCAGCCCGAACGCCCCGACCGGCGCCTTCGAGCTGGGTGTAGAGCTGGCCCAGCCGGAGCAGCGCGCCGCGGTGCGCGCGCATCCCGGCCGGCCGGGCGGCCGGGGTCGATGATCTCGCCCAGCACCCGGCCGTCCGGCGCGTAGTCGTCGCGCAGCCGCAGCAGCGCCATCATCGTCGGCTGGATGTTGGTGTGGTCGGACCAGACCGAGTTGTCGATGCCGAGGTGCGCGACGCCCGGCCCGACCATGCCCAGCCAGGTGGTGTTGATCTGCGAGCCGACGTGCCGTGGTTCCAGGCGTCGCCGCCCGTGGGCTCGGTGAAGCAGGACTTGCCGCAGCTCGGCCGGACCGCTGGACAGCCAGAAGTTGTCGTTGCCGAACAGCACCAGCGTGGGGGTGCGCTTGGGGTCGCCGGTGACCATGTGCAGGATCTTCAGCTCGACCGGGTCGGCCAGGTAGCTGGTGAGCCGCTGGGTCTGGCCGGTCGCCAGGTCGTCGCCCGGTGAGCCTGGCGGTGGCCTGCTCCAGGGCCCGCACCGCCGGGTTGGTCCGGCCCGGCTGGCCGTGCACGTAGATCCCGGGCGCCGAGTCGGCCTCGACGTCGAACGGCGTGGTGATGCCCTTGGCGGCCAGCAGCCCGGTCAGGTTGCCGTCCACCTCGCCGATCTTGGAGTAGTGGCAGGGGACGGTCACGCCGTTGCAGCCGGCCGGGGTCGGCGCGCTGCCGACGAAGTGGTCGCCCTCGTCCGCGGTGATCACGAACAGGGTGTTCGCCGTGGTGATGCCGTGCGCGGCGAGCCCGGAGAAGAACGTGCCGAACGCGGCGTTCTCCGTCTTGAGCTGCTTCTCGTACCCGGCCTGGCCGGGGCCGAACGGATCGCCGGTGCCGTTGACGAGTCGTGCAGGTCGCTCAGGTAGGTGATGGTGACCGGGACGCCGTGCGTCTGCATGTCCAGGGTGTAGGCGAGCGAGTTCGACCGCGGTCATGCCGTCGTAGCCGGGGAACCCGATGTCGCCGCTGGAGTCCTTGATGACCTGGCCGTCCAGGTTGCGGACCGGCCCGGCCGGGCTGATCACCGGCTGGATGAACTTGTTGCCGAACAGCGCGCGGTAGCCGTGGTAGCCGCCGGGCTCGTCGGGCAGCACGGTCGGGCCGGCGACCGTGGGAGGCGCGCAGACCGCCGAGGCGCGGGCACAGTGCACGGCCAGGCCCATGAAGTCGGCCGCCGCCTTGTTCTGCAGGTTGGGGTTCTCCGCCTCCTTGGCCTCCGGCGAGTTCGCGCCGTACACGTGCGGCACGTCGGGGAGCGTGTTCTCCAGCTCGGTGTTGGCCGCCGCGACCGATGCCGAAGTTGCAGCCGGCCCGGGTGTAGGGCACCCACGGCGCGGGCGCCATGCTTGCCGTTGGCTCCGACCATCGTCGGGGTGTGCGTCGCCGACCGGCTTGCTGCCAGGCCGGTGTCGTAGTCCACGATCGGGTCGGTCCAGTAGGCGAACGAGCCGGCCGTGTCGGTGGTGCCGGCCGGCTTGTAGTAGTTGTACTCGTTCGCGATCGGGATGCCCTGGCTCGCTGCCGTACAGGCCGCTCTCCGAGCGTGACGATGTCGTCCGCGGTGTGCGCGATCAGCGGCGTGTGCTCGTGGGTGATCAGCGTGCCGTGGCCGGTGATGAAGTCGAGCAGGTTGGGCATCTGCTGCAGGTCGCTCGGGACGTTCGGGTTGTCCCTGGTGTAGTGCGTGTTGTCGAACTGCATGTAGATCACGTGCTTGATCGCCCCGTGCGGCCCGAGCGCGCAGCCGGCCCGCGCGCGCGGCGCGGCGCGGCGCCGCCTGGCCGCGGGGCGGCCTGCCGCCGCCGCCGTCGGTGGCGGTGACCCCCAGCGCGAGCGCGCCAGCGGCCAGCAGCGTCAGCGGCTTGGAAAACCGTGTGCCGGGCATAGGGTCCACCTCCGGTCAGCGGGCATCCGGCGGGGCCGGCCCCGGAGCAAGCCAAGCACTGGCGGGGAACTTTTCGCGGAACTCCCGGCGGCGGGTGGCTGAACCTCACCTGTCCTGCCGCTGGCGCGGCCGGCCTGGACCCGCCGGCGGAGCCGGGCGTTATGTTTTCCCACTAGCCACATGGCAATCACACGAAATTAGTGCTGACGTTAACTATCGTTCACTATCGCTGTCTATGCATAGATTGGCTCGGTGAGCCCGTCAGGGCCCGGTTGCCGAGCCGTACCGGGGGTGGGCGCGGTGGCGTGGGCGCGGCGCGGTACGGCGGAGCCGGGTGCCCGGTGAGCATCAGATGACAAGCCTGGATATGACGAAGCCCGGATAGGAGCATCGGCTGGTGGCGCTGAGATACCGCGTGCTGGCCGCCGTGGCCGTCGTGGTCCCGCTGGCTCTGGTCACCGCCTGCAGCGGGGCCGCCGGGCCGTTCGTGCCGGCCGCCCAGGCCGCTCCCGGCGGCGGCATCCCGGCCGCCCCGGCGCCCGGCCCGCAGGCCCTGTCGGAGACCGGCAGCACGCTGCTGTTCCCGCTGCTGGACCACTGGGCGGCCGGCTATCACCAGCAGCACGCCAACGTGTCCATCACGACCGCCGCCACTGGCTCGGGCAAGGGGATCGCCGACGCCTCCGCCGGGACCGTCGACATCGGCGCCTCCGACGCCTACCTGTCCAGCGGCAACCTGGTCAGCAACCCGGCGCTGCTCAACATCCCGCTGGCCATCTCGGCGCAGCAGGTCAACTACAACGTTCCGGGCCTGCGGCCGGGCACCCACCTCAAGCTGAGCGGCAAGGTGCTCGCGGAGATGTACCAGGGGACGATCACGACCTGGAACGACCCGCAGATCGCCAGCGCTCAACCCGGGCGTGACGCTGCCGCGGCACGCCGGTGGTGCCGCTGCACCGGTCGGACAGCTCCGGCGACACCTTCCTGTTCACCAGCTACCTGTCCACCCAGGATCCGGCCTGGAACCACGACAAGGGCTACGGCACGACGGTGCCCTGGCCGCGCGTCCCCGGGGCGCGCACCGCGAGCGGGAACACGGGCATGGTGGCCGGCTGCAAGGCCACGCCGGGCTGCGTCGCCTACGTCGGCATCGCCTACCTGCCCACGGCCCTGGCCGCGGGCCTGGGCTACGCGCAGCTGCGAGAACACGCTCGGCGCCTACGAGCTGCCGACAGCGACGTCCATCGGCGCGGCGGTGGGCAGCTTCGTGTCGTCCACCCCGACGAACGAGACGATCTCCATGGTCAACGGCCCGGCGGCGAGCGGCTACCCGATCGTCAACTACGAGTACGCCGTCGTGACCACCAGGCAGCCGGACGCGGCCAAGGCGCGGGACATCAAGGCGTTCCTGCACTGGGCGATCACCGCCGGGCAACGCCCCGCAGTACCTGAGCCCGGTGCAGTTCCAGCCGCTGCCGCCGTCCATCGTGTCGCTCTCCGACGCGCAGATCGCGAAGATCGGTTAGCCGTGACAACCACAACGCAACCCACCGCACCCCCGGCGGCCTGCCGCCGGCCCCCCGCCCGGCGGCGGGCACGCCGGCGGCGCCGCTCGCCGGCACCGCGCCGGCCCGGCTGCGGGCTGCTCATGGTCGGCCTGCCTGGCATCGCGGTCGCTGGCCTGGGGCGCGGTGGCAGCCTGGACGGTGATCCAGCACGCCTCCGCGGCGCACGACGTGGTCGTCCACCAGCGAGCCGCTCAGCCTGGGCGCACAGCGGATGTACCTGTCCCTGTCCGACGCCGACGTCACCGCGACGACGGCGTTCCTGGCCGGGCCCGAACGAGCCGCTGGCGCATGCGCAGCGCTACGCCGCCGACATCGCCGGCGCGGCCGCCGACCTGACCAGCCTGCGGAACGCCGCCGACGACGCCGGCGAATCCACGGCTCGCCAGCAGCCTGGCGGCGGTCTCGGCCGGCCTGCCGGTCTACACCGGCTACGTGGCGCAGGCCGCAGACCGAGATCCTGCTCGGCTACCGGCTGACCGCCGCCTCGTTCATGCAGGTGGCCTCGGAGGAGATGCACCTGACGCTGCTGCCCGCCGCGCGGACCATCTACGCGCAGGAGAACGCCGCGCTGACCGCCGCGAGCGCGCGGGCCACCGGCCTGCCGTGGATCGTGGTGGTGCTGGCCCTCGCCGTCGCGCTCGGCTTCGTCCTGTTCCGGGCCCAGCGGTGGCTGACGCGGCGCACCCACCGGGTGGTCAACTACGGCCTGCTGGTCGCGTCGCTGGTCCTGGTGGTCAGCGTGCTGTGGCTGGCCGTCGCGTTCGCGGTGGCGCGCGGCGGACCTGCAGCGCGGCGTCGGGCACGGCTCGCGTCCCGGCCGAGACCCTCGCCCAGGCGGCCATCGACACCCAGCAGGCCCGCGGTGACGAGGTGCTCAACCTCATCTCGCGCAGCGGCGACACCACGTTCGTCGCAGGACTTCCAGGCCGTGCGCGCCAGGCTCGGGCCCGGGCCGGGCACGCTGCTGACCGCCGCGGCGCATCCCGCCAGCGGCGCCGGGGCACGGCTGGGCCGCGGCGGCGGCGCAGCGACGAGCAGGGCCTGGTACGCGGTGATCGACCAGGCCTACCGCCTGGACAGCGAGGCGAACTACACGACGGAGACCCCGCTGGTGATCGGTCCGCGCGCGGGCACCTCGAGCCGCGGGATTCGCCCGGGTGGAGCGCGATCTGTCCCGGGCCATCGACGCCGACCAGGTGGTCTTCCACAGCCAGCGCGACGGCCGGCCGGGACGCCTTCACCGGCCTCGACGCGGGCATCATCGTCGCCGCGCTGCTGATGGCCGCCGGGTGCGCCTGGGGACTGTCCCGCCGGCTCGCGGAGTACCGGTGAGCGCCGTGACCGCGGTGCTGAGCCGGGATCAGGCGGCCGCCGCGGTCAAGGCCGCGGTCGCGGAGCGCGACACCATCCAGGCCAACCTGCTGGAGCTGGACAGCAGCTTCGGCAAGCGGCTGCTCGCCGGGGCGACGCTGACCGGCGGGACGGCCAAGCGCTGGGACACCGCCGCGGCGGACCTGGCCACGCTGTGGGAGACCTTCGACGCCTACTCGGCGGTGGTCGACAGGGCCGCCGAGCTGATGGCTGGGCTGCGGCGCTCCGCCGACCGGCAGCTCGCCGAAATCAGTTCGCTGCTTTACGCGACCGTCGGTGCGGCTCAGCCGCCCGTCGCCAGCGTTGGCCCGGGGTGACCTGACCGGAACCGGGGACACCCAGGTGACCGTGGCCGCGGCGGTGACGGACATGCAGGCGTGCCTTCGCGACCGTCACCGACGTGGTCACCGCGGCCGAGGCGGTCTGGAACGAGGCCGCCGACCAGCTGCAGCAGATCGGGACCAGCTCGCCGCCGCGCGGCAGCAGCTCGGCGGGCTGGACGACGACGCGATCGACGCGGCGCTCACCGTGGCGGAGGACGGACCATGCCCAGCTGCGCGACGTGCTCAACACCGATCCGCTGGCGCTGTGGCTGGGCGGCCAGGTGGACACCGGGCGGATCGGCCGGCTGCGGGAGCGCACCGCGGCGGCGGTCGCATCCGGCCGGGAGCTGGCGGCGCTGCGCGCGGACGCCGGCGGGCGGATCGCCGCCTGCGCGGCGGCCGTCGCCGCCGCCGCGGCAGGCCTGGCAGGACGCCATGGCCGCGCGGGAGCAGGACCGCGGCCAAGATCGCCGCCGCTGACCCTGCCCGCGCCGCCGGAGGTCAGCGGCCTGACCGGCCGGCTCGCCGCCACCGAGACGCTCCGGGCGGCCGGGCCGCTGGACCAGGCTCGCGTCGGAACTTGACCTGATCGAGAAGCAGGCCGCGCCGGCCGGCCAGCGAGTGCCGGGACGCCGAGCAGCGGGCCGCGGCGCTGCTGGACCGCCGGGAGGAACTGCGCGGCCTGCTGGACGCCTACCGGGCCAGGGCGGCGAAGCTGGGCGGCGCCGAGGACACCGACCTCGACGCGCGCTACGACCGGGCCCGCGAGCTGCTGTGGACCGCGCCCTGTGACCTTGCGGCCGCGACGGACGCGGTGACCGGCTACCAGCAGGCGGTACTGGCGCTCGACGCGGACGGGGAGAGGACGGCCATGACGAGCGCCGCGATCAGATGCTGAGCCGGCCGGGCTGCGGCGGGACCATCGACGGCGGGTACTGCGACACCTGCGGGCTGGCCCCGGATCCGGCCCAGCCCGCGGCGGCGGCCGCCCCGGCTGCATCCTCCGGCCCGGCCCCGTCGCCCGCCTCGGCCCCGTCCGCCGGCACGGGCCCCGGCAGCGCGGGCTCGGGCAGCGCGGGCACCGGCAGCACGGGCACCGGCCGCGGCTCCGGCAGCCGCCGCACCCGGCCGGGCAGCGGCCGGTCGTCCCGGGGCCACCTGGGCGCGGGCCTGGTGGAGATCCCGCCGGTGCCGGCCAGGGATCCGGCGTCCGCGGTGCTGACGAACCCGGTGGTGGCCGAGAGCAAGCGGTTCTGCGGCGTGTGCGACCGGCCGGTCGGGCGGGGCAAGGACGGGCAGCCCGGGCTGACCGAGGGATTCTGCGCCGCACTGCGGCACCCCGTTCTCGTTCGCGCCCAAGCTGGAGCCGGGCGAGCTGGTGGCGGGCCAGTACGAGGTGCTCGGCTGCCTGGCCCACGGCGGGCTCGGCTGGATCTACCTGGCCATGGACCACAACCTCGGCAAGCGCTGGGTGGTGCTCAAGGGCCTGCTGAACACCGGCGACGCGGCGGCCCAGGAGGCGGCCGTCGCCGAGCGCCGGTTCCTCGCCGAGGTCGAGCACCCCAGCCATCGTCGGTGTCTACAACTTCGTGCAGCACGCCGACCGGCGGACCGGCGAGTCGGCCGGTTACATCGTTATGGAGTATGTGGGCGGGAAATCCCTGCGGCAGATCTTGCTGGAGCGCCGCCAGTCGCGGGCAGTCGCTGCCGCTGCCGGTGGCGCTCGCCTACGCGATCGAGGTGCTGCCCGCGCTCGGCTACCTGCACAGCCGGGGGCTGGTGTACTGCGACTTCAAGCCGGACAACGTCATCCAGACCGAGGAGCAGCTCAAGATCATCGACATGGGCGGGGTGCGCCGGATCGACGATGACGACAGCGCCATCTACGGGACCGTCGGCTACCAGGCGCCGGAGATCGCGACGCCGGGCCCGTCGCCGTCCTCCGACCTGTACACGGTCGGCCGCGCCCTGGCCGTGATGACCTTCGAGTTCACCGGCTACCAGAGCAGGTACGAGCACCAGCCTGCCGGACCCGGCGACGGTGCCGCTGCTCGCCCAGCAGGAGTCGTTCCTCCGCGCGCTGCGGCGCGCCACCGACCCGGACCCGGACCGCCGGTTCGCCTCGGCCGGGCGAGATGGCCGAGCAGCTCACCGGGGTGCTGCGGGAGGTGCTCGCGGTCGCCGACGGCAAGCCGCGGCCGGCGTTCTCCGCCCTGTTCAGCCCGGAGCTGCGGGCGGTCGGCGTCGGCGGCGCACCCTGGCGGACGGCGGCCGCGGCCGCGCAGCCCGCGCCGCGCGCCGCGGAGATCGTCGCGGCGCTGCCGGTGCCCCAGGTCGACGCCGCCGACCCGGCGGCCGGCTTCCTGGCCACGCTGAGCACGCTGGACCCGGCGCAGCGGACCGCGGCGCTGACCGCCGCCGTCGCCGGTGACCAGGCCACGCCGCCGGCGGTGGCGGAGTCGCGCGGAGACCCGCCTGGCGCTGGCCCGGTCCCGCATCGTCACCGGTGACCTGGCCGGCGCGGGCCCGGTGCTGGCCGACCTGGCCGCCGAGCGACCCGGCCGACTGGCGGATCGCCTGGTACAACGGGCTGCGGGAGCTGGCCGGCGGCAACCCGGCCGGCGCCCAGGGCCGCGTTCGACGCGGTCTGACGACGCGCTGCCCGGCGAGCTGGCCGCCAAGCTCGCGCTCGCCTTCGCCGCCGAGGCGGCCGGTGACCAGGCCGCCGCCGACCGCTACTTCCAGCTCGTCTGGACCGTGGACCACGCCTACGTCAGCGCGGCGTTCGGGCTGGCCAGGACCCGGCTTGCGGCCGGGGACCGGGCGGGCGCGATCGCCGCGCTGGCCACCGTGCCGGACACCTCCAGCCACCACCTGGCGGCGCAGGTGGCCGCGGTGCGCATCCAGGTGTCGCCGCGCCCCGGCCAGGCCCAGGTGTCACCGGATGACCTGCGGCGAGGCCGGCGCCCGGGTCGGCCGGCTCAAGCTCGACGCGATCGGCCAGGAGCAGCTCACCGCCGAGGTGCTGCGGGCCGCGCTGGCCTGCTCGCAAGCCGGCGGGGCGCCGCCCGGCGGGCGGCTGCTCGGCTGCGAGTTCACCGAGCGCGCGCTGCGGTTCGGCCTGGAACGCAGCTACCGGGCCCAGGCCCGGCTGGCACCGGACCGGCACCGCCGGATCGAGCTGGTCGACCAGGCCAACGACGTCCGCCCGAGGACCTGGTCATGACCGCCGGCGCAGGGCGGCCGGGTGTGCCCGTCCTGCGGCCGGGCGGTCGCCCGGAGGACAACTTCTGCGAGGCCTGCCGGACCGAGCTTGCCCCGGCCGTGGTCAGCGACGCCGCGCCGGCCGTCGGCCAGCAGTGCCCGGCCTGCCACGCGGCGCAGATCACCGCCGACGGCTACTGCGAGTCGTGCGGCCACAAGCTGCCGTCCGGCCGTGATCACATCGAGCTGGACCTCGGGATGCTGGCCGGGGTGACCGACCGCGGCCTGCGGCACCACCGGAACGAGGACGCCATGGCGCTCGCCACCGCGCGAGGCCGGCGGCCACCCGGCCGCGGTGGCGGTGGTGTGCGACGGGGTGTCCAGCTCCCGCCGCCCCGACGAGGCGTCGCTGGCCGCCGTCAGGCGGCGGTGCAGGTGCTGCTGGCCGGCGTGCGCGGAACGCGGACCTGGCCGAGGCCTCCCGCGACGCGGTCGCCGCGGCACAGCAGGCGGTGGCCGGCCTGGACGAGCCCGGGCCGGGCGACCCGCCGTCGGCCACGTTCGTCTCCGCGGTGCTGACCGCGGAGGCGGTGACGCTGTGCTGGCTGGGCGACAGCCGCGCCTACTGGCTGGGCGACGGGCCGGGTGCCGAGGCCAAGCGGCTGACCACCGACGACTCGCTGGCCGGGGAGATGGTCGCGGCCGGGCTGCTGTCCGAGGACGACGCGATGTCGCTGCCGCAGGCCCACGTGGTGACCGGCTGGGTCGGCGCGGACGCCTCCGGGACCGAGCCGCACGTGGCCACGTTCGAGCCGCCGGGCCCCGGCGTGCTGCTGCTGTGCTCGGACGGGCTGTGGAACTACCAGCCCGAGGCCGCGGAGCTGGCCGAACTGGCCCTGCCCCGGGCCCTGACCGATCCGCTCGGCTCGGCCGCGGCGCTGGTCAGCTTCGCGCTGGACGCCGGCGGCATGGACAACATCACCGTGGTCCTGGCCCCGCTTCCGCTCACGGCCGCCCCGCGCCCGGTGCCGCGCCGTCGTCCCACCCGATCCGAGGAGAAACCTCCCGATGAGCAGTGACTTCACCGTCGACATCTCCCAGAACGAGTACCTCCCCGAAGGTGCCGGGGACGTCAACGCCATCGTCACGGTGACCTCCCCGGACACCGGGCTCGCGGCCGCCCCCGTGGACGACCAGGGCAGCGCGGAGATCATCATCATCGACTGCTCCGGGTCGATGAGGTCGCCGCGGACCAAGATCGAGCAGGCCCGCGCGGCCACCGCGGCGGCCGTGGACGTGATCCGGGACGGCGTGGCGTTCGCCGTGATCGCGGGCACCGACAAGGCGCTGCCGATCTTCCCGCTCGACTACGGCCTGGCCGTCGCCGACGACCAGACCAGGTACGTCGCCAAGCAGGCCGTGGCCGGCGCGCTCCCCCGCGGCGGCACCGCGATCGGCCAGTGGCTGCGGCTGGCCCACTCCATGTTCCGGACCCATCCGGCCGCGCTGCGGCACGCGATCCTGCTCACCGACGGCCAGAACGAGCACGAGACCCCCGAGCAGCTCGACGAGGCGATCGCCTGTGCGAGGGCGTGTTCAGCTGCGACTGCCGCGGCGTCGGCACCGACTGGGAGGTCGGCGAACTGCGCCGGATCTCCGCCGCGCTGCTCGGCACCGTGGACATCGTGCCCGACCCCGCGGGGCTGGCCGCCGACTTCGCGGCCATGATGGAGAACGCCATGGGCAAGCAGGTCGCCGACGTGTCGCTGCGGGTGTGGACGCCGCAGCAGCGCGACGCTCCGGTTCGTCAAGCAGGTCGCGCCGACCGTCGAGGACCTGACCGGCAGGCGCGCCCAGACCGGCCCGCAGGCCGGCGACTACCCGACCGGCGCCTGGGGCGCGAGCGAGAGCCGCGACTACCACGTGTGCGTGCGGGTCAGCCCGGCCGGCGTCGGGCAGGAGATGCTGGCCGCCCGGGTGAGCCTGGTCGCCGCCGGTCGGCCCCGAGGTGCTCGGCCAGGGCCTGGTCCGGGCCGTCTGGACCGACGACGAGGCGCTGTCCACCCGGATCAACGCGAACGTCGCGCACTACACCGGCCAGGCCGAACTGGCCGAGGTGATCCAGGAGGGCCTGGAGGCGCGCAAGCGCGGCGACGAGGACACCGCGACGGCCAAGCTCGGCCGGGCGGTGGCGCTGGCCGAGCAGTCCGGCAACGAGGACACCGCCAAGCTGCTCGCCAAGGTGGTCGACGTGGTCGACGCCGCGTCGGGCACGGTGCAGCTGAAGAAGAAGGTCGACGACGCCGACGAGATGGCGCTCGACACCAGGTCTACCAAGACGGTCCGGACCAAGAAGTAAGCGAGGCGGCATGCCGACCTGTCCCAGCGGCCACGACCGGCAGCACCGACTTCTGCGACGTGTGCGGGATACGCATGGCGGCGCCCGCGGCCGCCGCCGCGCCCTCGCCCGCGCCGCGCCGCGGCCCCCGTCCCGGCCGCGCCCGCCGCGCCGGTCCCCGGCGGAGCCCTGCCCGCAGTGCGGGACGGCCCGGACCGGGCAGTTCTGCGAGGAGCTGCGGGTTCGACTTCGCGGACCCGCCCGCCGCGGCGGGGGGCGGCCAGGCTGCCCCGGGTTCCGGCGCAGGTTCCGGTGACGGCGCGGCCGGGCCGGGCGGCCCCGGCTCAGCTTCCGCCGGGGATGCCACGCCGGCCCCGGCCGTCGTAGCGGGCCGGGCGGGCGATGTGGGCTCCGAAGCCGCACCGGCCGCTGCCGCCGCGCCGGGTGCCGGACCGGTGCCGGGTGCCGGAGCCGCGCCGGGTGCCGGGGCCGTGCCGGGCGCCGGGGCCGTACCGGATGCCGTGCCCGCGCCCGGGCCGCGGCCGGCTGGACGGCCGTGGTGACCGCCGACCGCGCCTACTACGACAGCGTGATCGCCGAGGGCAGGCCCGGACGCCGCGTCGATCGAGTTCCCCGGGTACTGCCCCGAGCGCCGGTTCCGGCTGTCTCGGCCAGGAGATGCGCATCGGCCGGCGCAGCGTGTCCCGCGGCCTGGACCCGGAGATCGACCTGACCGGGCCCGCCCGCCGACCCCGGGGTGTCCCACCTGCACGCCGTGCTGATCGCCGAGCCGGACGGGAGCTGGGTGTCCTCGACCCGGGGTCGGCGAACGGCACGATCGTCAACGGCGGCGAGATCGTCGCCGGCGTGCGGGTGCCCCTGCACGACGGCGACCGGATCTGCGTCGGTGCCTGGACGGTCCTCACCATGCCGGCACCGCCCAGCTGACGCGCGGCGGGCCCTGGGACCGGGTGTGCCCGAAGCGGCGTGCCACCTTGTCCTATGCGGGCTTCACCTCGGCCGGGGGGCGCAGGCCGTCGAGTGCGGTCTGCAGGATCGGTTCGAGGTAGCGGGTGTCGCCGTGGATCGTGGCGATGGCGATGACCATGTCGAGGACCTGCTCGAGGGCGAGGTCGCCGCGGGTCTCGTGAGCGCGCTGCGCGGCGGCGAGGAGCGGCAGGCCGGCGGCGATCACCCGGGTGCGATTGTCGTCGAACAGGGGGTTGCTGCGGTCCGTGTGCTCGAGCAGCTCGGCGGCGATGTGGCGCTTGCTGGTGGCAAAGGCGAAGAACCGGTGCAGCCAAGCCTCCAGAACCGCTCCGGGCGTCCCGCCGCCGACGGTCTCGGCGGCCCTGCAGACGGCATCGACCTCGTCGGTGTAGAGGGCCTCGAGTAGCTCCCGGCGTCCGGGGAAGTTGCGGTACAGCGTCGCCATGCCGACTCCCGCGCGCCGCGAGATCTCGGCCATCGATATTTCGGCCTCAGGATCGGCGAACGCGGAACGGGCGGCCGCGAGGATCTTGTCGCGGTTGCGCTCGGCGTCGGCGCGTCTCGTGGGTGCTGGGAACTGGTCCGGGGGCATCGGCAATCCAAGTGGACAGGCTATCCGCTAGTCGCTACAGTGAAGTGGACAGTCTATCCGCCTGCTGGCGCAGCTGTTACTGCCCACCTGCCGCGACTGACTCGCGGCGCCTTGAAGGAGCTTGTTCATGGACTACCGGCCCCTGGGACGCACCGGCGTCTCGGTCAGCCAGATGTGCCTGGGCGCGATGATGTTCGGCGCCTTCGGCAACCCCGATCACGACGCGTCGATCAAGATCATCCACCGCGCCCTGGACGCCGGGATCAATTTCATCGACACCGCCGATGGCTACTCCGCCGGCGAGTCAGAAGAGATCCTCGGCAAGGCGCTGGCGGGCGGACGGCGCGCGAACGTGGTGCTCGCGGTTAAGTTCGGCCCTCCGTTCGACGGGGATCCCAACCACCGCGGAGCGTCGCGCCGGTGGATCACCGAAGGGGTCGAGGGCTCGCTGCGCCGGCTTCAAACCGACTGGATCGACCTTTACCAAGTCGGCGTTCCCGACCCGAACACCGATATCGACGAGACCCTCGGCGCCCTGACCGACCTCGTGCGCGCCGGCAAGATCCGCTACTTCGGCACGTCAAAGGTCCCCGCCTCGCAGATCGTCGAGGCCCAGTGGGTCGCCGATCGCCGCGGCCACGGACGGTTCCGCACCGAACAGCCGCCCTACTCCATGCTGACCAGGGCGATCGAATACGACGTGCTGCCGGCCTGCCAGCGCCACGGAATGGGCGTCATGACCTACAGCCCACTGGCAGGCGGCTGGCTGTCCGGCAAATACCGCAAGGGCCAGGAGATCAGTGGGCCGGGCTCCGCCGCGCGGTTGAGCCGCTTCCCCGCGCGCTATGACGCCAGCGACCCGGCGAACGCCGCCAAGCTCGACGCCGCCGACGCGCTCGGCGCGCTCGCCGGCGAGACCGGGATCACCCTCATCCAGATGGCGGTCGCGTTCGCAACCCGCCACCCCGCGGTCACCTCCGCGATCATCGGCCCGCGCACCATGGAGCACCTGGACGCCTACCTCGCCGCCGACGGCCTCGGCCTGTCCACCGAGCTGCTTGACCGCATCGACCAGATCGTTCCGCCCGGAGTCACGGTCAACGTCGCCGACAACATGTGGAACTTCGGCACGACGGCGCTGGACGCCGCAGTCCGCCGCCGGTAGCGCAACCTGGCGGCACGGGATCACCCGCCCGTGGTTCGCGGCGACCGGTCCCGCGTGCGGCGCAGGATCCAGTACGCGGCGAACCGGGCCGCGACCAGGAGGACGAAGACGCCGATTGCCGCGTTGTACAACGCGGCGGCCGGTGTCAGGGCCATGATCGCGGCCGCGATGAGGATGGCCGCGTAGCTCACGCCCAGCGCGAGAATGTTGGACCGCCGGCGCGCCAGCGGGCGTACCTGCACCGGCATCCGCAGGTACTGGCTCGCGCCGACGCCGGCCGTGACGGCGATCACCACACCGAGTCCCAGCAGTATCTGGGCCCGGGTCAGGTGGGCCGTCACCGTCAGGTAGTTGAGCGCCAGCGTCGCGAGCCAGCCGATGTAGATCACCGAGGCCACCGCGCGCCGGACCGCCACGTCGACGTTCCTGCCGTAGACGATCTCCCTGGGAGCGGTGCGGGCGGCCTGCGTGAAGTGGTGCGCCGCCGCTGCGCCGCCTAGCGGCCGCAGGCTGATCTTGCCGAGTTCGTTCATCGCGCCGACATGTTCCGGGTCGAGGGCAAGCGCGCGTTCCTGGTACGCCCGCGCTTCGGCCCGCTTCCCGCGGTCCAGGCTGACCTTGCCGGAGATGAAATACACGTCGGGCTCGTCGGGCGCAAGTTCGCGCGCCGTGGCGGCCGCTGCCTCGGCCTCGTCGAAGTTCTCCCGCGTTGCCAGCGTGGCCTGGGCGAAGCACAGCTGGCAGCGCCACCCCTCCGGTGCCAGCCTGCGCGCCTCCACCGCAGCTCGCAGGGCGGCAGCGGCGTGGTCCAGGCGCAACTGGGCGGTGCTGGCCAGCCGGTAGGGCCAGTCGCCGCCGGGCGCTGCGGCGACGGCGCGGTCGGCTGTCTCCGCCGCGTCCCGATACCGGCCCGCACCCAGATGGGCCTGCGTGAGCAGACACAGGGCGTAGCCGTTTTCCGGCTCCGCGGCCAGGAGGGCGGCCAGCAGGCTCGCCGCCTCGTCATGCCGCTTGAGGTCGAGCATCCGCTGGGCGCGTGCCAGGCCCTGGGCAGTCTCCGTCATAGCATCCGGTGCTTCTTGAGGTATGCGGCGAGGTCGTCATAGACGCCGCCCTCGTTGGCGAACCTCGCCACGTTCCTGGCAACGTCGAACCACGGCGCGAGCGAGGGCCTGACCTCGCCAATCGCGGCCTCCAGGTCGGCCTGGCCGATCAGCCGGGGTGAGCCGAGGCGGACCGAGTCCAGCAGCGCGCGCTCGGCCGCCGTCTCACAGATGTGCGCGATGTCCGCCCCCGAGTAGCCGTCGGTCAGGGCGGCGGCCCGCGCCAGGTCGATGCCGCTGATCGGGCGCTCGCGCAGGTGGAACCGGAAGACCGCCTCCCGCGCGGGACGATCCGGCGGCAGCACCAGCAGCGTGCGATCGAACCGGCCCGGCCTGCGCAGGGCGCTGTCTACGTCCCACGGGTGGTTGGTGGCGGCCAGCAGGAAGACGCCGTCATTGCCGCCCGCGACATTGTCGAGTTCCAGCAGCAACTGGTTCACCGCGCTGCGCATCGGCGTATTCCGCAGCTGGCTGCGCTTTTGCCCGAGGGCGTCCACCTCGTCGAGGAACAGCACGCACGGTGCGTGCCGCCGGGCGATGCGGAACAGTTCATGGATGTTGCGCTCGCTCTGGCCGACGAACATGTCGATGACGTCCGCGAACGACACAGCCATGAACTGTGCGCCCAGCTCACCGGCTACCGCCCGGGCGATGAAGGTCTTGCCACACCCCGGCGGTCCGTAGAGCAGCAGGCCACCGCGCAGGCTCTTGCCGTACAGGCGGCGCAGTTCCGGGTTGCGCATCGGGGCCAGGAAGGCCGCTTCGAGCCGCTGCTTGACGTCGGCCATCCCGGCCACGTCCTCGATCCGCAGCGCCGGGCGCTCCACGTCGAAGGCGGCCGTGGCCGGGTCCCCGTCCCCCGGGTCCGCGTCCCCCGGGCCAGCTGCTCGCCGCCGGCGAACATCGGCGGCACCGTGTCCCGACCTCGGCTTCGCCACGGGACCAGTCGTAGTCGCCGGGCACCGGTGACCGGCCCCGCTCGGCAGCCGGCTGGCCGGCGCCGGCCGGTGCGGCGGGACCGGGAGGTGCGGCGGAGCCGGCGGGGCTGGCCGGGCCGGGTGCTTGGAGCAGCGCCAGCGCCGCGGCGTTCCCCGGGTCGCGCTGCAGGACGGCGCCCACCTGGCGGACGGCCTCATCGCGCAGGCCCGCGGCGACCAGCATCGTGGCGAGGTGCACCCGCAACGGCACGTCGTCGGGCATCGCCTCGACCGCCTTGCGCAGGCTATCGAGCAAGGGCTGGTCAGCTGCCACTCGGCTATCTACCCGATCGGGGGTACAACAGGGCGCCCACACAGTAACACCGCCGCCGGCCCGACTTCGTGGTTGCGGATCGAACACCGCCGCCGGCCCGACTTCGTGGTTGCGGCTCGCGTCCGCTCTTGGTTTGATGCCAGCGGACAAAGGGGGTAGCACCCGTGGCCGAGGCCCTGCCAGCTCAGCTGGTCATGCAGACAACCACGACGGCGCTGCGCGAGAAGAGCAAGCTCCGCAGGCATTTCCGCCGCTTCGACATGCTGTTCTACCTGATCTGCACGGTGGTGACGCTGGACACCATCGGCGCGGTGGCGAGCAGCGGCCCGCAGGGATTTACCTGGCTGCTGTTCCTCGCGGTCTTCTTCTTCCTGCCGTACTCGCTGTCCATCGCCGAACTCGGCTCGGCGTTCCCGCAGGAAGGCGGGCCGTACGTGTGGACCCGGCTGGCGTTCGGGCGCCCACTGGCCGCCGTTAACGCCGTCATCTACTGGGTGTCCAATCCCATCTGGGTCGGCGGGTCGCTGACGATCGTGTCGCTGGCCGCGCTCGGCGAGTTCTTCGCCCCGATCACCGGCGCTTGGCAGTACGTCTATGCGCTGGCCTTCATCTGGTTCACGATCGGCACCGCGATCGTGTCGCTGCAGTACGGCAAGTGGGTGCCCACCCTCGGTGCCTGGGCGCGCGGGGCGGTGCTCGCGTTCTTTGAGATCTCGGTCATCCTGTACGCGGGCATGCACGGCCTGCACGGCCTCGGCGGCCACGCGTTCCTGCCGAGCTACGTGGTGTTCATCGCCGTGGTGCCGGTGCTGTTCTTCAACTTCGCCGGCATGGAGGTGCCGTCGGCCGCGGGCGAGGAGATGGTCAACCCACGGCGCGACGTGCCGTTCTCCATCGCCTGGTCGGGCCTGGCCACCGTGCTCGCCTACGGGCTGCCCATCCTGTCCATCGTGCTCGTGCTCCCCGCCAGCCAGGTGACCGGCCTGACCGGGTTCCTGGATGCGGCCAAGGCGGTCTTCACGGTCTACGGCGGTCACGTCTCCGCCAGCGGCACCGCCACGCTCACCGGCACCGGGCTGCTGCTGGGCCGGGTCACCGCCGTGGTGTTCGTTTTCGCGCTGGCCAGCGCGGGGGCGACGTGGATCATGGGAGCCGACCGGAACGAGGCGGTCGCGGCCTTCGACGGCGGCGGCCCGCGGATCCTGGGCAGGTTCTCCGCCCGGTTCGGCACTCCGGTCGGGATGAACCTGCTCTCGGGGCTGGTGGCGACGGTGCTCATGGTGGCCGCGTTCAAGATCACCGGTGGCAACGCGAGCAGGTACTTCTCGGCGGTCCTCGGCCTGACGATCTCCACCACCACGATCTCGTACCTGTTCATCTTCCCGGCGCTGATCAAGCTCCGGCGCTCGCACCCCGAGGTCGAGCGCCCCTACCGGGTGCCCTGGGGAACCGCGGGCGCGTGGCTGTGCTCGGTGGTCCCCACGTTCTGGGCACTGCTGGCGACCGTCGCCCTGATCTGGCCTGGTTTCGGCGTCGGCTGGTTCGGCACCGGCGGCAGCCCCAACGACGACCTCGCCGCGCTCAGCTTCTCCCACCAGCGGATGGCCTACGAGCTGAGCCAGCTCGTCCCGCTGGCCGTGATCGTAGTGATCGGCGTCCTCTTCTACGCCCTCGGCCGCGGCACCCGGCAGGACGCCGCAACGGAGCCGGTCACCGCCGGGTACCCCCCAGCCGACCCGTGACGGTGGCACCGCCCCCGCTGACCTGGGCCCCGTGACGTCCGTGCCGCCGTGGCCACCGCCCTCGAACAGCACCCGCACAAGCGCGACGAGGGACCGCCGGACGGCCCGCTGGTGACCCAGTGACCGCCGCGAGCCGGCCTGCCTACTACTGGCCCGAGCCGCCAGGCACCGGGTAGCCCAGGCCGCCGGGTCGCGTCCGTCCGCCGTGGCCCGGTGACCCGCATCACATCCGCCGCCCGTCACATGGTGCGCGGCTCCTGTGTCAGTGGGGTGTAACCCACAACGGCAAGGAGATCGCCATGGACGCCAGGCTCAACCCCTACGGCAACACGATTGCGGCGAAGTTCGCCAAGCACATCAACTCGGCGGGCGCGGTCGTGACCGGCTCGCCCCTGCCCGCCGCCACGCAGGAGCTGGTGAAGATACGGGCCAGCCAGATCAACGGCTGCGCCGCCTGCACCGACATGCACACCAAGGACGCCGGGCATGCCGGGGAAACCTCGGTGCGGCTCAACCTGGTCGCCGTGTGGCGCGAGGCCACGGTCTTCACCGAGGCCGAGCGGGCCGCGCTGCAACTCACCGAGGAGGGCACCCGCATCGCCGATGCGGCCGGCGGGGTCACCGACGAGGCCTGGGCGGCAGCGGCCAAGCACTACGACGAAGACCAGCTCGTCGCGCTGGTCTGCCTCATCGCCCTGATCAACACCTACAACCGCATCAACGTCATCACCCGCCAGCCCGCCGGTGACTACCAGCCCGGCCAGTGGGGATAACACCGCGGGCCGGCACAGGCCCGATCCGCTCCGCGGCCACACCGGCCGGCCTGGCCCGGTCAGGCCGGCCGGCGATGCCCGCCGGAGCGGTGTTAGCTTGACCGCAGGAATGACCGCGCGGCTACCGGCAGAGCCGGACAGGAGGCACGATGACCACGATTCCCGCCTCGCACCAGGACCTGCTCGGCGCGCAGGTCGCCACGCTCGCCACGCTCGGGGGTGACGGCGGGCCGCAGCTGTCGGAGGTGTGGTTCATCGCCGAGGACGGCACCGTGCGCCTCTCGCTCAACACCACCCGGCAGAAGGTCAGGAACCTGCAGCGCCGGCCCGCCTGCAGCCTGCTCATCCTGGACCTGGCGAACCCGTACCGCTACCTGGAGATCCGCGGTGACGCCGAGATCGAGCCCGACCCGGACTACGCCTTCGCCGGCAAGCTCGGCGCCAAGTACCAGTCGGACCTGCGGGACATGGACAAGCCGGGTGAGTCGCGCGTGGTCGTGACGCTGCGGCCGCACCGGGTCCGCGCCTGGGGGTAGCCGGGCGTCATCACCAGTCGTGACGGCGGCGAAGGAGAGTTCAAGATCCGCGGCACCGGCCGCGCCGAGGACAGCCCGGATGTGCAGGCCCGCTACGCGGCCGCGGTCGGTGCCAGCCTGGGCTGGACCCCGGAGCCCGGCCGGTTCCACCTGTTCGCGGTCATGATCAGCCAGGTGACGTTCATCCGGTACGACGACGCCACCGGCGACCAGTACGTCGCCCTATGGCCGCCCGCGCGTGAGTTCGTCCGCCGCGGCACCACCGCCACCAGCGTGGCAGAGCCCGAGGCCCGCCACGACATCCTGGTGGCGGATCCCCGGTAGGCGGACGGCGAACAGGTCCCCCGGGCGTAGCTGATCGCGGCGGTTACGCTTGACGCCCGGGCGGCTTGCGAAGGAACCCATGGATGAGTCATCGGGCGGCGTGACCGGGCCGGGCGCCGCTGCCGCGATCGTGCTGCGCCAGAGCAGGGTGCAGCGCGACGGCCTTTTCGGTGCGCTGACCGCGGCGTTCCTGGTCGCCCTGGTGCGGGGGTACGCCGGGGCGCAGACCAGCACCGGCCGTGTCGTTGTCATCGTGTTCGTGTCCGTCGTGACGGCCGTGCTCGTGTTGGGCTGGATCCGGCTCATCCGCCATCCGTGCCGCCTGGAGATCTCCCCGCAGGCCGTCACGTTCGTGGACGGGCGGGGCACCCGGCGGACACTGCCCCGCGGCGCCGGCGGCCAGCTCCGGATGGTGCGGGTGGGCGGCGGGCGTTACGTTCAGCCGGGCCTCACCATTCCGGGCTCGGGCACGGTGATCCCGCTGCCGTTCTTCAGCACCAGGGAGGTCCGGCGGCAGTGCTCGGCGGTTGGCTGGTCCTTCGCCGGCCGCCGGTGACCCGGCTCGACCGGGGATTGCGGCCGCCCACGGCGGGTCAGGCCCCGTCGATGCGTTCGAGGAATTCCAGCCTGTTGCCGTGCGGATCCGCACTGTAAAAACGCCGCATGCCGGGGAAGTCTCCATCGAACCGGACCGGGGCACCCGCGGCGCGCAACCGGCCCGCCCAGGTGTCCAGGTCCTGGACCAGCAGGCCCGGATGCGCCTTGCGGGCCGGACGGAAGTCCTCCTCCACACCGAGGTGCAACTCAATGCCATGACCGCGGAACCAGCAGCCGCCCCGGGCCGCGAGCGCGGGCGGTTTGGGCACTTCCCGCAGGCCAAGAACCCCGCTGTAGAAGCTGCGCAGCGCGTCCTCGGTACCGGCCGGGCAGGCCAGCTGCACGTGATGGATCATCCTGCCTCCCGTAGTTACCTTGATGTCAAGATACATTGGAGAGCGCCCGCTCTCCGGCTTTGGGCGCAGGCCGGCCGGGCCGGGCGCGTGCGCTAGAGTCACGCCGTGACTGACAGCACCGACTGGCGCGTGACGATCTCGCTGAACAGCCAGGACCACGTTGAGCAGGCGCGGCAATCCTTCTCCGCGAAGGAGGTGGAACAAGACGTCCGCCACCGCCTCGGGCACAACATCGTCATCGGCTCCGGTGACTCGCAGGTCTTCCTGTACGCGGGTACCGAACTGGCCGCCGGCGAAGCCGAGCGGACCGCTCGCGACGTGCTGGGCCAGCTAGGCATCGAGGCGGAGTTCGCGATCGACCGCTGGCACCCGATCGAGGAGGAGTGGCGCAGCCCGGATGTCGCGCTGCCGCAGACCGAGGCCGAGCGCCAGGCCGAGCATCAGCGGCTGGAGGACGCGGAAACCGCGGATTCCCTGGCCGCCGGGACCGCCCAGTGGCAGGCCAGGGTGGAGCTGGGCTCTCACCGGGACGCGGTCACGCTGGCCACCGCGCTGCAGGGTGAGGGCCTTCCCGTGGTGCGGCGCTGGAGGTTCCTCATCGTGGGCGCCAACAACGAAGACGACGCCCAGGCTCTCGCGGACCACATCAGGCAGGTGGCACCGCCGGAGGCCCAGGTCCGCGCCGAGCCGGCCGGTGTGCGCCTGCCATTCATCGCGTTCTGACCGCAGGGCGCGGCAGCACCGTTATTGACGCCGGCATCGCCCGGTGAGGTAAAGCGGTGCCTGCGCAGCGCCGGGCAGCCGCTGTGCCCATTCGGGGCCGGGAGGCGGTTCGGGCGCCTCAGCCAGCGTCGGCCCATGCGCAGTGAGCGAATTGGGTAGGTCGAGATCGTCCGGTGATTGGCGCCCACCTTGCCACAGAACCAGGATTGCTGGCCAGCCACCACGCGCACAGTCGCGGTGAGGCGCGGTTGGCGGCTCCTCCGCGACCACCAGTCGACGTACCCCAGATCAGGCTGCTATGCGTGGCGCCGGTGTCGACCGGATCTGCCGAAAGTAGTGTGTTGCGTACATACATGACGATGCCGGGCAGCGAATACGCATGCAGAGCTTCATGATCGTTGGCTGACTCTGGCACCAGGACTGCGTGACTCCGGCGGAGACACCCGAAATCGGCTTGGGATCCCTGCCGATTCCGTGCGCGTTGTGATGCATGACTAGCGGGGTGGAACGGGCTCAGGGCCACCGTTTCGGCGCGCACGCCGGTCGTGTTCGTCATCGCGGCCGGGATCGGCGCGGTCATCGTCTTGGTGATGGTCATGACGCGGAACGAGTGGCACATTGAACGCGCAACGGAGGTCCCTCAGGACGGGATGATCTTGGCCGATTACCCGTCCTGCAGGACCTCCGCCGCTTTGTCGATCTTCATCGGGCCCTTGACAGCAGCGTGCAGGCCTTGACTGCTGGCCTTGGGCCCAATGGGTCGAGAGGTGGCGAGCCCGCTGATGGTCCCTGGCGGGCGCTAGGTCTTTGTCACGGTGTCACGGTCAGGGTTGCGGTACCCGAGGAGCTGGCATAGCCGCCACCACCGGAGTAGGTCCCGGTCACGGTGTCGGTCCCCGCCGGGGCGGTGGTGGCTCCGCAGGCGGCGACGCCACCGGACAGGACGGCCGTGCAGAGGCTGGTGGAGCCGGTGGTGAAGGAGATCGTCCCGGTCGGCGTGCCGGTGCCCGACTTCGGGGTCACCACGACCAGGTAGGCGACCCTGGTGCCAGCCGTGACTGTGGCCGGGCTCAGGGTCACCGACGTTGTGGTGGGGTTCGTGAAACCCACCTCCGACCGCGCCGATGGTGCAGCGGGTCTCACCTTGTCCGGGCCGGGCGACGCCGCGCTGGTCGGTGCCCGGGCAGACCGTAACCCCCCGCAAGGTGGTGGGGTTGGGGATCACGTCGGCGGCCGGGCTTTTGGCGCCGGGCAGCAGGGTCTGGGTCGGGCCGCCGTTGCTGGCGAGGGAACCGAGGAGTGGGTTCTTGTTCACCAGGTCGGTCGCGGCGTCGAAGCTCGCAGGCGGTGCCGGTCGTGTCGTTGGTCAGGTTGTAGCCGGCGCTATCGAGGCTTGCAGCGTCGTCTGCGTGGCAGTTGGTACCCGGTGTTGCCGGCCACGATCGTGGCGCCCAGGGTGACGGTGGCGCCCTGGTCGCTGTAAGATGCCGTCGCCGGTGTTCCCCGAGATGGTGCTGGCGATGACCGTCATCGTCCCGGAGTAGTTCGTGATGCCGCCGCCAACGCCGTTGGCGTCCGAGTTCTTCGTGACAGTGCTGTCGATGACAGTCATGGTGCCGTAGTTGGTAGATTCCGCCGAAGCTCGCCCGAGTTCCCCGACACGGTGCTATCGGTGAGCGTGAGGGTGCCGCTGTTGGAGATGCCGCCATAAGCCCCGTTCTCGATCGTCAGGTCGTGGAGAGTTACGCCAGTAACCCCGGAGTTGACGGTGACGACGGCTCCGCTCGCCGTCCCGTCGAGGACCGCAGGCGCCGCCGGCCGGGCCACCAGGCCAGGTGGTGATGGTGACCGGGGACGAGATGACCGGGTGGTCGTCGATCGTGCCCGAGACCTCGATGGTGGCGCCGGAGGCGGCCTTGGTGAGGGCGTAGCTGACGGTGGCGCAGGGACTCGCCGACGTGCAGGTGCCGCTGTCCAGACCTCCCTGCGACACGTACAAGGTCGTCGGCGCGGCGGCCTGGGCGGCGGCAGGGGCGAAAGCACCAAAGGCGAGCACCGCCACCGCCCCCAGCGCGGTCGCCGCGTATCGTCCTGCGCGCCCGCGCGTCCAGGAAGCAGCTTGCGTGTTCATGGAGGCCGCCCCTCTGGCTGCCGGTGACCGATCTGGTCGAGGGCAGTCGACTGACGCTACCAGCGGCTCGGGCTGTCCGCGTGGCATCTCACCTGCGCGGATGTGCACTGTGCGTGTTCTTCGTATCGATCTCATGTCTGGCCCTTTGGTTCGTAGTCCCGCCCATATGGCGGGGCAGTAGACCCAGCGTGGGCCTGGCCGGGGCCTGGCGGCAGGGGCCGGGCAGCCCCATGGAGCACGGCGGGTGTGGGCCGGACGGCCCCATTGACCGCCGGGAGGCTGGTCATATCGGGGCGGGGAGGGGCCGGTTTTCAGGTGGGAGGGGTGACCGGGTCGATGCCGGCTTGGATGGCGTAGCGGACCAGTTCGGTGCGGCGGCGGGCGCCGGTCTTGTCCCGGATCCGTTCCAGGTGTGACCTGACCGTGTTGACCGACAGGACCAGCTGCCCGGCGATCTGGGCGTCGGACGCCCCGCCGGCCAGCAGCGCCACGATCTCCCGTTCTCGTCCCGACAGCAGGCCAGCAGAACCCTCCGCCGCGTGACCGGCGGCGGGACCGGCGTCGGCGGGCGCAATGCCAGGGTCGGGCTGGGCTGCTGCGGTGGCCAGGGCAATGGCGTCGGCTTGGCTGAGCGTGCGGCCGCGCGCGTAGGCGGCCTCGAACGCGTCATCGCCCAGCGCGGCGCGCAGGCGGGCGTGGTCGCGGTCGCGCAGCCCCGCTTCGATGGCCTCGAATCCCCGTCCGGACTGCTCGTAGTGTTCGTCGGCGGCGCCATGCAGGGTGACGGCAACGGCGGGGTCGCCATCGGCGCCGGCCGCCAGGGCCAGGCCCAGGAGCGCGCCGGGAACATACGCCGTGACACCGGTGATCCGGGCGGTGTCCAGGCTGTCGAGGAAAAGGCGGCGGGCGCTGCCGGGATCGGCGGCCATCAGGTCGACGACACCCAGGTTCTGCCGCAAACCGGCCGAGAGGTTCTGGTAGCGATGGTTGCCGGCGAGCGTGCTGGCCTCCTGAAGGTGCGCCCGGGCCGCCCCAAACTCCCCCGCCACCTGCTCATCGAAGCCGAGGTTGGCCAGCGCGGTGGCGAGCCGGTAGTTGTCTCCGGCCGCTCGGGACAAGGTGATGGCTTCCTGGTTGTCAGCGAAGGCGGCGTCCAGATCGCCCGCTTCGCTCTCGAACACCGCACGACGGCCGAGGATATAGGCAATCAGCCGGGGATCTCCGGCTGCCCGGGCGAGCCCGACCGCGTCGTCGATCTGGGCCAGGGCGGCAGGCAGATCGCCGTGTTCGAAGCTGAGCCAGCACAGTTGAGCGAGGGCGTCGGCGGCGATGGCGTCATCGGGGAGTTCACGGGCGATCCGGAGGGCTTCGCTGGCCATCGAGGGGGGCGCCGGATCGCCGCCGAAGTAATCGAGCAGGTGGCAGCCCACGGTGAGGGCCCGGGCCCGGGCCCGGGTGGGCGATTGGGCGTCGGGCCGGTCGAGCAGAACGGTGAGCGCATCAAGGATTTCGCCGCCGTGGCCGCGCATGATGCAGAACCGGTGCAGCCCCGCCGCCAGCCGCAGGCCGGGCTCGGCGCTGCCGGGGTCGGCGAGGCTGAACGCCAGCGCGGCGCGGATGTTGTCGAACTCGGCCTCCAGCTGGTCCAGCCAGGCGGCCTCGTCCGGTCCGCGCAGGTGCGTGTCGGCGGTCTCGACCAGGCTCAGGTAGTAGTCGCGGTGGGCGGCGCGGCTTTGGTCCAGTTCCGCGCCGGGCCGCCGGGCGAGGCCTTCGGCGGCGTAGTGGCGGAGCGTCTCTAGCAGCCGGTAGCGGGTCGAACCCTGGGTCTCGTCGGCTTGGACCAGGCTCTTGTCGACCAGGGCGGCCAGATGGTCTAGCACCTGCCAGTCCGCGGTGTCACCTTGGGAGGTGACCGCTTCGGCGGCCTCCAGGGTCCAGCCCCCGGCGAACACCGACAGCCGGTCGAGCAGAATCCGCTCCTCGGGGGTGAGCAGGTCATACGACCAGTCGATCAAGGCGCGCAGGGTCTGATGGCGGGGCAGCGCGGTCCGGCTCCCCCCGGTCAACAGCCGGAACCGCTGATCGAGCCGGTAGCTGATCTCCGGCACCGACAGCGAACCCAGCCGGGCCGCGGCCAGCTCCAAGGCCAGCGGAATCCCGTCCAGCCGCACGCAGACCGCCGCCACCGCCGCGGCGTTATCGTCGTCGAGGGCGAAGCCCTGCCTGTGCATCGCGGCGCGCTCGGTGAATAGCTGCACCGACTCGAAAGCGGCCAGCGGGCCGGGGACGGCCAGGTCGGCGGGCGGGACTGCCAGCGGCCGAACCCGGAAGACGTGTTCCCCGCTGATGCCGAGCGGTTCCCTGCTGGTGACCAGCAGGGATGCCCGCGGGCAGGACCGCATCATGGCGTCGGCCAGCTTGGCGGCCGCGCCGAGCACGTGCTCGGCGTTGTCCAAAACCACCAACAGTGACCGGTCGCCGACGGCATCGGCCAGGGTGTCGAGCACGGGCCGTCCCGGCTCCTCGCGGACCCCCAGCACGGCGGCCACGGTGCGCGCTACCAGCTCGGGTCCGGCCACCGGCGCCAGCTCCACCAGCCACACCCCGTCCCCGGAGCCATCCAGCAGCCCGGCGGCCACCTGCAACGCCAGCCGGGTCTTGCCAATCCCGCCCGGCCCGGTGATCGTGACCAGCCGCGAGGACTCCACCAGCGCCCGGACCGCGGCCAGCTCCCGGTCCCGGCCGATGAACGCCGACAGCTGGGCCGGCAAGTTGCCCGCCATGATGGTCAGCGAGCCGGGCACCGCCGCCAGCATGCCCGCCGCCGGGGCCCCGCCGCGCGCCGCCGCCTCGAACAGCGCCCGCGGCGGCCCGGCCAGGCCCAGCGCGTCGGCCAGCAGCCGGGCGGTGTCTTTGCGGGCGGTCAGGTTGATGCCCCGCTCCAGGTCACTGACCGACCGCGGGGAAAGGCTGGCCGCCTCGGCCAGCTCCTCCTGGGTCAGCCCGGCCTCGGCCCGCAGCCGCCGCAGCAGCCCCCCGAAACCCGGCGCAGCCAGCTCCGCCATCGGCCCATCGTCCCCTTACCAGCCCCCGGCCCGCCGCCGCGGCCCGCACCAGTCCGGCCAGCACCTGCCACGGGCACACGACCGCCTGCAAGCCTACAAGCGCGCTGCCCACAGGCCCAGCGGCCAGCCTGACCCAGCTCGCCGCACCCCGGCGCAGTCACCACGCCCCGAGCCCGGCTGGCTCCCGCATCCAGCCAGGCTCGGGGCGGCTGGCACCATCACCCCGGGCAGCCAGCAGCCCCCGCCGGGGGCCGCGGCCCACAGCGCCCCGGCGCCCCATCCTGTGGGTCTTCTGTGGCCGCACATGTGTGGTGCTCACCCCGGCCGCCAGGCAGCGTGTCAACCAGAGGCCCGAGCGTCCCGCCCCGGCCCGCAGCAGATCGGAGACGGCCATGTTCACCCACCCCTATATCGCCAGCCAGATCGCCCGCGAACGCCAGCAGGGCATGCTCGCGCAGGCCAGCCAGCAGCGCCTGGTCCGCCAGCTCCGCCACCTCGCCCGCTCCTCCCGGCACACCCACCGGGCTGGCCGGCCGGTCACCCGCGTGCTCAGGCGCATCCGCCCCGCCCCGCTCCCCTCCTGAACCGCACCGCGGCTGCCCCCAGCCAGCGAAGTTAAGGGACCCGTCATGACCGCTCTGATCGCCCTCGTAGCCATCTGCCTGCCCACCGCCGGGCTCGCCACGGGAATCCTCGCCGTAGTGGCCCTCGCCGTCCACCGCGAGGAACGCAACCTCACCCTCGCCCCTGCGGCCCCCGACCCCCTGACCCGCGCCGGACGCTGGCTCACCGGGCTGTACGTCCGCGGCCCCCGCCGCACCCTCACCAATGACCAGGAGCAAGCGCTGGCCTAGCCCGCCCACAGGGGACCGGCCACGGAACACGCCCAACCGGTCCCCGGCCGGCCCACCCTGCCTGGCTTCGCACGCAGCAGCCGGACCGCACCCCCCAGCCCTCAAATCCCCGATCGCCGGATCACAGAACCACCTCATCTGCGCGGCCAGCGCCCGCCTCGATCCGGCTTCAGCCGACGTCCACAGATAACGGCGGGGGTTTTCGCGCGCCGGAAGGTAGGCTTCCGCGTGCCGGCGGTCCTTCGATCTCCGCTTCGACCGATGATCGGGCCGACCCGCTTGCATGAATATCCATCACGTCGGCGCGCCGACACGTCCGGTCATGCATGTTATGCCTGTGATCTTCCTGTCATTTCGGCCAGCCTTGGTGAGGCTGGGTCGTCTGTGACGAGGGGAGCGTTGCTGTGCATGCTGCTGTGCGTGTGGCCCGTTCAGCTGACCGTGGGGGCGGGCTGGCTGTCGGGGTCGGGGTGCCGTTGGCGGATGTGTATCTGGAGTTCCTGGGCGGGCGGTGCCGGCCGAACACGGTGCTTGCTGCGGCGTATGACCTGAAGGTGTTCTTCACGGTGGTGGGCAAGCCGCCGGAGGAGGTCCGGCCTGCTGATGTGCTGGCGTTTATCACCGCCCAGCGCACCGGCCGGGCCGGCGGGCAAGTCGTTCTGCAGCCGGTGGATCCGGGCGGGGAGCCTGCCGGGGTGTCGGCCGCCACGGTGCGCCGGCGCCTGTCGATAGTGTCGGGTTTCTTCGCGTTCTTGCAGGCCCGCGGCGACGTGGCAGCCAACCCGGTGCCGCGGGGGCTGCCGACCCGCCGGGAGCGGTCCCGGCCCCGCCAGGGCGTCCCACTGGTCCGCGCCACTCGCAGGCTGCCGCGGATCTTGTCCCCGGCGGAGGTGGACGCGCTGACCGCGGCTTTGCGCACGCGCCGGGACCAGGCCATGGTCGCCGCGATGGTGCTGGGCGGGCTGCGCCGCTGCGAGGTCCTCGGCCTTGGCCTGGAGGACCTGCGTGTGGCTGAGCGGCGGGTGTTCATCGCTGAGGGCAAGGCTGGCCGGCAGCGGCTGATCCCGGTGTCGGGCCGGTTCTTCGCCGCGGTGGCGGCCTACCTGGATACCGAGCGGCCGCCAGATGCCGGGACTGACCGGGTCTTCGTGGTCTTGAAGGGCCCGCGCCGCGGGCAGCCGCTGTCGGCCAAGGGGATGGATGAGATCCTCGCCGCCGCCAGGCGGCGGGCCGGGCTGAAGCACGCGACCTGCCACGAACTGCGCCACGCGCATGCCTGACGTGGCTGCAAGGGCGCGGAATTGCATCTGATGCAACATTTCGTGGAAGGCGTGAGGACGGCGCGGTAGGGGCTGCGGCGTAGGGGGCGACCGGCTGGGTGGCTGGGCTCGGCGTGCAACACGCCGGTGGGATAGGCGTTCCGGGCTGCCGGTTGCACTGGTTGTCAGGATGTTGCACCTGAATCGGTTGCGTTGAGTGACCGGTGGTTGCATCTGGTGTCGGGCGCTGGGGGGACGGTATGGGGGCAGTCCGGGGGCCGCTGGCGCTGGTTGCTGGCGACGGCGCGGTGCCGGTTTCGCCGGGGGCGGCGCTGCTGGAGGAGATGCTGGCGGGCTGGCGGCGCCAGCAGCAGGCGCGGCGGCTGAGCACCAGGCTGATCGGTGAGCGGGAGCGGCTGGTCCGCCAGTTCGCCGCGTTCACCGGTTGCTGGCCGTGGCAGTGGGCGGCGGCGCAGGCGGAGTCGTGGCTGGCCTCGGGCGGGTGGGCGCATTCGACCCTCCGCTCCTATCAGGGAGCGCTGGCGCTGTTCCTGGATTACGTGTGCGATCCCCGGTATGGGTGGGTGGCCGAGTGCGAGCAGCGGGCCGGCGCGGTGCCGGTGCAGGTATTCCATGAGCGCACAGCCCGGCGCACGCGGTGGAGTATGAGGGGCGGCCGGAGCGGCGGCCGCTGACCCGTGCCGAGTTGCAGGCGTTCTTCGATGTTGCCGATGACCACGTGGAGCGGGCAGCCGGGTCGCGGCGCAAGGGGTGGCTGGCCGCGTTCCGCGATGCGGCGCTGTTCAAGGTGGTTTACGGGTGGGGGCTGCGGCGGCGGGAGGCGGCGATGCTGGATGTGGCCGACTTCGCGCCCAGCCCGGCCGCGCCGGAGTTCGGCCGGTTCGGGGTGTGCCATGTCCGGTTCGGCAAGGCGATGCGGGGCAGCCCGCCGCGGCGGCGGGCGGTGGCCACGGTGATGCCGTGGGCGGCCGAGGCGTTAGGGCAGTATCTGGAGGAGGTGCGGCCCCGCTGCGGCCAGCCCGGGCATCCGGCGCTGTGGCTGACCGAGCGCGGGGAGCGGATCTCGCCCCGCGGTATCGATGAGCGGTTCGCGGCCTGGCGGGCCGCGGCCGGGCTGCCGGGCGTGCTGTCGGTGCACTGCCTGCGTCATTCGTATGTCTCGCACCTGATCGAAGATGGCGTGGACCCGTTGTTCGTGCAGTTCCAGGCGGGTCATTCGTGGGCTTCGACCACGGCCACGTACACGACGGTTGGGCAGGATGCGCGGAACCGGATGCTGCGCGCCGCGCTGGCCCGCGCCTTCGAGGGAGAGGATGGCAGGTGATGGCACGCACGATCGGTTACCGGTGGCACCTGCGGCGGCTGATGGCCGAAAAGGATCTGTACGCTGCGGCGCAGCTGCGGCCGTTGCTGGCCGAGCGTGGCGTGGCGCTGTCCCGGGAGCAGGTCTGGCGGCTGATCACGGGCACCCCCGAGCGGCTCAGCCTGGCCACGCTCGCCGCCTTGTGCGACATCCTCGGCTGCGGGCCCGGTGACCTCGTTGAGCCCGCCAAAGTCACTGCCGCAGCTCGCGGGGCAGGCGCTGCACCTGCGGCTCCGCCGCTGCGCCCGGTCAGGGCGCGGGTCGCGGGCCCGGCGGGCCGGTAGCCGTGGCCTGCTGCCCTGCCGGGCATCAGGCCGCCGCCTCTCAGCTGCGGAACTGTCGCCGCTGCCGCCTGGAACAGGTGACAGACATGGCGGCAGCGGCGGAAGGGTCGCTGCCTCGCCGGGTGATCGAAGCGGCCGTCATGGCAATCGCACCGTCCGGGCAGGCGCTTCGCCAGCTCGCGCTGGCGCTGTCGGCCGGGCCCACGGCCCTGCGCACCGGGGCGCCCCCGGTTGCCGGACGGCTGGCCGCCGAACTGATCGCCCGCGGTTCGGCCACCCTCACCGTTCCCGCCTGCGCTGCCTGCGGGCGGAGCGGGCGGCCGCTGTTTCGCGGTGATCGCGGCGCCGGGGTGTGCCAGCGATGCCGCACCTGGCAGCGCGCCAGGCCCTGCGCCACCTGCGGCAAGGTCAAGCCAGTCGCCGGGCACGACGGCGCCGGTGAGCCAGTCTGCGAGGTCTGCTGCCGCCGGGACGACCCCGCCCGCCACCGCGAGTGCGGGGCATGCGGGAAAAGGGCGCCGGCCGCGGTGCGCGCCCGTGACGGGCAGCCAGGCATCTGCGTCAACTGCTACCGGCTGCCCGAAGCGACCTGCAGCAAGTGCCAGCGCCGGCGGCCGTGCACCTTCGCCGCGACCAGCAAACCGGTCTGTCACTCGTGCGCGCCGAGGGCCACCGCCAGCTGCGCGCGCTGCGGCCAGAACCGCCCCCCGTCGGCCCGCTGGCCTGAGGGGCCGGTCTGCGACCCGTGCTACACCGCCGCGCTGCGCCACCGGGAGCCGTGCGCGGCCTGCGGCCAGCTGCGGCGGCTGGTCGCCCCGCCCGGCCCAGCCGCGGACACCTGCGCGGACTGCGCCGGGATCCCGGTCACGCACGCCTGCGCCGACTGCGGGATCGAGGACAAGCTTTATGAGAAAGGCCGCTGCGCCCGGTGCAGCCTGCGCCGCCGCGCCCGCGAGCTGCTGTCCGCGGGCACCGGAACCGTCCCGCCGCAGCTGGCTGGTGTGTTCGCCGCGGTCACCGCCGCGCACCAGCCGCGCAGCGCGCTGAACTGGCTGCGCCAGGGAGCAGGCGCCAGCCTGCTCGCCGATGCTGCTGCCGGGCGCCTGGCCATCAGCCACGACGCGCTGGATGCCTGCCCGCACCGCCGCGCCGCGGACTACCTGCGGCACATGCTTGCCGCCAGCGGGGCGCTGCCGCCCCGCGACGAAGCGCTCGCCCGTGCCGGGCAGTGGCTGGCCAGCCTGCTCGAAGCCATCGAGCCGGCCGCTGACCGGCGGCTGGTGCAGGCGTATGCCACCTGGCAGGTGATGCGCCGCCTGCGAGCCAGCGCCCAGCGTGGCCGGGTGCGCACCCCGACCGCGCATGCCCGTAACAACATCCGGGCCGCTGCGGCTTTGCTGTCCTGGCTCCGCGGCCGCGGCATCACGCTCGCCAGCTGCAGCCAGGCCGGCATCGACCAATGGCTTCATACCGGGCCCTCGGCCCCCCTGGCGCGGGACTTCCTGTCCTGGGCCGCCGACCGCGGGCACTGCCAGCGCCTGGCCATCCCCGCCCCGCCACGAGCCACCGGCGCGGCGATCAGCGAGGACCAGCGGTGGGCACTGGCGGCCCGGCTGCTGCACGACACCACACTCGACCCCACCGACCGGGTCGCCGGCTCCCTGCTGCTGCTCTACGGGCAGCCACTATCCCGCATCGCCGTCATCACCACCAGCCAAGTCACCAGCCGCCACACCGAGATGCTCATCCGGCTCGGCCGCCACGACGCGCCTCTGCCCGCCCCACTCGCCACCGCCGCCCAACAGCTCATCACCGAAGGCCGCCGCTACCGCGGCGTCGGATCCCCGCCCGCCACCACCTGGCTGTTCCCCGGCCACCTGCCCGGCCGGCCGATCACCCCAGCCCAGCTCGGCGTCCGCCTGCGTGCCATCGGCATCTACGCCCAGACCGGCCGCCGCGCCGCACTTCTCAGCCTCGCCGCCCAGCTCCCCGCCGCCGTCCTCGCCGACCTGCTCGGCCTCCACGAGACAACCGCAGCCAAGTGGATGCACCAAGCCGGAGGAGACTGGAACCGCTACGCAGCCGAACTGGCCCGCGCCCGCCCTCACCAGCAATGACGAATACCTCGCCACTGCTGGCACCTCAGCAGAGGCATTCAGCACGGTTGGTAAACCGCTCCCTACCAGTTTGGCCGGGGGAGCGGACATTGAAGTCGTCAAAGAGCGACTTGGCCACTCAAGCATCGTCACCACGCAGAAGTACCTCGGCACCCTGGACGAGATCGACGAGACCGCGATCGATCCCCTGACCCGGACCCGCAACCGCAGCAGGAGCGCAGCGAGTAGACGCCCGAGGCGGTCGGCATGAATCCGAAGACCCGCCGCGCCGCCCTTTACACCATCGCCGCGATCGCCATCTTGGCCAGCGCGAACGCGCTCGCACACAGCTACGCGGGCCTGTACGACTGGGCAGCCCACCACCGGCTCACCGGATGGCAGGCGATGTCGTGGCCAGCCGAGATCGACGTGTTCCTGGCCGTGGGGGAGTTGGCCCTCTACGTCGCCTACCTGGACGGGTGGTCGGCCCGGCAGCGGGCCTGGCCGTGGGCGACCGCGCTAACCGGGCTCGCGGTAAGCGTGGCCGGGAACGTTGGCCACATCCAGGCGTGGCCCGGTCACCCAGTCGGCCTGGCCGACCGGCTCACCGCCGCAGCCAGCCCGGTCGCCGCGTTCGCGGGCCTGTCGGTCGGCCTGCTGGTGGTGAAGATGACGCGTGAGCGCGCGCCTGCTCAACCGCGTCACCAGAGTCTCCCAGCGGCACTGGCCCTGGCCGGACCGCTGCCCGCAGCGGCCGAGCGCGCAGGGCCGCCGGAAGCTGTCAGCGGACAGGGCCTCGCCGACCCTGACCCTCGCGTTCTCCGCGATGCACGTGTCATCTTCCATGACGCATCCGCCCGGGGCGAGCGGCTCAGCCAGCGCGGCCTGGCTCGCGCGCTGCGCGACCACGGGCATCATTTCCCGAACGATCAACTCCGGCAGATCGCCGAGTCCATCGAGCTCGGCTCCTCCCGTACTGCCGCGTGAACCAGCTCTTCGCTCCGGAATCGTGCGTTGCTGCTCAGGATCTCCCGGAGCAGTAACGGGCTGTATCCCGCATCGCTTGCGGCGCGGATGATCGCGTTGAGGTCCTTGGGCAGGCACTTGCCGCCGAACCCCGGCGCGCTGGCGAAGGCGGCCGTGTGTGCGGGCTCGACCCTCGGGTCGAGCAGCCACCCCTCGCGCACCGTGTGCCAGTCTGCGCCGAACGCCTCGCAGATCCTGCGGAACTCGTTGACGAACGAGACCTTCGCCGCCAGGTAGGCGTTCTCCATGTACTTGATGATCTCTGCTTCGCGCGCGCTGCACTGGAAGTAGGTCTTCGCCGGGCCGAGCACCGGCTGGAGCAGGTCGATGAACCGCCTCCGTACTTTGGGCTCGCCGCCGAGGATCACGAAGGGGACGTCCCTGGTGCCCCCAGGCCAGAGCAGCTCGTGGTAGCTGCTCTCACCGACGTACTCCGGTGAGAAGCAGATCTGCTTGCTGGTGGCCCTGACCAGCTGTTCGGTGGTCCCGGGCGGAACCGTTGACTTGAGCAGGACGGTGCCGATCGGCAGCCTGGTGACCGCGTCACGGACATGACTGATGTCGCACGCCCCGTCTTCACCCATGGGCGTGTCCACGCAGATGATCCCAACGTCACAGGTAGCGAGTTCCACCTCCGGGTAGTCGCCGGGCCCGCACGTGTCGTAGGCAACAATCTCGGCGTGCTCCCGGAACAGGCCATGCATCGCCCTGCCGACGTGACCCATGCCGATGATCGCGATCTTTACGCTCATTACTCCCTCGATCCTGCCTGCGGCTCAGGCGCCTCTCCTGGTCATCGACCGGTGGCCCTGCCTGCCGTTGATCCGGCCCGGCGGCTTGGTTGTCGGCCGCCGATCCCGAGCCAGCCAAGAATGCCCGCGACCATGCCGCCGGGGTCCGCCACAAGCTCACGGTGAGTCACTGTCACCAGCCGACCGGTGGGCGCGTCTTCGCAGACGGCGCTTGTGAACATCTGCCACGCCTCTTCGGCCGTCAGCAGCCGCCCTTCCCACAGGAGCTCGAAGCGGTTGCGGCGCATCGAGTCGGCGCTCTCCCCCCGGTCCCGGACGATGTGGATGTACCGTGCCGCGGTTCCCCACAGCGCCTCAATCTGGCCGATGCGGAAGGAGTTGAATGGCGACTTGACGAGCAGCCGCGACCTACCGAAGAAGCTGGCGTGCGCGACGGTTGCCGCCTGCAAGATCTTTGGCTGAACGAGCCGTGGCGGGGTCATCTGGTACCGATGGCCGGCCACGTGCCGGTACACCGAAACGGCCCGGGCCCAGATATCCTCGGCCTCCGCCGGCATGACAAGCCCGGGGATAACGCGCGTGCGCTTGTTGTCCACCCCCAGCACCGCGTCCCCGAAGCGGGTGAACAGGTGCCGTCCCGGGTGGTGGAGATTGCGCACTGGCCACGCCCAGCATGAAGCCGTGGTGAAGTAGCCGAAAGACCCGGTGCGGGCCAGCACGTTGAACAGATGGCTGGTCCCTGACCGCGGCGCTCCCACGATCACGATGAGGGCACACGGATCCCGGGGCAGCGGCACCTGCTGCCAGCCATACGGGTAGCGGGCGGCCATTTCGGCTACGGCGTCGATGCCTTCCGCTGCTGCGATTTCACCGGGAAAGGGCAGCGGCTGGCCGCGTACACGGATGGCTGCCAGGCACTGCCGGACATGGGTCAAGGTTGCGGGCCGTAACCGGCTTCCGGCGAGCAGTCGTTCCTCGATCGCCTCGGCGAAGACGTAGTCACGGGTATCGCCACTGAATCGGTAGAGCCGGGTCCGCAGCAGCGCGACGTCCTGGCCGACCGCGTCCGGTACGCGCAACTGGGCCATGATGGCGGCGGCTTGGTCAAGCATCCGGGGTCTCGCCCGAGAGTTGCCCCAAAGTGGCCCGCCCGTGCGCGGTCATCTGCTTGGCGATGTACTCTCGTCCGTCGGCCGGCCGGAACCGGGCGACCCGCTGGCCCGGCCTATCGCCTCCGGGCAGAGCCACCAGGCGGCACGAGCCGAGGTGTCGTTCGGCAAGACCGCGCAGCGGGGAAAGCGGGCCCGTCATGGCCGCACCTCGTGCCAGCCGTGCGGGTAGCCGGCACGGCCGAGGTAGCGGCTGGTGAGGATGTGGTGGATCTCCGCCCAGTCCATCAGCTCCTCCCAGGTGACAGGGATCAGCCTCCGGCAGTGGCGGGTAGCGGCGTTGTAGGCGCCGAGCGCGGCGGCGATCCGCGCAGCCGGGAGCGGGCCGTAGGTCATGGCGAGGGTGACGATGAGCTTGGCGAGGTCGTAGCCGAACGGGGCGAGGGTGAGGTCGTCGAAGTCGATGGTGACCGGGCCCGTCCGGGGTGATGAGGAAGTTCCGCGGGTTGGCGTCCTTGTAGAACGCGGCCGGGCCGTCGCGGCGCCGTGAGCAGGCGCGCGTGCCTGGCCGGCGCTGAACGCGGCGCCAGGCACCCGGCCCGACTGCCAGTTCGCGCGCGACGGCGGCCAGCCGCCTGTGCCGGGAAGCCGGGCAGCACATGGCCGGCAGCGCGGTACGGAAGCCTGGCCCAGCCGCGCCTGGTGCAGTTCCGGCGCGTGGGCGCTGCCGTGCACATGCGCCGAGGTGGGCGGCGAGCATCACCAGGTCTGCCTGGCTGGGCGTGCCGCCCGTCGATGTGCTCGAACGCCAGTACCGGGCCGCTGGTGATCGCGCAGCCGGGGCAGGCGCAGCGGGCCTGGCAGGCCGGCCAGCCAGCGGTAGTTGGCCTCGGCGCGCTGCCTGGCGGCGTGGTCGCGGTAGCGCTTCAGGTAGTGCCGCTCACGGCGGTGTCCCGCTGGCGTTTGGCGGCGACCAGGTAGGTGACGACGGACGTCGTCGTGACCGGCCGGTCGGGCAGCCGCTGGCCGCAGGGCGGCGGCGAGGCCGTGGGGTCGCCGGCCAGGCCACGGCGGGCAGCTCGTACTTGGGTGAGGTGGCCAGGTACTCGGCGACGTCGGCGAGGCCGGGAAGGTGAACCGGTGGGTTTCGTGGATGACGTGCTGGACGCTCAGGCTGCGCGGCGGCGAGCTGTACGATGTTGCCGCTGTGGGCGGTCTGGTAGAGGCTCGGCCGTGCAAGCGCTCCGGGGTCGAGGCCGGAGGCGGCCACGAGCAGGTCGAGTTCCCGGTAGCTGTCCGCCGACTTGTCACGCGATGATCGCCGTCCCGCCGGGGCGCAGGCAGCGGGCTGATCTCCGCGATGACCTGCCCCGGGGCGGGCGAGTGGTACAGGCAGAACGCGGCGACGACCAGGTCGCAGCCTTGGTCTGGCGAGCGGCAGGCGGTGGAAGTCCGCCCGGACGAACCGTACGGCCCGCCGCCTGCCGGCTGCCGCTCCCGGGCCGCGGCCAGCAGCGCGGCCGACAGGTCGACCGCGGCCACGGCGCACCGCGGGAGCCGCTGCGCGAGCATGCGCGTGGTCGTGCCCCGGCCGCATCCGATGTCGACGACGCAGGCCTGGCGCCCGCCCGGGCCAGAGCCGCCTCGGCGAGATCGGCGATCACCTCGCCCGCGTGCCGACCGGCTACCCGGGCACGGTGCAGGGCGCTGGTGCGCCGGGCGATCCGGTCGGCCGAGGCGTACAGCGGCCCGCGGACCTGGCCGGGATCGGTGAAGGGGTTAGCCGGGCGGTCATCGCGGGCTCCGGACGCCTGCCGGACACTGACCCGCCGGTTCCGGAGTCAGCCGGACAGCGCCCCGGTCGGCGGCGGCGGTGACACCGGCGAGGTAGCGGCGGGCGGCGCGGCGGCTGCGCAGCACGACCACCTGGGCGTCCCCCGCGTGCTCGGCGATCAGCGCGCGGACGCGCGGGGCCATCTGCCTGCGGTAGCCGAGGATGTAGCGGACGAAGTCCCAGGTGATCCGGTCGTAGACGCCGATCGCCTGGTGCTGGCCGCCGCCGTGCCGGAGCCGCCGCTGGGCGATGCCCCACAGGCAGGCCCAGGCGGGCAGGTCCAGGAAGATCACCGTGTCGGCGGCCTGCCAGGCGGATCGGCAGGGTGGAGGCGTAGTTGCCGTCGATGATCCACCGCGGCGCGGCCGACCAGGTCGCGCTGCAGGGCGGCGAACTGCTCCTTGGTCCAGCGGCTTCCAGTCCTGGTCGTAGTACACGGCGTCCAGGTGCACGGGCGTGATGCCGAGCGTGCGCGCCCAGTGCGCGGGCCAGGTGGGACTTGCCGCTGCCGCCGCAGCCGATGATCGCGATCCGGTCCACGGGCCACGACCCTAGCGGCCGGCGGCTCGCCAGGGTGGCGGAGACACGCGGCAGTGGCATCGGTCAGCCTCCCGAGGATCGTGGTCGATGACGGCGAGCTGGCGGGACAGCCGGAAGACGCCGAGCCGGTCCAGGCAGCGCGGCGATGAGCTCGGCGTGCGCAGGCAGTTCCGGCGATGCCATGGAGCTCGCGCGATGCGGTCGGCGACCTGCTGCCCGTCGGCGGCATGCAGTGCCGGCGGGCGTGAACGCGGCAGCGCACGGGATGCGCTGCCGGGGTGATGGGCAGGCATCCGGCGAGCACGGCCTCGAACAGCCGCTGGGTCATCTGCCCGGCCCGGGCGTACCGTTCCGGCAGCAGCAGCACCGTCGCCAGCGCCGACTCGTACAGCTCGTCGGACGTCGGGGAAGGGGCAGCGGCCGGTGAAGTTGACGTGCGGCCAGTGCCGCGGTGCGGGTCCATTTCCCGGCGACCCGGTGCGCGAAGCGCGCGGCGGCGGGGCGAAGAACCGGCCGAACGCCTCGTCGCGGTCGTACTGGTTGCCCGACGTAGACCAGCGGCAGCGGCCGGGGCATCGCGGCCAGCGCGCGCCGGGTCGGCGGCGTCCAGGACGGCGTCGGCGACGGGGAACAGCAGGCTGACCGCGCCGGGGCTGGGCGCCAGCGCCGCCTCGCAGACGGTGACGCTGGGCATGCGGCCGCAGCGGCGAGTCGCGGCCGGCAGTTGCAGGTCCTTGTCCCACACGATGGTCGGGAGCCGGTGCCCGAGCGTGTAGCGGGCGAGGAGCTCGTCCTGGCGGTGCAGGTCGCAGGTGTGGCCGGGGCTGCCGCACGCGGTGGTGTTGCGGCCGGGGATCGGCCAGCGCCACTCGAGGAACAGCGCGTCGATCGTCCGGCAGCCCGTCGTCCCAGGCGTAGCGGCGGCGCAGGTCGTGCCCGGCTTCGTCCAGGTCCCGGTTGGCGCTGGAGGAACACGATGTCGTGCCCGGCGTGCGATCAGGCCGTCGATGAGGGTGCGGCGGTGGCTGCGGCCGCCGTCGGGGGTGTCGGTGATGCCGGGGCCGAGGAACCCCCAGAAGCTGTAGCCGATCCTCACTTGCTCACCCACCAGCCGCCGTCGAGCATCAGCCCGTCCAGCCCGCTGGAGGCCAGGCAGTCCAGGGCCATCTGCGGGGTGCCGCAGATCGGCTTGCCCTTGACGTTGAGCGAGGTGTTGATCAGCACCGGGACCCCGGTCAGGTCGGCGAAACAGCCGAGCACGTCGGCGAGGAACGGGTTCTGCGCCGGGGTCGAGGGTCTGCACGCGGGCGGTGCCGTTGGCGTGCACGACCGGCGGGATCAGGTCCCGGGCCAGGCCGGTGACGGGCACGGCGATCGACATGTACGGGCTGGGCTGGGTGAGCTGGAAGTAGTCGGCCGCCTTGCCCGGCCAGGACGACCGGCGCGAACGGGCGGAACGGCTCACGGAACTTCACCGCGGCGTTCAGCCGCGCCGGTCACGTCCGGCAGGAGCGGGGAGGCGAGGATCGACCGGTTGCCCAGCGCCCGCGGCCCGGCCTCCAGCCTGCCCTGGAACAGCCCGGCGATCTTCCCCGCGGCGAGCTGCGCCGCCAGGAACCGGGCCGGATCGGCCACCTGCCGTGCGGCCAGGCCGGGCTGCAGGCGCCGCGGCCGGGCTGAAGTCCGGGTAGGCCGGGCCGAGGTAGCACGAGCGCGCCGCGACCGCCGGGGAGGACGCCCGGTGACGTCCTGGTGCGCGGCGAGCGCGGCGCCGATGGCGGTGCCGGAGTCGCCGGGCGCGGGCGGCACGAACACCTCGTCGAACTGGCCGTCGCGATGATCTTGCCGATGCCGACGCAGTTCATCGCGACGCCGCCGCCCACGCACAGCTGCCGCGGCGCCGGTCACGGCCCGGGCGCGGCGGGCCAGGTGGACCATCACCTGCTCGGTGCGTTCCTGCAGCGCCGCCGCGAGATCGGCGTGGACCTGGGTGACCTCCTCACCGGGGAGGCGCGGCGGGCAGGTCGGCGGCGGTGAAGGCCGGGGTGACGCGCGGCCAGCCGTGCCGGAGCACCCGCAGCGGGAACAGCGCCGGGTCCAGCGCGAACCCGGCCGGCGTGAGCGGGATCGCCTGGGCGAAGCAGGCCGCGGAACCGTGGCCGGGTCGCCGAGCGCGGCCAGGGCCATCACCGTGCCTTCCTCGTCGCCGCGCCGCCAGCCCAGGTGCGTCGGTGACGGCGCCGTAGGCGTAGCCGAGGGATGCCGGATCGCTGATCGTCTCGATGATCCGGTACCGGACATCCGGCGTCCGGACGGGTGCGGGCGGAGCCGATGGAGGTGGTGCAGGTTTCGCCGAGGCTGTCGATGATCAGGACGGCTGCCTGCGTCGAAGCCGGAGGCGGCGAATGCGTACAGGCCGTGCGCCAGGTGATGCGGGACGCCGCGCACCTGGCCGTTCGGGAACGCTGCCTGCAGGCTCGTCATGCGCTGCCGGTACCGGTGGTGGATGACGGCGAAGCTCGCCGCACGCGGCAGCGCCCGGGACCGGGTCGCCGGCCCTGCAGCAGATGGCCGGGGCTGCCGGCGATGCCGGCCAGGTAGCGATGCCCGGCGAAGTTGTAGGCGACGATGTCGACGTCGGCGGCTGGTCAGGCCCGCGTCCGACGAGCAGCCACGCGCACGGCCTCGGCGGGGTAGTCGCGGGTGTGCTTGACCCCGGACAGGCGTTCCTCCTCCGCCATGCCGGTCAGCGTCCCGCCCGTGATCAGGGCAGCGGCGGAGTCGTGGGTGAACGAGCACAGCCCGAGCACGGCCGGGCCGGCGGTCACGCGATCTCATCGCCGCGCTTCCCGTCAGCACGCTGGCGGTCTCCTGGTCGAGGCGGTCATACCAGCGGCCGAGCGCCTCGGCCAGCGGGCCGCCGTGGCTGGCCGCGATCAGCCGGGCTGCCTCGCCGGTCTCCGGCCTTGCGGGCCCGGTAGCTGGCCAGCACGCCGGCCAGCTCCGCCCAGCCCGGCTCCGGTGCCGGACTGCCGCTGATCACCGCGCCGAGCAGCTCGTCGAACGTCTCCCACGGCACGGCGAGCGGCGCCATCAGCGGGCCGGGCACGGCAGCTCGCGGGAGCTGCTGCGCTGCGGCAGGTCGCGGTCGTACAGGTGCAGGGAGTCGACGCAGAGCCAGTAGCGGCCCAGTCCCGCGCCGAGCCAGCCGGCGAGCAGTTCCTGCACGATGGTGGCGGTGAAGATGTCGTAGCAGAACCCGAGCCACAGGTCCTGGCTGCGCATCGTGGTGTGCATGTGCAGCAGGCCGTCGCGGAGGAAGAACCGGTACCCGAGCGTGCACGGCACGTCCTTGTGATCACCGGAGTCGGCTTCGGGATCGAACAGCTGGATGACCGCGCGCCGGGTTCCGGGATCTGCGGTCAGCTGCCGCCGGACCCGGGCGAGCTGGTCGATTGTGCCGTGCCAGCGGCGCAGCCGCGGCCCGTAGGCGCCCATCAGCCGCCCGTCGTCGGCGTAGTCGGCCAGGCGCTCGTTGTACAGGTAGATCCACGGGTCGTCCGAGCCCGACAGGATCCAGGCCGCCTCGGCGGCGGCGAACGCCGGGTTGATGACCCGGACCGGTGGCACGTCCACGAGCCGGCGGCGCGGGTTGGTCAGGCGTCAGGGTCGCGCCGAGTACCTCGATGGTCGGCCAGGCCGCGCGGCGCGGCCGGCTTGCCCCGCGGCCAGCACGGCGCGGCAGGCCTGGGTGAACAGCTCGCTCGCCGAGTCCGCGGTCACCGTCAGCATGACCAGGCTCCGGTCACTGCCGACAGCCGGTACAGCAGACCGGCAAGTTCCCGCGCCGACGACGCGGTCACCAGGTCATCCGGGCCTGCCAGCGCCCACCATTCCATGGTGGATCGGCCGAACCACGCGGGTACATGCACGAACCGGCGCGCCAGCGAGGCCTCGCCCTCACGGATCGCCGCCTCGTACGGATCCTCTTGCGTCACCGTTGCCACCGAGGCAGCACCTACCCAAAGAACATCCGCCCAGACCAGCCTGCCCCGGTGATCCCCGCATATCCCCATGCGAGACGCGAGGCCACGGACCAGCATGAGGCCGCGCCCGTGGTCAGCCGCTGGCTCCTCGATGGCCCGAGGCTCGGTAGGCCCGCCGCCGTCGGCCACGGCTACCCGCACTAGCGAGCCATGCCAGGCCACCTCTACGATGAGCCAGCCGCCCCGGCCGCTGGCAGTGTGCCGGATCGCGTTGGCGCCCAACTCGGTCACCACGGTGGCCAGATCGTCCCGTGACGGGCTCTCGGGCAGCAGCGACTTCAGCCAGCGCCGGATGACGCCAAGCTGACGCTCCTCACCCGGGAACACCCGCCGCCACCGGACACCGGGCACTAACTCCCGCGGCATGTCCGCAACATCCCGGGCCTGATCAGGGGCTCCGCCGGTGGCCGGCATCTGTCCTCCCAGGAGTCTCGGTCGCTTCCAGTCGCCGGTCTATGGGCGGCTGTTCGATGCGCACATTGCTCGCTGCTATAGATGATGAACCTAAGTTAGTGGTTGGATCAAGTATCTATAGATAGATTATCTAAGAAACATGGCTGACACATCTGCGCTATCGTTACCCGCACCGAGCAACACGAGGTGACGATGCCCGACAGCCCGGCACCCGGCTACAGCCCCACAATCCGCAAGCGCGCTCTCGCCCGCCGCCTGGTCGAGCTGCGCCAAGGCTGCGCTATGACCACCACCCAGGTGCAGCGCCGCCTCGGCTGGTCAGCCACCAAGCTCAACTGGCTCGAAAAGGCCAAGTGGATCGAGCCCGTCACCGACCAGGTCGTCGACCTGTGCGAGCTTTACGGCGTCGGCGGTCCCGAGCGCGAGGCCTTGATCGCCCTGGCCCGCGAAGCCCGCCAGCGCGGCTGGTGGAGCAAATACAGCGACGTCTTCTCCAGCGAACTACCTGGGTTCGAAGCCGGCGCCTCACTAATACGCACCTTCGAGACCGCGTTCATCCCCGGCCTGCTCCAGGTCCCCGCATACATCGAGCTCATCACCCGAGCCGCCGGGATCACCGACCCGGCCGAGGTCGCGCGCCACGTGGACGCCCGCGTGCAGCGCCAGCAAGTCCTCAGTCGCAGCGACCCGTGCCGCCTGCACGCGGTCATCGACGAGAACGCGATCACCCGCATCACCGACCCGGCCATCCGCCGGGATCAGCTCGGCCACCTGGTGCGCGTCGCCAGACGCCGCAATATCGAGGTCCAGATCCTGCCGGTGGCGGCTGGCGTCTATCCCGTCACCGCTGAAGTCTTTATCCATCTCTCGTATCCCGATCCGACCGACCGCGACATCGTCTACCTCGAATCCGCCGTTGACGATCGGATGCTGGAGGAGCCGGATGAGCTGGACCGCTATAGGCTCAAGTTCGACAAGCTGCGGGCCGCGGCGCTCAGCTCGGACGACACCCGCACCTACCTCCGGCAGCAGATCGGATGACCCGCACCATGGATCTCTCATCCGTCCACTGGCGCAAGAGCAGCTACTCCTCGGGCGGCGGCAACGCTTGCGTCGAGGTCGCGGCACTTCCCCGTGCCGTGGCGATCAGAGACAGTAAGGACCCGCATGGTCCGGTGCACCTGTTCGACCCGGCGGCGTTCCGTGACTTGATCGGCCGCATCAAGCGAGGCGACTTCGACCGGTAACACCGGCCAGGGCGCGCCTTGCCGCCGACGTCAGCGGCGAGGCCTCGCGCGAGTGGGCGGCTGCGGCCTGCGGGTTCTCGAATGAGATTCGCTTGAACCCGGGGCAGTGTTTATCCGGACCACCTCCGCGATCGGGGTGGGGAAGTCAGCATGCGCGGGATCGGCTGGCTGCGCCGACCGGGCATGAGCCTGACCAAAGTGAGGTACCGCGCTTCGGGCGTGGTTCAGGGCGGCGCGCATCTGCTCGGCGGCTTTGCGGGCGGCCGCCGCCTGGGCGGCGTGTGCCTGGGCCTCCCGGAGCGCGGCGACCGCATCGGCGAGCGCGATCAGGTTGGCCATCAGCGCCGCGGCCAGCATGGTGGTATCACCGGACGTCCGGCCGGCCATCGCGATGAGCCGCGCTGTGGCCCGCAACCATTCCCCGTCGCGAGTCCGCCTCGGAATGCGGCCGTACGGTGCGCGGGCCGCCCGGTCGTACCTCTCGGCCGCGTACCGCAGCCTTGGGCTACCGGTCGCCCGCGCCGTCGCGTGCAGCGCGTCCGCCACCGCCCACGCCGCATCCGACCCCCGCCCCGGATCGTGGGCCGTGCACCAGCGCAGGTGCTCGGCCGCGGCGGCGGCCCGGCGGGCCGCGTGCTGGTAGATCTCGGTGCGTTCCGCCCCGGTGAACCCGTATGTTCCGGAACGCTCCGCTCCTGCTCCGTGGCCCTGGTTCCAGGCGGCCCGTAGCCGGGGCAAGGTCAGGCCGTCGGCCAGTCGTCCGCCGCCGTACCATCGGAGCGTCCCGTCCGGTGCGGCGCAGCCGGGCAGGGTCACCGCGTACCCGGTGACCTGACCGGGATTAACCTCGCTGAACCGTTCTCGTACCAGCACCCCCGACGCGCGCATTTTGGCGAAGAACTCGGTCTCATTGCTGGCCTGCTCTGCCGCCTGGGCCACCGCGTTCCGGAGCACGGCGCGGAGCGCCGGGCCCGGCAGTGTTGAGGCCCCGGCCAGCAGGTCACGATCCGGTCCGGGCCACCGGGCACGCAGCTTGGGCAGCGTGAGATCCGCAGCCAGTTTCCCGCCGCTGTACCAGATGGTCTGACCGGCCTTGCTCGCATGCTCGGGCAGGCCGACCGCGTAGCCAGTCACCTCACCGGGGCAGGCCGTGCTGAACCGCCGGTGGACCAGCACCCCAGCCTGGGCCAGGCGGGTGAAGAACTCCTGCTCGGTGGACGCCGCAGCGGCGGTGCATACTTCACGTCGCAACCTGACCCGCGGCACCTCATTCCACCCGCGCCGGGACGCCTGCTCCGTCTCTGCCCGGGCCGGCCGCCGGGCGGCGGTGCGATCCGCCGGAGCAGTGGACCGCAGCCCGAACCGCCGCTCCACGTCCCGGCACGCCTCCCGCACCCGGAAGAAGTCATTCCACACCCCCGGCCGGGTACGGTCCTGGCGGGCCAGAGTCGCTACCAGGTGAATGTGGTCCGCCGCGTGGCGGACCGCCACCCATCGCACGCCTAGATCGTCGCCGTACGGGGCGAGCCCGGTGCGGTCCATGACGGCGGCCGCGACCTGCGCCCACTCGGCATCCGACAACATCCGGTCCTCCGGCGCCGCGCGCACCGCGCAGTGCCACACCGGCTTGGCATACCCCCGCCCGTCCAGCGCTGCCAGTGGCTGGGCGAGCAGCCCGGCCAGGCGCCGAAAGTCCCACGTTCCGTCGGGCCGCCGTT
>CAVRXW010000048.1:0-23790 GCA_963725125.1 uncultured Actinomycetes bacterium
AGGAGGTTCGCAATGTCAGCTAACGAGGAGCCGCAGGTTTCTGGGGGATGGCGAGCAGGTGGTTTCTGAGTCGCAGATTGCGGTGCATTGGCGGGAGGAGGAGTACTACTACCCGCCGGAGTCGTTTGTCGCGCAGGCGAACGCGAATGATCCGGCGATTTTTGACCGGTTCGCTGCGGGCAACTTCCCGGAGTGTTTCACCGAGTATGCGGATCTGCTGGATTGGGACCGGCGGCGGGAAACACGGTGCTGGACATGGGTAATCGCGCCGTTTGGAGGTGGTTCGGCGGCGGGAAGCTGAATGCGTCGTACAACGTGTGGACCGGCATGTGCCCGGGAGCGGGAACAAGGCGGCGCTGATCTGGGTGCCTGAGCCGGAGGACGTCGATCCGGTGGTGGTGACGTACCGGGAGCTGTATCACCGGGTGAACGAGTTCGCTGCTCGCTGCTGGCCGACTTCTGTGGGCTGAGGGCCGGGGACCGGGTGACGCTGCATATGCCGATGGTGCCGGAGTTGCCCGTGACGATGCTGGCGTGCGCCCGGCTGGGGGTGGTGCATTCGCAGGTGTTCGGCGGGTTCTCCGGGAACGCGTGCGGCACCCGGATCGCCGATTCGGGCAGCCGGGTGCTGATCACGATGGACGGGTATTACCGGTCCGGGACGCTGGCCGATCACAAGGTGAAGGCGGATGAGGCGGTCGCGGAGGCGGCGAAGCAGGGCCAGGAGGTGGACAAGGTGCTGGTGTGGCGCCGCCGCCCGGGCCAGTACGCCTCCCAGACCCCCATGGTGGCGGGCCGGGACTTTTTCGTCGATGAGGTCGCGGGGAAGTACCGGGGGCAGCTGGTGGATCCGGTGTCGATGCCTGCCGAGGCGCCGCTGTTTTTGATGTATACGTCGGGGACGACGGGGCGGCCGAAGGGCGCGCAGCATTCCACGGGCGGGTATCTGGCGTATGTGGCGGGGACGTCCAAGTATTACCAGGACATCCATCCGGATGACACGTACTGGTGCATGGCGGATATCGGGTGGATCACCGGGCATTCCTACATCGTCTACGGGCCGCTGGCTTTGGGGACGACGAGTGTGATTTATGAGGGGACGCCGAACTATCCGGATGCGGGGCGGCCGTGGCGGATCGCTGAGCGGCTGGGGGTGAACATTTTCCATACCTCGCCGACGGCGATCCGGATGCTGCGGAAGGTCGGCCCGGAGGAGCCGGCGAAGTACTCCTACTCGTTCAAGCACATGACCACGGTGGGGGAGCCGATCGAGCCGGAGGTGTGGCGGTGGTATCACGAGGCGGTCGGCAAGGGGCAGGCGGTGATCGTGGATACGTGGTGGCAGACCGAGACCGGCGGGTTCCTCGGCTCGTCGCTGCCGGCGCTGAAGCCGATGAAGCCGGGGTCCTGCGGCCCGGCGGTGATCGGGATCTTCCCGGTCATCCTCGATGAGGACGGGAACGAGGTCCCCGACGGGAAGGCGGGGAACATTTGCATCACCAACCCCTGGCCCGGGATCATGCAGACGGTCTGGGGGCAGCCCGAGCGGTTCCTCAGCGTGTATTACGCCAAGTACAACAAGGACCCCGAGTCGAAGGACTGGCGGGACTGGCCGTACTTCGCCGGCGACGGCGCGGTCCGCGCCCCCGACGGGTACTACCGGATCCTCGGCCGGGTCGATGACGTGATCAACGTCGCCGGGCACCGGCTGGGCACCAAGGAGATCGAGTCCGCCGCGCTGACCGTCCCCGAGGTCGCCGAGGCCGCCGCGGTGCCGGTGATCGACGACATCCGCGGCCGGGCCGTCGAGGTCTACGTCTCCCTCAAACCCGGCGCCGAGGCCAGCGACGCCCAGGCGGCCAAGGTCACCAAGGCGATCGAGACCGAGATCGGGAAGATCGCCCGGCCCAAGAACGTGTGGATCGTGGCGGACATGCCCAAAACCCGGTCCGGGAAAATCATGCGCCGCGTCATCGCCGCGGTATCCAACTTCACCGACGTCGGCGACGTCACCACCCTGGCCAACCCCGAAGTCGTCGACGGCATCCGCCGCCACGTCCAAGCCGCCAAACTCGCCAGCGGCGACACCCCCCGCCAACTCTCCGACACCGAAAAAGCCGAAATCCAAGCCTTCGGCACCGAATCCTAGAACCGCAGCACCCCTGCGCCCAGCAGCGTGCGGCTGGGGCTATCTGGCCCGGGCGTTTAGCCCGGGACCAGATAAGCCCCGGGCGCACGCTAAACCCCAGCCGGTGGGGGCATGAAATGTCGATCAATTCGCCCGCGCACGCAGCCGTCCCGGAGCGCGGCATGTCCGTGACACAGGCCGGGCAGGGCACCGCAAGCGGCTACGAGGCGGTGCACGTCAGCCGGGAGTTCCGGACGCTGCGGCGGCGCTACATCTCGTTCGCCAAGCCAGCCATCGTGCTGTTTCTTGGCTGGTACTTCCTCTACGTGATCGTCGCCGCGTTCGCGCCGGGTTTCATGCGGATCCGGGTGCTCGGCGAGGTGAACGTGGGGTTGTGCTTCGGCGCGCTGCAGTTCGCCGTCGCCTTTGCGATCACCATGGCGTACCGCCGGTGGGCACGGAAGAGCCTTGACCCGCTGTCCGAGCGGCTGCGGCATCGGCTGGAAACGGGGCGGAGACAGTGACGGCCGCGGCCGGCGTGACCGCGGGGGTCGGGAAGCCCGCGGTCAACATTGCCATCTTCGTCTTCTTCATCGCGGTGACCCTGGTCATCGCGGTCAGGGCGGCCGGGAAGAACCGGACCGCCGCCGACTACTACGCCGGCGGGCGGGCCTTCACCGGGCCGCAGAACGGCATCGCGATCGGCGGGGACTACCTCTCGGCCGCGTCGTTCCTGGGCATCGCGGGCCTCATCGCCCTGTACGGCTATGACGGCTTCCTCTACTCCATCGGGTTCCTGATGGGCTGGCTGCTGGTCCTGCTGCTGATCGCCGGGCCGCTGCGGAACACCGGCCGGTACACCACGGCCGACGTCCTGGACCTCCGGCTGCGGGCCGTCCCGGTACGCGCCGCCGCGGCCGTATCCACGGTCACCGTGAGCCTGCTTTACCTGCTCGCCCAGATGGCCGGGGCCGGGGCGCTGGTCAGCCTGCTGCTCGGCGTGCGCACCTCGGCGGGCCAGGACATCACCGTCGCCGTTGTCGGCCTGCTGATGATCTTCTACGTGCTGGTCGGCGGGATGAAGGGCACCACCTGGGTCCAGATCGTCAAAGCGGTGATACTCGCGGCATGTGCCGCGGTGACCACCCTCTGGGTGCTGGCCCGGGCCGGGTTCAGCCTGTCGGGGCTCCTGCACCATGCCGCGGCGGCCAGCCCGGCCGGTGCCGCGGTGCTCGGGCCGGGCCTGCTCTACGGGGTGAGCACGGTATCCAAGTTCAACTTCATCTCCCTGGCGCTGGCTCTGGTGCTCGGCACGGCCGGCCTGCCGCACGTGCTGATGCGGCTGTACACCGTGCCGGATGCCGGGGAGGCGCGCCGCAGCATCGTCTGGACGGTCTGGCTCGTCGGCGGGTTCTACCTGTGCACGCTGGTGCTCGGATTCGGTGCGATGTGGCTGGTCGGCGGGAAGCAGATCCTGGCCGCTCCCGGCAAGGGCGACTCGGCCGTGCCGTTGCTGGCCTTCAAGCTGGGCGGGACACTGCTGCTCGGCATCGTGGCCGCGGTCGCGTTCGCCACCATCCTCGCCGTCGTGGCCGGCCTGACCATCACCGCCAGCGCCTCCTTTGCCCACGATGTCTACGCCGGTGTCCTGCGCCGCCACGAGGCCGACCCAGGCCGGGAAGTACGGGTGGCACGGATCACGGCCGTGGCGATCGGCATGGTGGCGGTGATCGGCGGGGCCTACGCCAAGAACCTGGACGTGGCGTTCCTGGTCGCGCTGGCGTTCGCGGTCGCCGCGTCGGCGAACCTGCCCTCGATCCTTTACTCGCTGTTCTGGCCCGCCTTCACCGCCCGCGGCGCACTGTGGAGCATCTACGGCGGGCTGATCAGTTCGGTCGGCCTGATCATCTTCTCGCCCGTGGTCTCCGGCCAGTCCGGCGCGGGCGGCGCCGTCCCCTCGCTGATCACCGACCCACATGTCAACTTCGCGTTCTTTCCGCTGGATAACCCGGGGATAGTGTCGATTCCGCTAGCGTTTTTCCTTGGCTGGCTCGGTTCGGTAACCGATAAGGAGCCCGCGGACCCGACGCGGTTCGCCCGGATCCAGGTTCGGGCACTGACCGGAATCGGCGCGGAGCGCGGGGGCCGCCCCTGAACCGGGGTTCGCTGCGGCCGCCGGCGCAGCCGGCCGGAAGGGAGGCGGACATGGCGAACGGCGTCACCCGGGGAGGACCCGATGCCCCGCCGCCACTGGACCCAGGTGTGCTGCAAGTGATCCGCGAATCGGCGGCCTGGCTGGCCGGGCAGGAGGATTCGTTCGCACGGCAGTTGCAGGCCGGCGTCGTGGCGCTGATCCCGGAACTCGCCGCCGGTGGCCAGGTGGTCTGCGAGCGCCTGGTGCACTCGTTGCTCTGGACGGCGACGGCCGGGCCGCCGCCGCACGCAGCGGGGGACGCGCTGCGCTGGGCAGGCGGGCAGAACCGGCTGGAGGGTTTCCCCGAGGCACGGTATGCCGACGTCGCGCGGGCACTGGTCCTCGCGGTGCGCAACGTCAGCGGGGACTACTGGGACAACTCGATGGGCTCGGCGTGGATCAGCTACTTCCGCTGGGCGGAGCCGTACCTGGTGGCCGGCGCCAGGCAGGCCGACGCCGAGCGGGCCGTGGCCGAGCGGGCCGATGCCGAGCGGGCCGTGGCCAGGCGGGAGGCCGCGCGGCAGGCCGCCGCCCAGGCCCAGGCCCAGGCGGAGGCATCGCTGCACGATCCGCACGGCACCCAGCCGGTGGCCGCCGACGTGGACCTGGAGGCGGTGGCGGGCCTGCTCGATGACGAGGACGACGACGAGGACGACGACGCCGGCTACGGCCAGATCATGCTCTCCATGACACGCAACACGCGGCGGCAGCGCCCAGACCAGCCCGGCTGAGCGCGGCCCGGCTGAGCGCGGCCCGGCTGAGTGCGGCCCGGCTGAGCGCGGCCCGGCTGAGCGCGGCCCGGCTGAGCGCGGCCCGGCTGAGCGCGGCCCGGCTGAGCGCGGCCCGGCTGAGCGCGGCCCGGCTGAGCGCGGCGCAGCCGCCGGAGAGCCCTTGCGGCTTACCCCCGGCCGCCGGTGGCCCGGCCGCGCAGCGCCTTGCGGTCCAGTTTCCCGACGCTGGTGAGCGGCACCGCGTCCACGATCGTTACCTCGCGCGGGTACTTGTGCGCCGCGAGCCGCTCGCGGGCGAACTCGGTGATCTCCGCCGGCGTGGCCTGCTCGCCCGGCCGCAGCGACACGAACGCCACGATCTCCTCGCCGAGGCGCTCGTCGGGCCGGCCGACGACGCCCGCCATGGCGACCGCGGGATGCTGGAGCAGGACGTCCTCCACATCGCGCGGGAAGATGTTGAAGCCACCGCGGATGATGAGGTCCTTCTTCCGGTCCACCACGTACAGGTAACCGTCGGCGTCGAACCGGCCGATGTCACCGGTGTGCAGCCAGCCACCGCGCAGCGTCGCCTCGGTCTCCGCGGGCGAGTTCCAGTAGCCGCCCATCACGCCGTCCGCCCGGACGCAGATCTCCCCGTCGGCCCCGGCCGTAACGTCGGCGTCGTCGTCGTCGCGGATCGCGACCTGATAGCCGGGGATGGGCCTGCCGACCGAGCCGGGGCGGCTGGCACCGGGCGGGTTCACCGAGATCACCGCGCCGGATTCGGTGCACCCGTAGCCCTCCAGGATCTCGCTGCCCGGCACCCGCCGCTCCCACTGCTCGCGGGTCTCCGCCGCGAGCGGCGCGGCGCCGCAGTTCACATAGCGGAGCGCGGACAGGTCAAAGTCCTCCAGTGGCTGGGCGAGCAGCATCTGGACCATCGCGGGCACCAGCGCCGTGCGCTGGATCCGGTGCTGCTGGGCCAGGGCCAGGAACTGCGCCGGATCGAACCAGCGCTGGAGCACGCCCAGGGCACGCTCGGTGGCGTGGAATCCGACCAGGGTGACGATCATGCCGTAGGCATGCGACAGCGGCAGCGGCGTCAGCGCCCTGGTGATCCCCTCCGCGTGCGAGGCCTCGTGCGAACTGCGGGAGCAGTAGTACAGGTTGCGGTGCGAGAGCATGACGCCCTTCGCCCGGCCGGTGGTGCCGCCGGTGTACATGAGCGTCGCCAGGTCGTCGTCGCTGACGGCCACGAGGCCGGCCGCCGGGGCGGCCTCGAGTTCGGCGAAGTCCACCCCGCGAACATGGCCGGGCAGCGAATCGGGCGCGCCCCCGACCACGATCACGTGCCGCAACTGCGGCGCACCCGCCGCCGCGGCCGCCACCGTCGCCAGCAACTCGGGGGTGGTCACCACCGCCACCGCGCCGGAGTCGGACAGGATGTGCTGCAGTTCGGGCGGGCTGATCAGGAACACAACCGGGGTGACCACGGCACCTGCCCGCCAGATCGCGCTGTAGGTGATGCCCACCTCCGGGCAGTTCGCCATCAGCACCACCACCCGCTCGCCGGCCGACACGCCGAGCTTCGCCAGCCCCGCCGACACGCGGCAGGCGCGGTCGAACAGGTCGCCCGACCGGTAGGCCTGGCCCTCGAAGACGAGGCTCTCGTAGTCGCCGAGCCGGTGGAACGCGCCCTCGGCCAAGGCGGCAAGATTGTAGTCAGCCTGCGATGTCATACCCGTCCTCCCTGCGGTGCTGGCTACCCGATAGTAACCATTCCGCCGTCCGTGCCAGATGTCATGATTAGCGATTGTTTGGTCCCTTTGACCGGACCGGATCCGTGGCCGGGCCCGGCGGCACCAGGGACGAGGTGGGCCGGCGAACCAGGGAGGGTGGATGGGCCTGACGCTGTGCGTCCTGCTCTGGGCGCGGCCGGGTGCCGCGGACGCTCTGGCGGCTTACGAGGATCAGGTGCTCGACCTTGTCCCGGAGCACGGTGGCCGGGTGCTGCAGCGCGCGCGGAGCGGCGGTGCGGAGGGGCAGCCGGTGGAGATACAGTTCCTGGAGTTCCCCTCGGCGGCCGCGCTGGACGGGTACATGGCCGACGAGCGGCGGACGTCACTGGGCCACGTCCGCGACCGCGCCATCGCGAGAACCCAGGTCATCAACTGCGAGCTGGTCCAGCCGGCCTAGGGCGGGAGGAAGCACGATGGCTGACCAGGACGACGTGCGCCGCGTCGCCCTGGCGCTGCCCGGTGTGGCGGAGATCGACAGCGATGGCTTCGACTTCCGGGTCGGCGGCAAGGGGTTCGTCTGGTCCTATCCCGAGCGCACGCCGGGCAAGCCGCGGGTGATCCGCACCGACATCGCGGTCCTGTTCGTCGGTGACGAGGCCGAGAAGCAGGCGCTGCTCCTCGGCGAGCCCCGGGTCTTCTTCACCACGCCCGGCTACGACGGCTGGCCGCTGGTCATGCTCCGGCTGGCCGAGGTGGACGCCGAGCGGCTGACGGAACTGGTGACCGACGCGTGGCGGATGCGTGCCCCGGCGGCCCTGGCCCGCGAGCTTGACGCTGGTGCCCCGGGAACGGGCTGAGGCCGCAGGCTGCGCCCGCACGCCCGCCCCGCACGGCCGCCCCGCACGGCCGCCCCGCACGGCCGCCCCGCACGGCCGCCCCGCACGGCCGCCCCGCACGGCCGCCCCGCACGGCCGCCCCGCACGGCCGCCCCGCACGGCCGCCCCGCACGGCCGCCCCGCACGGCCGCCCCGCACGGCCGCCCCGCACGGCCGCCCCGCACGGCCGCCCCGCACGGCCGCCCCGCACGGCCGCCAGAGCGCCCGGGCGCGGCCGGCCGCCGCTGGTGCCCCGGCGGCCGGCCGCGTGTGCCCCCGCTAGGGGAGCTGCCACTGCTGATTGCTGCCGCCGTTACAGGACCACAGCACCAGCTGGGTTCCGTTGGTGGTGTTGAACGCGGGATCGTCCAGGCACTTGCCGGACGCCGGGTTGACCAGTTGCCCGTTCTCTGCCTGCCACTGCTGGTTGGCGCCGCCGTTGCAGGTCCACCACTCGATCAGGGTGCCGTTGGAGTAGTTGGCCCCGGTGATGTCCGCACACCCGCCGTCGATCTGCAGGGTGCCGTTGCTTGCCACCGTCCAGTTCTGCGCGGCGGTGTTGCCGTCACAGGTCCACATCTGCACCTTGTTGCCCGGGGTGCCGCTGCCGTTGTTGTTGTCGACGCAGGACGAGGCGTCGTCACCGGCCACGATCGGCCCGGTCACCGTGCTCGGCAGCGCGTAGCCGACCGAGACGATGTTGGCCTGGACGGCGTTGTCGGCCGCGTCCGTCGGGTAGCCGGCGGTCATGACACCCTCGAAGAACGACCCGGCGGAGGAGTTGCTGTCGTCGCCGCCTGTGCCCAGGATGATGGCGCCCTCCTGGTGCATCGGGGCGTACCCGCCGAGGTCGGGCAGCGGCCCGCTGTACCAGGTGGTCAGGCCGCCCGATTGCGCGTTGCCGCCCTTGATGGCATACGTCGTCGTCCCGTTGTTCTTCATCAGGGCCGTGACGAACGTGCTGTTGTTGCCGTGGTTGTTCGTGTCGGAGCCGTTGGCCCCGGCGAACAGGCCGTTCTCCAGGTCGGCCTGGACCCAGGGCCCGGATCCGGAGCACGGGGAGAACCAGCACTCCGTGCTGAAGTTGATCGCGTCCATGTGGCCATTGCCGTTGTCCCTGCTGTTGGTCTCGGCGTTCCCGTAGTCGAAACAGCATCCGCCGTTCACGTGCGTGCCGCTGGTCACCATGTACGCGCCCTGGCCCGCCGAGCCGGTGGCGACGCCGGTCGTGGCGTTGTTCCGGTAACCGACGCCGGGCGTGACGTACACCCCGTAGACCTGATGGCCGCCGGCCATCACCGGCAGCGCGGTCGCGTTGGCGCCGGCGTCCTGCCCGCCGTTCCCGCCGGGCCCCTGGATCGTGAGGTTGTTGTGCTCCGGGGACTGGTCGAAGATCTCGGTGATGATGCAGGTCGTGCCCGCACAGAAGGAGTTCTGCGCGGCGGCGTTGGCATAGCCGCCCGCCGACAGCGTCCCTATGTCCAGTGTGGTGCCGTCCGAGGCGCGCTTGACCTGGTACAAGGACCCGTTGTAGCTCGCGTACAGGGCGCGGACGGTGCTGTGCGCGGCCACGCAGGGCGTGCCGGCCGCGGCATAGATGTCACAGGGCAGGGACGTCGCTGCCTGCGCGGCAGGCACAGCCGCCCCGGCCAGCGATAGCGCACCCAGGAGCACCGGTGCCACCGTCAGTATCGTTAAGCGAAAGTGAAAACGTGCCATCATGTCTGTCCCATCATCCATTGCCAGTGCAGGTCGGTAGTTCGGCCGGCGCCATTGATTACCGGCCGGGTCTCCAGGCAACCCTCCTTTCTCCGCAGGAGCACGTGTGGCTCCGGCCCAGGTCAGCCGCCTGGCGGGCCGCTCTGAGTCAAATGTTAGCGCTAACAATTTGTTAGCGCTAACACCATTCGGCCGAGCCACAGGGGCCCCGGGAAACCTGTGATTTAAGGTCATCGTTAGCGCTGGCAAAGGCCGTGTCAAGAGGCCCGGCCACATTCGGCTGCGGCTGCCCTGGCGCACCCGGGCCGACTCAGCCCGAAGATATTTTTGCAATACGCTGCGCGCGCTGGCCCTGGCTCCGGCCGCCACCCATGACCCGGGACCGGAGCTGCACCGGGACCGCTTTACCCGCCAGCCCGGCAGTGGTGCGGCAAGCGGCTTCCCCGCGAATCGAATCCCGGACCGGGCCCCGTGCGGCGGCGGCACACACACACGGCACAGGCGCGAAAAGCCCCCCGGTGGTCGAGGGGCCTCGCGCAAGCTCTGATCAATGGCCGCTCCGGGCATGACGGCATAGCGTCACGCCCGGTTTGCGTGCTACTTGCCGAACCGGTCGAACTCACCGCCGTGTGCGCCACCGAGAAATGCCTGCCATTCGCCCGGAGTGAAGCGGAGCACCGGGCCGGAGGGGTCCTTGGAGTCGCGTACGCCGACGCCGCCATCAGGCAGGCTGGCAACCTCGACACAGTTACCGTTCGAGAAAGAGAATGAGCTCTTGATCCAGGACAGACCCGCCTCAGACGACCTTTCCGGGCGGTCCCCGAGCCTAGAAGTTGTCACGTCCTACCTCCTGAATGTCTGTGAGTTGTAGCCTAGAGCCGCGGCTACGGTAAGTATGTTAGCGACTACTGAGTGTCTAGGTGCGTGAACTAGAGAGACACCGTGGACATTTGAGGCTCTTGACCCCTACAGAGAAATAGAGGGGCCTTTGAGCACCAGAGGGTAGCTGAGAGGGATCCGGACGCCGGCGCGCCACGCCGTGAACGATCATCTGTTTGCGTCCCGCACGGTGCCGGGTAAACCGAAATTTGACCTGCTGATCCGGCAAAAGCGGCGAACCGGCGGCCGCCAGGCGCGCCGGGCTGCCTCAAGATCCGGCCTGCGGCGCCGGCCGGGACTCGATCACAGACTGCAAGCGGCGGCGGGCGTGGCGGCAACGGCGGGTGCGAGGAAGGCTCAGTGCACGGCGGGGCCGGGATCCGTGGGATCCGGTGTGGCTCGGGCAGGCGTCAAGGTTCGCGCTGGCCACCCGACCAGTGCGATTCAGTGGTCTTTGGGGTCAGTTCTTTACACCGGCCCGGGCTAAGGGACACCCTGGCGGGCAGCTGGAGCGCTACCTGGGGTGGGCGGCCCTGTTTCCCGCCATCCAGTGCGAGGTCATTGTGCACCTGCCCGGTGCATGCTGCGCCCTGGCGCGCGGCTTCGCGGTCCGGCCCGAAGCGGAGAATGGCGGATAACTGCCCGCGGCCCGCGGCCGGCACGTCAAAGGTGCGGATCTGTAACGTCAGGCGAGATCGGCCGGCCGGCGACGCGAGCCGCTGAAGCTGCTCGTTCATCACACGCTCATCGCCAACCTGAGGTATCGGGATCTTGGCCAGTCGATCGGATCATGCTCGGCGTGACCGGCTCGATCAGACTGTAGCTGCCGATTATATGCCGGACCTGAGGCTTCGGTGTGAAAAGACTTAGTAATCGGCAAGGGTAGCGCGGCGGAATCTGGGTGATCTTTTAGCAGCCGGGCGGCCGGCCGCCCCGTGTGGCCGGGCCCGGGTGCTCTTCAGGGTTCCGTCTGGCCGCCCGACCAGTGCGATTCGGCGGTCTTGAGGATGAGTTCCTTGGACCGGTCCGGGTCGAGGGATGCCCGGGCGAGCATCTGGAACGCGAGCCAGTGCAGGTAGGTCTCCTTCTCGCCTTCAAGCGAGAAGCCGCTCCGCAGGTGCTCGGTGCTCACCATGTCCTGGAGCGCGGCTTCGCTGTCCGGTTCGAAGCGGAAGATGACAAACGACTCCACGAAGACCGTATGCGGCGCGTCCATGGGGAGGATTTGCAACGTGACGTTAGGCCGGTCCGCCTCCCGCGCGAGCCGCTGAAGCTGTTCATGCATCACCTGCTCGTTGGCGACCCGGCGCTGCAGCACAGACTCATCTATCACTACCGACAAATTCAGCCCCGACTCGCGGTCCACCACGTTCTGGCGCCGCATCCGGACCTTGACCAGCCGGTCGATCATGCCTGGGGTCACGGGTTCGATCTGCCGGTACGCGCCGATTACATGCCGGGCATAGGCCTCGGTCTGGAACAGGCCTGGTAATGCGTAAACGTCCCAGACGGCGATCTCGCTCGCCTCGTCTTCGAGGCCGATGAACTGCTGGTAGTCGGCGGACAGGCTGTCGCCGTAGTCCTCCCACCAGCCCTTCTGGGTGGCGTCCGCGGCGAGCGCGAGCAGAAGTTCACGGCGGGGCCCAGTGATCTCGTAGTAGTCGAGCAGCCGCTCCACTTCGCGTGGCTGCAGCCCGGTCTTGGCCCGCTCGTACCTGCTGATCTTGGAAGGCGACCAGCGCAGCGCCGCGGCGACGGCGTCGCCGCTCTTGCCCTTGCTTTCCCTGATCTCACGCAGCTCGGCGGCGAGCCGACGGCGCCGTACGGTGGGACTACCTGGCACGGTCATGCGTCGGCCCTCCTTCGCGCGCGAGCGGGACCGGGTGCCCGCTCCGGCTGGAGGCGGGCGTGAAACTTTCGCTGCAATCGCACTCACGTCCAGCGTAACCAAACCCTGGTACGCCGTAAAACAGAACAAGAGCAGTAAATATGTAACGGTCCGGTGGCGCCCTGGGCGGTGTGACCGGGTGGTGGCGCTGTTCTCGGCCGCCTATTTCGATCGGCACCGTACACCACCGAAGAGTGGACCACGGCACTGCTACACGCGCCGGGCACGGGACGGGCCGACTCGTACCGGTGTGGATGGCAGTATGCCGCGGGTGCGGAACATCCCGGCCGCAACCCGGCCTTCACCGCCCGCGATGGGCTGCTGGTGGCGGTGTCCGGAGAACGACGCACCAGAGTCCGGTGCCATCACCAGGCCGCATGGACAGCAGCCCGGCCTGCGGGCGAGTGTCGCGCGGGCCGGCGGCCACCTGGCCGCGCCGATCCCGCCGCCGCGGCGCGCGTCGCCCGGGGTCCTACCGTGAAACGGGCCGGGAACAAGCCAGCACGCCACGTACGGTCAAGCCACGCTGGGTGCGGTCATTCCACCCCCGGCTTCCCGGCCTCAGTGACAGCTATGCCGCGGAATGAATGGATCCGCAGCGCCCTCAGTCCTAGGCCAGTCAGTCAATCGTGGTGGTACATGTTGATGCCCGTGGAGACGCTCGTCGTCTGCACGTGGACATTGGGCACGCTCGCGGCCACCGCAGGCATTGCGGAGCCGACTAAGGCCGATCCGGCCAAGCCGAGCGCTACGATAGCGGGAATGATGATGGCTCGCCCGATGCGCATGACTCCTCCTGCAAACTTCCAGGCCAGGGCCGGGGGAGCCCCAGTCGCCGGCGCCTGCGCGCCTGCTGGAGTTATGACCAATATTTAGCCGGGGGAATCCTTTATTGTCGACTTTTTGAATACTAATTATTGCCGCACAATTTACGCGCTACCTGCGAGTAAGATGTCATTTAATATGTCGCGAAGACATGTAGTGAAATGTTAATCGACTCTTGCGGTGCAAGGCTTGCCGCAAATTGCATACCGGCCTCTTGGAGGCACTAACAAAGACATTAGTAGCAGAAAAATGCCTAGGCCGCTAAATGTACACCCGAATCATACCGCTTGTTACCAAAATGTTCTGAGGGTACAATTCCGTCCGTGCCCACCGCCCCCCGGGCCAACGTGCTGATCGGCCGCGACACCGAGATCGCGACCCTTGTCAGGCTCGTGACGGAAGTGGTTAACGGGCGAGGCGGGGCGGTTCTGATCGAGGGCGAGCCCGGTATCGGCAAGTCCACGCTGGTGCGCACGGCTCTTGCGGAAGCCGGTGGCGGCTGCCAGGTGTTCTGGGGCGCCGGAGACGAACTGGGGCAGGCTCTGCCACTGCTGCCGCTGCTCGAAGGCCTGCGGGTCCGCGAGCCGTCGGCCAATCCCCGGCAGAACACGATTGTCGGGCTGTTGCGCGGCGAGGTGGCCGCCGATCGTGGCACGGACGTCTCGGTAGCGCTTGCCGAGCAGTTGCTGGCCCTGGTCGCCGAGCAGTGCGCCATACGGCCGACGTCGCCGCCGGAGGGGAGGTAGTCGCCCAGTTCGTCCCGGGTCGGGGTGTCCAGCCGGGCCGAAAGTTTCTGGTATAGACCGGAATCCGCGCGCATCTCCGTCATCAGCCCGGGCATTGCCGCGCGTGCCTCGGTGAGCCGAACAGTTGGATCGTCCCGCGGATCACCTTGCGGATCTCGGTGGCCAGATCGGGCGCGACCTGGTCGGTGCCGACGTGCGGGAAGACGGCCTTGGCGATGGGATTGCTGGCCTTGGACGGCCAGCGGCGGTAGATCGCGGGGGGCGGCTGGGGCTTCCGGCGCGGGTCGCGATGTCGTCGGATCGACGTTGTCGGCGTAACCCCGTTCGACGGCAGGCTGCGGGCGGCTCGAGCACCGCCCGGTCCACCGCCGGATCGCGGCGCGGGCCGAGGCGATGGCGTGCGGGCACGAATCCGTCCTTGTCAGCTCGGGCAGGAGTCGTTACAGTCTGTCGGCGTGGTAGTCGTTCATAGTGTAACTGCTGCGGACCCGAGGAGGACCGTGCCCGCTTCCCCGCATGTCACCGCACCCGCCGAGGCCTATCGCCCGGTGCGTTGCTGCAGGACAAGGCCATCGTGCTGTCGGGCGTCGGGCCCGGCCTGGGGCGCTCGCTTCGCCCTCGAGGCGGCCCGGATGGGCGCCGACCGGTGGTGCTGTGGTGAGCCGGACCGAGCGCGGCCTGGAGGAACTGGCGCAAGAGGTCCGATCGTATGGCCGCACGGCGGCGGTGGTATCCCGACCGACATCACCGACGAGGATCAGCGCCGCGCTCTGGCCGAGCGGGCCGTGGCCGAGTTCGACCGGATCGACTGCCTGATCAACAACGCCTTCGCCATCCCGCCGATGGACCCGATCACCCAGATCGAATCCGGCGGCCCTGCGAACCGTGATGAGACGAAGTGGTCAGCGCGCTGGTCTCGACTCGCCGCGTTCGCGGACATCCTCGCGCAGTCCCGTGCCGTTCGATCATCATGCTCGACTCGTGTGTCCTACAGCTCGCAGCCGGAGTTCTCCGGCTATAAGCCTGTCCAAGGTGCGCTCGGGCACCTGGCCTCGTCGCTGGCGACCGAGCTGGGCCCGCGCGGCATCCGGGTCAACAGTGTCGCGCCGTCCTATGTGTACGAGGACATCAACAAGGCCTATTTCGATTGGCTGGCCTCGCAGGCCGGGGTGAGCCATGACGACATCTACCGCGAGAAGGCCGCGCCGACGGACCTGCAGCGGCTGGCCGGGCCCGAAGAGGTCGCGCGCGCGACGCTGTTCCTGGCCAGCGATCTCGCCTCGGCCGTCACCGGGCAGATGCTGACCGTCGACTGCGGCGAATTCCACCGCTGAACCCCAGGAGGACCCGTGTCGGACGATACGAAGCGAATCGTTCTGTGGGGCACCGGGGTGGTGGGGTCGATGGTGCTGGCCGAGATACTCCGCCATCCGCTCTTCGAGCTGGCCGGGGTCGGGGTCAGCAACCCGGCGAAGGTCGGCCTGGACGCCGGTGATCTCTGCGGGCAGGGGAAAACTGGTGTGCTGGCGACGGATTCGGTCGACGAGCTGATCGCGCTGCGCCCTGACGCGGTGGTTCACTACGGTCCGACCGCGGCCCTCGCCGACGAGAACATCCGCGTCATCGGCGCGTTCCTGCGGGCAGGCATCGACGTCTGCTCGACCGCGATGACGCCGTGGGTGTGGCCTGCCATGGACAAGCTTCCTGACGTCTGGCGCGATCCGATCACGCAAGCGTGCGCCGCGGGCGGGGCATCGTGCTTCACCACCGGCATCGACCCCGGCTTCGCTAACGACCTGTTCCCGATGACGCTGATGGGCCTGTGCGGGGAGGTCCAGTCGGTGCGCGCCTCGGAGCTGGTGGACTACACCGATTACGAGGGCAGCTACGAGTCCGAGATGGGCATCGGGCATCCACCGGAATTCAAGGCGCTGCTGGAGTACCCGGATCTGCTCATCCTGGCCTGGGGGCCGACCGTGCCCATGATCGCCAGCGCCGCCGGGATCGAACTCGACCGCATCACCACCACCTGGGACAAGTGGGTGACACCAGAGGACCGGCAGATCGGCCAAGGGAATCGTGAAGGCGGGCACCGTCGCCGCCATCCGGTTCACCATCAACGGTATCTACCGGGGTCGTGAGGTAATCACCCTCGAGCACGTCAACCGGATCGGCCTTGACGCCGCGCCCGACTGGCCCGCGGGCTCCCGCGACGACGTCTACCGCGTGGATATCGTCGGCTCCCCGTCGATTTCGCAGGAGACCGCGTTCCGCTTCACCGACGGCTCGGGCCGCACTCCCGCGGTGGCGGGCTGCCTGGCCACCGGCATGCGTGCGCTGAATGCCGTTCCCGCGGTCAACGACCTGCCGCCGGGCTGGGTCACTGCGCTGGACCTGCCGCTGATTCCGGGCGTGGGCACGATCCGCCGATCCCACCCTAGGGCCCGCCCTCATCCCGGAGTGTCAGCTCACTCGGCGATTTCCGCGGTTGTCTCGTCGACGAACTGGGAGCTCTCCCGGGATGCACCCCAGCCCACGTGCGCCTCGGTGCGTATCCGCTCCACCATATGCGGGTAGTGCAGTTCGAAAGCCGGTCGCTCGGAACGGATTCGGGGCAGCTCGTAGAAGTTGTGCCGCGGCGGCGGACTGGTCGTGGCCCATTCCAGTGAATTCCCGCCGCCCCAGGGATCGTCCGCGGTGATGACCTGCCCATAACGGTAACTGCGGAAGACGTTCCACACGAAGGTGATCATCGAGAAGCCCAGGATGAACGACCCGATCGTGGAAATCGTGTTGAGCGTTGTGAATCCGTCGCTCGGCAGGTAGTCGGCGTACCGGCGCGGCATACCCTGCGCGCCCAGCCAGTGCTGCACCAGGAAGGTGGTGTGGAATCCGATAAACGTGGACCAGAAGTGCAGCTTGCCCAGCCGCTCGTCCAGGAACCGCCCGGTCATCTTCGGGAACCAGAAGTAGATGCCACCGAAGGTTGCGAACACGATCGTGCCGAACAGCACGTAATGGAAGTGTGCGACAACGAAATACGTATCCGAGACATGGAAGTCCAGCGGCGGGCTGGCCAGGATGACCCCGGACAGGCCACCGAACAGGAATGTGGTGAGGAATCCGACGGACCACAGCATGGGTGTCTCGAAGGTCAGTTGCCCGCGCCACATGGTTCCCACCCAGTTGAAGAATTTCACCCCCGTGGGCACCGCGATCAGGAACGTCATCATCGAGAAGAACGGCAGCAGAACGGCTCCCGTGGCGAACATGTGGTGTGCCCACACGGCCACCGACAGCGCGCCGATCGACAGCGTTGCGTACACCAGTGTGGTGTAACCGAAGATCGGCTTACGGCTGAACACCGGGATGATCTCGGTGATGATCCCGAAGAAGGGCAGTGCGACGATATACACCTCGGGATGGCCGAAGAACCAGAACAGATGCTGGAATTCGATCGCCCCGCCGTTGGCCGGATCGTAGATGTGTCCGCCCAGATGCCGGTCCACCTCCAGTCCCATCAGGGCCGCGGTGAGGATCGGAAAGGCCAGCAGCACAAGCACGCTCGTGACCAGGATATTCCAGGTGAAGATCGGCATCCGGAACATCGTCATGCCCGGGGCGCGCAGGCAGACCACGGTGGTGATCATATTGACCCCGCCGAGGATGGTGCCCACGCCCGAGAGCGCCACCCCCATGATCCACAGATCGCCGCCCACCCCCGGGGAGTGCTGCTCCAGGCTCAGCGGCACGTACGCCGTCCAGCCGAAGTCGGCCGCACCGCCGGGGCTGACGAATCCCGCGGTGGCGATCGTCGCGCCGAACAGATACAGCCAGTAGCTCAACGCATTCAGGCGCGGGAACGCCACATCGGGGGCGCCGATCTGCAGCGGCAGAACACAATTGGCGAAACCGAAGACGATCGGGGTGGCATAGAACAGCAGCATGATGGTGCCGTGCAGGGTGAACAGCTGGTTGAACTGCTCGGGTGAGAGGAACTGCAGTCCGGGGCGAGCCAACTCGACCCGCATCAGCAGGGCCATCAGCCCGCCGATCAAGAAGAACGAGACCGAGGTGACGATATACATGACCCCGAGCAGCTTGGGGTCGGTCGTGGTGATGATGTTCCAGACGTGGGAACCCTTCGGGGCGACCCGTCGGGGATAAGGCCGCACGGCTTCGATCTCGGCGGGCACTGACGACGGTGCTGTTGTCACAGATCCTCCTCGAGCCGAATCAGCTTCCTGGAGCCAAACCAACTTCGAGTGTGGCACCACGGAAAGATCGTTTGGGGGGAACGCGGTCATCGCCATGATCGCGGGATATTTGCTGCAGCGCAACTCGGTACCGACTCGGGCGGTTCGAGCGGGTTGCCGGGGAGTACGGTGGAGCGCGATCCGTCGGCAGCGCCGCGGGTGCGGCGCACACAAGAGAACGAGGTGTGGACGTGACCGCTGCATGGCCAGATTCGTTCGGATCCATCGACGACATCTTCAATCGTTTCTTCGGTCCCGGGTCGGCCGCGCGGCCGCCCGTTCAGCGCATTGAATCTTGGTCGGTTGCTGAGCGATAACGCCAAGACGCTGGTCGCTACGGCCCGCGAGTCGGCGGAACAATGGGGGAATGCCGAGATCACCCCGGAACACCTGTTGTACGCGGCCACCCGGGTGGAGCCCTCGCGCGGCGTGATAGCCCAGCTCGACCTCGACCCGGACAAGATCGCCGCACAGATGCGCAGCGCGGCCGGTAGCGGCGAGGCATCGGCTATCACGGCGGGTGGCGGCGTGGTGCTGAGCCCGGCCGCGAAGCTGGCACTTCGGACCGCCCAGCGCAGCGCCGCCGAGGCCGGCTCGAGCTATATCGGGCCCGAGCACATCCTGATCGGCATCGCCGAGAACTCCGAGAGTCCCGCCGCGCAGGCGCTGTCCGGCGCGAAGCTGCCCGCCGCGCAGGGCCGGCACAAGCCCAGCGATACCCCGACCCTCGATGAATACGGCCGCGACCTGACCGCCGAGGCCCGGGCCGGCAAGGTCGATCCGGTCGTCGGCCGTGCCGAGGAGATCGAGCAGACCATCGAGATCCTGTCCCGGCGTCGCAAGAACAATCCGGTCCTGATCGGTGACCCCGGGGTCGGCAAGACCGCGATCGTGGAGGGGCTGGCGCAGCGCATCGTGAACAACGACGTGCCCAGCACGCTGGCCGACCGACGGGTGATCGCGCTGGACGTCGGTTCGCTGGTGGCGGGCAGCAAGTACCGTGGCGAGTTCGAGGAACGGCTCACCAAGATCCTCGACGAGGTGCGTGAGCACTCCGATGAGCTGATCCTGTTCATCGACGAGCTGCACACCATCGTCGGCGCCGGGTCGGGCGGTGAGGGTTCGATGGATGCCGGCAACCTCCTCAAACCCGCGCTGGCCCGTGGGGAGTTGCACGCGATCGGCGCCACCACCGTCGATGAATACCGCAGGTACATCGAGAAGGACGCCGCCCTGGAACGGCGGTTCCAACCGGTGCTGATCTCCGAGCCGTCGGTCCAGGACACGATCGAGATCCTGCGCGGCCTCGCCGACGCGTACGAGGAGCATCACCAGGTGCATTACGACGACGAGGCGCTGGTCGCGGCGGCCGAGCTGTCCGATCGCTACATCACCGACCGGTTCATGCCCGATAAGGCCATCGACCTGGTCGACCAGGCCGGAGCCCGGGTCCGGTTGCGCACGCGGATGCCCGGTCCACAGCTGCGCGAGGCGCGGGAGGAGCTGGCGCGGCTCGAGCGCGAGAAGGATGCCGCGGTCGCGTCGGAAGATTACACGCGGGCCGACGACCTCAAGGAGCAGATTTCCGCGGCGCACGAGCGCGTCGAGCATATCCAGCACGACGAGGTTCCGACCGTGACCCTGGACGATATCGCCGCGGTGGTGTCCCGGCAGACCGGCATTCCGGTCTCCGAGCTCACCGTCGAGGAGAAGCGGCGGCTACTGCAGCTCGAGGACGTCTTGCACCGGCGGGTGATCGGGCAGGACGAGGCGATCGTCGCGGTCTCCGAGGCGGTGCGCCGCGCCCGCGCCGGCATGCAGGATCCGAACCGGCCGATCGGCTCGTTCCTATTCCTCGGCCCGACCGGTGTGGGTAAGACCGAGCTGGCAAAAGCGTTGGCGGAGGCGGTATTCGGCGACCAGGACCGGATGATCCGGTTCGATATGAGCGAATTCCAGGAGAAGCACACGGTATCGCGGCTGGTGGGTGCGCCGCCGGGATATATCGGCTACGACGACGCCGCGCAGCTCACCGACAAGGTCCGGCGGCAGCCGTATTCGGTGATCCTGTTCGACGAGGTGGACAAGGCGCATCCGGACGTATTCAACGTGCTGCTCCAACTGCTCGACGACGGCCGGGTCACCGACTCCAAGGGCCGCACCGTCGACTTCAAGAACACCATCGTCATCATGACCAGCAATATCGGCTCCGACGTGATCCGCACAGCGCCTGCGGGAGACCTGGACTCGATCACGCCGCAACTGATGCAACGACTGCGGCAGCACTTCCGCCCCGAATTCCTCAACCGCATCGACGAAACCATCGTCTTCCACCGCCTGGACCGGGAACAGCTGCGCCGCATCGTCGACCTGGTGCTCGACGGCCCCAAGCGGCGGTTACACGCCCAGGACATTGATCTCGATGTCAGCGATGCGGCGCGAGACTGGCTGGCGGACAACGGTTATCAGCCAGAATTCGGTGCACGACCACTCAAGCGCACCGTGCAGAAGGAGCTGGAGAACCGGGCCTCGACGCTGGTGCTCGGCGGCGAGCTGAGCGCCGGTGACACCGTACGCGTGGACGCCGACGATTCCGGCCTGCTGGTCGGCGCGGTATCCAAGCGCGGCGCGAGCCGATCGGTGGGTGCGGTGCGCGAGCCCTCGGCCGACGGGAAGAAGTCCTCGGGGAAAAAGGCGAGCGGCGGAAAGAAGTCCACCGCAAAGAGTTCCGCCAAGTGACGAGCCGATCGCGGGTTTCCGGCATGGCTGCGGCGGCCGGATGCTGGAGGTCGGCACCACGCCGTGCACGCGTGTCGAGCTGCCCCCTACTCGATTCCGCTGGTGAGTTGGCGCATGGAGCGGACGACCAGGTCGACGGGGGAGTCGGGAGTGTCGCCGGCGGCCCATTCCTCGAGTGCGACACGGATGGCGCCCGCGGCGGCCGCCGCGGTCAAACGTCTTCGCAGGGAGTCGGTTTCGGGGGCCAGGTCGGTCAGTACATCCAGGAGTGCCTGCTCACCGTTCAGGTTGACTCGATGCCAGACCGCACGCAGGGCCGGATCGGCGGTCATCGCGCGCAACAGTCCCCGCGTGCTGTGCAACTCCCGGCCGTCGTCATCGTCGTGCGTCATCGCGTGCACCGCGGCGATTTCGAACTCCGCGGGCGTCGGCAGACGCCGAGGTCCGGCCGCGAGCGTGTCCAGCCAGCGGGACGCGCCCGTCGAGAGCATCGGTTCCACGGCATCCTCTTTGGTACGGCAATACCGATAGAACGTGCGCAGGCCGACGCCCGATTCGTCGGCGATCTGCTCGGCGGTGACGGCGGCGGTGCCGTGTTCGGCGAACAGGCGCGCGGCCGTGCGGGCGATCTCGAGCCGCGTCTGCTCCTTGCGGCGTTGCGCCAGGCTGGGGCGCGCTGCGGGCCCGGCCGGTTGCGGTGTGGGCATAGTCGGCCACCTCCTTCCCGCTAGTCAGCATACGCGAGATTTGCCACTATGGCACAACGTGCCAAGTAGGCGTAACGTGTCAGTTGAGAATGTTTTGCCAGGTAAGGAGAGTCTTATGGATCGTTTCGCCAATCGCCGTGCCCTGATCACCGGCGGCGGCTCCGGCATCGGCCGGCCACGGTGCACCGGGTGCTGGCCGAGGGCGGCCACGTCGTCGCCGCCGATGTCGACCAGGCCGGACTCGCCGCCACCGCCGAGCTGGCCGCCGGCCGGGCTCCGACCGGCTCACCACGGTGGCGGTCGACATCGCCGACGAGGGCTCGGTACGCAGGCCGGTCGCCGCCGCGGTCGCCACCCTCGGCGGGCTGGACCTGCTCGTGAACGCGGCCGGCATCCTGCGTTCCTCGCACACCCACGAGACCAGCCTGGAGCTCTTCAACCGGTCATCGCCGTCAACCTGACCGGCACCTTCCTGGTGATTCGCGAGTCGATCCCGGCGCTGCTCGAGACGACGCCCCGGCTGTGGTCAACTTCGCTCCACGTCGACGAGTTTCGCCCACCCGTACATGGCGGCCTACGCGGCCAGCAAGGGCGGCATCAGTCGATGACCCACGCCCTCGCCGCCGAGTACACCAAGCAGGGGATCCGCGTCCGTGGCGGTCGCGCCGGGCTCGATATCCAGCGGCATGACCGACGGCAGCGGCTCCAGCAAGCAGAACGTCGGCCCCGGCCTGCCCGAGGACGCGGACTACTCGCTGTTCACGAAGCTGGCCCCGGCCCTGGGCCAGGGCTTCGCCGGCCCGGAGACGGTCGCCGGCGTGGTGGCGATGCTCGGCTCTCGAGGACGGCTCCTTCATCACCGGCACCGAGATCCGCATCGACGGCGGCACCCACGCCTGACGGCGCGTTCGCCACGGATTCGGCGGCGGCCGGGGTGTCGACGATGATCGGCATCCGGCGTCACTCGCCGTCGCCGAAAGCCAAGATGTAAAACAGGAACATGTTCTATGGTGGTCGCGACCGTCCTGACGACGGGACCGAGGAGGTGGCCGCGATGGATCTTGTCGCGCTCGAGCAGATCCGTGCGCTCAAATATCGCTATCTGCGGGCGCTGGATCTCAAGGAATGGGACGAGTTTGCTGGAACCCTGGCGCAGGACGCCACCGGTGACTACGGCTCGCCATCCGGCGGGGGGCCGCTGCGGTTCACCGATCGCGACGCCATCGTCGGATTCATGCGCTCGGCCCTGGATGCCAACATCATCACCGTGCACGTGTGCACTCATCCGGTAATCGAGGTCGATGGCGAAACAGCCACCGGCACATGGTGTCTGGAGGATACGGTGATCGTCCCCGAGTACGATGTCATGATCCGCGGCGCCGCCTACTATCGCGACCGCTATCGGATCGCTGACGGGCAGTGGAAGATCGCCCACACCGGCTACGAACGCCTGTACGAGGCGACGACGTCACTGCAGGCCGCGGGTTTCAGGCTGACTGCGAACCGCTGGGCGCAGCCCGCTTGATGCTGCCGACCTACCAGCGGGCGCGCCACTACGGCGGCGCCAGGGCATGCTCGCGGCGGACCGCGGATGGTGTTGCGCCCCACCAGCGTTGACAGCAGCGGGTGAAGGTGGACTGCTCGGACAGGCCGAGCAAAGAGGCGACCTGGCTCATCGGCAGATTCGTGGCGGTGAGGTAGCGGCGGGCCTCGGTGCGGCGCACGTCGTCGAGGATGGTGGCGAAACGGGTGTGCTCGATGGCCAGGCGCCGCTGCAGGGTGCGCGGATGCAGCGTCAAAAGCCGTGCCACGGCCGAGATTTCGGGTGCGGTCGTGCCCAATAGCTGCTGTACGGCGGCGCGCACCCGCGGCACGATGGAATCCCCGCCGTCGGCGGCCTGCTCGGCGAGGAACGCGATTGCCAGGCGGCTCAGATGCTCGTCGCCGCCGGGCACCGCCCGAGTGGCCAGACTGCTGGGCACCCGCAGCAGCGCGGCCGGGCGGGCGAATCGGACCGGTGCGCCGAAGAATTCCTCGTACACCGCCTGTGCGGCCGGGGGCCGGTAGGGCAGCTCGACCGAGCGCAAGCCATACGGCCCGTCGACCAGTCGCGACAGGGTCCGGTGTAGAAAGGCCAGGCCGAGATCGGTGCCCTGGATCGGCGTGGGCAGCCCGGCCCGGACGCCGTAGTGCAGCGCCGTGACCGACCGGTCGCCGTACGGGTCCGGCTCGAGGGTCAGGCTCAACGACCGCGCGTGCACGAACAGGTAGCGGGAGGTGCACTCGAGCGCATCGGCCAGGGTGGGCGAATTGCGAATGGCCAGCGCGAGCGGGCCGAGCATGCTCAGATCCTGCCGGGTGGCGATCCGCAGGAGCAATGCGTGG
>CAVRXW010000049.1:0-21154 GCA_963725125.1 uncultured Actinomycetes bacterium
GCATAGGCATCGAGCAGCGGCGATTCCCGGCCGCCGGCGCATCCGGCGGCCGGGGGTCAGGGCCCAGCACAGCGGCATATTCTGCGTCTCATGCCCGAACGGCCGCCTGATGCTGCGTGGCTGAAGCTGGGTGCGGAGCCAGGGCTCTGCGGATCCTGCAGGCATGCGAAGCTCAACGAGACACAGCGGGGCAGCGCCTACCTCCGCTGCACGCGCGCCGCATGGGACAGCACCCTTCCCCGTTACCCGCGTCTCCCAGTCACGCGGTGCGGAGGATTTGAGCCGCGCGAGGAGAAGCCCTAGTGCCGCGCGCCACCCGCGCCAGCTGGGGGAAGCCCTGAAGCACCTCGTGTCACCTTCGCCAGAACAAGGTGGTGGGTCACGCCGCTCGGGCTGCAGGGTGGGAGGGGTGCACGCGTGAGGGCATGCCGATTACGGATGCGCCGATGATCCCCTCACCCGTCAGATCGTGCGGGCCCTGCGGCTGTCCGCAAGGTCAGCCGGCCTGCCCGTTCTGCGACCGGCCCTGCGGCCGGTTCTCCGGTCCGATGTACCGCCTGCCGGCCTGGGCCTGGCCCCGGGGCCCTCACCTTTATCGGCGGTCGTCGGCCCATAGGACGTAGGCGAATCCCGGCCCGAACGGCAGGACAGCCCGGTAGCGGCCGTTCCGCTCGGTGACGTCGATGCCGAGGTCTTCCGCGTACCGCTTCAGGATTCCCAGGTTCTCGACCTTGACGGACAGATGCTGGTTGCCCGGGCCGACGGGCATCCGCGCGCGCAGTCGCCGCAGGGTCCGCGCGAAGGCGATCATCCCGTCGGCGATCTCGTCTATCTCGTCCCCGGCGGCATAACCCCGGGTGTGTAAGGCCGTTGGGCCCGGTCCGGTCATCGCCCCTCCTTGGTCCGAGGGAGAGCATAACTGATCGTATGCACCTGATCGCACAGTGGCAGAACCGGGCGGCCGGGTGGCGGCCGGCACGGCGGAGCCGTGCGGCCGGCGGCATCCATCAGTACGGTCGCCCTGCGCTGGACGAGCAGGTCCCCGGCGGTCCTTCAGCCGCGCGACAGGCCACGCTTCTTGGGCAGGCTCCCCTGCCTGGCCCGGGCCAGGCGGGCCGTCATCGTCCTCGTTTGCGGGGGAGACGCCCCGCCCACGGTGTCGGACGGCAGCCGCCGGGTTGACAGCGCGATGGATTCGATCAGCTCCGCCTCGACCATCGGCTGCTCCACCATCCCCCAGATTTCGGCCAGGGCGGAGGTGACCTGCGTCCTGCTCACGTGGAAGATGCCGGCGGCACTGGCGACGGCGGCCAGGATCGCCGTGATCGTGAGTCCGTTCTTGGCGCCACTGGTCCCGGCTCCCTGGGTGACGAGATCGACGACGAATGCCCCGAAGAACACCAGGAGTGCGATAACCCCGATCGCCAGGAAGAACCGCGCGAGCGCGGTGCGAAGAAACGACCTCGCGATCGCGGTGGCGTTGGCCGCCCAGCTGACGAACAGGCGATTCGCCGCGTCGGTGACGCTCGTGGCCACGATGTAGTCCCTGGCGAGCGTCTGGCCTGAGAGGATGGCCCGCCACACCTTGCCCTGGCCGCGCAGCGCCGTCTGCGCCGCCTCTAGCTGAAACGCCCCGGCAGCATAGTCCACAGGGTTCCCGACGTTGCCCGTTCGCCCAGTCCGACCAGTCCTCAAGGTGCCGGGCAACCGAATAAGCCGCCGCACTCGGGAAACAGCCCCGCAGGCCGCCGAGCAGTGAGTGAGCCCGGAACGCGGCGGATTCCTGTTGCGGGGACATCGTTGCTGCGTCCACGCAGACCAGCTTCTTGAAGTCATCTGCAGGCGCATTACAGCCCTTGAGGACGATAGCCGCCAGCAGCCTGCCGACCTCATACGCTTCTTTCATGCCGTTGATGGCAGGGGTGGTGCTATTAGGCTCGGTCGCAATGGTGGTGCCGTCGAGTGACGCGCAAGCCTCGACCATCTGCACATGAAAGGCACCCAGGAGGGGGCGGACCTCGCCCTTGTTCTTGGCTGCGGCGTTCTGCAGCATGGTGATGTCGGGTACCGAGAGGCCTGTGCTGGCCGGGATCTCGCCGCCGGGATTACCTCTGAAATACCAGAGAGCCGCGCCGATGCGCGCAATCCTCACCTGGATGTCGTCCATCGCAGACAGATCTTCGACTTCGAGTATTTCCTCGTATGAAGCCTTGGGGGCGGACGCGTCCTGGGCCCCGGCAGCGGGCCCATCCTGGCCCGCTCCTACCGTCGCCGCACCGCCTGCGGCAGCAGCCGCCTGCGGACCTGCGAGATCGGCTGGCTCCCCGCCCTGCGCAGCAGAAACCAGGTGGGCGACGTGTGCTAACTCCCAGCCGATTTCGAAGCTGGCCCGGGTCAGGTCGAGTCCGTGCCCTGACAGGTTGTCCCAAGCCTGCTGGAAGCTCTCCATCTGAACTGGCATTGACTGCCTCCTCTGCAGAAGGAGCGGTGCGGCTACCGCGCTCGGAAGCGCACCAATCTTGGAATGGCCGGAAAGGTCCGAGCGGTCGCTGCGCCCGGCCGCGGCCGGGCGCAGCGCGTGCCCCGTCTGAACCGGCGCGCTCTGGCATCCCCGTGGAGGCGCATGCAAGTCCCCGCACCTGCAATCGCCGAACCGCAGCCGAGCGCGTGCTGCGTTGCCTGATCAAAACACGCGACCGCGCACCGGTCAATGGTTTTTGCCCGCCCCTCCGCGAGTGGCCGGAGACGCCGCTAACCCGCCAGGCATGGTGCGGACCCTGGCCATCCGGTGCGACCGCACGCCGGTAACCTGAGCACTCACGATCAAGGGCCCGTCAAGACAGCACCCGCCGGGGGGAACAGTCCCGGAGCCCGGCGCCGCATCGGCCGGCCTGCAAATGCGCGGCCGCGCGGCGCCAGGTAGCTGAGCGCCGCGCGGCCGTGTGAAGACTGTCCGGCTATCCGCTGACCACCCGGTGCGCGCCGACGAGGCGCAGGCCGGGCACCAGCCGCGGCACGAGCCGGCGGTAGCGCGGGTAGTCGTCAGGGAACTCGGCCAGCATGAGCCGCTCTTCGATGCGGATCTTGAACTCAAGGCCCACGAGGTAGACCGCGAAGGGCACGATCCACCGGCCGCCCCCGGCCAGCAGCATGGAGCCCATCAGCATCCCCAGCAGCCCGGTGTAGATGGGATGCCTGGTAATGGCGTACGGCCCGCTGGTGCGGAGCTTGTGCTCCTCCTTGACCGTGGGCGCGGCGCTCCACATCGGGCCGAGGGCGAGCCGGGCCCAGACCGTCAGCGCCGTGGCCGCCAGCAGGATCACCAGGCCCATGACGCGAATCCAGACCACATGAACCTCAAGGGAGAGCCAGTCCGCCCGGGGCACAGTGGCGAGCAAGAGAACCATGACAACCGTGCTGATCACGGTGGGGGACACGAACGAGCGGCGGGTCCGCTCGGCCGGGGCCCGGGACTCGTAGTAGATCGCACCGCCCAGCCAGGCCAGCGCGACAGCACTCCAGCAGGCGACGAGGCCGATCACGGCCAGCAGAGTCAGTGGTTGGGTCCTCATGGTCAGCACCTCCCGCAGGTGACCGGGTTCGCATCTGCCGCTTGGCTGCGCTTCCCGATCCGTTCCGATGTCAAGGTAGCTTTACGCTTCCGATGTGAAGGTACCTTTACACCCCTGCCGATGTCAAGCGACCTTTACCCCTCTCTTTTCGGAGCGTTACGCACCCCGGACCCGACTGGTCCGCACCAGTGCACGGGTTACGTGCGAGCCGCCCCGGCCTGACCGCCAGGACCGCCTTCCCCGGCGCAACCGTTAGTGATGAACGTGACGTTCATCCGCAAAGATCGTGATGAACGCTACGTTCATCACTTTCGCCGCCCGGGCTGGCCCCGGGCGGCGGGAGCGCAGGCCCCGGCGGGCGGGGGCCTGGAGCGCAGGCCCGGCGGCCGCTGGCCGGGAGGGCAAGCCCGGCGGCCGGGAGCGCAAGCCCGGGCGCGCGCTGGGGAACACAAGCCCGGCGCGCGCGGGCCCGGGAGCGCAAGCCCGGGCGCGGGCTCGGAGCGCAAGCCCGGGCGCGGGCTCGGAGCGCAAGCCCGGCCGGCAGGGCTGGGGAGCGCAGACCCGCAGAACGCGGCCTCGGGAGCGAGGCCCGGAGGGGCAGGGCCCCCCGGCGCGCCCCCGGGCGCGGGCTGCCCAGGACGCGGGCTATCTCAGGATGATGCGCTCGTCCCCGATGTGCGCCACGATCTCCAGCCGACCGCCGAGTGCGCCGACGTAGGCGGCGAGCGTGCGCACCTCGGTGGCGCCCGGCTCGGCGCGCTCGATCGCCGAGACCCGTTCCTGCCGGACGCTCATCCGCCGCGCGACCTGCGCCTGAGTCAGCCTCATCCGCTGCCGGGCCTCGGCCAGGGTGTGCGCCCGGCTGCGGGCCACGAGGGTGCCCGCCCCGATCTCGACCTCGGTTTCCGCACCGGGGAAGAACTCGTCGAGAAACGAATCCGCGTCATAGGAGGTGAACGCGTCATCGGGCGCCGCCACGTCCGGGCCGTCGGTCACGGCGGGCAGGCGTTCGGCCGCGATCCGGATCACGTCCTGATAATTGTCGTGGGAGCGGCCCTGATCGGTGACGTAGGCGACCACGGTCGCCGTGCCTTGGGGCGCCACCACGAACAGCAAGCCTGCCCGCAAGTCGCCGGGAGCACCCGGCCGAAGCTCCATCATGCCGTCCGGCACGGGCACGCCCTCGCGAGCCTCCGGGCCCGGTGGCGTCCTCGGCGGACGGCACCTGATCCTGGATCTCCCGCAGCACCTCATACCCCGCAGGCCCGACACGGACGGTCCGCAACGAGAACCGGCCCTCCGCGGCTGCCTCCCGATCCGCGGCCTCCGGGTCTGCGTCCTCCGGGTCGGCGGCCTCCGGGTCGGCAGCCCTCAGGCCCCCCGCCTTCGGGTCCGCGGCCTCCGCGTCGAGGCCGGCCATGGCATCGCGGGCCAGCTGGGACGCCTCGGCGGCCGTGTAGCTGGCCTTGATCGTCTCGTTCCGGATCCGGAACGCCTCGACCTTCGCGTGCAGCCGCTGGCTGGCAATGGTCAGTTCCGCCTCCTCGGCGGTCAGCACGAGAACCTGACGGCGCAGCCAGGAGAGCTGCTCCCGGATACTCGCCGCCCTGCTGTCGGCCACCTCGGCCAGATCCTCCCGGCCGGCCCCGAGCGCCTCTTCGTGCTGGCGGACGAGGCTGGCACCCTGCCGTTCGAGGGAGGCGACCTGCAGCTCAACGCGCCTGCGCGAGGTTGCCACGCCGACGACACCGCGGCGGACCTTCGTCAGCGTTTCGAGCTGGCGCTGGTTGGCGTGATCCAGGGCTTCCCGGGGATCCTTCGGTTGCCTGAGCACGGACTCCAGCGGGACGACCAGCGGCGGCCCGAGGGCATCGCCCGCGTCGATCAGCGCCAGCATCGCCTCGCCAACAACGCGGGCAAGCTCTGGTTCGGCGTCGCGGAGATCGGTGAGCCAGCGGCGGATCTGGCTGTGCAACCGGAGCTGGTAGCCCATGATCGTACCCCCGGTCTAGTACCTACATGTACTGTGCCAGCGGGGATCCCGCACACGCAAGGCAACCCCGGGTAACGGCCTGCCGTGCGGGCGCACCCTCACTTCTTCCGGCGGTAATTGAGACGTTCCCGCGCCACCTTGGTTCTGCCCGAGGCCTCGTTCGCGGCGGCGACTCGTAGCGCACGTTCCAGATCCGGGCGGCCAATGAAGCCATTAGCGAGCAGGAACTGGGCAAGCTGGCGCTGGTGGTGCTGCTCGTTCCAGATACGGCGCTGGAGTTCCTTCTTGAACTCCCCCACCGATCCCTCGCTGCTGAGGTCCAGGGCAATCGCGACGTCCATCATCGCCGTGGTCTGCGGGGCGACCGCGCCCAGTATGTAGTCCCGGTAGTAGTAGGCCAGTGCCATGCGGGCCACGCCGTTCCGCTTGAAATAGGCATCCACCTTGGACACCGCGTCCGGCAGCGCCGGGCTGGCGGATCCGGATACCCGGGTGGGCCCGACCGTGTTCTTTTCCTCCTCGGCCACGCCTTCCAGCCCGTCGGGCCACTGCGGGTCCTCCTCCGACCCGGTGATGCAGAGCGGGAGTATCCATTTCCCGACGCTGACCACCCACGCGCCGGTGGGCAGTTCCACCGGGTGCGTCTCGAAACGCGGCAAGGCGGGCGGCAGGGTGTTCACAGCCCGGGCCTGCACGTCCTGGAAATGGCCGGGCGACCCGTCGGCGTACGGCGCCAGGTACACCGCGTGCGTGGTGTCGCGACTGAACAGTTCCCACCGGTAATGCACGTGCCGCAGGCCCGGGCAGCGGGGCGACCGGTGCAGTGTCGGATCCTGGCCCCCGCTGAGCGTGGCCCGGTCCAGCCATGTGATCTGGTCGGGTGAGCAGTTGAACCACTCGCTCTGGCCCGCGGGCAGGATGACAAGCTCCGCCATCGGCGCTCACCCGCCGGCCACGTGGATGGCCCGGGTGGCACATCCGACAGCCGATGGCATGGTAGCGATGATATTCAGGCCGTTCCCGGACGACACCTGCCCGCGATCGCGGCCGGACCGCAGCCCGGCAGCGCTAGCCGCGGGCACCCGGCACCAGCAGCCGCAACTGGGTGTGGAAGCCGAACCGCAGGCGATCACCGTCGGTGACCGGGAGCCGCTGGCCCCGCGCGAGGGGCTGGCCGTTGACCCAGGTCGGGCCCGCAGAACCGACGGGCAGCAGCCACCATTGGCTCCCGTCGTACTCGAATCTGGCATGCTCGCGGCTCACGGTCCTGTCGTGGAGCACAATGTCGCTGCCGGGGCTGCGGCCGACCGTCACCGAGCGGCTGGCCAGCAGGTACTCACCGGCCTGTCCCTGCTCGCCCCACAGCCAGGCGAGCGCGGACCCGCCGGAGGTGGGAGGCGGCGCGGCGCCTGGCCGGACGCTGCCGGTCCGCGGTGCGGCCAGCGCGGCACGGCCGGCGCCGGGCGGATCCTGGGCGGCGGCATCGCGGGCAGGCCCGGAACCGGCCCGGGCGGCAAGCGCCGCGGCGTCCGGTTCGTCGATCGTGTCCATGTCGGCATACGGTCCGCCCGCCGCCGGTCCGCCCGCCGCCGGGCCGCCCGCCGCCGGGCCGCCCGCTGCCGGTCCGGGCGCTGCCGGTCCGGGCGCTGCCGGTCCGCCCGCCGGGCCGCACGCCGCCCGGCCCCCCAGATCGCGGCCCGTCAGATCGCGGGCTTCCAGGTCGCGGCCGCTCTGGTCAGGGGCGGGCGCCTTCCTGAGCGACGGCGGGGCGGCCATCGGCTGGGTCCGCTCGCCTTCCCCCGGCGGTGTGGTGCCGGTCATACCGGCTCTGCCTCGTCACGGTGGCCATGGGCCTCCGGCCGCGCCGCCGACCCTGGGGCTTCCGGAACGGTCTGGAAGTCGAGAGCGCCGCCATGGCCGGCCGGGCCGTCGTGCGTGACCACCGGATCCACGTCGCCGGACGGCGGAACCGCGTCGCCCGGCGGCGGGGCCGGCTGCCACCGGCCACGCAGCCGCGCGCTCCTCGGCTCGTGAGTGACCCGGGGGCCCACCAGGAACCCGGCCTCGGGCTGCCCGTCGGCCCGCGCCCGGACCGCGGTCAGCTGCGCCCAGATCCGTTCGCCCATGGTGTGCGGGGAACCGGGGCAGCGCATCTGCGGGTCGGTCCGCAGCCACTGGCGCACGAGCATGTCCAGGTCCTCCGGCACATAACCGATGAGGTCACGGACCGGGACCGGCTCCACCGCGGCGATCAGGTTCCTGATGTCCGGCGAGGACTCGTACTGCCCGGAGGAGTCGATCAGGCCCAGCGCGCGTGCCTCCCGGTACAGCGGGGGGTAGCCGGTCAGCATCCGGTAGACCACGGCGCCCAGGGCCCGGACGTCCGCGTTCCTGCTGATCCAGTTGGGCTGCCGAGCCATCTGCTCGGGTGGCGCGTAGAACGGGGTGAAGCGCGCCGCCGCGGTCGTGTCGTTGCCGCCACCGGCCCGCTGGTACTGCTGCGCCAGGCCGAAGTCGATGAGCTTGACCTGCCCGTCCTCGGTGAGGGCGACGTTGGCAGGCTTGAGGTCGAGGTGGACCAGGCCCAGGTCCCAGGCGGCACGCAGCCCGGCGAGGATCTGGACCGCGAAGCCGAGCACCCGGCCGATGGTCAGCGTGTCCTGCTCGGCGGCCGCGCGCAGGTACCGTTCCAGCGACATCGGGTACAGCCGGGTGACGATGTAGCAGCCGTATTGCACGTCGAGGTCACAGTCCAGCACCTCGGCGATGTTGTCGTGCACCGGCCCGAGGGGCAGGGACATCTCCATCTGGGCATGGCGCTGTTCCGTGAGCGCCCTGCTGCCCAGCGCCCCCGGCGGCGGCGCGATTATCTTGACGACGACCTCGCACAGGTATTCACGGTGCAGGTCGACGGCCACGAACGGGACCCGGCCCGAGTGCGGCGCGTCGGTGAGTGGCCGCTGGATCTGCCACCGGTTCCCGATCACCCAGCCGTTGCCGGCGACGGCGGCCGTTCCCGCCGCGCCCGCCGAGGGGCCGGTCACCCCGTCGCCCGCCGCGCCCCCGCCGGTCACGCCGCCGCCTGCTGTGCCCCCGCCGGTCACCCCGATGCCGGGCGCCCTCGGACCGGTCACGCCCAGGCCGGTTAGCCCGTTGCCCACCGCGCCGGCTGCTCCGTTGCCGGCTGCCCCGGTGCCGGCTGCCCCGTTGCCGACTGCCCCGTTGCCGGCTGCCCCGTTGCCGGCTGCCCCGGTGCCGTTCATCGTGCCGGTGAGGCCCGGTGGGGGCATCGCGTCGGCCAGCCAAGGGCCGGGCCCGAGCGTGCCCACGCGCCGGCGGTACCCGGACTCGGACTCGGCGTGGTGGTACCTGAGATCCCAGTCACGGCTGATGGTGCGCTTGCGGCTCTCATGGTCGCCGTCCGCCACCGCGTCGGTATGGGAGTTGCGGGCCAGCCGGACCGCCGCGTTGCGCTGGAGCACGTCATAGACGGTGCCGGGCGAGAACGTCTTGAGCAGGACCGGCGCAAGGTCGATGAACATCAGGGCCAGCCACAGCAGCAACCGCCGCAACAGGAACCCGGAGTTCTGCCGGCTCAGGGTGTCCAGCGCCCGCTCGCGGGCCAGCAGCCCGTTGTCGGCGTCGATCTTCTTCGTGGCCACCGCGATCTTCCCGGCCGTCTGCTGGCTGAGCGCCGCCGCCTGGCCCCGCGCGCGGGCGGCCGCGCTGCCGGCCGTCCGCTGGGCCTTGTCCTGCAGCCGGACGTCGGCCCGCCAGATCTGGTAGTCCTGCGTGGTCTGCGGGCCGAGGCCAGGAACCTGGGTGACCTCGCCGGGCGGCAGGTTGTGGCACTGCGCGGTCAGTTCGCACAGGTAGATCTTGTGCGCCTGGCCGGCTTTGCGGGTGGCGGCCCGCAGGGCCTGCTGGGCGGCGGTGACCGGCCGGTTGATGATGGCGAGCTGTTTCGCGGCGGCCGCGTTGATCTGCGCGGTCTGCTGGCTGATGTCGGTGACGTGCTGGGCCGCGAGCTGCTGGTTGATCTCCGGGCCGAATATCGCCAGCACGATCGGCTCGCTGATGACCAGGCCGACGAGGGCGGACATGGTGAAGCGGACGGCGAAGTGGACCACCTTGGACGAGGTGCGCGGCGGGCGGGCCTGCGCCGCGTCCTCGGCCGTCAGCGGGCCATAGTCGATGCTGCTCACGATCCAGCGGTCGAAGTTGAGCACGATGGCGCCCCACAGCATGCCCACCGGCAGGTAGAAGGGCCAGTCCCGCGCCGTGAAGACCAGCGACAGCGCCAGGGTCAGCGAGGCGGTGGCCGCGGTCGCGGTGAGGAGCACGATGGCTCCCATCGACGTGTAGCGGACCCGGTCCGGCACGGTCTGCACGTACCGCGGGTCCGCCCCCGCAACCCGCAGCAGCGCGTCGGTGCGCGCCAGCCACCACACCCCCAGCGGGACCAGCACGACGACGGCGCATATCAGCACCAGGACGCTCACCCGCATGGATAGCCCCTTCCGCCCGGGCGGAACCGGTACCGGCCGCAGCGGTTACCTGATGACCACCGTGGACACCGGTGCACCGGCCTGCCGTCCCCACCGGATGGCGTCCCCGTCCCGGATGACTTGCTCGCCGTTCACGGGGGCGCCGTTCAGCAGCACACCGTTGCGGCCCAGGACGGTGATCCGCCACTCGCCGCCGGCGCAGGCGAAGGTGGCATGCACCCGGGACACGGTGGGATCCCCGGGCAACGGGAGTTCCACGGCCGGGTCCCGCCCCGCCCGGGCGCCGGAAACCCGGGTTTCGGCGACGGCGCCGTTGGTGATCAGCCGCAGCAACGGGGCCAGCGCGGACTCGGCGACCGTCACGGCGCCCGGCATGACCGCCGGTGTCACCGCCACCTCGGACCTGGTCCGCCCGTCGCGGAAGGGGCCGACGCCCGCGCTCACCGGAGGGGCCGCGTCCACCGCGTGCGCCCCCGCCGCGTCCACCGGGTACGCCCCCGCCGGGTACGCCCCAGCCGGGTACGCGCCCGCCTGGTACGCCCCAGCCGGGTGGGCGCCCGGCAGGCCAGCCGGGTACGCCGCGCGCCCCGGGTCCGCCCCGGTGGCCGTGTCGGCCAGGCCCATGGCGCCCGCCGCGCGCTGACGGAGCCGGTAGCGCCCCGGTGGAACCACCGGATCCGCGACGACGCACACCTCGAGCGGGACGTTGCTGACGACCCGGGCGGAGCACGCGGCAACCTCCGCCGCGTAGGCCTCGGCCGCGCTGGCGTTCACCAGGCTGAGATCGATCAGCTCGGCCAGTGACTCAATGTCGGCTGGGTTCATCCGGAGTTCCACCGCGTTCGGCGCCAGCAGGGAACCCTGCGGGGTCACGATGAAGACCTCGGACAGGTGGCCCATGGCCACGCGCAGCACGTCCCGCCCGTCACGCCACGGCCGGCTGGCGGCATGGTGAAACCAAGGGTGATCCCGGCCGAGCCCGAACACCCGCAGCACCACCACGAACCCGGCGGCAATGGCGCCGAGCAGGATCAGCAGGGTGGTACCTGCCACCACGGAACCGGTGCCCATCAGGCAGACCAGCCAGAGCCCGGCGATCCCGGTGGCCAGCAGCCAGCGCCGCCGGCTTCGGGCCTGCAGGGGAGCCCGGACGTGCGCCGTGGTGCCGCGGTACGCCATCAGCAGTCCCTTCGCGAACATTGGCAGACGGGGCTGCGGTCCGGCGTGCACCCCCGTGATTCGCTGCCCAGAATGGGCGGCGCCGCGCCGCGCGGTCAACGATCCGCCGGGACTTCCCAGACTTCTGGGAAAACCCCTGGCCGGGCCACCGGCTCAGTCCGGCAGCGTCGCCAGTCGCAGCCGCCGCACCTGGCCGGACCCGGATGTGAGACAGGCATGCCGGAGCCCATGCCGTGCCCTGTCAAGGTCCCTTGACATCGCGGCGAGGTAAAGTTACCTTGACATCATGCGCAACGGGGCCGAGGAGGAGGCAGGCAGATGACGACATTCCTTCGCCCGCGGCTGTGGCGGCCCGCGGGGATTGCCGTGGCCGGGACCGCCTTCGCAGCCGCATGGCTGGTGCGCGGCGGATCCTCCTGGTTCCTGGCGATCGTGATCGAAGTGGGCACGATCGTCCGCGTGGTCACCGTGTACATCCAGGACGGACGGTGTATCAAGGAAGGCACGCTGGCCCCCTCCGGGCGCGACGAGCGCCAGAAGATGATCAACATGCGGTCGCGGGCCCTGGCCGGGACCGTCACGATCGCCGCCGCCTACGTCGGCCTGATGGTCGCGGTCGCCATCAGGGCCTCCTGGTGGTGGCCGTGCGCGGTGATCGTCGGCCTGGCCGGCTTCGCCTACCTCTACGGCCAGTCCAGGTTCGGTATCGCCGAGGAGGGCCCGGCGGAGGACGACGACGCGAACTCCGGATACGAGGCCGAGTCCACGGTCAGCTCCTGACCCGCGGCCCGCAGCAGGCGCCGGGGCCGCACCCGGCAGCACCGGGGAGCCGGTGCCGCGCCCGATCGAGTTGCTGGGCACGGGAAGGTCAAGGGCTAGCGTGGCTGGCATGGGCACCGAGCGCCTGGCGCTGCGCCGGTTCACCCCGGCCGATGCGGCGGACCTGCTCAGCCTGGACGGGGATCCGCTGGTCATGCGCTTCCTGACCGGCGCCACCCGGTCGCTGGCACAGATCCGCGACGAGGTGCTGCCCCAACTCGCGTGCTGCCACCTGCGCTTCCCCGGCTTCGGCTACTGGGCGGCGCAGACCCGCGCGAGCGGGGAGTTCATCGGCTGGTTCGGGCTGCGGCCGGTCACCCCGACCGGCGACGCCATGGTCCACTGGCCAGACGCACGCGGCCAGACCGGTGTCGCCAGCCTCGGCTACCGGCTGCGGCGCAGCGCCTGGGGCCAGGGATACGCCACCGAGGGCGCGCGGGCCCTGGTGCGCCTGGCGTTCACCGGCCTCGGCGCGCGCGAGGTCGTGGCCACGACCATGGCGGTGAACACCGGCTCCCGGCGGGTCATGGAGAAGGCCGGGCTGCGGTACGCACGCACCGTCCACCTGGACTGGCCAGACCCGCTGGACGGCAACGAGCACGGCGACGTGGAGTACCGACTGCGCCGCGGCGAGTGGCTGGCGGGCGGCGGCCCGGCCAGCCGGGCAGACGATTCATGATGCGCTACGACGGCCAGCCAGCCGTCCGCCCGCCGGACGCCGGCGATCCCCGGGGTCAGCCAAGGGCCGCGGCCACCACGCCCCGCGCCTCGTCCTGGATCTCGGCGAGCTGCCCGGGCCCGCGGAACGACTCGGCGTAGAGCTTGTAGACGTCCTCGGTGCCGGACGGACGGGCCGCGAACCAGCCGGACTCGGTGACCACCTTGAGGCCACCGATCGGCTCGCCGTTGCCCGGCGCTTCGGTCAGCACCGCGGTGATCTTCTCGCCCGCGAGCCGGTCGGCGGTGATCTGGTCCGGGGACAGCCTGGCCAGCGCCGCCTTCTGCGCCCTGGTGGCGGGGCTGTCGATGCGCGCGTAGGCGGGCTCCCCGTACCGGGCCACCAAGCCGCGGTAGAGCTCGGACGGCGTCTGCCCGGTCACCGCGGTGATCTCCGAGGCGAGCAGGGCGAGCAGGATGCCGTCCTTGTCCGTGGTCCACACCGACCCGTCGCGCTGCAGGAACGACGCACCGGCGCTCTCCTCACCGCCGAACGCGACGGAGCCGTCCAGCAGGCCCGGCACGAACCACTTGAACCCGACCGGCACCTCCAGCAGCCGGCGGCCCAGGCCATCGGTCACCCGGTCGATCATCGACGAGCTGACCAGGGTCTTGCCCACGGCCGCCGTGGCCGGCCAGCCGTCCCGGTGCCGGTACAGGTAGTCGATGGCGACGGCGAGGTAGTGGTTGGGGTTGAGCAGCCCGCCGTCCGGGGTGACGATGCCGTGCCGGTCGGCGTCGGTGTCGTTGCCGGTCGCGATCGTGAAGTCGTGCTGCCGGGCGATCAGCGCGGCCATGGCCGACGGGGACGAGCAGTCCATCCGGATCTTGCCGTCCCAGTCCAGGGTCATGAACCGGAACGTGGCGTCCACGTCCGGGTTGACGACCGTGAGATCCAGGCCGTAACGCTCGCCGATCGCACCCCAGTAGGCGACGCTGGCCCCACCGAGCGGATCCGCGCCGATGCGGATCCCAGCGGCCCTGACCGCGGCCAGGTCGACGGCCTGGCCGAGGGCGGAAACGTAGGACGCCAGGAAGTCGAACCGCCCGGTGGTCGCGGCCGCGGCCGCCCGCGCGTACGGGATCCGCCGCACGCCGGCCAGGCCGCTGGCGAGCAGTTCGTTGGCCCGGTCCTGGATCCACCGGGTGATGCCGGTGCCGGCCGGGCCGCCGTCGGGCGGGTTGTACTTGAAGCCGCCGTCCGTGGGCGGGTTGTGCGACGGGGTGACCACGATCCCGTCGGCGCGGTGGGCCGAGCGGGACGCGTTGTGTGCCAGGATCGCCCGGGACACCGCCGGGGTCGGCGTATACCCGCCGCGCGCGTCGCACAGCACGTGGACGCCATTGGCGGCGAGCACCTCCAGCGCGGTGACCTGCGCGGGCTCGGACAGCGCGTGGGTGTCGGCGCCCAGGTACAGCGGGCCCCTGATGCCCTGCGCGGCCCGGTACTCGCAGATCGCCTGCGTCATGGCGGCGATGTGGTCCTCGTTGAACGTCGCGGTGAACGCGGACCCGCGGTGGCCGGAGGTGCCGAACGACACCCGCTGCGCCGGCTCCCCGGGGTCGGGATGCACCGTGAAGTAGGCGGTGACCAGTTTCGCGACGTCGACGAGGTCGGCGGCTCCGGCGGGCTGGCCCGCCCGATCGCTGGTCATGCCGTCCCCCCGGGCGGGCCCGCCGCGCGGTGCCCGGTCATGGCAGCGCGGCCAGCGGGGCGCTGCGGCGGGTGCCGTTCTCGGTCCATGTCACCTCCGCGGAAGCGTCTGCCAGTCCGGCGCGCAGGACGGCCTCGTCGCCATCACGGGCCCAGCTCATCTCGATGCTCGCGGCGTTGCCCGAGCAGGTGAGGCTGCCCTCGAACGCCGGGTGGCGGTTGCGGAACCTGATCAGCGCGGCCAGTGCCCGCACCACCGGCCTGGCCAGGGCATCGGTGATCTCGGCGGGCGTGTAGTGGTGCCGGTTGACGTCCCTGCCGACGTGCGTGCGGGCCAGCAGGTCCATGTCGTTGCCGCCGGCGAGCAGCCCGACGTAGTAGACCTGCGGGGTGCCCGGCGTCCAGAACTGCAGCGCCCTGGCCAGCAGGTAGCGGTTGTCGTCGCGGCCGAGCGCGTCGTAGAACGTGCAGTTCACCTGGTAGAGGTCCACGTTCGAGGCCGCGGTGCCGGTGGCCTGCCGCGAGGTGCCGCCGCTATTGGTGTGGATCGCCTCGACCAGCCGGGACAGCTCGTCCGGGCGCAGCAGGCCCGGCCTGCCCAGGTCGGAGGTGTCCGGGCCGACGTCGATGACGCCGATCCCGTCGTGGGTGTCGAGCACCGTGATCGCGTTGGCCGGGCGCAGCCCCTGCCAGGTGAGCAGCGGCCCGGCGTCCGCGGCGGTCAGCGCGTGCAGGATCAGCGGCGGCAGGGCGAAGTCGTACACGTAGTCCACCTGCCGGGCGATCTCCACCTGGTGCAGGTAGTAGGAATGCACCTCGACCAGGACTTCCAGGTCGCGTTCGTGGCACCAGGCGGTGAGCTCGCCGATGAACTTGAACGTCTCCGGGGTCAGGAACGACGTCAGGCCGGGCGTCTTCACCGCGTAACCGACGGCGTCCAGCCGGACGCGGGAGACGTTCGCCCCGGCCAGCCGGTCGAGAATACGCAGCAGGTAATCGCGGGTTGCCGGATGGCGGACGTCGACGTCGATCTGCTGCGGCGTGAACGTCGTCCACATCAGCGCCTTCCTGCCGCTGCCGAGCAGGTACGGGGTGAACGGGAGGCCGGGCCGCGGCCGGTACAGCCGCAGCAGCATCTCCTCGGTCGCGCCGCCGGGGAACGCGGTGCCGAAGGTGAGGAACATCCCGGCGAACGGCGACGCGTCGCCCTTGGCCAGCCAGTCCCGGAACTGCGGGGAGCCCGAAGAGGTGTGGTTGACGATCACGTCGGTCATCACCCGGTGATCGGTGCTCAGGGCGGTGATGTCGGGCCACGATCCCAGGCGCGCGTCGACCTCGGTGTGGTCCTCCGGGTCGAACCCCGCGTCGGCCCCGTCGTAGGGACGGTAGAACGGCAGCACGTGCACGCCGCCGAACAGCCCCCGCAGCGGGCCGCTGAGCAGGCGGTGCAGCCCGGCAAGGTCGCCGCCGAAACGGTCCGCGTACGCGATCAGCTCGACTTTGCCAGGCATGCCACTCCCCTCTGGGTAGCCATCTTCCCAGCCGTGCGGGGATCATCCGGGCCCGGCCAGCGGATCACCGCGAGCGGCGCGGCGGGCGGCGACCGGTCGCTGCGCTTGGCAGGCCCGGTTCGCCGAACAACGGGCACTGGCCGAGGTCGGGGCATTCGCAGCGCGCGGCCAGCTCAAGCCAGTCGCGGACGAGTTCGCTGCGCTCGATCAGCGCGATGATCTCCGGAAGTTTCCGGCTGGCCACCTCGCGGAGCCGCTCCACCGCCGCAGGGTCTCCGGGAGATGCGGCGAGCAGCATCTTGATCTCATCGAGCGCCAGGCCGGCCCGCTGAGCGGTCTCGATCACCGCCAGCGTGCGCACGGTGGCCTGGGCATACCTGCGCCGCCCGGCGGCCCGCGCGGGCTCGGGCAGGAGCCCGATCTGCTCGTAGTAGCGGATCGCGGCCGTGCTCTTGCCGGCCAGCCTGGCCACCGCGCCGATGGTGAGCGGCGGGGCAGCGTCCGGGCCGGCACCGGGATTTGACATCAAGCCGACTTTAACAATGACGATGGCAAGCGGGGTCCGCATCCAGGAGGCAGGACATGTCCGTACCGCAGCCACCCGCCGCCGATGACACCACCGGGGCCGTGCCGGTGGCCTGCTCCCTCACCCGGGCGGGCCTGGCGCAGCAGGCACGCCGCTGGGAGCGGCTCGCGGCCCGCGCAATGACCCGGTATGCGAAGACCGCTGACGGCATCCGGCTCAGCTTCCGCCCGGAACCGGGCGCCGAAGCGGAGTTGCGCGCCTTGGTGGCCGTGGAAACCCAGTGCTGCCCCTGGGCAACGTGGACGGTTCAGGGCAGCGCGACACGACTGGTGCTGGACGTCCGGTCCGCCGGTGCCGGGGTGACCACCCTGCACGGCATGTTCACCGGCCTGCGGCAAGCCCCGGTCCCACGGCGGGCCCGCCGCCACCCGGGCGCTTCAAGGCCCGGCGACGCCTGACTCTAAGCCAATCGAGCCCCAGGAGTCCGGGACCCCGGCGCTGCTCAGCCGGGCGTCGGCCGGCCTGGTGGCGCGAGCGGTCCACCGCTCGGTGCATCCCCGCTTGTCCAGGCAGTACCACCGAACGTCGGCACAAGCGCCGCCGCCGTCGGCCATCATGTGGTCGGCGGGCAAGCGGATCCCGCACAACCAGCAGGGCTGGACGGCACCCGGCCCGGCCGGGGCGTAGGACAGACGCTCTTGATCGGGCATTATCTGCTCCCCTCCAGGGCGGTTACCGTTCCACGTACGGACCCCGGAAACGGGTTCTTGAGCCCGCCCGGGCAAGCGGCCGGCCCAATAACCACCCCGTGGCAGTGTCGCACGTCAGGCCCGGCAGCGCACGCCATGTGGAAAGCCACCCTGGCTCCCGGGCCGCTGCCCGGCGCCTCCCGCTAGGCCGGGTTTGCGTTATGTCACCCGCTAGAGCATGCGTTTGCCAGCCGGCCGGACGGGTAGCCGGGTGCAGCAGCGACCCGGGCCCTGGTGCCGTAGGCGGCCCGGGTGAGGTGGCCGGAGCGGAACCGAGGAAGGTCTGCGGATGGTATCTGAGACTAGGGCCAGCCAGCCGTCAGAGCGCAATGTGCTCGAGGATCTGGATTCGCGGATCCCGACATCTTTCTACTGGTACCTGGCCGTGCTGGCCTGCGTCGGCGGGTTCCTCTTCGGGTACGACACCTCCAACATCGGCTCGGCGCTGGTCTTCATTACTTCATCACCTGCTTATCACCTGTCGAGCTTCTGGACGGGCTATCTGGTGGCGGGTGCGTCCCTCGGCGCCGGCGCGGGAGCGCTCATCGCCGGGCCGCTGACCGACCACTTCGGGCGCAAGACCCTGCTCATGACCGACGCCGGCATCTACGCCATCGGCGCGCTGCTTTCGGCGTTCGCCGTGAACGCCTTCATGCTGCTGTCGGCCCGCACGCTCATCGGGCTCGCGATCGGGGCCGACTCCGCGATCGCCACCTCCTACATCGCGGAGTTCGCGCCGCGCGACCGGCGCGGCCAGCTGAGCATCATCCAGCAGTGGATGATCACCGTGGGAATCCTGGTGTCCTATCTCGTGGCCGTGGTCATCCTGCTGGCGCTGCCGAACAGCGCCGGCGGCCTCGACTGGCGGCTCATCCTTGGCATCGGCGCGCTGCCGGCGATCGTGGCCGTGGCGCTGCGGGCCCGGATGCCCGAATCCCCCCGGTGGCTCATGCTCCATGAGCGCTACGCCGATACGCAGAAGGCGTTCGGCCAGCTCGGGATGGAGACCACCGAAGCGGAGATTCGTTCCGCCGCGGAGCAGCTCAAGAACACGGAGGCGGTACGGCAGCGGAAGACGCAATGGACCAGAGGGGTGATCCGGGCGCTGATCGTGGTCTGCGTGTTCTTCATCTTCCAGCAGATCACCGGGATCAACATTCCCTTCTACTACGGCCCGAAGATCCTGTCGACCTTCTTCCAGAGCTCGCACAACGCCGTCGCCGCCGCGGTGGCGGGGGTCGAGGTCACCGCCATCCTGGGCGCGGTCAACGTGATCGCGACCTACTTCGCCTTCCGCTGGATCGACAAGTTCGGCCGGCGCCCGCTGGCCATGGGGGGCTACCTGGGCATGGCGGTGTTCATGCTGGTCGCGGCGGCCGCGGTGGCGTTCCTCACCGACATACCGAAGACCGTGGTGGTCATGGTCGGCTTCTCGTTCTTCATCACCTCGTTCGCGATCGGTGTCGGCGGGACGGGCTGGCTGCTCCAGGGCGAGGTCTTCCCGACATCTGTCCGTGGCCGGGCTGCTGCGATCGCCGCGGCCGTCGATTGGGTGGCCAATTTCGCGCTTATTGAGGCGTTCCCGGCTTGGCAGAATGCATGGGGGCTGGGCTGGGTCATGGTGTCCTTCGCGGTCCTCTCGCTGGTGGCGATCGGATTCGTGTACAGGTTCGTGCCCGAGACCAAGGGCCACTCCGTCGAGGAGGTCGTCCAGATCTTCGAGGAGCAGGCCGAGGCCGCTAAGGCGCCTGTCTAGCGCGCCGCGGCCCGGCCTGGTACTCAGGAGCGGTGGAACTCACCGACTTCGAGGCGCTGAGCTTCGACTGCTATGGCACCCTGATCGACTGGGAGACCGGCCTGCTTGCCGTGTTCACCCCGTGGGCACGGGCCCGCGGCCTGGACATCACCGGCGAGGAACTGCTGACCGGGTATGCGCCGATCGAGGCCGCGGTGGAAGCGGAGCATCCCGCCGAGCCGTACCCGGAGGTTCTGGCCCGGGGGATGCGGCTGCTCGGTGACGCACTCGGCGCCGAGGTCACCGATGACGACGCGGCCCGCCTGGCCCGCTCGGTGCCCGACTGGCCCGCGTTCCCCGACTCGCACGACGCGCTGGCCTTGCTGCGCAGGCGGTACAAGCTGATCATCCTGTCCAACGTGGACCGGGCCTCGTTCGCCGGATCGAACGCCCGGCTCGGCGTCGAGTTCACCAGCGTCATCACCGCGCAGGACGTCGGCTCGTACAAGCCGTCACCACGGAACTTCGAGGCCCTGGCCAGCGAGACGGCCCGCCTCGGGATCCGGCCGGGCGGCCTGCTGCACGTGGCGCAGAGCCTGTTCCACGACCATGTGCCCGCCCAGCGTGCGGGCCTGCCCACGGTCTGGATCCACCGGCGCCAGGACCGGGGTGGCTGGGGTGCCACCCCGCAGCCCCCGGCGCCGGTGACCCCGGACTGGGAGTTCGGCTCCATGGCCGCCTTCGCCGCCGCGGTCGCGCAGTCTGGTTAGCGGCTCAGGCGGGACGGCGAGCGAGGTCGTAGGCGAAGATGATGGTCTGCCGGAACCGCCCGTCCGGCTGGACGGCGACCAGTTCGCGGCGCAGGTCGGCGGCGAACTCCGTGGCCTGGCCGCCCAGCGCCACCGGCGAGAGCACCGAGGTGGACAGCAGGTAGCCGGCCAGGGCCTCAGGGGTCCAGTCGTGGACCGGGGCGAACTGGTGACGGCCTGCGGTCTCGAACCCCGCATCCCGGAGGATGACGAGATCCGGGCGTTCCCTGCGGTCCTGCTCGTACTCGGCCGGGACCCGGCCGTGGGCCTGGACCCGGGTCTTCCACCGGTCCATGGCCTGCCGCAGGGCCCGCTGCCATGGCGCCTCGCCCTCGTGCGGCGAGCCGCCCCAGGCCAGCGCCAGGAACCCGCCGGGCCGCAGCCACCGGAAGGCGCTGGCGGCGACCGCATCCCGGGGCAGCCGGTGAAAGGCGTTCCCGATCGCGACCAGGTCGAACGACCCGGCGGGTACCCGCAGGTCTTCGGCGGCGCAGGCCACCGCGCGGAACTGGAGCAGCCCGGCTGCCTGGGCCTTGTCGCGGACCACCGCGACCATCTCCGGCTCCTGGTCGACGGCCCAGATTTCGGCGAACCGGTCCTGCAGCGCGAAGCCGAGCTGCCCGGTCCCGCAGGCGAGGTCGAGCATCCTGCCGGTGCCGTCCGCCCCGGCGCGGTCCGCCAGGTCACCGATCAGGCCGGCCGGATACGGGGGCCGGAACTGGTCGTAGTACCCGGCGGTTCCCCGGTACAGGTCACGTCGGAACACCGGGCCGGCCACCGGACCATTGTCACCGGCCCGGCGGCCAGCGGGGTGTTAGAGGGTCCAGAGTGCTTCGGTGGGGGACATGCGGGCGGCGCGCAGGGCGGGCAGCAGGCCGGCGGCGGCGCCGATGATGATCGTGGCGCCGAGGCCGCCGGCCCAGGCCAGCGGCGGGATCACCACCGCCCAGCCTTTGGTGTTGGCGTAGATGATGGTGGCCGCCACGCCGAAGAGGATCCCGGCGGCGCCGCCGGCCACGGCGAGCAGGATGGCTTCGGCGAGGAACTGGGTGCGGATGTGGCCTTTGGTGGCGCCCAGGGCGCGGCGCAGCCCGATCTCGGAGCGGCGCTCCAGGACGGAGATGACCATGATGTTGGCGACGCCGACGGCGCCGACGAGCAGGGCGACCGCGCCCAGGCCCAGGAACAGGACGTCGAAGGCGCCCTGGGCGTCGGCCTGGGCGGTCAGCGCGGCGGAGGGCTGGGAGACGTTGACCTCTTCGGGCTGCTGGGGGTTGGCCTGGGCGGCGAGCAGGTTATCCACCTGATTGGTCTGGCTGGTGTTGGTGCGGACGTAGATGGTGGTGGGGTGCCCGGTGTATTGCAGGTAGGTGTGCGCGGCG